>DAMCFT010000001.1:0-275644 GCA_032057205.1 Kaistella sp.
CAAATATTACGAATTATTTTTGTCAAAAACACCAACTATTTTTGACCACATTACCATAAAAACAAGAGCCGCTGCAATAGGCAACGGCTCTTCAGTTATTTAAAGCGAAATCTTATTTCTTCTCTGCTTCTGCTTCCGGATAACGCTGTTTGGTGAAATCCTGGGAAATAGCTGCTTTTTCAAACTTTAGCTTCCCGGACAAGGTTTCAATAATGACACTGTCGTCCAGAATTTGCGCCACACGGCCGTGCAAACCTGAGGTGGTTACGACCCGGCTTCCTACCTTCAGTGATTCCTGAAAATTCTTTTCAAGCTTGGCTTTTTTGCTTTGCGGACGAATCATCAGAAAATAAAACCCGACGAACATTAAGCCAATCATGACCAATGTCGGTGTCATAGAAGCTTCCGGCGGACCGGCCTGTAAAAATATAGTAAGCATAAATTATTTAAATTAAGGTTGAATATCAGCCGTGAAAGACAGCATAATCGGATTGCGCTCCACATTGGCAAATACTTTTGCCTGTTTGTTCACCAGACCTTCGAAGCTGGAGGAATCGAAGTTCAGCGTGATCTTCGCTTTTTTGCCCGGCATCACCGGTTCTTTGGTATATTCCGGCACGGTGCATCCGCAGGTTGGTTCCACATTGGAAATAATCAGCGGCTGATCACCGGTGTTCGTAATTTCGTAAATGTGTTCTTTTTGTTCTCCTTTTTTGATTTTGCCAAAGTCGAACTGCGCTTCCGAAAGAGCAACAGTGGTAAGAGGCCCGGCAGGTGCTTGTGCTTCAGCACCTTCAGGGATTTCTGCTACAACAGCATCCTGTGCTGTCTGATCCTGTACAACGGTACTCTCTTCTGTGACCAACTGATCAGCAGACTGGTCTTTGGTGCAGGAAGCCAGCATCATAAAAACGGCCAGCGGGGTTACTTTCAGTAAATTTTTCATAGTATGGTTGGTTAATTTCTGTTGATATCGCGGGTATATTTATCCAGGATCCCATTGATGAAAATATTCGAACGATCGGTGGAGAATACTTTTGAGATTTCAATGTATTCGTTAATAATTACCCGTGCCGGCGTGAGCGGGAAATAATCCAGCTCGGCAATTGCCGCGACCAGAATAATTTTATCCAGCAGGGAGACCCTTTCCAAATCCCAGTTCTCGAGGCGTTCTTCCAATTTCTTTTCAATTTCCTCCCAATGGTTGAGTGATTCCTTCAGCAGTTTGCGGGCGAACTCGCGGTCCTGCTCATCTTTAATCATTTTAATTAAAGTATGGCTCGGCTCATTTTCACGGAAGAAACCAATCGTTTTCTGGATCATCGAGTTGGAGATATGGAAATCATCAGCCCAGCTCAGTTCCTTAGCTTCCACATGGTCATGGAAATCTTCGTTTTCGGCAATGTAACGCAAAAACAATTTCCCGATGAATTTTTGGTCTTCCTCGAATGAATACCCTTCTTCATTCATAAAGTCCTGGTACCGTTTCCCGGCTGTCATGCGCTGGAAGGTTTTCACGAGCAGCTCGTCATACACATCCCATTTCAGTTCCTGGTGTTTGGAAGTGAAAGACAACCGTTCATCATTCTCCTCAATTTTCAGCAAGACCTGATTGTTGATAAACTTCTGGTTCGGATTGAGTTCGCGGTCGGTTTTGAAGTATTTGTTTTTCCCGATTTCAATCTGCTTTTCAGCAAGGTCTTTCAGCGCCACCAGAAAGTTGAGCTGATAGATGTACAGATGATAAATCTTATCGATTTCATTAAACATGTTTTTCTCGAGTACATCGTATTTGATCGGGTTCTGATAATAGGCGTACAATGCTTCTACTACCTTTTCGCGGATTTGTCTTCTTCCTAACATTTCAAAGAGCTTTTTGTGGGTGCAAAGATAATAAAATTGTAACAGGCAGCGCGCGGGCGGTTCGATTTTTGCAACTTCCGGTGCGGCGCGGTTTCAGGCGTCTTAAATCGTTTTTGTATTTTTGTGGCAGCACTGCAAAACTCTTTCCGGCTGCTGCTTTTTCTTGTTTATGAATGCATTAAAAACCCTAAACCCTTATTTCTGGAAACACCGGATGCTACTATTCTGGGGGTTTCTCTTCATTATTGCCAGTAACTTTTTTAATATTTATAAAGTTCAGTTTGTCGGTAAATCAGTGGATGAAATTTCCCGCAACGGCGCCTTGGGTTTTAACCGCCAGGTGCTGATTTACGTGGCGATTATCGTCGGCTCGTCACTGGCTACCGGTTTTTTCACGTTTATGATGCGGCAAACGATTATTGTGGCTTCCCGGCGTATTGAATACGAACTTAAAAATAAAATTTATGAGCATTATCAAAATCTTTCGCTGACGGATTTTAAGAAAACGACCATCGGGGATCTGATGAACCGGCTGAGCGAAGATATTGTAGCCGTGCGGATGTATCTGGGGCCGGGCGTGATGTACGTGGTCAACCTGCTGATTCTTCTGATTATCACGGCAGTGTATATGCTGAAGACAGATGTGCAGATGACCCTGTGGTCGCTGTTGCCGTTGCCGATTTTGTCTTTTGTGATTTATAAGGTAAGCTCGATCATCAACCGCAAGTCCAAGATTATGCAGAAGAGCCAGTCTGCGATTTCAACTTTCGTGCAGGACAGTTTTTCGGGCATTCGGGTGGTGAAGTTTTTTGCGCGTGAAAAATACATCAGTAAAAACTACGGAACGCGGATTCGCGACTATCAGGACAAAGCACTGGATCTGGCGAAAACCGAAGCGTATTTCTTTACCATTATCCTTTTGGTTGTTGGTTTGCTGAACGTTATTATTCTGCTGATTGGCGGGAATAAATACATGGCCGGCGTTTTATCGGTCGGAAAGATTGCGGATTTCTTTTTATACATCAATATCCTGATATTTCCTTTCTCGATGGTGGGCTGGGTGACTTCAGTGAACCAAAGGGCGGAAGCTTCGATGTCGCGAATCAATGAATTTCTGGATATGAAGTCTGAAATCGTGAATACCAATCATGAGGTGTACCCGATCAAAGGTGACATTGAATTCCGGAATGTTTCCTATGTCTATCCGAACACCGGTATCCGCGCGCTGGATAACTTAAGTTTTAAAATAGAAGCCGGGAAAACGCTGGCTATTATGGGGAAAACGGGCAGCGGGAAATCCACGATAGCTTTATTACTGTGCCGGCTGATTGACCCTACAGAAGGCGAAATCCTCATCGATGGTAAAAACCTGAAGGACCATAATCTGGAACTGTACCGCGACCACCTGGGCTATATTCCGCAGGAAAGTTTCCTTTTCTCGGATACCATTGAACACAATATCGGCTTTGCGATTGACAATCCGACATTGAAAGAAGTGGAAGAATATGCGAAGAAAGCCGATGTGCATAAAAATATCATGGGTTTCCGCGAGCAGTATAAAACCATGGTCGGCGAACGCGGGGTAATGCTTTCCGGTGGCCAGAAGCAAAGGCTTTGTATCGCACGAGCTTTAATTAAGAAACCTAATATTCTGGTGTTTGATGATTCACTCTCGGCGCTGGATACCGAAACGGAAGAAAACATTTTGCAAAACATTGCGCGTGAAATCACCAACTGCACATCCATCATTATTACGCACCGGGCGAGCAGCGCGAAACACGCCGATAAAATCCTGAACCTCACACCGGTAGATAATCAGATTGCTGAAGTAAATGCATAATTGTTAGCAATAAATCAGTTTCCGCGCAAATAATTGAAAATTAGTTTTTCAGTTGAAAGAATTCTTATATATTTGTTACACAACTTTTTCAAAAAACAGTGACACCATGAGTGATTATAAGGAACGCCACGAAAATGAAATCTTTACCAAAGTGCTGAAAGCCGGCCGCCGAACCTATTTCTTTGATGTGCGCGAAACCAAAGCAGGAGATTATTATCTGACGATAACCGAGAGCAAGAAACATTTTGGCGAGAACGGTGAAGCCAGTTTTGAGAAACACAAAATTTACCTGTACAAAGAAGACTTCCGCACGTTTGAAGAGATGTTCCGCGAGTCGACCGAGTTTATCATCAGCCAGAAGGGCGAAGATGTAATCTCTGAAAAGCACGACAAAGATTTCCGCGCCCGCTCCTACACCCTGGAGTCCGACGACGAAATTTAAGATAAAACGAAATCCGGTTTGCTGAAGGCAGGCCGGATTTTTTGTGGAAGCGAGATGGTTTGGTTAGGCACCAAAGTATTGCAGTTCTTTAACGAAAACTAATTTGACTTACTGTTAGTCTTTAGTGAGTTGCTGCCAATCCTGATTGAGAAAGCGCTTGCTTTTGATGTAGTATTTGCCGTTTTTAAGTTTTATATAGAAATCATGGGTATCGTCTTCGTCGCATTTGCCGGTGGCATGCAGAACATTATCTTTTACAGTTATGTAATACTCACCCTCGCATGCGTAGTCTTGCGGACATTCAGCCCCATACTTAAAGTTGCATTTGACATTGAATGTACTGTGATTTAAATTCTTCATTTTTTCTTGATAAGATAATCACCAGAATTGAAAATATCCCAAGTCCTATGAAGATAACTTTCTATTTCATAGGCTTGAGGGATTTCTATCTGCATGAGGACACGTTTACTGTTTCTAAGCTAAACAACTATTTCTTAACAATTTTTCCGGTTTCAGATATGATATAATTTGCTGATGTAGAATTTTGAATGTTGGAAGTTTTAACTAAAATATTGTAATTTTTATCAATTGAAAACATTGTAGTTTCCTTATCGTTTTCAGCATCTGGCTCATACCATTCTCCCTCAACATATAAATTATCCATTACAACATTATTTTTTAGTGTAAGGAGATAATATCGATACTCAAAGTCCCCACAATCTTGAGGCACTAAAATAACAGTAATATTTCCTTTTTTAGGTAGTGGCACATATCTTAATTCTTCTGAGTCACACTTGAATTTTTGTATTCCTTGTATAGAATCTGTACTGAGTAAAGTGTATCGTACTGATTTGGGGTCTGTTCTTCTATTAAATGGTAAGTTTAAATCACTCTCATTAGATAAAGTATTGGTATCGTCATTTTTTCTATTTAGGCCGGCCCCAAATTTTATAAATGCGTCGCGGGCTGCGGGTAATGAGTTTTCCAATATATTTTCATTTTCGCCCTGCTTTTGAATTTTGATAATTTCGTGCGAATTGTTATAATAAAAGACATATGTCTCATTATATGTGTCAGAGAGCCTTTCATCGACATACATCTCCACTTCAAATTCTACTTTGACTGAAGATGCATTTCTTACAATACTTTTAGCGATGTATGTCATCGCACATCCAGAACCACAACTAATAACAAATGAAGTATCGACTACTTGAGTATCATTATTAAAATGATCAATAGCTACACTATCGATTCTTTGATGAGGAAAAGTTTTTTCTGTTGTCGCTTTTATAGCGTTTACATCGTTCTTTTTACATCCTATTAGAGAAAGAATTACTATAATATAAAATTTATTTGTTCGCATTTTTTGAATTTATGAGAGCTCTTTTAATTTGTTCAGGACTAATGTGAGATTTATTTAGACCGTCATTTGCATAATATGATTCTCCACCTTGTGCATATCTGGTAGTTCTCGAAACAATTTTACCATTTTTATCTTTTTTTATTTTATCACTTATTCGTTTGCCTTTCTCAACGCCGATACTTGCCCATTCCTGAGCCGAGGAATACATTGCGTCTTCAACAGTTCCATTTCCCTCAAGATAAGCGATGATTTTCGGCCTTTTTATTTTGATAAGATATTCATCAAAAATTTTATCTTGCATTTCTTCATCCAGTTTATCATCGCCATCGAGTCCTAAATTTTTAACAGCTGCGATAAGGGTGTCAGGGATAAGCTGATATCGGCCAACAGCAAAAAGATCTCTTTCTTTTTGTTTTTGTTGAATCTCTTTTATGGTTAGTTCAACAACTTTTACATCACGAATTATTTTTAGCCCACCTTTGGTCTTATTACAAATGTTATAATTATCGCCGGATTCTTCTTTTGCAATAATATTTCCAAATTCAGTGTGAGACCATTTATATTTTTTGTCTTTTTTAGCCGTATCGTAGTCTTGAGATTTCGCAGTGCTCTTCCCCCAACATGCACAAGTATTTCCAAAACCTAATTCTAATGCTAACTCAACAATACTTTTTCCATTTAAATCAGATAGATTATTGACAAAAAATTTGTTTTCCAGATATATTGAATCAAACTCTCTCACATCATAGTGAACCCATGTTGTCGCACCAACTCTTGTAGATTCTAAATTAAAAATATTTCGTTCTTTCCAATCCCATTTCGCCCCTATGTATTTGTTGAAAATATCTTTTCTAATAATTTCCATATCCGCTATTTCCTTAGTCCTGCCATTTTTATTATTAAAATGTAAATCTAAGGCCTTACCCATATGGTTTGTCGTCGGTTTTTTCAAATATTCTGGATGGAATCTACATCTATATCCTGAATTTACTTTATTAAATGTATATCTTCCATCTTTAGATAAATAGAACTTAACACTTCGAATGGAAGAAAGTAAAGATCTGTGAATTCCCGGATATTCATATCTGTGATAAGCTTCAGTATTCCCTTTCAAATATTTACTTTTATTACTTCCATCACCAAATCCCGTACATTTCCTGCATTTACATTTTACTTCAGCAAAATCAACTGTATATTTACTTTGAAAGTTATCAATCGCTCTTAAAACATTCCCACAAACTTTCCCAGTTTCAGGAACTTTCATATAATCGCGCTGAAATTGCTTTATCATTTTTTCTGTTCTATCCGTAAATTCATCAGTTGGAACATTACCACCAAAACCTGCTAAGCGAATATTTATTTCTCTAATCAATTCATTTTTGTCACCTTTTTTAATACAGTATTTTTCACCACAATTAGCAGATGGTGGCACTTTTGTTTTTTCCACCTTCGCCGCGCTCCTCACCACTTCCATCGGCTGTCCCGCTTTGTCATCCAGTCCAAACTTCTTAGATTCTGCGGTAGAATCTAATACAATAATTTCCAGAAAATAGTCTTGTTTTTTGGAATCAGAATCGGAAAAAGGTGAATCGATCCCTTTTTTGAAAAGTTTTTCAGTAATCGGAAAACCTCCTGTAACGCAAAGATCACCCGGAATTTTAATTTTGCCGCTTCGGAAGATTTCATCCGGCCATCCGATATCTTGCTCCCATACCACATACTGTATATATTTGCCCACGAGATTTTTTGATTTAATCAAAACTTTTACATGATGGCCTACTGCGACTCGTGAAAGTTTCTCATTCTTATCATTTACAAAATAAGCATTCGTAACTTCTCCTTTGGGGTCTGCTTGCGTTTTGGTCTTACTGACCGAGGTAGCAGGAAACTTAGGAGAATTCTCTTTTGGTTTTATTTTATAATCTGGATTTGCGACATCCACGTTAACCTGGCTGGCCTTCTGAATTTTGCCTGCATAACTTGCTGTTACATAATACTCGTGGTTAGCACCTTCGTCTTTGTAACCGTGCATCATGTATTTGTTGGCGATTGCTTTTAAAACTGCAGCGTTTGACAGCAGTGATATTTTTACTTCTGCAATCCCTTTTTCATTGACCTTCGCCTTAAAAGCCTGAGGCAACTGATTATTTTTATTGATGGTAGAATGGTGACCTCCGCCGGGAGCATCATCTTCCCACAGATGAAACTCAACTTCCTGGTTAAACATGGTGACGCAATACGCTCTGGCTACCAATGTATCACGGTAACTGGCTTTGTTCGGATCCTTGGCGCCGCGGTTAAACAATACTACTTTAGTAATCTTTGGCACATGGCTGCTGGACGGAACTACGACTATCTCATCGGCGAGTTTTGCTTGGAACTCTTGAGACAATACTTTCTTTGTTGCCTTATAAACCTGCAGTTTAAATTCGGTTCCTACTACTTTCTGCCCAAAATTATATGATACCTTTTGGCCCATTTTGGGAGTTTCTCCTGTAATATTAATCCATTTGCCGCTTTTCTGCTTTTTCCAGATATACCATACAAAGGTAGCGTTAGCAGTATTAAAGATATCTCGCGCATCTGTGAATTGATAGAATTCATCTTTTCCAACAATTGGATTCTGTGTACCCGCTATCATCTTCGATCATTTAAATTAATGGTAATCGGCAGAATAATCATCCTCCACCTCCTCCTGAAACTCCTCGAAATCCAGCACCGGATTATAGATTGCCTGCTCTTTTGCGTTTGCCTTTGCTACATTCCCCTTCCCCGCCTCGCTCTGCTGGCCATGTTTGAAAATCGTAATCTTTCCCCCTACCGTACACTGCAGTTCTGAGATTTCCGTCAAACAGCTTTTGCCCATTACTTTTACTTTTCCGTAAAGCTTCTGCCACTTGCCGGCAGGTGCATACGTGCAGGGTAAATAGCCGCCGGAACTGGGTTTTAGTTTGCATTGCCCAAACGGCGCAGCGGGCGGATCCAGTGTTAAATCGTCTTCAGTAACGGCCAGATAATCTGCCTGGCCTTCCGCGTCGTTCCAGAAATGTTTCTGATGGCTGGTGACTTTGAATTTGGGAAACTTGAAACCCTGATTGCACTGGCAAGTTCCTTTCTGTACGACGAAATATTTACCGTTATGTTCCCCGGATGAACTTTCACTCTCTTCTGTTTCCTTCTCTTCCGTACGGTCGTCTGAAGAAGCCGGCTCAGTTTCAGGTTCAGTTTCCTCAGCATCGTCCATGGTATCAACTCCCTCATCGCCCGTTTCATCACCATAATCGCTGAGGCTTTCCTCCGGATCCTGATCTTGGACATTACTTCTGTGAACCGGTGGGAAACTTCCCGGCACGAGTCCGCTTTGTTTTAAAGATTCCATGACTTACACTTTTGTTAATTTTATTTTCTGCTTCCGGTACAACTCTTCTCCGTCAAATAAGCTAAGTTCCGCCTCTGCTGCCAGCAACTGCTTCGTGGTTCTGTGGGTAGTATATTTTAGCTCAATGAAGCCGGTCAGTACTTCCTCGGGAACTTCCTCCGTTCGCCGGCCAGTTAGTAATGACTGAAGACTGACTTCTTCTGTACTTTGACCGGAAAAAACAGTCTTAACTTCCTGATCGCTCAAAAGTTCGACGGTCCGCTTAAAACGACAAAGCAGCGGAAAGGAATTTTTCACCAAGTAAAATGGCTCTTGCCAAGAAGATGAACGATGAAAAGCACTTGCCCCGAAAAAGAGAATCTGGTACAGAAAGGTAGAAAACAACTGCTTTTCGAAATAGACTTGATCCAATAAACAATCCTCAAATTTATCGAGATACTTGCTGAAAATTTCACCCACAAAAAAATCTTCCAGCTCAGTGCGTTTTTGCTTAAATTTTTCAGAAAGTGCTGCAAACTGTGCTATCTGTACCATTTGCCCATTTTTATTAAGCATAAAGGGCATCGCCCCAATTGCTTCTGAACAGGCCAATGAAATTTCGCTCATTTTATCGTCGGGTTTACTACCCTCTTTTAAAAAATCGAAACATTGTACCGAAGCCACCCACTGAACATCTGCCTCGCTTTTATCTGCTTCAAGCTCGATGTTCAAAGTGTAATCGACATGTAGTGTGTCTTCAACGGCACTTTCAAAAGATTCGGCAACGTTGTACTGCCGGGCATAAAATCCTGCGGTGAGCTCCGCCGGCGGCAGTGCGTGCTTATGTTCGCGTGCTTTTTCTGACGGACTTTTGTAATTGTTGGGAACCACAATTTTTTGAATTCCCACGAAGCCGCTGAACCACAACAAACCGACTTTATGACAATGCTGATTATGGAAGTCGCGCAGTTCCGGCTCCGTCATTTCATAACGTTGCGCGATGGAGACTAAAGTTTCATCCGGTTGTACCGTATAGATCGTGATTTCATCGTTCATATCCGTGAATTAAATATTCAAAACAACAAATGATTTATCGTAAAGTTAATAAAATATCAGAATGAAAAATATTTATTTTACTTTGCAAAAGAATATTTATGGAAAAATAGTCAAAACGGCTTTTAATACTTAATAAATGAATATTTTCTAAAATATTTTATCTTAAAAATTAACCATAAAATATATAAAACGCTGATCCGTATGCTTTTGACAAATACGAAGCCCCATTATTTAATAACGTCGCAACGAAAGAAAATTTGAATTTGCATTGAGCCTAAAAAAAAGACTTTGAATTTAGTCTTTATCACAAACAGAAAACTGCTCAATTTTTGAGTAAATAAAAAAACGCACAAACCAAAGCTTGTGCGTTTACTGGGTGAATGATGGGTCTCGAACCCACGACCTTCGGAACCACAATCCGACGCTCTAACCAACTGAGCTACAATCACCGTTTAGGATTGCAAATATAGCACTTTTGGCGATATTACAAAATAATTCCATCGAAATTTTCGAGGGCCAGTAATTTTTCAGAAGTGAAGCCTTCCGCATAAGTTACGCCAGACAAGCGGCCGAGATCCTGCGCGCGATACGTCAGGCTTTCCAGGAAGTCCTTGGTTGCAATAGGCGTTACAGGTTCTTTGGATTCGGGATTATAAAACTGGGTTGTGTAGGCCAAACAGGCTTCCATCTTTTTATCGAGGTAGTCAGAAATATCAATAACAAACTCAGGTGTTACATTTTTCCATTGAATAAAATTAAAAATATGCTTTGGTCGCCATGCCTGTTGCGGATGACCTTCGTCCTGGGTTTCGATTTTTATTAAACCCGAGAGAAAGCACGCATCGGAAACCAGCTTGGCCGCTTTTGCATGATCCGGGTGGCGATCATCGCGCGTGTTGGTCAAAACGATTTCCGGCTGGTATTTGCGGATCATCCGTACAATCCGCAGGTGATACTCTTCCGACGGCTGCAGAAAGCCATCTTTCATACTCAGATTTTCACGGGCCGCAACGCCCAAAATTTTCGCGGCCTCGGCTGCTTCGGCAGCGCGGGTAATATCAGTGCCACGGGTACCGAGTTCACCACGGGTAAGGTCCACAATCGCTACTATTTTGCCGGCGGCCACCATTTTAGCAATGGTTCCGCCACAGCCTAATTCCACATCATCGGGATGGGCGCCAATCGCCAGAATATCAGTTTTCATGAGGTTGAGAATTTGAAATTTTAGAATACGTCAGCGTTAAAAACTGCGCGTAGGAGGTTTCCAGCCGGATAAAGTCTGACGAAGAGAAATTCAGGCCCGGCTCGTTTCCTGTGGTAACTGAAAAACCTTTAAGCTGGAAATACAGTGCCTCCTGCATGGGCTGCGCTCTTAGTTTGACAGAAGCTCCGAGGAATTTCCGGGTGGATAAAGTAGCTATTTCTTCCGTTAACGGAATCCGCACATAAGATTTTGCCGGCAAGTGGATTACTTTCCCATCCAGTGAAAAGCGCTGTTCCTTGTTCAGAGGATTGAGCACGTAAGCCGTGTTATATTCTTTATTTAAAACCGCCGGATCGGTATAATATAAATGCACACGATACTGCATGGGATCCACTGCCGAATCAGCTTTTTCGTCTCTCAGATTGGGTGCAAGCGTGTAGGAATTGGCACCGGTTGTTTTCGCCTCCTTATAAAACAATCTGAAAAGTGCCGCTTCGTCACTGGGAATTCCGCGTACTTCCAGTTCGGCAAGATATTCAGCCTGATCCACTTTTTCCGGACTGATGCGATACAGGTAGGCATCCTGATTTTCATGCATCTTTTTCACTGAAAGCAGCGCAACTGACTGCGCAGCGGTAAAGCTACTGATGAGGCATATCAGGAAAGAAAACAGGCGTATCATGCTTCGGCCGCTTTTAGTTCATCGAGACAGTCTTCCAGCGCATATTCCCAATGGCGTGGCTGGATCCCGTATGCGTCTTCAATTTTATTTAAAGCCATTGTGCTTCTCCGCGGTCGCTTCGCAGCCGTGGGATAGTCAGCCGTGGTAATTGGTTTAATTTTAATGTTAGATCCCGACAACCTTGCGATGGCTGTAGCAAATTCAAACCAGGTCGTTTCGCTGCTGTTGGAAAAATGAAAAATGCCGTATGATTTTCTTTCACTGCCGATGATTTGCATGATGGCTTCCGCCAGGTCATTCGCGTTGGTCGGCTGCCCATACTGATCTGCCACAATGCCCAATTCATCTTTAACGGAGAAGAGATGCAGCATGGACTTAAGGAAGTTTTTATTAAACTCCGAATAAAGCCAGGAAGTTCTTAGGACAATGGTGTGTGGCTGGATTTCCAGGGCCGCTTCCTCGCCCGCGCGTTTGCTCGCACCATACACCGATTGCGGATCGGTGAAATTATACTCGCTGTAGGAGATTTCAGACTCACCATTGAACACGTAGTCTGTTGAGACGTGAATCAGGGTGGTATGATACTTCCGGCAGAATTCTGCCAGGTTCGCAACGCCGCCGGCATTCACCGCAAAGGCTTTTTCCTGCTCTTCCTCGGCAAGATCTACCGCCGTGTAGGCAGCAGCATTAATGCAGTATTGCGGGCGGATTTCCTGCCATATTTCTTCTATCGAATCCGGATTGGTGATGTCCACTTCATCAGAACCTGCAAAGTGAAACTTATATCTTCGCTCAAATTGCGGCGCAAGTTTCTGCAGGCATTTGCCCAGTTGTCCGTTGGCACCGGTTACTAAAATCGTTTTCATACAGCGGTTTTGTTTTGTTTACGGAAATAAGCGACGCGCTCACTGAACTGTTTCTCCGGAACTTCTTCCAGGAATTTTTCAAACAGCGCTTTTGTTTCGGGCGGGTGCGCCTGCGAGCGGCGGGTTTTCATGTTAAAGTAAATAACGGTTAACCACAGCACGCAATACACCGTCTGCCCGTCTTCACTTTTCATTAATAATTCCACTTTTGACACGCGATCACCAATTTCAATGGTTTTGCTGGTTACTATTACTTTAGCGTTATAGCGAACTTCTTTCAGGTACGCTATTTCGTTTTGGATGGTAATCCAGGTGCAACCGGTCTGCCGGGTGTATTCTTCATAAGTAAAGCCATAGCCGCTTTCCACATGGTCTTCGCGGGCATTCAGCATATACTCCAGATATTTCACATTATTCAGGTGGCCAATGGGATCGCAGTCACTAAAGCGAATCCGCATCTGGCTGGATAATTCTTTCTGCATAGGACAAAATTAAAAAAACCATCCCGGATCAGGATGGTTTTGGGTTTAAAACTGTTTTTGATTACAGACCCAGTTCTTTGCGAACCAGCGGAGTTGCATCCGGACCGTTCTTGTAGATCAGCGCAGTAGAATCGATAATGAAATCGAAACCATTTGCTTTTGCTACTTTTTCAACAGCCTTGTTCAGTTTCTCCACGATAGGCTTCACCGCGTTATCTCTGCGTTGTGCCAGGTCGTTCTGAGCCATAGCCTGCAGCTGTTGCAGATTTTGTTGCTTTTTCTGCAGTTCTGCTTCTTTACTTTGTCTCTGTGCTTCTGTTAACTTTGCTCCTTCTGCCTGATATTGCTGAACTTCTTTCTGGAAGGCTTCCCCTTGCTTATTCAGTTCATCACTTTTCGTTTTGGTAAAGGTATCCAGGTCTGTGGTCATTTTTTTAGTTTCGGGCATTGCAGCCAATACAGCTTCATAATCCATTGATGCCACTTTCTGCGCGCTTACAATTCCTGCCGCAAAAAACATCATCACTGCTGCGAATACTACACTTAATTTTTTCATAATTGAAATAGGGTTGTTTTAATAATTGTTTTGGTTATTTTACTTTTTCCGTCTGCTTTGCTGCGACTGCTGTGCATTACCTTTTCCTTGTTCTGCCTGCATAATCCGCATCTTATCATCGCGAATCTGTTGGTTTTCAGCAGCAGCTCCGGTTCGGGCGGGTGCGTTCTTCAGCAGCAAATCTAAGACTTTATCTGTATAATCATAGCGTTTATCGAGGAAAATCACGCTAATATTGTTGCTTTTATCAAGAATAATGCCCAAGCTGTTCTTCTCTGAAACTGTGCGGATTGCATTCCAGATCTGATCCTGAAAAGGCTTCGTCAGGTTGGAACGTGCATTATTTACCTCGCCCAGAGTTCCGAAGCGGTTATTGAGCATGGCCTTGATTCTTTTATCCAGATCATCTACTTCCTTTTCACGTTGTTTCAGCTGATCGCCTACCAGCAGAACACGTTCATTTTCCAGTGTGCTTTTCTTTTTATCGTATTCACTCTGCAAGGCCTGGATTTCATTCTGCCAGCCGGTGATCTGATTGTTCAGCCGCGCTTCTGCTTCTTTGTACTGCGGCATTTTATTCAGGATATAATCTGTATCCACCACCCCGATCTTCTGCGCAGACAGCGAAAGGGAAGCGAGCAACATTAAAAAGAAAAACTGAATCTTTTTCATAGTAATTAAATTATAGAGACTGGTTCATCAGGAAGTGCGTCTGCCATCCGGCCGGTTCCGTGCCCATCAGTGTTTTATCAAATCCATACGCAAAGTCAAATCCGATAAGCCCGAATGCACCCATGTACACACGCACACCCACACCTGCCGAACGCTTCAGCTGGAAAGGATTATAGGATCCGAAAGACTGATATGCATTCCCGCCTTCAACAAAAGACAGGGCATAAATCTTCGCCGTTTGGTTCATTGAAATAGGATAACGCATTTCCAGCGCAAATCTGTTATAAATCGTAGCTCCTCCGTACGGCGTAATATCCTCCAGCATTCCTCCGGTGGAAGAAGCATTTTCGTACCCTCTTAACGGTACCAGTTCACGGCCATCATATCGTCCACCAAACATTCCGGTTCCTCCCACGTAGAAACGCTCAAACGGCGGTGCACCCAGTTCTTTGTTATATCCGTTCAGAAAGCCCATTTCGGCAGTACTGCGGAGAACCAGCTTGCCAACTACCGTGTTATAAACGTCGGCTTTTAATTTTACTTTATAGAATTCCAGCCATTTATACTTATCCATTTGGTCCATGGTGGAATAATCCTTATCGCTAAAGAGTGAATAAGGCGGCGTGAATTTCACCGAAGCCTCCACGTTGGAACCCATGGTCGGAAAGATGGGATCCAGACCTGCGGAGTTACGGCTTAAACCTACATTAAAGCTAAAGTTTTTCGCAGATCCATAATATTCAGTCGTGTTCCCAAACTGGAACGGATAGTTTTCGAAATCATAGCTCTGAAATTGAATCCCGGTGTACAGTGAGAAGTAATCATCCGGCCATCTCAGCAGTCGGTTCAGTCCGGCACTGGCGGAGAAGATATTCAGTTTCTGGGAAAGGCCGAACTGATCGCGGTAACGCACCAATTGCTGGTTAACCCCAACCGATAAAGCCGTTGGACGTGTTCCGAATAACCACGGCTCCGTGAAGGAAATCCCGTAGTTCTGGAAGAACTGCCCGGCCTGCGCCTGGATTGAAAGCGTTTGCCCGTCTCCTTGCGGAACCGGTTTAAAGTCTTTGAACCTCAGGAAGTTTTTCAGCGAGAAGTTATTAAAGGTAAGGCCCAGCGTTCCGATAAACGAGCCCCCACCGTAGCCTGCCTGTAACTGCACCTGTGAGGAACCTTTCTCAACGAGCGTCCAGTGGATATCCACCGTGTTATCCTGTGGATTCGGGTTTACCTGCTGACCCAGCTGTTGCGGATCGAAAAACTGCATTCCGGCCAGATCGAAGTACGTTCGTTTAATATCTGATTTCGCGAAAAGATTGCCCGGTTTCGTACGAAGCGAGCGCAGGATCACGTGGTCATGAGTGGTGGTGTTCCCGCTCCAAGTCACGCGGTTCCAGGTTGCTTTTTCCCCTTCGTGAATACGGATTTCCAGGTTGATGGAATCTCCCTGCACGGATTTTTCAATCGGGATCACATTCGAGAATAAATATCCGCTGTTCATGTACAGAGATTTCAGATCGGAATCATCATCCTTTCCGCCATCTTCACCCACTTTTTTGTTGAAACCTACAGCATCATAAATATCGCCGGTTTTGTAGCCTAATCTCTTCTGCAGGAAATCGGTTGGATATGCAGTGTTCCCCAGGAAGGTAATATCGCCGATGTAGTATTGTTTTCCTTCGCTGAGTTTTACATTAATTTCGTAATTATTCTTCTGATTTCTCCACACGGAATCGGAAACGATTTTCGCATCACGGAAACCAAGCGAACGGTAGTAATCGATGAGATTATTCTTATCTGCTTCGTATTTTTCAGGAATAAATTTAGATGGTTTCAGGATTCCACCGATACCAAACCTTTTTTGTTTTGTGTCTTTAAATCCTTTCTTGCGCAATTTGCGGTCGGACACACTTTCATTTCCTTCAAATTCAATGTGGCTGATTTTTATCCGCTTGCCTTTATCCACATTGATCACCCAATCCACCATTTCAGGATCGGCAGCATTTACCTTATCTTCAATGGTGATTTTCGCATCAGCATATCCTTTTTTAATATACTCCTGCGGAATATTATGCTTCAGCGTGGAAACAAGATTCTGTGTGATCTTGGTACCCGGCTTCAGGTTATTATCCTTGGCCAGCTTTTCATTTTTAGACTTCCCAATTCCTTTCCCGGTAAATTTCACCTCACCGAGTTCTTTCAGGTCTTCCAGATTGAAACGCAGCACGACCTGATCACCTTCAATGCTCTGAACATAAACTGCCACCTCCGAGAAAGCCTGCTGGTCCCAAAGTTTTTTGATGGCGTTACTGATTTTCTGACCCGGAATTTCCAGCGGTTCATTTTTGCTAAGTCCGGTGAAACGCAGGATTTGCGCAGGTGAGTATTTTTTTACCCCATCGATGACGATATCTTTCAGGATGTAGGTGCCGTTTCCGCTCTGCATGACAACGGACGTATTTTCCTGAGGCTGTTCGGGCGCTACCTGGCCATAAAAATGCGCCGATGCCACAAACATAATAATGGGTAAGAATTTAAACTTCATCTTTTATCTTGGTACTATTCTTTTAATATTTAATTTAGGATTCCCCGAGCTGTTCGCTGATTTTCCCGAAGCGCCGCTCTTTATTCTGATAGTTATAAATACACTGGAAGAAATCCTCTTTCCCGAAGTCCGGCCACAGAATATCCAGAAACTGGAGTTCGGCATACGCCAGCTGCCACAGCAGGAAATTACTCAGCCGCACTTCGCCGCTGGTCCGGATCAGCAAATCCACCGGCGGAAAATCGCGGGTATATAAATGCTCCTCAAAGATCTTTTCCGTAACATCTTCTTCCTGCAGTTCACCACTCTTCAGTTTGGCACCGATTTGTTTTACGGCGCTCAGAATTTCATACTGTGAACCGTAGCTTAACGCCAGCACCAGGTTTCCGCGTGTATTGTTTTTGGTAATCTCGACGAGTTGCCCCAGTTGTTCGCGCACCAACGGCGGAAGTTTCTGCATATCGCCGATCACGTGCATGCGCAGCCCTTTGCTGAAAATATCTTCAGCTTCCAGTAGCAGAGTTTCGGAGATCAGGCTCATCAGGGTATTCACCTCATCATCGGGCCGGTTCCAGTTTTCGGACGAGAAGGTGTATAAAGTAAGGTACGGAATGCCGATTTCGTTACAGGCGTTCACAGCATTACGCACAGCCTGAATCGCATGGCGATGCCCGAACGTTCTTTCGCGTCCGCGGGATTTTGCCCACCGCCCGTTTCCATCCATAATAATGGCTACGTGCTGTGGTAAAAGGTCAAGCTGGAGATTTTCTTTGATAGACTGCATTCTATTAATTGCAATAACAAGGTTGGCGGCCAAATGAATAACTAAGTCCCAGGGTAATGGAGTTTACCCAATCTTTGGAATTGGTATTGCCGATTTGCCGCTGTTTCAGGATATCGGCGGTGCGGGCTTCTGCTACCTCGCGATACGGACTTTCCTGGAGGACGGATTTATTTTTTCCGTCCACGGTAATATCTTTATTATAAGAAACCTTCACATTATTGCCATCGATTACACTGTAGTCAATGGAATCTGAAAAGGTCGGGCGGAACATAAACTCTCCGAAGAGCGCCCAGTTGTAATTAAATTTATATTTCAAACCGACACCGAAAGGAACGGCTATTGCCACCTGTTTCCCCGACTGATATCGAATGTTCGTTTCAAAATCATCCGGTGTCAGTGGCGCCTGCGCGACCTCGTTCACCCGACGGAAATCATTTTCCACAATCAGTTGCGGAGTGCTGGCAATCATGGCACCCAGCCCTCCAAATACATAAGGACTCAGCATACCGGTCTGCTCATCATTCACCGGAAAGAAATTATACTCAAACAAAGCATCGACTTCCATAATACTGTTGGTTCCCCACAGTTTCCGGTTGCGGCGGTATTCTTCTTTGGCCGTTACATCAATAAACTGAATATGGCTGTAGCCGATATTGAACCGCAAAGTCTGATACGGATTAAAGTTCATTCTATATAACAACCCGCCATAAAAAGGAATTCCGTAATCCGGGATATTGCTAAGAACCGGCCGTTGCAGCACGTAATTCGTCTTGCCAATATCTCCCACGAGGTTGCTCATTCCCAGCTGAACACCAATTTCATGTTTCTGGGCAACAGAAACCGAACTGATGAGCACGGCAATTAAAGAATATAAAAAGTTCTTCTGCATGTGGGAAGTAACAAGGAATTTCATTGAATGGTGTGCAAATATAAAACAATTTTAAGTTAAGAAAATTCTTAAAACATCGTTAAAAACCCGTAATAAAGCATAATCTTTTCAGCATTTGAACGCGGCATTCCGCTATTTATGATATGACTGAAATTAAAAAGAAGGACGTTTACCTGCTTCAATTGCGCCCCAGAATATGATTAATTTTATTTCTGACTTTAATAATGAAAGGTTCTTTATAGTTAGCATCTTCTTCGAAATAACCGTAGCCATAGCCGTAACCGTAGCCATACCCTGAGGCGGAGCGGGACTGGTAATCGTTGTACACCAGACCTAAATTTTCTACTTCATGGTTATGATATTTTTCGGCAATCATTTTCAGCATGTGCTTTTCCGTATACTCATGGCGCACCACATAAATACTGGCATCAGCATATTTCATCAGTTCGAAGGAATCGGCTACAAGTCCTACCGGCGGTGAGTCAATGATAATGAAATCATAATGTTCCCGGAGTTCCGCAATAAAATTAATACTGCGGTCACTCATCAGCAGTTCCGACGGGTTCGGCGGGATAGGCCCCGAAGTAGCTACGTGCAGATTCGGAATTGAAGTATGATTAATGATCGCATCCATACCTACTTCACCGGTCAGATAATTAGAAATGCCGTAGTTATTATTAATTTTAAAATCACCGAAAATTTTCGGTTTGCGCAAGTCCATGCCCAGGAGGATTGTTTTCTTTCCGCTTAAGCCCAGCACCGAAGCCAGATTAATGGAAACATAGGTCTTCCCTTCCCCACCGACCGAGGAGGTTAGCAAGATGACTTTGGATTTTTTATCCTCCTTGTGCAAAAAGCGCAGGTTGGCCCGGATGGCCCGGAACGCTTCTGAAACAGAAGAGCGCGGCTGCTCCAGCACCGTAAGATTGTTATCGTGGCTACTATGCCCCACGACACCAAGCAACGGAATCCGCGTTGCCTGCACCAGTTCGCGTATATTGCGGATGCGGCTGTCCAGCAACTGCCCGATTGCGAGCAATACCAGCGGAATCAGCAACAGGCCACCCACAATGGTGTATTTTGTTTTATTGATATTGGGAGCAATGGGTCCCTGGCCTAAATTCTTGGCCGGGTCAATCACAGTAATATCCGATTTGTTGGTTGCCACCCGAATCTGCGTCTCATTCTGTTTGGTCAGAAGCGTGTTGTACGTCGCCTCGATCATGTTGTAACCGCGTTCTGCATCCAGGTAACGTCGCTCTTTTTCGGGATAGGTCTGCAGGTCCATACTTGCTTCTGCAATTTTCCGGTCGAGTTTTGCAAGCTGCGACTGATAGGTGTTAAAATAATTGCGCAGTGATCCGCCCGAACTGTTTCGCGCTTCGCTGATCAGGCGATTGATTTCGCGCATTGGTTCTGAGTTTGGCGTGTAAATCTGCGCCAGTTCCCGACGCTTGGCGTAGAGGCTTTTAAGTTCAGATACCGTCGCGCTGAACATACCATCTTCTACTCCGGCCGCATTTAAGTTGATCAACTGATCCAGGTTTTGGGAAGCCAGCGTATTCCGGATGGTATTTAAGGAGCTGATCTGGCTCAGAATTTCAGCCTTCTTCGCGTCCAGTTCACGAATCCGGCCCAGTGACTTTTCATCACGATCTTTAATGTTGTAGAGACCTTCGGTGATTTTCATCCTGTTCAGCACGGCACCGCTGCTATCTAACTTGCGCCGGATTTTGGACAGGTTATCCAGGAGATACTGTTCCGTGTTTTTATCGACCGTATTTTGGTCCACCAGTCTTTTTTTCTGAAGTTCACTTACAGAGGTATTCAGGAAGTTCACCGTACCATTCAGATTATAACCCTGCTTTCCGATAATCATGATGGAATTGATCTCTTTATCAAAATCAACCGTAATGGTGCTTATCAAACTGTTCACGGCACTGTTTACCGTGGAAAGCGTAATGATAATATTCTCAAAATTAATGTGGCTGGGCTGTGCGTTTTTAATGAGACGGAACCTCAAGTTGGGCGTTGTGTACCATTCATTTACTTTAATAGTACGGTCTGCCGGCCGCTGAAAATTCTCCACGGTGGAAAAACCTTCTGTTTCATAAGAATATACGGAGGTAGAATGTCCTTCCTCTGGCAGCACAACTGTGTAGCGGTCATTTCCCTGCGGAATCAGGGTAATCGGATAGTCCACCTGCTGCCCGTGACTGCGGTCTACTTCGAAGAAAACAGGCGAATCATATTTATCCAGGTAGGTTTGTTTGATTAAGCCTTTGGTTGCGTAATTAATGAACAGGTCCAGCTGTTTTACCAGATATTCATTATGCGAGCGCGAGAGCAGCATTTTTTTCAGGAAAACACCATCCTGATTTCCGCTTTGTCCCCAGATGAAATTAATAGACTGATTTGGCGTAAAATAACTGGCCGTGTTATTAGATATACTTAAGGAAAGCGCGGACGCATATATTCTCTGCGCATAATATTTACTGTAAAACCAGGCGATGCCGTAGCCCAGCAAGCCCATCAGCACAAACCAGTACCAGTTTCTCAGAATCCGGCGCAGGAAATGCTCCGCATCAAAAATGGCAAAAGAGCCGGGTTTTTCGGTTTCTTTAACAGCAGTTGCAGTTGTATTGGTTTTTCCGGGAATCATACTACAAGCGTGTTAAAATAAGGTAAATAGACATCGCCGTCGTTAAGACTGAAACACCGGTAGTCAGCGTCTGGATAGGATCTTTACCGAAGCCGTTAAGATTTTTCGCATGGGTGGTCAGGAAGATTTCATCGCCGTTCTGCACCCAGAAATAAGGTGAGTTCATGGCATCTTCGCGGGTAAGGTCAATGCGCGCTATTTTAATTCCTTCCGGCAGTTTGCGGTAGATGACAATATTCGTTCGGTCCACCGTGCGGTTTAAGCCTCCGTTAATCGACAGAGCTTCCGTGAGTGTTAAGGTATTTTTATGCGCTTTTTTCTCGCCACTGATGCCCACACTTTCCACGTCGCCCAGAATATAATAGGTGATTCCGTCTGTGTTCAGACGAACCTGAGATTTTCCTTCAATAAAATTTTCATTTACCCGAAGCTGAATTTCCTGCTGAATATCATCCAGTGTGCGGCCTTCTGCATGAATGTAGCCGATACCGAAAACATTAATATCGCCATTGGTATCTACCTTCAGACCATTAAAATAAAAGTTCACATTGCCGCCCGAGCCGGAGCCGCTGCCGCCCTGCATTGTCATGGTACTGCCGTTGCCACCCTCCGCAGAGGTATTGAGCGCCGAATAAAACTGTGCTGCATCCCCTTTGGGTGTGGTCACAATATTTAAATTTAGAATATCATTTCTGGTAATGCGATACACCGGAATATTGTAGGGAACCAGCCCTTCTTCATTGATCACCAGGCTTTCGCTGGGCTGCAGGTATCGCACATCTTTTGTTGAAATACAGGAAGTTACCAGTAGCAGAAACAATAAGGATATGGCGGGAAAATAAAATTTCATCTGTGTTAAAAAAGGTTACAAAAATAACAAATTATTCGGGAGTCGCGGGACGCCGCAATTTAAGCAGCCGCGGAATATTAACTCCCAGCATGCCGAGGGACAAAACAATGCCCATCAGAATATTAACGTTGATATGACGCAGGTAATAGGCTACACCAACGATGACAAGATAAACGACCAGAATATAAAACGAACTTCGTCTGTGTGTAAGTCCCAGTTCGAGCAATGCATGATGCACATGGTTTTTATCTGCCACAAAAAGAGATTGTTTGTTTTTCAGGCGTATCAGGATCACATTCAGTGTATCCGCCATCGGCAGAATGAGTACAGCCACGGTGATAGCAGGTGCTGTTTGCAGATAATACCTAGGTACCATCGGATCGGCTTTATCTATAAAAATATCCATAAAGCAGATGCCGGTGAAAGCAAGCAGAAACCCTAAAATCATAGAGCCGGTATCGCCCATAAAAATTTTCATGGACCGGAAATTAGAAAGATTGTAATATAAAAAGCCGAGCACCGATCCAATAATCACACAACATAATACGACCAGCGGATAATTATAAGGGCCAAGCCTGAAAAAACTCACCGCAAACAACCCGCAGCAAAGCACAGAATATCCACCGGAAAGACCATCAATCCCATCGATAAGGTTGAAAGCATTAATCAGCACAATAAAGGTAAAAATACTGAACAGCACACTTACTGCGTAACTCAGTTCATAAACGCCGAAAACACCAAAGAAACTGCGGATGCGTACGTCGGAGCCGATCACCATCAGTGCGGTAACCAGAATCTGAGCCAGCAATTTTTTATAAGCGCGCATTACCACAATGTCATCCATAACGCCCACATATAAAAGAATGACGAGCGAAGCAAACAGAAACTTATACAGCTCAAACAGTTCAAATGCAAATACAGAAGCGCTCACTGCCAGCGCAAAGAATATCGCGATACCGCCGAGATTAGGGATTTTGCGCAAATGTGAACTGCGGATGCCGGGTTCGTCCATCAGGTTTTTACGGCGCGAAATCTTAATGATGGTGGGAACAGTGCGGAAGGTAAGAATGAACGCGATCAGTGGCCCCAACAGGACTTTCACGGCAAACAGGGTCAGGCCGGCATTCATGATATTTGTTTTTATAAACTCATTCATTACCAGAGCACGTTAGTATATTTATCAGAAGTAAATCGCGCGCGGTCTCCGCTGGATTTCCCGAAATAGAAGAACATAGCAACAAGATACGTCATGAAGCCGGCGTACAAAATCTGCCTTGCCTGGTCCCGGACAGCATAAACAATATTAGCCATGCAGAACATCGTTAAAAAGAAAAGATAAACACCCGGCAAACGTATCGCAAAAATTGCATTACCACGAAAGAAATAAAATAAAACCAATCCAAATACGGCCAGATTACGCATGTATTCATACCACCACACTTCATCACAGGCGCGCTTGTCATATTTAATTAAAATTCCGATAAAGAATAATTTCACAATGTCATTTAAGCCGGTTTCTACCTGAGTGCCATAATACTGGTCATCCAGATATCCGGTGTACGCGCCGGAAACATCTTCCGGCGCAATGGAACTAAAGAGATTTCCGCCTAAACGGTAAAGTTCCAAAGGCGAAGAAATAACCGCCAGGATGAGAATCCAAAAAACACGTCGACTGTTCAGGGGAATTAATACAAGCCAATACGCCGGTAAGAAAACGATCGCTGT
Organism: Kaistella sp.; assembly: GCA_032057205.1. Lineage (GTDB taxonomy): Bacteria > Bacteroidota > Bacteroidia > Flavobacteriales > Weeksellaceae > Kaistella. The sequence continues at coordinate 23,840 of DAMCFT010000001.1, forward strand.
TTTATGAAAACCTAATGCTATATACATACACAACAGGAACATGAGCAGATTCCTGTCCTTTATAAACTTAAAAGAAGCTACGCACACTGCAATGCCCAATCCCTGCCTGATCTGGCCGGCATCTTCAAAAAACATGAGGGGCATAAAATAAAAAAGAATTGCCAGCGCAGGAAAAGCAACATTATTATAAATCGTATAAAATTTCAGGCTTACAGAAATAATGGCGGCCACCAGTGTTACCACATAAAACGGCAAACCAAAGTCAAAAATAATTTTGTTTATCAGCACAAAAATCCACTCTATTTCCTCAGAGTTCGGCCTGAATAGCGCCTTATCAAGTACATCGCCATAAGTGGTGTATAAGGAAAAGCCGGTAAATAAGTTACGGTAAATGGGATAATCTGCCCCGGCATACAGGCGGAAGCCGGCCGCAATGACGATGAGAATACCCGCAATCCAGACAAAAATGGCCTGCTTCTGCTGTAAACGGAAAATTTCCCAATAACTCGCAATTGCCAGAAAAAGGAAAATCAAGCCGAAGATGGGATGCAGAATGGGCATGTAAAAACAACTAAGCCTTCCGCATTATTTTTTGAAGCCAAGACTGCAGGCCGGCAAAACAAAAAAGATAATACAGAACTTTTTTCGGTGGCAAAGATAACAGATAATTCTTTCCAAATCTGCGATATAGCAAAATTTCTGACAAAGAAATCCTGTTTTTTTCACGGAATTCTGCCAGCATCTTATTCATTTTTGCAGCGGTCTGCTTATCCTGGATAAAAGCAGTGTACGCCAGAAAAGTATACACCCCTTCCAGAATCTGAAAATTTTTGAGCTGCTGTGTTTTGTTTTTATATTTTGAGTTTAGAAAAGCTTTTTCCACATCCTGTACTGCACGCAGGATATCAGCACCTTTTTCGGTATGCGTACGGCTGATGCTGCCGCTTCTTTCCAAGTAATGGTAATGATACTCATTGGTATGCGCGATCGTGGCGCATTCTAACAGCAACTGGGGAATCAGCTGGATATCCTCAAAATGACAGCCGCGCAGGAATCGCTTATTTTTAAATAAAGAAGCTTTAAAAATTTTATTACAGGCAAAATAGGATAAATCCGCGAACGGTGAAAACTCTTCTGCGAGCTCAATTCTTTCAGGAAGCTGCGGCAGTTGCGGCATTAATTGCAATATATTACCGTGCTCATCTACTTTTTTGAGATTGCAGATGACTATTTCCGCGCGATGCTTTTGAGCGAGTGAATACATATCCTGCAGCATATCCGCAGAGACGACGTCATCACTGTCTACAAAAGCTATATATTGACCATTGGCATGTTCCAGACCAAAATTTCTGGCATCGCTCAGCCCGCCGTTTTCTTTACGAAATGAGGTAATGATGTCTGGATATCTGGCGGCATATTCATCAATGATTTCCTGGCTGTTATCCGGGCTGCCATCATTAATAATTAAAATCTCGATGCTTTGTAAGGTTTGGCTCACCAAAGAATCAAGGCAACTGGGTAAATACGCAGCCACATTATACACAGGAACAATAACAGATACGGCCGGCTTCATGGCGTACCGGTTTTTCTTTGATACAGAAAGTAATCTTTTCCGATAGGCCGCAGCTTATATATAAAACGCAGCAGGGCCGGCGCATTTTCATGAATGCGCGAAATAGGATAGGTTTTCACCAGTTCATACTGCTCAGAAAAATACGCGCCTTCTTTTTCTTTTAAAATATAAGGCTTCCCGCCCACTGCCGGTTTCGCCGCGATGGTCAGCAGGTATGTGGGTTTGAAGCGCTGTACAGAATTAGACCACCAGTAGTTTTCATCCTTCAGCATTTCGGCAGTGATTTCTTTTTGAACCAATCCGACTTCATCATAGGTGTACAACTCGGTATAAAACGGAATAATTCCGGCAGGTTCCAGCAGAATCGATTGTTCGGGACCCGCGCCTAAACGCTCAATATCAGCAGCAATCTGAAAACGCTGTCTTTCTTCCATATACCCTATGGTATAGGACTGTACCCACTGAAACATAAATAATCCTGCAAATAAAGGAAATAAGACCAGCATTCGTATGCGCATCCGGTATGTTCCGGCCAGCAGAAAAAACAATATGATCGGTAACAAAAGGAAGACACGGGGCAGCCAATAATACCAGTCGAAATAAGCCCGCAGCATCGCAAAGACGGTAATCTTTGCTAAGCCAAAACACACAACGGTTAAGAGGATTGCCTTTGCTTTCGAAGTCAGAACCTTATTTCGTTTTACCAGCCAGAATACTGAATATCCGGCAGCAGCCAGCATGATGAGAAAAACAATAAAAGTAAAGAGGCTGTATTTCTTAATCAGCCCACCATAGTAAGCCCATTGATACAGAAGAAACTGCAGACTATTATCCTGCATCAGGTTTTTGTAGGCAATCTTTTTTGCCGTAATGGTATGATTAACCAGCTCATTAAAATACAAATAATTAAAGCTGATAACTGAAATAAGCCCAACCACACCGCCGAGTAGTACCAACCACGGCATTCGTTTTTTAAAGACAGCATTCCCCAGAAAAAATATCCCCAGAAATATCACCGTATCTACCCTAGTCCAAAGCAGCAAAATAGGGAAGATAATATAAGCCCATTTATAATGTTTATAAAAACCAAAATACAACAGCCCGGTATAAAGAAAAAACAAAATCCCATACTCCATTCCCAGCAGGGAAGCAGTCAGTGCAGGTGGAATCAGATTGATTAACAGTATAAAAGGAAAGTAATAGCGCTTGTTTTCTGCAAAGAATATTTTGGCCAGCCAATACGTACTGATACTGAACAAAGTACTGCTGAACAGCAACAGTGGAATGATGAAATGGTCACCAAAGAGAGAATAAAAACCCGCCGACGTAAACATGTACAAATGCGTTGTCGAAGCCGATATTTTCTCCGCCGGATTAAAACCAATGACCCCGTACCGCACCAGATTTTTCGCCACACGCCAGGTAATGAAGGAATCCTCCTGGATATTGCCGGTAAAAAGCATCGGCACCTTTACCAAAACCGAAAACAAAATAAGGAAAACCGGATGGTGTACCAGTGAGCGGCCTGAGTTGGAAACCATTTTTATATAAACAAGTATAAGTTCTTAAACACGCAGCAACCTCGGGTTCAGCTGTCCGCGCTGGGCCTGAAGGTAATCGGAATGTGCGCACGCCACCAGTTCTGCCGGTGTGGCCGGGTTTTCAAAATACCACAGGTCACGGAAGGAGTCGCGCAGAAAAGCATAATTGGTGTCGCCAATCATAACCCAATAAGTTTCGTAGGCCGTTTCCGCCGGATGCGTCACGCGGATATTGTGCCCCTCCAGGAAATGCCAGATCATCTGCGCCAGAAGCTGGTGGTGCAGCAGATTTTCTGAGGCCGCATTATAATTATAGATGCCTATGGCTTTCAGCTGTTGGCTTAACCCCGCTTCTTTCATATAGGCACAAATTTCACGGCGGTTCAGGCCGTTCACCTGAGGCCTTGTAGAAAAGGCGCCTTCCGTGCTTTCGACCGCGTTGCAATCCACCGTTACAATATCGGCGTGCCGGAAAAACGGCTCTACCCGTTCGGTGCTGCCCATCATGTCTGCCAACCGAACTACATCACAATCTACCTGTCGCAAAAGCTGAACAGAATCCGCCGGGTTCAGATGTTTCTGATAGGCCAGATGATGGTAATGCTTCAGCATTAACGTTTTATCACTTAAAATACGCGAAAGGAAATTTTTGTCATCCAGTTCTTCGCCTTCGTTTTCCAGGGAAATGGTACCGGCAATCTGAGTATAGCTCAGGGCCTGCTGTCCACCGTTTAACGCCTGAAACAGCGGATACGCCAACGCAGCACTTCCTCCGATAATTACCGGCAAAGCACGACGTGCGTAGCAAAAAGCGAGCAGCTCCGCTAACACATACTGCGTATCTGCCCACGTTCTGCCGGAAATTAGATTCCCAAGGTCTACAATCGGCACCTGAAAATCCAAACCTGATAACTGATACAGCTGTTCGCGCATCGCGCGGTAATCTGCCTTCAGCGCCGTACCCTCTTCTGTCCCACGATAATCCGAGCAGAAAATAAGTACGGCCGTGCCGGGTTGCACATCTTTCAGCAACAGATTTCCCAATTGCCAGTCGGCGACCTTTGGGATAGCAGGCGATTGTAAAATATCAGTAAGATCCATTAGATTCAGAGTACATTTCGTATCGAAATAAGGCTTAAATTATTTCTTTTTCGGCGCCGCTTTTTTCGCGGTTGTTGTTTTTTTTGCTGGTGCTTTTTTAGCAGGTGCTTTTTTGGCTTTGGTTTTAAAAGCGTCTTTATCCTGCGCCGTAATCCATTTCTTCACTTCTTCCAATGAAACATCAGCAAGTTGCTCGGCCGTATATTTTTCATCAGATTTGGTTTTAGGAATTTTAAACATCTTTTTACCAAACTTGATGAAAGGACCCCATCGGCCATTCTCAATGGAAATCTTCTCATCTTCCCACTGCCGGATGTAGCGGTTCGCTTCTTTTTCAAGCTTTGCTTCAATCAGTTCATTAATGTCGCTTTGGGACAGATTATTGAAATCATACTTTTTAGGAACATTAATGAACAGGGACTGGTATTTAATGAAAGGTCCGAAACGTCCCGTTCCCTTGGTCACAGGTTCACCTTTGAAGGTAGCAACCGGCGCATCGGCAATCTTTTTCTCGCGGATGATCTCTTCCGCGCGCTCCTGATCTACAGTCAGCGGATCTTCGCCTTTCGCAAGGCTGATGAATGTTTCGCCCCATTTCACATACGGCCCGAATCGCCCGACACCCACCGTCACAGTTTTTCCTTCTACTTCCTGCAGGTCAAACGGAATTTTAAACAGTTCCAAAGCTTCTTCCAGCGTAATCGTGGCGATATTCTGGTTGGGCATCAGGCTGGCAAATACAGGTTTCTCTTCGTCGTCCTGCTCACCAATCTGGACCATTGGCCCGAAACGGCCGATACGCGTCAGCACATTTTTACCGGTCTTGGGGTCTTTGCCCAAAATCCGTTCGCCGGTCGCGCGGTCTGCATTCTCTTCCACATCGGCAATCCGCGGATGAAATTCATCATAAAATCCCTGCAGCACCTGCTTCCATTTTTCATCACCGCTGGCAATGTGGTCAAAATCCTGCTCCACTTTAGCCGTGAATCCGTAATCCAGGATTTCCGCAAAGTTTTCGGTCAGGAACTCATTGACCACCTCACCGATATCCGTCGGTACGAATTTATTTTTATCGGCGCCGTACTTCTCCGTCAGCACTTCCTTTTTAAGTTCTTTTTTCTGCAGCACCATTTTCATCACCTCGCGTTCCTGTGCCGGAATTTCACGCTTATCGACATATTCACGGTTTTGAATCGTCTGGATGGTCGGTGCATAAGTAGACGGGCGCCCGATGCCGAGTTCTTCCAGTTTTTTCACCAGACCGGCTTCCGTGTACCGTGCCGGCGGACGTGAAAATTTCTCGCTGGCGGTAATCTTCCGGTAGTCCAGCTTTTCGCCTACGGTTACTTTCGGCAGCAGTTTTTCGTTGTTATCCTCATCATCGTCTTCGGTCTTCACCACGCCGTAGGCTTTCAGGAAACCATCGAACACAATAACTTCGCCCTGCGCTTCAAAATGTGGGTCCAGTTTGTTATCACCTATTTCAATAACAGTTTTTTCAATGCGGGCATTTGCCATTTGCGAAGCAAGTGTCCTTTTATATATCAGCTGATATAATTTATTCAACTGTGCATCGCCGATACTTTTAACACTGAAATCGGTCGGGCGGATGGCCTCGTGCGCTTCCTGTGCAGAGGAAGATTTGGTGGTATATTTTCTGGGATTGCTGTACGCTTCGCCGAACTCGGAAAGAATCTGGTTTTTCGCACCGTTGATCGCTTCCTGAGAAAGATTTACCGAGTCAGTTCTCATATACGTAATATACCCTTCCTCATACAGCCTTTGGGCCACGCGCATGGTCGCCGTTACGCCATATCCCAGGCGATTGCTGGCTTCCTGCTGCATCGTGGAAGTCGTAAATGGAGCCGACGGCGAGCGTGTGCCCGGCCGGGTTTCTACGTTCAGCACCTCAAAGTCCGTACTGCTGCACTGATTCAGGAACTTTTCTGCCTCTGCTTCTTCATTAAAGTCTTTTTTCAGGCGGGCCGCAATCTCCTGTTTCTTATCATTCAGGAAAAGACCATCCAGGCGAAATGAAGATTTAGGCTGAAAATTCCGGATCTCCAGTTCACGCTCCACCACCAGGCGAACCGCTACCGATTGCACCCGACCGGCAGAAAGGCCTGTTTTCACTTTTTTCCACAACACCGGCGACATTTCAAATCCTACAATCCGGTCCAGTACGCGGCGGGCCTGCTGGGCATTCACCAGGTTCTGATCAATGGTCCGCGGATTTTCAATGGCTTTCAGGATGGCATTTTTGGTAATCTCATGAAAAACAATCCGGCGCGTTTTTTCGGTATCTAATTTAAGTTCCTGTGCCAGGTGCCAGGCGATGGCTTCCCCTTCGCGGTCTTCATCGGAAGCAAGCCACACGGTTTCCGCTTTTTTCACGGCAGCCTTCAGCTCTGTAACCAGCTTTTTCTTATCCGGAGACACCTCATAATCAGGCGTAAAAGTCTCCAGGTCAATCCCCATTCCTTTTTTGGGCAGGTCCCGAATATGCCCGAAGCTGGACTTCACTTCGAAGTCTTTGCCCAGATATTTTTGAATGGTTTTGGCCTTGGCCGGTGATTCTACAATGACGAGATTTTTAGGCATCCTGAACTTTTTTGCAAAAGTAGCCGTTTTTTTTTAATGTCCTTAAAGCTGCCTTTTTTCGCTGTTTTTGCTTGTTTAATTTCTGAAAAAACTGAAATCGCCTAACTTTGTCCTCTATTTCCGCCGTCGTGAAAAAGTTTTTCCAGAAAGCATTTAAAAATTATCAGGTCTTCTACCGGTATTTCCGGCAGAAAGGGTTTCGGCGTTTCCTGAAAGAAAACATCCTGGAAAGTGAGGGCAGCAACAGCACAAAGGCGAAATCGGTGGCACTCGGTATTTTTATTTCGCTTTCACCTTTTTGGGGATTTCACAGTTTCCTGGCCATTACGCTGTCCGTTTATTTCAAGACCAATAAACTGCTCACTTTTATGGCCTCGCAGCTTACCCTGCCGCCGCTGATTCCTTTGGTCCTGTTCAGTGCGATGGCGGTAGGCGCTCCGTTCGTATCCGAAACGCCGGCTGCAGAACCTGACGGTTTTAGCTTTGAATTTATACAGGAGAACGTGCTGCAATATGCAATCGGCAGCATGATCCTGGCCACCGTTGGCGCATTTGTTTTCGGATTGCTGACTTACGGTGTGCTGCAAATTTTCCGCACGGGTTCCGGCAAATAATTCCCACTGCCTCAGTTTCTTATTTAAAAAAATCTGTACATTTGTTTTAACACCAAATGATGATTTATGCTGGCAGGTCTACCGCTTATTATGGAGCGCGATACGTATGGCAGTCTGCTCTACGCAGTGCTGGGCGGCTTGCTGCTGCTGGCAACCTTCCATCTGGCGATGTATTTTCAGAACCGGGACCGGTCTTATCTTCTATACAGCGGCTATACCTTTTTTTCTTTTCTGGCGTACATTCCGGTTACCGAGGACGGCTTTCTGCACGATCTGGCAGATAATCTAAACATTGGTTATATCGAGAAAATTTATTTCACGATTGTTTTCAACTGTATTTACTTTTTCTTCTTTTCGTACTTCCTTAATATTAAAAAATATAAACCGCGCTGGTATTATATTATTACGGTGCCGGTAGGGGTATTGCTTTCGCTGGCAACCATTGCTTATCTGATTCTGGTCTTCTTCCATGATGATACTTTTTTCCGGTGGTTCCATACGGCGTTCGTCTTCCTGATCACCATTCACACGGTCACTTCGCTGGTGTTCCTCTTTAAACTGCCGAATAAACTAAAGTACTACATCATCACCGGCGGGCTGATTCTATTTTTCTGCTCCATCATTGGTCAGCGCTTTATCCGCGAACTGCCCTTTATTAATATGTCCCGGAAGATGGGAGATTTTATTTACTTTCTGGGATTGTTTATAGAGAACATTGCCTTCTCTTTTGCGTTGGGCCATAAGCAGAGAATTAATTATCACAAGAAAGTACTGGCGAACCGCAGTTTCATTGCCCAACTCCGCAAAAATCAGCTGCTGAATGAAGAAATGAACCGCGAAAATGAAAAAAGGCTGAAACTCGAAAATGAGAAGATCCGCATTGAGCAGGAAATCTCAGAATTAAAACTGACTTTGCTGCAGACGCAGATGAATCCGCACTTTGTTTTCAATGCATTGAACTCCATTAAGTTTTATATTCTGGATAATGATCCGGAAGTAGCTGTAGTGTACCTTAACAAATTTTCAAAAATCATTCGTACCATCCTGGTAGCCTCAACGATGAAGGAATTTACACTTCAGCAGGAACTGGATACACTGCAATTATACGTTGACATAGAAAACCTTCGTTTCCGGGAAGAACTGGACTTTCAAATCAGGATAGACCCAAAAATTAATTGTGAAGAAATTAAACTGCCACCTTTAATTTTACAGCCTTTCGTGGAGAATGCCATAATTCACGGCGTAGCGACGGTGGATGACAAAAAGATTATTCTGAAAATCGAACAGAAAGGAGCCTGGCTGCACATCTGCATTACCGACAACGGAATCGGCCGCACAGAAGCCTCCAAAAGCAAAACAGGCCGCCGCTCCCTAGGCGTGGAAATCGTGGAAGGAATGCTCCGAAATTACTTCGGTGCACACCGGTATGAAATACGCTACACAGATCTGCAAAGTCCGCATCAGGCCGCCGGAACAGAGGTATGCCTGCGCTTCCCGGCACCTTGATATTCCACCAAAATTCCTTATATTCGCAGCCTTAATAAACGGACAAAAACCCCGTTGAAGGCATTGATAATGAATAAGTTTACAGAATACAAAAATCTCGATCTGGTAGGACTGGCCGAAAACATCAGCCAATTCTGGAAAGAGGACCAAACTTTTAATAAATCTGTTGAACACCGCCGCGGCCAGCCGGAATATGTTTTTTATGAGGGTCCGCCGTCTGCGAACGGCATGCCGGGCATTCACCACGTGATGGCGCGTGCCCTGAAGGATATTTTCTGCCGCTATCAAACTCAGAACGGCAAGCAGGTATTTCGCAAAGCCGGCTGGGACACCCACGGTTTGCCGATTGAGCTTGGTGTGGAAAAAGAACTGGGCATTACCAAAGAAGATATCGGGAAGAAAATTTCTGTGGAAGAATACAATCAGGCCTGCCGGAATGCGGTGATGCGCTATACTGATGTGTGGAACGACCTGACGGAGAAAATAGGATATTGGGTAGATTTGAAAGACCCCTACGTTACCTATGAGCCGAAATACATGGAAACGGTTTGGTGGCTTCTGAAGCAATTGTACGACAAAGAACTTTTATATAAAGGATACACCATTCAGCCGTATTCACCGGCAGCCGGAACCGGTCTTTCTTCCCACGAGCTGAATCAGCCGGGCACTTACCGCGATGTTTCGGATACCACGGTTATTGCCCAGTTCAAGGTAAAAACACTTTCTGAAAAACTGAGCGAAGTACTCGCCGGAAATAAAATTTCCACGGATGATGTGGCGGGCGACTCCTGTGGTGGCGCTTTGCACTGGGAAGAATTTGATCGGGCCAACGCGGAGGCAAACCTCAACAATCTGTACATCCTTGCCTGGACGACCACGCCCTGGACACTGCCCAGCAACACAGCATTAGCAGTAGGAAAAGAGATAGAGTATGTTTTAATTAAAACCTTTAACCAGTATACATTCGAGCCGGTTTCTATTATCCTGGCAAAAGCACTTGTGCAGAAAACGCTCGGTAAAAAATATAAGGAAGGAACCAAAGAAGACCTGAACAGTTATACTTCCGAAGCGAAACAAATTCCGTTTGTGATTACAGCAGCGTTTAAAGGCAGTGATTTAGTTGGCAGCCGGTATAAGCAACTTCTGCCATGGTTCCAGCCGATGAACGATGCCGACAAGGCTTTCCGCGTAATTGCCGGTGATTTCGTGACCACAGAGGACGGAACCGGGATTGTGCATATTGCACCTACCTTTGGGGCAGATGATGCGCGTGTCGCCCGCGAAAGCGGAATCCCACCGATGCTGATAGAAGACGCGCAGGGAAATGCCGTGCCGCTGGTGGACCTGCAGGGGCGTTTTGTTTCGGGCGGAAATACGCCGGAGCCATTTGCCGGAAAATATATTAAGAATGAATATTATGCAGCTGAAGAAGCGCCCGAGAAATCCTGGGACGTGGAACTGGCAATCCTGCTCAAGACGGAAAACAAAGCCTTTAAAGTAGAAAAATACGTACACAGTTACCCGCATTGCTGGCGTACCGATAAACCGGTGCTGTACTATCCGCTGGATTCCTGGTTCGTGAAAATGACCGCTGTGAAAGACAGGCTGGTGGCCCTGAATGAAACCATCAACTGGAAACCTAAGTCCACCGGTGAGGGGCGTTTCGCCAACTGGCTGGAAAATGTGAACGACTGGAATCTGTCGCGCTCGCGCTATTGGGGAATCCCGTTGCCCATCTGGCGTTCTGAAGACTTAAAAGAAGAAAAAATTATTGGTTCTGCAGAAGAACTGTATAACGAAACCGAGAAGGCAGTCGCCGCCGGGCTTATGACTCAAAACCCTTTTGCCGGTTTTGAACCCGGAAACATGTCGGCGGAAAACTATGCGAAGATTGACCTGCATAAAAACATTGTAGATGAAATCGTTTTGGTTTCAGATTCCGGAAAGCCAATGCGCCGTGAACCGGACTTAATTGATGTCTGGTTTGATTCCGGCTCCATGCCCTACGCGCAATTGCATTATCCGTTTGAAAACAAAGAACTTATCGACGAGCGCAAAGCGTTTCCGGCAGATTTCATCGCAGAAGGCGTAGATCAGACCCGCGGCTGGTTTTATACTTTGCATGCCATCGGAACGGCGGTATTTGATTCTGTAGCCTATAAAAATGTAATGTCCAACGGACTTGTACTGGATAAAAATGGCCAGAAAATGAGCAAGCGCCTGGGCAATGCCGTGGATCCTTTTGAAACTTTGCAGAAATACGGCCCGGACGCAACGCGCTGGTATATGATTGCCAACGCCAATCCATGGGAAAACCTGCGTTTTGACCTGGAAGGAATTGATGAAGTGCGCCGCAAATTCTTTGGCACTTTATATAATACCTATTCATTCTTTGCGCTTTATGCCAACGTGGACGGCTTTACCTATGCGGAAAAAGAAGTAGAAAACCGACCGGAAATCGACCGCTGGATTTTGTCGGAACTCAATCTTTTGGTCAAAGAAGTGACGGCGTTTTATGAAGATTATGAACCGACCAAAGTAGCCCGCGCCATCAGCCATTTTGTGAATGACAATCTGAGCAACTGGTACGTGCGCCTGTGCCGCCGCCGTTTCTGGAAGGGTGAATACACAGAAGATAAAATCTCAGCGTACCAGACCTTATATACCTGCCTGGAAACAGTGGCCAAAATTTCGGCACCGATCGCACCGTTCTTTATGGATCAGCTGTACCGCGACCTGAATAAGGTCACTCAGAAAGAGCAGGCCGGCTCCGTACACCTTACCGATTTCCCGAAAGTTGATGAAAAACTGATTGACCAGGACCTGGTGGAAAAAACACATCTGGCGCAACAAATTACCTCGATGGTATTTTCTTTAAGAAAAAAGGAAAACATCAAAGTACGCCAGCCTTTGCAGAAAGTGATGATTCCGGTGCTGGATGCTAAAACACAGGAGCAGATTTCTGCCGTGGCCGATCTGGTGAAGCAGGAAGTGAATGTGAAAGAAGTGGAGCTCATCAATGCAGAAGAAGCTGCAGATTTGATCGTTAAGCAAATTAAACCCAATTTTAAAACACTGGGTGCACGTCTTGGAAAGGATATGAAAAAAGTGGCCGGTGCCATTACCGCTTTCAGTACTGCGGATATTGCTTCGCTGGAAAAGAACGGCCGGGCAACTGTGGAAGGTTACGACATATCGCTGGACGATGTGGAGATTATGACAAAAGACATCCCGGGCTGGACCGTAACTTCCGAAGGCAAGCTCACTGTGGCATTAGATTTGAAGATGACCGAAGAATTAAAAGCGGAGGGAATTGCTAGGGAATTCATCAACCGGATTCAGAACCTGCGCAAGGACAGTGGGCTGGAACTTACGGATAAAATCAAGATTCAGATTCCGGCCGAAAGCCCTTTTGAGAATGAAATTTTAAACAATCGGGCCTACATCTCAAGCGAGGTATTGTCGGATGAGATAGAAGTCGTACATTCACTTGCAAACGGAACCGAGATTGAGATCGATGATCAGCCGTTCCATGTGCACATTGAGAAGACCAACACATAACATAACCTTGATGCCGGAGGCCTGCTTCCGGCACCATTTAAAAAATAAACACTATGACCGAAGACAGACAACGGTACAGCGATGCCGACCTACAGGAGTTCCGGGAAATTATCCAGGGAAAAATAGATAAAGCAGAACGCGATCTGATGCTGATCCGCGAGAGTTTCATCAACGACCAGAATAACGGGACAGATGACACCTCTCCTACCTTCAAGGCATTTGAAGAAGGCGCAGAAACCCTGAGCAAAGAGCAGAACGCCATTCTGGCCGGACGCCAGGAAAAATTTGTGCGTGACCTGAAAAATGCGCTGATCCGCATTGAAAATAAGACCTACGGTGTTTGCCGCGTTACCGGCAAGCTGATTCCCAAAGAGCGACTGCTGGCGGTGCCGCACGCCACCCTCAGCATTGAGGCTAAAAACATGCAGCGATAAAAAACATTTTATCTTTTATTTCTAATCATATCAGGGTTCATGATGCCTGCCATTTTCGCAGTGCATGGTAAACCCGTTTTTATTTATATCCTGATGGAATCCTTAGTTGTACACCCGAAAAACCAAATGGAACTGAATGCCCTGAAAGCAACGCTGAAAGAAATGGGCATCCGGTTCGAAAAGTTCCACACCCGCGGGGCAGCCCGTCCGCAGCCAGACAGCCGACCTGCGCCCAAAACCAACCGTAAACCCAAGACCGGTGATTCATGAAAAAAATCGCCTTTGTTACCCTCCTGATTTTACTGATTGATCAGGTTTCCAAGTTTTATATTAAAACTCATTTTCAGCTGGGTGAAAGCGTTACCGTTGTACCAGGCTTTCACTTAACCTTTGTAGAAAATCCGGGCATGGCCTATGGCTTTCATTTCGGTGGTTTGCTGGGCAAGTATATCCTTGTTATCATCCGCCTGTTTCTGATTGGCGGGATGGTGTATCTTTTCAACAAATGGCTGAAAGAAGGTGTTAGCAACTATCTGCTGATTCCCATGTCAATGATCTTTGCCGGTGCGATCGGCAACCTGATCGACGGTATGTTTTACGGGCTTATCTTCGACAGCGGAACTGTGTATGATGAAACCATCGGGCGGTGGATTGAATACGGCGGTGTTTCCAAAGTAGTGCCGTTTGGTGAAGGATATTCTCATTTCATGAAAGGCTGTGTGGTCGATATGCTGCACTTTCCGTTGGTTGACTGGGATGTGCCAGCCAGCGTTCCCCTGATTGGTGGCAAGCACATCGAGTTTTTCAAATACATTTTTAATGTAGCCGACTCTGCCATCACCGTGGGCGCCTTGCTGCTCTTCATCTTCCGAAAAAAAGCCTTACCCAACGGCCTGGACTTTTAGGCACAAAAAATTTACAATCAAAATACCCGCACCAAATAGGATGCGGGTATTCTTTTATAAAAAATGAAAATGAATGTTATCTTTTCAAAAGCGTCGTACTTTCTTTTATACCGTTCACTACCATTTGCAGCACATAGCTTCCGGCAGGCAGCGCAGAAAGATTAAGCCCTGATTTGGTAACTGAAGTTGTACTAAACACTTTCTGGCCAGCCATATTGTACACTTCTACCAAGCTCACGTTTTCGGATTTGGTGATATGAAGAATATCTTTGACCGGGTTCGGGTACACTTTCGTTTTGGTGGCAACTGCCGTTTCTGTACCCAGCACACTATCCGGAAGTTTAATAACAAAACCGCGAACATCCACTCCTTTGGTTCCGATCCCGACAATATATTTCCCATTGCGCGATATGCCCAGCGGAAGCGCAAAGTTCATTCCCTGATCATCGATGCCGAGTTCAGCTACATAGACATTCAGGTCTTTCATCCCACCTTCTTTGGTCCAGATGAAACCGCTGCCACCGAAAGCGCCCTGTCCCCAAGGCCTGTAATAACCCACAACCGTGTCACCATTACCGTTAACCGCGCTGGCGCCGCCTTCCATCATTGGATCCTGGTGCGGAAATTCCTGATAGCCATCTGCTTCTGTCCAGATATACGGCCAGCCATCAGTTTCACCAACCATTGTTTTACCGTTTCCGGAAACTGCTGTAACCTCACCTACATTTTCACCGTCACCATCCTTTAAGAAAACTTGTTCGCCTTTGTTCCAATAAACACCATTGCGGTTTAAATCATCATCCTGCCAGCCAACGATAATAGAACCGTCATCACTAATCCCATTTGCGCGGGAGCTGGTTTCCGGAATACTGCTTCCTAAATCCATCAGAGTTCCTCCTTCTGTCCACTGAACAGCGTGGGCGAAAATTTCATTCATAAAACCAAGTCCGACCAAAGTTTTACCATCAGCAGACATACCCCAGGCAGAAGTTTCCAAGCCCTCAGTTAACGCACCGGCATACAACCACTGTTGGGTTGTGGTATCATAGCGCGCCATTTCATCGGCCATGGTTTCAGGATTGGTCATGGTCCCTGAGATGTATTTTCCATCCACCGATACACTGTTCTGACCCCCGAACTGCTCACCGCTGAGTGGCTGACCGATCGTAACCGTACCGCTTTCTTCCGTCCACATAATATGTTCGGAGTACATCACGTTGCCGGCGGCCACTCCATTATTTGATACGCCAAACATATAAGCGAAGTCACCGGTATCGAAAACCTGTGAATTTCCAAAATGCAGACCCATCATGAAAAGTGCTGCTGTGTAAAGTTTTTTCATAAATATTTTTTGTTTAATACTTGAGTAAACATATAGTATTGAGCTCTAAGAAACTAAAGAAAGACTTGCAAAATTCGCGAATTTTGCAAATATTGAAAATATAAATACCTTATTATCAAATAAATACACAATTATACTATGTTATACCTGCTGCGCTTTTAGCACCCAAGCTTGCAGCAAAAAAGGCTGTTTTCCATTTGAAAGCAGCCCGTTTGAAAATTTTGTATGCTTATTTTTTAATGCTTAATTAAAGAAGTACTTTCAGTTTTACCATTTACGGTCATTTGAAGAATATAATTTCCGGTCGGCAGCGCAGAAAGGTTAAGCCCTGATTTGGTAACTGAAGTTGTACTGTATACTTTCTGGCCAGCCATATTGTACACTTCTACCAGGCTCACGTTTTCGGACTTGCTGATATGCAGAATATCTTTGACCGGGTTCGGGTATACTTTCGTTTTTGCTACCGCAGCGGTCTGTGTGGAAAGTGCGCTGTCCGGTAACTTAATAACAAATCCTACGATATCATCATCAGTTCGCCCGACGCCGGTAATATATTTACCATTAGGAGAAATCGCCATAGGCAGCGCAAATGTAATTCCCTGGTTGTCTATTCCCAGACTTGCAATGTATTCATTCAGCTCTACCCTTCCCTTTTCCTGGGTATAAATGAAACCTTCGCCGGTAACAGCCTGGCCATTCCACGGCCGGAAATAGCCTACAACAGTTTTGCCATCATCCGTAATAGAGGCTGCACCACCCGCGTAATCAGGATCCGGATGAGTAATTTTTGTGTAACCTGCAGTTTCATTCCAGATAAAAGGATTGTCATAAGTGAAGCCAATAATGGTTTTTCCATCCGGGGTTACGGCTACTGCTTCGCCGGTAGGCATTCCATCATTATCAGTCAAAGGAACTTGCACCCCATTTTTCCAGTAAACACCTTGCCGATCGCCATAATCATTATCCTGCCAGCCCACAATGATGTCGCCACTGTCATTCACCGAATTTGCACGGGAACTGCGTTCCGCCACGGTACTGCCTAAATCGGTAATACCATCACCCTCCCGCCATACAATGCCGTGTCCTGTGCCGCTTGTCTGCCAACCGAGGCCAACGATAACTTTCCCGTCACTGCTCATTCCCCAAGCAGAAGAAAGTGTTGCATCAGAAGAAGCTTTCAGGCCGCCAAGATATGTCCACGTTTTGGTTGTCGTATCGTAGCGCGCCATTTCATCTTTGCCCGTTTCCGGATTCGTCATTGTACCGGAAATGTATTTTCCGTCACTGGTCACATTTGTGAGTCCCGAAATGTAATCGCCACTCGTCAGTTCACCGATGTTTTCGGAGCCGTTTTCTTCTGTCCACATGATATGATAAGCGGTCATCACATTGCCGGTGGCCACCCCATTATTGGAAACGTCTGACATTAAAGCAAAGCTACCGGTGGTGTATACCTGTGAACTGGCAAAATGAAGGCCCATCATAAACAAAGCTGCTGTGTAAAGTTTTTTCATAAAAATTTTGGATTATGTTTAGGTGTAAAACTAGGGTTTCAGCTATTGGTATAAAAACATTTGATTTGCAAAATTCATGAATTTCGCAAATGTTGCCGTTTTATCACATTGATAGTTAGCATTTTAAATATGACACCAAAATCCAGTAATTACAGAATATTTAGCAGTACCGGGTGAAATTAAATGCATATATAGCGGTTCAATTTCACTTATTAATGAAAATTCCGACTGAAAATAACTACATTTGTTTCCATGTGGCTGAGGATATTTTTTGCTGTTGCTTTCCTGTGGAATCCTGACCTTTTATTAGCACAAACACGCACAGATTTCCGGGTCCGGGTTCAAAACAGTTTTGCCAAGCTGTTCGAAGATCCGGATCTGGCGCTCAGGGCAGCCAGGGAAATTAACACAAAAGAAGAACAGCCCTATGTGAACGATATTCTGACACAAGCCTATTTACTCAAAGGCGATTATACCGAAGCAGGTCGCACGGCCGCTCTCCTGGAAACCAATCCCACATCGGTTGAAAACAAAAAGTACCGACTGATGCAGGCGCGGCAATTATTAGCCTTAGGTTTAGCCGAAGATGCTGAGAAACTGATACACCCCCTGCTGCGAATTAAAGCTTCGCCCGCAGAACACGAAATTTACGCACAACTCTACCAACTGGCTGCACAAATAAACATATACCAGAAAAAACTGAAGGCAGCGGAGCAAAATCTGACTCAAAGCAGCGCGTTGTTAACGGATAACAGCGAGGCAATCAGCACCAACAGGATTTATAACGATTACCTGCTGGCAGAAATTTCTTATTTAAAAAATGACATTCCGGAGGCAAAATTAAAGCTGGATACCGTTCAACAAAAACTTTCAGCCTTCCCCAAAGCGCGGTACCTCATGGCACTGTCCGGAAGTCTGGAAGCCAAAATCCTGTTCGACTCGCGGGACTTTCAGCGTGCTGTAGAGGTATTAAACGCAAGCCTCGATGCCCTGCAAAATGCAGCTTACATGCCGCTGCGTGAAGATATTTCACAAAACCTTGCACGCAATTATCTGGTATTAAATGACATCCGGAATTATAAAAAGTTTGATGCACAATTCAGAAAGACAGCAGAGATGCTTACTCATAACCAACGCGAAGCCCGCCGGGATCTTCTGCGCCTGCAGATGGATCAAACTACTATCTTACTAAAATCGGGAAAAACTAAAGCCAGGAATACAATCTACTATGTCACCATGCCTTTATTTCTCCTTTTCTTAATTGCATTTATAGGTTGGTGGCGCAGTTACCAGCGCCGGAATCAGCTGGGGAAACAACTTACGCTCTTCCGCCGGCTGTCCCGTCCCGTTATATCAAAGCAAATTCCTGAAACTGCCGCACCACGTAAGAACAGCACTATTAATCCCGAAAAAGAACAGGAACTGCGGGAAAAGCTGGACGCTTTCGAACAATCGGAGGACTTCCTGGACAAAAATATGTCACTTGCCACGCTTGCAGCACAATTTGATACCAATACAAAGTATCTGTCGGAAGTCATTAATACATACAAAAACTGTAATTACAACGCTTATATTAATGATCTGCGCATCCGGTATCTGCTGAAACTGCTGGCAACGAACCCTTCTTACCTTCAATACAAAATAAGCTATATCGCTGACCTGGCAGGTTTCTCCTCGCACAGTTCGTTTACCAATGTTTTTAAAAACAGTACAGGTCTTTCGCCAAATGAATACATGCAGAATCTCAGAAACAGGTAAAGCAATGAGAAAATTAACCTTACTCATACTGCTCTTTTTCATCTTCTGGGCGAACGCTCAGGAAAGCCGCGACTCCATGCGCAGCCGGGCCAAAGCAGTGATTTATGAGCAACCGGATGTTACCATTTCCTTAGCTCGAAAATTACTTAAAGACGAAAAAAATCCCGATGAAGCAGCACACCTGTATATGCTTATTTCAAATGCATATATCGCGAAACGAAATACAGACAGTTCTTTATATTATATTCTGCAGGCAGCCGATCTGATCAAGCCCGGCATGCTGCCCACCACAAAAATCAAAATCCTGCACTCCATCGCCGTTCAATATCAGCAGATGGATTTGTACGACAAGGCGCTGGCTACGCTGGACGAAGCCTACGCTGAAAATAAAAAAATAACTGAAGACAGCGGCGAACACGCTTTTAACGACGGTTTCATCCACGCCGTTCAGGGTATGATTTACCGCAGCCAGAACAATCCTGAGCTGGCGTTAGAAAAATTTAAGCTCAGTGCTATAAATTTCGAAAAGGTAATAACGGATAAGCGCGTTCCTTTTAATTTAAGTATTGTGTACTATAATATCGGTAATTCCTATCTTGATCTTGGTAAATATACGGAAGCAGACACGCAGTTTATTACGGCACACACGTATGCGGAACAGGTAAATGCACCCAGTCTTTCAGCGTATGCACTCAAAGGGCGCGGTGAAACAAGATTTCTGCAGCAACAATATCAGGAAGCGCTGGCTCCGCTCACGGAAGCTGCTCAACTCGCGGCACCTGTCGGGGATCTGGCCCTGGATGAAAGCATTTACCGGCTGCTGGCTGATACGCAGCTTGCCCTGAAAAACTTTGAGGAATACCGGAAATATGAACAACGCCATGATCAGGCAGAACAGCAAATCCTGGAGAATGAACTCAAGTCGCTGCAGCACTATCTACGGGTTCAGGACACAGGCCAGAAAGAGCAGATTACTGCACACCTGGAAAAGTACGATTATATTTTGTGGGTATCATCTGTCCTACTTGTTTCGTTGACGGCGCTATTTCTCTGGAGGTGGTGCGGCCTTCACAGGAAAAACAACCGGTTGCGCAAGATTACGGACTGGTACAGCCGGCGCATATTCAACCCGTAAGCCGCCTGCTTTGTGCTGCGCCATAACTTTCGTATTTTTGCCCTTATACTTATATCTACACTATGTCCAGAATTCTCACCGGTATTCAGGCGACCGGCACGCCGCATCTTGGCAATTTGCTGGGAGCGATTATTCCTGCTATTGAACTTTCGCAGCAGGCGCAAAATGAATCATTTCTGTTTATCGCCAATATGCATTCGCTCACGCAGATTAAAAATGCGGAGGAACTGAAACAAAATACCTACGAGATTGCAGCCGCCTGGCTTGCGTGCGGACTGGACCCTGAAAAAACATACTTCTATCGCCAGAGTGATATCGCAGAAGTTTGTGAACTCTCCTGGTATCTTTCCTGTTTCTTTCCGTATCAGCGATTGACCCTGGCCCATTCTTTTAAAGATAAAGCAGACCGTCTTGGCGATGTGAACGCCGGACTCTTCACCTACCCTGTTCTGATGGCGGCCGACATTCTTCTGTACGATGCCGAAATCGTTCCGGTCGGCAAGGACCAGTTGCAACACCTGGAAATGGCCCGCGATATGGGCGCCCGCTTTAATAACCAGATGGGCAAAGTCTTCGTATTGCCACAGGCAGAACTTCAGGAAGACACCAAATACGTTCCCGGCACGGATGGCCATAAAATGTCTAAATCGCGCGGAAATATCATCAATATTTTCCTGCCCGAAAAGCAACTCAAGAAACAGGTGATGAGTATTGAAACCGACTCACGAACGCTGGAAGAGCCGAAAGATCCTGCAACTGATAAGGTGTTTGCTATTTATGAACTCATCGCAACACCGGAACAAACGGAAGAATTACGTGCGAAATATCTTGCCGGAAACTTTGGCTACGGACATGCCAAAACAGAGCTGCTGAATCTGCTGCTCACCCGTTTTGCAAAAGAGAGGGAAGTCTTTCAGTATTATATGAACAACCTGCCGGAACTGGAAGAAAAACTGCAGCACGGCGCAGCTAAGACGCGTAAGATTGCGGCGCAAACCTTAAGCCGTGCCCGCACCGCGTTAGGAATGTAAAAAATGAAACCTCCGATTTTCCGGAGGTTTTGTTTTCTGTTATACAAGGTTTTTAAGCTCCTCCAGTTTTCGGATCACCTGCACACCATCGGCTGTATACCCATCATCGAAAACGTCAAAGTAAATAACTTTCAGGCCGAAGGCTTTGCCGCCTTCCACATCGGCCACCCAGTCATCGCCGATCATCATGGAATCCTGAGCTTCCGCAGCTGCTTTTTTTAAGGCATATTCATAAATCTCCGGCTGAGGCTTGCGTACATCAATTTCATCTGCACTGGTGATGGTTTTAAAGTAATTCTTTATGCCGGATAATTCACATTTTCTGGCAGTCACCTCCTGGAAACCGTTGGAAAGAATATGCAACTGATAACCCTTATCATGCAGGTATTCCAAAATTTCAAATGCACCGGGCACCAGGTCATTATAATTTAGTATTTCATCCAGAAAGCCGGACTCAAACCGCTGAGCCAGTTCCATATCATCAATTCCGAAAAAGAGGAAAGTGTCATAAAATCGGTGCTTGCGGAGATATTCCTTGTCAATCTCGCCATCGCGAATCTGCTCCCAAAGGCGTTCATTGATGGTATAATATTCACGGTGAAATTCATCAAACGAAATCTGGTATTTATCCCGGATTTCCTCACGATAGAAAATGTCTTTAAGGGTGGAAAAAGCGTTGCCGCGGTGGTCCCAAAGGGTATTGTCTAAATCAAAAAAAATGTGCTGAATTTTCATACAGCACAAAAATACGATAATTCGGTTAGTTCTTGCAGACCGTCTTCTGCACGCTGCTGTTCTTCAGCACCTCGATGGATTTTGAAAAACTGAGCAGGAAATCGACCGTTGATTTTCTTGGTTTCACAAGCGGAACGTTTAAAGTGTCATTTTTTTTCATTGGCTAAAAAGTTTCACTAAAAACGTACCGAAAGTATGTTTTATTATCTGGTGAGCGTAATTTGGTGCTCTTCCATGATTTTTCGCAGATTTATCAGGGCATACCGCACGCGGCCGAGGGTAGTATTAATGCTGGTATCCGTCTGTTCCGCAATTTCTTTAAATGATAAGGCGTCGAAAAAGCGGAGTTTTACCACCTCCTGCTGGTTCGCCGGCAAATATTGGAGCATGCGCAACAGATCTTCATTGATCTGGCGGCTGATCAGTTGCTCTTCTATATTTTCTTCGTCGATGGAGATCAGGTCGAATATGGAAAACTCTTCGTTTTCATACGTGGTTTCCGAAACCTTGTTGTGTTTTGCTTTCAGGCGGTAATGATCAATAATCAGGTTGTGGGCGATGCGTTTGGCCCAAAGTATGAACTTGCCTTCTTCCCGATAGCGCCCTTCTTTCAGCGTAACGATAATCTTCATAAAGGTATCCTGGAAGACATCATTCGCCAGAGAGTCATCCATTAATTTATAGAAGATGTATGAAAAAATTTCTTTTTGGTGCCGGTCTATCAGTATTGCGAGTGCCTGCTCGTTTCCTGCCGTATATTGTTTGATCAGCCAGCTGTCTGTCTTTGTATCCATAACTCAGTTTATAAAAATGAACCACAAAAATCACCCTGCCATCAGAGTTTTTGTTTTCCTTTAATAAAAATCAGTAGAGTTGTAGATCTATATGTGACATTTTTAGTGAGTGGCTAAAATAGTAAAAAAGTTAATACTCTGTTAAAAAAAAGATAATATTTTCCAAAATTTATCAATGAAACAGCTCATACAGCATCACCACAGGTAAATTGAGGGTGAAGTTCATATTCAGTCCATCCAGTTTTTTACCCTTAAGACCTTTTTCATCCAGTGAGAATCCATAGCCACCGGTCAGGTCTATCAATCCAAATAAAGAAACCCCCGCTTTCGGCGCTGCGTATTTGGTGGTAGCTTCTGCACCGACGAGCCAGTACACCGAATGATATAAATCCACATTCCGCTGAAAGTTGAATAAAATATCACCCTGCACTTTCGGCATCACTGCAAATTCGCCGTTCACACTTCCCATCAATGCCGCAGCACCCACGCGGTACACCACATCATCCGTCTTCAGCATCAATAAACGACCGCCAATTTCGCCAAAACTCTGGTTCTGGTAAGCGTAGCCAACGTGGACTGCTTTATGCACCGTCAGCTGTGCATTGCTCATTTGGGCAGAAAATGTAATTACAAAAGCAAATAACAGCCTTTTCATAATAATGATGTATATAAAGGTTTAAAGTTAAAATAAAAACTGCTTCACCATTTCCGGCAAAGCAGTGAATTTCAAATATTTTTAAAGATTAAATTCCTTCCGGATATCCGCTACCCTGTCCAGCTTCTCCCAGGTGAAGAACTCCAGGTTATCGATGGTTTTCAGTTCACCGTTTGCTTTTTTAAAGGTACGGCTCGCCGTGAATGGCGTTCTTCCCATGTGTCCGTAGGTAGCCGTATCCCGGTAAATCGGATTGCGCAGCTTCAGGTTTTGCTCGATGGCAAACGGACGAAGATCGAACAGCTTCGAAATCTTCTTCGCAATAGCTCCGTCGGACATATTTACTTTGGAAGTTCCGTAGGTATTGATATAAAGGCCACAAGGCTCAGCAACACCGATGGCATAGGACACTTGCACCAGCACTTCATCCGCAATACCGGCTGCTACCATATTCTTGGCAATATGACGCACCGCATAGGCAGCACTTCGGTCTACCTTGGACGGATCTTTACCGGAGAAAGCACCACCACCGTGGGCACCTTTCCCGCCATATGTATCCACGATAATTTTTCGGCCCGTCAGTCCGGAATCACCGTGTGGCCCGCCGATTACAAATTTTCCGGTCGGGTTGATATGATAGGTTATCTGATCATTGAACAGTTCCTGAATATCACGCGGCTGTTTCGCCTTCACGCGCGGAATGACCATTCCAATCATGTCCTTGCGGATTTTTGCCAGCATCGCCTCTTCGCTGCCGAAATCATCATGCTGCGTAGAAATTACAATGGAATCAATGCGCACCGGCTTATGGTCATCGGAATACTCGATGGTTACCTGCGACTTGGAATCCGGACGCAGATAGGTAATATCACTGTTTTCGCGGCGTATGGCAGAAAGCTCTTTCAGAATGGCATGTGCCAGATCCAGCGCCAGCGGCATATAGTTCTCGGTTTCATTCGTGGCGTAACCGAACATCATTCCCTGGTCACCGGCTCCCTGCAGATTGGCGCGGGTCTCGAAATCATCGGATTCAGAAACGCGGTCTACGCCCTGATTGATGTCGGGAGACTGTTCGTGAATGGCAGAAATCACGCCGCAGGAATTGCCGCTGAACATGTACTCGCCTTTGGTATAACCAATTTCATTGATGACGGTGCGGGCAATATCCTGCACATCCAGATATGCCTGAGATTTTACTTCGCCGGCCAGCACGACCTGTCCGGTAGTCACAAGCGTTTCGCAGGCCACTTTGGAATTCGGGTCGAAAGCCAGAAAGTTATCGATTAAGGCATCAGAGATCTGATCAGCTACTTTGTCCGGATGTCCCTCGGAAACCGATTCAGAGGTAAATAAATAAGACATAATTCTTTTGTTTGTTTAGATAAAAACAACAGAAGAAAAAAGGCGCTGACTGCAAAGGAAACTAAAAGATAAGATCGTTTTTAGCATTTTTTACAGAGGTTGCAATCAGTACAAATTTTTCCTCCCGGGTTGTTGGGCGCAAATTTAGGGGTTATTTCGCAGCGGCACAACATTATTTTGCTGCGATAAATCATTGAGGCTTAATGCCCACAAATTCTTTTGGTTCTTTATTATAATTCAACTGCTTTTCCAGGGAAGAGGAGATAAATCCGATCAGTTCATCCAGGATTTTCTGCTTGTACGTAGGTTTGTAATAAATCATGGAAATCTCGC
This sequence comes from Kaistella sp., assembly GCA_032057205.1. GTDB lineage: Bacteria > Bacteroidota > Bacteroidia > Flavobacteriales > Weeksellaceae > Kaistella. The sequence continues at coordinate 48,335 of DAMCFT010000001.1, forward strand.
GGTACGGGAAAGGTTTGCGGAAACGCTTCACTTTTTCGCGCTGTTTTTCCGACAGCTGTTCCACAGCAAGTTCCGGCAGGATGCTGATGCCGCCCAGCCGGTCCACCAGCTGCACCAGCGTATTAATATTCGAGGCGGTAAAATCCAGGTTTTTCGGTGTAGAAGTATTTTCCCGTAGTTCACAGATGTTTTCAAACTGGGTCCGCAGGCAGTTTCCTTCTTCCAGCAGCCAAACTTTGCGCACATCTATTTTTTCAGGAATCACGAAGCTGTCTTTCTTCTGTTCCTCGCTTTCTTCTGCCGTGTAAAGCATCAGTTCTTCATTGAAAAGAAAATCCTGATAAAATTCTTCAGCCGCGGCGTACGGTGTCGAAATAATTCCGGCATCAATTTCACCGGTTTTCAGGGCACGGATAATATTGTCGGTGGTGAGTTCTTTTACATTAAGCTCAATCCGCGGATGCTCCTGCAGGAAATTAAACAAGCTGGCCGGCAACACATATCCTGCCACCGTGGGAATAATTCCGAGATTTACTTTACCCGCCAGCACATTGTTCAGCGCATTGGCTTTGCTTTTTAAATCATTAATCGCATCAATGACTTTTTTTGCTTCTTCAATAATCTGCGCGCCCACATCTGTCGTACGAATGGGATGGGTAGTGCGGTCAAATACCTTCACATCCAGTTCGTCCTCAAATTTCTGAATCATGGCACTTAAAGTCGGCTGGGTTATAAAACAGGCCTGGGCAGCATTGCCGAAGTGCCGGTACTTATCAACGGCGATGAGATATTCGAGTTGCTGAATGTTCATAGATTACTTTTTCCTATGCCAAATATAGGTATTATCTCTTTAGGTGGTAATATATTCATATTCTGCTTTAAAATAAGGGGAAAAGCCTGCAAAATTAGGACTCATAAAGCTTTAAGTGGAAAATATTGTTTAATTTGCGGCACTATTTTTATAAAGTACTCCCAGTTATGACAAACGAGAACATTGTAATAGAAACAGAAGCGCGAACAGCCATCATCACCATCAACAGGCCGAAGAATCTGAATGCGCTGAATGCTGCGACGATTAAAGAAATAAGCACCGCCCTGGATGTGTTATCCGCAGACGATAACTGCCGGGTCATCATCATTACCGGAAGCGGTGAAAAAGCGTTTGTTGCCGGAGCTGATATTAAGGAGTTTGCCGATTACAGTGTAGCCGAAGCCGAGCAACTCGCGCGTACCGGTCAGGATACTTTATTTAATAAAATTGAAAACATGAGCAAGCCGGTGATTGCTGCAGTGAATGGTTTTGCCTTGGGCGGCGGCCTGGAGCTGGCGTTGAGCTGCCATATCCGGTACGCTTCAGATAATGCAAAACTGGGCCTGCCCGAAGTTACGCTGGGCCTGATTCCGGGCTACGGCGGAACCCAAAGGCTGCCAAAACTGGTTGGCAAAGGCCTGGCTAATGAGATTATTTTCTCGGCCAAAATGATGGGCGCAGCACGCGCGAAGGAAATCGGTTTGGTGAATGAAGTCTTCAGCGCCGATGAACTGCTGGAAAAAACAAAAGAACTGGCCGCGCAGATTGCCGCCAATTCACCGATGGCAATTGCCAAAGCAATTGAGGCCGTAAACCAAAGTGATACGAAAGAAGGTTTTGAAACCGAAATCGCCTCTTTTGGTGCACTGTTCGGAATGAATGACAAGAAGGAAGGCGTGCAGGCTTTTCTGGAAAAAAGAAAACCCGCCTTTTAAAATGGCCAATACCACACTGCAACCGGAAGTTACCAAATTTGACCGCGCTTACCTGAGAATGGCGCAGGTGTGGGCAGAACTTTCGCACTGCGAACGCCGAAAAGTAGGCGCCATTATCGTGAAAGACCGGATGATTATTTCAGACGGGTATAATGGCACGCCCTCCGGGTTTGAAAACTGCTGTGAAGATGAGAACGGCAAAACCCTATGGTACGTGCTCCATGCAGAAGCGAATGCCATCCTGAAACTGTCGCGCTCCACGCAATCAGCAGAAGGTGCCACGCTTTACCTGACACTTTCGCCCTGCAAGGAGTGCAGCAAACTGATATTGCAGGCAGGCATCAGAAAGCTGGTGTATATTGATGAGTATTCAGATGAAGACGGTATTGGTTTTCTGAAGAACCACGGCATCGAAGTGCTGAAAGTAACCGACCTTTAATTTTAAAAAAAAAACACAACACAATGACCTGGGATGAAAAAATAACCGATTTCGAGAACTTTCTGAGATTTGAAAGAAACTTTTCCAATAATACGGTAGATGCGTATCTGCGTGATATCAAAAAACTGAAGGACTACGGCACCATCGACCTGGAAGGCGTTGGTCCGCTGGATATCACCTTCGAGCATATTCAGGAATTCCTGTTTCAGTTTTCCAAAAAAAAGTTCAGTGAGCGCACACAGGCACGCTGGGTTTCTTCCATCAAAGCTTTTTTTAAATATCTACAGGACGACGAACTGAGAAGCGATAATCCGGCCGCGCTGGTGGAAGGCCCGAAACTCGGCCTTTACCTCCCGGATACTTTAAGTTATGAAGATGTGGAGCGCATCATCAAAGCGATTGATATTTCCACCGATTTGGGCAAGCGGAACCAGTGCATGATCGAGGTATTATACGGCTGTGGTCTGCGGGTTTCCGAACTAATTGATTTAAAAATCTCCAATATCAACTTTAAGGAACTGTACCTGAAAGTGGAAGGCAAGGGTGACAAAACACGGTTTGTTCCACTCGCTTTATACACGGCTCAGCTTATCCGCGAATACATCGATACGGTACGTTCTAAGTATAAAATCAACAAAAAGTGCGAAGACATTCTGTTCCTTAACAGCCGCGGTTCTGCCATGTCCCGCGTGATTGTCTTCATTATTATTAAAGAACTTACGGAGAAAGCAGGCATCAGCAAGAAAATTTCCCCGCACACCTTCCGCCACTCTTTCGCCACACACTTATTGCAGAATGGTGCAGACCTGCGGTATATCCAGGAAATGCTCGGCCACAGCAGCATCACGACGACGGAGATTTACACCCACCTTAAAAATGACGAACTGCGCGATGTGATCCTGAATTACCATCCCAGAAATATGGCTGAATGAAGCAACTCTCCTACTGTCCGCAATGCGGTGAAAAAACACTGACCTGGCAGGAGCCAAAAAAATGGTTCTGTCCCGAATGCCTGTTTACGCTTTATCATAATATGGCAGCGGCCGTGGCGGTCATCATCCGTTGCGAAGATGAAATCTTTTTCACGCGCCGTAATCAACAGCCGGGATTGGGAATGCTTGATCTGGCCGGTGGTTTTGTGGATCCGCAGGAAACAGCAGAAGATGCCTGTGCCCGGGAACTTTTTGAGGAGCTGAAGCTGCAGGTGGATAAAAGCAATCTGCGCTACGCCGGCAGTCATCCGAATGTGTATCAGTACAAAGATATTCCGTACCAGACGCTGGATCTGTTTTTTGAGTATCGTGTTGCTGAGCGTTTCGCGGTGGATATGGAAGCTTCAGAAATATCGGAAACCGTTTGGATTCCGGTGCAGGAAATTCAGACTGGCCAGCTGGCGTTTGATTCCCAGCGTTTATTCTTAAAAAAATACCTAAAGCTGTAATCATACCCGCTAAAGAAACGATGAAGGAACAGATCATCTACGAGGACAACCATTTGCTGATCATTAATAAAAAAGCAGGACAGCTGGTGCAGGGCGATAAAACCGGCGATGCCTCGCTGCTGGAACTGCTGAAAGACTTTATTAAAAAAAGAGACCAGAAACCGGGCAATGTGTTCCTGGGATTGGTGCACCGGATTGACCGGCCGACCTCGGGCCTGGTGATTTACGCTAAAACCTCCAAAGCACTCACGCGACTGACGCAGATGGTGAAGCAGCGGGAAATCAAAAAAACCTACTGGGCAGTAACGGCACCGGCAGAGATTCCGGCACAGCAAAGACTCGTGAATTACCTGCTGAAAAACGAGAAAACCAATAAATCCACCGTATTCAACAAACCAACGCCGAATGCAAAAGAGGCCATCCTGAACTATCAGCTTTTGAAGAAACTGGACAATTTCCAGTTGCTGAAAGTAGATCTGGAAACCGGCCGGCACCACCAGATCCGGGCGCAGTTATCCAAATTAGGCGCTCCGATTAAAGGCGACCTGAAATACGGCGCTCCCCGCTCCAATCCCGATGGCGGCATTCATCTGCATGCGCGGCAACTGAAGTTGATTCATCCCGTGACGAAAGAAGAACTGACGGTGACAGCACCGGTTCCGGTAGGAGATGTGGTTTGGGCAGCGTGTGAAAGTTAATTTAAATTAAAATATTTCTAAAAAAATAAAATCCTCTTTTTGAATAAACAGAGGATTTCATTTTTCAGGTTACAATGTCTTCGGGGTTATACCGCCGTTGTCATTAGTTTCAGTTGCAGGCAATATATTCGGATCTTCCTTTGCCAGCTTATTGCGGGTCGGAATTTTATAGTTTACCGAAAGACCAAAAGTACGCGTATCGCTTTTGCTGTACAAAAAGACACTGTTGCCGGTCACCGGTGTGGAGTGCAGTTGGGTAGCCTGCGTATTAAACAGGTCGTTCCCGAAAAGAGAAAGTGTAAGTTTATCATTCAGGAATTTCCGGGAGAAGGTCAGGTCGAAGCGCTCATTAAACGGCCGCTCTGATTCGAAATAATAGAATCCTGCCTTTTTTGAAAGTACATTGTAGTTTGCAGTCATTTTCACCTGATACGGCAAGATCACCTGCGCCATCAGGTTCAGCACTTTCAGCCCTTTCGAATCTCTGCCCGGAATTTCATGTTTAATATAACCTGCATACACAAAAACAAAGTTGATTTTATCGGGGTTAAAATTCACTTTCATAATTTCACTCAGCGGTGTATTGAAAATCATAAACGGGATCGGCATTCCTATATTGAAATTATGAATCCGCATATCCGGAATGTTCACCTGCTCACTTTTGATGACGTCGCCTTCGCGGGATAAGGACTGTGCGACCTGATTGTCAATCTGCGATACATTATAACCAATGAAGGCATAATCGAAAGCAGACATTTTCACCTCGAAATTATCATAAATAGTCGGTTGCAGATACGGGTTTCCCGATACGGTGGAATTCGGTCCGGCAAAGGTGTTGTTGTTCGGGTTCAGCGCTGAGATGCTCGGTAGTGTAATTTTTTTGTTATAATTAAAGGCCAGATACACCTGGTTCATAAAGTTATATTGAACACTGGCATTCGGGAAAAAGCGAAATTTATGAAAAGGAATTAAAGCCGACTGCTGCAGCATCCCTTCATCATCCGTGAAGCGGGTGGTACCGGAAATATCATAATTTTCGGCGCGGGTCCCCAGGATAAAATCAAACTTGTTCAGTTTCACCTGCAATTCCAGGTAGGAAGCAGCCGTATTGCGTTCATATTCCAGATTTGTGATGCCTTTACTGGACGTGTCGAACTGCTGATATTCATACAGACCGCCAAAACTTATTTTACCCTCATCCAAAAGCCGGAGCGGCTGCGAATAATCCACCTTCAGATTGGAAACCTGCATCAAAGAACTGTTGTCCAGCAGCCTTCCCAAAGTCTGGAAGCCGCCGGCGGCGGACTGATTATAAATATTATCCTGATAAAAGTCGTTATTGCTTCTGGTGTAGCCTGCCTGAAAGTCGAGTTTGCGGTTTTTATCATCAAAACGTTTTTGGTACGTCAGCACGCCTTCCTGGCGCAGGGAATTGGTTTTGGCGGCGTCCAAAGCTGTAAATTCGTTAATGATATTTCCCGGTAAAGTAAAGGAACCATTACTCAGGGTTTGGTTGTCATTATTATTCTGATAAACATCATAGTTCACCAGAAGTTTATCCATTCCCAGATCAAAAGTAAGTCCCGCTTTGGCAAAGGCGCCACGGCCAATACGGTCTGTATCGGTAAACGCTAAATAATCCTGATTGCTGAACAGTTTGCTTTCGCGGTAGTTTTGACCGACGCGAAGTTGCCAGCCGAAGTATTTATTACGCGCATTCAGACTAAGCGAGTGGCTCGTGCGGCTGCGGAATTTGTCTTCATTGGTGAAAGAATAATTGCCGGAATAGGTTGCAGAAAGATACTTGAGTGCATTTTTATTCGTCACGATGTTCATAATAGCGCCGCCTGAGGAAGCCGGAAACTCGGCGCCGGGCTGGGTAATTACTTCGATCTTCTCAATAGAATTGGCGGGCATCCCTTCCAGAAAAGAAGTTAACTCATTGCTGGAAATATTCAGCGGCCGCCCGTTCAGATACACATCCAGCAGCTTTCCCTGGTACATCATGCCGGCCACATCGGTGGCAATCAGGCCCGGCAGTTTTTTAATACCTTTCATAGCAGAACCGGTGTTCAGGTGCTCCTGCTCAGAGAAGTCAAAAATAGTGCGATCCGCCTTCTGTTCTACCGCCTTTTTGGTTTTAACGATAACCACACCTTCGATGTCCTTTTCTTTCGTGCCTGAATTTTTATCCTGCTGTGCCAGAGCTGTCTGCGAGAAGAATAATGCGGCCACCACGAGCGGTACTTTATAGTTCATATATCAACATTAAACCTATAAGACAACGGAAAGCTGGATTTGTTACAGAGTGGAAGACATCTGCTGATAATAAAGCAAGGCGGGAGCAGGTGATTCTATAAAAATAGCTGACCTCTTTATTATAAAGCAAAAAAAACCGCTCAGTTTCCTGAACGGCTTTCATATATCAAGTTAAAAACTTTTAAGCATTCGCGTTTTTCGCAGCTTCGGCAGCGATGAGGTTCAGCGCAGAGCCGGCCTTAAACCAGTCGATTTGTTGTGCGTTGTACGTGTGGTTCGTCAGGATGATATCCTTTGTTCCGTCCGCGTGTACCAACTCGAGGGTCAATTGTTTCCCCGGAGCAAACTGGTCCAGATCAAGGAAGTTTACGGTGTCATCTTCCTGGAATTTATCGTAATCCTCTTCGTTAGCAAAGGTAAGCCCCAGCATTCCCTGCTTTTTCAGGTTGGTTTCGTGGATACGTGCAAAGGATTTCACCAGTACTGCTTTTACACCCAGGTGTCTTGGCTCCATCGCGGCATGCTCGCGGGAAGAACCTTCACCGTAGTTCTGGTCACCCACTACGATGGTTGGGATCCCGGCAGCTTTATAGGCTCTGGCGACGGCCGGAACTTCACCGTATTCGCCGGTCAGTCCGTTCTTCACCATGTTCGTTTCCATATTGTAGGCGTTGATCGCACCGATCAGCATGTTATTAGAAATGTTATCCAGGTGGCCACGGTACTTCAACCATGGACCTGCCATGGAGATGTGGTCGGTGGTACATTTACCAAAAGCTTTAATCAGCACTTTGGCACCAGTAATGTTTTGTCCGTTCCAAGGCTCGAACGGTTGCAACAGTTGCAGACGGTCAGAGTCTGGATTAACGATCACTTGGACGGACGAACCATCATGAGACGGTGCCTGGTATCCGTTATCATCTACGGCGAAACCTTTTGCCGGCAGTTCAAATCCGCGCGGTTCATCCAGCATTACCTGCTCACCTCTTTCGTTGGTCAGTGTATCGGTAATCGGGTTAAAATCCAGTCGGCCGGAGATTGCTACTGCCGCTACCATTTCAGGGGAGGCTACGAACGCATGCGTATTCGGGTTCCCGTCAGCACGTTTTGCAAAGTTTCGGTTGAAGGAATGGATGATGGAGTTTTTTTCTCCTTTCTCAGAACCTTCACGGTCCCACTGTCCGATGCATGGTCCGCAGGCATTGGTAAAGATTCGTGCATTTTCAAATTTGCGGAAAGAGTCCAGGAACCCATCGCGCTCGGCAGTAAATTTCACCTGCTCCGAACCCGGGTTAACCCCCAGAATTGCTTTTGGCTTCACACCTTTCGCAAAGGCATCCTCCACGATAGAAGCTGCACGGGAAAGGTCTTCATACGAAGAGTTGGTGCAGGAGCCGATCAGCGCCCATTCCACCTCAAGTGGCCAGCCGTTGGCTACTGCTTTTTCGTGGAAATCAGCCACAGGTGTTGCTAAATCCGGCGTGAAAGGTCCGTTGAGGTGCGGCGAAAGCACATCCAGATTAATTTCAATTACCTGGTCAAAATATTTTTCAGGCTCTGCATATACTTCTGCATCACCGGTTAAGTGTTCCGCGATCTGGTCTGCGGCATCCACCACATCCTGACGGCCAGTAGCCGAAAGGTATCTGCGCATGGAATCATCATACCCGAAGGTAGAAGTGGTCGCACCGATTTCCGCACCCATGTTGCAGATGGTTCCTTTTCCGGTAGCAGAAAGAGATTCAGCCCCTTCACCGAAATATTCCACAATGCAGCCGGTTCCTCCTTTCACCGTCAGGATGCCTGCTACTTTCAGGATGATATCTTTTGCAGAAGTCCAGCCGTTCAGTTTTCCGGTCAGTTTAATACCGATTAATTTCGGCATTTTCAGTTCCCATGGCATTCCTGCCATCACGTCCACCGCATCGGCACCACCAACACCGATGGCCACCATTCCGAGTCCGCCGGCATTTACCGTGTGAGAGTCGGTTCCAATCATCATTCCGCCCGGGAAGGCATAATTTTCCAGTACCACCTGGTGGATGATTCCGGCGCCCGGCTTCCAGAAACCGATACCGTATTTATCGCATACTGAGCTAAGGAAGTTGAAAACCTCCGAGTTTTTATTCAAAGATTCCTGCAAGTCGCGCTCGGCACCTACTTTTGCCTGGATCAGGTGGTCAGCGTGAGCGGTACTTGGTACGGCAACTTTCGATTTTCCGGCCTGCATAAACTGCAGAAGCGCCATCTGGGCAGTTGCATCCTGCATTGCCACACGGTCCGGTGCAAAATCCACATAGGAATTCCCGCGTTCAAAAGCTTGGGTAGCATTCCCGTCCCAAAGGTGGGTATACAGAATTTTTTCTGCCAGTGTCAGCGGTTTCCCCACAGCGGCACGCGCTGCCTCGATACGGGCGGGGTAACGCTCGTACACCTTCTTAATCATATCAATGTCGAAAGTCATATGCATTTATTTTTAAGTCAAAATTCAGAAACCCAAAATTACAAAATTTTTTAGCTTTGTTCCGTGTAAAGCGATACCGTTTCTGTATGGCAGCCATTTTTAAGTTCTATTTTTAACCGTTTTAAATAAGAAACTGTATTTTGATTGGAGCGAGGGTTCCTTTATAAAAATTATGCTTTGGCTGAACTGTCTTTAATTTTAATAATAAAATAGGGAACTTATTTCTGCTGTTCTTAATTTTTCAATTTTAACTTTTAAAAAAATTACCGCTCCTATACTCATGTTCAGATATTTATTCATATTGCTTTTCAGTTCTTTATTGCAGGCGCAAAATATGACAGATGCTGCGCCAACCTTGAAGGTAAAAACGGAGGAAATAAAAAAACATCATGTTGAAATTCCGGACCGTATTCCTAAGAAACAGAACGGGCTTTTTGGTTTTTCAGACCCATCCGGTAAGATGATGATCCCGGCAGAGTACAGCAATGTCGGCTTCTTCACCGAGGATTGCAACCTGCTCAATTCTCCGTCGGCCGCAGTGCGCAAATACGGAACTGCTGAATACGCCTCGGTTCGCTACCGTGGAGAAGACTATCGGATTGACAAAAAGGGGAAACGCGTCTACCATTTTAAAGATAAAGACCTGGGGCAATGCCCTTCCCAATTCCGCGCCCAGCTGTTTCACGCTTATATTATGGGTAAAATGTACGGAATTATCGAAGATGCAAGATTTGATAATCCCTATGATTACCGGCAGTTCACGATTTACCCGCAGTATGAATACCTCCACATTCTGGAAGGCGATGACCTGGAAAACCCGATGATCATTGCCGTGCGCAATAACAAGTTTGGTGTAATTGATATCCACCAGCGCATCATTATCCCGTTTGTGTACCATGACATCAAAAGAAATTACAGTTGGAAACTGGCCCGCCTTTTTGAAGTAAGCGACAATGGCCGCGACTATTATTTTGTGGACAAAGATAACCGCCCGTATTAATTTAAAAAGAAGTCGTACTTTTGCCGCCAGAAACTAAAGGGGTGCTGTAACAGGCTGAGATGATACCCGATGAACCTGGAACAGGTAATGCTGTTTAGGGAAATTTAATGAGGTAATTTTAGAAATTTAAAAGTGCAACGCGCTGCATTTTTAAGTTAAAAGATTTCACATTAAAACATTGTTAATCACCCCTTTTATTCTATTAATTAATATTAAAAAAATTAAAGAATGAAAGGATTTATTTTTTTAGGGCTGTTGTCAGCTCCGTTCTATCTGGCGCAAACTACCGCGCAGGATTCTGTGAAAACGCAGAACATCGAAGCAATTACCTTTTTGCGGCGATTACCGGTTACCAAAGAAATCATTAACGTTGAAAAAGACCTGGGGCGTAAAAACCTGGGCGAAGATTTGCCCGTGCTGCTCAAGAATCAGATGTCGGTTATTTCTACTTCCGATGCCGGCAACGGGATAGGCTACACCGGTCTGCGCATCCGGGGTGTCAGCGCCAGAGGAATTAATGTAATGCTGAACGGTGTTCCGTACAACGACAGCGAATCGCAGGGAACCTTCTTCGTCAACGTGCCGGATATTACCAGTTCCGCCTCCCAGATTGTCATTCAGCGCGGTGTGGGAACTTCTTCCAATGGCGTTTCTTCATTTGGGGCGAGTGTAAATATTCTCTCGAAAGACCCGGAGGAAACGTTTTATCTGAAGACCGATGACAGCTATGGCTCCTTTAATACCTACAAGTATTCGGCAGAAGCCGGCACGGGCAAATTCTGGAACAACCGCCTTTCGGCGATGGGTCGTTTCACGCACATCCACTCCGATGGGTATATCGACCGGGCTTTTTCAGATCTGAGTTCCTATCATTTTGCGGCATTGTTTGAGGAGAATAAAACCAGACTGAAACTGATGACTTTTGGTGGAAAACAGCAGACGTATCAAGCCTGGAATGGTATTGATAAAGAAACATGGGAGACCAATCCGACGTTTAATTATTCAGGCGCCATTTATAATAGTGACTGGAGTGAAATTGTTGATTTTTATGACAATGAAACAGATAATTACCGTCAGAACCATTATCATTTACTGTGGCAGCAGGACCTGAATCCCAACTGGAATCTGGAAACAACGTTCCACTATACGCGGGGCAAAGGTTTTTATGAAAACTACAAACAGGACGCTAAGTTCTCCAAGTACAATCTTGCAGATATAATAGTAAATGGCAACACCGTAAAGCGCACCGATTTCATCCGTAAAAAGTGGCTGGACAATCATTTCTACGGCGCGGTTTCTACTCTGTACGGAAAACTCAACAACTGGGATGTGAACCTGGGACTGGTTGCCAATCAGTACACCGGTGCACACTTCGGAAATGTAACCGGCGTGTACTTTCCGGAGATTCATGAGCACGAATATTACCGCAATGATGCCCTGAAAACGGAGTTGGCAGGTTTTGCCAAGTTTATTGTTAATGTAAATCAATGGGAATTTTTCGGTGATCTGCAATTAAGAAACATTGATTACAGCACCGAAATCATTCAGGCCGGTGATGGTGAAGGAATTGATCTTGATAAAAACTGGCTGTTCTTCAACCCGAAAGCCGGTGTGAATTACCGAATTCCCGGCGGGAAGCTGTTTCTATCAGCGGCTGTGGCACAGCGCGAGCCCAACCGACAGGACTTAAAAGACAACCTCAATACCGTTGCTGAAAAATTATATGATTATGAAGCAGGTTTCGAAAAGAACATTGGTAAAGTTTCGTTGTCCGCTAACCTGTTTTATATGGATTACATCAATCAGCTTGTACTCAGCGGAAAGCTGGATGACATTGGGGTGCCGATTCGCGAGAATATCGGTAAGACTTACAGAATGGGGGCGGAAATTGGAGCTGCCGCCGCCGTGTTACCGTGGTTGAATCTCACCGGAAACGTAACTATAAGCGAAAATAAGATTAAAAAATACACCGTAGAACGCACCATTGATAATCCTGCTAATCCGGGTACGCAAATTACCGTTACCGAAAATCTGGGCGGACAGAAATTATCTTTTTCCCCCGGCGTTACTGCCAATCTGCTGCTTGATTTCCAGCTGGCTAAAAACTTCAGTGTAGGACTGCAAAATAAGTATGTCGGTACCCAGTATCTGGATAATTCCAACCGCGAAGAACTGAAACTTCAGGATTATGTTTTGTCGGACCTGTCTGCGCAATACCGGCTTCCTATTCGCAAAACGGATGTTACGCTGAAACTTTTGGTAAACAACATTCTCAACCAGAAGTACGTGAACAATGGCTTTGCGGATGGTATTAGTCCGTATTATTTCGCACAGGCCGGAACCAACTTTATGTTTGGGTTCAGCCTTAAATTTAAATAACCCACAGGACACATTCATTAACAGTCAGGAAGAACCGCTTGCAAAGGCGGTTTTTCTTGTATTGATAAACTCAGTCAAAAAACATAAATTTGCTGCCGTATGAATTTTTCTCAAATCCTTCTGGAATATCTTAAAAAACAGGGCAGTGTGTGCCTGGCAAGCTTCGGGACTTTTTCCCTGCAAACCACTCCTGCGGCACTGGATGCAGAAGGTAAGAGCCTGCTGCCACCGGGAATGCAGATTTACTTCCGGCCGGACTGCGAAACCACAGATACCGCTTTTCTGCAATTCATTTCAGGCGAGAAAAGCCTGACGCTTTCTGAAGCCGCACTTTTTGTGCGCCAGCAAACCGGCTACTGGAATGCAGCACTGGAAAAAGATAAAACACTCATTATTGAAGAGCTCGGTACTTTTTACCTCGAAGACAGCCATCTTCATTTTAAAGGAAACCGGGTAGAAGCTGCTTCGCCGGCCTTTTTTGGCCTGGAAGAAATCAATCTGTCCGAAGTTCGCAGCACACGGAAATCCGGCAGTTCTTATGGATTTGGTAAAGTATTGATCTGGACAGTCATCGTTGCGGGCCTGGCTGCTGCCATTGCTTATTTCACGGTGATGCAACCGGAACTGCTTTTCGGTAAAAAGTCTTTTGAACCCGCTCCGCCGGCACCGCAGGTGGTAACGCCGGTAGTTCAGGACACGCTAAAAACAGATACCCTTTCCCTCATTCAGGACTCGGCTGCCGTTGATTCCACTGCAGTGGCAACACCTGCCAAAAAGTGGAAACCTAAAAAGAAAAAATGGAAAAAATAAAAAAAGCCTCAGCATCGCTCACGGTGATGACCAATATCGTTTTGCCCAACGAAACCAACTCTTTGCGCAACCTTTTCGGCGGTGAACTGCTTGCCAAGATGGACCGTTGCGCTTCCATTTCCGCAGCGCGCCATTGCGAGCGCCGGGTGGTAACTGCTTCTGTGAACCACGTTTCTTTTAATCATCCGATTCCGGAGGGCGGCATTGTCGTGCTGGAATCCAAAGTTTCCCGCGCCTTTTCCACCTCGATGGAAATTTATGTGGATGTGTGGCTGGATGATCCTATTAACCAAAAGAAAATTCACACCAACGAAGGGATTTATACTTTCGTAGCCGTGGACGAATACAACCGTCCGATTCCTATTCCGCGCATGGAACCGGAAACCGAAGAAGAAATACAGCGATTTGAAGCAGCACTGCGCCGCAAAGAACTTTCGCTTATTCTCTCCGGTCGCATGAAAGCGGCAGATTCGGTTGAACTTAAAAAACTCTTCGGAAGTAATTAACGCCTATGAAAGTCCTGCTGCTGGACCGCAACCATCCGCTGATTACGGAGCAACTTACCGACCGGGGCTTTACGCTGCATGAAGCGTACGATTTGCCTTATGAGGAAGTTTGCAAAATCATCGGTGAATATGAAGGCATCATTATCCGCAGCCGCATTCCGGTCAATAAAAAATTGCTGGAACATGCAACACAACTGAAATTTATTGCACGCGTCGGTGCCGGAATGGAAAACATCGATGTGGCGTACGCGAAAGAACGAAACATTGTCCTGATTAATTCTCCGGAAGGCAACCGCGACGCCGTGGCAGAGCAGGTCGTGGGAATGCTCCTGATTTTGATGAACCGCCTTTTTATTGCGGCCCGGGAAGTAAAGAACGGCATCTGGAAACGGGAAGAGAACCGCGGAGATGAATTGTGCGGCAAAACCGTGGGGCTTATCGGGTACGGAAATATGGGCAAAGCTACCGCCCGGCGACTTTCCGGCTTTGGGTGCAAGGTCATCTTTTATGACATCCTGCCGGATCTGGGAGATGAATTCGCAACACAGGTGAGCCTGGAAGAATTGCAGCAGCGTGCAGAGATAATCAGCCTTCATATTCCGATTACACCGGAAACGCATCATCTCATTGATGAAGACTTTATTGCCAGCATGACTCACCCTTTCTATCTGGTGAATACCGCCCGCGGAAAGAATGTAAAGAGCAGCGCCCTCGTCAATGCAATCAAAGAAGGAAAAGTAAAAGGTGCTGCGCTGGATGTATTGGAGTTTGAAAAAGCTTCTTTCGAAAATGTAGAAATTAAAAACAGTGATTTGGAATTTCTGCTTCAGTCCGATAAGTGCCTGATTACGCCACACATCGCCGGCTGGACGGTGCAAAGCAAAATAAAACTCGCCCAGTTCATCGTCGATAAAATCCTGCAGTCCTTCACTCCGTCCAAACCATAAGCGCTGTCTGCGGCCTCGGAATTTTCTTAAAAAACCCTTACCTTGCGCTTCCTTTCGATAAAGTTAGCTGAATGAAATTTTTCCTGCCCTGTCTTTTTACGGTTTTTTTATGTGTAAGTTCCTGTTCTGATAAAGCTGAAAAACCCGAAGAGAAAACCTCAGGCCTGCCGGATTACAGTCATGTTGAAGTCGATAAACTGTACACCAAAGAGGATACACGTCTGCAAAACGAAGATTCAATTCTTTCTGTCTTAGACCAGTATTATACTCAGATCTGGGAAAAAGGAGATCTCTGGGGCGGCTTTCTGGTTGCAAAAGGTGACCGTATTCTGTACGAAGGATATCGGGGGTACGCCCAGGCGGACAGCACCGATGCTATTACGGCGCAAACTCCCCTGCATGTAGCGTCTGTTTCAAAAACCATCACCTCGATGACAGTGTTGAGACTCGTGGAAGCGGGAAAGATTAAACTAGAGGAACCACTCACTACGTACTTTGATAATTTCCCGTATCCGGAAGTAACGGTCCGCTCTCTTTTAACGCAGCGCAGCGGCCTGCCCAAGTATGAACATTTTATTGATAAGATTGATAAAGACGCACCGGAACTGACCAAAGATTACCTGACCAATACGGATGTGCTCAACATGCTGATTAAGTACCATCCGGACGCGGCTCGCACAGCCAACACAGGTTTCATGTACTGCAATACCAATTATGCCCTGCTGGCTTCACTGGTCGAACGGGTGACAAAAAGTTCCTTTCCTGAAGCCGTGAAAGAAATTGTTTTCGAACCGCTGGGTATGAAGAACAGTTACGTCCTGCAGCGCGAAGACCTGGATTCTGCCGCGAAATCTTTTTTCCAGCGCGGACCCAAAGTGTATCCGTACGACCGCCTTGATTTAATTTATGGCGATAAGAATGTGTACACCACACCACGCGATTTGCTGCGTTTCTCGAATGCACTGTACGCGAAGAACTTTCTGCCCACAGAACTTAAGGATAAAATTTTTGAACCGTACAGTAATGAAAAGCCCGGTGTAAATAATTACGGACTGGGTTTTCGCATGAAAATTTTTGGGCCGGACCAGAAACTCACCTATCATAATGGTTGGTGGCACGGCAGCAACTCAGTGTTTGCGCATTTGCTGAAATCCGAGGTGACGATTATTGCTATTGGCAACAAGTATTCTTCGCGCGTGTACACTGCGCTGGCTTTATCCGGGCTTTTCGAAGATTTCCCGGCGGAACGCGAAAAACTAATAAAAGACCTCAACCAGGGAACGGCTACTGCGTTGATTACGGATGATTATAGCCAATAAAAAAATGTAATTTTGCACAAATCCGTTGTATGAAAAGATGGCTTTGGCTGTTACTCGCTCTCGTGACCGTTGTTTCCTGCGCCCGTGTCGGTTCTCCCGTTGGTGGAGCGCGCGATACGATTCCGCCAAGAGTTACCGGTACCAATATTGACAGTCCGCGCATCAATGTACCACGCGATATCCGTGAACTGCGCATCGATTTTGATGAATATATTACGCTGAAAGAAATTAACCGCCAGCTGGTGATTTCTCCGCCGATCGAACGCATCACGAAAATCCTGCCTGCCGGTCTTGCCAATAAATACCTGCTCATTCGCTGGAATGATACTTTGCAGGCAAACACGACCTACAATTTCAATTTCGGAAATGCCATTGTGGATAATAATGAAAACAATCCGCTGGCGTATTACAACTTTGCTTTCTCCACCGGCCCGGCCATTGACAGCCTTTATATCTCGGGCGAAGCCGTTCGCTTATTTCCGGATAAAGCCGCAAGTGCTGAAAAAAAAGGAATTGTGATCGGGTTATATCAGGAAAAAGATTCAATGAATTTCCGGCAGAAACCTTATTATTTAACCAAAGCGGATGATGATGGTTATTTTGAACTGAATTATTTGTCGCCCGGCACCTACCGCCTGCTGGCGTTCGAGGATGAAAATGCAAATTCAGTTTATGACGCCGAAAAAGAAGCGGTTGCTTTCTTAAAGGATCCGATTGAGCTTACCAAAAGTATTTCCGGTCTGCCCCTGCAGCTGGCACCCTCCCGGAAGAGCGTGAAATACCTGGAGATGAAAGAAGCACCCGGCGGCATCCTGATGACGTTCCAGGGACGGCCGGATTCCATTAGCGTAGCGCCTCTAAATCCCAAATTAAAAGATTATAAAATTACGCATCGTAAAAACTCAGACTCTGCACACATCTGGTTTGATGCCGTGCGGCAACAAATCGGTACGGAGATTTCGGAAAATCTCAGATTCCGGGTGACCGCCGGGAACAAAAGCGATACCGTATCCACGGCTTACCGTTTTAACACGAAAAATGAAATAACACTTGCCAATACTGGTGGCAACTTGCTGGCGCCCGGACGCAAACTGGTGCTGACATCAAACTATTATATTGACAAAATCACGCCCGAAAAATGGACACTGGTTTCAGACAGTATTGTACAAAATTTTCAGGCTGAGATTACCGACGATGGTTTCGGAATTACTGTTACTTCAGCTTTTAAAGAAGGACAAAAATACCAGCTTACCGTGCCGAAAGAAACCGTCGCTTCTTTTTATGAAAGTATTGCCAAATCCTACCGTTTTGATTTTACGGCAGATAAAACAGAAAGCTACGGCGACTTCCTCTTAACCCTGAAAAATAAGCCTGAACATCCGTTTTGGGTGGAACTCGTGCGGGACAATGGTGAGGTTGCTTACTCCGTGTACGCTACGCAGGAAACCATTAATTTTAAAACATTAAAACCGGGAAAATATCAGCTGCGAATCCTGGAAGACACCAATGAAAACAGGCTGTGGGATGCAGCAGATTTCGGCACTCTGACTTTTGCCGAGCCCGTATATCTGTTTGAAAAAACAGTCGAGGTGCGGCCGTTGTGGGAAATACGTGAGACCTGGGACTTAAATAGCAAGAACGCGCAGCTTACCCCGAAAGAGGAAACCGCCGGCGCGCAGCAGCTCCCTTTAAATGAAGAAAAGAAAGAATGAAGACGTTTCTGAATATTGTGTACTGGTTCATTGTGGTGGCAGCTTTAATCCAATTTATACCGGTGGACCGCACCAATAAACCGGTGAAAAAGAATGAAGATTTTGTGCAGGTACTGGCCACACCGCCGGCCGTTCGTGAAGTTTTAAAAAAAGCCTGCTACGATTGCCATTCCAATGAAACGGTTTATCCGGATTATGCCTATGTAGCACCAATTTCCTGGTCCATCAAACACCACATTAATGAGGGCCGGGAACACCTCAATCTTTCTGAATGGGGCACCTACAATCCAGACCTGAAGAAAAGCATGCTCCAAAACTCGGTGACCACCATCCGGAATTATACCATGCCGATGCCGGGTTATATTGCTCAACATCCGGAAGCCAACCTCACGCAGGCAGAAAGAGCCCTGCTTACAGGCTACTTTGAAATACTCCTGAAGAAAGGAACATATTAATTCATTAAGAATAAAAAAATAAAACGCAGTTACCAATGCCGGCAACTGCGTTTTTGATTTTATAAACAACAGTATTACTGCTGTCTCATCTTGGGCCGCTGGAAAATGGACATCAGCACACCGGCTAATAAACCGATGGTCTTTACAATTGCCAGTTGTGAATCGGGACGCATGAATGCGCCGACAATGCACAGCCCGGCAGCCATATACATGGGATAGACGAAATTTTTGTTCATAAAAGTAGGCGCCTGGAGGAAGAAGCTTGCGCCGATCAGAATGTAAAACATCCGCTGATACAGAAACTCATTCACCTCCGGCGAAAAAAGATTAAAAAACCCGGCTATGATGCAGACGATGGCACCGAGGGATAAGATACCCTGCAGGGTAGTTGTGTTCATATTCATAGTTAGTAACTTTCTTTTTCGTTCGGGAAATCACCGCTCCGCACATCCTGGACGAAGTTTGACACTGCCCCGGTAATCTCCGTGTATAAATCCAGATAACGGCGCAGGAATTTAGGGGAAAAGCCCTGGTTCATGCCCACCATATCGTGGTACACCAATACCTGACCATCGCAGCCGGCACCGGCACCAATGCCAATAGTTGGTATTGAAATATGCTCCGACACTTTTTTTGCCAGATCCGCCGGAATTTTTTCCAGGACCAGTGCGAAGCAGCCCAGTTCTTCCAGAAGTTTGGCATCACTCAGCAGCTTTTCCGCTTCAGAAGTTTCCTTGGCGCGCACCTTATACGTCCCGAACTGATAAATGGATTGCGGCGTGAGGCCCAGGTGTCCCATCACCGGGATGCCAGCCTGCACAATTTTGGTGATGGAATGTTCGATTTCTTTTCCGCCTTCGATTTTAACGGCATGCGCTCCGCCTTCTTTCATCATGCGTACGGCGGACTCCAGCGCTTTTTCGGAATTACTCTGATAGCTGCCAAAAGGCAAATCCGCTATTACCAGCGCACGGCTGATGCCGCGGGATACGCATTGGGTGTGATAAATCATCTGGTCCAGCGTGATCGGGAGGGTCGTTTCATGTCCGGCCATCACATTGGCGGCCGAGTCACCAATCAGAACGGCATCCACGCCACCGGCGTCCACCATTTTCGCTGTCGTAAAATCATATGCCGTCAGCATGGAGATTTTCTGGCCATCGTCCTTCATCTTGCGAAGGGTTTCGGTGGTCACTTTTTTTATTTCTGAATGTACAGACATAGGAATTTAAATTTTAAAGACAAAAATACGTGCGTATTACAGAATCACGTGACCCAGGCGAATCAGTTTCTCGCGGTTCAGGATTTTGATGTTGCGGCCCTCCACTTCAATCAGGTGGTCATTCCGGAATTCGGAAATCAGGCGAATGGCGCTTTCCGTGGCTGTCCCGATGATATTGGCAATCTCTTCTCTCGTCAAAGAAATTTTAATAAAGCCTTCCGGATCGGTGCCCAGCTTTTGTTCGAGCAACAGCAGGATTTCGGCCAGCCTTTCACGAACTGTTTTCTGAGCCAGGAAGGTAACGGTGTTGGCAGATTCGCCCAGTTCAAAAGCAATTTTCTGCAACATCACGAAGGACAACTGCGGTACCACTTCCAGCAGATACAGGAACATATCCGAGGGCAGGAAGGTCGCTTCAATCTCCGTCATCGCTTCGGCGCGGGCCTGGAAATCTTCGCCGCACAGCAGGGAACGGTAACCGATCAAGTCACCTTCTTTAATAAACCGAAGAATCTGGTCTTTGCCATACACGCCCTGCTTGGAAAGCTTGGCGGTACCTTTATTTAAAAAATAAACGCCGTGGGGTGTTTCGCCATCTTCGAACAAAATCCCGCCTTTGGAAAATTTCAGGATTTGCTTGGCATTTTTGTACTTTTCATAATCTTCCGCGGAAAGAACTTCAGCGAAAGCTTCATCATTAAAAACCTTGTGTAACCGCTCTTCAATCTGGGTATGTTTCTCTAACGACATAACAGCATGACATTTATCAGCAAAAATAGGCCTTTTAAGACCCGAACCCAAATTTAATTGTTATAATTTTGTACGTTAAAGTTCTAGTACATTGGCAGAAAACTGTTTCCACTGTGGGCAGACCATCGACAGGGAACGCATTGAATTCGATGAAAAGACATTTTGCTGCAACGGCTGCAAGTCTGTCTACGAAATCCTGAACCTGAATAACTTAGGTAAATTTTACGCGCTGAATAAAAGCTCCGGCATTCGCCCGAATGAGGAGAATACATCACAGTTCGATTATCTCGATACGCCCGAAATTTTTTCGCAGATTACCGATTTTTCCGAAGGCACCACCACGCTGGTTACTTTCAAAATCCCGGTGATTCACTGCTCTTCCTGCATCTGGCTGCTGGAGAGTCTGCAGACCCTGCATCCGGCCATCCGGTATGCGCAGGTCAACTTTACGCGTAAAAATGTGCAGATTTCCTTTAACCATGAGGAGATGAAACTCAGTGAACTGGCGAAGTTCCTGACCAATCTTGGCTACAAACCCGTGATCAACCTGGAAACCGGTGACCGCAAAGAGGAATTCCTGGATAAAACCCTGATTGTAAAACTGGCAATTGCAGGTTTTGCGTTCGGGAACGGCATGTTCTTCAGTTACCCCGAATACGCTGAACAGGTACTGGGAACCACCGATTTCTGGATGGATACCTACAAAAATCTTTTCCGCTTCATCATGTTCCTGCTGGCTACGCCGGTGGTCTTCTACTCCGCTTCGGACTACTTTAAATCCGCCTGGTTTGGATTAAAAAACAAAATCGTCAACATCGATGTGCCGATTGTGCTGGGTATCTTAATGCTGTACGGCCGAAGTATTTATGAAGTACTGACTGATTACGGACCGGGATACTTTGATACTTTGTGCGGCCTGCTGTTTTTCATGCTGCTCGGCAAACTCTTCCAGAAACGAACCTACAGCGCGCTGGCCTACGACCGGGATTATAAATCATTCTATCCTATTGCCGTTACAAAGCTGGACAGCGCCGGCGGACAGACCAATGTGATGCTGAGCGAACTGAAGATCGGTGACCGGATTATGGTGCGAAACCAGGAAATTATTCCGGTGGACGCCATTTTAATCCAAGGCGAGGGAAATATTGACAATAGTTTTATCACCGGTGAAAGCGCCTCCATTGCCAAAGAGCCGGGCGACCGCATTTTTGCTGGTGGCAAGCAAGTCGGGTCCGTGCTGGAACTTGAAGTGATTAAAACGGTGAACCAGAGTTACCTCACACAACTTTGGAACAAAGAAGCCTTCCGCAAGGCAGATACCGGCCTGGATACCATGACGAATGAAATCAGCAAGTATTTTACCTTCATTATTCTGGGTATCACACTGATTTCGGGAATCTACTGGATCCAGCACGACTTTGAAAAAATGTTCCAGGTGGTGGCTGCCATTCTGATCGTGGCCTGCCCCTGTGCACTGGCTCTTTCCGCTCCGTTTACGCTGGGACATATTATGCGTATTCTGGGCCGGAACCGCTTCTATGTGAAAGACACGCTGACCATTGAAAAACTGGCAAAGATCAATACCATTGTTTTTGATAAAACAGGAACCATTACCCACAACAAGAAAGCAAACATTCGGTTTGAAGGAAACGAGATTTCCGCAGATGATCTGCAAAACCTGAAAAGTTTACTGAAGAATTCCAATCACCCGCTGTCCAAAGCGCTGTATGATTTCCTGCCGACGACCGATCAGTACTTCCCGGTAGAACATTTTGCGGAAACGGCCGGCCGCGGATACAGCGGCCAGGTGCGTGGCCACGAATACCTGGTGGGTTCTGCAGCACTAACCGGGCAAGTGGCAAAGAATCTGGAAACGGCAGTCTATATTGCGCGCGACGGTGAATTTTTAGGCAAGTATATTTTCAATAATGAGTACCGTGCCCAAATGCCCGAAATGTTCGGCTCACTGCAAGATTACGAACTGCATCTGCTCAGCGGCGATAATGCGTCGGAAGAAGCTGCGCTTAAAAATCTGCTGCCTGATTTAAAGTCATTAAACTTTAACCAAAATCCGGAAAACAAACTGAATTTCATTCATGAACTTCAGGAGAAAGGCAGAAACGTGGCGATGCTGGGTGACGGACTGAATGATGCCGGCGCTTTAAAGCAAAGTAATGTGGGGATTGCCGTAGCAGATGACACCCACTCTTTCACCCCAAGTTCTGATGTGATTATGGCCGGCGAGAAGATGAAGGATCTGAAAAATTACCTGGACCTGTCCAAAGAAGCGGTGCGGATTGTGAAATGGACGTTCGGAATCAGCTTTTTTTACAACGTGATTGGGCTGAGTTTCGCGGTAACCGGACATCTTTCTCCGCTTGTGGCTGCGATTCTGATGCCGATCAGCTCCATCACAGTGGTAGTCTTTACATCTGCTGCCACATGGCTTCGGTCTGCAAAGTACTTTAAACTAAAGCAATAGGTTTTCTGTAACCAACTATTTAGAAGCAATTTAAATTAAGCCGCAACCACCACAGGTGAGGAATATCATAATTTTTCAGTAAATTTGACCCACATATTCCTTAAATTTGCACTAACGATGGACATCCTGCATATCATGATCCTCTGCAGTGTTTCACTGGCTGCTATTTTCCTGATAATCTTTATCATCAGCGCAAAAAAAGGCCAGTTTGAAGACGATGAATCCCCTGCTGTCCGCATTTTGATGGACTCGGAAATTCTCCCTGACGAACCACCTGCCGGAGCATCCAACGATACAATAAAAAAGAAAGAAAAAGAGAAGAAAAAAGTGATTAGTTAATATGGAAACACAAAAGTTTAGTTATGACAATAACATTGTGCGGGCGTTCCTTTATGCCACTGTGGTATTCGGGATCGTGGGCTTCCTGCTGGGGCTTACGGCAGCGCTGATGTTATTTTACCCCGAGCTTCCGGAGTTCTTCTTTGGGACTGATGATGCAACGATCGCCAGTTTACAAAGCGACAACCTCCAGGGGCTGATTAATACAGACGGTGCTTTTGGCTTCGGACGTATCCGGATGCTGCACACCAGTGCTGTAATTTTCGCCTTTGTATGTAATGGTTTCTTTGCCGGTGCATACTATTCCCTGCAGCGACTGCTGAAAACCAGAATGTACAGTGACACGCTTTCGTGGATCCACTTCTGGGGCTGGCAGTTTATGATTGTAGCGGTAGTAATCACTTTCTTAATGGGGATCAACACATCCAAAGAGTACGCAGAACATGAATGGCCGATTGATATCCTGATCACCGTGGTGTGGGTTATTTTCGGGATCAATATGTTTGGTACTATTTTGAAGCGCCGTGTGCGCCACCTGTATGTTGCCATCTGGTTTTACCTGGGAACATGGGTTGCCATCGCGATGCTTCATATCTTCAATAACCTGGAAGTTCCGCTTACCTTTACCGGCTGGAAATCCTATTCGGCTTATGCCGGGGTGAAGGATGCGCTGGTACAATGGTGGTATGGCCACAACGCGGTAGCATTCGTGCTGACGACGCCTGTACTGGGTCTGATGTATTACTTCCTGCCTAAAGCTGCAGACCGACCTGTATTCTCCTATAAATTATCCATCATCCACTTCTGGTCCCTGATTTTTGTATATATCTGGGCAGGTCCTCACCACTTGCAGTATACTGCAATTCCGGGTTGGGCGCAGGCACTGGGTACCGGATTCTCGATTATGCTTATTGCGCCGTCCTGGGGTGGTATGCTGAACGGGCTTCTTACCCTGAGAGGTGCGTGGGATAAGGTTCGTGAAAACCCGATCCTTAAATTCTTCGTGGTAGCGATTACATGCTACGGTATGGCTACTTTCGAAGGACCGGTACTGGCGACCAAAACACTGAACAAAATCGGTCACTTTACGGACTGGGTAATTGGTCACGTTCACGTGGGAGCACTGGGCTGGAACGGCTTTATGACCTTCGGGATGATCTATTACCTGATTCCGATTATGTGGAGAACCAAACTGTGGTCAGTGAAACTGGCTAACTGGCACTTCTGGCTGGGTACCCTGGGGATTGTATTCTATGCAGTACCATTGTACATCGCCGGATTTACCCAAGGTTTGATGTGGAAGCAATTTAACCCGGATGGAACTTTGGTATATAAAAACTGGCTGGATACCGTAACGGCGATTATCCCTTACTACCAGATGCGTTTCGTGGGTGGTTTATTATACATCTCCGGTGCCATCCTGATGTGTGTTAATATTGTGGCAACGGTTCGTCAGGGATCCTTCCAGAAAGAAGTACCTGCGGAGGCACCTGCACTGGCTAAAATTGGGAACAAGCGAAAAGAAGGAGAAGGGGCACACTTATGGCTGGAAAGAATGCCAACGCTGCTGACGATCTTATCATTTGTAGCGGTAGCCATCGGTGGTCTGGTGGAAATTGTGCCGACGCTGGCAATTAAAGAAAACGTGCCGACTATTTCTGCGGTAAAACCATATTCACCGCTCGAGCTGGAAGGCCGTGACCTTTATATCCGCGAAGGATGTAACTCCTGCCACACCCAGGTGATCCGACCATTCCGTGATGAGGTGGTACGCTTCAACGGTAAAAACGGACAGTATTCCAAAGCGGGTGAATTCGTTTATGACCGTCCGTTCCTTTGGGGATCCAAGCGAACCGGACCGGATTTGCACCGTGAAGGTGGAAAGAACCCAAGCTCCTGGCATTACAAGCACATGCTGAACCCACGTGTTACTTCTGCCGGATCTATTATGCCAAGGTACCCATGGCTGATTTCCCGCGATCTAGACAGAACCCAGACGGTGGACAAAATCAAGCTGATGAAAAATGTGTTTGATGTACCGTATACAACCGCACAGGTAGATTCAGTGGATACATGGGCAGATAATCAGGCGAAGTTTATCGTGAAACAGATCTTTGATGAAGCTCCGGACGTGAAAAAAGCGTACGCTGCGAAAGAAGCTGCGGAAGGTGCCAACTATACACCGCTTGAGAAGAAAGAAATCATTGCTCTTATCGCGTACCTGCAAAGACTGGGAACAGATATTAAAACAACTGAGATCAAGACTGCAAGTACCAACTAATGTTTAATTAAATAGGCACAAAATATGATTCCACAAAGTGTAAAAGATATAATCTCCAATGGTGAGAATGTAGGGTTTCTCCAGACACTGGCCATGATCCTCTTTATCCTGTTGTTTCTCGGAATCATATTTTGGGTCTTTTCCCGTCCGAAGAAATATTATGAAGAGGAAGAAAATGCACCTCTGAATGATTATCTGGATGAAGACGAAGAGACCAAAAAACCTTAATTTCTAAGAAAGAAAATTAATAAAGCTATGAAACAAAGAGCACCGATATATGTAAACGTACTTGTAATACTCACGATACTCTTTATCCTGTATTACATGTTCATTCAGGATTCATCTTTCCTGAGCTCTGCTTACTTCTGGGGTACGGTTGTGATTGCCATCGTTCTTTCCCTGATTCACCACACCATTGGTGACCTGATTGAGAATGACCAGTTTAAAAAATTAAGCGACGAGCAGAAAGCAGAATACCTGCAGGACAAAAAGAAGCCTTACTTCAAAGGTCTTTATGAAAGTGCATTCAAGAAGCAAACCGCTACCGAAGAAAAAGATATTCTTATCGACCACGGTTTTGATGGGATTATGGAGCTGGATAACCAATTGCCTAAATGGTGGTTGGGACTGTTCTACTTCGGAGTTGCATACTGTGTGGTGTATTTATTGTCCTACGGTTTTACCGATTTTGCAGACCAGTTCAAAGAATATGACGAGGAATACAAAGCCCAGACGGCCAGTATTGCAGAATATATGAAGAATACGCCGCCACCAACGATTGATGACGCGGAATACAGCCCGGACAACATTGCTGCTGGTGAAGAGGTGTTCAAAACCAACTGCGTATCCTGCCACAGTGAAGGCGGAAAAGGTGGAATCGGTCCGAACCTGACGGATAACCACTGGATTAACCAGCCGGAGAAAACATTATTTAAAAATGTCTTCCACATGGTGGAGAACGGAAGCCCGAACAACCCTGCGATGCAGGCCTTCGGTAAGAACGGGGTCCTGACCGGATTTGATATTCAGAACGTTGCTGCATATGTCTATCACATCAACCAGGAACAACCACCAATTACGGAAGCCGACGGCGGTGCACCTCCACAGGGAGAGCCAGCCAATTGGGAGAAGTAATTGCTAACTAAAAAAACCATACTATGAAAACATAATTTGCTAACTTTAAACTGAGCTAGCAGATTATGTTTTTTTTAATTTGAGAGATAACAAATGCCAGAACCTATAACAAACTATAAAGGAGGCCAAGGCCAGGTGATCGAAGCCGAAACCTTCCGGGATTCCGTAGGAACGATGGAACAAAGCGGGAAACGCAAATGGGTGTTTCCGCGCAAGCCCAAAGGCCGTTATACAAATTACAGAACCTTGGTGGCAGTCATTTTACTTGCCATATTTTTCGTTTTACCGTTCCTGAAAATTAACGGGAACCCGGTACTTTTACTTAATATTCTGGACAGGCAGTTCTATATTTTCGGACAGCCGTTCTATCCGCAGGACTTTTTCATCCTTGCACTGGGTGCGATTACCTCAATTGTTTTTATCATTCTTTTCACCGTTGTTTTTGGGAGGATTTTTTGTGGCTGGCTTTGCCCGCAGACGATTTTCCTGGAAATGATTTTCCGCAAGATTGATTACCTGATTGAAGGCGACCGCAACAAGCAGATGAAACTGGACCGCCAGGAATGGAACTTTGAGAAAATCTGGAAACGCAGTCTGAAGTATTTTATTTTCATCATCATTTCACTGATTATTACCCACTGGATGTTTATGTACATTGTAGGCTATCAGGAAGTGCTGAACATTATGCGTCAGGGACCGTTTGCCAACTTCACCAACTTCGTGGTGATGATTATTTTCACCGGAGCCTTTTACTTTACGTTTGCCTGGTTCCGCGAGCAGGTCTGTACCCTGGTTTGCCCATACGGCCGTCTGCAGGGTGTACTGATTGACAAGCAAACCATCAACGTATACTACGACTTTAAACGTGGTGAGAACCGTTCCAAATGGAGAAAGAATGAAGACCGTGCTGCGGCTGGCAAAGGAGACTGTATTGACTGTAACCAATGCGTGGTGGTGTGCCCGACGGGAATCGACATTCGCGATGGTCAGCAACTGGAGTGCGTGAACTGCACGGCCTGTATTGATGCCTGCGACGAGGTAATGGTGAAAGTCGGCTTGCCAAAAGGATTAATTCGCTACGCGACTGAAGACGAAATCGAACAGGAAAAACCGTTCAAGTTCACCAACCGTATGAAGGCTTACTCTGCCGTTTTGCTGCTGATGATCGGATTCCTAGGATTCCTGCTGAGCAACCGCGGCGCTATGGAAGCGAAATTCATCAAGCCTGCCGGAACATCTTATTTTGTCCGCGAAGGCCAGATTACAAATATTTATAATTATACCTTCTTAAATAAATCGAATAAAGATCAGCTGGTTACCGTGAAAGTAATTGAGCCGGAACACGGCGTTGTTTCACTAAGTGGCGGTAAAACCGTCATGCTGAAACGCGACCAGATTACCAAAGGAACCGTTAACATCAGTTTCCCGGAACAGGAAATTCAGTTGACCAAGCAAAAAGTCAAAATCGGCGTGTATGACCAGTCCGGTAAATTGCTGGATTCATTTGATACATTCTTCGAAGGACCATTTAAAATTCAGTTTTAATTAAAAAAAATCATGTTTAAAAATTTCACGTGGGGACACGGTGTTATTGTAGCTCTGGGCAGTTTTATTGTATTCATTCTGTTTATGATCTTCATTTTCCCGAATGGCCAGAAAAATTCAGAGCTTGTTTCCACCAATTATTATGAAGACGAACTGGTATATCAGGAAGTGATCGATGCCAAAAACAATGCAGCCACCTTAACTGAAATACCTCAATATAAACAAACTCCTGCAGGGATTAAAATTACC
Source organism: Kaistella sp. (assembly GCA_032057205.1). GTDB lineage: Bacteria > Bacteroidota > Bacteroidia > Flavobacteriales > Weeksellaceae > Kaistella. The sequence goes on from DAMCFT010000001.1 coordinate 76,512, forward strand.
TTTCCGCAAACCATCCGGCCCGAAAAAAAGAACGTCCACTTCGATTTGTACCGAACGGATGACGCCAACCTTGATGTAAAGAAAGATGTAAACCTGGATGCGGCCAACTCGGTCACCATTCCGAAGCAAATTTTGTCGCAAGGCTCTTACACGCTGAAATTACGCTGGAAGGCACAGGACAAACCCTACCAGGTGGACTACGATGTTTTATGGAATTAGCACTCATCATATCAGCTATTGGTCTCGGCTTCGCTTCGGGTTTTCACTGCATCGGTATGTGTGGACCGATTGCGTTGTCCATGGGTCTAACCAAAAAGCAGGCAACTAATTTCTATCTGCAGAACCTGACGTATCAGTTCGGCAGAATCACCACCTATGCCCTGTTGGGTGCCCTGCTCGGAATCATCGGGCAGGGTTTCCAGCTGGCAGGATTTCAGCAGTATCTAACCATCGGTGTCGGAATCTTATTGATTGTGATGGCCGTCTCCTCGTTCGGCGGAAAAGATTTCGCCAGTAAAATTCCTTTTCTGTCAACCTTTTTATTAAAGGTAAAAATGAATCTGGCCAAGTTGCTGCAGAAAGCAGATTACCGCTCCCGATTTGCTACCGGAATCCTGAACGGTTTTTTGCCGTGCGGCATGGTGTATATGGCGCTCACGGCAAGTCTGGCCAGCGGCGGAATCTGGCAGAGCGCCGCCTTCATGGCGTTGTTTGGCCTCGGGACACTGCCCTTTATGTTTATGGTGGTAATTGTGGGTAACCTGATTACTTCCTCTCTTCGTTTAAAGATATTAAAGATTGTCCCTGCCATGATGATTGTGCTCGGAGCTTTATTCGTTCTGCGTGGTCTGGAAGTCGGCATTCCGTATATTTCACCAAAGAAAAGCGCAATGCAGATTCATCATCACTCGGAGCACGACCACGATCATCAGCATGACGAAAGCTGTCATTAACAAAGTCGCTTAATTGGTCCTGAATTTGAATTTAAGAACAAATGCTTTTTCTTAAATCAATCAGCCATGCTTAGATATCTTTTTATAACCCTGACCGCACTCCTTTTAACATCCTGCTCGGTAAACAGTGAGACTACGTACTACAATGATTCCGCCAGCAGTATGCAGACCAATATATTGATTGATCAGTCTATGCTCAGCGTGATGGCACCGGCACTCACCAATCAGCCGAATTACCAAAAACTCACTACCGAATGGCAAAGTCTGTACGATCTGCAAAAGGATGCGAAAATTACTTTAAACAAAGACTCCGTCAAAGTCCTGCACAAGTTGTTTGTCAAATTAAATAAGGATCAGGGCCAGGTATATGGTCTGTCTTTAAAATACGATAAATTAATGCCGGGCGAAGTTGCACAGCTTTTGAGCCAGAGTAAGCAGCTTAAGCGCCTTCCTTTGCAAAACATCAGCACCTGGAATGGCAAAACGCTCACCCTGAACACGGAAGCTCTGAAAGCCGATGCTCTGATGGACACCGTGCGGAACATCGCCACTGAACCTGCCACAGGTACACCGAAGACCAAAAGCGATTCGCTGGAAATGTACGGCCGCGAAATGGCCGAAGGAATGCTGGGCATGATGAAAATGTTCCCGGTCACGATTTCCAACACCATCAAATTTCAGAAACCGATCAAAACCATCAGCGGCAAACACGATTACATTAAACAAATCGACAAACGAACCATTCAGATTTCCCTGCGCAGCACCGATGCGCTCGAAGACAAAAAGCAGCTGACGCACAGTGATCCGAAAATCATCATCGTAACAGAATAAATAAAAAAGTCATCTTGTTCAATTAAGATGACTTTATTTATACAATAATTAATCTATTAGATCAAAGCGTGCATACTCCGCGATCTTCTTCGGAATCCGGATGCCTTCTGCCGTTTGGTTATTTTCCAGCAGCGCTGCCATAATTCTGGGCAAGGCCATTGCCGAACCATTCAGCGTGTGCACGAGTTGTGCTTTCCCTTCGCCTTTGTAGCGGCACTTCAAGCGGTTTGCCTGGAAGGTTTCGAAGTTGGATACAGACGAAACTTCCAGCCATTTTTCCTGTGCAGCACTCCATACTTCAAAATCGTAGGTCATAGCTGCTGTAAAGCCCATATCGCCGGCGCACAATCTTAAAATACGATAAGGAAGTTCCAGATCTTCCAGAAGACTCTTAACATGTTCTACCATTTCTTCCAATGCGGCATACGAGTTCTCCGGTTTTTCAAGGCGCACAATTTCCACCTTTTCAAACTGGTGCAGGCGGTTCAGTCCGCGTACATGCGCACCGTAACTTCCGGCTTCACGACGGTAGCATTGGGAAAATGCCGTATTTTTCACCGGCAACTCTTTTTCGTCTATGATCACGTCACGGTAAATATTGGTTACCGGTACTTCAGCCGTCGGAATCAGGTAGAGATTGTCTTCATTAATGTAATACATCTGCCCTTCTTTATCCGGCAACTGTCCTGTTCCGTAGCCACTGGCCTCATTCACCACATGTGGCGGATTCACTTCTATGTACCCTGCATCTGTATTCCGGTCCAGGAAAAACTGCACAAGTGCGCGCTGCAGGCGGGCTCCTTTCCCCAGGTACACCGGAAAGCCGGCCCCGGCAATCTTCACGCCCAGTTCAAAGTCGATTAAATTATATTTCTTCGCCAATTCCCAGTGTGGAATCGCTCCGGTTCCCATTTCTTTGGTTTCGCCGGACTGGTAGATTATTTCATTTTCTTCCGCGGTAGCACCGGCCACCACTTTCTCAAACGGAATATTGGGGATCTGATACAGAATTTCCTGCAGCTGCTGCTCGGTCGTCTTCAGCTGCTGCTGAAGTTCCTGAATATGCTGCTTCAGGTCTGCGGTTTGTTTTCTGGCTGTCTCTGCCGCTTCCTTGTCGCCGGATTTCATCAGAGCTCCGATCTCGCGCGAAACGCGGTTCATATCCGCCAGCTGCTGATCAAGGTCAAATTGCAGCGACTTTCGTTTGTCATCCGCTTCAATCGCCTGATCGACCAGCGCAATTTCTTTAAAGTTACGTTTTGTGAGGCCTTCGGTAACGCGCTCTTTGTTTTCACGGAGGAAATGTACCTGTAACATAGTCAGATTTTAATAATAGAACCTGCTTTTTTCAGCAGGAAAGCAAATGTAAGAATTATTTGGTGATGCGCACGATGTGAGGCGTCTCACCGGCGTTGCTGTACTGCAACTGATTATTGTAATAAACCGTTTCCACGCGGAACAACTGCGGTGTCCAGGAGTAACGGATGCGCATGGTATCATTAATGGTAACATTCGTGGAGTCATTCGTTTTTTTAATGAAAGCAAACGCCAGTTTGGATTCATACGTTCGCTGCAGCGGGGAGGAATCGATAATCATCCGTTTGGCACCGGCCACATATTCCAGATAACTGATGGTATCTGCATCTTTTTTTAAAGACAAGGAAACCGGTGCGTTGTCCGTAATGCCGTACACATCATTTACCTGAAAACTCCGGTACGCGCCGGGAATGTTGTTATTCAGCATATCGGTCTTCGCAGAATCAATATAAATATGCAACACCTGGTCAATCTGTTGCAACCCTTCCTCATCCGGCCGGCAGGACAGCAATATCACGAAGGCAAAAAAGAATAAAGCCGCAGCATTTTTCATAAGTCAAAGATAAGGATATCAGCGGGCTTTAATGATGCTGACATTAATTTCTTTAGAAGAGAAAACTTATTTGCCTTTTATTTTCGAAACTTACTTGTAAGCAACTGAACATCTGCGCGCGTAATAAGATAATCTGATAACTTAAAATCCGTGATCCGGTAAAAGCTCCAGATGAGCACTGCTGAAGACAAACAATAGGAAAAGGTTGTGGCCACAGCAGCTCCCTGCAGACCCCAACGGGGAATCGCGTACAAACATGCTGGTACGATTACCACGAGCCCCAGCAAAGATTTTACATTCAGAATCCTGAGTTTATTCACGGCAGAAAAATAATGCCCCATGATATTACTCACAGCAACGGCTAAGATGCCGGGCGCAAGCCAGCAGACAATCTCTCTTGTGCGGCTAAAATCTTTTCCGAATACGACACTGTAAAAATGATCCGGAATCATGATAATTAACACAATAAAAAAGATGGTTAATAGAAAGCATAGTTTTAAAGAAACTTTTGTCTGGTAAATGTTCTGCACTTCATCTGTACTATTAACCAGATCAGAATATAAAACTACTGCCAAACTGCGGCTGACAGCCCAGATTGCTTCTGAAAAAGCAATTCCTACCGAAAATACCCCGACACTGGATAGACCACGCATTGATTCAAGAAAATAAAAGGACAATCTGTTATTTAAAAACTGAATAAAGCCACTCAGCTGGGTTTTCCAGCCGTACTGAAACATTAGAAAAGGTAATGCTTTAGACTTAGTATCAAAGACTGTTGATTTATTGTTTAAGATTTGGGCCGTGCTGGTTATTGTTAACAGGGCAAGCGCGGCAATCTGCGCTATAAAATAAACACCAATGTTTTTTAAGTCGAGGATAAATACAAATATGAGCACAAACAACACATGAAGCGCAAACTGAAGAATCGTGTAAACATTAAACGACTTAATTTTCCTCAGCCCGATAAACATATTTGTATTGGCAGAAAGCAGGGAGGACAGAACAGATAAAACCAGCAGATATATCAGGTAGTCAATCTTATGGAAGACGCTCAGGAAAAGAGGAACCAGCATTCCCGCCAGCAATGACCACAGGTAGGAATATTTCAGTATCGCTGTAGTGGAAAATTTCGTAGAGAAATAGGAAACCGCACTACCGGCAAATATGTTCGTGGCAAAAATTACAATAGCAAGATCTGCCAGCAGCAAGGCAATAACCCCTCTGCCCTCACTTCCCCAGATGTTCGTCGTGAGCACGATCAACCCAAAGTTAAGCCCCAACATCGCAAAGCGCGAAAGTATTGTCTGTATGGTAGAACTTAGTTGCATGTTACCTAACAGCGTCACGGATGAATTGAAGAAAGGAGGGCGCAATCGCCTGCCAATTATACTGTTCCAAAACAGCAGCGACAGCATTTTCTGCATGAAACTGATACTTTGATTCGTCTTGCATGTACTCTTCCAAGTAAAACACAATCTGTTCAATATCTCCAGGTTCAACCAGATGACCAAAGCGAGAAACATTTAGATGTCGCCGTGTGGCTTTCATGTTCGAATACATAACCGGTTTCCCGGCTCCTGCATAATAAAATATTTTGATGGGCAGACAATGCGTGGATTCAAAATTTTTCTTCCGGAGGTCGAAGCAGAAGTCAGCATCTTCAAGAGCAGCTGTAAATTCCTTCAGCGGAACAGGATCTTTAAAAGTAACTTTTTCTTTCCCAAATGCATTAATGCATTCCTGTAATTTTTCCTGATCGGAAATACTTTGAGCCTTACCGATCATGAGCAATTTAATTAAAGAACCCGGATTTCTTCTTTGTAACAAATTTGCTACCTGAAAAAAATTATCAATCCCATCTTTTTCTGATATTCTGCCGGTGTAACACAATGTTATCTTACTTTTATCAAAGGTTCTGATATGGGCTGAAATGATTTCCAGGTCAGGATAATAGGGCAGCAAAAGCTTCGGCTTGCGTGGAAAAAAATAATTCAGTGGAAACTGTTTGCTTTTCTCTCCAAAAATAAAATGGGTGGCTGCCTTCCCTGCCAATAGCTGAATAAAAGAATATTTGAAAAATTTACCAACTTTTCCTAAGAAATGTGTGTGGTGGATCATGCGCAGTGAGGGATACCATTCAGTAATATCGTACACAATTGAAATGGCACGCTTCCTTTCGTAGCGTTTTGCTGCAAGTACTGCTAAAGGTTCGGAGCAGATTATAATATCAGGTGCAAATTGTTCGCAGATATCGCTCATTATTTCTGCTTTTGCCCGGATGGACTTGTGCAAAGCGTTAATGGCCTCTATCTCTATACAATCCAGAATACCTGAAAATGAAGAAGACAGGCTGGTTACCTTCACCTGATATCCGGCATCCCGCAGACTTTTTGCCTGATGATGAAATATCCTGTCATCATCGTGGTGGTGGGCAGTCGTAAGAAATAAAACTTTTTTCATACACAATTGTCTTCAAATATAGCCATTCGGCTTTTTACAAAAAAGACCCCTCAGTTGCAAAACTGAAGGGCCACTACTTTTTATTTTATGCGCCTCTTACTCCACATACACACCCGCCCAGCTGCGGCGCAGCGGCAACAGGAAATCGCTCAGAAAGGAGACATAGGTATTCTTGGAAAAATCGAAGACCTCGATGTTTTGCGGAATGGTTCCCTCCTTAAGGCCTTTCCGGAAATCCTGGAGCTTCATCGTTTTGATCTGTCCATCTTCCACGAAGCTCGCTTTCATTCGATCGAATAAGCCCAATTGGTACTCGGCATCGATTGCTTTCATCGGGCGGCCCAGCTCATCGATAGAACAACCGGAAGCCTGTTCCTTTTCCTCATCTACACAGATGACGATAAACTGGTTCTTTTCAATCTTAAAAGATGCAGAAAGCGGTTTTCCGTGTGCTGCCCACGTTGCCAGGAAATCAAATAACTTCTCCGTAATGTCCTTGCTTTCGCGCGGCGAAAAAGGCCGCGAGGCCGGATAAATAACCACCCGGTAATCGTTGGTTTCTACAATATGTGATTCTTCAATTTTCATTTGGATAAATTTTAAAGTGAACCGGCAACAAGTTTATAAATCTTCTGCCTCGGCCAGCAGTTCCGCAATATCCTTTACTTCCACATTGGTATTCTGGTCGAAATGCTTCACACCATCGGTCATCATCGTCATGCAGAACGGGCAACCGGTTGCGATTACATTAGGTTTAATGGCCAGCGCCTCCTCGGTTCTCTCGATGTTAATATCTTTATTGCCCGGCTCCGGTTCTTTAAACATCTGTGCACCGCCGGCGCCGCAACAAAGTCCGTTAGATTTACAGCGTTTCATCTCCACCAGTTCGGCATCGAGTTTCTCGAGCAACTGGCGTGGTGCTTCATATTCCCCGTTCCCGCGCCCAAGATAACACGGATCGTGGAAAGTAATCTTCCGACCGCTGAAAGAGCCACCTTCAATTTTTAAACGGCCTTCCTGCATCAGTTTTTTAAGAAACTGTGTGTGGTGCATCACTTCATAGTTACCGCCCAGGCCGGGGTATTCATTTTTAATAATATTAAAACAATGGGGGCAGGCAGTCACAATTCTTTTGATTCCGTAGCCGTTCATAATTTCAATATTAGTGAGCGCCATCATCTGGAAAATAAATTCATTACCGGCGCGCTTGGCAGGATCGCCATTGCAGGATTCTTCCTGTCCGAGCACCGCAAACTCCACGCCCACTTTGTGTAATATTTTACAGAAAGCTTTGGTGATTTTCTTGGCTCTGTCATCAAAACTGCCGGCGCACCCTACAAAAAAAAGTACTTCCGGCATTTTGCCCTCGGCAGCATATTCTGCCATTGTTTTTATCTTGAATTCCATTATTTAAATTCCTTTGAATAAAACTGTTTATAAAAGAACAGATATTTTAGTTATCGGACGCCCAGTTCAAGCGGTCCGCCTGGTTGTATTGCCATGGTGCCGCGTTGTTTTCCACATTGGTCATCATTTGATTTAATTCCTGCGGTGCCGCAGACTGTTCCATCACCAGGAAACGGCGTAGTTCCATAATAATTGAAAGCGGATCAATCAGAACAGGGCAGGCTTCCACGCACGCGTTGCAGGTCGTACAAGCCCAGATTTCCTCCCGCTGGATATGGTTATCTATCAGCTTTTTCCCATCATCCACGAACTTTCCGTTTTTATTGATGTTCTTGCCAACTTCTTCGATACGGTCGCGGGTATCCATCATAATCTTTCTTGGCGAAAGTTTCTTGCCTGTAATATTGGCGGGGCACACCGCGGTACAGCGTCCGCATTCTGTGCAGGAATATGCGTTCAGCAATTGAACCTGATTGAGATCAAAGATATCATCAGCACCAAACTTTTCCGGTTCTGCCGGTGTCTCGGTTTCCGCCAGCGCTGCGTACGGATCAGCATTCGGATCCATCATCAGCTTGATTTCTTCTGTAACCGACTCCAGGTTATTAAACTGTCCTTTTGGAGTCAGCTTTGCAAACCACGTATTCGGGAACGCCAGGATAATATGCAGGTGTTTGGAATAGTAAAGATAATTCATAAAGAAAAGAATCCCGATGAAATGGAACCACCAAGCGCCGCGTTCGATCAAAACCAAAGAATTTTCACTCAGGTTTTGAAAAAAAGGAGCAAGAATATTAGATGAAATCGGGAAACTGCCGTGCACTGCGTACACATACTGTTGCTGCAAAACAGAATCGGCTGCATTCATGGTGAAAAACGCCACCATGAGCGCAAACTCAATAATCAGAATCCAGTTGGCATCTTCCTTGGGCCAGCCAAATAATTCCTTCATCTGGAATCTGCGGATACCATAAAAATTCCGTCTGATAAAAAATAAAACTACCGCTACGATTACCAGCAGTGCCAGCACTTCCAGTGTTGCGGTAAATGCATTATAAAAAGCATTACCAAAGATACTTGCCAGAAAACGATGTGTTCCGAAAATCCCGTCAACAATAATTTCCAGCAGTTCGATATTGATAATAACAAAACCTACATATACTATGATATGCAGAATTCCCGCAATCGGGCGCTTGGTCATCTTACTTTGGCCCAGTGCCACGCGGCCCATCACCTGCCAGCGTTCTGCCGGATGGTCGCTCCGGTCAATCGCTTTCCCGAGGCGGATATTGCGGTAAATTTCCCGCAGACTTTTGGCAAAAAGCCCGAACCCTGCCAGGAGGGCAATCACAAAAATGATACTAGGAAGGTACTGCATAGTGTAGGATTTAGTCTTTAGTATTTTTGCCGAAGACAGAGAAGTTCAGGTAGCGTTTCGGATTGGCTTTCAGGTCTTCTACCAGTTTATTCAGGTTTTCTGCCGTCATATTCAGGTTTTGGTATAATTCTTCGTCCTGCGTGAGCTTCCCAAGGCTGCCTTCACCGTTTTGAATTCCTGAAATTACACCGTTTAATTTATCTGCAGTCGTGCTTAACTTATCGATGGTATTATTTAATTTCTGAACATCCACCTGCTCGGCAACCCGGCCATATTTATCAATCGCCGTACGTGCGCTGATGGTTGCCAGGTTCGCATTTTCCAGTATTTGCTGGATGCGCGGATCATTATTCCTAAGCAAAGCATTGGTTTGGCGCGAGGTAGCTTCAAAGGAACCTACCGTACGGTTCAGATTGGCCAGCAAAGCGCGGATTTCCGCCCGGTTCTGATCATCGAAAATTTTATTGGCATTATTGGTTAAAGAATCCACACGCTTCAGAACTACCTGCAGTTGATCTTTCACCGGTCCCACCTGCGAAGATATATTATTAAGCATCGATAGTTTAAAAGCGCCGTCCAGCGTATCACCGTCTTTGGCTATTGCGCCACCATAGGCCAGATTCACCCGCATTTCTTTGCCGGACATAATTCCCGGTTCAAAGATCTCGAGCGTAGACTTTTTGGAAAAGTGGAAACTGTTATCGATAATAACTTTAATTACAAAATGCAGCTTGCCGTCGGGTTCTACGATAGGGATAATCTTATCTACCTGCCCGACCTTAAGTCCGTTGATAGAGACAGGATTGGAAGGTTCCAGCCCTTCCACGTTATCAAATTTTGCGTAGAAAATATTATCGGTAGTAAAAAGGCTTTTGCCTTTCATAAACTGGAACAGAAATACGAAACCTACTATGGCAAGAAGCGCAATCAGCCCTGCTTTTATCTCTTTGGTGAATTTCACTTTGGGGTAAATTTAAGGAAACAAATATAATACATTTTACATAAATACTGGCTGCAACAGCCCTTCCACGCCATACAAAAAGCGACCCAAACGGGTCGCTTTCCATCATATAATCTTAACAAAAAATTACTGTGCGCTGCGATTGTACAGCTCGATGCGGTAATCTTTGATTTTTGCGTTATCCTGCAGACTCTTCAGCAAGGCCTGGCCGAATTGCTGTGAAGTTTGTCCGGCAATCGCCTGTACCATTTGTTTCACATCGCCTGGTTGCTTGTTCACGATTTCGTTTTTCTTCAGCACTACATACACACCGGTCATTCCTTCCACCGGGTTGGACAGCTTATTTTTAGCAACGCCAAATGCAGCACCGGCAACTTTTGGTTCCATAGCTCCGTTCACCATTGGCGACAGCATATTCACCTGTGCAGATTCCTTGCGGGTACCGAAGGTTTTTGCCAACTGATCCAAAGTGGAAGCCTTTGCAGAATTGATTTTATCGCTGATCTGCTTAGCCAGCATCTGGTTACGGACGATAGGTTCAATCTGGTCACGAACTGCTTCCGGATCTGCCGTGCCGGCATCCTGGATTCCATTTACATACACTACTACGCGGTCACCGGTACCGTCCACCGTAAAGATATCAGTATCACCTTTCTTTCTTTTCTTATCAAAAGCCCAGGCAATGATTTCCTCATCTTTATCAGTCCCCAGTCCCATAATCTGACCCTGGAAACGGCCCACCTCACGCGGGTTATTAAAGTTATAGTTTGCTTTCTTGGCAATATTGGCGAAGTCATTGAAACTCTTGCCCTGTACCTGCTGAATGAACTTGGTTGCTTTGGTGTACACCTCGTTTTCTGTTTTATCAGACGGTTTGATGGCTTTGATCAGGTTCGCAATTTTGTATCCCATGGCGCCGGATTTTTTGTCTTCAATGTTGATGACATGGTATCCGTACATCGTTTCCACGACTGAGGTAGCTCCTTTTCCGTTGTTCGCCAGAAAGTCCAGATACTCGGGCACAAACGGCGTTTCCGGTGTGGTCCAGCCCACGCTTCCGCCTTGCTGGGCAGAGCCCGGATCCGCAGAATACTTCAGCATTTCTGCAAATTTAGACGGATCCGCTTTTACGACGGCTGCAATGGAATCAGCCAGTTTTTTTGCTTGTTCCTTTGAACGGGTTTCAGCTCCGGCCGCCTGATTTCCTTTGTACGTCACCAGGACATGTCTTGATAATGTAGAATCTGCCGGTTTCTTGTCAACCAGTTTCGAAACTACATACAGGTTTTGCTCTTTGTACGGACCGAATGTTGCCCCGATCGGCGCGGAAGCCACTTTATCCTTAATCGCAGCCGGCAACTGGCTCGCAGGGAAATACTGTGGATTGAACGGCATATCAGAATTCAGTGCCACAAACATGGAATCATTCGTGGTATTCTGGAAATTTTCTTTTCCGCCACTCATATCGCTTCCTTCGGTATACAGCTTATTAATTTCTGCCAGTACCGCTGCATCATCCTGTGCACTTGGCTGTGCCGGGAACAAAACAACACCCAAGTTGCGGCTTGCATCTCTCTTAAACATGACCGGATGCTTGCTGATATAATCTTTCAGATCGCTGGTTGTTACTTTCACCGGATTTTTCTGAGCGTACGCGTCGTAATCCACTTTAATGAAATCAATTTCCGCCAGCTGATCGCGCTCTTTCATCACCTGCTCTGCTTCTTTTTTGCTCACGGTAATTCCGGTGGAAACATTTGCAAAAAGCTGGCGCGCCATCATTCTGTATTCGATTGCGCGGCGGGTTTTTATCCAGTTGTTATAGAATTCTGCGTTGGTGGTTTTTAATTCCTCCACCTGCTTTTTAATTTCCTGAATTTTAAAGTTTCCCTTGGCATCAAAGTTCTCAGGATTCTGGGCAAACATAGGATCGAACTGCAACTGGTTCCAGAACATATCGTCGGTCAGGGTGAAGCCCATTTTCTCAAACTGCTGCTTGATCAGTTTGGACTGTACCAGCATCTGCCAGGCCTGCTCTTCCAGACCGCGCGCAGGCTGTCCCTGCTGCTGCGCCTGCTGCTGCAGGATAAAGAGCTGATCATCAAACTCTTCCTTGGTGATTTTCTCACCGTTTACTTCCCCATATACACCGGGTTCGGCGCCGAAGAGTTTTTCCAGGCTGTCCGGGTTGACTACGAAAGCCAGCATTGCCACTGCAATAATCCCCATCAAAAGCCAAGGCCTGTTTCTAATTTCTCCTAAAATTGCCATTGTTTATGTATAAATTTTATCAGTGTGCGAAAATACACATTTTTAAGAGATTAGAAAAAAATCAGAAAACTAATTTAGGCAGTGCGGCACCGCTCAGGAAATTTTGGCGCTCTTTGTGGCTGGCATACTGCTTGAGCCATTAAATCTACTGTTTTTAAAACCGACCATGCAGCGCTTTTTAGCTGCATTTGTCTTAAAATTACTTTAACTCGAATGACATTATGTCATTATTATAAATTATGACTGATATAAACGATCTTAATCTGGAAAATATTCTGGATGACAGTTTTAGCATTGTAACGGAAGAAATCAATCTGGCCGACCTGGAGAACGCTGCCGAGAACAGCGACCAAAAGGTGTTCCCGATTCTTCCCGTGCGCAATATGGTGATGTTCCCGAAAGTAATTATGCCCATTACCGCCGGACGCGAGATGAGCATTAAACTCCTGCAGGAAGCCCAGCAAAATAATGAACTCATCGGCATCGTAAGCCAGAAAAACAGCAGTGTGGAAAACCCCGAAGCTGAAGACCTGCATGCAATTGGCACCTTGGCGCGCATTATTAAAATCATTCAGCTGCCCGAAGGAAACATCACAGCAATTACCAAAGGATACCAGCGTTTCCGCATTGACCGGATCACCGCGGAGAAGCCGTTTTTTAAAGCAGAAATCACCACGCTGAAAGACGCTTCTACACGTAAAAAAGACGAATACGACGCGCTGCTGGAAAACATTAAAGACCTCGCCTTGAAGATGATCGAGTTGGACCCGAATATTCCCTCCGCGGCCAGTTTTGCGATCAAGAACATTAGCGATAATGATGATTTGCTGAACTTCATCTGCGCCAACGCCAGTTTCCTGCCGGCTCAGAAACAAAAGCTACTGGAAGAAAAAAGCCTCATCAGTCGGGCCGAAAAATGCTACGCGCTGATGCATGATGAATACCGAAAACTGGAACTGCGCAGCCAGATTCACCAGAAAACCAGTAAAGACCTCGATAAACAACAACGGGAATATTTCCTGAATCAGCAGATCCGGACCATTCAGGAGGAACTCGGCGGCGGCCCCGAATCCGATGTGGAAGAACTGCAGGAAAAAGCAGCCAAACTGAAATGGAGCGAGGAAGTGGAAGAACATTTTCAGAAGGAAATTCACCGCCTGCAGCGCCAAAACCCAAATGCGCCGGATTACAATGTTCAGCGTAATTATCTGGATTTCTTCACCGATCTGCCCTGGCAGAAATACTCCAAAGATGCTTTTGATATTGCCAAAGCCGAAAAGGTTTTGGACAAAGCACATTACGGCTTGGATGATATTAAAAAGCGTATCCTGGAACACATGGCCGTGCTGAAGCTTAAAAACAATATGAAGTCGCCGATCCTGTGCCTCGTGGGGCCTCCGGGTGTCGGTAAAACGTCCTTGGGAAAATCCGTGGCAGATGCGTTGGGGAGAAAATACGTTCGGTTGTCCTTAGGCGGGCTGCATGATGAATCGGAAATCCGCGGACACCGTAAAACCTATATCGGCGCGATGGCCGGGCGAATTCTGCAATCCATTAAAAAAGCCGGAACTTCTAATCCTGTAATTGTACTGGACGAGATCGACAAACTCGGGCAGGGCACGCACGGCGACCCAAGTTCTGCTTTACTGGAAGTGCTGGATCCCGAGCAGAACAACAGTTTTTATGACAACTTCCTCGAAATTGGTTACGATCTTTCCAAAGTCATGTTCATTGCCACCGCTAACTCGCTTTCTACCGTTCAGCGACCGCTTTTGGATCGTATGGAGGTCATTGAAATTGCGGGCTATACGCTGGAAGAAAAAACTGAAATTGCCAAGCGACACCTTATTAAAAAGCAGCAGGAGGAAAACGGACTTACGGCCAAATCCTTTAAACTTGGCACGGCAGAATTAAAACATATTATTGATGCCCATACCTCCGAAAGCGGAGTGCGTCGTCTGGAAAAGCAAATTGCTTCCGTTGCGCGCTGGGTTGCGCTGCAAACTGCTTTGGAGAAGGATTATTCGCCTAAATTAACCATCGAAAAAATTGATGAGATCCTGGGTGTGCCGCGCCCGCGCAGCCTGTCGGAAATAACCGATGCGCCCGGCGTTGTAACCGGTCTCGCCTGGACCCAGGTGGGCGGCGACATTCTCTTTATAGAAAGTATTCTGAGTTTTGGTAAAGGCAATCTAACCATGACCGGAAATTTGGGGAATGTGATGAAGGAATCAGCTACCATTGCGCTGGAATATATTAAAGCCAAACACGCAGAACTGGGCATTTCCGAAGAAGATTTAAAAGAAAAAAACATTCACGTACACGTACCGGAAGGTGCGACGCCAAAAGATGGTCCGTCGGCAGGTATCGCGATGCTCACCTCGATCGTCTCCAGTTTCCGGAATCAAAAAGTGAAACCGCATCTGGCCATGACCGGCGAAATCACGCTGCGTGGAAAAGTGCTGCCGGTGGGTGGCATAAAAGAAAAACTGCTGGCTGCTGCCCGCGCCGGCATTAAGGAAATTATTCTGTGCGAAGCCAACCGCCGCGACGTGGAGGAAATTAAAAAGGATTACCTGAAAGATTTGCAGATCCATTACGTGGACCGCATGAGCCAGGTGATTGAACTGGCGCTCGGCTCCTGAAATTTGGTCCGGAAATAGCAGGACGTTGCCGTAATTTGCCTATCTTACCTTAAAATTCACTGAACGCATGAAACAGGTGCAGTTGCCCTTCGTTGCCAGGCTGACTCTGGTTCTTATCAGCATTATACTCCTGGGATTCTTAGCCAAAATCGGAAAAACGGTTTTGGCTCCCTTGTTTTTTGCCGTGCTGATGGCGCTGCTGTTTGTGCAGTTTGCCAACTTCCTGGAAAGAAAGATCAGGTTCTCCCGGCCGCTGTCCACTTTTACGGCGTTACTGCTGATGGCGGCGGTGCTGTCGGGATTGATTTATTTTTTCTCCGTACAGCTGAGTGATTTCGCGCAGGATTACCCGATGCTGCAGGAACAGGTAACCAAATCTTTTGCAGATTTACAACGCTGGGTTTCAAAAACTTTCGGACTGAATATTCACAAGCAGATGAGTTACATCAATCAGGGACTGGAAAAACTGCTGTCTTCCACCGGACTGATTCTGGGTTTCACCGTGACCATGTTTTCCTCAACGATGGCTTTTTTCGCGTTCAGTGCGCTGTTTTTTATTTTTATCTTAAACTACCGCCGGCTGCTGTATCAGTTCATTATTTCAATTTTCAGGAAAGAACATTTTGAAAAAGTAAATGAGGGAATTCATGAAATTCAGAATATTATTAAAGACTATATCTCCGGACTTTTCATTCAGATTGTTATCGTCAGTATTCTGACAGGTATTTTACTTTCCATTTTGGGTGTGAAATATGCAATCCTGCTGGCTGTGCTGACCGGTTTGCTGAACGTGATTCCGTATATCGGCATTGCCGTTTCTATCTTACTGGCAAGCCTGATTTCATTTGCTACCGGCGGCGACCATTTATTATTGCTGGTGGCCGGATTTATTGTTATTCACGCCATCGATGCCAACATCACCCTGCCTTTAGTGGTGGGTTCCAAAGTAAAAATCAATGCATTGTTTACATTCATCGGCTTATTAATCGGTGAAGAATTGTGGGGCATCAGCGGAATGTTTTTAAGTATCCCTTTTCTGGCTATTCTTAAAATTATATTTGAAAGAGTGCAGGGCATGGAACCCTGGGGTCGGGTATTGGGCGAGGAGCAGAGAGTGAAGCGGCGGCGCAAGTATAAAATCACCAAAAATATTACACTGGAGGAAAAGGAATAAAAGCGAAAACAATACTTTTGCGGGAAATTTAAAACATGCAAAAGTTTCTATTCGCCTCGGGGTTCAGCCTTTTAATTTTACTGAATTCCTGTACAACCACATTAGTCTCCTCTCAGAATGGCGGCACAGTTGAAAACTCAGTAAAAACCGGTAAAACATATACCTTTAAGGACAATACCGGACAGAGATACAATTTCAAAGTGGAATCCATTACCAAAGATAAAATCACGGGCAGTAACAGCGATGGACAACGTTTTACCATTGATAAAAACAACATCTCTACCGTGAAAAAAATTCATACAGGCAAAACAATGCTGCTCACCGCCGGCGTAATAGCCGTGGCAGTACTGCTCCCGGCTTACATCAAAAATGAGCCGGTCGGCAAATAATAGCCTGAACAAATTCTTTGTACATTGCAGAATGACATTTTTTTTAGCTTAATTTAAGAAAAACACCAATGCTTCCTAAAGTTAATCCTACGCACACATTGGCCTGGCAAAAACTTCAGCAACATTTTGCTGATAATGACTTTGA
This sequence comes from Kaistella sp., assembly GCA_032057205.1. Taxonomy (GTDB): domain Bacteria; phylum Bacteroidota; class Bacteroidia; order Flavobacteriales; family Weeksellaceae; genus Kaistella. Next base: position 92,996 of record DAMCFT010000001.1, read on the forward strand.
TCTGCGCCAGCTTTTTAATGAAAACCCGCAACGGTTCGATCAGTTCTCTGTAACTGCACCGGATTATCTTTTTGATTACTCCAAAAACTTAATCACGCAGGAAACACTGGAACTCTTGTTGGCATTAGCAGAAGAATGTGGCCTGCCTCAAGCCATCGAAGCGATGTTCCGCGGTGAAAAAATAAATGAAAACGAAGGTCGGGCCGTGCTCCATACTGCCCTGCGTGATTTCAGCGAGGACCCGGTTTTCGTAGACGGCAAAAATATTAAACCTGATGTCAAAAGAGTCCTCAGCCAGATGAAATCTTTTTCCTCGGCTGTTAATTCGGGGGCGCATACAGGTTTTAGCGGAAAGCAGATTACGGATGTTGTTAATATCGGTATTGGCGGTTCAGATCTGGGACCGGCGATGGTTTCTTCTGCCCTGAAACATTACCGCACGCGCCTGAATGTACATTTTGTTTCCAACGTCGATGGCAGCCACCTCGCCGAAACCTTGAAAGACCTGCAACCAGAAACCACTTTGTTCATTATTGCCAGTAAAACATTTACCACGCAGGAAACCATGGCCAATGCAGCCGCAGCAAAAATGTGGTTCCTGGAAAATGGCAGTGAAGAAGATGTCGCAAAACATTTTGTCGCACTTTCCACCAACATTCCGGCGGTGCTGGAATTTGGTATTGCCCGGGAAAACATCTTCGAATTCTGGGACTGGGTAGGCGGCCGGTATTCTTTATGGAGCGCGATCGGTCTGAGCATTGTCCTGGCCGTAGGCTACGAAAATTTCGAACAGCTGCTTCGGGGTGCGCATGAGACAGACCGCCATTTCAGAACTGCAGATCATAAGGAAAACGTGCCGGTGCTGATGGCCTTGCTGGGCATTTGGTACCGCAACTTCATGGGATCCGCCACCTATGCGATTTTACCGTACTCGCAATACCTGAATCGCTTTGCAGCCTACCTTCAGCAGGGAGATATGGAAAGTAACGGAAAGTCTGTGGACCGCAATGGTGATTTTGTTACGTATGAAACCGGCCCAGTCATTTGGGGAGAGCCGGGCACCAACGGGCAGCACGCTTTTTTTCAGCTCATTCATCAGGGAACGGAGTTGATTCCCGCAGACTTTATTGCGTATGCGAAACCGTTGTCGGGTTCCAATGATCAGCATCAAAAACTGCTCGCCAACTTCTTTGCACAAACCGAAGCTTTAGCTTTCGGAAAGACAGAGGAAGAGGTGGAAGCCGAAAAAGATGTGCTTACGGCAGAAAAGCAGGCGCAGGAACCACCAGTAAGTTTTAAAGTATTTGCCGGCAACACACCTACTAATTCCTTTTTGTTTAAAGAACTTACGCCGCATACACTCGGCCAACTCATCGCTTTGTATGAACACAAGATTTTTGTGCAGGGCATCATCTGGAATGTTTTCAGCTTCGACCAGTACGGCGTGGAACTCGGCAAAAAACTGGCCGGAACCATCCTCCCGGAATTAGAGGAGACAGCAGAAGTAAGCTCGCACGACAGCAGCACCAACGGCCTTATCAATTACTACAAAACACAGCGTTAAGGATTGAGTCCCCGTATTTTTTAAGTAATTTTGCACAGCGAAAGCAAGCGCGCGCAGCAGAAGATTTAGGGAGTAAGGTAAGAGTTGCAGCAGCGGCCGCGTTCCTTCCGAAATAAATCTAAAGTAAAAATAAAATGGCAAAAATTCTTGACGGGCTGCAGACCTCCAAAGACATCAAACAGGAGATCCGCGCAGAAGTAGATAAAATCCTTGAGTCGAAACGTCGTGCGCCACATTTGGTGGCTATTCTCGTTGGAAATAACGGGGCGAGCACCACGTACGTCAATAATAAAATAACAGACTGCAAGCAGGTAGGCTTCCGCTCCTCTTTGGTTAAGTTCCCAAGCACAGTTTCCGAAGCAGAGTTGCTGGAAAAGATTGAAGAGCTGAATAAGTCTAAGGAAGTGGATGGTTTTATTGTTCAGCTGCCACTCCCGAAACAAATTGACCAGGAAAAAATTATCATGGCGATTGATCCACGAAAAGATGTGGATGGTTTCCACCCGGAAAACTTTGGAAAAATGGCGCTGGAGATGGACACCTTTCTGCCGGCCACGCCATTTGGAATTCTCACGTTACTGGAACGATATCAGATTGATACACAGGGCAAACACTGCGTAATCATTGGCAGAAGCCGCATCGTGGGGAAACCCATGAGTATTCTGATGGGCCGAAAAGATTTCCCCGGCAATTCTACCGTGACGCTCACGCATTCCTACACGCCGCATATTGAAAACTTTACCCGAAACGCAGACATCGTGATTACGGCCCTGGGCGACCCTAACTTCCTGAAAGCTGATATGATTAAGGAAGGCGCCATCATCATTGATGTGGGCATTACCCGTGTGGATGCTGATAACGAAAAAGGATACATGTTGCTGGGCGATGTAGATTTTGAAAGTTGCCGCGATAAAGCCAGCTGGATTACACCGGTGCCCGGCGGCGTCGGTCCGATGACACGCGCCATGCTTATGAAAAACACGTTGCTGGCGTACAAAACATCCGTTTATAATGACTAAAGAAGAACAGGAGATATTAATGAAGCGCGGCATGTTGCTGCCCGTGATGGAACATTTTTATACGCTGCAGGGCGAAGGTGCCTACACCGGTGCGGCAGCGTATTTTATTCGTTTGGGCGGTTGTGATGTTGGCTGCCACTGGTGCGACGTGAAGGAGAGCTGGAATGCAGATCTGCATCCGGCATACAGTGCCCTGGAAATTGCTGAAACTGCCGCGAAGCATTGTAAGACCGTTGTGTTAACCGGCGGTGAACCGCTGATGTGGAACCTCGATGTACTAACCGCCAGGCTGAAAGAACTTGGCTGCCGGATTCATATTGAAACTTCGGGAGCGTACCCGATGAGCGGCCAACTGGACTGGATCACCCTGTCCCCCAAAAAAACAGCGTTACCCTTACCCGAAATTTATCAGAAAGCAAATGAACTGAAAGTGATTGTTTATAATAACAATGACTTTACGTTTGCCCAGCAACAGGCGGAGAAGGTATCGCCGGAATGCGTACGTTATATGCAGAGCGAATGGAGCAAGCGCGCGGAAATGTACCCGAAGATTACCGACTTCATTATGGCAAATCCACAGTGGCGCGCCTCTGTTCAGACCCATAAATATTTGGATATTCCATAAATTAAAGTAGATTTACGGTGATTAAACCCGCTTTATGCAACGCCTGCGGTATTCCCGATATTTTAAAACTATTTTTATCTTACTGGATGTTGCCGTAATTACTGCTGTTCTTACGCGGTTTTTCGTACGCTCACAGGAAATACAAATCACTTCCGAAGCCTGGGAACAGTTTGGTTTGCTGGTCGCCCTGCTTTCCTTTATCTGGATACTGCTGAGCGGACGCACAAAATTATACTCAATTGCCAGAAACATCACCTACACCGTTTACCTGGAACGGCTCATTACCCACATCTTTATTTTTGTGTTCGGGATTATACTGCTGGCGAAAGTGAGTACGCAAACTTTTCTGCAACAGGACAGAACGCTTCTTTCCTTCTGGCTTTTCCTTTTTTTATTCTTAACGAAATCACTTCTTTTCTTTACTTTAAAATATATCCGCAGCCGTGGCCTTAACTTCCGGAATGTGATGTTTTTTTCCGGTGACCCCTCGATGGATCTGCTGCGTACTATTTTTAATGAAAGGCGCGACTATGGGTTTAAAGTGTATGAATATGCACCGGCCGATATTACCGATGCCGATAAACTGGTTTCCTTCTGGAAAGAATACGGAATCCACACTATGTTCCTGAGCACCGACGCTGGCATTGTACCCAAAGCGAAAGAATATGAAATTTATCGCTTGGCTGAGCAGAATAAAGTGCGCGTTTCTCTGGTACCAAGTATGGTGCGCAACAGCTTTTTCCAATATGAACTGGGATATATTGAAACCCATCCGATCCTGGTACGGTCGCGCTTCCCATTGGATGATGTTTTCAATATGGTGGTAAAACGGACCTTTGATCTGGCCTTTTCGGTACTGATATTGCTACTCATCGGCAGCTGGTTGTTTCCGCTCCTTGCCTTGCTGATTAAGCTGGACAGCCGCGGACCGGTATTTTTCATTCAAAAAAGATATGGGTATCATGAACGCGTGTTCAATTGCCTGAAATTCCGCACCATGCAGGTCAACGATGAATCCACTCTGAAAACTACAGAAACCAATGATAAGCGCATTACCCGCTTCGGGAAGTTTCTGCGGAAAACGAGCCTGGATGAATTTCCGCAGTTCATCAATGTGCTGAAAGGCGATATGTCTGTGGTGGGGCCTCGGCCGCATATGCTTTTGGTTGATGATTTGTACAAGGTGAAAATAGGCCGGTATGCGGTGCGCAGTTTGGTTCAACCGGGCATTACCGGGCTGGCGCAGGTGAATGGTTTGCGCGGCGACCGCGGTGATATGGATTTGCAGATGCACAAAAGAATTCTGGCCGATGCCTTCTACGTGAAAAACTGGACCCTGACACTCGACCTGATTATCATCCTGAAAACGGTGTATTTAATGATCAGCGGCGACCGGAACGCACAATAAAACCGGCAGACAAACATAAAAAAATAGTAATTTAGCAGCATGGTAAAAAATCTTCTGAGCCAGGTGGGCGCTTATTTTCTGCTCTTGGGCAAAACGATGAAGCGGCCTCAGAAATCCTCTGTTTTCTTTAAACTGTTCATGCGCGAAATTCACGACTTGGGAGTGAATTCCTTTGGACTTGTATTATTCACGTCCATCTTTGTGGGTGCGGTGGTAGCCATTCAGATGTTTAATAATTTCAGCGCTTCCTCATTTCCAATCCCGAATTCATTTATTGGCTACGCTACTAAGGTCGTGTTGATCCTTGAATTTTCCCCGACGATTATTTCGGTAATTCTTGCCGGAAAAGTAGGCTCTTATATTGCCTCCAGTATTGGAACGATGCGTGTTACAGAACAAATTGACGCTCTTGATATCATGGGTGTAAACTCACCTAATTTCCTGATTCTTCCCAAAATTCTGGCGAGCGTTCTTTTCAACCCGTTGCTGATTGCGATCAGTATTGTCTTTGGCATCTGGGGTGGATATCTGGCTGGAACCGCTACCGGCAGCTGGAGCAAGGCAGATTATATTACCGGGATTCAGATGTATATGCCGGCTTATTTCATCTGGTATGCTTTTTTTAAGACGGCCGCTTTTGCTTTTTTAATTGCTACGATTCCTGCCTATTTCGGTTATAATGTGAAAGGAGGCTCGCTGGAAGTAGGACGCGCGAGTACGCAGGCTGTGGTCTGGACCATTGTGGCCATTATTGTAATGAACTTAATTCTCACCCAAATGTTTCTTAGCTAATGATAGAGGTTAAAGATTTAACGAAAAGCTTTGATGAGGTGCAGGTTTTGAAGGGCATTTCAACCAATTTTGATACCGGCAAAGTCAATCTTATTATCGGTCAGAGTGGATCGGGAAAAACAGTTTTCCTGAAAAGCCTGCTGAATGTATATCAGCCGACAGCCGGTGAAATCCTGTTCGACGGAAAGGACATTAATAAAATGGGCCGCGATGAAAAGCAGCATCTTCGTGCCGAAATTGGCACCGTTTTTCAGGGCAGTGCTTTGTTCGATTCCATGACGGTCGAGGAAAATATTATGTTTCCGCTCGATATGTTCACCAATCTCACTTTTCGGGAAAAAAAGCGCCGGGTCTTTGAGGTGATTGGGCGTGTGCATCTGGAGAAAGCCAACCGGAAGTTTCCTTCCGAAATATCCGGTGGGATGCAGAAACGTGTGGCTATTGCCAGGGCCATTGTGAACAATCCGAAATATCTGTTTTGCGATGAACCCAACTCCGGGCTGGATCCTTACACATCCAATGTAATTGATGATTTGCTATTGGAAATTACCAAAGAATATAAAACAACCACCATCATCAACACCCACGATATGAATTCGGTGATGACCATTGGCGAAAAGATCGTCTATCTGCGAATGGGCCTGAAAGAGTGGGAAGGCACCAAAGACAACGTAATCAATGCAGGCAATAAAAATCTGATTGATTTCGTTTATTCCTCAGAATTATTCAAAGAGCTTCGGGAGTACTTCCTGGAGACGAATAAAACTTCAATAGAAAATATTATAACTAAACCTCAAAGTAATGAAGAAACTTCTTAGTGCAGCGCTTGTGAGCGCCAGTTTACTGGGAACCGCGCAGATTAAATTTGCCGGTAAAGCCAATTTGTTGTTTAAAACGGATTCTCCGAGCTGGAGTAATATTAAAACAACGGCAGGTAACGCCTACAGCGAGTCAGGAAAAAACAACGTTGGTTTCAATGTGGGTTTGTCTGCCAAGGTGGGACTTCCGGCTTCGTTATTTGTAATGCCGGAAATTTACTACACGACTTTCAAGTCTGAGTTCACAGAACCTGTCACAGGTACTACACTGGAAGCAAAGAGCAATCGTGTAGATGTGCCGGTACTGTTGGGATACAACATTCTTGGGGATAATCTGGGAATTTTCGCCGGGCCTGTTGCTTCCTATAACCTGGCTGCCAATGAGCAGTTCAGGGATTTTAAGGAAAATGCAATGAAAGAATTTACCGTCGGCTATCAGTTTGGTGCGCAGGTTCAGCTGCAGAAGCTGATTCTGAACGCCAAGTATGAAGGTGCGTTCTCCAAAGACCAGCGTACTTTCATTAACAACAATGTAGCAAACGATGCTTCTAATGAAATCCGCTATGATAGCCGTCCGAGCCTGTTTATGGTAGGAATTGGTTATGAACTTTAACTAAAAGTTTAATTAGATTCATAAATCCTCCGATTAGTAATAATCCGGGGGATTTTTGTGATCATCCGGCACATAAGTTACCGTTTGTTGCTTATTAAGTTCAGCAGTCTGTTGTTCCAGTCTTTCCTTTTCCTTACGCAGTTCCTTGAGTTCGCGGCGCTTCTGCTCTTCTCTTACTGCAGTTCCTTTGCTGACATACCCTACAATTCCACCGATGATCAGGCCAATACCGATGCCGGCCAGGATTCCCATCAGACTGATGGGTTCAAAAAGGCGGACCACTGAAAACTCAGGCAGCAGCCAGTATAAAAGAAAGGCAAGCCCCAATAAAAGCAAGCCGATAAAAGAAAGATTTTTCATGACGAGGTGATTTTAAGCAACCTTTCCGGACAGCGAGCGGGTCCGGAAAGGTTTTATTATCTACAAAGATGGTTATTTTTTACCAGTTGCGGCGGCATAATATTCCAGCGCCTTCGGTAAATGCCTGTCTAAATCTGCACGACGCGTTGCCGGATTCGGGTGCGTTGAGAGGAATTCAGGCGGTCGGTTTCCGGATGACTGTGCTTCCATTCTCTGCCAGAACGGTTGCGCTTCACGCGGATCGTAACCTGCCATCGCCATTAAATATAAACCCATTTCATCAGCCTCCAGCTCCTGGCTTCTGCCGTATTTCAGGAGTGCTACCTGCGCACCGAGTGGGTAGGCCTGTTGGAAAATAGCAGCCATCTGTCCATTGGAGATCGAACTTCCGAGAATGGCGCCGCCATACTGTGCGACCATTGCCTGCGAAATTCTTTCGTTACCATGTCCGGCCAGCGCATGGGAAACTTCGTGGCCAAGAACCACGGCCAGACCGGTGTCATTCTTCGTCACCGGAAGAATTCCACTGTACACGGCAACTTTACCGCCGGGCATACACCAGGCGTTGATCTGTTTATCATCAATTAAATTAAATTCCCACTGATAGTTGGCAAGATCTGCTTCCCGGCCAATACTGCGATAGTAATTATTTGCAGCATTCTTTATCCGGATTCCCACATTATTCACGCTTTTTGCGGCGCTGGTTCCTTTTACTACTTTCGCTTTAGAAAGTGTTTCCCGATACTGCTGCAAAGCCATGGCGCTGATCTCCTGATCATTGGCCAGATGAAGTGACTTCCTGCCTGTAATAGGATTCGTGGTACAGGCCACCACCAGCATCGCTACCGCACTGAAACCCAAAAACTTATTTACCTTTTTCATAATTTTTCGTTTAGTTCTGGATTGGGGTTAAACAATTTTTATTCCAATTGCGGCAGCTCGGATACTACAGCACTATTTTTGCTGTTCTATAAATAAAAAAAGTCATGAAATATATACTAGTCCCTTTTACGCTTATTTGTTCCCTGTTGTTCCTGTTTTCCTGCAGTTCGCGGTCTTCCATCAGCCCGGCGCAGGTGAATACACTTACGGAACGGCAGGAGTTCACTTTTATGGCAGAGCGCGCACACCCTACTGGTATGGATGTCATCAATTCTATGTATGCGCTGCGCAACGGAAGTGCGGGACGCCTCTTGGAACTGGATTATGGCTACAGCATTGTCCTGAAACGCGGTGAAATGGAAGTTACACTACCCTACTTTGGGCGTATGTATGTACCTTCCATGGACCCCGATAAAAACTCGTATCGCTTTACCTCCAAAAAGTTTAGTGTAATGCCGGAGCAGAAAAAGAAAGGCAGCACTGTTTTCACCGTTGCAGTTGAAGACCAGCCGCACGTACAAAAGGTTATTATTGAAGTGTTTAATAATGGAAATGCCTACGTTGCCATCGATTCCAACGACCGCCAGGCAATTTCATATGATGGCTACATTACAGCGAATGCAGTTCCAAAAGACAAGCCTTAATTAGTCTTTCTTAAATAATTTATTTACAAAACGCAAGGCTTCCGTACTGGGATTTGCCTGGAGTTGGCTGACCTGGTCCAGATGCTGCTGGTAACTGTTGTTGCCTTCTTCCTGCTGACGTGTCCTTTGCAGAATATAATTTTGCACCCAAAACTCAAACCTCCGGCCAGCCTGTTGCTGACGGATTATCTCCAGCCTGCCGGACTTTTTCTTGCGGTCAATAAATTCATGTATGGTTTCATAGACCTCATCCAGTCCCTCTTTTTCCAGTGCCGCGCCGAGCAGGATGGGAACTTTCCAGTCCGCTTCCTGATGCGGCAGGAAATGAAGTGCCCGTTTCAGCTCCACTTTCATATTTTTAGCCTGCAGGCGGTTTGTATCATTCACTTTATTGATGAAAATAATATCCACCATTTCCATGATGCCGCGTTTGATTCCCTGAAGTTCATCACCTCCGCCAATGATTTTAATGAAAAGAAAAACATCCGTAATTTCAGACACCAGCACTTCACTCTGCCCCACGCCAACTGTTTCAATTAAAATATAATCGTAGCCGGCAGCTTCGCAGAGCAGCATCGTTTCAAAAGTGGTGTTTGCCACACCGCCCAGAAAGCCGGAGCTGGGACTGGGCCGGATAAAGGCGTGCTCAGATTTGGCAAGCTCTTCCATCCGTGTTTTATCACCCAGGATCGAACCTTTGTTACGAGAGGAACTCGGGTCAATCGCCAGTACCGCTACTTTGTGGCCTTGCGCAATAGCCACCTGCCCGAAACTTTCGATAAAGGTAGATTTTCCGGCACCGGGCACCCCCGTAATTCCGATCCGCACAGACTTTCCTGTGAACGGCATCAGCATTTCCAGTAGTTCATCCGCCTGTTCCCGGTGCATCGGCAAAGTGCTTTCCACCAGGGTAATTGCCTTGCTGAGCAGCCGTTTATCGCCGCGGCGCAATCCTTCCGCCAGTTCTTTCGTAGACAGCATTTTCATAGAGGTAAAATTACAATTATTATTTTCCGACCGGTGTAGGTTAGAGGCTTTAACTTCTTTTTATTTAAATTCTGTATTTTTGAGTAATTCATTAATATAAAACTGATGCAAAAACCAAATTCCCTGAATACGTATACACTTGCTTCCTTTGCAATCGCTGCATTTTCTTTTGTAATCACTTCCTGTTCCCCGAAGGTAAATCCGGTCGCAGAGAACAAAACCCTGATGGCGGAACGGTATCAGCAGGGCATGACCTTATTTAATAATTCCTGCGGAAAATGTCACGATCTGCCAAACCCTGACGATTATTCCAACCGCGACTGGGTTGGTATTATGAATGCAATGGCACCCAAAGCAAAACTGAATGAAGAGCAGCATGAGCTGGTGTACCAGTTTATCGTTGCTGCCAAAAAGGAGAAGGATGAAAGCCAAGATTAACTGGGAAGATTTTGAAAAACTGGATATCCGAATGGGTACGGTCCTCAGCGCGAAGGAATTTCCGCGCGCCAAAAAGCCTGCCTATCAGCTGACTATTGATTTTGGCGAAGCCGGCGTCCTGAATTCTTCCGCTCAAATCACAGATTTGTACACACCTGAAATTTTAATCGGCCAACAGGTGGCGGCCATCATTAATTTCCCGGAAAAGCAGATTGCCAACTTTTTCAGTCAGTGCCTGGTGCTGGGTGTCTATAATACCGAGGGAAAAGTTATTCTGCTTCAGCCTGAACGGAAAGTACCCAACGGTGCCGCTGTAAGCTAACCTTTAAATTAATCGCATGATACACAAAATTCCACTGGAGAAAGTTTTATTTCTGGACATAGAAACCGTTCCGCAGGTAGCGGACTGGAACGAGCTGAGCACGGCTGAACAGGAACTTTGGGAAAAGAAAACAAAGTATCAGCGCAAAGATGAATTTACCGCAGAGGAATTCTACCACGAGCGTGGCGGCATTATGGCAGAATTTGGCAAAATAGTGTGCATATCAGTAGGTATTCTGGATCGTGGCGAAAAACTGCTGGTAAAAAGTTTTTACGGTCATGATGAAAAGAAACTGCTGGAAGAATTCGGGCAGATCTTTAACCGGCCGAAGTTAAGAGAGGTCGTTTTATGCGCCCACAATGGAAAAGAATTCGATTTCCCGTGGATCGCACGGCGTTTCCTGATCAATGGAATGCAGCCGCCGGTACCATTCCAGACATATGGCAAAAAACCCTGGGAAATTCCGCATCTCGATACGATGGAGCTCTGGAAATTCGGTGATTACAAATCCTATGTTTCCCTGGAACTGCTGGCTCATCTCTTTGGTGTTCCCAGTCCGAAGGATGATATTGACGGCTCTCAGGTAGCTTCTATGTATCATATAGAAAAAGACTTATTTAGAATCGTTCAATACTGTGAAAAAGATGTCTTAACTTTGGCAAATGTTTTCCGGCGCATGCGTCAGGAAGAACTGTTAGACACAACACAATCCAACTAAACGCTGTTTTCAGTTATGAAATTTACAGATGATCAGATCGCCGACATTGGCGAAAATATAATAGCCGCCCTTAAAACTGTTTATGACCCGGAAATTCCCGTAGATATTTACGAACTGGGATTAATTTACGACGTGCAAATTTCTGATGAGGGAGCCGTGAAGGTCATCATGACCCTTACCACGCCCAACTGCCCGGTAGCAGAAAGCCTTCCCGCAGAGGTCCGCGAGAAGGTATCTGAAGTGGAAAATGTTTCCGAAGTCGATCTGGAACTCACTTTCGAGCCTGCCTGGAATAAGGACATGATGAGCGAAGAAGCCCGTTTCGAACTGGGGATGTTTTAAGCAAAACTTAAAGTTTCCGGCTCGCTGTTCAGTGTCCTTTCAAATTCAAAAAGCACGGTTTTCTGAATATTGGGGTGCATGGAAAGTGCTACCGGACAACCCAGCGCGGTTTCCTCGATGAATCTTTTTTCCTCGTTTGTAAATGCACCGGGGATCCGCATAATGCAGAAGATGGTGCCGATCCTTTTCGGATTCGGGTGGGTGGATTTCTTGAGCTCACACGTCGCACCCGTAATGTCGATGCCGCGCGGCTTGCCAAGTACGGCCACTGCCATCAGCATGGACTGGCCGAAGGAAATCCCGAACAGATCAGAAGGCGAAAATGCTTCGGCCGTGCCACCCTCACGCACCGGCGCGCAGGTGATGATTTCGGTCCCGGATTTTTCGTGTACAGAGACAATCCGGAAATCGCCCAAATAAGTAATTGTTGAAGTCATAATGCTGGTTTTTTAGTTTACTTAAAGTTACGTAAAAAAAACCGCCGTTTACTCCTGTCTTCTGTTTAAATAAAATATTGGGTGATAACACCTTATCGCCTTCAGCAGCGATTCTTTTTATTCGTAAATAAAAGTAATGGTTTGCTGCACATCACTGCCATAAGACAATGCTACCGGGCAGTTTTTACCGGTTTCCTCAATCCATTCTTTCTGTTCCGCGGTAAAATTTCCTTTAATGTAAATATTGCACACTACTTCCGCGATGCGGCGCGGGTTCGGGTTCATAATTTTTTGTACTTCGCTGTAGGAACCGTCGATCACAATTTCTTTATGTTTACCGTGGATCGCAATCGTGGTCAGCATGCACTGCGCAAGCGAGGTAGCAAACAGGTCCGTGGGCGAAAATACTTCTCCCTTACCATGATTGTCAGTAGGCGCATCGGTCAGGATTTTTGTACCGGATTGCAGATGTTCAGATTCGCAGCGAAAATCGCCCAGATATGTTACTTTAGAAGTTGCCATAATAGTGTTGTTTATGTAATTTAAAAATGAAAAATGCGTTTTGCCTGATTGTAAGCACTCTCGAAATTCAGCAGGTTCAGCGAGTGGTCGATTTTTTCAGCGGCCATGAAATTGATAACCTGTTCGGTGGGCATGTTTCCCACGAGCTCATCTTTCGCCATGGGGCAACCCCCGATTCCTTTGATGGCAGAATCAAACCTGCGGCAACCGGCATCATAAGCGCTTTTTAATTTAATATAAGAATCCTCGTACCTGTTGTGGAAATGAGCGCCAAATTCAACTTCCGGAAACTGGTGCGGCAACACGGTGAACAACTCACTGATTTGTTCCAGCGTGCCGGTACCGGTAGTATCCGACAGCAAAATCCGGCGAATGCCTAAATCACTGAATTTCGTCGTCCAGTCCTTAATCTCCTCCACGTCCCAATGGTCGCCATACGGATTTCCGAAAGCCATAGAAAAATAAACATTCAGCTGGCGGCCGTCTTCTTTCAGCATTTCTGCAATGCGGCTGATGTGCTGATAAGCTTCTTCGCGGCTTTTATTGGTATTGCGCTGCTGAAAAGTTTCGGACACTGAGAACGGAAAACCAAGAATATCCACCGCCTGATGTTTCAGTGCTTTTTCGGCACCGCGCACGTTGGCTACAATAACAGAAAGCCGGGTACGCGACACGCCTTTGTCAATCTCTTCAATCACTGTGGCACTGTCTGCCATTTGGGGAATAGTTCGGGGCGACACAAAACTTCCGCAGTCAAGCACATCAAAACCAACCGTCATCAGGGCATTCAGGTAGTCGATTTTTTGTGAAGTAGCGATGGGTTCCGGCCAGCCTTGCATGGCATCGCGCGGGCATTCAGTTAAAAACATGGGTGTTTTTCATTTTCCGTAAATATACCAAAACTTTGAAAAAAGAGTTCTGCAGCGCTATTTTCTCCTCAGTCATCCGGAATTTATATTAAAAAGAAGAATAGCTGCCAGAATCCTGCCACAAAAAAACTTTAACTTTGTTTCAAATACTCGTTTTATGACAACAATATCCTTTGATGAACAATGGAGCCAGAAACTGCTCAATCGTTTCCTCGCCTATGTGAAAATATATTCCACCAGTGATGCCGACAGTGAAGCGACGCCTTCCACACCGCGGCAGTGGGATATCGCAAATTATCTTTTTGAAGAATTAAAAGGTTTGGGACTGAGTGATGTTTCGATAGATGACAATGGATATATCTATGCCTATGTGCCGTCTAACCTTCCGGAAGGAGCAGATGAGCCGGTCGTGGGTTTTATCTCGCACTATGATACCTCTCCGGATTTCAGCGGTGAAAATGTGAACCCGCAAATCTGGAAAAATTACGACGGCGGTGATTTGGTTTTAAATAAAGAAACCGGTTTTACGCTGTCGCCGGATAAATTTGAAACACTTAAGGACTATATCGGCCAGACTTTGATCACCACCGATGGTACCACGCTGCTCGGCGCCGATGACAAAGCCGGCGTGGCGGAAATCGTAACCGCTGCTGAGTATCTGATGGCACATCCGGAAATAAAACACGGAAAAATTGCTATCGGATTTACACCCGATGAAGAAATCGGCCGGGGTGCACATAAATTCGATGTGGAAAAATTCGGTGCACAGTGGGCGTACACCATGGACGGCAGCGAGGTGGGCGAACTGGAATATGAAAACTTCAACGCAGCCGGCGCAGTGGTGAAAATTCACGGACTGAGTGTGCACCCGGGCTATGCGTACGGCAAAATGGTGAATGCTGCCTTGCTGGCGGCTGAATTTGCCCAGCTCTTACCGGAGAAGGAAACGCCGGGAACCACCAAGGGATTTGAAGGCTTTTTCCACCTGATGGAAATTAAAGCAGATGTCTCTGAGGCCAGCCTCCAATACATCATCCGCGACCATGACAGTGAGAAATTTGAAATGCGCAAAAAACAGATTGCCTCCTGCGTGGAACAAATGAACAACAAATACGGAAGCGGCACAGCAGAAATTGAAATTAAGGAACAGTACCGCAACATGAAGCAGCAGTTTGAAGGCAAAATGCACATTATTGATATTGCGGAAGCGGCGATGAAGGAAGCAGGCATTACGCCTAATATAAAAGCGATTCGCGGCGGAACCGATGGCGCACAGCTTTCTTATATGGGATTACCCTGCCCGAACATCTTTGCCGGCGGGTTAAACTTCCACGGGCCTTATGAATACGTTGCGCTGGAATCCATGGAAAAAGCCATACAGGTTATTATCAATATCGCCCAGGCGAAAAAGAAACAACAGTAAGATTTATGGTGTTTTGCTGATATTAAAAGCCTCTTGAGAAAAATTTCTCAAGCGGCTTTTATTTTATTGCACGTTAAGTTATTCTTCGTTTAAAAAACCCTGGAGAATATCGCAGGCTGACTTTGGCAGATTGGTTCCCGGCCCGAAAATATAATCCGCGCCATTGCTGTACAGAAAATCATAATCCTGCTGCGGAATCACACCACCCACCACAATGGTAATATCATCTGCGCCGTATTTATGCAGTTCTTCCACAACCTGCGGTACCAATGTTTTATGCCCGGCCGCCAGTGAGGAAATCCCGAGAATATGAACATCATTCTCCACGGCCTGTTTGGCCACTTCTTCCGGCGTCTGGAAAAGGGGTGCTACATCCACATCAAAGCCCATATCGGCAAACGCAGTTGCTACGACTTTAGCGCCGCGGTCATGGCCGTCCTGGCCCATCTTGGCTACCATAATCCGCGGCCGGCGGCCCGCTGCGGAAGCAAATTGCTCGCTTAAGGCACAGGCACGCGCGAAATATTCATTCTTATCTGCATTCATAGCATAGACTCCCTGAATGGTTTTAATATTAGCTTTATAACGCCCGAACACTTCTTCCATGGCATCGCTCATTTCACCGAGCGTAACCCGGCGGCGGGCAGCTTCAATACAAAGTTCCAGTAAATTTTGTTCTCCGGTGCGCGCAGCTTCCCTGAGCTGAGCAATAATTTCTTCAGCAGCCGCGGCATCGCGATTTTGCTTAATGTGCTGCAGCCTTTCAATTTGTTTCCGGCGAACTTCTGTATTGTCGATATCCAGAATGTCCAGTTCCGCTTGAGACTGGGTTGATCTGAAGGAATTAACACCGATAATAAATTCTTCACCGCTGTCAATCTTTGCCTGTTTTCGTGCGGCGGCCTCTTCAATCCTCATTTTCGGAATGCCGGCTTCGATGGCTTTGGTCATACCGCCTTCCTGCTCTATTTCATCAATGTACTTCATCGCTTCGGTAATCATTTGCTGAGTGAGAGCTTCCACCACATGGCTGCCGCCCATCGGATCGACCACATCACAAATGCCGCTTTCCTGCTGCAGGATAATTTGGGTGTTTCGGGCAATTTTAGCCGAGTAATCGGTTGGGAGTGCAATAGCTTCGTCGAGCGCGTTGGTATGCAAAGACTGGGTTCCGCCCAGTGCTGCGGAGAGCGCTTCAATCGCGGTACGGGTAATATTATTAAAAGGTTCCTGCTCTGTCAGACTCCAGCCCGACGTTTGCGAGTGGGTCCGGAGTGCAAGGGACTTCGGATTTTGCGGGTTAAACTGCGTCAGCAATTGCGCCCAGATCACACGTGCGGCGCGCATCTTGGCAATTTCCATAAAATGGTTCATGCCCACGGCCCAGAAAAAGGAGAGACGCGGCGCGAAATCATCTACCTTCATGCCTGCCTGAATACCGGTGCGCACATATTCCAGTCCGTCGGCCAGCGTGTAGGCCATTTCCAGAACGGGCGTGGCGCCTGCTTCCTGCATATGATAACCGGAAATGGAAATGGAGTTAAATTTCGGAATATGCTGAGAGGTGTATTCAAAGATATCAGCGATGATTTTCATGGACGGAGCCGGCGGATAAATGTAGGTATTCCGCACCATGAATTCCTTCAGGATGTCATTCTGAATTGTGCCTGACAGCTGCTGCTGCGCCACGCCCTGTTCTTCCGCGGCCACAATATAAAAAGCCAGTACCGGCAGCACGGCACCATTCATCGTCATCGAAACCGAAATATGGTCGAGCGGAATCTGGTCAAACAGAATTTTCATGTCCTCCACCGAATCGATGGCAACACCTGCTTTCCCGACGTCGCCGACCACACGCGGATGGTCAGAGTCATACCCGCGGTGGGTCGCCAGGTCAAACGCCACGGATAACCCTTTCTGCCCGGCTGACAGATTCCGGCGATAAAAAGCATTAGATTCCTCCGCAGTGGAAAATCCAGCATACTGCCGGATGGTCCAGGGCTTCTGCACATACATGGTCGTGTACGGCCCTCGCAGATACGGTGCCATTCCCGCGCTGTAGCCTTTGGACTTTAATTCTGCCGCATCCTCTTCTGTGTACAAAGACTTCATCTCTAAACCATCTTTCTCAAAATAATATGGTTCGGGGAAAGAAGCAGAAACAGTAAAATCAGGCGTTTTTTGCTTAATGGGTAGGCGCATTTCTGGGGAATATTTGATCAGCCGTAAAGTTACGAATTTCCCGAAACCCTGTAACGGCTTACCGTACTGTATCCGTTCGCTTGGTTTCCTTGCGTTCTTTCAGTTTTAAGTCAGCATCATTTACTTTTTCTTTAATGTTCTGGCCGGTTTCTTTTAAAGCATCACCGGTCTGTTCCGCGGCAATTTCAATTTTGTTTCCCACTTTTTTAGCAGTAGAATCAATGCGTTCTTTATCAAAATCCACCGTTTCCACCGTGGTGGTATTCCCGGCTTCATCCACCGTTACAGTGGTTTTCTTCTCACAGGCTGTTAGGAATAAAGAGGCGACAGCGGCGCCCAGTACAATCTTTTTCATGTTTAGGATATTTTATAATGCTCTGAAAATACCGAAAGAAAAAAACCTGCCGTACTTGGCAGGTTTTAAACAATTTATAAAAAACTGATTATTTGCGAGGGTTTCCATCGCCATCAGTTGCGTCTTTAACGTCGTTTCCTACGTTTTCAGCACCTTCTTTTACGCTCTGCGCGCCATCTTTAATTGCGTCGCCGGTAGCATCCACTGCATTTTCAGCAGCATTGTCCATTGCGTTGATTGTAGAATCATTGGTAATTGGCAACGAATCATTATCTACCACGATTGCTGTTTCCGTAGAGTCAGCGTTTACATCGGTTGCGGTTGTTTCCGTTTTCTTGCATGATGCCAGAGCGAATAAACTCGCAGCGCCCAGCATAAAAATGCTTTTTTTCATAATAATTTGTTTTGTTGTTTTGTATTAATGTTTATACGAATATATACAATTTTTTGAAAACGCTTAATAGTTTTCCTCTTCACCTTTCATCTTTTCAGCATTTTCTGCCATGATCACGGCATCAATCATTTCCTGAAGATCACCATTCATATAGGCATCCAGGTTGTACATGGATTTGTTGATACGGTGATCTGTAACCCTGCCCTGCGGATAATTATAGGTTTTAATTTTCGCGGAGCGGTCACCGGTAGAAACCATCGATTTTCGCTGTGCCGCTACATCGCCAACGGCTTTCTGCAATTCAATATCGTATAGTTTGGTACGAAGCATTTCCATCGCAAGTTCACGGTTCGCCAACTGAGAGCGCGCCTGCTGGCAGACCACCACCATGCCGGTCGGTTTATGAGTCAGCTGCACTTTTGTTTCAACCTTGTTTACGTTCTGGCCGCCGGCACCTCCGGAGCGTGAAGTCTGCATTTCGATATCGGCCGGATTCAGTTCAAAGTCTATTTCTTCAGCTTCCGGAAGCACAGCAACGGTAATTGCAGACGTATGCACGCGGCCCTGAGATTCGGTTTCCGGTACGCGCTGCACCCGGTGCACACCAGATTCAAACTTCATAATTCCATAAACGCCGTCCCCTTCTACTTTCAGGATCAGTTCCTTGTACCCTTTTGCTGCTTCATTGGAATCGGTGATTTCATGTTTCCAGCCTTTGGATTTAAAGTACATGGCGTAGGCACGATACACATCTTCCACAAAAATTGCTGCTTCATCGCCACCGGTACCTGCTCTTAATTCGACGATTACGTTTTTATCATCAGCCGGATCTTTCGGGATGAGCAGAATTTTCAACTGTTCTTCCAGGTCCGGAACTTTTTCCAGTGCTTCCTGTTTCTCTATTTTAGCCAGTTCCACAAATTCACGGTCGCTGCCATCGGCAATGATTTCGTCGGATTCTTCGATGATGTTCAGGGTCTGCTGGTATTCATCGAAAACAGTTACAATTTTGCCCAGGTCGCTGTATTCCTTGTTCAGGGCAGAATATTTCTTCTGGTCCGAAATGATATCGGGCTGAATAATCAGGTCCGCTACTTCATTATAACGCTGTTTGATCGCCTGAAGTTTTGGAATAAGAGACTTTGACATAGATAATTATTTGTAAGTGCAAAGATAAAAAAATCAGTTCTCCCGAAGAAGAACTGACTGAAGTATATGTATTGTTGCTATGTGACCACAACTCCCGGAATTCAGGTGGGAGTGCAGTGACATCACTTAGTGATGACCATGAAGAAACGGGCCCTGCCCTTTCGGATTGCTGAAGATCACTTCCGCACCCTGCTCCGGCAATGTCTTTCTGCGTACTTCTTCCGGATCGAAAGGCTTGGTTTTACCCAGGTATTCCGCCAGACCGGCTGTCAGCCAAAGTGGGATAATATAACCGAAGAACATAAAGATGCACCAGAATCCAATCAGGAACATCACTACGAAATATGCGGTCCACAGGAACTGGTAAAACGGGAAGAATGCAGATAACATCATCATTGCAAATAGATTTTAGGCAAAAATAGGATAATTTTTAATGTTTACAAAGGTTTAGCGCCGTGTTTTTATAATTTATGCAGGTTCTAAACTTAAGATGTAACGATGGACTCAAAGAAATCATTTCCTTTATCATCAGTAATAATGAAGGCCGGGAAGTTTTTGATTTCAATTTTTCGCACGGCTTCCATGCCCAGCTCCGGGAAATCCACCACTTCTACCGACGTGATATTTTCCTTGGCGAGGATTGCAGCAGGACCGCCGATCGAGCCCAGATAGAAGCCACCATATTTGTGGCAGGCGTTCTTCACCTCGACGCTGCGGTTTCCTTTGGCGAGCATAATCATGCTGCCGCCATGCGACTGGAATTCGTCCACGTATACATCCATACGGCCGGCCGTAGTCGGGCCGAAACTTCCGGAGGCCAAACCTTCCGGCGTTTTGGCGGGACCGGCATAATATACCGGATGATTTTTGAAATAGTCCGGCATCGGCTGTCCGCTGTCCAGCAGTTCTTTTATTTTCGCATGCGCAATATCCCGTGCCACGATAAGCGTACCGTTCAGCATCAGCCGTGTTTTAATCGGATATCGCGACAGTTCTGCCAACACTTCCGCCATTGGCCGGTTTAGGTCAATGGTCACCGGTTCCTCGAGATGAGGCGGTGTATGTGGCAGAAATCTTTTCGGGTTGCTTTCCAGTTGCTCCAGGAAGATGCCGTCTCTGGTGATTTTTCCTTTAATGTTACGGTCGGCCGAACAGGAAACACCCATTCCGACCGGACAGCTCGCGGCGTGACGCGGCAGACGAATCACACGAACGTCGTGCGTTAAATATTTACCGCCGAACTGAGCACCAATGGCACTTTCCTGGCAGATTTGCTGCACGCGCTCTTCCCACTCCAGATCACGGAAGGCCTGGCCGCCCATATTGCCTTCGGTGGGCAAATGATCATAATAGCCGGCACTGGCTTTTTTCACTGCTGCAAGGTTGGCTTCGGCAGAGGTTCCACCGATTACCAACGCCAGGTGGTATGGCGGACAGGCGGCAGTTCCCAGGTCCATAATACGCTCACGCACGAACGCTTCCAGCGAGGCGTCATTCAGCAGAGACTTGGTCTTTTGGTACAGGAATGTTTTATTGGCCGAACCTCCTCCTTTTGCCAGAAACAGGAAATGGTACTCGCTGCCGCGGGTGGCGTAAATATCAATCTGCGCCGGCAGGTTGGTTCCCGAATTTTTCTCTTCGAACATGGTTAACGGTACAATCTGTGAGAAACGCAGGTTTCTTTTCTGATAGGTATTATAAATTCCTTTGGAAATCCATTCCGCATCCTCTGCGCCGGTGTACACATTTTCTCCTTTTTTCGCCACGCAGATCGCCGTGCCGGTATCCTGGCAGGAAGGCAGCGCACCCTCGATGGCGACTGCTGCGTTCTGCAACAAGTTGTAGGCAACGAAACGGTCATTATCTGTGGCCTCAGGATCGTTCAGGATATTCTGAAGTTTCTGCAGGTGCGAAGAACGCAGCATAAAGGAAACATCGGCCAGGGCATTTTCTGCAAGCAGTTCCAGGCCGCGCGGATCCACGGTGAGAATCTCGCGGTCGCCAACTTTTTCAACGGTTACATAATCGGAAGTCAGCTGCTTGTACTGGGTATCATCCTTCAAAACCGGAAACGGTTCCTGATAAAAAAAGTCCATAGAGTAAAGGGTTATTTTTCTGGCGGCAAAAATAGGCAATTTAATGCACGAAAGAAACCACCAGTACCTGCAGACAAAAACAGTTTGAGCGGAATTCCGTAATTTTATAGTTTAAAAGGCGCAGGGCCGGGAACAGAGTCGCGGAACGTCCTGATAGCCGCGATTGCAGCGGCATCCTCGCGGCAGTGCGCCAGCGCTGCCGCGAGATACAGCGGAAAGCGCGACGGTCCGCGAAAAGGAATCCCACCTGCCTGCTCCAAAAAAAATGATAACAAATCCAATCTATGAATTACAGAACCGAACATGACACGATGGGTGAGGTACAGGTACCTGCCGACAAATTCTGGGGTGCACAAACGGAACGCTCCCGCAATAATTTCCGCATCGGGCCGGAAGCTTCCATGCCGCATGAAATCATCGAAGCGTTTGCCTACCTGAAAAAGGCAGCTGCCTATGCCAACGCAGAGCTTGGCGTTTTGCCGGCGGAAAAACGCGATATGATTGCAGCCGTCTGCGATGAAATTCTGGAAGGAAAACTGAACGACCAGTTTCCGCTGGTGATCTGGCAAACCGGCTCGGGCACACAGTCCAACATGAATGTGAATGAGGTTATTTCCAATAAAGCACATGTGAACCAAGGCGGCAAACTCGGTGAAAAATCGGAAGTACACCCGAATGATGATGTGAACAAATCACAGAGTTCCAACGACACCTATCCGACAGCGATGCACATTGCTGCCTATAAAAAAGTGGTGGAACACACACTGCCGGCGGTAGAAAGACTGCGCGATACGCTTCATAAAAAAGCAGAAGAGTGTAAGGACATCGTGAAAATCGGACGCACCCACCTGATGGATGCCACCCCGCTCACGCTTGGCCAGGAATTCTCCGGCTATGTGGCGCAACTGGACTACGGCCTGAAAGCGCTGACCAATACACTGGATCACCTGCAGGAAATCGCTTTGGGCGGAACCGCAGTAGGAACCGGTCTGAACACACCGAAAGGATATGATGTGCTGGTCGCCCAGTATATTTCTGAGTTTACGGGACTGCCTTTTGTGACCGCGCCGAATAAGTTTGAAGCGCTGGCCGCACATGATGCGATTGTGGAAAGCCATGGCGCGCTGAAGCAGCTGGCCGTATCCCTATACAAAATCGCACAGGATATCCGTTTGCTGGCCTCCGGTCCGCGCAGCGGCATTGGTGAGATCCATATTCCGGAGAATGAGCCCGGCTCCTCTATCATGCCCGGAAAGGTGAACCCTACCCAGAATGAAGCCTTGACGATGGTGTGCGCGCAAGTGCTCGGAAATGATACTACGATTTCTTTTGCCGGTACGCAGGGAAATTATGAACTGAATGTTTTCAAACCCGTGATGGCGTTCAACTTCCTGCAGTCGGCACAATTGCTGGGCGATGCCTGTATCTCCTTTGATGAACATTGCGCTGTGGGTATTGAACCGAATAAAGCGCGAATCAAAGAACTGGTTGATAAATCGCTGATGCTGGTAACGGCTTTGAATACGCACATCGGTTATGAAAACGCCGCTAAAATTGCGAAGACTGCGCATGCCAATGGCACTACGCTGAAAGAAGAAGCGGTGAACCTCGGTTTGCTGACGCCGGAACAGTTTGATGAATGGGTGAAGCCGGAAGATATGGTGTAAACGCTACAGATATAAATGAAAAAGCTCCGAAACTGATTGTTCCGGAGCTTTGCTTTTTATAAACCAATTCCAATTCCCACCACCAATGCTTTTTCATCTGGGAAATAGCCTTTCTCAAAGTAATTGCTGAAATCGCGCCGCACAAAAAGACTGATATCTTTATACGATAATGTGACCTGCGCCCCGTAAATAAAAGGATTTACGTAATAATTTTCTCTCGAGCGGAAGCTGGGTCCGCTGCCGCGTACAATATTATTAGTAGACATCCGCACGCCGCCGTAAAGATTGGCACCCACACGGAAACTGTCGTCATACCGGCGGTACTGGATATCCATGCCGGCACTTCTCAGTTTAGAAAAGTTGTACTGGAAGCCGAACGGTACCATAAGGTATCCCGTACGCAGCTTATTTTTGCGCTGATTTCCGGTATAATCGGCAATGGTAACGCCGGACTGTTCGCTTTTTGTAAAGTATTTGTCATTATCCAGGCGCACGGTCCGCCAGGAAAAACCAAGGCCCGAGATCACACTCCAAGGACTGGTACGGTTCAACTGGTAATTAAACTTAAATCCAAATTCAAGATTGCTGTTGTAGCCAATGTTGGAATCAAGCGTATTATCAGGCTGTTCGTTGGTGAGCACCATTACACCATACGATGCGTAACCCGTCAGATTGCGCGTAGGCCGGAATTTTTTCAGGAGCTGGGCTTTGAGTTCTTCATTAGAGGCGGCATCTGTATTGAGCAGGGAATAGCGCACCTGCTTCTGAATAACATCGTCCAGATCAAAACCGAGTGCCTCGATGCGCTGATCAATTTTTTCTGAATAACGATCTGCGATGGCTGCTTTCTCGCGGTCTGCTGTTTCCGCCGGCAGCTTTTTTTCGACGAGCAGCTGCAGTTCCAGATCCATTTTTCTTTTTTCTTCCTGGATAATGGTATTGATCTTTGCGGCATATTCCTCCACCTTTTCGCGCACAATCGGACTTACCTGGGTTTCATCTTTCTGATTCAGGTTAATGTTTAATTTTCTTTGAGCGTGCAGGGAGGCAGCAGACAGGCATACCCATCCTGCTATGATTATTTTCTTAATCATATCTATACTAGTTTTATGGTTACAGATTATTTGGTATTCAGGTCGATGGTAGCGACATTGCTGCCGTCTTTGGTTTTCTCGATAACATCTTTATGCTCGACAGAGAAAAGCAGCGTGGACGCATCCACATATTTTTTGCGTTTGGGCTTATGCTGCGCAGAATCTGCGGTGGCGATGAGCACTTTCGGTGTTTTCACAGCTTCCGGGAGGACCGGTGCGAGGTGATCTTTTACATCAGGTTTCCGCGTTTTTTCAGCGAGGATCTGCGGCGGTGTTTGTGTTGGTTCCGTGACGGGAAGAAGAGGTTTGTTTTCGTGTGCACGCAGCTTTTTAGATGATAATTGTTCCGTTGCTATTATTTGCTGTGAGGCCTGCAGTTTTGTATCGGGCGCCGAAATGGTTTTGGTGACCACACGAATTTCAGGTTCTTTTTCCCGGTTCAGAAAAAGCGCGCCGAGACCAAATAGAAGCACACAGGCTGCCGCCAGCCACCATTTCCCGGAACCGGAACCAGATTGTTGGTTGGCAGTCTGCACTTCGATTTCTGCCCAGAGGTCGCGCTGAGGAGTCAGGCTTCGTTTCTCCAGGCTGTCTTTGATTTGCTGTTCCAGCTGGTTATCGTGCATATTCATGATTCACTTTCTTTTGCTGTTCAAAATAAATTTTTCTCAGTTTCTCCTTGGCTCGGAACAGCTGGGTTTTGCTGACCGACACAGAAATCTGAAGCATCTCCGAAATCTCCTGATGGGAATAATCCTCGAGCACAAAAAGGTTGAAGACCAGCCGGTACGCATCCGGCAACTGATCCAGCAGTTCCTGGGCGTTAAAAGTGGCCGGAATGATTTCTTCCTCTTCCTGTTCCAGGAAAGACGGATGGATTTCGTCCAGATAAAAAACGGTTTTATGACTTTTAATGAAGTTCAGGCATTCATTGACCAGAATCCGGCGACCCCAGGCCGAAAGGCTGCCTTCGCCGCGGAAAGAGTCAATGCTTTTGAAAATCTTGCAGAATGCTTTGATCACACAATCTTCTGCCTGATAGACATCAGGAATATAGCTGCGGCTCACTGAAAGAAATTTCCCTACATGCTGCTCATAAAATAACTTCTGCGCCAGCGGATCCTGTTTGCGCAGGCGGCTGAGCAGGTCATTATTTTTATTTCCGAACAGTAGTTTCATCCGTTTTTTTCTTTTCTGTACTTAAGACAAGTAGTTTTGCAAAAGGTTACAGACTGAAGTGTTTTATTTTAAAAAAAGTGCAGAACTCTGAAATTCTTTTTTTAATAGAATACAAGTTCTGCAACAGAAAGTGCTGATAGGGCCGGATTTTGCTTCCGGCCTTTTTTAAATGGTTTCTTCTGCGTACGCTTCCACAGCCGTAGCAAAGAACTCTTCAAGCTCGCGCAGTGTTTCCGGGCTGGTGCGGATATCCTTGACCATAGTTCCCTTATTCAGCAGCACAATACGATCGCTAACCTCGGTGGTGTGGGCGAGATCATGGCTCGAGATCAAAAAGGTAATTCCCGAATCTTCGGACCAACGGCGGATAATCTTTTTTAATTTAATCTGGGTAGAGGGGTCGAGGTTGGCAAAAGGTTCATCCAGAATAATAATTTCCGGCGAGCCGATCAGCGCGCCGACAATTCCGACTTTTTTCTGGTTACCTTTAGACAAGTCGCGAATGTATTTACCGGCATTTAAAATTTCACCATTGAAGAAATCTGCAAACTGTTTCAGGAAGTCAGCAACCGCCTGCTTATGCTGGCCGCGCAGTTCTCCCAGAAAATTAAAGTATTCCTCGGGCGTGAGATACCCAATCAGAAAGGATTCATCGATAAAAGCAGATACTTTCTTTTTCCAGTCTTCGCTTTGGTTTACCCGGATTCCATCAATTTTCACGGATCCGGAGGAAGCTTCAATTAAGTCCAGCAACAAACTGAATAAGGTGGTTTTACCGGCACCGTTATTCCCGACCAGACCGAAACTTTCGCCGCGGGGAATTTCCAGCTGATCAATGTGCAGAACTTTCTTGCTGCCGTATACTTTTGAGAGGTTTTCTATACTTATCATAATGCGTTCTTTTAACAGTTAGATTTTTTTAAAAGCTTCCAGCGTGCCGTATTTACGGGTTTGATAAAGCGTTGCAATATAACGGAAAATCCGGTCGCGCAGCAGAAATCCTACAATTCCAAGGACACCGACCACCGCAACGGCCGCATAAATACCTGCGAGATATTTTACGATTCCATAGACAGCCATGGGAACCAATAACTGCGGAATCATAATCAGCAACGCTTTCATATTCATGTTGTTACTACCGCCGAAAGATTTGGCGCGGGCATTCAAATCGATAGACTGACGGTTGTACGCGCCGGCCAGCAGGGTGAGGTAAGAATTTACACCCAGGTTGTACAGCCCCGCCGCGAAGATGGCCACATATAATTCCCAGCTGATAAAGACATAAAAAACCGCCAGGATCATGGAAGCGAAAACCACAATTACCACCAGGCTCCATTTGGCCTTCAGGTATTCATTGTATGGTACATTCTGGGTCATCATGAGCGAGTAATAGGAACTGTCCCAGGCGGGCACACGCTGCCCAAACATAAACAAGAATCCGCCGGTCACGAACAAGCCCATAAACATCCGCATGGCATCGGTATTATATATTTCACTGGTGTACATCAGCAATCCGTAGAGCAGAAACATAGCCGCTGCGGACAGAGTGGACTTTGCCGCTTTGCTTCGCCGAAGCAGCCGGATATCATTATTAATAAAAGTACCCAAGACGCCAAAACGGTTCAGGAACGCAATATTTTCGGTACGCCCCACTTCTTTTTCCATTTCCAGCCCGCGATCGAGGTAGAAGTTTTCCAGAATATTACGATAGGCCAGATATGCGACCACTCCGGCTAAAATAACCGGAATCAGGAATGCGCCGGGCACGGAATATAACGCATAAAATATTTTACCTGACCAGGCTGAAAGTGGGATATACCCGTAGTAATCTGCCGCACCCAACGCGATGACAACAGCAGCTACGGCGTACAGTACCTTATCCTTTTTATTTAAAAGAATATTCAGGAAGTTATTGAAATAGAACACAAACATAATTCCCACAGAAAACATCAGGACACCGGGAATGGAATACACTCCGTCCGCAATCAGGAGGACAGCGAAAGGAATCACAAACAGCAGATAACCCCAGTTAAAAAAATGAAAGAATATTTTCAGAATGGTGTAGTTCACCAGCGTGGAACGGCGAATATTCTGCGTGAGAAAAGGCTTGATATTCTGCGTGGGCATCGGTTGCATAAAGTATCGGACCAATAAGTCCAGTACCGCATAATACAGAAAGAAGCTGCTGAAAACCAGCAACGGATCCTGCTGCATTTTATCTTTAATAAAGTAAAATGAACCGGCGGCCAGACCAACGAAGGTTAGTCCGAGCCAGATGAATCCAAATGCCATCAGTATTTTCAGTACCAGCTTACCGGCGAACTGCGGATTCCGGAAGAAACTTTTTAATTCAAATGATAATAATTTCAGATACATGGCGAAGCTTTTAGAAGATGAGTATCGCTGCCTTGTCAATTGTTACAAACAGGACCAAATCGATTGCAACAAGCATTATCATTCATTAGATATATCATAATTAAAGTTAATTATAATTGCATTTTATTTAATTACATATTGGTTTGCAATCACTGTGGAAGCATTTGGAAGACCTTAAAACAAATTTGGATCAGTTTATATTAAGTTACAAATCAGTGTTTTACGATTTTAATATTTGCAAAATTCATGAATTCTGCAAGCCTTTTTCTTTTATTTTTACTGTCGCTCCGTTACCTTGTACCTTCTTAAAACGAAAAATTATAATTATGAATAAGCTTTACACTTTAGCTGCTCTGGTGGGCGCAATAGTTTTTGGCCAGGCACAGGTATTGGATCTGGGTGGACCGGTACAGGTTTCAGATATTTCTAACGACGGTTTGGCCGTGGGCGACCTTTTTGGTGCAGGATACTTCTTGTGGAGTGAGGAAGCCAGTGGTACTGTTATCGGAATGGCCGGCGAAAACGGAGTATCCGGTCCGGCTAATATTTCGGCTGATGGGAAACTGATTTCCATGGCACTTCCTAATCCCGAAAACCAGGATATCGAGGAAGCGGTGCTGTATAATGTTGACACCGAAAGTCTCAAATTCCTGGGCAATTTAGGTATGGTTTCCAGTAACGATACTTCATCAGCCTGGGGAATGTCTTCTAACGGAAAAAACATTGTAGGCTTCTCCTGGACCGGCAGTTCACGTGGCGAAGCAGTTCTGTGGAAAGACGGTACGGCAATTCAGGCATTGGGTAACACTTCTACTTCAAGAAGTTCCCGTGCAGATGCAGTGAACGAAGACGCAACCGTTATTGCCGGCTATCAGGACACCGATAAAGGTGAGCGCCTGGGCGTTATCTGGAAGAACGGTGAACTGCAGTTTCTGAAAGATAATGACGACAACACCCTTGGTGGCGCGGTAGCAATCAGTGCAGACGGAAAAACGGTTGCCGGCACCAACGATGCGACCGGTAAAGGATATGTGTGGAATGAAACAGACGGAACTACGCTAATTTCTGCAGATGACCCCTATGCTGTTATTCTGATGACTGCTCTGTCGGATGACGGCAAAATCGCGGTCGGCCTTTCTTACGATCCGATGGGAGACATTTTGGAAGGACGCGGCTTCATCTGGACTAAGGAAAAAGGGAAAAGGTTTCTGGACGAATATATGACTGAATTAGGCTTTGACACCAAAGGTATTACGTTTTCTGTTGCTTCAGCGATTTCTCCCAACGGAAAATACGTGGGCGGAATCGGACTGGCGATGAACGATTTTGGCGTAACCGGATTCTTAATTCAATTGCCGGATAATGTATTAGCTTCCCAGGAAGTGGCACCGAAAGGCACACTGACCGTGTATCCGAACCCGGTAAAGGAAACGATTCATTTCCGCAGCACGGAGGCCGTCCTTTCTGCTGAGATTTACAATATGGCCGGACAACTGGTCAATTCTGTTGCGAAAGTTGCGGACAACAAAATCAATGCACAATCTCTGGCAAAAGGAATGTATATCGTGAAAGTACAAACCGCCGCAGGACTACAAACCGTGAAAATCCTCAAGGATTAATTTCTTCGATAATAACTAATGAACAACAGCCGGAATTTTCCGGCTGTTTTGTTTGTGTATTGTTATTTCATAAGTTCCCGGGCCTGCGAAATAGCGGCTTCCGTGATCTGTGCACCGGAGAGCAGCTGCGCAATTTCCTGCAGCTTTTCTTCGGCATTCAGCGGAATAATGGTGGACTGGGTTTTGCCGGAAACGTCGCGTTTGATGACTTTGTAATTATTGTTTCCTTTCGCTGCCACCTGCGCCAGGTGAGAGATGACGATCAGCTGCATATCTTCCGCCATTTCTTTCATCACATTGCCGATTTCCTCAGCTACTTTCCCGGAAACGCCGGTATCGATTTCATCCAGAATCAGCGTAGGAAGTTCAGCATTTTCAGCCATCAGTTTTTTAATGGCGAGCATCACACGGGAACGCTCCCCGCCGGAAATCGCTGTCTGGATCGGGCGCAGCGGAAAACCGGAATTCGCCTGGAACAGTAAGGCCACCTGTTCTTTCCCCAGCATGTTGAACTGTGGTGCATCCGTGAGACTGACTTCAATACGCGCTTTTTCCAGCCCAAGCTGATGCAGCAGTTTTTCAGTTTTAGCAATAAAGGGTTTCGCAGCTTTTTTGCGGTTGGCAGAAAGCGTGGCTGCCAGCTTGGTTAGTTTTTGTTGCTGTGTTGCAATTTGCGCTTGCAGGTTTTCAATGGTGGATTCCAGATTGGCAAAGCCGGTTTGCTCCCCTAAAATACGGTCGCGGATTTCTTTTAACTCTGCAACGGTATTTACTTTATGTTTTACAAAAAGGGTATTAATTTTATTCAGTTTGGAGCTCAGTTCAAACAAAACCTCCGGATCTGTTTCCATTTTCTCGGCTTCGTTCTGAAGTTCAAAAACAAGGTCTTTAAACTCCACAAAGTTTTCCTCAAAACGCTGGCTTAATTCGCTGAATTCATGTGAAAGACCGGCAATTTTTCCCAGTCTTGCTTTTACTTCCAGCAATGAATCCAGAACACCAATTTCTTCCTGATCCATTTTGGAAAAAATCAATGACAGGTTTTCTACAATGGCTTCTGCATTTTCCTGTTTATTAACCTGGCCCTGTACTTCCTCAAGATCGAATTCATCCAGGTTCACTTCCTGCAGTTCTTCCAGCAGAAACTGTTTATAGTCATTTTCCTTATTTCCTTCTTCCAGCTGCACCTGTGCCTGCTCCAGCTCTTTTTGCAATTGGCGGAATTTCTGATATTCCTGCTGATACTGCGGCAGCAGCGTTTTATTATCGGAAAGGCCGTCCAGCATGCGGAACTGATATTCCTCATCGAAAAGATTAGACGTTTCAAACTGGGAATGGATATCAATCAGCCGTTCGGAAAGGGTGCGCAGGGTATCCAGCGTTACCGGTACATCATTCACAAAGGCGCGCGATTTACCCGAAGGCAGCAATTCACGCCGGATTACAGTATGCAGTTCGAAATCCAGATCATTTTCCTCAAAAAAAGATTCGAAATCGGGACTGAGTTCAAACTCCGCTTCCACAATGCTTTTCTTCTCACTGTGCTGTATGGCTTTCGTATCCGCACGGCCGCCCAGAATGAGCCGCAGTGCACCGAGGATAATGGATTTACCCGCACCGGTTTCCCCTGTGATTACCTGCAGACCGCGGTCCAGGGTAATTTCCAGAGAGTCAATAAGAGCGAAATTTTTAATAAAAATCCGTGAAAGCATAGATTTTTTAGCCGTTAATTAAGTAAATCGGAATGCGTGTGCAAATTTACAACATTTAGCAAAGACTTGCAGATGCAGACTGAGGCACAGCTACAACAATGCCATTATCTAAAACCAAATAAAAGGAAAGTTTTTTATTTCCACTTATTCCATTTTGTCTCAATATCCTTTGGTGAGAAAATGGTAAAGAGCGCGCGCAGGTCGGCCATATTCACCCCGGCCGTCGGGCCCGAATTGAAAATATCAAAGATTTCCTGCTTCTTGGTATCAATGAAAATATTCACCGGGTAATTCATCTGAAAATTATTTTCATACGCCCGCAGTTGCAAGAGAGATTCAGCGATAATGCGTTTGGCGCCTGCCTGATCGGTACGCGACAGATTATCAAGCCCGGCACGATGGTAGGTATAGAACACACTGCGCAGGGTGTTCTGTTCTGTTTTCAGGATATTATCAATCAAAGCTGCACGCGTACGCGGCCCTTCAACCAAAGACCAGCCGGCATAATTTTGATTCTGGGCGTTATTGGAAATCTTCAGAGCTTTTTCAAACCAGGGCTGTCCGCCGCGCACCTGAAAGCTGTCCGCATCATAACCTAAAATGGTGTAAACATAAAAGCTGATGACATCAATCAGATTCTTGCCTGAAAATTGGCGCTCGTTGAAAACCAGATTTTCATTTTCGGTATATTCAAAGTTAAAGCTGGTATCATTCAGGTTCAGCAAAGGGCTTTCATAGCTTGTATTATACACCGGTCGCACGGCCTGCACCACAATGCTTCCTTTGAAATTACTGTTGCCCGCACGTTCATTAATCACAATCGCGAAGTTGCATTTTATTTTTTCAAAATTCTGCAGTTTCTTTCCGGTCCAGCTGGTATTATTAATGAAATCCCGCAGGTTTTTTTCCAGCGTTTTATAGACCTGCATATTGGAACCTCCTAGTTGCTGGGCATTCACCTGCACATTGGCCAGAAGTTCCTGAGAAAAACCGGCCTGAAAGAAGCATAAAAGCAATAAAGTAAATAATCTGTTCATAAGCAGTAACTAAATACAGAAACGAAGTTTTGCTGAAATTATTTGGTGAGAAGTTCTTCGGCTTTGTTTAAAATATCTTGAGCCACTTCTGTTTTATTCTTAAGGTCAAAAGTAACCGTATCATCCTTTGTTAAAATACGGATTTTGTTGGTATTCGTTCCAAACCCGGCGCCCGCATCTCGCAGGGAATTGAGGACAATCATATCCAGGTTTTTGCGCTGCAGTTTGCCACGCGCATTTTCCTCTTCATTTTCTGTTTCCAGCGCGAAACCAATCAGCAGTTGCTTCTGTTTTCGGATTCCCATTTCCTGAAGAATGTCCGGATTTTTCACCAGCCTGATCACCAGTTCGTCATCTTTCTTTTTTATTTTTTCGGGGGCAGCTTCGGCGGGCGCGTAATCTGCAACGGCGGCACTGGCAATTGCAATAACTGCCTTTTCATAATGACGAAAAACTTCGTCGTACATTTCCCGCGCACTGGTTACCCTGTGGATCTGCACTTTTGGATGAGTGATCACTTCTGAGGAAGGACCGGAAATTAAAATAACTTCTGCGCCGCGGCTCGCGGCTTCTTCTGCCAGTGCAAAACCCATTTTCCCCGAAGAATGATTCCCGATAAACCGCACCGGATCAATGGCTTCATAGGTCGGGCCGGCGGTAATGAGTACTGTTTTACCAGCCAAGCTCCCGGTTTGGGAAAAGTATTCAGATAAAACGGCAAGAATATGCTCCGGTTCGGCCATTCGTCCTTGTCCGGAAAGGCCGCTGGCCAATTCCCCTTCTTCTGCCGGAATAATATGATTTCCGATATCTGCTGCCAGCTCCAGATTTTGTTTGGTGGAAGGATGCTGATACATATCCAGATCCATGGCAGGTGCAATAAATACCGGGCATTTCGCGGAAAGATAGGTAGCGATCACCAGATTATCGCACAGCCCGTGCATCATTTTGCCGAGCGTATTTGCAGTGCAGGGCGCGATCAGCAGAACATCTGCCCACAGCGCCAGCTCCACATGATTGTTCCAGGTTCCGTTAACTCCATAAAAATCTGAATAAACGGGCCGTTTGGATAAGGTAGCCAGCGTTAAGGGGGTCACAAACTCTTTGGCATCCGGGGTCATGAGCACCTGTACTTCTGCACCGGCGCGAATCAGCATCCGGACCAGATAATTGATTTTGTACGCAGCGATTCCGCCAGTTACGCCGATAAGGATGTGTTTACCCTGAAGACTCATGAAATGAAAGTTTTGCGCAACGAATGTACTTAAATTTTGCGGGACCGCCGGTGCCCGGGCGCTGACAGAAAATAAAAAAGCCGCAGAAACCCGTGGGCTGCTGCAGCTTCATAATAATTAAGAAATAAATAATTAGTTTCTTTCGTCGGTTTTGCGGTAATAGATTTCATCATCCAGCCACTCGCGGATCGCGATGGAAGTCGGCTTTGGCAACTTCTCGTAATGTCTGGAGATTTCAATCTGCTCTTTATTTTCGAAAACCTCTTCAAGCGTAGAATTATGAACAGCAAACTCATCAAGTTTATTGTGCAGTTCTGCACGGATTTCAGCATTGATCTGTTCCGCACGTTTCCCCATCACTACGATCGCCTCGTAGATTGAGCTCACATTCTGTTCAATTTTGTCTCGGTCATACGTTATCGTATTCAGTTCTGCTTTAGAATCTTTTACGCTCATTGTCAGTGGATTATTAAATATGAAAGGTGCAAATGTACGGATTACTTTTGGATTTTAAAAGTTGCAGCGGGCGGCGGCGTTGCAGCCTCAGCACTGTCCCGACGCATTTTGGTGTTTTTTCTGTCGTTGGCGCGCAGTTCTTTTTCGGCCATCTGGCGTGCTTCTTCTGCATTCATTTTATCCTGAAGTTCTTTCTGGCGCGCTTCTACTTTCTTTTCCAGCACGGCAAAATCCTGTTGTTCACGAACCAGTTTCTGCTGCAGTTCCGTTGCTAATTTCGCTATATCAGTTCCGGGCACTTCGCGCTCAAGCATTTTGGTGTATGCTACGGCTTCTTCCAGGCGGTCTTTTTTCAGAGAATATATCGAATTCACAGCGAGCTCATACTTGGAACGAAGAATATAATCGTAAATCTTCATGCGCAGTTTTGTGGCCGGGAAATCTTCCAATACATTTTCAAAAGCTGTGCTGGCAGCTTTATATTCTGCCATTTTGAAATACTGGCGTGCGTTCTCGTAGGCCTTAAATTCCAGTTTGTACGTCAGTTCATCAATCAGTTCATTAATGTTCTTGGAACGTTCGGAATCAGGATATTTGTTCAGGAAGTTCTGCAGTTCATTAATCGCCAGTTCAGTACTGGTTTGGTCCAGGTTATAATCCATGCTGCCTTCGTAGTAACACAGCGCCGACATATAAGCGGCATCTTCTGCGCGCGGGTCCTGCGGGAAAGTTACCGAGAAGTTTTTGAACTGATGTCCTGCCAGTTTATATGCTCTTTCGAAATAGTTGGCATAGGCTGAGTTATAAACCACATCCGCTGCGTCATCGGTACCCGCCACCAGATTGGAAAGTCTTTCATACAGTGCCAGCGCATCCTTCCATTTTTTCTTCTGGAAATTTTCATTGGCCACCTTCAGAATAAATTCTTTATCAGCACTTTTCATTGCCTTCTCCTGCTGTTTGTTACATGCTGCAAGTGTGAGCACCGCAAATAGCACTATCCAGTTTCTTTTCATATAATCAGTATTGCCGCGGAGGGTAAAGATTTTCTGCGGTTTAGGGTGCAAAAATATAACTTTTTTGCCAATAGCTTTTTTTTTATGATTATTTAACGGTTTTGCTTAGGGTGCGCGGTATCCCAGTAAAGAAAAGACGGTAACGAGCAAATTGGCCAGAACTTTTTTCTCCGCTTCGTTCATGTACGAGGCATCATCCGCTTTAACGTAGCGTTCATAAAAATTCCGGTTTCGGATGACGAACAGAACGGAACCCAGCAGTAAGGTCAGGATATCCTCCGGTGGCGGTGCATCCGCAAAAACCCCGGTTGCGATTCCCTTTTTGGTCACATCATCAATTTTCTCGGTGAAAGTATTATAAAAATCCAGCAGTTCCTGCTTCAGATGTTCCGTGTGACGGAGCTCCTGGGTAACGAAACCGTGGAAATAGCTGTAATGGAAAAGTTGGGTAACTACATATTTAATGAGTTCCTTCATCTGCATCTCCGGCGTGGCTCCGCTGATTTGTTCTGCAAATTCCGCAAAACTCTCGCAGGTTTTCTGCACGCGGTAGCGGTACAGGTAGGACATCATTTTTTCCTTCGAGCCAAAGTAGTATGAAATCATGGCCACATTAATGTGCGCCTCGCTGCAAATGTCGCGAACAGAGGTTCCCTCAAAGCCTTTTTTGGCGATGAGTTTTTCGGCTACATTCAGAATGTGGATTTGTTTTTCTGTAAATTTCTTGTTGACCAAGATGTTGCTTTTTACGTAAAGTTATTAATATTCCTGAAAAATCAACCAATATTATTAAAAAGTAACGTTGTTTTCCTACATTCGGGTATGGATTATTTCGATGTACACCATCACCATACGGACGGCCGGCCGGGAATTTATAATGTCAAATTCCATGACGAGCCACCTACTTCGGGTTTCTTTTCCGCAGGGCTGCACCCGCTGGAAACCGGCGCTATCACAGTAGAAAGCTGGCAGTGGCTCGAAAAGATGGCCACCCATTCCCGGTGCGTGGCTCTTGGAGAATGCGGCCTGGACGGGCGAAACCCGGAAACAGCAGAATTACAATTGTCTCTCTTCAACCGCCAGATAGAACTTGCCAATGAATTGCAAAAACCCATGATTCTGCACGCGGTGAAATGTGATGCACAACTGCAACAGTTGGTCGCTAAGATAAAAGTGCCGGCGATTATCCACGGATTCAACCGCCGGAAAACGGTAGCAGATGCCTTACTTGACAAAGGATTTTATTTAAGTTTTGGAAAAAGCGTTTTGTATCATGTACATTTGCAGGAGGTCATCCGGACAATTCCGGCCGGGCATTTCTTTCTGGAAACAGACGCGTCTGAAACAAATATAAAAGCAATTTACCAGCAGGTTGCACAGCTGCGCGAGGTTTCGGTAGCTGAACTGCAGGAACAGATCAGGCAGAATCTGACCCTTTTTAATATCCATTAATCCTATGAATACAGACTGGCTCGAAAGAACAGAATTACTCATCCACGAAGAGGGAATCGCAAAACTGCAGCAAGCTCATTTGCTCGTCGTAGGATTGGGCGGAGTTGGTTCCTTTGCGGCGGAATTCTTGGCCAGAGCCGGTGTGGGAAAATTAACGATTGTTGACGGCGATACCGTTGATGTAACCAATATCAACCGGCAGCTTCCTGCCTTGCGTTCTACTGTAGGCCAGCCAAAAGTGGAACTGGTGGCGCAGCGCTTACTCGATATCAATCCTGAACTGGATCTAACACCGCTGCAGCAATTTTTGCTTCCGGAAGACATGGACAATTTACTGGAAAATAACACGTTTGATTACATTCTGGATTGCATTGACAGCGTTTCGCCAAAACTGCATCTCATTCAGGCGGCGAAAAAGCGAAAGATCAAAATCGTAAGCTGCATGGGTGCCGGCGGCAAAACTGATCCGGCCAAAGTAATGGTCCGCGATATTCACAAAACACATAACTGCCACCTGGCCCGGCAAATCCGAAAGCGCCTTAAAAAAGAAAATATTCACAAAGGCTTTCGCTGTGTTTTTTCTACCGAGATCCAGGATGAGTCCAGCCTGAAGCTTACTGACGGCAGTAATTTTAAAAAATCCTTTTACGGCACCATCAGTTATATTCCCGCCCTGTTTGGCCTGTACGCCGCGGCAGAAGTCATTAACTATTTAATTAAAAAACAATGACCGACCAGCGCTACCGGACCGGTGAAAAACTAAAACAAAAAAAAGAAATTGATATGCTCTTCAGCAAGGGCAAATGGAAAACCGTGGGTACTTTGCGGGTAATTTCATTGCCTTTAGCAAAAGATAACGAGCATAAGACCTATTCCAAAGTTGGCGTTTCCGTTTCGAAACGGTATTTCAAAAAAGCCACGGACCGCAACCGTATTAAGCGACTCCTGCGTGAATGCTACCGTCTGAATAAAGAACGTTTCGCCGACAAATTCGGGCAGCCTGTTATCGCTATGCTGTTCTGGGCTTCCAAAGAAAAACCTGCCGGCCTGCAGGATGTACAGGCACAATTTGAAATCCTGTGCCGTACCGCTAAACAAAACAGTTCCAAAGAAATATAAAAGCCTGCAAACAGCAGGCTTTTGGTCTATTTATTAGGACGCAGCGCGCGCATTTCATTCGCGCGTTCTCTGAAATACTTTTTCTTCTCCGGGAACTTTTCTTCGAGAATCATAAAAGCCCAAATGGCTTTAGCATACAGTTTTTGTTCTACATAAAGATTGGCCAGCGTTTCGGTCATCAGGTGCGAAATATCATCGCTGCGCTCCCGCAGAATAAAATCCGCATCTTCTTTCAGTTTGGAAATCTTGGGTTCATTTTCAATAAAACTATCAATCACGCGATTTTTAATTTCGGTAATGGAGATCGTTTCCTGCGCCGGATGTGCATTTTCTTCGCGGTCAATTTTCAGCCAGTTCTGCCAGGTATTGACGAAATGAGGAACATTGCTGCGTGGCTCCGCTGTATCGTCGGCAACTTCTGCTGAGTGACTATTTGAATCTTCTACATTTGGTTCTGAATGCTGCGACTCCTGCGTTTGTATAGCTAAATTCATTGGTTTCCATTCACCCGCAGCGGATGCAGTTTCTTGCTGCACCGGTTCTTCGCTTACAGATTTCTCCGGCTTTTCTGTGTGTACAGAAAAATCAGCACTTTCACTGAAGTTCACTTCATGCGACTCGATTTCCGGCTCTGCTGTTGCCTTCTTTTTCGAGCGTGCCGCGCGCATCTTAGCTTCCACTTCGGCCACCAGTCGTTTCATTTCCTCTTCGTGACGATTGGGTTGCTGCACAGGGGCTTGCGGTACGGCATCTTTCGCCGGTGCTGTGCGCGACACTTGTACGTCGGGCATAAACTCCTGCAAACCATGAAAGCTGAGTTCCGAATGATCTTCTACCACAGGTTCTTCCTGTTTAATTGTATCTTCCTTGATAACCCTCTCGTGCGTGAAATTTTCCGCATCTGCTGCTTCGTTCCAGCTTTTTGGTTCAACCGTGGAAACCGGTCGCCCGCTTACCTGGTCGCCAGTTGCCTTATCAGAAGCTTCTAAAATTGATACCTGAGCCGGTGCGTCTGCACTGTCTTCTTTCTCCGCAGCCACGCTTGCTGATGCGGCATTTTCCGTTGGCTGTTCTTCCGGCGGAAGTTCCGGTTTAGGATTTTGTTCGATATCCGGATTATCCTCCTCCGTGGTAGGCTGTTCCTCCGGCGGCAAGTCTGTTTCCGGTGTTTCCTTTGATTCCTCTTCAGAAGGCTGTTGTTTTTCCTCTGCTGGCACAACGGGCTGGGGTTCGCGCGCTACGTCGGATTGTTCCTCTTCCGGCAACGGCTGTTCTTCTGTCGGCAGATCCGGTGTAGTTTCTCTGGGCGCGGTGGGCGCTGTGTTTTCAGTTTTTTGTTGAATTAATTCAACTGAATCTGCAGTCGCACGTTCTTCGACAGGAGTGTCATTGGCCGCCAATTCCTGCAAGGGTTCTGAGGCTTGCTCCGCCGGTTCTTCGAGCACAATTTTGCCGGCTTCCAAAGTAGCGTCCAGGTCAATGCGCGCTGTTTCTTTGGAATCAAAATCTTCTTCACCGGGGAACAGGATCCGGTTGCGCTCACCATTGGTCACCACCGGTTGCAAAGGCTGCTTCTCCTCGGGAGCTACTGCAGTATAAGCAGAGGGGTCTTTTGTGAGTTCAGGAACACTTTCGGGTTCAATCTTATTTAGTTCCACCCCTTCCGCAGCCGCTACTTCCGGTTCAACGGTATCGTTTTCTTTATTTTGTGCTATGCCTTCTGCGATACGCTCCAGCATAGCTTCACCTACTACCTGCGGTTCAGGAGCTGATTGAATTTCAGTTGCTACTGCATTATTTTTAATATCAGCTTCCTGTGGCTTGTTAATCAGCTGATACAGGATTTTTTTATCGGTTGTGTACGCGGCTGTTTCTGCTAAAGTTGCCGCATACAAGTCCGGTTGCAGTTCGTGTGTTGCCAGCAAATGCAAAGCGCGGACGCTTTGTACATAGGGATATTTCTGTATTTCTTTCTGCAGCAAAGCCATATCTGCGTGTTGTAGCAAAGCGGGATTTTTCAGCAGTTCAATAGTTCTTACATTCATATTACCAGTTTGCTACAATGTCGTTAAATATTTTATTGATGATGCGCTCGTTCACCAGTTTTACCTGCGAAGCTTCGATGGCGTTAATATCCAGATCGCTGCTGAAAACGGCTTCATCGGAATAGGTACGGTCAAAGTTCTTTTCCGGTTCCTGTTTGTTTTCGTAATGTACTTTCACGGCGATCGTCAGCTTATTCTGCGCTGCCTGTATGGTGCCGCCCGGCGCATTAACGCTGCTGGAAATGGTGGTGGGCGTAATGGAATAATCTGTGATCTCGCCTTCCAGCAAAATATCCGGGTCGGTTTTTGTTCCTTTTAAGGATGTACGCTGCAAAAAACGGTTTTGCAAGGCAATACTGAACTCCTGCGACAGCGTGGGGTTCATCAGTGGCGCATTGTTCGGAAACTCACGAATATTGATGGTTTTGGTTTCCGGGCTCAGGCTGGAACCTGAAAACGAATAACAGCTACCTAACCATAACATAGGAGCAACAACAAATGAAACTTTAAAACCTTTAATTAATTCTTTCATTATCAGTCTTCCAGGTTATACTGCTTGATTTTGCGGTACAGCGTCCGCTGTGAAATACCAAGTTCATCGGCTGCTTTATTCCGGCGGCCGTTGTGTTTTTCCAAAGCTTTCACGATCAGGTCGCGCTCATTAGTCTGCAGGGACAGGGAACCGGCCTGTGTTTCTTCTGCTTCGATGTCTTCCACATTATCATACTCATCTGCTTCCTTTGAAATAATGGTTGGATTCTGATACGGATGCGCTGCCTGATTTTCAAAATACAACAGGGAATTTGGATTCTGCACATGTCCATCACCAGTGAAGACACGGTTGATAAGATTTTTCTCCTGATGGCTTAAATCACTGTTGCCGCGATTCTTAATCAGTTCCGAGGTCAGTGACTTTAAATCATTAATGTCATTACGCATGTCGAACAGAATCTTATACATGATCTCGCGCTCACTGTGAAACTCATTGGAGGAGATGCCGCCCTCTTTCTGGATTACAGCCGGCAACTGCGACTGCGCCGGAATATACTCAGCGAGTTTTGCGCCGCTGATGACACGGTCTTTCTCAACCACCGTCATTTGCTCCACCAGATTCCGAAGCTGGCGTACGTTGCCCGGGAATGCATAATTCTCCAGGTATTGTACTGCATCTTCGGACAGGGAGAGTTCCGGCATCCGGTATTTCTCGGCAAAATCCACGGCAAACTTGCGGAACAGCAAATGAATATCGCCTTTGCGCTCGCGCAAGGCCGGCATGTCAATCTGCACGGTATTTAAACGATAATATAAATCCTCGCGGAAGCGGCCATCGCGGATGGCTTTGAGCATATTTACATTGGTGGCAGCCACAATGCGCACATCGGTTTTCTGAATCTGCGAGGAACCTACTTTCATAAATTCACCGCTTTCCAGCACACGCAGCAAACGAACCTGCGTTTGCAGCGGCAGCTCTCCCACTTCATCCAGGAAGATGGTTCCGCCATCTGCCACCTCAAAATATCCTTTCCGGGTGGAAGTCGCACCGGTAAAGGCTCCTTTTTCATGCCCGAATAATTCAGAATCAATGGTTCCCTCCGGAATGGCCCCGCAGTTCACCACAATATAAGGCTGGTGCTTGCGGCGGGATTCTGCTTGAATAATTTTAGGAATAAACTCCTTCCCCGCACCACTTTCCCCGATCACAAGTACCGAAATATCAGTAGGTGCCACCTGCACTGCTTTCTGCAAGGCACGGTTCAGGGCGGGATAATTCCCGATAATCCCGAATCGCGTTTTTATGGATTGAAGGTCTGTCATCATAGTGTTTCTGTTATCAGTTCCGGCTGTACCGTTTTTCCTAACAAGGTTCCCTGGGTGTTTCCGAAAACATCCACCAGCACCAGGTCTCCCAATTGCTGGCCCGGCAGCTTATCAAATACACAAACTGCGTTCTGGGAAGTTCTCCCCTTCCACTGGTTTTCATCTTTTTTAGAAGTTCCCTCAATCAGGACTTCATGCGTTTTCCCGACGTAGGATTTCATGCGCTCGCGCGAAAGTTCTCCCTGCAGGGCAATAACCTCTGCCAGGCGGCGCTGTTTCACGTCGGCAGGCACATTGTCCTCCATTTTTTTATGGGCAGGCGTACCCGGTCTTTCGGAATAGGCGAACATGTAGCCATAATCGTATTCCACCTCGCGCATCAGGCTGAGCGTCAACTGGTGGTCTTCCTCCGTTTCATCGCAGAAGCCAACAATCATATCCTGGGAAAAAGCGATATCCGGCACAATTTGTTTTGCTTCACGAATCAGCGTGAGGTATTCCTCACGGGTGTGCTGGCGGTTCATTTTTTCCAACATCCGGTCACTGCCGCTTTGTACCGGCAGGTGCACATATTTGCAAATATTGTTGTGTTTTGCCATCACGCGGAAAACATCGGCCGTCATATCATGCGGGTTGCTGGTGGAGAAACGGATGCGCATTTCGGTCACAGCCGTAGCCACCATATCCATCAGCTTTGCAAAGTTAATGGCCGTTGCCTGCTGCATTTCGCTGGCTTTGTGAAAATCTTTTTTGGCACCGCCACCAAACCATAAATAGGAATCGACATTCTGGCCCAGCAATGTTACTTCCTTGTATCCGTTTTCCCACAGTTCCCGGCACTCCGCTATAATCGAATGCGGATCGCGGCTGCGTTCGCGTCCGCGCGTAAAAGGAACAACGCAGAACGTACACATATTGTCGCAACCCCGCGTGATGGTCACAAAAGCCGTCACACCGTTTCCGCCTAAACGAACGGGGCTAATATCAGCGTAGGTTTCTTCTTTGGATAAAATAACATTGATGGCATCGCGGCCGCCTTCCGTTTCTTTCAAAAGATTAGGCAAATCACGATAGGCATCCGGGCCCACAACCAAATCTACCAGATGTTCTTCTTCCAGAAACTTGGTTTTCAGGCGCTCAGCCATGCAACCCAATACACCCACAGTCAGATGCGGTTTTTCTTTTTTCAAGTTTTTAAACTGAGACAAACGCATACGAACGGTTTGCTCAGCCTTTTCGCGAATAGAGCAGGTATTCAGCAGGATAAGATCGGCTTCTTCCTGATTTAAGGTGGTGTTATATCCTTCTTCATTTAGGATAGAAGCTACAATTTCGGAATCCGAAAAATTCATCTGGCAGCCATAACTTTCCAGAAAAAGTTTTTTGGAATTTTGTGCTTTGGCCGGAATTGCGAAGGCTTCGCCCTGTTTTGTTTCGTCTATATATTTTTCTTGCACGGGAAATTTTATTTAAAGAGGAAGACTGGCTTCCTATGGGAATCTGCTGCAAAGATACACTTTTTGATGACAGAATGGCAGTTTTGCACGCGGTCTACCGTTAAGGATTTTATAAAATTTAATTAAAATAAAAGAGTTCTTCTTGCTCACAAACAGATGAGCCACAATATATTAAATATATAAAAAAGAAAAGCTCCGCGATCATTGCGAAGCTTCCTGCAGTGTTTATATTATGTTTACACCTCGATGCTCTCTGTTTCAAAATTCAGTGTAATACGGATTTTAGAATCTATGGGTATATTGTTGCATTTCGAGGGCGACCACTGCCCCTTAATCTTCCGCAGGGAATAACGAAGTTCACGGCGCAGTTGCTCGCTGTTTTCTACTTTGGGAACAATCTCAATATCGGTTACCTGGCCCGTACGGCTCACAGAAAACCGAACGAAGAAAACACCATTCACCACATACAGTTCCCTGTCAACATACGCAGAAATGTTCTTCATCAGTTCATCTGCAAAGGCAGCATCTCCCTGCTCGAACCGTGCACGTGTGAACACTGAACCTTCACCGCAGGATGGCACCTGATAATAATCAAACGGTTTGGCAATATCCACCACAAAGAAATTGCGGGTATTTTCCGCAGTCATCATTCCCTCCTGCATGTTTTCCAAGTCCTGCGCCGCACCCAATCCGGAAACCAGCAGCAACAGGAAAAATAATCTTTTCATTATAAGTAATATAGGCGCAAAATTACGAAATACGGCTGTATCATTTTCATGACTTATAACACCTCAATCTGGTTGCGCAATAGGTCCTCCAACTGCTCACGTTTCCGAATGAGATGCGGCACGCCGTCTGTTAATAAGACTTCCGCCGGCCGCAACCGTGAATTAAAGTTGGAACTCATTTCGAATCCATAAGCACCCGCATTCCGGAAGGCCAGGATATCGCCTTCGCGCACTTCATTCAGCCGGCGGTCCCACGCAAACGTATCGGTTTCGCAGATGTTTCCCACTACGGTATAAATCCGTTCAGCGCCCGAAGGATTACTTAGGTTTTCGATAATGTGGTACGAATCATAGAACATGGGACGAATCAAATGATTGAATCCTGAATTAATACCGACAAACACGGTCGCTGTGGTTTGCTTGATGACATTGGC
The DNA here is from genome assembly GCA_032057205.1 of Kaistella sp. Taxonomy (GTDB): domain Bacteria; phylum Bacteroidota; class Bacteroidia; order Flavobacteriales; family Weeksellaceae; genus Kaistella. Next base: position 136,419 of record DAMCFT010000001.1, read on the forward strand.
TTTGACCAGAAAAGTTCCGCTTTCGCTCACAAGGTATTTGCCCGGCTCAAACCAAAGCTGCAGGTCGCGCCCGGATTCTTTCCGGAAAGCTTTTACTGCTTTTTCTACTTTTCGCCCTAGGGTTTCCACATCAGTTTCCAGGTCGCCGGGTTGATACGGAACCTTAAAACCACTTCCCATATCGATGTATTTTAAATCAGGGAAATGTTCGGCCAATTCAAACATAATATCCAGACCCTGCAGAAATACATCCGCATCCTTAATCTCGCTGCCGGTGTGCATGTGCAAACCTTCGACGCGTAAATCGGTGGATTTCATCACACGCTCGATATGACGCAGCTGGTGAATGGAAATACCGAACTTGGAATCAATATGGCCCGTCGATATTTTATGGTTCCCGCCGGCGTAAATGTGCGGATTAATCCGGATGAAGATGGGATACGAATTCCCGTAGCGCGTGCCGAACTGCTCCAGCAGCGAAATATTATCGATGTTAATATGAACACCCAGCTGCATGGCCTCTTCGATCTCGCGCAAATCCACGCAATTGGGTGTAAACAGAATATTTTCCGGTTCAAAACCGGCACGCAGGCCCAGCTGCACTTCATACACAGAAACGCAGTCCAACCCCGCGCCGAGACTGCGGATGTATTTTAAAATATTAATATTCGTGAGCGCCTTCGCCGCATAGAAAAAGCGGGTACCGGAACTGAAAGCACCCGTCAGTTTTTCATAACGAAAACGGATACTTTCGGTGTCGTACACATAAGTGGGCGTGCCGTACTGTGCGGCAATGCTGAGTAAATCGCTGTTTGTCATTAATTTTAATTTTTAAACAAAAAAAGAGCAGACTCACCAAGAGCCTGCCCGTCAAATATCAATATGAAGATTCAGCCCTTAGTTCGCACCAGGTTTCTTGGAAGAAAATTCCTTTCCTGCCAGAGAGATCATGGGTGCTGCGGAGCTGCGGTTCATTTAAACTTTAATAAAATTTGCGGCACAAATGTACTGTATATTTGCAAAATCACCGCCGGAAATTTACTGCGGAAGCGAAATTATTTCAAAATCTTTTCGCAGCAGTGCCAGTTTCAGTTCGTTTTGTAAATCCTTAACCGGGAAATCAATATCCATCTTTAAACTGTTGAGCCGCGCGCGGGTTTCAATCTGGCTGTACAACTCATAAAAACCAAAGCCGCTGAGTTTCCCTTTTTCAAAAAGCAGAAAAGACCGTTCGCCCAATACACGACCGGTACTCAGGCAGAGTGCATCCTGTTTCGGAATTTGTATTCTTTTTTTCAGGTCGGCCGGATCCTGTAGTTTTTCAGATAAAATAAAGGAAAGCACTTTTTTTCCCTGCGATTGTGAGCGGAACCGCAGCAGGCTTTTCTCTTTAGGATGCAGCGAAGTACGCTCCACCACATATCGGTTGTTCAGGAAATACAGTCCGAATGGCAACATTTGCCGTTTCCGGATGCCTTTCATCCGCATCATGAGTTGCGCCAGTATCTCATTTCCGGTGAGTTCAAATTTTACCTGTTCGGTTTGCTGCTGTACTTTTTCCCACCTTTTTGCCTGAGAACTGAAAAGGTTGCGGGCGTAGCGCTGCAGGTCTTCTACAAAGTCGGAGTGCAGGATATTTCCGTTCTCATCCTGGAAATAAAGAATTCCCGGTTTTCCCGGCAAATCCCGTGTCAGGTCGCGTACTTTGTTCACGTAAGTTTTTGCGTTAACCGCTTCGTGATGCTGGCGAATAATCTCAGAATTTTTGTCCTTGATCATCAACAGCTTAAAAAGTTCCAGCGTAGCACGCGCGTCACCGGCCGCCCGGTGCGCATCGGTGAGCGGAATGCCCAGAGATTTAACCAGTTTGCCTAATGAATAACTTTCGGCCTCGGGAATTAATTTCTGTGCTAAAGGAATGGTATCGAGCGTATTGATTTTAAATTCATACCCGAGCCTGCCGAACTCCTGCCGGAGCATGCGGTAATCGAAATCAATATTGTGTCCCACCAGCGTTGTGTTTTGTGTTATTTCCACGACACGCCTTGCGATTTCAGGAAATTTGGGCGCGGTGCGTACCATCTTTGGTGTGATGCTGGTGAGCTTTTGTACGAAGGGCGTGATATCTGCCAGGGGATTGACCAGCGAGATAAACTGGTCCACGATTTTGTGGCCATCATATTTATAAATAGCAATTTCTATAATGCTTTCCTGCCGGAAGCCGGCCCCGTTGCTTTCTATATCAATAACCGAATACAAAAGAATATTTTTTTTAAAAGAGTATCATCACCGCAGACGCACGGCGGACTGAAACCCGCAAATTTCGAGCCTGCAAGATACGGATTGTCAGTTTTTGAAAAAGAATAATGCAGCGTGTCCGGTAAAAACAATGAACGAAGCATTTTACGCGGTACCAAAAACCTGATTAAAAAGGGTGACGCTTATCATCTTCTTATTCAGATGATTTTATCTTAAATTTGTTCTGTCAAAATGAAACGCTGTTTAGTCTTCATATTATCCCTGCTCGTTTTCTGCGCCAGTTTTCAGAATTCACTTTTCCTGGTCGATTATCAGGTGAACCGGGAATTTTACGAAACCCACTGCGTGAACCGGGGTGTGCCTGAAATGGAATGTCACGGAAAATGCCAGCTCAAGAAAAATGCTGATGAAGCAACGTCTTTGGCCAATGTGATTAAGTATGCGTTTGAATTCAACCTGATGCCAACCGCTTCTTTCGCCCTGGAAATTCCGGCGCAGCCTGCTGACAGCGATCACTACCTGAATCCAAATTACCTCAGTCATTCTTATGCTGATGTGATTTCCGGCATCGTGGGTCCGCCTCCGCGTATCTGATTTGTTTTCTCCGTTTGCCCGCCTGATTTTCAGCCTGTAACATCTGCTGAAGACACCGCGCGTGGCTATCCCTCATAAAAACAAATCAACTTAAACGCAACCAAAATGAAACGTTCTTATTTATATATCGTAAGCCTTATTTTATTGGCTTTCACTCTTATTTCCTGCCGTACTTCCGACGAACCCATTACGCCTGCTACTGAAACCGACGGCCTGCTGAAAATTACCGAAGCAGCCAATGACTCGCACACGATTGAACTGTATTCCGCTTCCGGCCAAACGAAATTAGGATATAATGACATTTCCCTTCGTATTAAAAACAAAGCAACCGGCGAATACGAAAAAAATGCGACCCTACAATGGATGCCCAAGATGCAAATGACCAGCATGGCGCACGCCTGCCCGCACTCTGAAGTAACAAAAAAAGACGCCGGCTCCTCGCTCTACAGCGGCTATCTTGTTTTCCAAATGCCCGAAAATGAAAGAGAACGCTGGTCTGTGGGAATTACCTACACAATTAATGGTTCCGCTTATAACGTAACTGTTCCGTTGCGCGTTGCTTCTCAGGCTAAAAAAACCGTTTCTTCTTTTGTAGGGACGGACGGTGCTAAATATGTTGTGGCTTACATTGCGCCGGCAACGCCAAAGGTAGCCGCACAGAACATCACACTGGGAATCTGGAAAATGCAGGATATGATGACTTTCCCGGTCGTGAATGGTTATACAATCCAACTGGACCCGCGCATGCCGGGCATGGGCAATCACGGCTCACCGAATAATGTGGCCGCTACCCAGCCGCAGGCGGGCGGATTTTATCAGGGTACAATCAACTTTACCATGACGGGTTACTGGAAAATCAACCTTGAAATGCTGAATGCTGAAAAAACAGTCATCAAAGGTGAACCGGTAACAGCTGAAAATCCAGCCAGCAGCCTGTACTTCGAAGTTGAATTTTAATGAATGGATGCCGGCACTTTATTGCCGTGCCGGCTTCTTTTTTTCTCCACTGCCTTTAGCGGGCACTCTTAAAAAACAGAAAACATGAAACGCCTGTTTCTTCTTCCGGTCCTGTTGTTAGCAGCCGGGAATATTGCCGCACAACATCTTAATGATTCCCTCCAGTCCCAGGACATCCGTGAAGTAGTAGTTTTTAAAACTAAAAAAATAACCCAGCGCGAAAGTAAACCACTGGCTGCCATTGACGAATACCTGCAGAAAGCGGCACGCGTAGAAATGGTGAAGCGCGGCGCGTACGCCTGGGAACCGCTCATCAACGGTCTGCCGTCTGAACGCACGGTGATTACCATTGATGGGATGCGCATCTTCGGGGCGTGTACCGACAAAATGGACCCCATCACATCTTATCTCGAAGTATCTAATCTGCAGGAAGCCACCATCAGTTCCGGCCAGCAGGGCAATACCCATGGCAGCACCATTGGCGGTGCGATTGATTTAAAACGCAGCCGCCTGCAGTTTGGCCCTGAAAGGTTTAATGCTACGGTGAATACCGGTTTCGAAAGTGTAAACCAGCAGAAGATTTTCGGCGCGGATGCCCAGTACCGCAATGAGAAATTTTACACCGATGTGAACTTCATGTCGCGCGACGCAGAAAATTATCAAGCCGGCGGAAATATTGAAATCCCGTATTCTCAGTTTAAAAAAATTAATATCTCCGGATTGGCGGGCGCAAAATTCTCTGAGCAAACCAGTGCCGAAACCTCCGTAATTTATGACAAGGCAACGGATGTCGGATATCCCGCGCTGCCGATGGATGTTTCGCTTGCTGAAGCACTCATTATATCAGCAAAATTGCGGGTGCAGCCAGTTGATACTTTTGTTCACGATTGGGAAACCAAAGTGTATTACAATACCATTACCCATCGCATGGATGACACAGGACGGCCTGATGTTCCCATCCACATGGACATGCCCGGCTGGAATACGACCTATGGTTATTATTCCCGTCTGAAAGCCAATATCCCCCATCAGCAGCTTACCCTGAATCTGAACGGTTTTTATAATCTGGCTTCGGCGGAAATGACGATGTATCCGGCAGACTCCGGCGAGAAACTCATGTATATGCTGACCTGGCCGGATGTGCGCACCCTGTCGCAAACCATTCAGATGGAAGACCAGATTCACATTTCAGACCGCTCCGGCGTACGGCTCTCTGCTGCTGCTGCCCTTCAGCAAAATAAAATCACCAGTGAAATGGGCCTGAACAGCCTCCGGATTTTTTACCCGGAAATGCCGGAATCTAAAAACCGGTTTTTGAAAAGCTTCTCGGCTAACTACCAGTATGATGACGGACGCTGGCAGGCTGGCGCAGGTGCGGGCTACGGTGACCGGGCGCCCTCGGTTTCGGAAGGATATGGCTTTTACCTCTTCAACAGTTCGGACAAATATGACTATATCGGAAATCCTGATCTGCCCAATGAAAGCTCTTGGGAAGCAAATGCTTTTGTAGGCACACAGGTTCGGAATACCAAGCTCAGGCTAAGTTCAACCTATTTTCATATCCAAAATTATATCGCCGGCCTGCCCGTAGAAGGTCTTTTACCCATGACCATCGGTGCGAACGGAGTTAAAGTGTACCGCTCGCTTCCGTATGCCGATGTTTTAAATATTACCGCGACAGCCGAAGCATCTTTTACCGAAAATTTGCAGCTTTCAGCACAGGCAGGCTATATGCGCGGCCGCGACGATGAGGGCAATAACCTTCCGTTTATGAGTCCGTTTACGTATCAGGCCTCATTACGTTATGAAAAGCAGCGTTTTTCTGCCGATGTGAACGTCATTGGAAACAGCCGGCAAACGCATTTTGCAACGGCATATGGTGAAACTGGTACGGCAGCCTATTGCATTGTGAATGCGGGTGCAGGATATACCTTTAACTTTAATAATTACAAACTTCTGCTTCGTGGCGGCGTGGAGAATATACTGGACACACAGTACACCACATTTTCGGACTGGAATAAAATCCTGCGTCCTGGCCGGAATCTGTATCTGAACCTCACTTTCAACCTTTAGACCTTCCATTGCACCAACCTCTTCAACCAGTGAATACAGGATTTTTAGCTACATTTGTTCTCTGCCGGCAAGGGTTTTTGCCGCAGGGAACATCATATCTAAAAAGGAAGCAGATGGAAATACTGGGTTACTTCACGGCGCTGATTATCGGACTGGTTATGGGACTGATTGGCGGTGGCGGCAGCATCCTGAGTGTACCGGTTTTCGTTTATATTTTCGGCTTTGATGCGGTGACCGCCACGGCATTGTCTTTATTCGTGGTAGGCACCACAAGTCTGGTAGGTTCCGTAGGACTGATCCGGCAGAAGCAGGTAGATTTCGCAACTGCATTTATCTTTGGGATCCCTTCTATTCTGGGTGTATTGTTTTCAAGGAGGCTGGTACTGCCGCATTTACCTCATTTTATTATTAACCGTTGGGGCATTACGCTGACAAAGGAAATGTTTCTGCTGTTGCTTTTTGCAATTTTAATGGTGATTGCCTCGGTTAAAATGATCCGCAAGACGGAAAGAGTGCGCATCCGCAAAGATGATTCACCAAACTATACACTTCTCGTTTCGCAAGGATTGCTGGTTGGTATTATTACCGGGCTCATCGGTGCCGGCGGCGGTTTTCTGATTGTGCCGGCTCTAGTTATGTTGCTGGGCGTGAAAATGAAAAAAGCGGTGGCAACGTCACTGGTGATTATCAGCATGAACTCGCTGCTGGGTTTTCTCAGCACCCTGGAATATGTAAAACACGATTGGTCCTTTTTAATTTTATTTAGTTTTCTCTCTGTGATCGGAATATTCATCGGCCTGGCACTCGCCCGAAAGATGGATGGTAAAAAACTTAAACCTCTTTTTGGCTATATCGTCTTAGCAATGGGTATTTTTATTATAATTAAAGAATTATTTTCATTTTAAATTTAAATTTCATGAAATATACAGGAATTGCATTGGTCGCTTTATGTTTGCTGACCTCATGCTCCAAAACTGAAACTGATACAACGGATACCGCCACTGAGGCAGCCTCTTCACAGGAAATCAGCCAGGTGATGGAAGCACGGAAGTTAACATCTAACACCGGAACAGAAATAAATGTTACCTATTTTGCCCAAGGCGAAGAAGTAGCCGTGAAACTGCAAAACGCTGATATGCCGGAACAAACACTTTCCGCCAAAGGCACCAGCACCAGCGGAAATCCGGTTTTTTCAAACGGGGAATATCTCTGGGAAATGACACAGGAAGGAAAAGCCGGCCTGCTTACAGATAAAAACGGTACAAGTACAGAATATAAATAACGGTTTTCCGTTTGCAGATAGGCATACAGCCTGTTATGTATCAACACTTTAACAATACAATTATGAATATAGAACAAATATATACAGGCTGCTTGGCACAGGGCGCATACTATATCGTTTCCGACAAAGAGGCGGCGATTATTGATCCGCTGCGGGAAACAAAACCGTATCTGGACAGACTGGAAAAAGACCAAGTGACCTTAAAGTATATTTTCGAAACTCATTTCCATGCGGACTTTGTCTCAGGCCACGTGGACTTGTCAAAAAAAACCGGTGCTCCGATTGTGTATGGACCGACGGCGGAACCTTCCTTTGAAGCCATTATTGCGGAAGACGGGCAGATCTTCGAAATCGGAGATATTAAAATAAAAGTTCTGCACACGCCCGGCCACACGATGGAAAGCGCCACCTATCTGCTAATCGATGAAAACGGAAAAGAAACCGCTATCTTCAGTGGGGACACGCTGTTTCTGGGAGATGTCGGGAGACCAGACCTTGCTCAGAAAGCAGCCAGCATGACCCAGGAAGAACTGGCGGGAACGCTGTACGAGAGTTTGCAAAGTAAAATCATGCCGCTGGCTGATGACATTATCGTGTACCCGGCGCACGGAGCCGGCTCCGCCTGTGGCAAAAACATGCAGAAGGAAACGGTGGATACGCTGGGCAATCAAAAGAAAACCAATTATGCGCTGAATCAGCCCGACAAGGAAACATTCGTGAAAGAAGTGCTGGACGGACTGGCGCCACCACCGAAGTATTTCGGGATGAATGTAGCCTTAAATAAAAAAGGATACGAAGCATTCGATACCGTGTTGCAGAAAAGCTCCCGCCCGCTCAGCCCCGAGGATTTCGAACAGGCTGCGGAAGAAACCGGCGCGCTCATACTCGATACCCGAAGCGCAGCGGAATTCCACAAAGGCTTTGTTCCTAATTCTATTAACATCGGATTGAAAGGTGATTTTGCACCGTGGGTAGGCTCTATGATTGTCGACGTGGCACAGCCAATTCTCCTGGTAACAGAACCGGGTACGGAAGAAGAAGCCATTACCCGTCTCTCGCGTGTAGGATTTGATCAGGTAATTGGATATTTAAAAGATGGTTTCGCGGCGTGGCAGCAGGCAGGAAAAGAAACAGATGCAGTTCACCGCATTTCACCGGAGGAATTTGCGGAAAAATTCAGCAAAGATGTTCCGGTAATTGATGTTCGCAATACCGGTGAATACGCCGCCTCGCATGTGGAAGAAGCGTATAACCGTCCGCTGGCTTACATTAATGATTGGGCGGGAAATCTGCCGGAATCCGGACATTTCTTTCTGCACTGTGCAGGAGGCTACCGCAGTATGATCGCAGCCAGTATCCTGAATGCACGCGGCATCCGGAACTTTACGGAAGTAGACGGCGGTTTTAATAAAATTAAAGAAACAGCTGTGCCGACGAGCGACTTTGTATGCCAGTCTAAATCTTTCCCGGCATGAGAATCGCTGCTCTCATCTTAGGCTTTCTGCTGTGCACTTCCTGTAGCGCACAAACGAAACAGGCAAATGCAACGGAAGTTCCTTCACTGGAAACGGTTCTTACTAATCCTGAAACGGTTATTGTGGATGTCCGCGTTCCGGAGCAGTTTCAAAAAGAAGCTGCAAAAGGTGCAGTCAACATTCCGCTGGCGGAACTGCCGAAGCGCACCGACGAACTGCGCGGAAAGAAAAATATTGTATTGTATTGCAACACCGGTCGCCAGGCCGGGATGGCACTTGATATCTTAAAGAAAGAAGGAATAAATAATGTGTATAATGCCATTAACGCAGCCAACATTCGATCTTTACAACATAAAAATTCAGCTATGATTAATTTAAAAAACGAAATTACTTTTAATACAGATAAACCTTCTGTTTACCATATCCGAAAGAACGATAAAATCAGATATTTTGCAGTAGCACTGGGAAAAGATGCTTTGCTTAAAAAACATACAGCACCGGTTCCGTCCACGCTGGTTGTGCTCAAGGGAGAAATTAGTTTCGTCATGGAGTCTGAAACGATTCACCTGAAGGAAATGGATGTGTATGAAATCCCGGTGAATGTGGAACACGAAGTGAGAGGCTTACAAGATGAAAACCTGTTCACCGTAACTCAGGAACTGTAAAATTGAAAAAAAGCCATTTGCTTGTACTGACCGGAGTGGTGAGCGGCGCTCTGCTTGGATATGGATATTACTACTTTATCGGCTGTGCTTCCGGCTCCTGCGCTATCAGTTCCAGCCCCGTGAAGGCTTCACTGTTCGGAATGACAATCGGTTATTTAGTAGTCTTGGGAACAAAAACCAAAAAGGAGTCTTGAAATAAGGCTCTTTTTTTATGGTTTGATTTATAACTGTCTTTATGACCGTCGGCGGGCAGCGGTGTAATATTTGCTTTAAAAATGATTTAAAATACCATTATGTCTCAGAAATTTCAGGAACTCATACAATCGGAAAGGCCGGTGCTCATCGACTTTTTCGCAACCTGGTGCGGCCCGTGCAAAGTACAGTCTTCCGTGCTCACAACCGTTAAGGAAAATATAGGTGCCGATGCACGCATTGTCAAAATAGATGTAGATCAGTTTCCGTCGATTGCTGCTCAGTATGGCGTTCGCGGTGTTCCTACGCTGGCTGTTTTCAAAAACGGTGAACTTTTATGGAAAGAAAGTGGCGTGCACGATGTAAACACACTGACGAATCTTTTAAAACAATACATTTAGTTTTTTATAGTAACTGAAACTCATCGCGGTCTTCCAGGAACGGGAATTTTTGGCGAAATTCTCTCAGGTCATTTGCATTTAGATTTGCAGAGATGAGCGCGCCGTTTTTTTGAGTAAGATCTTTACCTTCAGGCGAAAAAATCCAAGAGCTTTCCGCGTAGGTAAGATGATTACCGTCGGTTCCAATTCTGTTAATGCCTACGATATAAGACTGGTTTTCAATCGCGCGCGCCTGCAGCAAAATATTCCAGGCCTGAACACGGGTATGGGGCCAGTTTGCCACATATAAAACCACATCATAATCCCCAGTATTGCGTGAAGCAACCGGGAAACGAAGGTCATAACAAACCTGCAGCAAAATCCGCCAGCCTTTGTACTCCACGACGGTACGGCTCGTGCCGGGTGTGTAACGCTTGTCCTCGCCGGAATAAGTAAACAGATGCCTTTTGTCATAATGATAAAAATCACCATCGGGTTTTACAAAATAAAAACGGTTATAAAATTTCTCATGTTCCTGCACAGACACACTGCCGGCGACAGCAAACTGATGTTTCTTTGCCAGCTCTTTCATCCATGAAAGTGTCCTTCCATCGCGGTCTGCAATATCCGCCGGTTTCATATAAAATCCGGTGCTAAACATCTCAGGCAGAACGACCAGATCGGTTTGTACGCCTTCCAGTTCTTCTTCAATTTTTCGAAAATTCTCATCCGGATTTTTCCAGGAAATATCCAGGTTAAGGCCGGTTACTTTTAATATCGATTGCATTTTATTTTCCTTCTAATAATCAGGGAAGATACAAAATTCCGCATGGATACAGGAAATGTCGCTCGCACTTGGTCTTGTTTTTGCTATGACGTTTTACCAAGAATTTAATATATGAAGAAATTAGTAACTCTGCTGTCCTTTGCTTTATTCGGGCAGCTGGCATTCGCGCAGGCCTGGGAGGGAGCCGGCGATCAGAAAGTGCAAATTGGTCTTAGTGGCTGGGGCAACGGAACCGGAATCACCGGAACCTATGATTACGGTATCACCGACCTGATCTCGCTTGGTGGAGGAGCCAATATTTACTTTAACGACTACGATGATGATAACAATTTCTTCATTTTTGGCCGTGTGAACTTTCACTTAAGAGATTTGCTGGAATTGCCGCCACAGTGGGATATCTATCCGGGACTGGATGTGGGTGTACTCGGTAATACTTTTGGCTTGGGCGCACATATCGGAGCCCGATATTTCTTCAATGACAAGTTCGGCGCGTTTATTGAAGCCGGAAATAATGGAAGCCTGGGGATTTCCATCAATCTGTAATCAGATATAAACATTAAAAAAATAAATATTATGAGAAAGTTACTTTCTGCAGCAGCCCTTGGTGTTGCTATGTTTTTAGGAACTACCGAGGCACAGGCGCAGTCCTACCGCACCGGTGCCGGCGTCTTAGTTGATTTCGGTGATGGTTCTACATTGGTGGGTCCGCACGTAAAGCATTTCTTCCAGCCGAATCACGCAGGTGAATTCAGCGTATTGTTCGGAGATGGTGTAACCATGGTGCAGGCAAATTACCAGTATCAGCAGCCATTTGCCGGAACAAACGGACTGGGATGGTATGTTGGTTTAGGTCCTGCTATAGCTTTTGGCGATGGATATACGACCTTTGCACCAGCAGCGATGATTGGTCTGGACTTCAAAATTCCGGGTGCACCGCTTGATTTCTCTATGGACTGGAGACCAAGATTCTTCATTGGCGACAACTCTGATGCAGCTGCCGGCAGATTTGCCGCTGGCTTTAGATTTACATTCTAATACCTATATATAACAATTAGAATTTTTTCGGGGAAGGCTCTCAGTATGAGGGCCTTTTTTCTTTGGGTACGCTTTGATATTTCGTATCTTCGCAATCTTTATTAAACAAGTACATGACGCTTATACAGTTACTCCAATTTATACTGAGTATTTCGATTCTGGTTATTCTCCACGAACTCGGCCACTTTATCCCTGCTAAACTTTTCCGCACCAAGGTTGAAAAATTTTACCTCTTCTTCGATCCCTGGTTTTCATTAATTAAAACAAAAATTCGCGGTACCGAATATGGTATCGGCTGGCTGCCTTTTGGCGGCTATGTGAAAATTGCCGGCATGGTGGATGAAAGCATGGATACCGAACAGCTGAAAAAACCGGCTGAACCCTGGGAATTCCGCGCGAAACCGGCGTGGCAGCGACTCATCATTATGCTGGGTGGCGTAACCGTCAACTTTTTTCTGGCCTGGGCGATTTACACCTGCCTGAGTTACTTTAAAGGAGAAACCTATCACGCCAATGCCCGTTTCGAAAATGGCATTGCCGTAACTGAAGCCGGTGAACAAATGGGTTTAAAAACCGGCGATCGCATTCTGAAGATTGATGGTAAACCCGCAGAGCGCATGGAAACCTCTACCGTGAATATGCTTTTTGCTAATGAAGTAACCGTACTCAGAGACGGAAAGGAAGTCACCTTCCCGGTAAATGAGGACGGCGTAGCGAAAGTATTGGCAGAAGATGGCGCGCGCGCATATTTCAGTCCGCGTTTCCCGGTAGTGGCAGACAGAATTTTGCCTAACAGCGCCGCTGCGGCAGCCGGACTTAAGAAAGGCGACCGTATTACCGCGGTAAACGGCCAACCGGTGCGCTTCTTTGATGAGATGACGGCTGAGTTAAAAAAGCACAGCAATCAGGCGGTGACCCTACAGGTAGAGCGAAACGGAGTCCAACAGGAACTAAACGGAAAAATTGACAACGAGGGTACATTGGGATTTGTTACTGATACCAAAGAAGCGCTGAAGGTTTTGGATAAAGCACAGGTAACCCAGAATTACAGCTGGGCACAAGCCATCCCGCGTGGTCTGACCCGTACTATTGATGTACTGGTCATGCAGGTAAAGCAATTCAAAATTATCTTTAATACCAAGACACAGGGATATAAAAAAGTCTCCGGCCCAATTGGAATCATCAAGCAAATGCCGGAAACCATCAACTGGGAGTTTTTCTGGGGCTTTACGGCGATGTTCTCCGTTTGGCTGGCCTTCCTGAACCTGATCCCGATTCCGGGGCTGGATGGCGGCCACGTGATGTTTACCCTTTGGGAAATGATTACCGGCAAACCAGTACCGCAGAAAGTACTGGAAAATGCACAGATGATTGGCGTCTTATTCCTGCTGGGACTGATGGTGCTGATCTTCGGAAACGACATCGTGAAATGGATTACCGGTAAGTTTTAAACTTTTTTAAAATTTATTTTGGAAGAATAAAAAAAGTTTCTATATTTGCACACGCTTACAGCAAGGAGCAACACTCCTCTTTAGCTCAGTTGGTTAGAGCATCTGACTGTTAATCAGAGGGTCGCTGGTTCGAGCCCAGCAAGAGGAGCAAACCATCACAGAAATGTGGTGGTTTTTTTGTGTTTTGAAGTCACAGTCAACGTGGTAACTGGCTGCCTTTATCCACTTTTATTTCAACGGTTTAGCAACCAAATCGCTTGCTATGAGCGCAAAAATAAACCCTGACGGTGTTTCGTCAGGGTTCATTTATTTATTATTGTGAGAAGTTTTATCCTTCAAAGATATCTTCGAAAGCCATATCCACTTCCAGTTTTTCAGCCAGAAGCTTGGATAATTTCGCGCGAAGCGCTTCAATGTCGATATTCTGCATGGCATCATTAGCAAAGGCAAATAAAAGCATCGCCTGGGCTTCTTTCTTAGATATTCCTCGTGCACGCAGATAGAACAGTGCATCTTCATCAAGCTGGCCAACGGTACAGCCGTGGGAGCACTTCACATCATCTGCAAAAATTTCCAGCTGCGGTTTGGTATCGATGGTAGCGCCCTCGCTTAGCAGTACATTATTGTTCTGCTGATAGGCATTGGTTTTCTGGGCTTCTTTTGCCACGAATACCTTACCGTTAAAGACGCCGTGCGACTGCCCTTTATAAATCCCCTTGTAATTCTGGTAACTCTCGCAGTTCGGTGTATTATGATGAACCGCCGTGTGGTGATCCACCAGCTGTTCATCGCCAATAATGGTAATCCCGTTCATGAAGGAATGAATGTTCTCGCCTTCCTGAATAAAATCCAGGTTATTGCGAACGAGCTTGCCGCCAAAGGAGAACGTGTTCACCGTCGTCTGACTGTCGCGCTGCTGTTTGGCAAACGTGTGGTCAATCAGGAAAGAAGTATTGCTGTCGTTCTGCAGTTTGTGCCAGTCTGCCTTTGCATTTGGGTGTGCAAAGATTTCCGTGACGGAATTGGTCAGCACGTAAGTATCATCAAAATTGTGGTGACTTTCAATTATTTCCACACGTGCTCCGGATTCCACAACGAGCAGGTTGCGGGTATTATAGAAGGTGTTTTCGTCCTGGTTTTGGGAAATATAAAACACGTGAATCGGTTTCTCGATCACCACGTTTTTCGGCACTTTCAGGAAGAAACCATGTTTGCAGTACGCAGCATTCAGATTCGTGAAGGCCAGATCCGCATCAGCGATGGTATTGAAGTATTCATCAAAAACATCTTTATGATTCGGATCGTTTAAAGCATAATTAAAAGAAAGCAACTCCGTATTTTCAATTGAAATTTTGGAAAGCTCTTTTCGCAGTTTGCCATTTACAAAAACAATCCAGTCGAAGTTTTCCTCACCCAGATGTAGTTCATCAATGGTTTCCTTGAGCAGCGTGTGCTCTTCCTTGGGGAAGAAATTGAAATTCTTTTCGGTGATTTCCCGCAGGTTGGTGTATTTATATTCCTCATCCCGGCGTGTAGGGAAACCGCGGTGCAAAAAGCCGCGCAATGCTTCAATTCGGGATTCATCCAAAAACCGGTGCTGAAGCGTTTCCAGAAAAGCAGGATGCAGGTCTTGTATATTTTCTAGTAAAGCCATTATATATTTAAATTTTATAACTGCCTTTACTTTAATTTAAAAAGTAAAAGGCTGTACAGTGAGAAAGGCAGATGAAACTTGCTATTAGTTCAGCAGCCAGTCGTAGCCTCTCTGTTCCAGTTCCAGCGCCAAAGATTTATCACCGGTTTTAATGATTTTACCATCTGCCAGCACGTGTACAAAATCAGGCTCAATATAATCCAGCAAACGCTGATAGTGTGTGATCAGGAGCACGGCATTTCCTTCGTTGCGGAAAGAGTTCACGCCATCTGCCACGATACGCAGCGCATCGATATCGAGGCCGGAATCGGTTTCATCCAGAATAGCGAGTTTCGGATCCAGCATCATCATCTGAAAAATTTCGTTACGCTTTTTCTCACCACCGGAGAATCCTTCGTTCAGCGAACGCTGCAGGAAGTCGCGCTTGATGTTCAGCTTTTCAGAATTTTCTTTTACCAAAGCCAGCATTTCTTTTGCCGACATATTCTCCAGCCCTTTAGCCTTACGGTTTTCGTTGATGGCAGCTTTGATGAAGTTGGTTACCGTAACCCCCGGAATTTCCACCGGATACTGGAAAGACAGGAATATACCGCGGTGTGCGCGTTCTTCCGGTGCTTCCTCGGAGATGTCTTCACCCTGGAAAACAATTTCGCCCTCGGTTACCTCGTAATCCTCTTTTCCGGATACCACCGAAGCAAGGGTTGATTTCCCGGCACCGTTGGGACCCATGATGGCGTGTACTTCGCCCGGGTTGATTTGCAGATTAATTCCTTTCAAAATTTCAGCACCATCCTGAATTTTCGCGTGTAGATTATTTATTGTTAACATAGTACTGTTAGGTCAGTTATATTCCGGCTGTTACACCGGAGAAATCAGTGTATATTTTTTTTAATTTAAAGTTGCTTAGCCCACAGAGCCTTCCAGGGAAATTTCCAGCAGCTTTTGTGCTTCGATGGCAAATTCCATCGGCAGTTTGTTCAGCACTTCTTTACCAAAGCCATTTACGATCAGCGCAATTGCCTTTTCCGTACTGATTCCGCGCTGGTTGCAATAGAAGATCTGGTCTTCCCCAATTTTGGATGTTGTTGCCTCGTGCTCCAATTGCGCCGTGGGATCTTTAATTTCGATATAAGGGAAGGTGTGCGCACCGCAGCGGTTGCCCATCAGCAATGAGTCGCACTGAGAGAAGTTTCGGGCACCCTTGGCACTTGGCATCACTTTCACCAGGCCGCGGTAAGAGTTGTTGGACTCACCGGCAGAAATCCCTTTGGAAATAATGGTAGAACGGGTGTTTTTCCCGATATGGATCATCTTGGTACCGGTATCGGCGTACTGATGATTGTTGGTCACGGCAATGGAATAAAACTCACCGATGGAGTTGTCGCCTTTCAGGATGCAGCTCGGGTATTTCCAGGTAACGGCCGAACCAGTTTCTACTTGGGTCCAGGAAATCTTGGCGTTGCGCTCACATATTCCACGTTTGGTCACGAAGTTGAAAACCCCGCCTTTCCCCTCGGCATCGCCCGGGAACCAGTTTTGCACGGTGGAATACTTAATTTCAGCACCGTCCATGGCAATGAGTTCCACCACGGCGGCGTGCAGTTGGTTTTCATCACGCGCCGGAGCTGTGCAGCCTTCCAGATAAGAAACATAACTGTCGGCATCTGCAATCAGCAAGGTTCTTTCAAACTGGCCGCTGCCGGATTTATTAATACGGAAATAGGTAGAAAGTTCCATCGGGCATTTCACGCCTTTGGGGATGTAGCAGAAACTACCGTCTGAGAACACGGCCGAGTTCAGCGCAGCATAGAAATTATCGCCGCGCGGCACCACTTTTCCGATGTATTTGCGAACCAGTTCGGGATAATCCCGGATTGCCTCGGAGATAGCACAGAAAATAATTCCTTTTTCCTTTAATGTTTCCTGGAAGGTCGTCTTCACTGAAACAGAGTCCACTACGATATCCATCGCCACACCGCTGAGCCTTTTTTGCTCCTCGATGTTGATGCCCAGCTTTTCAAAAGTTTTCAGCAATTCCGGATCTACTTCGTCCAGGCTGGCCAGTTCCGGCTTTTTCTTCGGCGCCGCATAGTAACGGATCGCCTGGAAATCCACCTTTTCATAGTTTACATTAGCCCAGTCGGGCTCTTCCATTTTCTGCCAGATGCGGAAAGCTTCCAGCCGCCAATCGGTCATCCATTCCGGTTCTTCCTTTTTCTCGGAAATCATCCGGATAATCTCTTCAGACAGGCCTGTGGGGAAATCGTCATATTCGATATCCGTTACAAAGCCGTACTCGTATTGTTTGTTTTCAAGATCGACGCGAAGATCGTCTTCAGTATATTTAGCCATAATATATTGTGAAGGCTTGCCACAGGAGCAGTTGCCTTCCTGTTTTTCTTTGTTTTCCGGTAATGCCGGATGTATTAAAAGTGTTCTTTAAAGCGAGAAACTCTCACCGCAGCCGCAGGTACGGCTCGCATTCGGGTTATTGAACACAAATCCCTTCCCGTTCAGCCCGCCGGAATATTCCAGAATGGTTCCTGCGAGATACAAAACTGATTTTTTATCAATGATGATTTTGATTCCGTTATCTTCGAACACCTGATCGGTGTCGGTTTTCTCATTATCGAATTTCAGAACATACTCCAGACCGGAGCAGCCACCGCTTTTCACTCCCACCCGGATATAGTCTTCATAAGGCCGGAAACCATCCTCAGTCATCAGCTGTACCGCTTTCTCTTTCGCCTGATCACTAACCTTTATCATTGTTTTTATTTAGAATATTTTTATATTGCAAAATTACTAATAATAAAGCTAAAATCAAATTGGGCGGGAGTACATTTGTCTATGCATGCCATAGATGTACATTTAACTTCTGTAGCGGCTTAACATCTTAAATTAAAATATTTTTATGAAAAAAGTTTCTTTACTGCTGCTCGCTGTTTTCGGCCAGTTGCTCGCGGCCCAGGGCACCCGTTTTATCTATGAGGTGACCAGCCGTCCGGATTCCACGGACCACGCTGCTATTAAAACAGAACTCGCCTATCTCGATGTTTTTAGTGACAAGTCAGTTTTTTATGCGCAGAAACGGGTCTTACGGGATTCGGTTATGACGAGAATGCGACAGACCGGAAACTTTAATTTTGACCGGGAACTGATGTCACAGTTACGGACAGACTTAAATTTCATTATCGAAAAAGATGCTTCCGGCAAGGTGCAATACAAAGCACCCATCGCGATGGACACCTATCAGTACGAAGAAGACCGACTCATCAACTGGAATATTCTGCCGGAAACCACAACAGTAGGCGAATACAAAGCACAAAAAGCCGAAACCAAATTCGCCGGCCGCACATGGTACGCCTGGTTTACCACTGAAATTCCTTTTCCTGACGGACCGTACAAATTCAAAGGGTTGCCGGGCCTGATTGTGAAGGCAGAAGACAAAACAGGTTCCTACAGTTTTGATCTGCTGGAAACACGAAAAATCGCAGAACCGACAAAATTCTCAGAAAGACGCGCTCAAACAATTCCGGTGAAACGGGCAGTCTTTCAGAAACAGATGGCGAAATGGCGGGAAGACCCGATGTCCATGATGAATAACTCGCGAGTACGCATTGCCCAGATCAGCCCGCCGACGCCGCGGGGCGAAACTCCAAAGGAAACGCGCAGGAATAATCCCATTGAACTTGAGTAAAAACAAAACTCCTGATACAGCAATGTACCGGGAGTTTTTATGTATGCTTGTTTGTAGCGCTCCGTTATACC
The DNA here is from genome assembly GCA_032057205.1 of Kaistella sp. Taxonomy (GTDB): domain Bacteria; phylum Bacteroidota; class Bacteroidia; order Flavobacteriales; family Weeksellaceae; genus Kaistella. Next base: position 154,994 of record DAMCFT010000001.1, read on the forward strand.
ATTTCACCGGCTTTCAGCCATTTAGAAGCAGACAGGTATTGGCTGTCCGGGTAGTACATGAAGAGGCAGTTTTTACCTTTAATGGTATTGATGATCGGATCGGCCAGTGCCCGCGGTACGGCCGGGCATCCCCAGCTGCGGCCAATTCTTTTGTGCGCCCGGATGAAATCTTCACTTACGTAATCAGCACCGTGCATTACGACTGCGCGCTGCAGGGCCGCATCATTGTAGCCGGCATCCATTCCGTGCAGTCGAAGGGAATAGCCGTTATTCCCATTGTAGGTCACATCGGTCACGTAAAAACCCAAACTGCTTTGCAAAGAACTTTCGGTATTGGAAAATCGGGTAGCAAACTCATCACCGGTATTTTTACCATGAGCCACCAGCGAATTAAAAAGCACTGTTTTATTCTCCAGGTCAATTACCCACAACCTTTTCTGAGTTGAAGAAAGAGAGAAATCACAAACGGTGAGCAAATGCGCCTCAGCAGGAAGTTTTCCGGCTGCTTTCAGGTTCATAAACCCGCGGTACGCTTTATCGAAAATTTCAGCGTTTAGTTGTTTAACGTTAGTAAAATTAATTTCCGAATACACTTCCGCTGCCGTCGTGGCTGTTTTTTCGGATACGGTTGGAACGGTATTTGTTTTCTTAGTTATTGTTAAAGTTGCAGACTCAACAGTTCTTTTATTTTCTTTGGTATAAAATGAGGTGGCAAAAAACACGACTGTCATCAGCGCCAGCATAACATTCTTCATATATATTATGTTAAATAATTTGACCGCGCAAAGGTACAAACTATTCATTTTTAAGCCAATGGATTGCGTCTTTTTAACTCAATTTGGTAAACTTTAACGCTAGTCTTTTTTAATTAATGTTTTAATGTATTACCTTTGCGGTTGCATGAAAGCAAGACTCAAAACCTTTTTAATGCTGCTCACGCTGGCACTGATGGTTTGGCCTTCACAACCGATGATGGCTGCTCCATTGGCAGATTCGTGCGCTCAGATGTCTGCTGATTGCTGTACGACTAAAAAAACGGAGTCCTGCCACGGTGATTCAGGCGATAGTTCATCGCAGGAAGATGATTGCAATAACTCCTGCTCGGATTGCCACATGTGCACCTTCCATTTCGCCGTAACCTATTTGCCCGTAGCGGAAAGCAAAGTTGCCACACAGCAGTTATTCGCACCGGTGCGCAATTTCAACTACGAAACTCCTTTTTTCTCTACTCCTTTTCATAACATCTGGCAACCGCCAAAAATAGGATAATAACAACCGCTTTTGCCGGAAGAGTGTTCTTTCGGCTGTACTCCTATGTTATTATTTTATTTTAAATCAATATGAATTCATTACTGAAAAGTCTTTGGATATTTTCACTCTTTTTTACTAGTTTTTTATCGGCACAAACAACGGATCAGGCCAGTTTTACCGTAAAAGGAAACTGCGATATGTGCAAAGCCAGAATTGAAGGCGCAGCAAATGAGGCGGGAGCCACCGCTGCACACTGGAATTCAGATACCCAGAAAGTATCATTAAAATTCGATCCTGCTACCACCTCAGCAGATGCTATTTTGAAGAAAATTGCTGATGCCGGCCACGATAATGAACTGCACCGCGCCTCCGATGCAGTCTATGAAAATCTGCCCGGCTGCTGCCTCTATGACCGTGAACCCACGGCGCCGGTGAAAGCAGATAACCAATATTTTGTGCGCGGCAACTGTGATATGTGCCAGGCCAGGATTGAAGGAGCGGCTAAGGCTGCCGGCGCTTCTGCTGCCAGTTGGGATCCGGAAACGCAGGCAGTCACGCTGGAATTCGATCCGGCGAAAACCACTGCCGATGCAATCCTCAAAAAAATAGCTGATGCCGGCCACGATAATGAGAAACATCTGGCACCCGACGATGTGTACAGCAAATTACCGGGTTGCTGCCGATATGACCGCGACACCGCCTGGGGCGAAAAAGGAAGCGGTGTTCACTCGGACCAGCCTGCCAAAAAGAAAGATTTTTCCCAGCATGAGGACCACTACAATAAATCTATTGAAGAAGTTCGCGTAACCAAAATGGCAGCAGCAACGGCTTTAAATAAAAACGAAGCCGGACTGACCTATAAAATTGGTGGCCGGGAATTACTGAAGGCTGCCTGCTGTAACCTGTCGGAAAGTTTTGAAACCAATGCCACGGTTGATGTTTCCTACAGCAATGCGGTGACTGGCACCAAGCAACTGAAAATGCTGGGACTGGACCAAAAATATACCGCGCTGACCAAGGAGCTGCTTCCGTCTGTGCGCGGACTGGCAGCGCCTTATGGACTGAATTTAATTCCCGGACGCTGGATTGGCGGTATTCAACTGACCAAAGGCGGAAGCACAGTCGTTAACGGCTACGAAAGCATCACCGGCCAGATCAATACGGAGCTGCTGAAAACAGAAGATAAGCCGGAAACTGCCATCAACCTTTTCGGTGATATCCACGGACGTTTTGAGAGTAATATCACCTCCACTTCTTTGCTTAATGAACACTGGAACCAGTCGGTTTTATTGCACGGAAACGTGACCACCGCAAAAACAGATTCCAATAATGATGGTTTTCTGGACCAGCCGACCGGTAATCAGATTAATGCAGCGTATCTCCTTAATTACAATGATCTGGAACACACCGGACTGGGGACGCATTTCGGCATTAACTTCGTGAAGGATGAGCGTTTTGGCGGGCAAACTGCTTTCGATAAGAGAAAAGATCAAAGTTTGCAGTCACCGTATGGTGTCGGGATTGATCTGTCACGGTTTGAAATCTGGAACAAAACCGGGTATATGTTTAAGGATAAGCCGTACCAGTCCATCGGTTGGATGAACCAGTTTAGCACCCACACCCAGGACAGTTTCTTCGGGAACCGGAATTATTGGGGCAACCAGAAAACATTCTACTCCAACCTGGTGTTTGAGAGTATTTTCGGCGACACGAACCATAAATATAAAACAGGTGCCAGCTTCCTGTATGACCGTTATAACGAAGATTACCTGACACAGAACTTCCAGCGCACGGAAACGGTGCCGGGGCTGTTCTTTGAATACACCATGACGGGTGAAAAATACACTTTGGTCGCCGGTGCCCGGGCAGACTTCCACAATCTGGCGGGAACGCAGTTTACGCCGCGGGTGAATTTTAAATATGACATCCTGCCACAAACGATTCTGCGCCTGAGTGCCGGTCGTGGTTTCCGCACGGCGAATATTTTTGCAGAAAGCCAGCAGTATTTTGCCTCGAATCGTACCATTGAAATCCTGGGCAATGGCGGCAAGATTTATGGACTGGAACCGGAAATCGCCTGGAATTACGGCGCCAGCCTGCAGCAGGAATTCAAACTGTTTAACCGCAAAGCGACACTGGTTGCTGACTTCTTCCGTACTGATTTCCAGAATCAGGTGCTTACCGATTTAGATATCTCACCGCAGAAAATCGTTTTTTATAATCTGGAGGGAAAATCCTTCGCCAACAGTTTTCAGACGCAGCTGGATTTTGTACCTGCCCGAAATCTGGAATTCAGGCTTGCTTATAAATACTATGATGTACAGGCTGATTACGCGGATGGTCGCCGGGAAATTCCATTTATGGCAAAACACCGTGGCTTCTTTAACGCCGCATATTCCACCACGAAGAATGATAAGGGCGGTTTCTGGAGTGCGGATGCAACCCTGCAGCTGATCGGCGGACAAAAGCTGCCGGATCTGTCTGCAAACCCTGAAGCATACCGGCTGCCCGCATACTCGTCTTCTTATGCAACCCTGAATGCACAGATTTCGAGAAACTTTAATGATAAAGTTCGGCTCTATGTGGGCGGAGAAAACCTGACCGGATACATGCAGCAAAACCCGATCATTGATGTGCAGAATCCTTTCGGAAGTTATTTCGATGCGGGCATGATCTACGCTCCGGTGATGCCGGCCAATGTATATCTGGGGCTGGATTTTAAATTTTAATTTAAAAGTGTATTTTTGGAAAAACAGAAATAAATGAGACTGATTCCCTTCCTGATAGCCGCCGTACTGCTGACCTCCTGCGATAAAAAACAAGCTGAGGTGCAACAGATGAAAAACGTGGAGGCGGGTGAAAATGATTCCCTGCTGCTGCCGGCAGATTCCGCGAAAGCCGCACCGGTTGAAAATGATACGACGACAGCAAGTACGGCCGGAAAGCCGACACTGAACCCGGAACACGGACAGCCCTACCACCGCTGCGACATTCCGGTAGGTGCCCCGATTGACAGTGCACCGCAGCAGGCCTCCACGATGCCTGCGCCACAGGTTGTGCCCGCGCCTCAGGCCGGCAATTTCAATACGGCACCGCTTGCACCTGGTTCTGCGGGTCCTGCGCCGGTAGCTTCCGGTGCAAAGCCTGCACTCAATCCGCCGCACGGTGAGCCATTTCACCGGTGTGATTTACAGGTGGGAGCTCCTTTGACTTAATTAACGTTTATCCATAAAAAAAATGCAGCGAAATTATTCGCTGCATTTTTGCTTTTATTTTGTCTCACTTTTGGAATCCGGTACAAAGTCCAGGCTGACTGAATTCATGCAGTAGCGCGTGCCGGTTGGTGGCGGACCATCGTTAAAAACGTGGCCAAGGTGAGAATCACAGCGCTTGCACAGCACTTCTATCCTTTCCATTCCGAAGGAAGAATCGCGTTTGTAGCTGGTTCCCTCTTTATCAGCCTCGAAAAAACTGGGCCAGCCGCAGGTGGAAGAAAACTTGGCATCTGACCGGAATAAATGATTTCCGCAAACCGCGCAATAGTATTCGCCCAGTTCGTCATAATCATTGTACTTTCCGGTAAACGGCCGTTCCGTATCAGCCTCGCGCGCCACAGCATAAAGGTCCGGCGGCAGAATTTTTTTCCATTCGGCGTTGGTCACATTCAGTTTGGTGCGGTCCGTACGGGAATAGTATGGATTGTTTTTTGTGTTGTTGGTATTTTCCATAGAAGTAACATTAGCGCCTATGTCCGCTTTTGCAGTTGTTTTCATCTGGGAACACATCTGAAGGGAGAGGCAAACGAGTATTATAAAAAGAGATTTCATATGTATAGGTACGATTTTTCCTCGGTTTCGGATTGCCTTGAATACAGCAAATCTTAAATTTTTATTTTTGAATTTATGAATGACACAGAGAAAAAATCGCAGCTCCGAAAGTACAAAATGTTTGCCACCGGCCTTTTTGTCCTGATGGCTGCTGTATTTGTTTTAATGACCATTTTAGGTAAAAAAAATCCGGCACACTGGATCGGCTATATTCGCGCTTTTTCCGAAGCGGCCATGGTTGGCGCGCTGGCAGACTGGTTTGCCGTGACGGCCTTGTTCCACCACCCGCTGGGTTTAAAAATTCCGCATACCAACCTGATTGAAAAAAGCAAGGAAAAAATTGGTGATAATCTGGGCAATTTTGTGGTTGGCAATTTTCTTTCCGCACAGAACATCCGTCCTTATATCCAAAAGCTTCAGGTTTCAGGCATAGCAGGGAAATGGCTCGCGCAGCCGGTGCATCAGCAGGCTTTGGTTAAAGAACTTTCGGTGATTGCACGGGATATTATCATTAAACTGGATGAGCGCCAGGTAACAGGATTCATCACTCAAAAATTACACGAGTTTTCAGAAAATGTGGAGATCAACCAGATTCTGGGAAACGGACTGGAATATATCGTTGAAAAAAATGATCATCAGAAACTAATTACAAATCTCGCCGGTCAGATTAAAAACTATATTCTGAACAATGAGGAAATGGTAAAGGAGCGCGTGCAAAAGGAAAGTTACTTCCTGATTCCCAAATTTGTGGATAATAGTATTGCGGAAAAAATCAGTTCGGGTTTGTCAGGTTACTTTTCAGAGGTAGAAGAAGATACTACGCATCCGTTGCGAAAAGAAATCAGCGCCAAGCTTTTACAATTTGCGCAGGAAATGAAAACCGGTGAACAGTGGAAAGAGAACGTGGATACCCTGAAAAACGATTTCCTCGGCAGTGAAAAGTTGCAGAAATATGCAGGCGACATCTGGGTTTCGGTCCGCACTTCTGTGCTAAAGGAACTGGAAACAGAGCAGTCTGCTCTAAAACGCTACATTACAAAAAACCTGAACACATTGGCGGGCAATCTGCAGACCGACGCGGTATTGCAACAAAAGATTGATGGCTGGATTCGCAGCACAGCGTACAAATATATTTTAAGAAACACCCATCAGTTCGGCGAGCTCATCAGTTCCACGGTGGGAAACTGGGAAGGCAAGGAACTCAGCGAAAAACTGGAACTGGAAGTCGGAAAGGATTTACAGTTTATCCGGGTGAACGGCACGCTGGTGGGCGGTTTGGTAGGATTGATTATTTATACGGTGGCAAACTTTTTCATTTAAGAAGCGTATTTGCTGTTATTTTAGCTACTGTTCTACGAAGAAGTCTTCATCAAGGTGTTTTACTTCATACGTTTGTTTGATCTGTACGCCAACATTATATTCGTGCATCAGAGTAACCAGTTTACTTCCATCAATTAGAATAATTTTATGATGCGCGGTTCGTGCTTTTTCGCTGGCACCTTTATCAAAAATTGAAGTGGTTACAAAAACTCCTTTATTAGTATCGCCACTCATGGCGCCAATAAAATTTCGGATATCTTTTTCCCGAACTTTATTTTCTGTGAATCTTTTGGCTTGAATATAGATTTTATCCAAACCAAGTTTATCTTCATTTATAATACCATCGATCCCGCCGTCAGCAGACTTGGAAGTTTCCACGAAATCACCGTACCCCATTTTATTCAGTAGTTTTAAAACAACTTTTTCAAAATAATAAGGATCAATAGTTTTTAGTTTTTCAAGAAGTTCATTCTTAACTTCAGCTTCCATTTGTCCAAAACCTTCATCTATTAAATCTTGCGGAGAAGCATTGGAAATTTTCTTAAGTCCCGTTTGCTGCGTTTCCTTTTCATCTTCTGTTGTATAAAAGTCTAACAATGAGGTTTCGTTTTCCAAATCCTTTAAACTTAATACATCTTTTTGCTGCAGTCCTTTTTCTGTAATTTGTACATGACCTCTGGAAGGATAATGAATATAACCACCTTTTTTTAAATAGGATTTCCCCCAGGCTATACGGTTGTTAATAAGGATTTCGCCCGATTTCGTTTTCTCTTCCAGTAATTCTGCCGGTAATCCTGAGTAATACTTCTCAATTACTCTCTTCTGCATTTCTCTTGTATGGATAATTTCTCTGCTTGACAATACGTCCAAAATTGGACTAAAGGTTTCATGAAACTTTGGGATATGCTGGTTCATCGTAGTTATTTCCGATATTATTAAAAGAAGAAAGATAAATAAAATTTTCTCTTACCGAACAGTTTTCTACTAAGCGCTGTGGAACTTTGACCTCTAACAGCGCTTAAGTTCCGGCTAAAATCCTGCGATTAATCTCCCCAATCAACCCCGGCCCTTCATAAATAAAACCTGTGTACAACTGTACCAGACTGGCACCGGCTTCCAGTTTCTCCAGCGCGTCTTCTGCCGTGTGAATGCCACCGACACCGATAATAGGAAATGCTTTGCCGCTTTTTTCGGATAGAAAACGAATGACTTCTGTGGAGCGTTTTGTTAAAGGTTTGCCGGATAATCCGCCGGTTTCCTGCTTGTTTTCAGACTGCAGCCCTTCGCGGGAAAGCGTCGTATTGGTGGCGATAACGCCGGCAATCTGGGTTTCCTGCACAATATCAATAATATCCAGCAACTGGTCATCGCTCAGGTCCGGCGCAATTTTCAGCAGAATGGGTTTGGGTTTTTCTTTTTTACTGTTGAGTTGCTGCAGCGTGCCGAGCAGTTCGGTGAGCGGTTTTTTATCCTGCAGTTCCCGCAAATTCGGTGTATTGGGTGAACTGACATTTACCACGAAATAATCCACCACCGGAAAGAGTTTCTCGAAACAGATGATATAATCATCCACTGCATGTTGGTTGGGCGTCACTTTATTCTTCCCGATGTTCCCGCCAATGAGGACGTTTTTATTTTTCCGCAGGCGTTCCACCGCAGCTTCCACACCGCCGTTGTTGAAGCCCATCCGGTTAATAATTGCCTGGTCTTCTTTTAACCGGAACAGTCGTTTTTTTGGATTCCCGTCCTGTGGTTTCGGTGTTAAGGTTCCGATTTCTATAAAACCAAAGCCCAGGTCGGAAAGTTCCTGAAACATCTTGGCATCCTTATCAAACCCGGCAGCAAGTCCGACGGGATTTTTAAACTTTAATCCAAAAACCTCGCGCTCCAGCCGCGGATCTGCCACGGGTTTCGGCAAAAAAAGCCTGGCGGCAAAAGGGAAATTCTTTAAAACCGAAAAAGTAAAATAATGCACTTTTTCCGGATCGAATCTGAAAAGTACGGGACGAATGAGAGATTTATACATGGGCGTTTGTCTTCTCTACAAAAATAGTCAAATGCGGCCAGAAATTACCCGGTATGTTTTAAAGACAGCACAATGAGTATCTGTCTTTTCTTAAAAAGATTTACATTCGTATGAGTAACAAGGAACACATTCCCTTTTTATATACAGCCGCTGATGTGGAATAACAAACTCAAGCTTTTCTCTTTTTATACCAGCCTGGTCGCTTTCATTATTATGATTCTGGAAGCCGGCTTCTATAAAGAGTTTTTGTATAAAAGCGATTTCATCCATTTCTACGATTTTAGTTTTATTCTTACGCTGGTTACGATTATTTACTATAATTTATACAAGAAATCGGAGAGTTTTAAGAAGATATGGCCTTTGGAAATTCTGGTAACCGCTTTGATTTTCGGGTATTATTATGCACGTTTCGAAATTAATTTTTTAGACAGCCGCACCTTCCAATTTTTCAACCTGCGGCTTTTGTATGTGTTAATCGTCCTTTGTTTCGTGCGTGATTTTTCGAGCCTGCGGATTAATTATAAAAGAACATTCATCAATCCGGCCCAGCTTTTTATCCTCAGTTTTCTGTCCATCATTCTGCTGGGTGCTGCTTTTCTGATGATGCCCAATGCCACTGTAAACGGAATTTCGCCGCTGGATGCACTCTTCACTGCGACCAGCGCCGTGTGCGTTACGGGTCTTATTGTACTGGATACGGCAAAGGATTTCACCCTGTTTGGCAAACTTATTATTATTACGCTAATCCAGATTGGAGGCTTGGGTATTATGACGTTTGCCAGTTATTTCAGTTACTTTTTTCGGGGCGGTTCTTCTTATGAAAACCAGATCAGTCTCGGCGAAATGACGAGCGCCGACAAATTGGGCGATGTTTTTAATACACTTAAAAGAATTCTCATTATCACGGTAACCATCGAAGCGTTGGGCGCACTGCTGATTTTCTTAAGCCTGGACCTGAGTCTGCTGGACGGCTCGGTGAACAAAGGCATTTTCTTTTCTGTGTTTCATGCGATTTCGGCTTTTTGCAATGCAGGTTTTTCCACGCTGAGCGGTAATTTATATGAAGTGGGTTATCGGTTTAATTACGGCTTGCATCTCACCGTCGCGTTTCTTTTTATTTTCGGCGGGCTTGGTTTTCCGATTGTGTATAATGTGTACACCTTTGTGCGCCGGCACCTTACCGGATTTTTCCGGGCGGTTATCACAAGAGAGAAAAAGCAACACGTTCCGTGGGTCATCAACTTAAACTCACGGATTATTCTGGCTACCACCTTCTTCCTGCTGGTCTTTGGGACCGTAACTATTTATTTTTTTGAATATAATGGCGCACTGAAAGATCATTCCATTACCGGGAAATGGATAGAAGCATTTTTTATTTCAGCCAATAACCGGACGGCAGGCTTTAACACCGTGGATGTGACGCTGATTTCCGCACCCTCGGTGATGATTTGTATTTTTCTGATGTGGATTGGGGCTTCACCGGCCTCGACGGGCGGCGGAATTAAAACCAGTACGTTTGCCATTGCGACACTCAATATTCTTGCTCTCGCACGCGGAAAACAAAGAGTGGAAATTTACCGGCGCGAAATCGGCGATAACTCGGTGCGGCGTGCCTTTGCCATTATTGCTTTGTCTTTGGTGGTGTTGGGCATCGGCATTTTCTTTTTGGTACTTTTTGAGCCAGATAAGGATTTAATGAGCCTGGCATTCGAAGCGTTCTCGGCGTACTCCACCGTGGGTCTTAGTTTAAATATTACCCCTACGCTGTCTGAACCGGGAAAATTGGTGATTATTTTCATCATGTTTATTGGCCGGGTGAGTATGTTTTCCCTGCTGATTGCCATTATGAAACGCGAGAAATACTATAATTATAAATACCCGAAAGAGGAAATACTTATAAATTAAACACATGAAATATATTGTTATAGGATTGGGAAACTTCGGACTTTCCCTGGCGGAGAAACTCACCAGCCTGGGAAATGAGGTAATCGGCGTGGACAGCAGCATGACCAAAGTCGAATCCGTTAAAGAAAAAATTTCCTACGCCATTTGCCTGGATGCCACCGATGAGCACACGATGGCCGGCCTTCCCTTTAAAGATACCGACATCGTTATCGTGGCCATTGGCGAAGATACCGGCGCCAATATTATGGCGACCGCCATTGTGAAAAAACTCCATCCCAACCGGATTATCAGCCGCGCCATTTCAACGATTCAGAAAACAATTCTGGAAGCCATGGACGTGCAGACAATCATTCACCCTGAAGAAGAAGCAGCCGAGCGCTGGGCGAAAAAGCTGTCCCTGAAAGGCATGGTGGAATCCTTTGAACTCAGTATTAATTACAGCATTGTGGAAATTGCGGTTCCTGCGGGCCTGGTTGGGAAGACTATTGAAAGCGTGGGTTTCCGGCACAATTACAATTTAGTGTGTGTCTCGATTATCACCAAGGTCGCCGACAAAAACATACTGGGAAAAGTTAAGAGAATCAACCGGATTCAAGGCGTGGTTACGGTGGATACTGTCCTGCAGCGCGGCGACATTCTGGTGATCTACGGTGAAAATGAAGACATTAAGAAATTTGTAAAGGAAAATTAAAGATCAGCTGTTTTAACTGAAGTTTGTCTCCCTTTTATGTACATCTTTCCGCAAAATTATTTATATGAAAAGAATTCTACTTTTAAGTTTTGTCTTGTGTGCTCAGTTTTTCCTGAGCCAGGTAACCATTGAGAAGAATAAATTGGTAAAAGAAAATATGAAGTACAAATTTTTGCAGTATGAGCAGGTGTTCAGCAATCCGGAAGCGCAGGCATACTTTAAAAAAGCGAGAACAAACAAAACCTTTTCAGAAATCTGTGCGTACACCGGTGGGGCTGCCCTCGGTTTTGGCCTGGCAACATTAATTAGCGATAAAAAAAACACAAGTTCCGCTCACGGAGTAGCTCATTTTAAAGGTGGTTAGGGATTTCTCGCTGCCGGCTTAGGCCTGATCGGTGCAGGAATTCCGCTGGCGCTTGCAGCGAATAAAAATGCTAAAAAAGCACTGCAAACCGAAAACGGCGAAGCAGTTGCTTTCCAACCGTATTTCAAAATTGAAACTGCCGGAAACGGCGTAGCGCTGAGCTATAACTTTTAATCAAAAGAATTAGATAAAACAAAAAGGGCAGAAAACATTTTCCGCCCTTTCGTTTTATCTATGCATTATCAAGTTTAATCTCAAAATAACATACTTCCGCATCCTCATAATGCGGCGGCAGCCCCGCGGAGTCATGCAAATGTTTCATCCCCAGGAATTCAAAACCGCATTTTTGGTAATGGTTAATCAGCCGCATGTTATCACCACAGGTGTCCAGCCGCACATATTTCTTGCCGAGTGAGGTGGCATATTCCTTTGCCCAGTCTACAATTTTTTTCACCAAATCATTTCCGCGAAAGTCGGGATTGGTGGCAATCCGGTGAATGTAGACCGAAGAAACGCCGTCATCTTCCGGCCAGATAATCTTATCATTAAACGTAATGGCCCAAACACAGGCAATCTTGCCGTCCATCATCAGTTTAAACTGACGGTTTTCAGCGACTTCGGTTTCTATGAGTTTACGGTCAAATTCCGGCCAGAGATTATCGGGGAAAGTTTTTTTCTGATATTCTGTCGCCAGATTGTAGAGTCGGAAAATTTCGGGAATATCGTCCCGGGTACTGTTCAGAAGGGTCATGTTTCAAAAATCGTTTCGGGTAAAGATAGCCAATCCTTTTGTGATGCTCGCGGCTGATGACCTTGTACACTGCTTTGCCGGAGATGAGGTTACCGCTAGCCCCGATTGCAGTCTCGTCTCAGGACGAGATAAACTGGCATCCTTTTGCGTAGCGTAGCGAAGCAAAAGATATAGCGGAAAGCGGGTTCCCGGCTCCTGATTATCATAATTAAAATGCCTATTTTTGCCCTTAAATTCTAATTACGATGGCAAAACAGGAGGATGTTTTCAAGAAACTGATTTCACACGCGAAGGAATACGGCTTTATTTTTCCGTCCAGCGAGATATATGACGGGCTTTCAGCAATTTACGATTACGGGCAAAATGGTGCGGAGTTAAAAAACAATATCAAGCAGTACTGGTGGAAAGCCATGGTGCAGCTGAATGATAATATTGTGGGGATTGATTCGGCTATTTTCATGCACCCCACCATCTGGAAAGCTTCCGGCCACGTAGATGCATTTAACGATCCGCTGATTGACAATAAAGATTCCAAAAAGCGTTTCCGCGCTGATGTTTTGCTGGAAGATTACTGTGCGAAACTGGAAGATAAAGCACAAAAGGAAATCGATAAAGCAGCCAAAAGATTTGGTGATGCCTTCGATAAAAACGAATTTGAAACCACCAATCCGCGCGTGCTGGAATACCGCGAAAAGCAGAAAACCATCCTTTCCCGCATGGCGCAGTCGCTGGAAAAAGAAGACCTGGCCGACGTGAAAGCACTGATCGAAGAACTGGAAATTGCAGATCCCGATACCGGCTCCAAAAATTGGACGGAAGTGCGGCAGTTCAATCTGATGTTCGGCACCAAGCTGGGTGCTGCTTCGGAAAATGCAACTGATTTATATCTGCGTCCGGAAACAGCGCAGGGAATTTTCGTGAATTTCCTGAACGTGCAGAAAACCTCGCGCCACCGCCTGCCTTTCGGGATTGCGCAAATAGGAAAAGCCTTCCGGAACGAGATCGTTGCGCGGCAGTTTATTTTCCGTATGCGTGAGTTCGAGCAAATGGAAATGCAGTTTTTTGTACCGCCGGGAACGGAGCTGGAGTTCTATGAAACCTGGAAACAAAAACGCCTGAACTGGCATTTGTCTTTAGGCCTGGGTGCAGATAATTATCGTTTCCACGACCACGAAAAACTGGCGCATTACGCCAACGCCGCCGCCGACATTGAATTTAAATTCCCGTTTGGGTTTAAGGAACTGGAAGGAATTCATTCCCGCACCGATTTTGATCTGAAGGCACACGAAGAATTCTCCGGCCGCAAGCTGCAGTATTTCGACAGCGAACGCAATGAGAGCTATGTGCCGTACGTAGTGGAAACGTCCGTAGGTCTGGACCGGTTGTTCCTGGCTATTTTCTCCAACTGTCTGAAAGATGAAGTCCTGGAAGACGGTTCCGAACGTACTGTGCTCTCTTTGCCGCCGGCCTTGGCTCCGGTGAAAGCAGCTATTTTACCATTAATGAAAAAAGACGGCCTGGGCGAATACGGTGAAAAAATATTCAATGATCTGCGCTATGATTTCAATATGATTTATGAAGACAAGGACAGCATCGGCAAGCGCTACCGCCGTCAGGACGCGATTGGTACGCCGTTCTGTATTACCGTGGATCACGTCACGCTGACAGACCATACTGTAACCTTGCGCGACCGCGATACGATGCAGCAGGAGCGCGTTGCAGTTTCAGACTTAAGAAGAATCATCGACGAGAAAACAAATTTCAGAAATCTGCTTTCCAAGATTTAAAATTTGCATCTATATTTACAGGTTCCGGAGCGCTTCGGAACCTTTTTTTATTTATAAGATATGTTTGCCAAAATTATTCGTTCTGTCGCCGTGGGTGCGGCTGCTGTTATTGCTTTAATTTATGCGTTGGGATACAGTTATTTATTTAAAGGTATCCGCGAAACCTATTTGCGCGGCGTGCGTGGTGCCACGATTGATGACGGCACCTATTTTCCCGGCCATACAGTACGAACCCTGCAACCCATTCCGTGGCAAAAAGGTGATTCTTACAATAAAAACCTGTTGCCGCCGGCGCTGCTGGAGGAACTGAAAGCAACTGGAACCGCTTCACTGCTTGTCATCCGCGATGGCAAGCTGGTGCATGAGCAATACTGGGAACCGTATGACGGCATGACCGCCACCAATTCCTTTTCCATGGCGAAAGCCGTAACGGTGATGCTGACCGGTATCGCCATTCAGGAAAAGAAAATCAGCAGCTGGAATCAGAAGTTCAGTGATTTTTTTTCAAACTATAAAAACACGGAATTCGGGAAACACCTTACTTTACTGCAGCTGGCACAAATGGAAGCCGGCCTGAACTGGCCTGAAGATTACAGCAATCCGCTTACCCCGAATGCGCGCGCGTACTATGGCAAATCTCTGGAAGAAGCTGCTTTCCTGCGTGAAATCAAGGAGGAGCCGGGCAAAAAATTCGAGTATCAATCCGGTGCCACGCAACTGTTGGGTTTTGCTTTAAGGAAATCTTTAACTATGAACATTTCGCAGTATGCTTCCGAAAAACTGTGGCAACCGCTCGGCATGGAGCAAAACGCCGTCTGGAACACCGATGATTTTGGGATGGAAAAAACCTTCTGCTGCCTGAACGCCATTCCGCGCGATTTTGCCAAACTGGGCCAGCTTATTTTAAATAAAGGAAACTTCAATAACCGGCAACTGCTGGATTCTGCCTTTGTGGAAAGAATGCAAACACCGACAAAACTTTCGGACGGCGCTTATGGCATGGGTTTATGGACGAACAGCGAGGCTGCCCTTCCGCACACTTATTTTCGCGGACTGTACGGGCAATATATCATTATGGTTCCTTCGGAAAACATGGTCATTGTGCGCACAGGCATGAATATGAATGAAGTTTTGGACAGGAAAGGACGGCCGGAGCAGGTGGAAGTGCTCGTACGTGAACTCAGTAAGTTTCATTAAAAATGCGACAGATTCCTGCCAGAACAATGATGAAAGAATCCATTTAAATTTCCGTAAATTTGATATATTCTAAATAGCATCCATGTTTGACATCCAACATATTCGTTCTCAGTTTCCTATCCTTACTCAAACCGTTAATGGCAAACCACTTATTTATCTGGATAACGGGGCTACCTCTCAGAAGCCGCTCGCAGTGCTGGAAGCGTGGAATAAATACTACACCGAAATAAACGCCAATGTGCACCGCGGAATCCACACCCTCAGCCAGGTAGCAACGGAAGCCATGGAAGAGGCGCGCCGCAAAGTGCAGCGCTTCATTAATGCCCAACATGATTACGAAGTTATCTTCACCAAAGGCACCACGGAAGGTTTAAACCTGATTGCTTATGCCATGACCAATATGCTGAAAGCCGGTGATGAAATCATTATTTCGTACCTGGAGCACCATTCCAACATTGTTCCGTGGCAAATGTTGGCAGAACGTACCGGTGCGGTGCTGAAAGTCATCCCGATTGATGAAAATGGTATGCTGCAGCTTGATTTCCTGGATGAACATATAAGCGAGAAAACGAAACTCATTTCAGTAAACCAGGTTTCCAATGCGCTGGGTGTCATCAACCCGGTAAACGAGATTATCGCCAAAGCCCGCGCGGCCTCTGAGGCGCTGATTGTGGTGGACGGCGCACAGTCTGTACCCCATTTTAAAATTGATGTGCAGCAAATGGACTGCGACTTTTTTGTTTTTTCCGGTCACAAAATGTACGCACCGATGGGCACCGGCATTCTGTACGGAAAAGAGGATTTGCTCCGGAAAATACAGCCTTTCCATGGCGGCGGCGAAATGATTGCCACTTGTTCTTTTGAGAAAACAACGTATGCAGACCTACCTTTTAAATTTGAAGCCGGCACGCCGAATGTCGGTGGAAATATTGCGCTGGGTGCTGCGGTGGATTTTATGGAAAGAATCGGCCACGAACAGATTCAGACTCATGAGAATGCGCTGCTGGCATACGCCCAGAAAAAGCTACTGGAAATAGATGGGTTACGTATTTACGGTGAAAAAGCCAACAGAACCGGTGTGGTTTCGTTTAATCTCGAAGGCGTGGGCATTGCTTCGGATGTCGGGATGATACTCGATAAGCTGGGCATCGCGGTGCGCACAGGCCACCACTGTACCCAGCCAATCATGGAGTTCTATAAAATAGCCGGAACGGTGCGCGCCAGTTTCGCCATGTACAACACCTTTGAAGAAATTGATGCGCTGGCGGACGGTGTGCGCAAAGCACAAAGAATGCTGAGTTAAACTTCTTCCAAAATTTGGGCGGCGGCTTCCTTGGTTTTCACCTTTTCGATGACACGGGTACAGATACCTTTTTCATCGAAAATAAAAGTGGTGCGCACGATGCCCATAAATTCACGGCCCATGAATTTCTTGAGCTGCCACACGCTGAACTTTTCCACAATTTCTTTGGACTCATCGGCAATTAAAGGATATTGAAACCCATATTTTTCGTGGAATTTCTTTTGCGCTTTCACCGGATCTGCTGAAATACCCAGCAATTGATAGCCATCATTTTGTAATGTCTCCAGGTTATTATTCAGGTCGCAGGCCTCGGCAGTGCAGCCGGGTGTACTGGCTTTGGGATAAAAGAACACGATAAGTTTTTTTCCTTTAAAATCCTCTGAACGAAGAGTCTTGCCATCCTGGTCCACGCCGGTAAATTCGGGCAGGTGATCGCCAACTTGTAACATAATGTTTATTTTTGTTTCAAATTTAATGGGAAAATGACTAAAAAGCAAAGAGCTGCCATCGTTATAGAAGAACTGGAGAAACTATATCCCCAAACGCCTATTCCGCTGGATCACAGCAATCCGTTTACCCTGCTGGTTGCCGTGGCTCTTTCTGCACAAACTACCGATAAAAAAGTGAATGAAGTCACGCCCAAACTTTTTGAAGTAGCGGGTGACCCGTTCCGGATGAAGGAACTGGAAGTAGACGAAATTAAATATCTGATCCGCGAAATTGGCTTAAGCAATACCAAAGCTAAGAACCTGAAACGCATGGCCGAATTGCTGGTGGAACGACATGATGGAATCGTACCACAAACTTTTGAAGAACTCGAAGCGCTGCCTGGTGTAGGGCATAAAACAGCTTCGGTTGTAATGAGTCAGGGATTTGGATTTCCGGCATTTCCGGTTGACACCCACATCCACCGGCTGATGACGCGGTGGAAACTGACCTCCGGAAAAAATGTAGTGGAAACAGAAAAGGATGCCAAGAAACTTTTCCCCAAAGAACTCTGGAATAAACTGCACCTCCAGATTATTTATTACGGCCGTGAATATTCGCCGGCACGCGGCAAACGCGACCGCGACCATATTACCGCCCTGCTGTTCCCGCCAAAAGAAATTTAGGCCATCAGCAATTGTACGCGGCTGATCAGCTCGTCAATTTCAAATGGTTTGGTAAGAAATGCATCAACGCCAATATTCTCGCTGATGTGGGCAGCATCGGGATGTGCAGACATAAGCATAATACGGATATGAGCCGTTTCAGCAGCAGCTTTGATTTCATTGGTAAGGGTACGCCCGTCAAAGCCGGACATCAGCAGATCTGTGATGATAAGGCGCGGTAAACCGCGCTGCAATTTTTCGCGGTATTCCAGAGGATTGCTACAGGACTCAGCGGCATAGCCTTCGGACAGCAAGATGTTTTCGATCAGCGTGCAAATTTCTTTATTATCATCAACGACCAGTATGTCCATCATTTCTCTCTTATTAATGGAAGCGCCAGGTAAAAGGTGCTGCCTTCATTCTTAGTACTCTCTGCCCAAACCTGCCCATCGTGGCGGTCCATAATATCCTTCACGATATACAGGCCGATTCCAAAGCCGGGATAGGTTTGTTCATCGTCGCCCAGCACACGGTAAAAGCGTTCAAAGATACGCGTAAGTTCGTCAGCATTCATCCCGATTCCGTAATCTCTTACCGAAATTACCGCGCGGCCCAGATTTTCCTGCAATCCAACTTCCACTCTATCAGTGCCTGGCGAGTACTTGATTGCATTGGTCAGCAGATTATTTAACACCTGAGTAATGCGGTCGCGGTCGGCATATACAATAAGAGCTGAATCCTTCTCATCATTAAAATTAATCTGATGCGCTGGCCCGGTGGCTAATATGTCTTTAATCGTTTCTGTGACGAGCTCCTGCAGCGGAAAAGCTGTTTTTTTCAGGGGCAGCGTACCAATTTCCATACGGGTAATGTCCAGTAAATCGCCAATCAGCCCGTTCAGTTTGTTCACCTGACCTTCAATGGTATTTAAGGAATTAACTAAAAACTGATCTTCTGAATTACCCCGCATTTTTTTCAGCAGCTGCACGTAACCTTTGATGGTGGTCACAGGTGTTTTGAGCTCGTGGTTGGCCATTTTGATGAAGTCGTTTTTCTGCTTTTCCTGCTTTTTCATTTCATCAATATCGGTACTGGTGCCTACCCACCGGCGAATCGTACCATCTTCTGCCCGGTCCGGGAACGCACGGCTCAGAAACCAGTGATATTCGCCAGTCTTGCTGCGAAACCTGTGTTCAAAATGAAATACCTTACCTGTTTCTATGCTATTCTTCCACAAGCGCAGATTCTCGTCGCGCTCATCCGGATGTACAATGTCCAGCCAGCCGCTGGGCTCCAGGAACGTGTTGTAATTTTTTCCTGAGTAATCCATGGTAGCCTGGTTAAAATAAACGAGTCGGCCATCACTCTCACCAATCCACACGATCTGCGGCATGGCGTCCGCCAGAAAACGATAGTTTTTCTCGCTCTCGCTGATTTTAAATTCATATTCCTTATGCTCCGTAATATCCCGAATGGTGCCGGATACTACAGGCTTTCCGCCATCTGCGTGCAATAACCGCCCGTACATTTCAATCCAGCGCGAGGAACCATCGCGCAGATTGATTTTACTCTGATAATATAAATTACCGCTTCGTTTTGCTTCACGCAAAGCTTCAGCGCGCACTTCCAGAAAATCGGGGTCAATATGTTGCTCCAATACATGACCGTCGATCTGTTCGGTCGCAGGATCATACCCAAATATTTCCATGAACCGCGGACAGAAATTATATTTTTCCTGTGTATGAAAATCCATATCGAAACGCCCCAACCTTGTGGCTTCCATCGCCGTTTTTAGCTGATGATGGCTTTGTTCAATCAGCTCGTCACTGCGTTTTCGTTGGGATACGTCCTGCATTACGCCCACCATTCGTGTGGGCACGCCTTCGTTGTTATAAAAAATACGCCCATTGGTGGCGATCCACTTTTCAGTTCCATGTGCGTCAATGATCCGCGCCTCATAATGATATGTGCCTGTTTCCAGCGCCTGATCAAAGGCTGTTTCCACGATGTGCACACGGTCACTTTCTACGAGGTGACCGCGCATTTCCTTATGAGTTAGCCGATAATGATCAGGATAACCGAATATCTCCGACAGATAGGGGGAATGTACAATTTCTGAAGTGAGCAGATTCAGGTCCCAGGTAGCTGTATGGGAACTCTCTGTAGCGAGACGAAGACGTTCCTCTGCCTCCTTCACAAAGTTTTTGTTCTGAACAATATGGGTCACTTCCATTACCGCAATTCCATAGTAGCAAAAAGCGCGTTCTTGGGTATACAGAGGATGGAAAACGAAATTGAAGAACACTTCCTGCCGTTTTCCGTTTGTTTCTATTTGCAGCGTGTGTTCTGATGCGCGCATGGGCTTGCCTGTCTCCTTGACCTCGTCAAGAATACGCTGTAAGCTATCTTCGTTATACTGAAAAATATCAAATATATTCCTGGAGATCACGTGCTGGCGTTCCATGTGCAGCATGCGCAGCAGCGCGTCATTCGCAAAACTGACAATCCCGTTTTCGTCCACCAACGAAAAACCAAACGGTGAATTCCTGAGCATCTGCTCCAGAAATTCATCCTGCATATCTCCAAAAATCGGCGAAGAATCAGCCTTCATTCATTACATAGTTTAATTGCCGTTAAAACTAATTAAATTCCTTAAATAAATTTTAAGGCGGATTTCACCGAAATTAATTGAGTGCCTGTTCGGAAGTAATCACTATAAAACGCTGGCAATCAAAACATAGCCAGCATTTATACTATTGTTTCTTCGCCCAGCTTGCCATTTTTCGGTCCAGCACATCCAGCGGGAGACATCCCTGATTCAGCAATTCATCATGAAACTTAGCCAGGCTGAAACGATTTCCGAGTTTTTTCTGATACAGATCCCGCAGCTCCCGTATTTTCAGCGCACCAATTTTATAGCCCAGCGCCTGGCCGGGCATCGCCATGTAGCGTTCCACTTCTGCCACAGCGCCGGCTTCATCGTAGGCAATGTTGTTTAGGAAATACGTAATCGCCTGCTCGCGGGTCATGGTGCCGGTATGCAAGCCGGTATCTATGACCAGGCGAACGGCCCGCAGCATCTGGTCGCTCAGGTATCCCATGCGCTGATACGG
The DNA here is from genome assembly GCA_032057205.1 of Kaistella sp. GTDB lineage: Bacteria > Bacteroidota > Bacteroidia > Flavobacteriales > Weeksellaceae > Kaistella. The sequence goes on from DAMCFT010000001.1 coordinate 175,620, forward strand.
ATCGGTGTATAATCCGAACTCCGGCCCCAGTGTTTCACAGTAATGCGCCCACCCTTCGCCAAAGGCGCCAATCCAACCGAAACGCATAAACTTAGGCAAAGAAGTATTTTCCTGCTGCAATGAAATCTGATAGTGATGCCCCGGGATAGCTTCATGCAGGAAGAGAGACTCCATACCGGAGGTGACGTTAAAGCGTTCCGGCACCGGCAGCGGAATATAAAAAATTCCCGGTCTTTTCCCATCCGGCGTGCCCGGCACATATTCAGCACTGGCCGTAGCCTCACGGAATTTCTCCGTCTGACGGATTTCAAAAGGCGTCTTTGGAAATGTGCTGAACATACTTTCCAGCTTGGGTTCAATTTGTTTTAAAATCGCATTAAAGCCGGCAATAACTTCCTTTTCATTTTTATACGGCATTGCAGCCGGCTCTTCTTTTAAGTGCTGAATGAATTCTTCCAGCGTTCCTTCGAAACCGAGTTCCTGCTGGATCTTTGCCATTTCGGAGCGCAGCATTTCTACCTGCTGTTGACCGGTTTTGTTGATTTGCTCCGGTGTTTGGCCGGTCGTTGTCCAGCTTTTTGTGTAATACGCATAGATTTCATTCCCTTTCGGCAGTGCATTGATTCCATCGGTATCCCGTGCTTTGGGCAGGTATTCATTTTCCAGGAAGGCCGCCATCTTTTGATATGCCGGAATTATCTGAGAGGTGATCACCTCACTGTAGGCACTGGTAAATTTTTGTTTCTGAACAGAAGTAAAAGATTTGGGGAACGTACGAATCGGTCCGAAGAAAATATTGGTATCCAGCGCCGGGTCGGTGAGTTCAGCAGCGCTCATCTGCAAAATCATTTTGGCCACCAGCTTTTTGGGCAGCACTATATTATTTTTAATTCCGAGGCGGAAATTTTCTGTCGCTGTTTCCATCCAATCCGGGAATCTTTCCATTCTCTTCAGCCAGTCTTCATAATCCTTTACCGTAGCAAAAGGCTGGCTTCCTTCACCGCTGCCGAGTAACGGCAACTCCAGCGGCAAACCACCAAACTGCGTAAAGGGAATATATTCAGGATGATAAGCATAGCGCTCAATTTTATCTTTCAAAGTATAATCCAGCACATCATAAATGGTTTTCTCCTCATCGGTCAGGGAATTATAATCCACTTTTTTCAGTTGGGACTGTACTGAATTATAAAAAGAAATTTCGCCGGAGATAAAGTCTTTATCAATATTAATGGGCAGCTGGTCATTATACCGGTTATCGCCCTGCGCGGTGGCTTCCAGCGGGTAGAGTTTCAGATATTGCTCATAATAATCCGCAGCAATGGAATCCACGGAAACCGGCGTGATTTTTACGATGGGAGAATCTGTTTTCTTGCAGCTGATGAAGAGTGCTACCGTAATCACCATGACTGATATAACCGAAAATATATTTTTCATCTCTGTTTTTTCTGTTGCTAAATTAGCGGTTTTTGTTTAAAATAAAGGGAAATGGAAGCTTTGCAAACTGCCACCTGGCGGGTATTATAAAAAATTTTGCGGCACCAATCTATTTTTTATCTTTGTCCGGTCTGTTAATGATTCATAAATCAACTCAATCTTAGCGCATTACATGAAAGGGATTTTGAAAATCTACCATCCGGATGAAACCCTTAAATATCACATCCACGATACTTATTGTAAATCAATCTACAGCAACAGCCAGCACTTTCTGGAAGTAGAAATCAATACGAATGATGACCTTGACCATGTGGATGACGATTCCCTGCAGTACGGTTTCCCGCAGCTCACCCTGGCTGTGTCCGACTTTCCGCTTGACCGGGCAGAACTGTCGGGACAGACTTTTTCCGTGGAAGACCATGATGATGAAGCCTACACGGAGGTAGATCTGCACTGTGACGAAGATGCCTATCTGGGTGCCAGCACGCTTTGCTTCAAAACCAATACCGATGGTGATCTTGAGTTGCACTGGCAGGGAACCATTGATGATTTTTATACGGCAGGCGACGCGCAGATTCCGTTTCAGCTCAAATGCCATTTCCGCGAGGAAGAGCCGGACTTGGCCGAGGATTAATCTCGATTATACCGGAGTTTTCTTGCAGCTGTATCTTATTATCCTTATAATATTAAGGCTGTTTTGCCGTTTCATTTAAATTAAAAAAAAGAATATAATGTTTTTACAAACACCTGCGCCCGTTGCGGCTACTGAGACACATGTTTTTTCACTTTGGGAAATCCTGTTCGGCGGCGGCATCATTGGAAACGTAATTATGATTACTATTTTCCTGATTGGGATTTTGGCATTGTATATCTTTTTAGAGCGTTATTTCTTTATCAAGCGTGCCTCGAAACCAACACCGAATTTTCTGGAGAACATCAAGGATTTTGTGGAAGAAGGAAAAATCACCACTGCCATTGATTACTGCAAAACCATCAATTCGCCCGAAGCGCGGATGATTGAAAAAGGACTGGCCAGAATCGGGCGTCCTATTTCCGACATTTCCAATGCGATGCAGAACCAAGGCCAGCTGGAGGTTTCCAAGTTGGAGAAGAACTTGAATATTCTGGCATCTGCCTCCGGTGCGGCTCCGATGCTGGGTTTCCTGGGAACAGTAGTCGGGATGATCATGGCTTTCTTTGAAATATCCAATGTAACCGGCGCCGTGAGTCCGAAATTGCTTGCCTCCGGGATTTATACAGCGATGGCAACCACAGCAGCAGGCCTATTTGTTGGGATTCCCGCTTACTTTTTTTATAATATTCTGGTAACCAATGTGGACCGCCTGGTTTTAAAGATTCAGACGCATGTAAATGAATTTCTGGATACCTTAAATACCCCGCTGTAATGGAATTAAAAAGAAAAAACCGGGTGAATGCTGAGTTCAGTATGGCCTCGATGACGGATATTATCTTCCTGCTGCTCATATTTTTTATGATTACCAGCTCAGCGATCAGTCAGAGTGCTATTGATGTAAAATTACCCAAAGCCACATTAACCACGCCCAGCGTTCAGGACCCTGCCGTGGTTAGCATTAAAGCAGACGGACAGTATTTCGTGAACGATAAGGAGATTGCGCGGGAGGAGCTGGAGCCCTACATCGTGGATGTTTTGAAAAATGAAGAAAAACCTGCGTTTACCATTCGTGCTGATGAGGATACTCGCCACAAAGATGTGGTATTTGTCATGGAAATTGCAGAGAAACATCATTATAATCTGGCGATTGCCACTGCGCAGGAAGAGTAAATTTTAAGTTAACCAATGGATTATATCACTGCCCGAGAAAGAAATGAAAAACAGGACCGCCTGAAAAGTGCCCTCCTGACCTTTGCCGTGGCGCTGCTGATATTCCTGGGGCTTTATTTTTATACCTTCACACAGCAGCAGGAACAGCCGGAACAGGTAACCACCATGCTGCTTAACTTTGGTGATGAATTCGAGGGAAGGCCTGATACAGAACCGGCACCCGAAGATGGCAGCCAGTCTGCTGAAACGGTTATGAGCGAAAATGTCAGTAATCCCACCACAGAGGCGGTGCCATCGCCCACGCCGGAAAAGAAGACGCCTGCCGCTGAAAAAATCATCAGCGGTAATCAGCCTGCTGCCGTACCAAAAGCCGAAAAAACAGCCGCTGCCAGCAAGAACAAACCGACCTCCACAGCAAAACCCACAGCGACCAAAGCCAAGCAATCGAACAGCACCACCGGCAGCGGAGACGGGCGCGGTACGGCCGCCATCGGTAACCTCATTCGCGGGCGCGGAAATAAAACCGGTTCACAAGGCTCACAAAATACCACCGGCAATCCGGGCGACCCGCTGGGTGGCGAAAGTAACGGCGACAGCCGGATTGGTGTAGATCGCAAGCTGGTTGGCTTTATCCCCGGTACGATGGGCCGCGGTGGCGCACAGCCTGCGCATAATTGTGCAGCCAGTGGTACTATTACCATCGCATATACCGTTGATAAAGCGGGGAACGTAGTATCTGCGCGCCGTTCGGGCGGTGTTTCCGACGGCTGTATCGTGAACACAACCGTAGGCTGGGTTAAAAAATATGTGAAAGCAGAAGCAGCTTCCACTTCCTCCACCGGTTCCTACAGCATCACTTTCTAAGTTTAGGCAATGCCCTCCAAGAATCATTACAGCTAAATTCTTTTTCCGAATTTTGCGGTATGACTTCACAACAGTATCAGGACGCAATCGACTGGCTTTTTAAACAATTGCCCAACTATCAAAACAGCGGCAAGACAGCTTACAAACCGGGCCTTGACAATATTCGCAGATTATGCGATTATTTTGGCAATCCGCAGGAGAAGCTGAAAATGATTCATGTAGCAGGGACCAATGGTAAAGGTTCAACCTGCAACATGCTGGCTTCCGTGTTGCAGCAGCAGGGATATAAAACAGGCTTATTCACTTCTCCCCATCTGATTGATTTCAGCGAAAGAATTCGGGTGAACGGACAACCATGTGCGCAGCAGTTCGTGTTCGATATGATCGAGAAGCTGAAAAACCTTCCTTCCGATATTCAGCCTTCCTTCTTCGAATTTACCACCGTGATGGCTTTTACTTATTTCGCTGAGCAAAAAGTGGATCTTGCTGTGATTGAAACGGGATTAGGCGGCCGGCTGGATGCCACCAATATTATTACACCGGTTGCCACTGCGATCACCAATATCGGTTTGGACCACCAGGACCTGCTGGGAGAAACTTTGGAGAAGATTGCTGTGGAAAAAGCAGGCATCATTAAACCTGCTGTGCCCGTTATCTCCGGTGAAGAGCGGCCCAACATACAAGAGATCTTCCGGAGGCGTGCCGAAGCGGTGGAAGCACCCTTTATTGATGCAACGACGCTGAAAGTCCCTTACACATCGGATCTGACAGGAAATTATCAAAAAAAAAACATTCGCGTCGTTATTGCTCTTATTGCGGTTTTAAAAGAGCAGGGAATTATGATTGAAGAGCAGGCGATAACCGAAGGGCTTCTTCATGTTCATCAAAATACCGGTTTTATAGGCCGGTGGTTCACGTTTTCAGAAGACCCTTTGGTCATTTGCGACACGGCACACAATACAGCCGGGCTACAGTTGGTTTTCCAGCAACTTTCCGGGATGCCTTATTTTAAACATATCATTTTAGGTTTTGTTTCAGATAAAAAAGTGGAAGATATTATTCCCCTTTTGCCCGCCGATTCCTGCTGCTATTTCGTGAAACCGCAGAACCACCGGGGGCTTTCGCCGGAATTATACGAGGACACGCTGAAAAAATTCAAAATTAATTACAAAATTTTTCAAAATCTGCAGCAGGCATATCTATTTGTAAAAGAGAATATTACAAAAGAAGAAATGATTTTCGTCGGCGGAAGCAACTTTATTGTCGGAGAATTTTTGCAAAATAATTTGGAGTTATAGAAAAAGCTTGTATATTTGCAGCACCAAAAATTTGGAACACCAACCAAATGACACGGGTTCTTAGCTCAGTTGGTTCAGAGCATCTGGTTTACACCCAGAGGGTCGGGGGTTCGAATCCCTCAGGACCCACAAAACCTCAGAGAGATCTGAGGTTTTTTCTTTTAGGGCGGTTAGCTCAGTTGGTTTAGAGCGTTGCGTTGACATCGCAGAGGTCGCTGGTTCGAACCCAGTATCGCCCACTTTCGCCAGGCGCGAAATCAATCCCGGAATTATCCGGGATTTTTTGTTTTTAAGGGAATAAGCTCAGTTGGTTTAGTCTCGTCTGCGGACGAGATGACATCGCAAAGGTCGTTGGTTCGAACCCAGTATCGCCCACTTTCGCCAGGCGCGAAAATCAATCCCGGAATTATCCGGGATTTTTTGTTTTTAACGGAATAAGCTCAGTTGGTTTAGTCTCGTCTGGGGACGAGATGACATCGCAAAGGTCACTGGTTCGAATCCTGTACCGCCCACTTACGCCAGACGCGAATATAAATCCCGGAGCAGTTCGGAATTTTTGTTTGTAAGTTATAAGGATAATACGCACACAAATTACAGAATTCAGCATTTTCTATCCTTTCTCAGCACTTTCTTTTATTGATGCATGATGAATAAAATGCTGTTAATTATAAAATAATTTCCATTTAAATTCCTGCACTGCGAATCTGCTAAATATTTGTTACTTTTAACTTAAAAGACAAAGGCTATGCTGACCAAAGTTTACGGAAGTGCTATTCATGGAGTTTCTGCGCAGACGATTACCATCGAAGTGAATGTCGATACCGGCGGTGTTGGGTATCATCTGGTGGGCCTGCCGGACAATGCAATTAAAGAAAGCAGCTACCGTATCTCTGCCGCCCTGAAAAATATTGGCTTTAAAATTCCCGGCAAGAAAATTACCATCAATATGGCACCGGCGGACCTGCGTAAGGAAGGCTCCTCGTATGACCTCAGCATTGCGCTGGGTATTCTAGCTGCTTCCGGACAAATTACCGCGGCAGGAATTGAGGAGTTTATCATTATGGGTGAACTGTCATTGGATGGCGGGCTGCTGCCCATCAAAGGCGTTCTTCCTATTGCCATCAAAGCACGGGAAGAAGGTTTCCGCGGAATTATTCTTCCGAAACAGAATGTGCGCGAAGCAGCCATTGTAAGCGATCTCGAGGTATATGGTGTTGAAAACATCCGCGAGGTCGTGGATTATTTTAATGCCGGTACCTCTTTGGAACGCACGACCATCGATGTGCGGCGCGAGTTTCAGGAACGCGTTTTCGAATTTCCAAACGATTTCTCCGAAGTCAAAGGACAGGAAACAGCCAAACGTGCGATGGAAGTTGCTGCTGCGGGTGGACACAACATTATACTGATCGGGCCGCCGGGAAGCGGCAAAACCATGCTTGCCAAGCGCGTACCCACCATACTCCCGCCGCTTACTTTAAGAGAAGCATTGGAAACCACCAAAATTCATTCAGTTGCCGGCAAGATCGGCACCGAAACTTCGCTGATGACGGTGCGGCCGTTCCGCAGTCCGCATCACACCATTTCTGATGTCGCCCTTGTCGGAGGCGGTAGTTATCCGCAGCCGGGTGAAATCTCGCTGGCGCACAACGGTGTTCTGTTTCTCGATGAAATGCCTGAATTCAAACGCACCGTGCTGGAGGTTATGCGTCAGCCGCTGGAAGACCGGGAAGTAACAATTTCACGTGCTAAATTCACGGTAAACTACCCGGCCAGTTTTATGCTCGTGGCCAGCATGAACCCAAGTCCCAGTGGTTATTTTCCGGATGACCCGAATAATACTTCGTCGCAGTTTGAAATGCAGCGGTATATGAACAAACTCTCCGGGCCTCTGCTGGACCGCATTGATATTCATATCGAAGTACAGAAAGTGGAGTTTGAACAGCTGGCAGACCGGCGCAAGGGAGAGAAAAGTGAAGAAATCCGCCAGCGCGTTCTGAAAGCACGCGAACTGCAAAGCCAGCGCTATCAGGACAGCGATATTCACTATAATGCACAAATGGGTCCGCGCGAGATCGAAAAGTACTGCGCGCTCGATGACGCGTGCAAAACCCTCATTAAAAATGCGATGGAGAAACTGAATCTCAGCGCACGTGCTTACGATCGTATTCTGAAAGTGGCACGAACCATCGCTGATCTGGGAGGAGCAGCAGAATTACAACCGCATCATATTTCAGAAGCAATTCAGTACCGCAGCCTGGACCGTGAATTTTGGAACGTCTGACTTATTTTACGAAAGGGTTAATCTTATTTTTTTGCTTCATTTCAAAGCCGAAATTGTACGCAAAGCCCACGCCCAGTGTTTGCTTTAACTGCAGATTCTGCAACTGATCGTGGTCGTACAGCAGATCTACGCTTACCACGGTGGTAATAAACTTATTGAATTTTAAATTTAAAGTTCCGTTATACGCAATGTCCACACGTTCCGGATGGCTGGCGTAGTTGCTAAAGAGATTCAGCTGACTGACGAAATTAACGTCTTTAAAAATTTTCAGCCGGTATAACACATTGACCAGCGCACCTATTTCTGAGCGCACGGCCTGGCCATCCCGTTCCAGACCATACCGACCTGCTTTCTGCAGATATGGATCAGTAACAAAAGTAAACTTTCCGTTCACCGGCCGGAAGATAACCTGAAAGTTTTCATTCGGGTTGTACAGAATACCGAGACCCGCGTATAAATAACCGGGTGACATGAATTTAGATATACGGTCCTCATACGTCGGATTAGGAGTGGCTGAATAATTAAATCCTGTCGAGAACTGAGATAAGAATTGGAAACCGGTAGAAAGGTAGTAATGCCGGCCGATATCATAACCGTAGTTGGTGGTCAGGTTGATATAATCTTCGGTTTTGCGGGAAGTTTCTCCTTCGGTAGCCACAAATCCATATCCCAACTGGATATTGTTATCCAGGAAATTGCGCTCCTTTTTGTAACTGATGGTATAATTAATTTTACCGATAATTCCGATGTTGTTATTCCCCCCGGAATTCCAGTTGGAGAAGGTAGACTGGTTAAATACCACATTATTCTGGCCATAATAAAACCAGCGCACCGGATCTTTTCGCTGCAGGATATTGTAGGGCGTTACCGGGATCTCGTCATCACCGTCCACGATGGCCGCGCGCTGCGGAATGACTAGCGTATCCCGCATTTTGACGACCAGCTTTTCGAACTCGGGATTTCCGAGACTATCCAAGTCCAGCGCCCTGGCGGTCCATCTTTGTTGCGCAATGGAATCAATTGCAGTGGAAATATTTTTCTCCTTTTGTGAAAATGCAACTGCAGAAATACACAGCATGCTCACACCCAATACCTTTCTCATAGCGGACAAATTTAAGACAATCGCGGCACTTTGCCATATTATCTGCCGGAGTTATAGTACTTTTTGTCGGATTTTAATTAATTTTAAATTTCCAGCAGCCATAATTGCTGCAAGAATTTTTTGGTGAATTTTTTGCCACCCATTGCGCATATGAGAAAAGACCCTGCTTTCCGATTGTCCACTTTGCTGTATCCTGCAGCAATGGTTGTGCTGATGGTGCTGGGTTTCATTATGCAGCACGTAGGCTGGTTCCAGGGTTGTTATGGTGCGATTATACCGCTGAGTCCGTATGGGCTGAAGGGCGTATTATTTTCACCGTTCCTTCATGGTGGTTTTGAACACTTGTTCGGGAATGCGGTCCCCATCTTTATACTGATGGCGCTGCTCTTCCACTTCTATCATTTTCAGGCAAAAAAGATTTTTTTTCTGGGCTGGATTCTCACCGGCCTCCTCGTATGGCTCCTGCCACCACTGGATATTTTGACCGGTGAGTTCACGCATGTCTGCATTATCGGCGCAAGCGGGATTGTCTATGTGCTGGCCTTTTTTCTTTTCTTCAGTGGAATTTTCCGCTGGGATATGCGTTTTCTGACCGTCTCACTAGTGGTTGCACTCTATTATGGCGGTCTGATCTGGGGCGTCTTTCCGGAAGAACTGTTTTCACACCTCAGCGAACCCAGCCGTATTTCGTGGCAATCCCACCTGGCCGGTGCGGTTATCGGGATTATTCTGGCATTTGTATTTAGAAAGGATGGAGAGAAAAAGAAAAAGTTCATCTGGCAATTCCCGAATTACTACAGTGAGAAGGATGATAAACTCTGGCAGCAGTACAAGGAAAAACATCCGGATGACTTTCTGGAGCTTCCGCACAGGAAGAAAGACAGTGTGTGGGATCATTTAGACGACATTCGGCGGAATGAATAATTTTTAAGTACATTTATTAAAAATCCTGCGTATGCCGTCCGAGGAAATTCTGTACTCCATTGCTCTACGACATTGCCCGCTCGTTGGTGATCTTGTTTTCCGGAAACTGGTGCGCGAAGCAGTCTCCGCCAAGGAAGTCTGGCAATTGTCACGCTCAGGTCTGCAAAACATATCCGGCATTGGAAAAAAGATTGCAGAACACATCGGCGCACAGGAACACCTCGATTTTGCACAGCGTGAACTGGAATTTTGCGAGAAAAATAACATTACGGTTCTGTTGCGCCATCTTGATGAACTCCCTCCGCTGCTGCTGCAGTGCGAAGATGCGCCGGCCGTTTTATACCGCAAAGGAGTTCCGGCAGCACAGGAAAAGCAGCCGATCAGCATCGTAGGTACGCGAAAACTCTCCAACTATGGAAAAGCTTTTATAGATCAGCTTTTGGATGAACTTAAGCATTATCCTGTAGTCACCATCAGCGGGCTGGCCCTGGGCGCTGACTCAGAAGTGCACCGCAGATCCATTCAGAATGACATTCCTACCACGGCAGTGCTGGCACACGGTTTCCACACCCTGTATCCGGCGGCAAACCGGCGGCTGGCCCGTGAGATTCTCGAAAAAGGCGGCACTTTGTACACGGAATTTAATTCCTCCCAAAAACCGGATCGCGAAAACTTTATCCAGCGGAACCGTATTATTGCCGGAATGGCACCAGCCACCATTGTCGTTGAAACAGCTTTTGGCGGCGGCTCGGTGAGCACCGCTACTTTCGCCAATGTGTACAACCGCGAAGTATTTGCACTGCCCGGCCGTATTGATGAAACCTACAGCCAGGGCTGCAACCATTTAATTTATAAAAATAAAGCTGCGGCCATCTCCACCATTTCAGCACTGATAGAAGACTTGGACCTTTCCGGAAGCAAAGACGCGATGGAGGAACTCTTCCCGGTATCTGAAATTAAAATATTATTACCGCCGGATTTGCAGCAGATTCTGGATCATCTTGATAAGAAAACTCCTGTTTCTCTGGATGACATCGCTGAAAGATTAGATCTACCTGCCTACCGTATTCTGCCGGATCTGCTGAATCTTGAAATGAGCGGTCATGTAAAAGCATTATCGGGCCGTCAGTATCTGCGCGTGCATTAATTTTATCGCGTAATCGCTTTCAAAAATGTTTCTGTATTTATATTTAAAATAAGCTGTGGTTTCCATATTATTTGCTTTGGTTTTAAGTAAATTTGTTAGTACCAAAAACAAGCGAAAATATGGAAATCGAGCAGTTACAGGATGAGGTGCGCCACTTCATGCAAAACATTGAGGCTAAAAACCCACACGAAACGGAATTCCTGCAAGCCGTGCAGGAGGTAGCCGCCACCGTTCTGCCTTTTATAGAAACACATCCCCGGTATGCGGGAATGAAACTCCTGGAGCGTATGGCAGAACCAGAGCGGGTTATTATCTTCCGGGTGCCGTGGGTGGATGATCAGGGTGAAATTCAGGTGAACCGCGGATTCCGGGTGCAGATGAATTCTGCTATTGGGCCCTACAAGGGCGGTATTCGCTTTCATCCGACGGTGAACCTTTCTGTCCTGAAGTTTCTGGCCTTTGAACAAACATTTAAAAATTCGCTGACCACGCTGCCGATGGGTGGCGGAAAAGGCGGTGCCGATTTCGAACCGCAGGGACGCAGCGATATGGAGATTATGCGCTTCTGCCAGGCTTTCATGACGGAGATGTTTAAACACATCGGTCCGGAGACCGATGTTCCTGCCGGTGATATCGGGGTGGGCGCCCGGGAAATTGGCTATCTCTTCGGTCAGTATAAAAAGATCTGCAATGAGTTTACAGGTGTCCTCACCGGTAAAGGTTTGGCATACGGCGGCTCGCTGATCCGCCCGGAAGCTACGGGATATGGTGTCACCTATTTCTGCGAACAAATGCTGCGAACCAAAGGAGAAGAAATACGCGAAAAAACATTTACGGTGTCTGGTTTTGGAAATGTCGCCTGGGGCGTAATCCGAAAAGTAACGGAACTGGGCGGCCGGGTGGTTACCATCAGCGGACCGGATGGATACATTTTTGATCCTAAAGGCATCTCCGGTGAGAAAATCGATTTCCTGCTGGAAATGCGCGCTGCAGGCCACAACCGCGCAGCAATATATGCTGAGCGTTTTCCGGAAGCAGAATTCCGGGCAGGGCGCAGACCGTGGGAAGTGCCGTGCGATGTGGCCATTCCGGCGGCGACACAGAATGAACTGAACGGTGCAGATGCTGAAATACTGATTGCCAACGGCGTGCAATGCGTTACCGAAGCGGCTAATATGCCCTGCACCTTAGATGCGATTTCCTTATTTACCCGAAACCGTATCCTGTTTGCCCCGGGCAAAGCAGCCAATGCCGGCGGTGTGGCCACCTCAGGTCTGGAAATGACTCAAAACTCAATGCGGCTGAACTGGAGCGCCGAAGAAGTGGATGAACGCCTGCACGAAATCATGAAGGGAATTCATGACGCCTGCTGTGCCTATGGCAGCCAGCCTGACGGTTATATTAATTATGTGAAAGGTGCCAATATCGCCGGCTTTGTGAAAGTGGCCGATGCTATGCTGGCGCAGGGCGTAGTCTAGGGAATTGGTGCTGTTATTTTTTAAGCCGCTCCTGCATTTTTTCGACGAACTGAAAAGCGGCCGGACAAATCAGGGTGTTCTTTAAAGTCAGAGGGTTGATCTGATAGATTTTCTTGCGGTCGGTGTGCGGAAACTCCCGGCAGGCGCGCGGACGGACTTCATAAATCAGGCAGGTATTGTCGGCGGCGAGGAAGGTACACGGTAATGTTTGCAGCACCTCGTCCCCATCTTCATCGGTGCGCAGATATTGCTGCTGAAAGGCCGCCGGTTTCATGCGCAGGTGTTTGGCAACTCTCTCGATGTCCTTTGAGGTAAACAGCGGTCCGGTGGTTTTGCAGCAGTTGGCACATTGCAGGCAATCCACCTTCTGGAAGACTTCGTCATGAACTTCCTGCACGATGTAATCCAGATCGCGCGGCGGTTTGGCTTTCAGGTTTTTCAGGAAGGCTTTGTGTTCTTTGTTCCGCAGCTGTCCCTGGCGGCGGATTTCTTCGGGATCCATGCTGCAAAATTACGAAGCTGAAATAAAACATCGCACACCGGAAAAGAAAATCCCACTGCGGCCGCGATAGCAGCGGTTACCCCGCAGCGAGGCGGCGGAGCGCAGCGGAGCCGACCGAGCGAGGAGTATGAGCGGAGAGCGCGAAATGTCCGCCCTGAAAAATATCATTCTGCACAGAATGCTGACCCTCAAATTTTTAGGGTAAATTTGCAGTATGAAAGTTTTAGAAACACGCGCAGATATAGAATTCCTGGTCAACGCTTTTTATCAAAAGGTTCAGCAGGATGAAATGATTGGTTTTTTCTTTAATGATGTGGCGAAGGTAAACTGGAGCGAACACCTGCCGAAAATGTATGCCTTCTGGGAAACGCTGCTTTTCGGGCAGATCTCGTACAAAGGCAATCCCATGGCCGCGCACTTTCCGGTGAATGCCGAGGCGGCGATGGAGAAAGCACATTTTGAGCACTGGCTGAAACTCTGGACAGAAACCGTTACCGAGAACTTCAATGGTGAAAAAGCTGACCTTGCGGTTTACAAAGCAACCAACATTGCCAATCTGATGGCCTACAAAATGGAAATGGCGCGACGCCTGTCCTGATTACGGAACTATCACCGTAAAAATATACGCCGCGAGGTTTACCAGCAGTACCGTTCCGTACAGGTGATTGGTTTTGCCGCGGCTCAGGGAAAGCATTACGATGAAGACAGATAAGGCAAGGAGAATGATTGATTTCATGTCCAGGCCCAGCACGAAGGGTATATCATAAAGGATACACACCGTAGAAATTACGGGAATGGTGAGCCCGACACTGGCAAGGGCAGAACCGAGTCCCAAATTGATGGAAGACTGAATCTGATTATTCCGGGCGGCACGAATCGCTGCCAGGCCTTCCGGCAGCAGCACGACCGCCGCGATGATGACGCCCACCAGTTCATGCGGTGCTCCGATATGCTCTACAAAAGCCTCGATGACCGGCGATAAACCTTTAGCCATAAAGATTACAACAGCCAAACTGATTATAAGCAAAAACACACTTAGAACGGTGCGCCCTGCTGAGGGCGGATCTGCTTCATGCAGCGTGTGATCCGGTGTGCCTTCCACAAAGTAATTACGGTGGCGCACATTCTGAAACATCAGGAAGGTACCGTACACGGTGAGGCAGGCCAAAGACACAAACACCAGTTGCGCTTCACTATAAAAAGGACCATGTTCAGTGGATGTATAATTTGGGAGAATCAGGGTAAGCACCAGAATTACGACCAGGCTTACCAAATAAGAAGGTGCTGAATTGGTAATGAAAAACTGCTCTTTGTATTTGCGGCTGCCCACCCAGATGCATATACCCAGAATACCGTTCAGGATCAGCATGACCGCTGCAAAGACAGTGTCGCGCGCGTAAGTTAGCGCGCCGTCGCCACCGGAAAGCATGAAGGAAATAATAAGCCCCACTTCCAGAATCGTGATACAGATGGCCAGGATTACAGTTCCGTAAGGTTCTCCTACTTTGTGCGCCACTACTTCAGCATGATGCACCGCCGCCAACACACTGCCAAATAAAAACAATGCACCGATGATATTGGTAAATGTGGAAGTTCCGAGCCAGCCGGAAAGATAAAAAACAGCAGAGATTAAGGGGACAAGAATCGTCCAGTGCAGCAGTTGCTTAAATTTCATTCGTGATTTTTCGCAAAATAATAAAAATTGCGCAGAACTGAAAGCTGAGTGAATTATTTTTTACTGATAAAAGCCTGCTATCATCCGCCAGAGAAAGAAATCCTGGAAGTCTGTGAACATGTGCAGAAGCAGGCCCAGTGCAATGATCCTCAGGTTTCCTTTCAACACTATTACTCCGACCAGATACAATCCGCACGCCCACCAACTGTGCAAAGGATGAAAACCAATACTGGCACGCGCAGGATCGAAGACAGGTGTGGCGATCAGATGATCCAAATCAACGAGCATGGTAAGCAGCAACAGCAAAGAAACCGTCTTCCAGCGTTGTGGAAAAAACCACCTTGCCATGAGCACCGGAAACACCAGATGCAAAAAATAATGGACTACCGTTCGTAATAACTGTAGCCCAATGGGAAGATCTGTAATTTGTACTGCTAACAAATAACTGAGAATAAAGCGGTTAAAAAATGCTGTTGTTTTACGTGAAACATTTAGGCCACTTTTTACTCCGCATTCTGGTCGTCATCGTAGTACTCGAACAGGAAATCGTTATACGGGAAGCGCGAGATATGAACTTTCAGCACTTCATCATAAATCATTTTTTTCAGTTCCGGGAAATTTTCCTTTATTAAAGCTGAAATAAATACGGTTGGGTATGGCGACTTGCTCATCCAGGTGCGTTTCCATTCTTCCAGGGAAATATTTTTTCTGGTCTCCGGGGTCAGGTCATCCTCCTCTTTTTCTTCGTAAGCAAACGCATCGATCTTATTAAAAACCATAATCATCGGTTTCTGATGTGCTTCGATTTCCATCAGCGTTTGGTTTACGGCGGCAATATGATCTTCAAAACTCGGGTGCGAAATATCCACCACATGGATTAGAAGATCGGCCTCGCGCACTTCGTCCAGCGTGGATTTAAAACTTTCTACTAACTGCGTGGGGAGCTTGCGAATAAATCCTACCGTATCCGTCAGCAAAAACGGAAGGTTACCAATGACTACTTTCCGCACGGTTGTATCCAGCGTCGCAAAAAGTTTATTTTCGGCGAATACTTCGGATTTGGCCAGCGTGTTCATCAAAGTGGATTTTCCCACGTTGGTATAACCAACCAAAGCCACACGCACCATTTTCCCGCGATTGGTTCGCTGGGTGGCCATCTGCTTATCGATGGTTTTTAATTTTTCCTTTAATAAAGAAATGCGGTCACGAATGATCCGGCGGTCAGTTTCAATTTCTGTTTCCCCCGGTCCACGCATCCCGATTCCCCCGCGCTGGCGCTCCAGGTGGGTCCACATTCGGGTAAGTCTCGGTAATAAATATTCGTATTGCGCCAATTCCACCTGCGTTCTCGCATAGGATGTCTGCGCGCGTTGTGCAAAAATATCCAGAATGAGATTGGTACGGTCCAGAATTTTAATTTCAAATTCTTTCTCCAGATTTTTAAGCTGCGAAGGCGACAATTCATCATCAAAGATTACGGTGGTAATGTCGTGTTCCTTGCAATACTGATGTATTTCTTCGGCCTTTCCGGAGCCGACAAAAGTTCGCGGATCAGGCTGTGACAGTTTTTGGCTGAACCTTTTTTCCACGGTAGCGCCGGCGGTATACGCCAGGAACTCCAGTTCGTCCAGGTATTCATTGAGCTTTTCCTCGTCCTGATGCTGGGTTACCAAACCAACCAGCACCGCTTTTTCATATAAATGTTCTTTCTTTTCGAGCATACGTACAAAGATACGTTTTTGAGGTTATTAATTTTCGGACTTAATCCCAGTCGGCAGCGACAAACTTCATCCGGCCACCCTGCGGTGAGGTCAAAGTCAGGTAATGGCCTTCCACCTTATACTGTGTCATGGTGGGCAGATCTTCCGCGAAAGCCGCTTCCAGATCCATCGCGCGGTCACAATACATCATCGTGCTGCCCATTTTGGAAAATTTCACAATCCCGTTCGATGCAAACTCTGCCTGGAAAAACATATTGTTGCAACCCATACTGGCACCGTATTGGCCGGGCCGCTCACTGTCTGCAGTGAGGTTCATCCCGGCTTTGTTAGACATCATCATTTCTTTTGAGAAATCACGAAATTCTACAAGTTTCCATTCGCGCCGAAGATTATCCGGCAGCTGAGTTCTGGTGGTACAACCCATGACGAGTATAAAAGTGAGAGCCGCTATTAAAAAAGTAAATATTTTATTCATTTGCTGGTTTTGCCCAACTGCACCCATAATTATGCCACAGAAAAAATGCCATTTTTTAAAAGTCTATCTTTTGTCTTACGTATAAAAAAAGCTCCCAATATAGGAGCTTACGTGTGAAGTATAAAAGTTTTATTGCGGTTTCCAATCTACCACCGCACGGATGAACGCCTCGGCATTCTCCATTGGGATATTCGGCAGAATACCGTGGCCCAGGTTGGCGATATAGCGGTCTTTCCCGAAACGGTTGATCATTTCGTTCACCATTTTTCGGATCGTTTCCGGTGTGGAATGCAATCTTGCCGGATCAAAGTTCCCCTGCAAAGTCATGGTATGGTTGGTAAGGGTACGCGCCAGTTCCGGGCGAATCGTCCAGTCCACGCCCAAGGCAGAAACCTTGGAAAGCGTCATTTCTTCCAGTGCAAACCAGCAGCCTTTACCGAACACCACTACGTGCGTCAGCGGGCTGAGTGCTTCTACGATCTGATTGATATACTGCCAGGAGAATGTCTGGTAATCTTCCGGAGACAGCATGCCGCCCCAGGAATCAAAAACCTGCACGGCAGAAACACCTTTTTCAACTTTTCTTTTTAAGTACGCAATCGTTGTATCTGTAATTTTCTGCAATAACAAATGTGCTGCCTCCGGCTGACGGAAACAGAAACTCTTAGCAACGTCAAACGCTTTGGAACCCTTCCCTTCGATGCAGTAGCACAGAATCGTCCACGGTGAACCGGCAAATCCAATCAGCGGAATACTGTTATCCAGTTTTTGCAGTGTCAGTTCGATGGCGTCAAAAACATATCCGAGTTCATCATTCACATCAGGTACGTGTACGCGCTCCACGACATCTTCCATCGTACGCACCGGATTTTCCAGCCACGGGCCAACGCCTTCTCTCATTTCAAAATCCAGTCCCATTGCCTGTGGTACCACCAGAATATCTGAAAACAAAATAGCAGCATCCAGCGGATAGCGGCGGATCGGCATCATGGTAATTTCTGCGGCCAGTTCCGGTGTGCGGCAACGGGTGAAGAAATCATATTCATCACGCAGGGCACGGAATTCCGGCAGGAAACGTCCGGCCTGACGCATCATCCACACAGGCGGGCGCTCTACTGTTTCGCCTCGCAACGCTTTTAGATATAAATCGTTCTTAATCATAATCTTTTTAATTACAGACTTTTATTAATGAGCCTCAGCAATCGGGCCCTGCTGCCGGATGAGTTCCAGCACGGCCTGCAGATCATTCTGCCGGCCCGTGAATATGGTCTGATCGGTATATTTCTTTATCTCCGCTGACGTGGTTTCGCCGATGGAGAATATATATTTAAAATTGAGTGTATTGTTTTTGATGAAGCTGCGCACACCACTGGGCGAGAAGAACGCGATCGCATCATACCGCTCTTCATTCTTGGGATACAGCAGTTCGGTATCATAAACCACAACTTTTTGATACGGTATATTCTGCAGCGGAAGTTTCTTTTGGAGAATATCCAGTGCCAGGTTGCCGCAAAAATGCACAAAGGCTTCCCCGGTTGCGCTTTCTGTAATAAACTCCGAAAGTTCCAGCGCGTTTTTTTTCATTTTATAAACGCCGAAACCATTCTTGCGTAATTGCTTTTTGGTTTTTTGTCCTACGCAGTAAATTTTATTGAAATTGCGGCCGGCAAAATTTTCATTGGCGTGAAAACCGTTTTGGAAGAAAGCATCCACACCGTTGACGCTGGTGAAAATAAGTGATTTGTTGCCGAGCGGAAATGGCGTCACTTTTCGGTGCGTAATTCCGATTACGTCCAGAAAGCCGGTTTCAAAATCATTTCCCAGAACAGCCTGTACTTCCTGCTGATCCAGTTGTTTGGTAAACAAAACCTTCATCGCCAAAAATATTTTTTAGGGAAGTTGTTTTTTGATCTCAGTCATGAGTTCACGGCCACCATTATCGAGAATTTTTTGTGCCATGATTTCGCCGTAATCCACCCCAGGTTCCCAGGTAAACACCTCATCAGTTTCCAGGCAATCCTGCCCGTCCAGCGAGCAAAGCCTTCCTACAAAGCGCACCTCATTCTCCTCATTGATTTCAGCAAAGGCGCCGATCGGTGCCGTACAGCCGCCTTCCAGTGTGCTCAGGAAACTGCGTTCGATATCGACACACTTACGGGTGGGCACGTGCTCAATGCCGGCAAATAACTCACGCAGGCCTTCATCATCTTGTCGTGCGCAGATGGCTACGACACCCTGCGCAGGGGCAGAAAGCATCATGGGTAATTCCTCATAAGGAATCTGCAAATCCATCCGGGCAATGGCCGCGAGGGAGAACATGGTAGCATCGAAACCTTCTGTTTCCAGTTTATTGAGTCTGGTCTGCACATTCCCGCGAATGTCAGAAAACTGTGCGCCCGGGAAATTCTTTGCCCAGAACGCACGACGGCGCAAGCTGCTGGTCGCGACGTGAAGTTCATGCAACTCCAAGCCCGAAGCTTTGGAACTGCGCACCAGAACATCCTGCGGGTAATCACGCTCCAATACAGCAACTATTTCAATATTCTCCGGTAGTTGCGTAGGAACATCCTTCAGCGAATGCACTGCAATATCCACCTGATTATTCAGCAAGGCCATATCCAGATCACGGGTAAAAATGCCGGTGATGCCCATGGCGTATAAAGGCTCTTTCAGATTCTTATCTCCGGAAGAAAGGATGGGCGAAATTTCAGTCAGACAGTTGTTATTCTGCAGATGGCGGGCCACTTCACGCGCCTGCCACATGGCGAGCGGTGAATTGCGGGTACCAATTCTAATGCTTCTCATGGAATTCGTTATTGGGCTGTTCTACCAGGATTTCGTGCATCAGTTTGGTAAGATCCGCGGCGCGGTTGGGATGCTCGATAATATATTTGGCAAAACGGTTTGTAATTTTCTGGATCATGCGGTCGGAGAGTTCCATATCCGCAATTTCCACATAGCGGTGTTTCCGGTGGATATTGTGCATCTCATTGCGCTCCATGTTTTTCAGGATGGCTTTGAAATGGTGGATATTCGGAACCAGGCGCCGGTTTTCTTCCCAGTCGAGAAACTCACGCGTCATTTCGCGAATAATTTCTTCAGCTTTGGGGATTTCCTTCTGGCGCTGCTGCATGGTTTCATTAATATGCAGGGAAAGCTGATCCACGTCAACCAACTGCACATTATTATTTTCAATGACATCTTTCTCCACATTATTGGGAATAGAAAGATCAATGACCAGGGTTTCGCGCCCGTTCGGGAAATGCGTTTTATTAATGATAGGTTCTTTTGCTCCGGTCGCAACAATCAGGATATCCGTAGCTGCCAGTTCCTGATTCAGACTTTCAAAAGGAATATACGGAATCCGGTACTTATCCGCGATCTTCACTGCTTTTTCATTGGATCGGTTGGCAATTTTCACACGGGGTTTATACACGTGTTTCACCAGATTCTCAACGGTATTCTGACCGATTTCACCAACGCCGAGCAATAAAATATTTTTATCGGAAATATGGGTTTGGTTTTTCAGGATATAATGCACAGCGGCATAAGAAACGGAAGCAGCTCCATTGGAAATGCCGGTTTCATTCTTAATACGTTTGGAAATCTGGATGGCCGAATTAATCGCGCGCTCCATAAACGCATTGCTGTATTTTTTTTCACGGCGGAAACGCTGGTAAGCATTTTTGATCTGGCCGATAATTTCGAAATCGCCGATAATCTGGCTTTCGAGGCCGGCTGCCACGCGGAACAGGTGATTCAGTGCTTCTTCATTTTTCAGAATCTGCACGTATTTCATGAAATCCTCAGTAGGAACCTGTACGATGCGGCAATACACTTCTGCGATTTTCAGATAATCTTGTGAAGTGGTATAAATCTCCGTGCGGTTACAGGTAGAAACCACAAAAGCATCCCCCAGGTTCAGCTCATAGATTTCATTAACAAAAAATTTTACGTGATCATCAAAAAACGCGAATTTCCCCCGTACTTCAGCATCAGCTTTCTCGAAACTGACACTTAAAACAGCAAAATTGGCGGTATTGTGAATGTTAGTATCCTTAATCATAGACCAACGGCAAATTTACGCTTTTTAATTCAATTTAAAGAGTCGGCAACTCATGATGAATATCAGAAGGGGAATGCTGTAATTTTCACATTTTCAGTAAAGAGGATTAATTTTGATAAATGAAAAAACTTTGAGTCAATTAGCTGTATTTTAATAAAATTTTAACCAAAAAAGGACTGAATCCAATTTTTAGAACAATTCTAAAGTTATATCTTTGTAGCCTTAAAAAATTAGCAAGAAAATGGGGTTATTTGATATGTTCACGCAGGATATTGCGATAGATTTAGGAACGGCTAACACGCTGATTATCCACAATAATAAAATTGTGATAGATCAGCCATCCATCGTAGCCATTGAGCGTTCCAGCGGAAAGCCGATTGCTGTGGGCGAAAATGCCAAGCACATGCAGGGGAAAACGCACGAAGATATCAAAACGATCCGTCCGCTGAAAGACGGTGTGATCGCAGATTTCCACGCCTCTGAACATATGATCAAGGAATTCATCAAACAGATTCCGGCGATCAAAGGAAAATTATTCCAGCCTACCCTGAAAATTGTCATCTGTATCCCAAGTGGAATTACAGAAGTAGAAAAACGAGCTGTCCGCGACTCTGCTCAGAAAGTGAACGCGAAAGAAGTACGCCTGATTTATGAACCAATGGCCGCCGCTATCGGGGTGGGCATCGATGTGCAGAAGCCGGAAGGAAACATGATCATCGACATAGGTGGTGGTACTACGGAGATTGCTGTGGTGGCACTGGGCGGAATCGTGTGTGACAAATCCGTGAAAATTGCGGGCGACACCTTCACGAATGATATTGCCTATTACCTGCGCACACATCATAACTTATATATCGGAGAACGCACGGCCGAGCGCGTGAAAATCGAAGTGGGATCCGCAGTTGAAGAGCTGGATGTGGATATTGAAGATATTCCCGTACAGGGCCGTGACCTGATCACAGGAAAGCCAAAGGAAATTATGGTGAATTACAAGGAAATTTCCCGTGCGCTGGATAAATCCATTATCCGTATTGAGGATGCCGTGATGGAAACACTTTCCCTGACTCCGCCTGAACTGGCGGCTGATATCTACAAAACAGGTATCTACCTGGCAGGTGGTGGTGCGCTGTTACGCGGCCTGGCAGACAGACTTCATAAGAAAACAGGTCTTCCTGTTTTTGTGGCAGAGGATCCGCTGCGCGCCGTTGTACGCGGCACCGGTATCGCCCTGAAAAACATGGATAAATTCAATTTCCTGATTAGATAAATCCTGAATATTTCTGAATGGGGTCTTTGCTGAGAATATTTTCGAAGAACGGATTTTTCCTCTTCTTTATATTTCTGCAAACCATCGCTATCGTATTGATATTCTCCCGAAATTCAATGCAACAGTCATGGATTGCGGGGCAGTCGGCTGCACTCAATTCCTGGATTTCAGGTTATATTGATGAAGGAGCTTCCTATCTGAAACTTAAGCAAACCAATGAGCAACTGATCGCACAGAATAAAGCACTGATGCATCAGTTGTACGGCACCTACGGAACAGAAACCCCGGAATTCCGACGTGTGCACGATACCATCGGTGGCGGGCAAATCTACACCTTTGTAGACGGTGATATTATTTACAACAGTATTAACCGAAAGGACAACTATTTCACCATTAACCGCGGCCAGCGCGACGGCGTGCAACCTAAAATGGGTGTGATGGCACCTTCCGGTATTGCAGGTATTGTTATTAACACGACAGAATCATATTCATTAGTTCAATCAATCCTGAGCGTTAATAAAATTAAGATTAACGCTGCGCTGAAAAAGTCGGGGTATTTCGGAACTTTAAGCTGGAAAGGAGAAGATTCCCGCGTGATGCACCTCGCCGACATTCCCAAATATGTTCCGCTGAAGGTGGGCGACACCGTAATTACCGACGGAAAATCGGCTATCTTTCCGCAAGGCATTATGATCGGTCGCGTGGCGGGCTATGAAGTGGACAATAAAACCGGCTTCTGGGATATTTCCGTGGAACTTAGTGAAAGAATGGGGAACCTGAGTAAAATTTATGTGGTTAAAAATCTGCGGAAGAAAGAACTGACGCGCATTAGCGATACGCTGCAAGCCACCATTAAAAGAGAAAAATGATCAGCCGTACTTTATTTACAGATATCCTCATCATTGTATTGCTGATTGCGTTACAGATTTTCGTGCTGAACCGCATTACGCTGTTCGGAAAGTATATTTCCGTTGTGTATCCGGTGTTTGTGATGTTCTACCCTTTTTTCAGAAATAAGTATCAGTTTCTGTTTTTAAGTTTTCTGCTGGGACTGGGAATTGATGCATTTTTATATACCTGGGGAATTAACACCGTAGCCACGACCGCCATTGCTTATTTCCGGACTGTTATTTTCCGGACATCCACAGATACTTCTACGGATTTCTTTTCCTTTCAGTCACTCCAGTGGTCTCAGTTTATATTTTTTGTAGCGACCAGTATATTTATACATCAGCTGCTGGTGCAGTTTATCGAGATTTTTAAGATTTCCCGCTTTCTTGATGTATTGCTGAATGTACTGGCGACCAGTGCTTTTTCGTTTATCTTTATAATGATGTACGCTATTGCGTTTAAAATCAAACAAAAGGTTTGAAGTCACAATTTGTTAAGATTACTATTTTCCTTTCGCTCATCGCCCTGATATTTATATCAAGGCTGGCATATCTGCAATTATTCACGGACCGGTACGCGCTGAATGCGGCCAACACTTCCATTAAAACAGAATACATTATTCCGCAACGCGGCGTGATTTTCGACCGCAACGGGAAGATTTTGGTAGGCAACCAGCCGAGCTATGAAATTTCCTTTACGGAAGCGCTGATGCGGCCGGATTTTGACACCATCGCCTTCTGCAATCTGGTAGGGATCAGCAAGCAGGAATTCATTAATACCGTAAATGCCATTAAAAAGGAAAGATATTATTCCAAGCTGACCCCAATGACTTTCATGAAGAATCTGGATCGCGAGGAAATTGCCAGAATACAGGAGATTATCTTTAAATACCCGGCTTTTAATATTGTTTCGCGTCCGCAGCGACAGTACGAAATTTCCACATCAGGAAATCTGCTGGGATATACCAATGAGGTAAACGAGCGGGACATTAAAAAAGATTCCCTTTATTATCTGCCGGGAGATTTCATTGGGAAAAGCGGTGTGGAGAAATCCTACGAAAAGGAACTGCGCGGCGAAAAAGGCATACAGTATATCCAAAAGGATATCCGGCTCCGAAGTATCGGGTCTTATAAAGATGGAGCTTTGGATAAGGAAGTGGTAACCGGAAAAGATCTTACGCTTACCATTGATTATGATCTGCAGCGAATTGCAGAAGAAATGTTGGTCAATAAGCAAGGTGCCATTGTTGCACTGGATCCGGCCACCGGTGAAATTCTCGTATTGGCGACCGGCCCGGACATCGACCCCAACTTATTTACCGGCCCGGAAAAATCAAAGAACCTCTACCGGTTGCAAATGGATACGCTTTACAACAACCGTCCTACTTTCGACCGTTCACTGCAGGCTGCTTATCCGCCCGGCTCTACCTTCAAACTGCTGACCTCGGCAGCCGCCATGCAAATGGGCGTGATGGACGAGAACACCCGTTTCCCGTGCGGTGGTGGGTTCAATTACCGCGGACTAAGAATCAAAGGACACGGCGGCGCTGATCCGCTGATCCCGGCTTTGCAGGTATCCAGTAACTGCCACTTTTCCTGGGCTTTTATTGAGATTATGAATAAATACCCCGGCGATCCCACGCGCGGCGTGAATGAATGGAAGAAAATCATGAGCAGCTTCGGCCTGGGTGAATTTTTAAATAATGACCTGGCGGTTGGTTCCCGCGGGCGCATCCCGAGTGGTGAATTTTATGAAAAGCGCAGCGGCAAAAAAGACTGGAGTTCTGATTACACGCGAAATGGTTCTATTTTTAATGGCATGGGACAAGGCGATGTGCTCCTTACGCCGCTGCAAATGGCAAACTCTGTTGCAGCCATTGTAAACCGCGGGTGGTTTTATACCCCACACATCGTCAAGGCGATTGATGGCAAACCAAATCCTGATCCGCGTTTTAAGGTAAAACATAAAACCCTGGTAGAACCGCGCCATTTTGAACCGATTATTGCCGGAATGAACGCCGTAGTACTTCACGGAACCGCACGCGGACTCAAATCTAACGACTTCACCATGCTGGCGAAAACCGGTACCGCGCAGGTTCCGCAGGGAAAAGACAATTCTATTTTTGTGATGGCCGCACCGGCAGAAAACCCACGTATTGTGGTGGCTGCCGTCATGGAGCACGCCGGCTTTGGTTCCACCTGGGCAGGTCCGGCAGCGGTGGTGGTAGCAGAAAAATACCTGACCGGCGAGATCAAGCGTGAACATCTGTATAAAAAACTGGTAAATGCCAGCTTTATGCCGGAGTATCGCCGGCAGTGGGTGGCAGACCTGAAAAGAAAAGGACTGTACAAAGAACCAAGTAAAGACTCGGTTTTGCTGCAGCAGCTGGAAGATCAGCTGGCCGCGAATCCGGCCACCGAAATTAAAAAACGTTTGCAGTTCCGAAAGGATTCAATTCTGCAGAATATGAAAAAAGTGAAGTAATGAAGTGGGCGCAGGGAATTGATAAATTTGGTTTGTTTTTGTACTTGTTGTTGTGCGGTTTTGCCGTAGCCAACATCTACAGTGTGGAACCATCGAGCGGAATCCGCCAAGGCGTGTGGCTGGGCGTGTCTCTTTTTGTCGGTTTGATTATTTTTCTCGTGCGCGCAAAGTTCTTTGAGAACATGGCCGGCATTATTTATATTTTCGGGGTCTTGCTGCTGGTTGGCTTATTTCCGTTTGGAACAGAGATTCTGGGTCAGAAAAACTGGTACAAGTTCGGGCCGGTGAGTTTGCAACCGGTTGAATTTGCTAAAATCGGAACCGCGTTACTACTGGCCAATTACGTGTCCGGTCCTGATTTTAATTTAAAATATAAAAAATCCCTCTGGTCAAGCCTGGCCATTATTGGTGTGCCGGCTGTGGTGGTAATGCTGATCCCGGATGCCGGATCGCTTTTGGTTTTCACTGCTTTTTTTATTGCACTCTTTCGCGAAGGATTGTCGGGCTACGTATTTGTGGTTGGTTTTGGGATTGCGGCGGTATTTCTGGTGGCGCTTGCCATTAACCCGTGGTACGTGATTGCAGTGATCGTTGCCTTAGCGGCGATTCTGCTGTATGCTAATTCACACCGGATTCCGTGGAACATCCTGTCGGTCACCATGATATTGGTCGGTGTTTCGCTCCTGTCATTGCTGGCCTGGGAAGCACCGCGCGTGCTGGATAAAATGCCCAAACACCAGCGGGAACGTATTGAAGTGTTATATAAAGGAGAACGTGCCTTTCGTGATACCTCCGGGTACAATCTTTTATATTCCAAAACTGCCATTGGCTCGGGTGGTTTTTGGGGCAAAGGCTACCGGGAAGGTTCCGTAACCCGCGGAAAATTTGTACCGGAGCAAAGCACCGATTACATCTTCTGCACTGTTGGTGAAGAGTGGGGATTTTTCGGCAGTACCCTGCTGGTAATTTGCTACTCTATTTTCATCGGACGCATTTATTATCTGTCAGAGAAACAGAAATCGGTTTTTAACAGGGTTTTCGGTTATTCCTTCGCTTCTATTCTGATGATCCACTTTGTCATCAACCTGGGAATGGTCATGGGTTTATTTCCCACGGTTGGGATTCCTTTGCCTTTCTTCAGTTATGGCGGCAGTTCCCTGCTTGCTTTCTCCACGATGACTTTTATCTTCTTCAAGCTGAATTACACGGACCGCAACAGCCTGGTTTAAGGTAGTAAGAACACGCTTAAAAGTCTTAATTAAAGATTAGGACAGTTACACGCTCTGCTTAGGATATTAGCTTTCGTCAAAGTTGCACCGCATAGGTCTTATTACGTATAAATGGATCTTCAATCAACAGCACAGTACAAAATACCATTGTGACATTTTAAAGCACACTTCTGCCACCCTTACATAACTCAGGCTAACACTGAATCATAAACATGTATGGAAGCTTTTAATTGCGTCCTACATCTTAAAGCAGACAGATAGAACAGAACAACTGTTACGCTTAGGTAGTACCATAAAAAAGAGCTTTCAAAAAGAAAGCTCTTCCGTGTAAATATCAATTATTTATTCTTAATTATTTGCGAAGTTAGATTCCGACAGTTCCGGCGTAATCACTCGTTTTGCAAAGCGGTAGCGTGGTCCCCAGTATGAATCATTCAATGAAGAAATCATGACACCGCGTGAAGTAGCCGCATGGATGAATTTCACAGTACCTTCTTCGCTGATGCTTTCTACGATTCCTACGTGAGAAATACGTCCGCGGCCGTGGGAAAAAAATACTAAATCACCTTTTTGCAGTTCGCTTTTATCGACCTTCTGTCCTTCCTGCGCCTGAGAAGCAGCAACACGTGGCAAATGAAGACCGGCAGAAGCACCGAAAACTGAAAGTACAAACGCTGAACAATCAATTCCGCTGCGGGTAGTTCCACCATAGCGGTACGGAGTTCCCAAGTAAGATTCAGCTTCCGTGAGGATGTCATCAATCTTTTTGGAGAAACGAACTGCCTTGGCAATTTCTTCGTTTTTCACTGCAGCTTCCATCGCTTTGGCCGCTACAATTTTCTCGTCTGCGAAACTCGTTAAGAGTTGTTTCTTAGCGTTTTCTATTTTTTTATTATCCAGCGATGCAAGTTTGGCATTCGCTTTGTATTCTGAAGTGTAAGTTGCAGGAGACGATACTACATAGTTAGATACACAAGACTGCAGCGAAAAAGTAGCAACTACTGCAGTTATATAAGACAGAACTCTTTTCTTCATATATATTGATTCTCTGTGTTAAAAAGTAATATTTGTTTAAAAAAGCAGTACAAAAGTAAGTATTCAGGCAGCTTGGAGGGGTGAAATCACCTTTTTAATCTAGTCATTTTAACACATTTTAACGTTGATTATTCGAACGTTAAAGGATTTTGAAGCGTAATCCCGCTATTTGTGGGGTTGCGTTTTTCTTTTTGTTAAGATTTATTAACATTTATAATAGGTGCTCATTATCAGCACTGTTCAGCATAAAACAAAAAAATCCCCCGAAGAGGATTTTTTCTATTTTTATTGTAGGTATATTAATTTTATCTGGTGAAGAGCAATTCGCGGTATTTGGTCATTGGCCATAACTCATCGTCTACCATCATTTCCAGAGCGTCCGCGGCAGAGCGAATCTTAGCGAAATAAGGAATCACATTCCGGCAGAAAGCATCCGCCTGCTCGTGAGCCGTTTCCAGCTTACGCGCCTCGTTAATTTCAGTGAAAATATTTTCAACTTCATTTTTCAAGGTGGCAATATGTCCAGATATATCTTTAATAAGACTGATCTGCTCGGCAGCCAGTTCCTGGAAACTTTCACCAAAAATTTCTTTCAGCCCTTTCACGTTATCAATTAAGCGGTTCTGATATTTAATTGCACACGGAATAATATGGTTTCGTGCAATATCCGCCAAGACCCTCCCTTCGATCGCAACCACGGAGCAATACTTCTCCAGTTTAATTTCATTACGGGCCTCCATTTCTCTGGCGGTATAAATGCCCAGCTCTTCAAATAAGGAAACAAATTTTGGATCCAACTCGCGGCTTAATGCTTCCGGCGTGGTGCGCAGGTTGCTGAGTCCGCGACCAACTGCCTCTTCTGCCCATTCCGCAGAATAACCATCGCCTTCGAACATGATATTCTTGCTTACTTTAATGTATTCACGCAACACATTAAAAATGGCTTCGTCTTTCTTGAGGTCCTCTTTTTCGATCAGCTGATCCACCTCCGTTTTGAAGGCGCGGAGCTGCTTGGCGGCAATGGCGTTCATTACCGTCATCACCTCTGCACAGTTCGCGGAGGAACCCACGGCTCTGATTTCAAATTTATTTCCGGTAAACGCAAACGGTGACGTCCGGTTCCGGTCAGTATTATCCAGGAGAATGTTCGGAATTTTCCCAACGACGTTCAGTTTCAGGTCTGTTTTTTCCTGAGGCGAGAGCTTGCCGTCGGTCACTTTCTCTAATTCTTCCAGCACACCGTACAGCTGCGATCCGATAAAGGCCGAAATAATCGCCGGCGGCGCTTCATTGGCACCAAGCCGGTGATCGTTTCCGGCCGAGGCAATGCTCACGCGCAGTAAGTCAGCATAATCGTGTACCGCTTTGAGCGTATTCACAAAGAAAGTCAGGAACTGCAGGTTCTTTTTCGGATTGGCACCCGGACTCAAAAGATTTTCCCCGGTATCTGTGGCGAGGCTCCAGTTGTTATGCTTCCCGCTGCCGTTCATGCCGGCAAAAGGTTTTTCGTGAAAAAGAATATGAAAGTGGTGCTTATGCGCAACTCTTGCCATCAAATCCATTAATAAGGAATTATGATCCACTGCCACATTCACCTCTTCATACATAGGCGCCAGCTCGAACTGATTTGGTGCCACTTCATTATGACGGGTCGTCACCGGAATTCCCAACTGAATGGAGCGTATTTCCAGTTCTTTCATAAAATTCATCACCCGCGTCGGAATGGAGCCAAAGTAATGATCTTCCAGCTGCTGACCTTTTGCCGGCGGATGCCCCAGCAAGGTTTTTCCGGTGATTACTAAATCCGGACGGGATTGATACAAAGCAGAGTCCACCAGAAAATATTCCTGCTCCCACCCTAAGGTAGGTGTCACCTTGGTCACATTTTTATCAAAATAGGAACGGCAGATATCGGTAGCGGCCTCGTCCACTTCGTGCAGTGCACGCAAGAGCGGTGCTTTGTAATCCAGCGTTTCACCGGTGTAGGATATAAATATAGAAGGGATACACAGAGTGGTGTCCATAATAAAGGCCGGCGAAGTAGGATCCCAGGCCGTGTAGCCGCGCGCTTCGAAGGTATTTCGGATTCCGCCGTTCGGGAAAGAGGAAGCATCCGGTTCCTGCTGAATCAGCATGTTTCCGGAGAATCTTTCGATGGCGCGGTCGCTTTCAAAGGGTGTGAAAAACGAATCGTGTTTTTCAGCGGTAGTTCCGGTCAGCGGCTGGAACCAGTGCGTATAGTGCGTCACACCTTTGCTCATGGCCCAGTCTTTCATGGCCTGGGCAATCTGATCTGCCACATCCCGCTGGATTTTCGTATTTCTTTTTATCGCGCCCTGAATCGAGGTAAATGCTTCCTTGGTCAGGTATTCGCGCATGGTCTCTTCCGAGAATACATGTTCGCAGAACAATTCGGAAAGCCGGCAGGGAACCTGTACCGCATTTTCTTTCCTATAGTCTTTCTGAGAAAGTAATTCCAAAGCCTTAAATCTTACATTAGCCATTTTGTGTTGTTTTTAATAGGGCAAAGTTACAAAAAGACATAATAGCACAATCAGGCACCCTATAAAAATAAGGGGTACATTAATATAAATAACATTTTCCATTAATAGCCTTTAGGAATCAACGTTGATTACAGTTTTTAGATCTTTAATGTAAATAGTAATCTTTCGGTGTATAAACGCCTGAAACTCTGCACCCATAGGACTTGAGCGGAATTTTCACTATATTTGTGTGAAATTTATACTATGGTAAATTCACGAGCAAGGGAAACCACTGAGGCAATTGAAAGGCTTTATGTTTCCATGCGACACCTCTTCTACAGAGGTTTCTTTAAGCCAGCCGGGATCTCCGGTGAGAGCCTCCGGTCATTATTAATGACTATCAATCCAGAAATTTACGGTACCATGAGCATCCCCAACAAAATTGAGCTGGATGGCCTTATGTATGTACTGGACCGCCTGCCGGAAGGGATTGAGGAATGTTCTTTTATTCATCTCACGTCTGATGAAGGTTTTGAAAAAGGCGGTTTCGAGGTGATTGTTCCGAAGAAAAGAAGAAGAAACTGCTACCGCATCGATGAGCATCAGATGAATATTGAGGTATTGCTGGGCCGATCAGAAATTTATGATATCCTGACCCACCTTACCTTCCTTTATATTGAAGCTGATAAAATCCGCAAGCAGGCGTTTATTTTTGAAGAGAACGATAAATCCAGCCGTGCCTGGAAAATCATTGAGGAAGTAGCACGCGGCGAAAAGAAATACAGCCGCAAGGAAAAAGAAGTTGCCCTTATCCATCTTTCCTCTTTGCTGGGCCGCACGTTTGATGAAACGCTGAAGGCTTACAATAACTTCGGGGACGATAATAATCCGGACCGCTTATTTAAAATCATTTACCACCTCGGAAATGAGAGTTTTAATGATTACAAAAAAATCCGTGAGCGCGAGGTTCATTTCTCAGCCATTTTGCGTGAGCGCGTAGGCCATCACTTTTTCGGGGAGAAATGGGCAAATAAAGTGAAAGAGGTCTTGGCCGTCAATAATCTGCAGATGCGCCCGCTTCACATTATTTCTGCGAACATGCACTCGGTGAAGAATATGCTGTATGCACACGATTCAT
Organism: Kaistella sp.; assembly: GCA_032057205.1. Classification (GTDB taxonomy): domain Bacteria; phylum Bacteroidota; class Bacteroidia; order Flavobacteriales; family Weeksellaceae; genus Kaistella. The sequence goes on from DAMCFT010000001.1 coordinate 206,918, forward strand.
TGGGTAAAAAGTCTACTGACGAGGTTAATTATAAACTTTACGAAGAAATCTCAAACAAGCGGCCGCTTCAGGAAAAAATTCTGGAACATTCGCTCAGAGAAGGTTTGATTTATATTGACGACCAGAGCGGCAGTAATATCGATGTTCAGATTATCGATCTTAAGAAAACGGATCTGAGCAACACACCTTTCGGGCACCTGAACTATGATGGCGATGATGTGATTATGGTTTTTGATTATGCTTTTGGTGAACAGGCCTATGAAATCATGGATGAACTGCTGCGTCCGTACGAATATAATGAGGAGGTGTATACCATGAAGGTGAAATCCATTTCGATCATGGGGAAAGCCGGTATTCTGATGGGCGGCAAGGGCGACATTATGATCCCGACTTCGCACGTCTTTGAAGGAACGGCAGATAATTACCCGTTTGAGAATGCGCTGAAGCTTTCGGATTTCGAAGATGACGAATTGCAGGCGTTTGAAGGCGGAATGATCACCGTGCTGGGAACTTCCTTACAGAACAAGGACATCCTGCGATACTTTATGGACACCTCCTGGAAAGCCATCGGGCTGGAAATGGAAGGAGCGCATTATCAGAAGGCCATTCAGGTGGCATCGAAAATTCGTCACCATATTTCCGAAGATCTGTTTGTGATGTATGCCTATTACGCGTCCGATAATCCACTGGAAACAGGATCCACCTTATCTTCCGGCGGACTTGGGCTTACCGGGGTGAAACCTACTTATCTGATTACCCTGCGTATTCTGGAGAAAATCCTGCTCAGCGCACGCGAGCCTGAACCCATACTTGAATAATACACTTTTTGAAAAGCCTTCCCTATCAGCCGGAAGGCTTTTTTTGTGCTGCCAAACCATGACTGTTTATTTTAGAAATTCTTATCTTTCCCTTTTTTTAAAAGTAAAAATATTATGAAGAAAGGAGTTCTGCTACTCTTCGCCTTGTGTACCGGCTGGATGTTCGCGCAGCAAAATGCATACTATCAGCAATATGCCAAATACAAAATGGATATTGATGTGGATGCAAAGAATTTCACGTACAAAGGAAAACAGACACTGGAATACACCAACAATTCACCCGATGAGCTGAATGTGGTTTATTTTCATTTATACTGGAATGCTTTCCGGGCCGGCTCGATGATGGACCAGCGCGTTGCCAGCCAGGGAAAAAACGGAGATTCCCGTTTGCAAAACAACGGCATTTCACGCCTGGCAGCTATACCGGAAAATGAAGCCGGAAAGCAAAACATCCACTGGATTAAGCAAAACGGCAAAAACCTGAAGTTTGAAATTCAGGAAACCGTGATGAAAGTGTATCTGGACCAGCCGATTAAAGCCAACAGCAATACGACCTTCACCATGGAATGGGATGCGGTTATTCCCATGCAGATTCGCCGCGCAGGAAGAAACAACCGCGAAGGTATCGATATGACGATGACCCAATGGTACCCGAAAATTGCAGAATACGACTATGATGGCTGGGCTACCTTCGATTATATCGGGCGCGAATTCCATGCACCGTTTGCCGATTTTGATGTCTCTATTAAGATTGACAAAAACTACGTCATCGGAGCCGGCGGCACATTGGAGAATCCCACTGAAGTAAAAGGCTATGATCCGAAAGCCACAATAAAAGCAGACCGCAGCGGAAAAGCAACCTGGCGATGGACCGCGAAAAATATGCTGGATTTTGCTTGGGCGGCAGACCGTGATTATACCGTAGAATCTTTTGTTATCCTGGATGGGCCGAAGGTATATTACGTATATCAGAAATCCGAAAAGACCCAATACTGGGAACCATCCAAACCCTATATCACCAAGTTTTTCCAGCTGATGAATGCCATGTACGGGCGTTATGTGTACCCTTCTTACTCTTTTATCCAGGGTGGTGACGGTGGCATGGAATACGGCATGTGCACCATGATTCTCGGCGAAGCGAGATCGCTCGAAGGTTTGGTAAGCCTGATGGTTCACGAAGGAGGACATTCCTACAACCAGCAAATGATGGCATACAACGAAAGTGTGCGCCCCTGGATGGATGAAGGGTTTACAAGCTATTATGATGACTATATTATGTACCAGCTTTTCCCGCCGGCAAATCCACAACCGAATCCGTTTAGCGGAACGATTGACCGCTACCGCAATTTTGTGAAAAAAGGAATCGAAGAGCCTGCCGTTTGGCTGGGTGATCATCACGATAACGGAACTGCTTATTCTTATGCGACCTATGTGAAAGGAGATTTGTTCCTGGTACAGCTGGGCTATATCATCGGTGAAGAAAAACTGGCGCTGGTCATGAAAGAGTTTTATAACCAGTGGCATCTGAAACATCCGACCGATCGTGATTTTATGCATATCGCGCAGCGAATTTCCGGTATGGACCTCCAGTGGTTCCACCATTACTGGATTAATACCACCAAAACCATTGACTATGCAATTAAGGATGTAAACTATCTGGACGGCGCAACAGTGGTTACACTTGAAAACAAAGGCGGTATCCCGATGCCTATTGATTTTTCAATTCTAACAACGGACAAACAAGTAAGATCCTGGCAAATTCCCATGAACATGACCCGGACCTGGAAATCCAGTGATATTTATGGTAGTTTCACCACAGCGAAATACTGGCCGTGGACGCAGAAGGAATACACGCTTACTATTCCGTACACCAAAGAACAGATTGCCGCGCTGGGAATTGATTTCTCCGGCCGCCTGGCTGACATCAACCCTGAGGACAATATCATTCAGGTAAAATAAATAACATTGCCTCTGCCCAGCGCAGAGGCTTTTGCCTTTTAAGAAAATGAAGACGATCGTAATTAATATAGGAAACACCAACATCCGCTTCGGTTTGTTTCAGGATGGGGAATGCGTGCAATCCTGGATTTTTAATACAAAACCATATCGCACGAGTGATGAAATGCAGATGCAGTTTTCACTGATGTACCAGACCTATCACATCGATGCGGCGGCAGTGGACCGAATTATTATCGGTTCGGTGGTTCCTCAGCTCACTTATGATATTTCCCGGGCCGTCCAGAAACTGCATGGAAAAAAGCCGGTGCTGGTGGACCGAAATACAGTTTCTGCCGTTCAGCCCAAGTCCAAACAAATGGGTACCGATATTTACGCGAACCTGGTAGCCGCGCATCACCTGTATCCGGGCCGCAGCAAAATTATATTCGATTTCGGAACTGCACTTACGGCGAGCTGCCTTAGTAAAGAGGGTGAAACTATTGGTGTGATTATCGCGCCGGGCATTATTACGGCACTTAATTCACTTATTCATGACACGGCACAGTTACCGGAAATTGAACTGATCAAACCAAAATCCGTTTTAGGACTGGATACGGTGAGCTGCATGCAGAGCGGCATGGTGTACGGCTATCTCGGTATGGTGGAAGGTTTTATTGACCGGATTAATAAAGAAGTGAATGAGGAATGCTTTGTGATCGCAACCGGTGGCGTTTCCCATGTGTATAAACCTTTAACCGATAAAATCGATGTAGCGGATCGCCTGCACACTTTGAAGGGCTTATATTTTCTTGGACAGGAAACTGCAGAATAATTTGTTTGCGGTTTCTATCTCCGCGAACGGAAGAAGTCCTTCACCAGCTGTGAACACTTCTCCGGCAGGACACCGGTAACTACTTCTGTTTTGGGATGGAGCTGCAATCCTTTGTTAATGTACCCCCGCTGTTCGTCACGTGCACCGATTACAACTTTGGAAATCTGCGACCACGCAAGGGCGCCGGCACACATTACGCACGGTTCCAACGTGATATACATCGTACAGTTAACCAAATATTTTCCGCCCAGATAAGCTGCCGCCGACGTAATAGCCTGCATTTCCGCGTGTGCGGTTACATCGTTTAAAGCTTCGGTGAGGTTGTGCGATTTGGCGATAATGGTGTTATTGGCCACGACTATGCAGCCCACCGGCACTTCTCCGCGTTCGGCCGCCATTTGCGCCTGTTGCAGGGCCAGGTTCATAAAGTATTCGTCTGTAAGCATTCTGTGATCGAAAAAACATGTAAACAAAAAGTTCAGCAGAAAGCTGAACTTAATTGACTGATTTAAAATCGATATCCGATACCGAGCATTCCTTTTGCTGTGATTTTAGTAACATCTGCTTTGCCAAACCGGCGGGCCACACCTGAACTCACTTCAAATACAATATTTCTGCGCGCCACCCATTTGCCACCGATTCCAAGACCAACCCCAACGGTTGTATTCTTATCGGTTAAATAAGTCTCGCTATAATATCCCTGGGGAGAAACAGAAAGTTTATATCTGGTATCCTGCGTAGTGGTGATTGGAACAAAGCCTTCAATAAAAAAGCCTGAAGCATATTTTTTACCGAAGTACATTCTGTAAAATGGGGAAACCTGAGATCTGAGACCATCTCCATCTTCAAGAACAAACAATCCGTTCAAGCCAATTCCGGCATCACTGTTAATAAGTCTTTCATAAGACACATTAAGCGCCGGTCCGATAATTAATTCAAAAGGCCCGATCATCAGGTCATTTTGTGCAATGCTTTCAGTTTCCTGTGCCTGAACGCTATGTATTCCTGCACACATTAACACAAATAGGAGAATTTTTTTCATAAATGATTTTCGCCAAATATACTGTAAATTGAGGCATATTTGGAATAACATTTAAAAATTACTCAAACTTCATCGCCAGCGGTATACTGAAGTTATAGCGCACGGGTTTCCCATTGACAAGGGCCGGCGAGAACTTTTCGGGCAACATATAGACCGCAATTTCTGCCTGGCGGTTAAATATCGGATTTGTGCCATCTGCTCTTACGGACGAAACAGAGCCGTCTGGCTCTACTACAAAATTAACGCGTGCCTGGATCAGGTTCTCATGAGATAAAATGGCAGAAGAATAGAAGCCTTCCGCTACGTGTTTCCGCAATGCACTAAAACCACCCGGATAGGCGGCATCGCCATTTTTTTTGGCTGTTAGCATCACCGGTTGACCTTCAGCCGGAACTGCTTCAAGCAAGTTTGCCCGCTGCAAATCTTCGCGAATGCGCACTCTTACCAAAGCATTCACAAAAGCAACATTCTGAATGCTGTCCATTTTCAGCATAAATTCCAGAAAGTCATTTCGCAGCATTTGCCGCTCCTGCGGTGAAGTAAGCAATTGCTCATGCTTTCGGAACTCTTTTGTCAGCTGCGCGCGCTGCCTGTCGTAAAAATCGACCACTTCACGAAACTCCGGCGCCTGCTGGGCCTGCAGAATACTGCCGCAAACCAGCGCTGATAGGACGACAAAATTCCGGATTAATTTCATGATAAAGTAAATGTAGGCATTAACAATGATACGTAAAGCAAAAAGCCCGCCTTGTGAGCGGACTTTGTATCGAATGCGGAAATTTTGTTTATTCTTCGCTTGCAGCTTCAGTTGCAGGAACTTCACCTTCTGGTGTTTCTTCATCCTCATCTTCGTCAGCACCGCCACCTTTCATTGCGGTTCTGGACATCTTAACAGCAACAACTACTGCATTGTCCGGGTGCATAAAGCTGAATCCTTCAGCCTTGATATCACCAACGTACAGTTTGTTACCAATTCTCAGCGGAGTCACATCTACCACGATTTCATCCGGCAAGTTTGCAGGAATTGCTTTTACTTTCAGCTTACGGAAAGACTGACGCAGGGCACCACCGGCCACAACACCGCGGGCACGACCTGTAAGTCTTACCGGAACTTCCATAACAACCGGTTTGTCATCAGACAGGAAATAAAAATCTGCGTGCAGAATTTTATCTGTAATCGGGTGGAACTGGATGTCCTGAAGCACGGCAGGGATTGTTTGTCCGTCAACCTCAATAGATACCGTGTGTGCCTCAGGAGTATATACCAAATTCTTGAACGCGCGCTCTTCAGCGGAGAAGTTCAGAGTTTCAGTACCTCCGTAAACAACACAAGGAACTAATTCAGCATCACGTAAAGCTTTAGTAGACTTTTTGCCCACGCTTTCTCTTTTTGTACCTTGAATTGTAATTGATTTCATTTATAAAAATTTTAAGGCTGCAAATATACAGTAATTTTATCAGATTATAAATTTATCACTGATGGATTTATGCTCGTGTACACTTTTCATGACGTCTGCAAAGAGCTGAGCACAAGAGAGAACCTGGATTTTATTCGTAAGTTCGGTTTTCACCGGAATGGTATCCGTCACGATCACTTCGGCCAGTTGGGAATTCTCGATGTTTTTATAAGCATTGCCGGAAAGAACTCCGTGGGTGGCCATGGCGCGTACACTTTTTGCACCATTGGCCATCAGGATTTCAGCTGCTTTGCAAAGGGTACCGGCCGTATCGATCATATCATCAATCAAAACTACGTTTCGGCCTTCCACATCGCCAATCAGGAACATTTCTTCCACTACGTTGGCTTTCTTTCTTTCCTTATAAGCGATCACAACTTCTGCCCCCAGGTGGCTGGCGTAATTCTTGGCCCGTTTCGCACCGCCCATATCCGGAGAAGCTATGGTTAAATTATCAAGATTTAATTTTTGAATATAATCAATGAAGATGGTAGATGCGTACAGGTGGTCCACCGGAATTTCAAAGAATCCCTGAATCTGGTCTGCGTGTAAGTCCATGGTCATGATCCGCGTGGCACCGGCAGCGGTGAGCAGATTGGCCACAAGTTTCGCTCCGATCGGCGCACGCGGCTGATCCTTACGATCCTGACGCGCCAGCCCGTAGTAAGGAAGCACCACTGTAATGCTTTTTGCCGATGCTCTTTTGGAAGCATCAATCATTAAGAGTAATTCCAGCAGATTATCTGCCGGCGGAAAGGTAGAACCAATCAGAAAAACCCGGCCACCGCGCACCGACTCATCCAGCACCGGCTCAAACTCGCCATCGCTGAATTCCTGAAAATTAATTTTACCCATTTCCTGCCCGTAAAACCGGGCGATTTTCTCCGCCAAAACCTTACTGGTCCGCGTGGAAAATAAATAACTTGCCTGCTCAGCCATTTTTACTTTTTTAGATGTGCAAATTTAAAAAAATAAAACCACCCGGATTGTCCGAGTGGTTTTAATAAGGCATATTGATGCTTTCAATGACTACGGGAATTTCACACCCGAGTAATTGTTCACATTTACCACAGGCAGCGTGGATTTGTACTGCTTGTTGATTGCCTGAATAAATTCATTCGCAACCACTGCATATCCGCGGCCTGTCAGGTGAACACCGTCCAGAGAGAAGGTTCCGCCGGTTACGAATTTAGCTGTGTACTTCACCCCATCAAACTGGATTCCTGAAGATTTATTCAGTTCGATCATTTTCGCATTGGTATCTACAAAAGCAAGTTTATAAGTTGCAGCCAATCCTTTGATTTTAGCATTATACGCATCCACAGCTGTTTTCACTTTTGCAGCTTCGGTTTTCGTAAGTACATGCTGATTCTGCAGCGGATAGGAAATACCGTACACATTCAGCGGCGCAGGAACCCCTGCTGCTTCAGTTCCGATTACACTGCTGGTAGTCAGGAGAACGTAATCCTCTGCGGTAGCCTGACGCGCCTGCCCATACAGCTGACCGTACAAAGTTGCAGCTGCAATTCCGATTTTAGGAGTCAAAGCTGTCGTTATCTGAGCACCATAATTCGTAAGTGACTCATCCTTAATCAAAACAGGATTTGCCGCAGTAGCCGAAAGAAGATTAAGACGGTCTCCCTGGCCATATGCGGTAAGAACCTGCTTGAGCGGCCCGTACACGCTTTCATTCAGAGCGGTAATCTTATCACCCAGTGCTGCAGGTGAAACCGGATTGTATGGTACTGTAGTAAAATAGGGAATAGAGGTTACGTAAGGAATATTAGCAATGACACCCTTAGTGGCTCCCGCATTTTTCATGCTTTCCAGCACAGTTTGGATAGCGCCTGCTACCACATTTGGATCCGAGATATCATTACCTCCATACGTTGCAGGATCTGTATTTCCGGTTCTGTCAACGCCCATACCGCCACTGGTTGCGTAGCTCAATACGTCATTATTGCCAATCCATAGTGAATAGAAGGTAGGCTTTTGCGCAATCGCATCACCCAAAACCGTGGAAGTAGCGGAAGTAGCGAAACGCACATAATAAGGATTTGCTTTTCCAGCAGCAAGACCGGCTGCATTTCCATATCCTGGAGCGATCAGGTGAAAGGACTTCGCGCCGGGGACTCCCATATTGTTCAGCTTACCTGTTACTTTAGTCATAATATCAGTAGTCGGAGCAGCCTCCACATTTGCAAGAACAGGAGATCCGTTCGCAAAAGATTTAATATACAGTTTGGTTGCTGCAATTGCTGTTCCGCCAAGGAGCAAACCACCATTATTATCTGCCATCAAAGGCTGCTTGAATTCTCCCCCGCCGGCACGGCTCATTTGCTGTGCCAGAATATTCGGGTAAGATTCGTTCTGCCCCTCAATATACAACGCGTTATCGCGGTAGCCGGAAGTAAGTGAATTCCCCAGCGCTACATAGTTGGAGAAATCGGCTTCACCACTGGTGACCGCAATGCTGTTAACATCCGTATCAAAATCTGTATCACAGCTGGCCACACAAAATAAGGCAAAGACCGCTGCACCTGATAATAGTATCTTTTTCATAATTTTTTAAATCTTAAAATGCGTTATACGACAGGCCCAATCCGAAATAGTAGGCTTTGGCTTTTGCCTGGCCGTAGAAATCGTAATAACTGTTCTTCACATCACGCGGTGTCTGGAAGTTATACGCGCCGGAAACATCGATGCCCAACCCGCGCCACTTGTATCCAATACCTCCTGTGATTACATTGGCATTGAAAGAGGGCGTTTCGGGAATGAAGTCTTCATCTGCATACGGTGACTGATCATGGTAATACCCCAGTCTTCCCGCAAAGTTTTCATTGAACATATACTGTGTTCCGATTCTCCAGGTTTGGGTGCTCTTAAAGTTTTTCGGGCTTACCAGAACGGTCGGATCGTCTGGCTGATTTCCTACTGCGGCATTTTCGAAATCAAGCGTGAGCTGATTGTACTGATCCCAGCCGGAATAATTGAAATCTCCGGACACCTGCCATTTCGGTGTAATACGATACGTCAGTCCGAGTGTATATTCGTCTACAAGCGGCAGCATCGCTTTGAAGTTATCCTGACCGGCAGCATTTACGCCAATCGCCGGAAACAAGGAAGAGGAGACATTAAATGTTGCCACACCTGCATCAGCATTCATATCCACTGGTGAACGATACGCTAAGCTCAGGTCCAGCTTATCTGTCGGGCGCAGATAGAAACCAACGCCGAAGCCGGTGCCGGAAGCTTTTTTATCCTGAATATTCAGTGTGCCACCCAACTGGGTAACGGTCTTGGTCCAATCCACAGAACCTTTCGCATAAATAAAGCTACCTCCTACGGAAGCCCAGTCTGCCAGTTTAAATGAGACCATCGGCTGGAAGAAAAACGCTTTCAGCTCAATATTCTGCACGATTTCGCGGCCTGCCCAGTCGTCCGCCCATTTTATGGTACTTCCATACGGCGTGGAAAAGTTGAAACCAACCGATACTTCATCTACCACTTTGTACGCAACTGCTGCATAGATTGGTGTTCCCATCGGGTTATCCGTGCTGTAGGATTCCAGCGTATTCTGATTTTGGTAGGTAATCTCTGTACCGATGCCGAACCCGCCTGCCGCTACACTCAGCCTGTTCGGGATAAAAGACATCCCTGCCGGGTTGAAGAAGGTGATACTCGCATCTTCCGCATGGGCACTGGTATGCGCCATTGCCAACTGTTTTACCCCCTGCAGCGAAACCCGGAAGCCTCCTGCCTGGGCTACTACGCCTGCCAGGATTGCGGCGGTAACAACTATTTTTTTCATAGACTTACGTTTATTAATGACCCAAATATAAAATTATTTTCTAACAAATGTTAAATAATGCTAAGTAAATTTTAAACACACGGTCTTCCCCCCTTTTTGTTTAATAGATCAATTCCGGATAATCCGTTCAATTTCCTTTGTGGCAAAACATTTTAATGCCTTTTCACAGGCTAAAACCTTTTTCCGTTTAAATTAAATTCTTTCTGACGCGGACCTGATTTCCTGTCAAAATCCAATTATATGATTCGCATAATATTATTTATAAATATAATAATTATTTAATTTTTTAGATATTTAAATATAAATGTAAAAATATACGTGTGCGAATCGAGAGTGAAGCCTCTCCAAAGAAAATTATATTAAATTTGCAGCTGATTACAAAAATTTAATTATGAGTTGTGGATGCAGAACATCCGGCGATTCATCCCATTCCTGCGGTACGAAATCCGCGAATGGCTGTGCAAGTGTAGATACATGCGGCAACAGTTATAAATTAAGTGTTTTTGATTGGCTTTCCCACCTTGATAATCCGGCGACATCGGAAATGGGGTATGTGGAAGTACGATTTAAAAACGACCGTAAATTTTTTTATAAAAACGTCCATAAATTACCGCTTCATATAGGGAGCATTGTCACAGTTGAATCCAGCCCGGGTCATGATATAGGGGTCGTAAGCCTCACAGGAGAACTGGTGAAAATCCAGATGAAGAAAAAGCGCGTTGCGGAAGACCACGCGCTGAAAATATACCGCCTGGCCAACCAGCGCGATATAGAAGTTTGGCAGGAAGCCCGCGCCAAAGAAGAAAACGTGAAAATCCAGGCACGCAAAATCGCCTACGCGCTGCAGCTGGAAATGAAGATTACCGATGTGGAATACCAGGGCGACGGCGGGAAGGTTACCTTCTACTACACGGCGGATAACCGGGTGGATTTCCGCCAGCTGATTAAGGAATACGCCTCGCTGTTCCGCACCAAAATCGATATGAAACAGATCGGTTTCCGGCAGGAAGCCGCGAAAGTGGGCGGAATTGGTTCCTGCGGACGCGAGTTATGCTGTTCCACCTGGCTGACGGATTTCCGTTCAGTTAATACCAACGCAGCAAGGTATCAGCAGCTGAGCATCAACCCCCAGAAACTGGCCGGCCAGTGCGGTAAACTGAAGTGCTGCCTGAATTATGAACTGGACAGTTACCTGGATGCGCTGAGCGATTTCCCGTCCTCGAATACCACTTTAGATACCGAAAAGGGAAAAGCGTTCTGCATTAAAATCGATGTATTTAAAAAGAGAATGTGGTTCGCCTATGTGGACCAGTCCATGTCCTGGTATGATCTGGATGTGCAGGATGTGAAGAAACTGATTGCACTGAACAAGAAGGGTGAAAAAGCACCGCCGCTGGAAGACTTTAAAGTGAATGATGCGCCGCAGAAAACCGTGGATCTCATTCAGGAAAATACGCTGGACCGCTTTGAGCGCAAGCGCCGGCCTTCCAATAAAAATCAGCAGAAAAGAAAAGGCAGCAATGGCCCGCGAGGTGAACAAAAGGCCCCAGCTGAGGCACCCGCCGGCGAACGTCGCCGTAAACCGGATAACCGGAATAAACGTGAAAACCGAAACCAGGCAGACAACCGAAACAGCGCTCCGGATAACCGGCCGCCACAAAAGAAACAGAAAAAGAAATTTCCGCCCAAGAAAGATGATAAAGCATAGCTTCTTACTCACCGCCGTGCTGATGCTCTTGTGGAGCTGCGGCGGCACTGATGAGCAGGTGCAGATGGCATCGGTCGGTGAAACCTGGCCGAAAAATGCCTGGCAGAAATTTGATTTCAATATCACTGAAGCGCAGCAGCCCAAAAATATTATATTTGTGGTGCGCAATAATAATGATTATCCCTACAGCAACATCCGGCTGATTGTCAAGGCGATGGGCCCGAACAAGTTTGCTGCAACCGATACGCTAAACTATATCCTGGCAGAGCCTAACGGCCGCTGGCTGGGAGCCGGATTTGGCGAAACCAAAGAAACGCTGTTTCAGTATAAACTCAACCAGCGTTTTCCGGCAGATGGCAAATACAGTTTTCAGGTTCAGCAGGCCATGCGCATGGATTCTTTGCCGGGGATTGAAGATATTGGTATTAAAATAGAAACGGCCGCGCCGTAAATTTTTTATGGAAAACAAACCAACGACAACTAAAAAAACGAAACCTCAGTTTCCGCTGCCGCCCAAGAAAAAGCGAAATACCGGCTGGAAAAAATGGGTTAAAATAATCTGGGTAGGATTGCTGGCGGTTGTGCTGGGCATTTCTGCTTTGTTCTTTGCAGTTTCACAAGGCTTCCTCGGTGATATGCCCGATGTGAAGGAGCTGGAAAACCCCGATATTTATGTAGCCTCTGAAATTTATTCCTCAGACGGTGTCCTGCTTGGAAAATTCGAAAAAGAAAAAACACAGCCGATTACGTACAAGGAACTGCCGCCTTATCTGATTTATGCCTTGCAGGCAAAAGAAGATGAGCGGTTTAAGGAACACTCCGGAATCGATTTGCAGTCGGTGGCGCGTGCGGTTGCCTTCCGTGGGCAGCGTGGTGGTGGTTCTACCATTACCCAGCAGCTGGCAAAACTGCTTTTCACCGGCACAGCATCCCAGAATAAAATTCAGCGCTCTTTCCAGAAACTGAAGGAGTGGGTAGTGGCAGTGAGTCTGGAGAAGCGGTATACCAAGGAAGAAATCATTACGCTGTATTTCAATAAATTCGACTTCGTGAACAATGCGAACGGGATTGAGATGGCGTCGCGCATTTATTTTAATAAAAAAACCAGCCAGCTTACGCTGCCGGAAGCCGCGACTTTTGTTTCGATGCTCGAAGCGCCGGTAGCCAATAATCCGCTCCGTAATCCTGAACGCGCCAAGCGTCGCCGCGATGTGGTATTGGATCAGATGCTGAAAACCGGTTATCTGGATCAGCAGACCTATGAGCAGGCAATTGCAACGCCCATTAAAACAGATTTCCACCCGATAAAAACGATTGATGACGGGTATTCCGCATACTATAAATTTTATTTAAGAAAAGAAATTGATCAGTATGTGAAAGACTTTGAAAAGAAGACCGGCAAGAGCCTGAACCTTTTTAAAGACGGGTTGAAAATTTATACGACGCTTGATTCCAAAATGCAGAAGTATGCGGAGGAAGCAATCAAAGAACACCTTACCGATCTCCAGAAACGTTTTGATGCAGAGCAGCGCGGCCGAAAGCAACGTCCGTTCTACCTGATCAACGATAAGCAGATCAACACCATCATGACGAACGCCATGCGCCGTACCGGCCGCTACAAGCAACTGAAAAACGCGGGTGTTCCGGAGGATTCTATTTTAATTGAATTTAAGAAACCGATTAAAACCACGCGCTTCACCTGGAATGGTGAGGAAGAAGTGGAAATGTCCCCATGGGATTCCATCCGTTATCACAAGCAGATTGCGCAGGCCGGCTTAATGTCTATGGTTCCCGGTACCGGTGAAATCAAAGCCTGGGTGGGTGGTATTGACTGGCAACACTTCCAGTATGATCACATTAAGCAGGGAAAAAGACAGGTAGGCTCTACCTTTAAACCCTTTGTGTACGCAACGGCAATTATGAAGCTGGGAATGACCCCATGCTCCACCGTTTCCAATGCCACCTACACCAAAGGTTCCTGGAGAGTATTAGGTTCAGGCGGGCACCTCACCCTGAAAGACGCCCTGGCACATTCGAAAAACCCTGTGGCCGTACGTCTGATTGAAATGACCGGCGTGAAGAGCGTTATCCAGACGGCGCGCGACCTGGGAGTGACGGAAGAAATCCCGAATGAATATGCCGTGGCACTGGGTTCATCCGATATCACCATTTATGAAATGCTGGGGGCATACAGTACCTTCGCCAATTACGGAAACTATATTAAACCCGAAATGATCTGGCGTATTGAGGATGCCAACGGGCGCATCATCACCGAAATTAAACCGGTGATGAAAGAGGTAATGAATGAGTTGTATGCCTACACAATGATTGACCTGATGAAGGGCGTAACGGAATATGGTACGGCCTCCGGGGAGCTGGGCCGCCGCGGCGTGCCGAAAGGCGTGGAAATCGCCGGGAAAACCGGAACCACACAGAATAACTCCGACGGTTGGTTTATGGGCATTACACCGTATCTGGCAACCGGCGTCTGGGTAGGTTGGGAAGACCGTGCTACGCACTTCCGCGGTACCGGAGAAGGACAGGGTGCGAAAATGGCGCTGCCGATCTGGGCCATCTATATGAAAAAGGTTTGGGCTGATAAAAGCCTGGGCATTACCATGGAAGATAAATTCGTGAAACCTTCCAACTGGACCGGCAGCTGCTCTGATCTGCAAGGCCTGGGCGGCTATGGAGACGACGGCGGTTTGCAAACCATCGATGAGATTAAAAATCCACGGCCGGAACCTGTAGAACGTCCGAAAACTCAACCAAAACGTGACGACAACATCAATGAAAACCTGAATTCAGGCGAGGAAATTGATTTCAATAAATAAGAGAAATTCTCTTTTTACAATTAAATCTCATGAAGCGTGCTTCATGAGATTTTTTATTAAGCTGAACTGATTCCGGGCGCGGTCCAGATTGTGCTGCGCGTAATCTGTGGAATAATACATATCACCGTTTAAATAATCTGTCAGAAACCGGAGTGCCTGAATGTAAATAACCACTTGCGCCGCATAATCCAGGTTGTCAATTTCAATATCAGAAAGCAAAGGGTTGAGATGGAAGAGAAATCCTTCTTTCACTGCCTGGTATATTTCCGGGGAAAAGTTATTTGTTGCTGCGCCGTCATCCTCATCTGCAGTATTACAGTACGACCGCACCATATCGCCAAAATCATATAAAAGCGTAGCATTCATTACCGTATCCAGATCGATAACTGCCAAAGGCCTGTTTTCTTTATCGAATAAAATGTTACTGATCTTCGGATCAGCGTGGATAATGCGCGTGGGCAGCATGTTTTCTTCCTGAAGGTAGATCCACTCATCGGGCAGTCGCAGTAATCCCTCTGCAAAGGTTATTTCCGCCGCAGCTTTTTGCAGCCTTTCAAATGAAGTTTGCTGAACAGCAATTTTAAAATCAGAAATTCTTTTTTTAAAATTAATGAAACCCGGCAGCACTTCCTGCACGTCCGCTTTTTGAGAATTTAAACAAGCATAAAAGGCACTGAAACACTTCGCGGCTTCAAAGGCGGTATGAACGTTGGGAACCTTAACAAAAGAAACTGAATCTTCCAGAAAAGCAGTCAGGCGCCAGCAGCCTTGTTGCTCGTCCCGATACAGATAATTTCCATCCCGTACAGGAATAAGGCGCACGGTTCGCCCGGCATAAGCCGATTCTTGCAGCAGTCTGTTTACCGTGAGATGGTTATGCACCACCGCATCCGGCTTCTGGAAAATACCGGTATTCAGCCGCTGCAGCACCAGCTTTTCCGATGGCGTAGAAATCAGGTAGGTCTGGTTAATATGTCCGCCGCTAAGCTTCGAGCAGGTGAATTCTGTCTCTCCAATAAATGCACTGATAACCGGTTTTAAGTCCATAAATTTTCAGGATAAACTCCGTCTTTTATTTTTTGGGTTAAAAATTTCTGCAGTTCCTGCTTGTCCTCGGGATAGGTAATCCCTTTCCATGATTCCTCCGATACTTCCACAGTTACACAGATTGCTTTTTCCCTGATTTTCTGATCAATCACCGAGGGCAGAAAGAACTCTTCCTTTGGTCCGGGCTGGCTTTTTAAAAACAATTCAAAGTCCTCCGAGAGAAATCTAAATACCGAAGGATTTAATATCCAAAAGTTCATGGAAACGATATCATCCGGCTGTAATACTACTTCCCTGTTTCCACCAGAAGCAATAATGTCGTTTTCCTTTTTGCAGATATTGGTAAATTCCCGCACGGACATCAGTTTTCCATTATCATCCGTAGCGCACACGCCGCGCGAAACAGGCCCGTTTTCACTTAACGTATTTTCCAGCAAGAAAGCAATCGTGCTGTACTGATGTTCACCAACGTTTCCTTTGTGGATCATGGCTGCCGCGCACTGGAAAGAAGTCCGGCCGTAAAAATCATCTGCATTTATGACTAAAAAATTTTCCTGCACCACCTTTTGAGCACACAAAAGTGCGTGGCCTGTACCCCAGGGTTTTTCGCGCGGGCTCAGTGAATGATCAGCAGGCAGAAAACTTTCGGTTGTTTGTACCACCCAGTGATGTTCCAACCTTTTATTATTTAAAACAGCTGATATCTTAGCAATAAAATTTTCAGGAACCGCCCGGCTGATGATAAACACAAACTTGGTAAACCCGCTTTCAATGGCGTCATAGAGTGAATACTCGATCAGCGGGGAACCGTTGGGCAGTATCCCATCTACCTGCTTTAATCCTTTGTAACGGCTGCCTAGACCGCCTGCCATAAAGACGACGGTTTTTTTAGTATGCATCGCTAAAGCCAAAAACAGGTTTTCTGGTTTTATATTTTCCACCGGTGAAGTCTGGAATATCCACCACCTGACCATTTTTCTGAATGGAAGTTTCACTCAGCGGCGTGATCGCATACCAGGTGGCGAGGTCGTACACATCCATTGGGAACTCTTCGTTGCGCTTGATGCACTCCACAAAGGTATTCATCAGGAACCAATCCATACCGCCATGGCCGGCACCCACGGCGAGGCTTTCATATTTTTTCCACATCGGATGGTCATATTCCTGGAGCCACTTTTCGGAGTTGTCCCACTTGTGGGAATGGTTCATCAGGTTTTCAAAGTAAATGTGTCCTTCATTAAACCCACCGGACCCGAAATCCTCCCAAAGTCCTTTCGTGCCCTGCACTTTAAAACCAAGATTGTAAGGACGCTGCAGGCTCGTGTCATGTGTGAGTACAATGGTTTCACCATTTTCGCAGGCAATTTGGGTAGTCACAATATCTCCCTGCAGAAACTTCACTTTCGCATTCGGATGGTTTTCGCCACCTTTCGGATGATTCACAATGAAATCATGCAGCCCGCGTGCTTTGGAAGAGAAAGAGGACAAACGGAGCAGCCTGTTTCCGCGGTTCACATCCATCATGATCGCCACTGGTCCCAGACCGTGCGTCGGATACAGCTCACCGTTTCTGTTTACATAATGCCCGGTGCGCCACTGCGCCTCGCTCCAACCTTTCTCACCGAATTCCACCCCGGAATTAAATGAAGGGGTGCCGTCATTAAAAAGAACCCCGCGCAAATCATGCTTATAGCCACCCTGCCCGTGAATAAGTTCGCCGAACATGCCTTTGCGCACCATGTTCATCACCGCCATCACATCTCTCCGGTAGCATACATTTTCCATAGCGAAGACCGGTGTGCCTGTTTGTTCGTACGCTTTTACATAATCCCAGCATTCGCCGAGGCTCAGTGCACCGCCTACTTCCATACCCACGATCTTTTTGGAACGCATAGCTTCCAGACCTTGAACCTTATGCCATTCCCACGGTGTGGAAATCAGTACGGCATCTATATTTTTAAGCTGCAGCAGGTTGCGGTAATCATAGTCGCCGTTACCAAACTCACGGGCTTTGGGCTTATTGTTTTTCACCAGAATTTTTTGCCCGCCGGCCATCATTGCCGGTTGCGGATCTGCCAGCGCCACTATTTCCACATCATCGCGTTTGGCCAGAATATCCAGATTACTCTGCCCGCGCATTCCTACGCCGATTAAACCGATCCGGACTTTCCTGTTGGCGGTAAAGTCAAAAGTTTTCCCGAATAAAGTGTTTGGGATGACCAAAGCGCCAACTCCGGCTAACGCTGCTGTTTTGATGAATGTGCGACGGCTGCTGCTCATTTGTTAAGAATTTAGAAATTAAAAGAGCCTAAATTACGAAACTACCCATACATAAGCCTGTTAAAACTAATTTTTTTAAACATTTGTTTTAATTTATATTCAGTAAGGTGAAATTTTGGGTGCATAAATTTTTACGAACTTTGGAATATGAATTTGGATCACATCACCCAGCGATACCTGGAGCTCTTTCCGGGAGACTTTTCAGGAAACACGCGCCAGCGCCAGACACCCGATGTTTTATTTTCCACGGTGGAACTGATGAAATTCAGCGAACCGGAACTGCTTATTTTTAATGAAGCACTATCACAGGAAATCGGCCTCGGCAATATTGAAAATCAGGCAGACCTGGATTTTCTGAACGCAGCTGCCGTACCCGAAACCATGAGAACCTTCGCTACGGCATATGCGGGACATCAGTTTGGAAACTGGGCGGGCCAGCTCGGCGACGGCCGCGCCATTTTTGCCGGAGAAATCCGCAATGAGGCAGGGGAAACAACCGAACTGCAATGGAAAGGAGCCGGTGCCACACCCTACTCGCGGCACGCCGATGGCCGTGCGGTTTTGCGGTCCACCGTGCGCGAATATCTGATGAGCGAAGCCATGCATCACCTCGGTGTTCCAACTACACGAAGCCTGTCCATGTCCTTAAGCGGCGAGCAGGTGGAGCGCGATATTTTATATAATGGAAATGCAGCCTATGAAAAAGGAGCAGTTATGATGCGTACAGCACCCAGCTTTCTGCGTTTCGGGCATTTCGAGCTGGCATCGGCGCAGCGAAATTATACACTCCTGCAGCAACTCGCAGATTTCGTGAGTGAGCACTATTATCCTGAAGTTCAGGAAACGGGGGAACAACGGTATGCGGAATTGTTTTGCGCTATTTCAAAACGTACATCTTCTTTAATCGTGGAATGGTACCGCGTGGGATTTGTGCACGGTGTGATGAATACCGATAATATGTCCGCGCTTGGACTTACCATTGATTATGGACCTTTCTCCTTTCTGGATGAATTCGACCTGAATTTTACGTCCAACACAACCGACCTGCCCGGCCGGCGCTATGCATTCGGAAACCAGGCAAAAGTCGCGCAGTGGAACCTCTGGCAGTTAGCCAATGCCTTGTTCCCTTTAATTAAAGATGAAAAACTGCTGGAACAATTGCTGGATGATTTTAATGGTGATTTCTGGCAAAAACATGATGAAATGATGAGCCGCAAATTCGGTCTTGATGAACTGCGCGAAGGTGATGAGGACATATTTACCGAGGCGCAACAACTCATGCAGGACCAGAAAATGGATTACACGCTTTTCTTTACGCAGCTGGAAACACTGACAGAGGAAACGAATGCTTCAGTACACTTTAAAGATACATTTTACCACGCTCCAGATTCTCTGGCAAAAGACCGGCTTCATCAATTTGCGACCAAATATCTGACAAGATTACAACAAAACACGTGTACAGCCGCAGAATCAAAAGCGAAAATGGCCGCGGCGAACCCGAAGTTTGTACTGCGGAATTATCTGTTATTTGAATGCATCGAGCAGCTGAACGAGGGGAATAAGGAAATGCTGACACAGCTGGCTGACGCTATTAAGCATCCCTACGAAAACAGGTACCCGGAATGGTTGGTGAAACGGCCGTCTAAATATGATGACAAACCGGGCTGCTCTGCCCTGTCCTGCAGTTCCTGAAAAAGCGTACTTTTGCGCAAATACGCACCCTTTGAAACAGAAGTTCCGTTACCTGCTGCAGACTGTTTTTCCGCAGAATCGTACTGAAACCTTTTTGCTGCTGATTTTCCTGATGATATACGGAACGCTGGCTTCTTATATCGCCTGGAATTACCGGATTATTTTTGACGACCGCATCCCCTGGGATGCCTATTTCAGTTTCGATAACCGCGCCATTGTGATGACCGGCGGCGGATACGAAAGGCATCCGCTGGCAAATTACTTTTTCAACTGGCTGCGTGAACTGGCGTTACTTATTTCAGGTGGACAGAAGAATGAAGTCTTTCGTTTGGTTCTGGGCTTGTGCAGCGCCATTACTGTAAGCTTCAGCTTGTTGCAGGTTTATAAATATCTGCGGAATATCATCCGCTTGCCGGATAAGATTAATTTACTGCTGGTTGCGTTCATGGCCTTTTTCAGCACCACGATCCTGCTTTCCTTTACACCGGAAACTTATACCTATACCCTCTTATTGCTGATTCTGTTTAATTATTATGCAGCATTAAAATTAAGGAAGGAACAGGAAATTCCCTGGACTGCTTACACACTTGCCGCGGTGAGCATTGGTGGACTTACCATTACAAATATTGTTAAGGTGTACATTCCGGCATTGTTTGAGAAGGCGGTATTTAAAAAGCCTAAAGCGTTTGGGAGAACGGCTCTGCGTATTTTTATTTCGGCGGTTGTGTTCATGTTCTTGTTTTTGTACCGGATTGATTTTAAATGGATGCAGTTTTTAAACAAATCAGGGCAGCAGTATGACAAGTTTTCCAATCCGAAAGTAACGCCCGTCTGGGACATGATCAGTTCCTGGTTTCTGGGTGGAAATATGTTGCTGAGCAGTTATGTGGTCAGGGACTATAAAACTAAGCACGGCTTCGCGTACAAGGCTTTGTTTATGGATGTTTACAGCAGTTACCTCGCCTACGCTTTCGTGGTAATTGTGCTGGTGCTGCTGTTGTGGGCGTATGTTCTTAATTTTAAAAATAAACTGGTGCAAATACTAATGCTGTCATTTTTAATCGATGTCATTATCCACGCAGTGCTGAAGTTTGGCCTGCACACGAGTTATATTTACGGTGGCCATTTCGTTTTTGTGTTTCCGCTGCTGCTGGGCTGGTTGTTTTATTCCTATCGGAACAAGCCGGCCGTACTTTCAGGTTTGTTTGCAACGGTGAGTGTCCTGCTGCTCTACCTTGCGGCGAATAACATATACAGGATGGCAGAGTTTTTCGAATTTCTGAATCGGTATTATATATAAAAAAAAGCAGGCGTTAACCTGCTTTTATGTGTTTAAATTATTTCTTCTTTGCTTTCACGCGATCAATTTCTTCGCGGATGAAAGGATATTTCTGTTGCATATCTTCCAGCAGTTTCGGGTCCAGCTCCAGCGCTTTTGCCAAAGCAGCTCTGCCTTTTTTCTGACTGTTCAAATGGAAATAACAGTTGCTGAGCTGATAATATAATTCTGCCCGATGGTGCTGTTTCAGTGCCTGCAGTAAAATTGTGACTGCCTCCTCATATTCACCGAGCAACATCAGTACTTCCGAATGCGCATACCAGTTATAAAAACGGTTGGGCTCGTAATACACCAGTTTTTTCAGACATTCCAGACTTTCCTCGAATTTGCCGGAATCAATGTATAAAAATGCCAAACGCTTCTGATAATCCAGGCTGCTGTCGTTCAGAGAAACGGCTTCCTTCGCGAAGTGAAGCGCTTCCCGCATGCTGCCCATCTCTTCGTACAGGTAGGATTGTTCCATCATGGAGAGGTAGAATTGCGGATCATCGCGCAACGACTTCTGAAATGCGTTCAGTGCCAGTACCAGCTGCTTGTTCTCTTTGTAGCACAACCCTATTTTATAATAGGTAAATGATTTTGTGTACTCCAGTGCCAGCATTTCTTCATATACCTTAATGGCTTCCTCCCAGGCTTCCATGGCTTCATAACAGGCCGCTTTATTGGCATATACGCCGATCGACTGTGAATTAATTGCCAGCAGATAATCAAAGCCCCGAATGGCTTCTTCGTAATTCTTCCGGTTGAAATAGAACTGTCCGTATTCGTACCAGGCGGTTTCGGAATACGAGTAGGTATCCAGATAGCCGTTCAGGAATTTAATGGCTTCATCGCCGCGCTGCAGCTGGTTGTAGCAGAACATCACATTCTCGAGCGCATACTCATCCTGCGGGTCATGCTGCATGGCTTGTTTGTAATGCTTCAATGCTTTGAAGGGATCTTCCAGATTCACATATTCATCTGCAATGAAATTGTTCAGGAAATTTTCCTCTTCTTTCAGTTCCAAGGCTTTTTCACAATAGGAAATCGCACGGCGCGGGTTGCCCAGATTGCTGTAATATTTCGCGCAGCACACAAGGAAATCCGTGTTTTCCTGTGCGGTTTCATACAGTTCAGACATCAGTTCTTTCGCCTCCGTGTATTTTTCGAGTTCCAGGAAAACCTCAAACTTTTTAATCTTCAGATCCACGGAGCCCGGGTGTATTTTCAGGCCGTATTTCACCGCCATTTCTGCGAAAGAAATATCGCCCAGTTCCAGGTAATGAATAATGATTTCCTCATACTCCTCTGTTTCAAAGTAGAGTTCCTCATTATTTTCGATCATGGTCTCAAATCGCTCAACCAATTCGTTTTCAAAAAATTCTTCCAATGTATTTACAGTACCAACGGTATCAGATCATCATCTTACTACCGCCAGCATTTTTATTTAATTATAATTCTTTGGATTGAGGCCTTCTTCTGTTATCAAAAAATGACACAATTCGTATTTTATCCTTTTCAACGCGATATACCAGTGAGAAATATTCCAGTAACAGAAATCTTCTTAACCTAAGATTCTTATCCTCGCGACCGATTTCAGGATTTTTAGCAATTAAATTAACTGCTTTCAGCGTTTCATCCAAAACTTTTTCCGAGTAGGTTACCGACAAATTATGCTCAAGCCAGAAATTATACGTCTGTTCTAATTCATTCTTTGCCCGATACGTCCACTCAATTTTTTTCATTTTTTAAAATATCGTACTATCTCTTCGTGTGGGATAAGTCGCCCTTCATCTATATCTTTCATACCCGATTTAATCGATTCACGCTCAGCTGTGGATATTTCGTTCCACCACTCTTTATCTTTTTTCTTAAGCTCAAAAATTTCATTAATGACCGCGGAATCCTGCAGTTCAGCAAGCCACCGAATCAATTCCAGCTTTTTACTTTGAAGTGTAATATCTGCACTCATTTCATTTAATTTCTGATGAATATGTTATTATAATTCAATCAAGCAGCTCACGTATTTTTATGATCATCTGGTCTCCTAATTCGTCAGCCTCTTCCTGAGAGAATGCTTCCGTATAAATCCTGATAATCGGTTCCGTGTTTGACTTCCTTAAATGTACCCAATTGTTCTCGAAATCAATCTTCACACCATCGACCGTTGAAATCTTTTCGTTTTGATAATACTTTTTAACTTTTGTTAAAAGGGCATCTACGTCAATATCAGGTGTAAGTTCCAGTTTCTTTTTACCCATAAAATAAGCGGGATAACCGGCACGCAGTTCTGATACGGTTTTGTTTTCTTTAGCCAAGTGTGTCAGGAATAACGCCACACCCACCAGCGAATCTCTGCCGTAATGAAGTTCCGGATAAATAATTCCGCCATTTCCTTCACCACCGATAACGGCATTTTTTTCTTTCATCAGGGTGACCACATTCACCTCTCCCACGGCACTCGCAAAATATTCTGAGTTCAGCCCATGTGCTACATCGCGCAACGCACGGCTGGAAGAAAGATTGGAAACAGCAGTTCCGGGCGTTCTTTTTAGCAGGTAATCCGCTACCGCCACCAGCGTATATTCTTCGCCGAAGAGTTCTCCGTTTTCATCGACCAGTGCGAGGCGGTCTACATCCGGATCGACCACGATACCCAGACCTGCCTTTTCGCGTTTTACAAGTTCGCAGATATCTCCCAGGTGTTCTTTCAGAGGTTCCGGGTTGTGCGGGAAATGACCGTTCGGTTCGCAGTATAATTTAACGACCTCGCAGCCCAGTTGCTCGAGCAATTGCGGAATGGCAATACCACCGGTGGAATTTACGGCATCCACGACTACTTTATATTTTTTAGACCGGATCGCTTCTGCATCCACGGCCGGCAGATTTAATATTTTTTCAATGTGAATATCGATGCCATCGTTTCGGGTTTCATAAGAACCGAGTTCATCTACTTCCGCATAATCAAAATCTTCACTTTCAGCCAATGCCAGTACTTCTGCCCCATTTTCACCGGTGATGAATTCACCTTTATGGTTTAGCAGTTTCAGTGCGTTCCATTGTTTCGGGTTATGCGAAGCCGTCAGGATGATGCCGCCGTCTGCCTTCAGCTCAGGCACCATTACCTCCACCGTTGGTGTGGTGGAAAGTCCTAAATCAATTACATGGATACCCAATCCCTGCAAAGTTGCAGTCACCAGGGAATTAATCATGGCACCGGAAATACGGGCATCGCGACCGACCACTAAGGTGAGGTCTTTTTTATTATTGTTCTGCTGCAGCCACGTTCCAAAAGCGGAGGTAAATTTCACCACATCCAGCGGTGTCAGGTTTTCGTTGACACGCCCGCCGATGGTTCCGCGGATACCTGAAATTGATTTGATTAGGGACATAAAAAATAAATACTTTTCGACTGCAAATTTACAGAAAATTGAACAGACTTGCTGCTGAGTAAGGTATTGGGACGCTCACAGAATTATATTCGCTTGAAAAGCTTGATTTATAAAAACCAAGTACTGCACATTTTTATAAATCAATTTGATAAGGTTCGTAAAATCAATCCGATACGCAACAGGAATTTTTATAACTTTGTAAAAAGAGCATTATGAATACCATTATTGTACACCCAGAGACACAGGAAGAATCGATTTTTTTAGAAAAACTGTTAGAAAGGATGAAATTTTCATTTGAAAAACGAAAGACAGAGCATATAAGCATTTCACAGGAAGAGTTAGAATCTGTTAACCGCGGTATTCTTCAGGCTGAAGAAAATAAATTAAGTGACAGTAAACAGGTCCATCAAAAAGCGAGAGTCTTATGTTCGAAATAAAATGGACGCCCGAAGCAGAATTATTGTATCTCGAAACTATTGAATATTGGATTGAAAATAATAAATCAACTACCTACGCGCTAAAAATCATAAAGGAAGTTATCAGGAAAGAAAAATTGCTCGCTGAAAACCCTTTCTTAGGTTCTGTTATTTTGGAGATAAAGGAAGTCAGGAGAATTCTTATTTTGGAAAATTTTTCCGTGTACTACAGAGTTCGGGATAATACTGTGGAGGTGTTATCTTTTTGGGCCAATAAACAAGATAACAGCCGCTTGAAATTTTGAAACTTATTTTTCTGTATCACCAGGAAAATTGACCACGAAACAAATTTCCACTAAAGATTCTGAAAGATTTCATCCGTGCTGAAACTCAGTTCAAGAAAGGTGCGGGAAGTTATGATCTCTCCCTCGGTTACCGGTTTTAAACCAACATAGATCCCGTTCTCCAGCACAAAAACCTGAATGTTTTTATCGGTAGGATGCACCAACCAATATTCCAGAACGCCGGCTTCTTCATAAATACTGTACTTAAGATCCATTTCCTTTTTTGTATTCCCCGGCGAAAGGATTTCCACAATCAGGTCAGGCGCGCCCAGGCAACCTTTATCATCGAGTTTGGAAAGATCACATACTACACATAAATCCGGCTGCACCACCGTTTTAATCTCCCCATTTTTACTGGGAAGCCGGACATCAAAAGGTGCGAAATACAGCCTGCAAGCAGTGGCTCTGAAGTATGGGGCGAAAGTAAGCGTCATATTTCGCAGAATATCCTGATGTACCCTTGCCGGCGCAGGACTCATTTTGAATATTTTTCCCCTGAACAGTTCTACCCTTTCCTTAAACTTCCACAGCAGATAATCTGCATACGTGTAGGACTTATTTAAATCAACCTGGCTTAAACTTGTTATTTCCATAGCGCAATTTTCATCAAAGTTAACCAAAATTCATCTCGAAATCAATTGCTTATGAGCAGCCACAATCCGAATCGCAGCCAGGTTTTCCTTTTTTAAATTTTTTAGGCGCAAAATTTTTGGCAATAATCTGATACAGTTTGTAACCTGCAAACAAGACCACAGCCGCAATAAGAATATACTGAATAAGAAGTGAAGTGTCCATTACTTTAAAATCTGATAAGCGATGAGCGACGCTATGTACGCCAGTCCCGACATTCCCACGAGCTGTGCCACCGTCCATTTCCAGGACTTGGTTTCGCGGTACACCACCGCCACAGTGGAAATACATTGCATCGCAAAGGCATAGAACAGCAAAATAGATACCCCGGTGGCCAGATTGAACATCTTTTCGCCGTTGGGTTTCACGTCACTGCGCATTTTCTCGCTGATGGTGCCTTCCGGTGCTTCTTCGTCCAGGCTGTACAAGGTGGCCATGGTTCCCACAAAAACTTCGCGCGCCACAAAACTGGTCAGGATTCCTACGCCCATTTTCCAGTCGTAGCCAAGCGGTGCGATGGCCGGCTCAATGGTTTTACCCATTTTCGCCAGATAGGAATTTTCCAGCTTCACATCAGTAGCGACCATTTCATCAGGCTGCTGTTTCGGTCCGATATAACTGAAGAACCAAATCACAATACTGAAGAAGAAGATGATTTTTCCGGCGCCGGTTACGAACTCCCATACTTTCCCAAGAACGATTTTAAAATCATAACCAAACAGTGGCATTTTATACGACGGCAAATCCATCACCAGGAAAGATTTTCCTTTGCTCGGAATAATTTTTTTTAAGATAAAAGCAGAAACCAGTGAAGTAAAAAAGCCCAGAAAATACATCGCCATCAGTGCCAAAGCCTTGTAGCTGATGCCCAGGATAAACTTATCCGGCACAATCAATCCGATGATGATACTGTATACCGGCAATCGTGCCGAACAGGTCATAAACGGTGTTACCAGAATGGTAATCAATCTTTCTTTGACATTCTCAATATTTCGGGTCGACATCACGGCGGGAATCGCACAGGCTGTACCCGATACCAGCGGCACAATACTCTTCCCATTGAGTCCGAACGGCCGCAGAAAACGGTCCATCAGGAAGATCACACGCGCCATATAGCCCGAGTCTTCCAGCAGGTAAAGAAAGTACAGCAGAATCCCGATTTGGGGCGCGAAGACCATAATCCCACCCACACCCGGAATAATTCCGTTGGCCAGCAGCGAACTGATCGGTCCTTCCGGTAAATGGGTTCCTACGAAAGAAGACAGCCAGAGGAAAAACTCGGAAATCCAATCCATTGGATATTCGGCCAGGAAAAACACACTCTGGAAAATGAACAGTAATATTCCGGCAAAAACCACATAGCCCCAGAATTTGTGTACCAGGATGCGGTCCAGCTTTTCAGTCAGCAGTTCCTTGAATTGTGGCTTTTTCGCCACTACGGCGGACATAATTTTGTCGATCTTCTGGTATCGGCGAATAGTTTCCTGCGTCTGGAGGCGCTTCGGTACCAGGCATTTTACCTCGTCATTATTCATCAGCTCCTGCACGCTTTCCAATTTACCCATATAGGTTTCGGAAGCCAGCAGGGTCCAGATTTTATATTGATTCTGCTCAGTGGTTTCCTGCAGTATTTTAAAGACCAATCCTTTCTGTTCGGTGGGAATGTCAAAAGAAACTGTGGAAGAAACCGCAAAATTATTATTGAAAATTTCATCGCGCAGCTGGTCAATACCCTGATTTTCTTTGGCATTGGCCCGCAGCACAGTTACATTCAGTTCTTCGGCTAATTTATCCGTATCGATGGTGATACCACGCCGCTCCGCCTGGTCGATCTGATTGACCACAAGCAAGGCCGGAATCCCTAAATCCTGAATCTGCTGAAATAGAAGCAGGCCGCGCTTGATGCTCAGCGCTTCGAGAATATAGACAACGCCGCTGTATTTGTGCTGCTCATCTATCAGGAATTTGGAAAAAATAGCTTCGTCTTCGGAGCCGGGATAAATACTGTAAGACCCCGGCAGATCCACTACTTCCACATGCTCACCGCGGTATTCGTAATCGCCGGAATGGCTCGCCACGGTAACACCGGCATAATTTCCGGTCTTTTGTTTCTTGTTACACAGTAAATTAAAAATGGTGGATTTCCCTACATTGGGATTTCCGACCAATAGGATTTGTTTGCTGGGATGGTTCATTTTGCGCTCCTGCAGCAACTCTTGCAAGTTTCAGGAGAAAATTTAGGTTAGGGAATCAACGATGATAAAGCGTGCTTCTTCTTCGCGAAGGGCAATGCGGCTTTTTTCGTCGCCAAACTCAATGTACAACGGACCTTTGAAAGGTGCCTGGTATAAAATCTTAAACTGCGTTTCCGGCAACAGGCCCATTTCAATAATCTTATTAGGCATGGTCAGGTTCTCATTGGCATAGCCCAGGATTCTGCCTGGTTTCTGACGCGGGAAGCAACACAGTTTATCGGAAATATCTCTTTTCAAATCAACAGTTTTGAGTGGCAAAGATACGCTATTTGAATTTAATCTAAATAAGATACCGGGTTTAAATAATTATTAAAAAACCTGCTTCCGTGCGGAAACAGGGTTTATGGTTTATTGATGGCAGTGAGCGCTTATTTTTTCTTCGCTCCCTCCGTCATTTCGATCGGGTTGTTATTCGCATTGAAGAATTCATTCATTTGTTTCTCCTGCTGCTTCACCATTTCACCAATCGTCAGATCTGAACCGGGCATTTTCTGGGACATCACTTCTGCGGTCATATACGGTCTTGCGGTTGCCAGCGGGTCTTTCTTGTAATCGTTGTAGGTTTTCTCGAATTTTTCACGCGACACTTCCATCACTTTTCCGCCATCGCCGCCGGGCATTACTGTTTCGGCAAATGTTTTTTCACTGTAATTCGGCACCTGCTTATTCCCTTTCAGCACCCAGCTGTAATTGTTATCACTGTCGGCAATTTTCACAATCAGCCCCGGCAAACCGTGGAATTTATAAGGCCCGTCCTGGAACGGCAGATCTGTGGAGAACCAGGCAGTCCATTTGCGGCCGCCGAAATCAGTTGTCGCCTTCTGTGCGTTGTACTCGCCTATTTTTTCTTTGGCATTTTCAATCTTCCAGTTGAATTTGGTATCATCGTTATATCCGATTTTCATCGGCGTAAATCCATTGGCTACCATATCCACATACTGCACTTTCATGGACGGATAAAACTTATAGACCTGCCCGCTGAATTTCGGCATCTTGATGGTTTTGCTCATGTCTTTGTATAAGCCTGTCTTTTGCATGGCTTCCACTTCTGCTTTAAGAAGTGAATCCTGGGCAACCATGGTGTAATCGCGATAGAGGGATTTGTCTTTGGTAATATCCAGGATGGTCATCACCTTATCCGTGTCTGCCTGTTCTTTTTTGGGCTTAAAGGTAAGTTCATAAAAGAAGCGGTTGGCAGTTTCCTGAGCACTCAGCAGGATACTGCCGGAGATGGCTAAAAGGGCTACTATTTTTTTCATAATCAATGTTTTATAATTAAATGTAAAAGATGAATAATTTGATCACAAATGTACTTAAAAATGAATATTGTAAAGATTAGGTTTTTATTTAAAGTTAAATTTTACTGTAAACATAAACTGGCTCGGACGGATGTCAATACTGTTCACCGTGGTCTGCAGATACGTTGGGCTATAGGAAATTGTTTCGTACACTTTCTTATTGGCAATATTTAACCAACGCAGTTCGAAATCAATTTTCTTCTTATTCCAGGTGTACTGGTACAGCACATCAAAAAAGGAATTGCGGTAGGTATCGCCCGCTTTCTGAGTGGACATATCATCCCAGAAGAAACCGAATGTATGATTCTTGGAAGGATAAATGTACGTCGCCAGGTTGTGATTCCAGCCGGACGTTCGCGCGCCGGTTTTGGTGTACAGGTTTTTATTTTCGTTCCAGTTCATGGATAAGTTGTAGTCTACACTCAGCCAGGAAAAATAAGTGTTATTAAATTTCACCCCCAGCGTCTGGCCGTTGAATCTGGTTTCATTTAAAATAAAAGAAGTCAGATCTTCTGCCAGCAACAGCGTATAGCTGTTGGAATCGCGGTTGCTGAATGATACGGAGGCATTGGTCTTAAATTTCGGGAAATACTTGCCGATTTCCGCTCCCTGGCTTTCTGAAAAAGCAGAATTGGTATAATCCGCCAGCTCCGAAATCACCAGACCCGACTCGGTAAGCTTCTGGCGCGAAATCAGGTTACGGCGGTTCTGCCCATACGTGTACCGCACATTGAAGAATAAATTATTCAGCGGATTGCGGTACTCCAGGCGTGCAGAACTGCTTGCATTGCGGTTTTCCGGCAGGCGGCTGTTGCGGATAACCAATGTTCTCGGACTGGAAAGCAGCTGTCCTTCATACAAATCCCCGAAGTTGCCAAAACTGTGATTCACGTTCCCGAAAACGGAAAATTTAAAGAAAGAAGCGAAGTCATACGTTCCCCAGAAAAACGGTTCCAGAACGGTTCTGTTGATTTCGCGGTCTGCGGTACGCAAACGGTCTTTGTAATCAATCGCATAAAAGTTCACCGGCAGATTCAAATTCAGGCTCAGTGCATTTCCTTTGTAATTAATGCCTACCTGTGTGTAGGAATTAATCTGGTTCCAGGAGAAATCATTGCGGAATTTCAGGCCCAGCGGACTCTGTTCCTGAAACAGTTGCGATGTCATTTCATTGGTAGAAATATTCAATCCGATTTCCGGAGTGAAGGTCCAGCGCTTGTAAGAAAAGCCAACGGACGCTGAGTGATCTGCCTGAAAAGTATTCAGCGAAATGCTTTGGTCCAGACGCGACAGGCTGGCTAAGCCCAGGGAATCATTCAGTTCATTAAAATTATTGTAGAACGTGGTGGAGGTTTGCCGGTCCTTCTGATAGCCGATATAACTCATGAAATTCACCATTTTTTCCTTCCATGGGATAATTGTGCTCAGTGAGTTCTGTATCATTCCGGTGGGTGCCGTCAGACTTTCATTCAGATCATAATTTCCTGTTGCGGAATTGTTATTGGCAAGCAAACTGCGGTCGGCATTCCAGAAACCGTTCCAGGTGGTGGTGTTTTTAAAGAAACCTTTCTTAGCATTCTTCGTAAAAATAATTTCCCCTTTTGCCGCATCGGTGAAGAAGCGGTTGGTAATGCGGTTAGAGGTCACCAAACCATTCGGATACAAATCAGATGGTTCAAACACCTGTGAGCTGAAAGAGCTTCGGTCCACCGTGTTATTGGTATAGTTGGCATTCAGTTTCAGTTCCCATTCTTTATTTTCAAACGGGCTGGTGAGCAGGTTAGCAGAAAGGTAATGTACGTTGTTGAACAGGTAGCGCTTTTCTGGTAGCGACGGCGTGCCCGCTTCATCCAAGCTGATCCAGCGACGCTGTGAGGCCTGGGTGCGGCGCCCTTCCCAGCGGTTAAAGCCACCGAGCAGCATTCCTTCGCGCTCTACCCTGTCGCCATTATTATTGGTTTTATAATTTAAAACCCACTGATTTTTCTGCCCGAAAAACATCGGCGTGAGTTTCACATTCCAGAGGAAAGGTTCCAGGCCGGCGCCCACTTCCCCACGGCCGGTCATGGTGACTGATTTTTTCAGCTTAATATTAATAGCTGCCTTGTCCGACGGAACTTTTCCCTCCAAAATTTTCAGCGGCTGGTGGTTTTCCATAATTTCCACTTTGGCCACCGCATCTTTGGGCAGTGAGTTATTGATGGTGCCGTAGCCGCCCTCCATCAGGTCTTTTCCGTTTACATAAAACTTCTGCAGCGGTTCTCCCTGATACAAAATGGTTCCATCTGCATTCACATCAATACCGGGCATTTTCTTCAGCACATCGGCAAGTGTGCGGTCTGCCTGGCTTTCAAACGCTTTGAGATCGTACGAAATGGTGTCGCCACGCTTGGTGATGATTTTGGTTTTAATTTTAACTTCGGCAATTTCGGTTGCATCCGTCTGCAGTGTGAAGTTCGTCGACTGATTTTCGTTCTTAATGATTTTCAGCTGGGGCTTATGATTAAAGGCTTTTGCTTTGATGTTAACCTGGGATTCGGCGGAGGTAAAAGTGATTTTATATTCCCCTTTCGCATTGGTGATGCCGTAGGCAATAATGGCATCACGGCCGGCTTCCTCCACGGTGACACTCGCGCTGGTGACCGGTTTTCCTTCCTCGTCATTCACCTTGCCGCTCACGGTGGTTTGGGCAGCAGCCATCACTGAAAAAAGAACCATAAAAAAAGAAACGAAATGCTTCATGCTTAAATTTTCCCGATAAGTAGGCATTTTCACTGCATTGTTACAATCGGGCGGTCATTATTGCAGGTGCAGCGGTATCGACCAAGTCCTAATTGACATAAGATAAGCCGACCGATTTGATTTTTTAGTACTTTTACCCCTTTAAATTAATCGGCCATGGGACTTCATTTGCAGCCAATAGACGTAGTAGACAGCATCACACAGGAAGATTTTATTAAAAATTACCTGATTCCGCGTAAACCCCTGGTCATCAAAGACATGGCGAGGCAGTGGCCGGCATACGAAAAGTGGACCCTGGAGTACATGAAAGAAGTGGTGGGTGATGTGGAAGTTCCGCTGTACGATTCTTCCAAAGCAGACCCGTCTGCACCCATAAACGCTTCCGCAGCCAAAATGAAGTTCGGTGATTATATTGATTTAATTAAAGAAAAAGAAACCGACCTGCGGATCTTTCTGTT
Organism: Kaistella sp.; assembly: GCA_032057205.1. Lineage (GTDB taxonomy): Bacteria > Bacteroidota > Bacteroidia > Flavobacteriales > Weeksellaceae > Kaistella. The sequence continues at coordinate 239,230 of DAMCFT010000001.1, forward strand.
TGACCCGATTAAATCTGCGCCGAAGCTGCTGAAGGATTATATTGCCCCAAAAGAACTGATGGGCGGTTTCCTGGATAAATACCCCAATATGTTCTTCGGCGGGAAAGGTTCGGTGACCTTCCTGCATTATGATATTGATATGGCGCATATCTTTCACACGCATTTTAACGGGCGCAAACACATCCTGCTGTTTGATTATAAATGGAAAGACCGGCTGTATAAAATCCCGTATGCAACTTATTCCCTGGAAGATTACGATATCTCCAACCCTGATTTCGAAAAGTTTCCGGCGCTGGATGGGGTAGAAGGTGTGGAATGCTTCCTGGAGCACGGTGATACTTTATTTATGCCCACCGGCTGGTGGCACTGGATGAAATACCTGGACGGCAGTTTCTCCATCTCGCTGCGGGCGTGGGATAAATCCTGGGGCGTGAAAGCACATTCCCTGTGGAACCTGACCGTGCAGCGTAATTTCGATAACTTTATGAAAGCGCGCTTCAAAGGAAAGTACATGGCCTGGAAAGAAAAGAAAGCCATTGAGCGGGCCAATTACGCACTGAGAAAAGGGTTACCCAAATAAAATATAAGCTTCCGCAGTCCGGAAGCTTTTTGCATGTACCTGGTTTAAACAGAAGCCCCACTTTATTTGGCGAAGATTGGTAAACGCATAACTAAATCACTTCTTGTCGAGCCGTTTCTTTCAATCTCCACGAAATAGGGTATTTGCCAGCGTTGCGTTTTTTCTGCCTGTGTGCTGGCCGGCTGATCCCACGGCGGATACACCCTGATTCCGCGCTTGCCTGCTTTTCCGTTATGTGTAATAATTCCTTTTTCTGCTAAAACTGATTTCGGAAAAATGAACTGTCCCAGCCGCTCGGTAAAAACTGAAGTAATGATGATATAATCAAAATCATCCGTTATATCGAATGGCTCCGTCTGGCCCTTGTCATTTCGTTTCCAGATGGTTACAAACTGTCCGTTTTTGGTGGGCGTAATTTTGGACAAGCGGTACTTAATTTTATTTTCATTTAAATAAAAAGAACAGGCAGCATATTCCGCACCTTCAGGATTTCGCTGCAAACCCGACAAGGTGAGAGCATTTGCCTCGTAAAAATCTTCGTTTATAAATTTTAAATACGGGAGATCATCCATTTACATTGAGCGCTTTCCTGCTAAACACCAAGGCTATTTAATTTATTTTAATAAAAGTCTTAGAGCACTCTGTATACGGGATAAAGGCCCACGGTTCCCTCGTAGTAGGGAGAATGCCGATAGAGCCATTCCAGTTGTGCGCTGCCAGTTTTTGCCAGTTCGGCATCGGCGGCTTTTGCAGCTTCAAACTGTTTTCGCAGATTCGTATCATGTTGTAATAAATCTGCGGCGGTATCTTCGAAAACATAAGGAGAAAAATATTCTTTCTGACCGAGAACCGCATCGAAGAAATTCCAGTTAAAGAAAGAATCCGTGGCTTCCGGCTCCAGTGTTTCGAGCAGATATTTAACGCCGGGCTGGCGTGTAGAAACCAGCACATCACCCTGGCGAAAAAGAACATTTCGCATGACTGCGGACGTACGCGTATCATAATGCAGATAATGTCCTTCATACGGCTGTTTCACGGTATTGTAGCCGGCAATGCGGTATTCCTGTACCTCAATAAGCGAATCGCGGGAAAGCGTTTTCAGCTGGATCCGGTTGCGGCGCAGATGCTCCAGTACCTTGCGCTCGGATCGCGGCACCACATAATATTCCGGAATAATTACCTCCCGGGTTGGCAGATAGCGATTGAAGAAGGTAACCTTGCGCGTAAAGGGTTTTGTGCGGTCATAATACAGCCGCGGTTCGCCCGAAACGTTGCTCAGCTTTCGGCCGGCCTCAAATCCTTTAAAATCGATTTGCTGCGTATGGGTACTGTCGGTTTTCCACTGCAGTGTGTATTTCTTGCCGGGAAGGTATTGTGCTGAATTCTTTGCTATGCTGTTCCTGATTTCCTGCGCGTGGGCAGCAGTGTAAAGCACACTGTGGAGATTGTACTGATAGGTGGCATGCACACGGTCGGCATATGGTTTGAGCATGTGGGTCTCCACAACGGTGCCGGGCGTATCGAAGAGGGTTGTGTAGCCGGTGGCATACCGCGGACTGTCCATGAAAGCGGCAAAACCACTTTCGGGTGTGTCGCCGTGCACATTGATATAAGGAACAGTCAGAATCTTCTGTTTTTCCAGTTGTTTCAGCAGCGCCGACTGCATGGTTTCATTGAAATAGGCGGCAAGCGCGGTGCCGAGCCGTTCGCGGTTGGTAGAAATATAGCTGAAGAGATACTGATAATCGGCACCGTTGCTCACATGGTTGTCTATAAAATAAATCGGCTGGTAATGCCGGAAGATCTGCTGAAAAGCTTGGGCATTTTCGGTATCGGTCTTAATGAAATCGCGGTTCAGGTCATAGTTGCGTGCATTCCCACGGAAGCCGTATTGCTCCGGTCCGTTTTGGTTGGCACGGCTGTAACTGCCGCGGCGGAGCATCCCGGAAATGTTATACGCCTGGATGGCCGCCACCTTTATTTTGGCTGGTTTCACTTTACCGGTGGCCAAGTCACGCATCAGCATCATGGTAGCATCAATCCCATCGGGCTCGCCGGGGTGAATACCGTTGTTAATCAGAATGACCGGCGCATCCTTGTCCGCACTGTTACTGAATACGACCACGCGGATCGGCTCTCCATTATCGTCATGGCCGAATTTCTCCACGTTGATGGCAGGGAACTTCTCGGCCAGCTGATCGTAGTATTGCACCATTTCAGTATAGGTGGTGGTCTGGTTTCCGTTGCCCTTTTCGAACGGTGTAGGATAGGCGGTTTGGGCAGGCAGGAAAGAAGAGAAAAAGAGCAGGAGGGCAGCAAGTTTTTTCATTGAATACGGATGTGTGGCGTAATGAGGTACTGTTTGTATTGCCAAAGTTAATTGTTTGAACGTATATCAGGAATACATTTCACCATGGCCGGTGCGAAATATTAACAATATAATTCGGAAACTTTGCAAAAGATGTTGGGAACTTATCCGCCGGATAGTTGTAATTTTAAAAGCAAATCTTTTTCCACCAAAAAATGATTACTATGAAAAAATCAGTTGTACTCTCATTTCTGTTTCTGCTTTTTTATGGTTTCCTGTCTGCGCAGGAAGGCGTTAAGAATTTTCTGTACGAAGGAACTGTTGGCAAATATCCGGTGACGCTGTTTCTGAAACAAGACACCTCGGGCTGCGGTCCGATATTTTACTACGGAATGTATAAATACGACAATTTAAGTAAATGGCTTTACCTCACCATTTCCGATGACGAACGAAATAAACTGGTGATGGTAGAAGGTGACATTACCGGAATTTTAAGCCTGAAATCAGCCGGTGAAACTTTAAAAGGCTATTGGATTTCACCCGAAGGCGATCGGAAACTGAATGCAAGTTTAAAGGAAGCTCCCACCACAAACAAAATGATGAAAGCTTACGAAGAACGATATGAGGTACTGCACTATGAGATGAATGACTGTTAGAATTGGTGAAATGAAAAGGTAAATTTAACCTGGATAAGCTGTTCCTTCATCTATTGAATCGACAGTCGTAATAATATTATCTGGCGTAAGCGTAAATACTGAGCGGACAACGATTGTTCGGGAGGATATCATCGAAAGACCTGATATAGCAGCACTACTTTTTTCAACTTTTTCTCCTATACATATCCTTATTAGCCGTATCCAGATTCTTTATTTGCGCACCTTGATTCATTGCTTTTAAAACAAAGGTTTCTTTCATTTTATCAAATTGGTCGTAGGATAACCCAAAAAGTTCCTGCAGAAATTGGTTGTGAATTGTTTCCGTCTTGGTAACATATTGATCATCATATACCTTATCCAATTCTGTAGTGATAATTTTGTGAATTTCTGCTGATTTATACGTATGAAAATCACCTTCTTCAATACCGAAGTATAGTTTCAGTAATTTAAAGTTATGTTGCTCATCATCAGCGATTATTTCATCCGATAATATCACGTTCGCATAAGAAATCAGCAGGTCCAGTAATTCATTTTTAAGTTCATGTGTACCACTGAAGCCATATTTTACCAGCACCAGCTGAAGACTCTCCTTGTTCATCTGGCTTCCGAGAATCAGATCTATGATGTCACCAACGTAGCTTTTTACGTTGTTTTTTGCAATATCTGAAAAAGCGCGCTGTAATGCTTTTTCATTTCTAAATAAGGTTTGACTCATGGTATTTTATATTGATTATATCAGACGGTGATGATAAGAATTTACAGGAGCAGATGTAAGTACTTCCTGTAGCGTAAGTTAAACATTTTTTATACGCAGAGGTGCACCAATTCTATTGTAACAAAGTCTTTTATGAAATCCTATACCACCATGCTGCTCCTTTTATCTGCTTTGCTTGCCACTGCGCAGACGCAAGACTGGACACTCGAAAAAAATGCCGCCTTCACTGGTGCAAAAGCCACGAAAAGCCAATACAGAGCCATCTATCAGCTGGACCAGAACGATGCAAAAGTTATTGAAAACCCTCCGAAATATTAATAACGCACTCGATGATCCGCGCCTGAAAGGAAAACTTCAGGTTGAACTGATCGCTTTTAGTGGCGGAACCGATGCCTTCCTGAAAACCAGTAAATATGAAGATGATCTGAAAAAGCTCGTCCGCAAAGGTGTGATCCTCGCGCAATGTGATAACACCCTGCATGAACGAAACATTAAACGCGAAGAACTGTATGATTTTATAGCAATCGTGCCAAGCGGTAACGGCGAGCTTATTTTGCGGCCGGCCGAAGGCTGGGCGATAATTAAACCTTAAAATCAACAGGCGTTTGGCCTGCTGTTTATCGCACAACAAAAAAAGGCCGCTCCCACCGGAACAACCTCTATTTTTAATTTAAATTCATCTGCTAATCGTTTAGCTTCAATACCGCCATAAACGCGGATTGCGGTACTTCCACGCGGCCGATCTGCTTCATTTTTTTCTTTCCTTCCTTTTGCTTTTCCAAAAGTTTACGCTTACGGGAAATATCACCACCGTAGCATTTCGCGGTAACGTCTTTTCGCAGGGCTTTAATGGTTTCTCTTGCAATTACTTTTGCACCCAAGGCGGCCTGCACGGCAATATCAAACTGCTGGCGCGGAATCAGCTCGCGAAGTTTTTCGCACATTCTTTTACCGATATAGTAGGCATTGCTGTCGTGGATCAAAGAGGAGAGCGCATCCACCATATCACCATTGATCAGAATGTCCATCTTTACCAGCTTGGAAGCGCGGAAGCCAATCGGATGGTAGTCGAAAGACGCATATCCTTTTGAGATAGATTTCAGGCGGTCATAAAAGTCGAAAACCACCTCTGCCAGCGGCATGTTGAAAATCAGTTCCACACGGTCTGCGGTCAGGTAGGACTGGTTCACAATTTCGCCGCGCTTTTCAATACAAAGCGTCATCACAGGGCCCACAAAATCAGATTTGGTAATGATTGATGCCTTGATGTACGGCTCCTCCACACGGTCCATGGTGAGCGGATCCATCATTTCAGAAGGGTTGTTGATCAAAATCGCTGTGTCCGGATCCTTCTTGGAATAGCCGTGGTAGCTTACGTTTGGTACCGTGGTGATCACATCCATATTAAACTCACGGTCCAGTCTTTCCTGTACAATTTCCATGTGCAGCATCCCCAGGAAACCGCAGCGGAAGCCGAAGCCAAGTGCGGCAGAACTTTCCGGCTCGAAGACCAGCGACGCATCATTCAGTCTCAGTTTTTCCAAAGAGAAACGAAGTTCTTCAAAATCTTCTGCTTCAATCGGATAGATCCCGGCAAATACCATCGGTTTTACTTCTTCAAATCCTTCAATCGCTTTCGGCGCTCCGTTTTCGAAAGTGGTAATGGTGTCACCTACTTTAACTTCGCGGGCATCTTTAATCCCGGAAATAATATAACCCACATCACCGGTTTTAATTTCCGGCTTCGGTGTTTGTTTTAATTTTAAGGTTCCCACTTCATCGGCTTCGTACATTTTGTTGGTCGCCATGAATTTAATGCGCTGGCCTTTTTTAATGCTGCCATTCACTACTTTAAAGTAAGCTTCAATCCCGCGGAACGGGTTGTACACCGAGTCAAAAATAAGCGCCTGCAAGGGTGCCTCCGGATCGCCCTGCGGCGCCGGGATGCGGTTCACAATCTGTTCCAGCAGCTCATGCACACCTTCACCGGTTTTGCCGGAAACGCGCAGTACGTCTTCATAATCACAGCCGAGCAGGCCCATGATCTCGTCGGTTACTTCCTCCGGGTTGGCGGACGGCAAATCGATTTTGTTCAGGATGGGAATAATCGTCAGGTCATTCTCCAAAGCCAGATACAGGTTACTGATGGTTTGTGCCTGAATACTTTGGGCGGCATCTACAATCAATAAAGCACCTTCGCACGCCGCAATGGAGCGGGAAACCTCGTAGGAGAAATCCACGTGCCCGGGCGTATCGATCAGGTTCAGCACATATTTCTCACCATTCAGTTCGTAATCCATCTGGATGGCGTGGGATTTTATGGTAATACCGCGCTCTTTTTCCAGGTCCATATCATCCAGCGTCTGCGACTGCAGTTCCCGCTGGGTCACCGTATTGGTATATTCCAAAAGACGGTCGGCCAGGGTGGATTTGCCATGGTCAATATGCGCGATAATGCAAAAATTGCGTATGTTTTTCATCTATATTTATCGTAAGCTGCAAATTTACTCTTTTTTGCGGGAAAAATACCTGCTTTTCAGCGGCATGAATTGCGAGAGGGATCGCAGCGGTTACCCCGCAGCCACGCCTGGTAAGGCGTGGCGAGGAGTAGGAGCGAAGAGCCCGGTCCCGGCGCAAGGCTGGCAAGCCTTGCGCCGGGACTCGCCCAAAAAAACAACCTCTGCAGTACGAAACTGCAGAGGTCGCCAAACATTAAAAAAAAATAAACTATTATGGTCGCCTGCGCTGCGGGCCGGAATTTCCGGTGCCGTCTTGTTTTTTATCCAGAATTTTGGTCCTCATTTTTCCCTCGGTTTGGTACATCTGCAGAACCTGCTGGGCAGAAAGAACCTTCATGAATTTCTGTGCGTATTCCTTGCGGTTATCCAGCAGTTGCTGGCCGATTTCAAAACTTTCGTTCAGTTGCCGTGTGGCTTCCTCGTTGCTCATCGTGCGGAAGTTTTCGCTGGGTGTGAACCTGCTTTTGATTTCATTCTGACGGTTCTGATACTCGTTGTACAGCGTGCGGAATTCCGGTTGCTGTGACTCGGGCACTTGCAGTTCGGCAATCATCATCTTTTCGCGAAACTCCTGCAGCAAAGCCATCCGCTCATCGGGCTTCATATTTTTGATCATCTCTTTGCGCTGTTCCGGCTTCATGCTTTTCCAGTCCAGGCTGTGCTGCTGCGCAGAGGCGAGGGTTACCGCGAAGGTGAGGCTGAGGGTGGTAAAAATCTTTTTCATGCGGTGTTTAATTATACAAATCCAGGTACACGTCCTGCTCGGCATTATTGGCGAGGTCTGCCAGATCTGCTCTGGTAAAACCGGCCAGAATCTGATCCACCTGCTGTTCTGTTTTGCGAACAGCGGGTTGTGCGGCCTGTGGCTGTTCCTTATGCCTGGCCGGGGTATAGTTGGCGTGGCTCACGGAACTGTGGGTTGGATGCGTATTTTGAACCTGGGTTAAATCTTCTTCCAGCAATTCGAGCGCCTGGGCCTCGGGGGTTTCTACGGTGGCGATCGCAGCGTTGCGCACCGGCGCTGCTGTTTCCGGCTGCTGCTGTGCGAGCTGCGGTGCACTGCTGTCGGCCGGCATCGTGATCAGGAAGCCTAAACCAAAGAGCAGGACAACAGCGGCTGCCGCACTGTACAGCCAGACTTTTGGGCGAGATTTCAGCGGAATGGGCGCCTGCACTTGCTGCAGCACCTGCCGCTGCATGGCACTGAAGTCCGGTTCCTGGTCCCGGAAAATATTTTTGCGCTCTAATTTTTCAATATCAAATGGGTTCATGATGCTGAATTTTATTCTGTAAAATTCTGTTTTATGTATTCTTCTACCTTCTGTTTTGCATAATGGTAGTTGGTTTTCAGGGTACCGACGGACATATCCAGTATCTGCGACATTTCTTCGTACGGCAGGTCTTCATAGTACCGCATATTGAACACCAGTTTCTGCTTATCGGGCAGGGTCTGGATGGCCTTCTGCAACAGAAGCTGAATTTCATCCGCATTGGGCTGGGCATTCTCTGCCACCAAATTTTGCAGGTGCTGGGTTGTTTCCTCATCGCTGCGGCGCATTCTTTTCATTTTGTTCAGCTGCTGCAGTGACTCGTTGGTCGCAATTCGGTAGAGCCAAGTGTAGAGCTGGCTGTCCTGCCGGAACTGATGAAAATTCTGATACGCTTTGATGAAGGTATCCTGCAACACATCCTTACTCAGGTCATCGTCCACAATAAACCGGCGAATATGCCAGTAGAGGCGGCTCTGATAGGCATCCATCATCTGGCGGACTCCCTGCTCACGGGTTTTTCCGCTGGACATCAACTTGATAATTTCTGCCTCCTGACTCTTCATTGAGATGCGTTCGGTTTTTGGATACTGGTTTTATTGGAAAGTTAAATGTACGTCCAATTTTTAGTCCAAACCAAAACTGTATCTTTGTTATTATCCTTTTCTATGAAGACTGTCCTTATTGGTTCGGGCAACGTGGCCGGCCATCTGGCCAGAGCTTTCAGGCAAAACGGATTGGAAATCAATCAGATATTCGGGCGCAACTGCACCGCACTCCGGGAAATATCTTCGGAGCTGGCAATTCCTTATTCTTGTGAAGAACTTGCGGCAGCAGACCTGTATCTTATTTGTGTTTCTGATAATGCCATTGCCGAAGTTTCTGCCTTAATTACAAATCCAAACTGCCTGGTGGCGCACACTTCCGGTTCACTGCCAAAGGAAATCTTGCAGGGAGCCTACCGCAAAGCCTGTTTCTACCCGATGCAGACTTTTTCGCGCAACAAACCTCTTAATTATCAGGAAATTCCTTTTTTTATCGAAGCGGAGAATCCGGCAGATGAGCAAACACTCTTCGGGATGGCCGGCCAAATTTCAAATCGGGTGCTGAAAGCAGATTACCAAAAGCGGAAATACATTCACCTTACCGCGGTGTTCAGCTGTAATTTTGTGAACCATTTGTTTGCGCGGGCAAAGGAGATTGCCGACGCAGAGGAAATTCCCTTTCAGTATTTCCGGCCCCTGATTGCGGAAACATTTGAAAAACTGAAAACCATGGAACCGGTTGATGCGCAAACCGGGCCGGCCGTGCGCAATGACACCCGCGTGCTGGAACTGCATGAGCAGCTGATCAGCAATCCAGAAACCCGGCAGATCTATCAGGTGATGAATGAATCTATAAAGAAAATGTATGAGTTATAAAGAGAAATTAAAGAATATTAAAGCTTTTGTATTTGATGTGGATGGTGTGTTCACCGATGGCAGCGTGTACCTGATGCCGGACATGAGCATGTGCCGTACGATGAATGTCTTGGACGGGTACGCCGTGGTGAAAGCAAGAAAACACAACTATCCGATTTGTGTGATTACGGGTGGAGACGATCCTTCCGTGCGGCACCGGATTAACTACCTGGGGATTACAGATTATTACGCGAAGATTTCGGACAAGCTGGAAAAGTTTGAAGAATTCCGCGAAAAATATAATTTAAGAAAAGAAGAAATCCTGACCATGGGCGATGATATTCCGGATTGTGTTATGATGCAAAACTCCGGGTTAGCGACCTGCCCGCAAAATGCCGTTCCCGAAGTGAAAGCCGTCGCCGAGTATATCTCACCGGTACTGGGCGGAAAAGGTGCTGTGCGTGATGTGATAGAGCAGGTGATGAAAATACACGGAACCTGGCAGGAAGACGACCATACACGCAGCGTTTAAATGATGAAATTAATTCTTGCTTCCGGGTCTCCCCGCCGCCGCGAACTACTTCAGTCACTGGGGTATTCTTTTACGACTTTATCGCTGGATTGTGATGAAACTTTCCCGCCAGATTTGCCGGCAGCCTCTGTGGCGGGCTGGCTTTCGGAACTTAAATCCAATGCCTACACTGATCTCACGGACGATGAAATTCTGATTACCGCTGATACCGTAGTAGTTTGCGAGGGAAAAATTCTGGGAAAGCCGAAAGATAAAGCGGAAGCCACGTCGATGCTGCAACAGTTATCTGGGCGTACGCATGAAGTCTGGACCGGTATTACCGTTCGCACAGTAAAAGATACTTTCACAGAAAGTGATGTGGCGAACGTTACTTTTGCTGAATTGTCTTTGGCGGAAATCGAGTATTACATCGAAACCTGCCGGCCGTTTGATAAGCAGGAGCCTATGGAATCCAGGAGTGGATAGGCATGGCTAAAATAACCGGAATTACGGGCAGTTTTTATACTGTGATGGGATTGCCGACCCACCTTTTGTACGCATTGCTGAAAAAGTCGGGTGCCGGCCTGCTGTAATTGCTGAAAAGTGTATTTTTACAATTGCGGGTCTCACTATATACTAAACCCGACGTTTATAAGTTAATGATTTAATGAAAAATATAACTTTACTCCTGCTGGCAGTAGCTGCGCTCGGTTCCTGTTCCTCCCGAAAGAAAACGAACGATTCTGCTTTTATGAAAGGTTTCTTTTCATATTACAATACACTTTTCAACAGTAAGGATGCCCTGGAAACGGAGCTTCGCAACCGCGAGCGTGGATATAAAGAAAATTTTTATGCACCGTATATTCCGTTGTTTACCGAAGAAGCCGTGGCTGATGGTACCATGCAGGACCCGGGCATGTTTGGCGATGATATTGTTGCGCCGGCCGGCCCCGGAAATGCACGCCCGCTGAGTATGGGAACACCCATGAGCCAGAATCGTAATGCAACCGCAGGCGGACGGCAGGGTGCCAGTATTCTGGAAATTTCTGAAGCAAAAGCACTGAAAGCCATTAAAAAGTATTCTGTGCTCAAAAACGGTGAGGAGCAAAATCCGAAAATATTTGATGCGCACATTCTCTTAGCAAAGTCGAGGTTGTACCAGGGCAGGCCATTGGACGCTCTTGATGCGCTGAATTATGTTTTTGTGCACATGCCGAAAGATAAGCGGCTCGGCAAGGCGCGGATTTATGAAGCGGTAGCCTACAGCAAAATGCAGGATTATTCGCGCGCACTGGATTTATTTGCTGCCCTAGATCCCGGTAAATTAAAGAAAGACGACCGCGGTTTACTGAGCGCTTACTACGCTGAAACCCTGTTGCAGGCGGGCAAAAAAGAAGAAGCTGCGGAAGCACTAAGCGAAGCCTTTATACAAAATAAAGACCGGAAACTGCGCAGTCGCATTGCTTTTCTGCGTGGTCAGTTACTTTCTGAACTGGGCGAAAAAGAAGAAGCGCGCGAGAGTTTCGTGACGGCTTACAAATACGCAAATGATTTTGAGTTTGAAGTTAAAACTCAGGTAGAAATTGCCAAAACCTACAGTGCCGGTGAAGATGATTATGCCGGTGCACAGGACTATCTGGAAAAGATGAGCCGCAAGGGAACCTACAGTTCACGCAAAAACGAATTTTATTATGCCCTGGGACTATTGGCCACACAAGCCGGAAAACCGGAAGAAGCAAAGGCCTATTTTACCCGTGCCCTGCAGGAAAAAGTTTCAGATCCGCAATTGCGTGGTCTGACGTATTATGAAATCGGTAAATCTTATTTTGATAAAAGCGATTACCTGTCGGCGGGTGCCTATTATGATTCTGCACTTGCCGTTATGACCTACGCACCGGCGAAAAATCTGCTGCAGGAAAGAACGGAAAACATTAAAAAAGTTTCCAGCAATTATTACCTCATCCGTCGAAACGACAGTATCCTGGCGCTAACCCGTATGCCGGAAAGTGAGCGTATTGCGTATTTTACCAAGTACATTGATGAACTGAAGGCAAAAGAAGCAATTCGCGAACAGGAGGAAAAACGTGCTGAAAGAAGCCGTGGTTTTGACACCGGTGATTATTCAGCGAATTCTGTTTTCGCGGGAAATAGCGGCGGCTTTCAGGAATTTGGCGGCAGTGGTAAAGGAAGTTTTTATTTCGCTAATACCAGCACGGTAAACAAAGGAGAAAGCAGTTTTAAACAAATCTGGGGAAACCGCGCCCTCAGCGATAACTGGCGCACCTCTGCACGCAGCAATTCGATTGAAGACCTGAAAAACGAAGCAATGGGCCTGGCCACCGCACCGGATCCGCGCCGGCTGGAACCCGAATTTTATATGGAAAAAATACCCGCACGCACAGAGGAAATTCTCGCCCTGAAAAAAGCACGGGATACGGCAGCGCTGGGTTTGGGAACCATGTATGAAAACTATTTTTCCGACACGCCACTGGCAACCAAAACGCTGACAGAACTTGTAGAAAACAATCCCGAAGAAGAGGTAAAACTTCAGGCGCTGTATCACCTTTTCGTATATAATTACGAAAAAAATGCAGTAGAAGCAGAGCGCGCCAAGCAAACCATTCTTCAGGAATTCCCCTACACTTCCTACGCGGAATTTGTACGAAACCCAAAAAACAACACTTTTTCACAATCAGCGGAAGAGGTGGAGAAACTGTACCAGCAGGCATTTGCATCCTATGAGGCAGGTGAGTATGAAAAAAGTCGCGAACTGGTGGACCAAGCGCTGCAGCAGTATCCGAAAGATGGTTTAGTGCCTAAATTTACATTGCTTAATGCCTTCAACACCGGCAAAACAGCAGGCAAGGAAATCATGATCCTGCAACTGGAACAGCTGGTGCTCAATTATCCGAATACAGCAGAAGGGCAAAAAGCTGCCGAGATACTGAAATACCTGCAAAGCGATCTGGAGCTGGAAGAACGCGATGCGCAGGGAAACAGTCTTACGCAGCCGGTGAAGCCGGGACCAAGGGTTTCCCAAGTGTTACCGGTGGGTGAGGAGGATCCGGGTGTACCTGTACGTCCGCGAGACCCGCGCAGGCCCGTAACCAGACCCGGTAGTTCCGCCGAGCCTGGCCAAATGCCGGATAATACTCCGCCTGAGCGACGCGATCCTCGTTTGCTAAACGTAACGCCCGGTCAGCGAACCGCACCGGCACCACAAAAGCGCTAACCAAATACAAAAGGACTTTCTTACGGAAAGTCCTTTTTCATTTTCACGCCCTGAAATTCCTTCAGGTAATCCGGTTCGTAATAGGCGATATCTTCAAATTTTTTTTGGTTAAAATTCTTAACAGCACCCCGAATAAGATACTGCGCGGAAGGGAAAATATCATGCTTATAATGAATACCGGACAACGAAATAGCTGCAGATGCTTTTTCGGCACCATCGCCTACAATGAGTATCTTTTTACCTGCAAATTCCTTCAAAGAATCTTCGCTTAAGATATGAGGGACCGCCTGCTGCAGTTCTTCGCCGGTGAGACCGTCATAAACAGCCATATAGACTTCATTTCTGCGCGCATCTATCATCGGTACTATTAAGTCATAATTCCGGCTTAAAAAAGGAATTACAAGCGATTCCAGCGAACTTACTGCAATAAGCGGTATATCCAGGGCAAAGCAGAAACCTTTTGCTGATGCCGCACCGATTCGTAAACCTGTATAAGAACCGGGTCCACTGCCCAATGAAATGGCATCCAGTTCTTTCAATGTCATTTCTGCGCCTTCCAGGGCCCATTCCACGAACGTGTGCAGCTTTTCGGATTGTTTGTATCCGTCAGATACTTCTTCACAAAGACACAGCAGTTCAGCACCATCAGAAACAGCTACGGAACAGTTACGCGAGGAGCTTTCAATATGCAGGATTTTCATACGGCAAAGGTAAGGATTGAGCGGAAAATATGCTATTTGCGGTGAATGGTCCGCGGCTCACTTTGCGCCGCCGGATAAATGGTCAGATCAGAGATCGTCACGTGTGCCGGAACCTGCAGGCAGTATAAAACAGCATCGGCGACATCATCTGCAGTCAGTGGCTGATATCCCTGATACACCGTGGCCGCGCGGGCGTCATCGCCTTTGAAGCGGACGGAAGAGAAATTGGTTTCCACAGCGCCGGGTTGGATGTTGGTTACCTTAATCCCAAACTCTGTAAGCTCCAGCCGCATGCCTTCTGAAATAACATCTACTGCTTTCTTGCTGGCGCAGTACACAACGCCGTTGGCGTAGGTTTGCCGTGCTGCGACCGAAGAAATATTCACAATATGTCCGCTGCGCTGTGCCTGCATGGCCGGAATAATATTGCGCGAAACGTACAGGAGTCCTTTCACATTGCTATCCATCATGGCATCCCAGTCTTCAATATCGCCACTGGCCAAGGGATCGAGACCGTGCGCATTTCCGGCGTTATTAATCAGAATATCAATTTGGGCAAACTCTTCCGGAAGGGAAGCGATTGCGTCTTTCACAGCTTTCGCGTCGCGCTGGTCGAAGGCAAGGGTCATCACCCGGGTGTGTGCAGCTAATTCTTCACCAAGGGTATTTAATACTTCCGTCCGCCGTCCGCACAGGATTAATCTTATTTTTTCTTTGGCCAGGCGGCGGGCGATGGCTTCTCCGATTCCGGAAGTAGCGCCGGTAATAAAAGCTGTTTTCATGTGCAATGGGTTTTTAGTTGGCATCAAAACTCTGAAAAGCGTCTTCGAGATGGGTTAGCGTAAGGCTGCCGTTCTTTTCACGCAGAACGGAGATAATATCAAAGCGAACTTCACGGTCTATTTGGTTGATATTCAGGTAATGGTCTGCCGCTTTCACGAGCAGTTTAATTTTTCCTTTCGTCACGGCTTCATGCGGCTCCAGGAAGATATCCGTGCTGCGGGCTTTTACTTCCACGATGATGATGCATCCATCGTATAAAGCAATCAGGTCAATTTCGGCCTTTTGAAAACGATAATTACGCGCCAGTATTTCATAGCCTTTACTGACGAGATGTTTTTCTGCCAGCTGCTCAGCCATGTTCCCAAAATCCGTGTGCTCCGCCATCTTTATTTTATAAAATTTAAATGAACGGACGATTGAACATGCAGTTCCACTTCGCCACCGATGATCAACGGCCGGTTGTCATAAATATGCCCATTCGGAAAGCCAAAAGCTACCGGGAAGTCATACTGTGCAATCCGGCTGGCAATCAGCTGGTTTGCAAAAGAGTCAAAGCTTTCCTCATAAGCAGCATTTTCACCGGCTTTGCCCATTTCCGTCAGCCCGCCAATAATCAATCCTGAAATCTGAGCGAAAATGCCCGCCAGTTCAAGCGCCATCAGCATACGATCCAAGGCATAGAAACGCTCACCGATTTCTTCAATGAATAAAATATTTCCTTTAAAATCAAAAGAATAAGGCGTGCCGAGCAAGGCATAAATTAAAGCAAGATTGCCCCCAACCAAAATTCCGGTGGCGTCGCCTTGACGATTCAGATGATGACTTTCTACCGTATAGCGAGGCAAATTTCCCTGCATGATCTCCACAATCAGATCATAGCTTTCCGGAGAAACACCGAAGTCTGCTGTTTTCAACGTCTGCCCGTGAACAGATACGATGCCGTGCTTCAGCAGCCAGCTTTGCAAGGCCGTATTATCGGAATAACCTATAAACCATTTCGGATTTTCCAGAATTTTTTCCGGGTTCAATTTCTGCAGTAAATGCATACAGCCGTATCCGCCACGCGAGGCCCAGATGGCACTGGTTTCTTTTGTGTCAAAAGCATGCTGCACGTCCTGCAACCGTTCTTCTTCGGTACCGGCATAAGGATAGCCGCACTCAAAATCGGTGTACACATGCTTTCCTAAAACAGGTTTAAAACCCTGTTCCCGCACATACGCCAGACCGGCTTCCAGTTGCTCAGGTTGTACGCGGCCGGCCGGTGAAATGACCGAAAGGGCAGCATCCTTTTTAAGGATAGGCGGAAAGACAGGCTTCATGAGCGATGACCGTGTTTCTGTTCGGTTTTTTCAGCTTCTTCAAGCTTTTTATCGAACTGGTTAAACTTCTTAAAACTCTGCAGAAATATAAAAATACTAAACGCTACGAGGACAAATCCTACTGTTTTGCGGATGGTGTTGGCCACCTTCTGTGTCAGTTTATCATGAAAAGCTTTGGCTAAGTAAATCTTGCAGAAATCAATCGCTAAATAGGTCCCGACGACCAGCGCCATATATAACAAGAAATCACTGGTTTCGGGGTAGGCATTCCGGACTGAAATCACCGTGACAAGCCAGAACAGAACTACGCCAATATTCAGGATATTAAAGAAAAATCCGTTCAGCATGGTTTTAAAATAATTCTGGTTAATCATTTTTTCCTCGCCGCGAAGGTGCATTTTGGTACGCGAAACAATCATATACAGCGCATAAATGAAAACAATGAAGGCTGTAATCCGATAAAATTCCGGATGCTTATCAATAATTTTTACCAAATCGCCACTGGCGAAATAAGAAGCGACGATACAAAGAATATCAGCGACCACCACGCCTACATCAAGCGCAAAGGCATGACGCGGACCGCGTGAAAAACTGGTTTCTATCAGCAGGAAAAAAATAGGGCCGATAAAGACCAGACTGAGCATGATGCCTAATCCTACCGCAGAAAGGATAAGTTCTACCATTCGTTCGGAAATCTGAATAACAGTTTAGTAACCACAACCGGAATCCGGCTGCGGGCAAATGTACGTTTTATGAGGCAATGATACGGAAATCCAACTGCTTCTGCAGCAGGTTGGCTTTCACGACTTCTATTTTAACCTCGTCGCCGAGTTGGTAGGTATTTCCGGTGCGGCTTCCCTGAACCAAATGATTTTTAGCGTCATACGAATAGGAATCGTCCATCAGGTCACGCAGTTTGATGAGCCCTTCGGCACCGTTTTCCGGGATCTGTACCCAGAATCCAAAATCCGCTACACCGGAAATCACACCGGTGAACTGCTCGCCCACATGTTTTTCCATGAACTTCACCTGCATAAACTTAATGGAATCGCGCTCAGCATCGGAAGCCAGCCTTTCCATGTTGCTGCAGTGTTTGCATTTCTCTTCGTATTCCGGTTTAGCCGGAGATTTGCCACTATCCAGATAGTGCTGTAGTAAACGGTGTGCAATTAAATCGGGATATCTGCGGATCGGGGAAGTAAAGTGGGAATAATACTCAAAGCCCAACCCGTAATGCCCGATAGGTAGGGTGGAGTAGAAGGCTTTGCTCATCGAGCGCATGGCCAGCGTTTCAATCATATTTTCTTCGCCTTTACCTTTCACATCCTGCAACAAACGGTTCAGTGATTCCGCTACTTTTTTGGTATTGGCCAGATTCATTTTATATCCAAACGTTCCCACAAATTCGCGCAAGGCTTCCAGTTTGGCGGGATCCGGATCATCGTGTACGCGGTAAATAAAGGTATTATCGGTAGGCGTGCCGCGGCGGTTCAGGGAGATAAACTCGGAAACTTTGCGGTTGGCCAACAGCATAAATTCTTCAATCAGGTGGTTGGAATCCTTGCTTACTTTAAAGTAAACGCCAATGGGTTCATTATTTTCGTCGAGGTTAAAACGAACTTCACTGCGGTCAAAGGTAATAGCTCCGTTATCAATACGGCGGCGGCGCAGGATTTTAGCCAAAGCATCCAGGGCCAGTATTTCTTCGGCCAATTCTCCCTGTCCGGTTTCTATACGTTCCTGTGCTTCTTCATACGCAAACTTCCGGTCCGAGTGAATGACAGTACGACCGAACCATTCTTTCTTTATTTCCGCATCTTCGGTCATTTCAAAGACAGCGGAAAAGGTGTATTTATCCTCATTCGGACGCAGTGAGCAGACATCGTTACTCAGCACTTCGGGCAACATAGGAACCACACGATCAACCAGATAGACTGAAGTAGCGCGGTTATAGGCTTCATCATCCAGCTGCGTACCGGGCACCACATAATGCGAAACATCGGCGATGTGAACGCCAATTTCCCAGTTGCCGTTCTTTAGTTTTTGGATGGATAAGGCATCATCAAAATCCTTGGCATCTTTCGGGTCGATGGTAAAGGTGCAGACATCGCGCATGTCGCGCCGCTTAGCCACTTCTTCATCACGAATTTCACGGTCCAGGCCGGAGGCTTCCCTTTCCACTTCTTCAGGAAAGGTGTACGGCAGCCCATATTCAGCCAGGATGGAATGGATTTCTGTTTCGTGGGCACCGGGCGCACCCAGCACCTGAATAATTTCGCCTTCCGGATTTTTCTCACCAGTTTTCCAGTCAAGCATGCGCACGACTACTTTATCCCCATCTTCAGCGCCGCCGATTTTTCCTTTCGGCACGAAGATATCGGTGTTTATTTTCTTTTTATCGCCAACAACGAAACCAAAATCTTTGTGCTTAATGAATTGAAAGGTTCCCACAAATTCGGTACGGCTGCGCTCGAGCACCTTTACTACAGCGCCTTCCATTTTGCGGCCTTTGAAATTGTAGGTGACTATCAGCACTTTATCGCCCTGCAAAGCATCCTTCACATTCTTGGAATGGATAAAAATATCATCATCCAGGTTTTCCACATTTACATACGCATTGCCTGTCTGATTAAAATCGATGATCCCGGTGAGCGTACCTTCTATATTAAGGTTAATGCTGAACTTACCTTTTTCGGTTTCTTTGATGCGTTGTTCTGCCAGCAACTGGTGCAACGCCTGAATCACCTGCTCACGCTGGCGCGGATTCCGGTAATCAATGCCGTCTGCAATTTGTTTGTAATTATATAACTTGCTGGTTTTCTGATTCATAAATTTAAGAATCAGCCGTCCGATTTCACGCAGCTTATGGTTATTCTTTTCGGAAATATATTTTCTTTTTCTGGCCATAAAAGTAGTATTTAATTAAAGGCCGCAACCTATTTTGTGCACCCGCTCATTGTGGCGTCCTCCTTCGAAGTCTGTATTCAGAAATCGGTCCACAATTTCCAGCGCCAGTTCTTTGGCAATAAAGCGGGAAGGCATGGCAATCATATTGGCATTATTATGCTGACGCGCCAAAGCAGCAAGTTCCGGCATCCAGCAGAGAGCGCAGCGGATATCCTGATGCTTGTTTGCGGTCATTTGTACCCCGTTTCCGCTGCCGCAGATTAAAATTCCAAATTCGTTTTTGCCTTCCGAAACGGAAGTGGCGGCAGGATGTACAAAATCCGGATAATCCACCGAGGCTTCGGAATAAGTACCGAAGTCTTCAATCTCGTACTGCCCGTCCAGCTGTGCCTTAATGTATTCTTTGTATTCAAAACCTGCATGGTCGCAGGCAATCGCAATCTTTTTCATATATATAAAGTATATAGTGCTGAACAAATTTAAGATATTAAATAAGAAATCCGTTGCCGGTGAAGAAGGTTCTTGATAATTAAAAAGACAATAACCGGTTTACTAACCCTATCATGCGGACGGATGGGGTACAGCGTGTGGATAACTGTGAACAACTTTCCCTTGCCAGGCTCATCTCTTTTCATTATGGCTGAAGGATATTCCACAAAACCGAAAAATGTTTTTAAATCTTTCCACGAATCCGCTGTGGTTTTATCCCGATTAAAACTGTTAAGGTATTATTAAAACAAAGGTTATTCACAATTGTGGAAAAATCATGTAAACGGCTGTTAATCATCTACTCAAAAAGTGAGTAATCTCTTAAGAGTTGCGGAGGATCATCACAACAAATTTATCGGTTTTTTTTTTCCACAAAACTCACATCTACAACAACAGTACTCATTTATTTATTTTAAAAAAAAGAAGATAATGGTGATAAGTGAAAGGCCGGGGAATTGTGGATTTTAAAAGCGGGAAATAGTTTCGCCGCAGCGGAATTAATCCTAAATTTGTAAAAAACTAAACAGGTATTTATTATGAAAACAGTGAATGACTATAACTTCAAAGGCAAGAAGGCGCTGGTTCGTGTGGACTTCAATGTTCCGCAAAGTGCCGATCTGCAGGTCACGGATAACACGCGGATTCAGGCAGCCAAGCCAACTATTGATAAAATTCTGAATGATGGCGGCGCTGTGATTTTGCTTACCCACCTAGGACGCCCGAAAGGGAAAGCTTCTGAAGAGTTTTCACTGAAAAATCTGGTACCTGAAATTGAAAAAGTATTAGGCAGACCGGTAAAATTCTGCCCGGATTGTATGGGAGAAGATGCGGAAAACATGACCGACAATTTAAAGGACGGTGAAATTCTGCTGCTGGAAAATGTTCGTTTCTATGAAGAGGAAGAAAATGGTGATCTGGATTTTGCAAAGAAACTGGCCGCCTATGCTGATGCGTATGTGAACGACGCCTTTGGTACAGCGCACAGAGAACATGCCTCCACCGCGGTGATCGCGCAGTTTTTCCCGGAGACACGTTTCTTTGGATTACTGATGGCTAAAGAACTGGAGGCTATTGATAAAGTTCTGAAAACCGGTGAAAAACCTGTAACAGCGGTGCTGGGTGGTTCTAAGGTTTCCAGCAAGATTACCATCATCGAAAATATTTTGCCGGCGGTAGATCATTTGATTATCGGTGGCGGTATGGCGTTTACCTTTATAAAAGCACTGGGCGGCCATGTGGGTAAATCACTGGTAGAAGAAGATAAATTAAAGCTGGCGCTGGCCATACTGGAAAAAGCAAAGTCAATGAATGTGGAAATCCTGTTGCCGTCTGATGCAATTATTGCAGATGACTTCAGTAATGACGCAGAAACTCAGGAAGCCGATATTTATGATATCCCGGAAGGCTGGATGGGCCTTGATGTGGGAGAACGCACACGCCGTGATGTGGATGAGGTAATCCGCAAGTCACGCACTATTTTGTGGAACGGACCAATGGGTGTTTTTGAAATGCCAAATTTCGCGGCCGGGACCGTGGCGCTTGGCGACAGTATTGCGGCGGCCACTGCAGAGGGTGCCTTCTCGCTCGTTGGGGGAGGGGACAGTGTAGCCTTTGTTAAAAAGTTTGGTTACGATGATAAAGTGTCCTATGTTTCCACCGGCGGAGGTGCCATGCTCGAAAGCCTGGAAGGAAAAGAGCTTCCGGGTGTGAAAGCGATCAATGCATAAAAAACTAGAAAAGTTTCCGCTCAAAGTGGAAACTTTTTATTTTTGTTTGAAAATTAGCTTTCAGAAATACCGCTAAAATCGAATAACTATTTTTTTTCGAGTACATATATAACGCTGGAGTATTGACTGTCTGAAATCGCTTTAAAATTAGAAATGACTCCGTAAACTGCTCCTTTTAACCATGCGAAGGTAGATTTTTTATATTGTTCACTTAGAATAGAAATATAAATGGCATCCAGCAGCAAAGGCCGTTCGGAGATAACGCGCCAGTTATGTTGTGACATTAATTTCTTAAACCCATTTTTGCCGAAATGAAAAACGTGCCGGGGAACATCATACGCGGCCCAGTATTCTTTATATTTTCTGGCGTCGTAAGAAGTGGGATTAGGTACTGCGATGATCAGTTTACCATTAGCTTTTAATTTTCGCTGAAACATTTCCAGCATTTCGTGCTGATTACTAATGTGCTCGAAAACGTGCCAGAGTGTAATGACATCCAGCGAATCATCGGCAATTTCATCTAGGGAAGCAACAAACTTTGTTTTAACTGCTTTTTTTTGTGCAGCTGTACGAGCTGATTCGTTGGGTTCGCATCCAATAGTACTGAAATCTTTTTCAGCCTGTACCAGAAATTCTCCGGCTCCGCAGCCATAATCCAGCACCGTAACTCCTTTATCAAAATAATCCAGCAGAATATTTTTTTTATAAAGAAGATTAAAGCTTTGAAAAAATTTATAGACCTTTTCCTTTATGGTGCCGGAATCCTGATGATGGGAGATATATTCATTACTTTCATAATACGGCGCAAGATCATCAGGTAGGGGAGCAGTCTTCCATACTGCTGGAATTTCTGTTGGCTCTAATGTAAATTCTTCTTGCGTTAAAAAATGATCTCTAACTTTTAATCTGTTTTGTTCCACGTGAAACATTAATTTAAATAAACAAGAAGGATATTAATGTCAGCCGGTGAAACGCCGCTAATTCTGGAAGCCTGTGCAATATTAACCGGTCGTACATCAGACAGCTTTTGCCGCGCCTCTGCAGAGAGTGATTTCAATTGCTGGTAATCGAACTGTTCGGGAATACGGATGGTTTCCAACCGTGAAACTTTTGCCACGTTTTCTTTTTCCTTTTCGATATAGCCTTTGTACTTAATATTAATCTCGGCCTGCTCGCGAACTTCGGTTTCGAAATGTGCTGTCTGTGATTTGACCGCATCAATTTCTTCCAGTTTTTCCAGTGTCATATTAGGACGCGTGAGAATCTGCGCTGCACGATACGCCTGGTCTACCGGCGCAGAAGCAATGCTTTCCAATACCGGATTCACCTGTCCGGGTTTTAGGGAAGTGGAGCGCAGGATGTCCTCGAGTTCCTGACTTTCCTTAATTTTATGTTGTACACGGGCTAAACGTTCCGCCGAGGCAAGACCGATCTGATAAGACTTTTCCGTTAAACGGATATCCGCATTGTCCTGACGCAGCAGTAAGCGGTACTCCGCGCGTGAGGTAAACATCCGGTAAGGTTCATCAGTACCTTTTGTAATTAAATCGTCGATCAAAACACCGATGTAAGCTTCATCTCTGCTCAAAATAAAAGGTTCTTTTTCATTATTTTTAAGATGCGCATTGATGCCCGCCATTAAACCCTGTCCGGCCGCTTCCTCGTAGCCAGTGGTTCCATTGATCTGACCGGCAAAGTATAAGTTTTCGATCAGTTTTGTTTCAAGCGTATGTTTCAGTTGAGTAGGAGGGAAGTAATCGTATTCAATAGCATAGCCAGGACGGAAAACTTTCACCCTCTCAAAACCAGGAATTTCGCGCATGGCCCGCAATTGAATTTCTTCCGGCAATGATGAGCTAAATCCGTTCACATAGATCTCCACCGTACGCCATCCTTCGGGCTCTACAAACAACTGGTGCCGGTTGCGTTCAGCAAAACGATTAATTTTATCTTCAATACTAGGGCAATATCTTGGTCCGGTACTTTGAATGGTTCCGTTAAACATCGGGCTGCGATCGAAACCTTCGCGCAGAATATCGTGTACCGTATCATTGGTATAGGTAATGTGACAGCTGAGTTGTTTCGTTAGTTTCGGAGTCTTGGTATAAGAGAACTTCTGCGGATTTTCATCGCCTTTTTGTTCCTCCATTTTGGAGTAATCTAGGGTACGACCATCTACTCTGGCAGGCGTTCCGGTCTTCATTCTGCCGGCTACAAATCCCAAGTCCGTGAGTTGCTCCGTAATACCATAGGCTTTCGGTTCGCCCATGCGGCCTCCGCCCAATTGTTTATCGCCAACGTGAATAAGGCCGTTCAAGAAAGTTCCGTTGGTTAAAATGACACTCTTTCCTTTTATGGTTATTCCCAAAGAAGTTAAAACGCCTGTTACCTTGTTATTCTCCACCGTTAACCCTTTCACCATATCCTGGAAAAAATCCAGGTTGGCTGTCTGCTCGAGCATGTGACGCCATTCTTCCGCAAACAGCATTCGGTCATTCTGCGTACGCGGTGACCACATCGCCGGACCTTTGGAGAGGTTCAGCATTTTGAACTGGATCGCAGATTTATCTGCAACGATCCCGGAATAGCCGCCCATCGCATCAATTTCACGAACAATTTGTCCTTTTGCGATTCCGCCCATGGCAGGATTACAGGACATTTGCCCGATCGTTTGCATGTTCATTGTAATTAACAGCGTTTTGGAACCGAGATTTGCCGCCGCCGCAGCTGCTTCACATCCGGCATGTCCGCCACCTACTACAATAACATCGTATATTTCGTTAATCATAAAATCTAATTTGTTTCACGTGAAACTGTAAGGAAAGAACGAGCTTTAGGTTCGCTTCGCAAGATAAAAATCCTCTTTGCCTCGCATGATGACTTGCTCTTCTTCGCTCTTATCTTTATATCCTGACAGGTGCAAAAGCCCGTGTGCCAGAACGCGATGTAACTCCTTATCAGTTGACGTATTATGCATTTCTGCGTTTTCAAAAATGCGCGGCAAAGATACGAAAATATCACCTGAAACAGTTTTGCCCTTCACATAGTCAAAAGTGATAATGTCTGTGTAGTAATCATGGTTTAAATATTGGCGGTTCACCTCCAGTAAATACTCATCAGAACAAAAGATATAAACAATCTTTCCTGTTTTCTTTCCTTCGTTTTGCAGAAGATTTTCCAGCCAGGAAATCGTTTCAATATTAACTGGAAACTCAGCAACATCCTCAAAATGAAATTCTATACTCATATTTTAAAACCAGTGACCCATCACCACGCTGAATATTCCTTTGTGGTGGCGCAGGGAATGACTGTAATTTAATTTAATCTGACCAAATGGCGACTTGTATCCGGCCCCTGCCGATACGGAGGAATGCGAGATATGCAGCACGTTATCCACTTTAATATCATCAAAGAGGTTCGCAATGTGCACACCGGCATCGGCAAAGTAATTTTTATATACATTAAACTGCGCTGTACTGCTCGTCACCAAGAGATTGGCCGCACTGCTTTCCCCAAACTCGTATCCCGGAAACTTTACAAAATTACCCAGATTCTGCTCGAAAATACCGCCCAGTCTGTAGGCATAGTAAAAAGGCAAATCGTCACCTAAGGTAATACCGCCAAACATTCCTAACCGATACGTAAGCCAGCTGTTCACCGGAAAATTTGCCTGCGCATTTAATTTAAGCTGAAGCACCTTTCCTTCCTCATGATGGCTCGCTACATCAATATATTTTCCTTCCGCGTTCAAAAGGAAACCTCTGGTCGGAAATCCGCGGTCATTCTGGGTATCCGTTTTAATAAACAAGTAGGGATTAAAGAAATTAACCGGATCTGTAAAGGAACTTTCACCCGCAATTCTGTGCTCAAAATAATCATGGCTCACACCACCTCCAATAGCGAACTTCTCGCGCCAAGTGGACTGCAGGAAAGCTTCGTTCCGAAGCCAGTGCCAGGTGTCTGCCGTATTCCCAAAGGTGTCTCTCAAGTCCAGGGACATCCCGGAACTGTATAAACCGAAACCGGGGATAAAACCATTATCAATAAAATAATTGAAGTAGTACCGCGGCTTGTCACCCACTACCAAATCCAGCGAGACGGTACTGTTCTGAAAGAGCAACCGCCGGGCCGTGGCATTAAATAACAGACCCGTTTTAAAAATTTCATCGTAGTGCAAACCAAATTTCAAAAACAACCGGGTATCGTCTTCGGTAACATCCAGCTGCAAAATGTTGTGACCTTTCTCCTGGATGATATCGTAGGTAATCAGCCGGTAATTGTTGGTAGCGTACAATTTGTCGATCATGGTATTGACGGCCGTGTATGTTTGGAGAGACGGAATGGTCAGGTTAATCTTCCCCTGGATATAATTTTTACTGAAGATATTATTATTGATAACCGACAGACTGTCAATCTTATATACATTTGAATACACATTATTCACCGGCGCGCGCAGTTCGCTGATCTTTCTTTTGGGAAGGCGGGAAAGCACGTCAGCGTATTTCTTGGTTTCGCTGTAACCGGAATCCAGAATGGCGCGTTTCGCATCATAGCTCGTGGCACCGCTGCCTGTCAGGTCCGGATGAATGTTGATATCGGTGTACTGATATTGATTTTTAGTTTCCTTCTGAATCCCGAAATCGATTACCTGGTTTAAAATTGAAATCGCTGACTGCAGGTTTTTGCGGTCCGCCAATCCCTGGCTTAAATCTATTCCGATCACCACCACATCGATTCCTTTATCCTTCAGCGGTTTAGACGGATAATTAATCGTCATGGCACCATCGATGTACAATGAATCACCAATCTTAACGGGATCCATTAAAGACGGAAAGGCAGAGCTCGCCATAATTGAACTCACGAGATCGCCTTCTTCAAAAATTTTCATTTCGCCACTCTCGAGATTGGTGGCAATACACATAAAAGGAATCGGCAACTTAGAAAAATCGGTAACCGTAGAAACATTTTTAAATAATTCCTTGAGCAGATAGATATTCTTTTGCCCCGTGGAAATCGCTTTCGGCAGCACATTTACTTTTCCGTTTTTCACCGGAATGGTCAGGATATATTTATCCACCGATTTATTAAAAAAGGAGGCTTCCTGACGTGTTTTCTCATTGGCAATAATAGAATAGAAGTCAGTATCCATCACGATCTGCTCGATCTCCTTGCCGGTGTAGCCGGAAGCATACAATCCACCCACAATGGCGCCCATGCTGGTACCTGAAATGTAGTCAATTTTTACACCCAGGGAATCCAGCACTTTCAGCGCTCCTACGTGCGCAAAACCCTTGGCACCACCGCCGGAAAGTGATAAACCAATCTTGGGATTCGGCGGAATACGGAAGCCGTCGCGAACCTGAGCAGTATTACTCAGGGAAAGTAACAGCAGAAAGAGCAAAATATGTTTTTTCATTTAATCTTTAATGTAAATCCGTTTCACACGGCGCGAAACTGAGGTCAGCACTTCGTAAGGAATTGTATTGCAATATACTGCAAATTCCTGCAGGGTAGGGCAACTGTTGAATAGGATTACTTCATCTCCTTCCTTGGCCGGTGCATTTTGAATATCGACCATCAGCATATCCATGCACACATTCCCCACGATAGGGAAAAGCTGACCACCGATGCCTACTTTTCCCACACCGTTACTGAGTAATCTCGGAATACCATCGGCGTAGCCAACGGGAATCGTGGCAATACGCGTATTTTTTTCTGCACGAAAACGCCGGTTATATCCAATCGATTCGCCTGCTTTCACAGTAGAAATCTGAGAGATAACGGTTTTAAAACGAACGGCACCTTTCAATTTTTTCTGCAGTGCAGCCTCCGGGGAAATACCAATCATCCCGATGCCGATACGCACCATTTCAAACTGCGCTTCGGGAAAATGCACAATTCCTGCAGAATTCAGGATATGCCGCAGCGGCTGATATCCCAACCCTTTTGCGACCGTTTCTGCACTTTTTTTAAAGATAGAAATCTGCTCAAGCGAGTATTCCAGTTCTGCAGGATCGTCTGCTGAAGAAAGATGGCTAAAAACAGATTTCACACGTACATTCATGGTAGCGAACAATTGCAGCAATTCCGGCAATTCTTCCGGTTTGAAACCCAGCCGGTTCATACCCGTTTCCAGTTTCAGATGGATCGGGTAGGGCTCCGAAAATCCGTTCTGCTGCAGTTTTTCATAAAACAACTCGAGGACGCGGAAACTGTAAATTTCCGGCTCCAGATTGTAATCTATAATCGTCTGGTAGCTGTGCTGCTCAGGGTTCATCACAATCACCGGTACCGTAACGCCGTTTTTGCGTAAATCCACCCCTTCATCCGCAAAGGCAACGCCAAGATAATCAATATGATGATGCTGCAGGAATTCTGCAATCTCATAACCGCCCAGGCCGTACGAAAAAGCTTTCACCATCGCCATCATTTTGGTTTCCGGTTTCAGCAGGCTTTTATGAATATTGATATTATGGAGAATCGCATTGAGATTTACTTCCAGCACCGTATCATGCTTCTGTAATTCCAGCTGGGTTTTGACGCGGTCCACTCCGAAGCGGCGCGCTCCTTTCAGCAAAATAAGCCGGTTTTCCAGCTGCTGAATCTCAGCACTGGCCAGCAGGGCTTCTGTATCCGCAAACGTAAAAACAACTGTATTAAACAGTTTTTCAAATTTTGTAATATTCTCTCCTACGAGAAATACTGAATCAAACTGCTGCTCATTGGTCAGTTCCGCTACTTCGCGGTACAAGTCCTCATCGTCACGACCTTCAATAAAGTCGGTCAGAATTAAAGTCTTTTTATCACGGTTATATTCCTGGATATTCTGAAAAGCAATTTTCAGCGAATCCAGATCCAGGTTATAGGAATCATTGATGATAAGATTATTACGCACACCCACCACACTTTCAAGCCGCATTTCCACTGCGCGCAAGGCATTGATTTTAGCAACAATTTCCTCGTTGGTCAGTTGAAATTCCTTCAGCACAGCGATCAGGCACAACATATTGGAAAGCGTCGCTTCATCGCGCTGATGCACCGGTACGGAAATTTCCTCTTCTTTATAAATAACGATCACTTCCTGCGACCGGTCGCGCCAGTTATTTTTAATATAAACATCCTGTCCCGCTTCCAAACCAAAACCAATACGTCTTCTGTCCGCATACGTATTTTGAATCTGCGCGCGGACTTCCGGATAACTTGCATTGTAAATAATCACTTCCGAATTTCGAAACAATTTCAGCTTTTCGCTGATGAGTTGCTGCGTATCTTTAAAATTCACTTCATGCGCGGTACCAATATGCGTAAATATGCCAATCTCGGGTGAAAAAATGGAACTTAAAACATCCATTTCACCTGGCTTGGAAATTCCGGCTTCAAAAATCCCGAGCTGATGATCTTCATTGATATTAAGCAAAGACAAGGGCAGGCCCAATTGTGAATTAAAACTCTTCGGACTTTTAACCGTGTGATACAACGGAGAAAGACATTGGTACAACCATTCCTTCAGGATTGTTTTGCCATTACTTCCAGTGATCCCAATCGCTTTTAGGTAGGAATGTTTCACGTGAAAACGCGCGAGCATCTGCAAGAGATTCAGAACATTATCGGTAATAATCCACGTAATATCGTGATGGTGTTCGATCACTTTCGTACTGATGATGACCTGCACGCCTTTCTCGATAACTGAACCTATATATTTTTCACCTGAATTCTTATCTGTACTCAGGGCCGCGAAGGCAGCTTTTTTAACGGCATAGATATTCCGGCTGTCGAAAGCGATGTGGCGCACCGGAACATCAGGTGTACCGATTAGTTCAGCGCCGGTTATTTTTGCGATTTCTTCTGCCGTATAATTCATAAAGGTTGTATGCTGAGGAATTCATCATTGAAGACCTTGCGGCTCACGGCTTCATAACTTTCTGTTTCGCCAATCTGCACCAGATCTTTATTGGTGGTGGTGCGCATGGAATGGTTGGCCAGGTTACCGGTCCGCTTACAGATTGCATGCACTTTGGTGACATACTCCGCTGTAGCCATCAGGTTGGGCATCGGACCAAAAGGTCTTCCCATAAAATCCATGTCTAAGCCCGCAATCACCACACGGATGCCGTTATTCGCCAGTTGGTTGGCTACCTCCACAATACTTTCATCGAAAAACTGGGCCTCATCAATCCCCACCACATCGCAGGTAGAACCCAGCAATAAAATTTCGCTCGGGGAATCTACCGGAGTGCTGCGAATCTTGTTTTGATTGTGGGAAACCACTTCTTCATCGGCATAGCGGTTATCGAGTTTGGGTTTAAAGATTTCCACATGCTGTCCGGCCATTTCCGCGCGTCGCAAACGACGGATCAGCTCTTCCGTTTTTCCTGAAAACATGGAACCACAAATCACCTCCATCCAGCCACTCTGTTTCGCGTGGTTAATTGTATTTTCTAAAAACATTTGTTAATTTAGCCGTAAGTTTTGAAGGGCAAAATTACGTAATTTTAATAAGAAGTTGATATGCAAGACCTACGGCAGCTGCAGGAAAAATTATTTTTCCAGACCCGGAATATCTTTGTGAAACTGGGCGAAACACAAAATGCAGATGAGCTGATGGCGCTGCAAAATCTTCTCGATAAAGCGACTGAAAATATTGCTTTTCTCAAGTTCAGTGCTGCCTATCCGGAATACTTTACGCAACCCGCAGCGCCGGCGCAGGAAGCAGCTCCGTTGCCGGATGAACCACAGCAAGTTTCCCTTCCTCGCGTAGAAGTTACCTTGGATCAGCCTGAAGCTGAAGCCTTGCTTCCTTCTCACGCAGAAGTAGAAATGCAGGCTGAAACTGATTTACAGCCGGTCAGTTTTCAATCAACTGCGTCCGAAGAGACCAACACAGCAGATATTCATTATGAAACAGCTCCGGCGGGTGAGAAAAAATTCCGCTTACCTTCTATTAAAGCTTTAAAAACAACACCGCTTCCCGAATCAGTTGCCGATCTTCCTGTTCAGCAACCAGCAGTACAACCGGTGCCGGAGATCAGAAAAAAACCTGAGTTCCGCCTGGATCTGAATGATAAAGTAGCTTTCACCAAAAGTCTTTTTCAGGGAAATGAAGAAGAGCTGAGAAACACCATTGCGCAGTTGAACAGTTTCGATACCATGCAGGAAGCCAAACAATACTTAAGCGACCTTTACCACGACAGAAACTGGAAAAAAGCGGATGAGTACGCGCAGCGGCTGTGGAGTCTGGTCGAAAATAAATTCATGTAAATTCCTTTGATGATCAACGATATCAACGATTTCCACCGCGTCTTCTTCATCGGTGTCGCCGGCTCCGGCATGAGTGCCCTGGCACAATACCTGAGCGGAACCGGAAAAACTGTGGCTGGCAGCGACCGTTATTTTGAAAGTCCTGCTTCCGGAAAAGTCCGCCGCCAGCTCGAAGCTGAAAATATTTCCTGTTATCCGCAGGACGGTAGTGGTGTTACACCTGAAACGGATCTGGTCATTGTGTCCACTGCGATTGAAGACCATATTCCGGATGTGAAGAAAGCTAAAGAGCTTGGCATTCCGGTGTTGCGCCGCAGCGGATTGCTGGCCCTTATTTCACGTAGTAAACAAACCATCGCGGTTGCGGGAACTTCCGGGAAATCAACAACGGCGGCGATGCTGTATCAGATCCTGTTGGATGCTGAGTTTAAACCGAGCATTATTTCGGGCGCGGGGCTCACGACTTTAATTAAACAAGATAAGATAGGAAATGCAGCCGTCGGTACCGGTAAATGGCTCATCATCGAAGCGGACGAAAGCGATGGCTCCGTGGTACAGTACACGCCTGAAATCGGCTTGCTGCTCAACATTGATAAAGACCACCAGGAGATTGAGGAACTGATGGAACTGTTTACCACTTTTCGCTCCCATACGAAAGGGTTGTTTATTACCAACCAATCCAACCCGCTGGCAAAACAACTGTCCGTGGCGACTGCGCAGGATTTCGGTTTCGAAACCAAGGCAGGGTATAGTGTTGAAAACTTTAATCAAGATGGCTTCACGCTGAATTTCACGCTTAAAAAACAGCAATTCACCATGACCTCTTTGGGTCGCCATTCGGCTGAAAATGCGGCAGCTGCCGTCGCCGTGGCCCATCAGATTGGGATCCCGCTGGAAACCTGTGCACAGAGTTTAGCGCAGTATGAAGGAATTTACCGTCGTCATCAGATTCTCGGCAAAAAAAATGGCATCACCGTCATCGATGATTATGCCCACAATCCTGCCAAGTGCGCCGCTTCAATCCAGGCCTGTCAGCCACTGGCACCGAAAGTAGTCGCCTGGTTTCAGCCACACGGTTATAAGCCGACACGATTTCTGAAACCGGATTTTATTGCTGAAATTGCCAAAGTACTGCGGCCGGAAGATGAAATCTGGATGAGCGAAATCTATTATGCCGGCGGCACGGCCACCAAGGACATTTCTGCACAGGAACTGACCGACGGCATTCGCGAAACCGGCAAAAAGGCGTTCTTTGTGGAAAGCCGCGAAGAATTATTAAAGCAGATTCGTCCGCACTTGGAAGAAAATACCGTTTTTCTGCTGATGGGTGCCCGCGATCCGGGGCTGGAAGATTTCGTGCGTAAGGTTTATGCAGATTTATAAATGTAAAGTAGATGCATCAGCACTTTAACTTTAAAAACCGATTATGAGCGGAATCTTATATTTTGTACCAACGCCGATTGGCAATCTGGAGGACATGACGTTCCGTGCCGTCCGCATGCTGAAAGAAGTGGATTATATCCTGTGCGAGGATACCCGCACTTCGGGCATTCTGCTTAAGCATTATGAAATTTCCAAACCGCTGCGCGCGTATCATCTCCACAACGAACATCAGGCGACCGCCAAAGTCATTGAAGATCTGGCTGCCGGCCAAAATATCGCTTTGATTACCGATGCCGGTACGCCCGGAATTTCCGACCCGGGTTATCTGCTGGCTCGCGCTGTCGCTGAAGCTGAGCTGGAAATGCAGTGTTTGCCGGGTGCAGTGGCATTTGTGCCGGCGCTGGTAGTTTCCGGTTTACCAAATAATGAGTTTATCTTTGCCGGCTTTCTGCCGCCAAAAAAAGGGCGGCAAACAAAATTGAAACAACTGGCAGCCGAAAATAAAACAGTGGTGCTCTATGAAAGCCCACACAAGATTAATACGACGCTAGAGCAGATCCTGGAATTTTTCGGGCCGGGCACCAAAGCGAGCCTGAGCCGTGAAATCTCCAAGAAGTTTGAAGAAACAAAGCGCGGCACCATTGAAGAACTCATCGCGTTCTCGAAGAGCAAAACACTGAAAGGCGAAATGGTGCTTATCATTAATAATGTAATTTAAAGACAAAAAATATGGGATTATTATCAGGTAAAGTAGTATTAATTACCGGCGCTACACGCGGAATCGGGAAGGGCATTGCCGAAGTATTTGCCAAAGAAGGCGCCGACGTAGCGTTTACGTATGCCGGTTCGGTGGACAAAGCACAGGCGCTGGAAAAAGAACTGGGCGCAACTGCGAAAGTAAAATCCTATCAGTCCGACGCGTCCGATTTTGATGCCGCACAGCAATTGGTCACTCAGGTGATCGAAGACTTCGGGAAAGTGGATATTCTTATTAATAATGCCGGGATCACCCGCGATAATCTGATGCTGCGCATGTCCAAAGACGACTGGGATACTATCATCAAAGTAAATCTGGATTCTGTGTTCAACCTCACCAAAGCAGTGATCAAGCCGATGATGAAGGCGCGTTCCGGCTCCATCATCAATATGACCTCGGTGGTCGGTGTGAAAGGAAACGCAGGCCAGGCGAATTACGCAGCGTCCAAAGCAGGCGTAATTGGCTTCACCAAGTCCATCGCACTGGAGCTGGGATCCCGAAATATCCGTTGCAACGCGGTGGCACCGGGCTTCATCGAAACCGAAATGACCGCTGCACTGGATGAGAAAACAGTACAGGGCTGGCGCGAAGCAATTCCCCTGAAGCGTGGCGGGCAACCGGAGGATGTGGCAAATGCCTGCCTGTTCCTGGCAAGCGATATGGCGGCATACATCACCGGCCAGGTGCTGAACGTGGATGGCGGAATGCTGACTTAATTTTTTTAGGAGCAGGAAGGTCCCGCTTTGTCTGAAGCGGTGTCCCGCCGTCCACTGTATCTCCCGGTCCGGCTGTTGCCTGCCCGGGAGGATGCCGTTTCCGTCGGGGCTATTTTTGAAAGAGATATAAATCATTTGCCATTTCCTGTAAATGGCTTTTTCTTTGCTGCGAAGCTTTCCAAAAACAAAGAATGGCAAACCTTTCTTTTACTCCGGCGGAAACGGACCGTATTATTGAAATGGCGTGGGAAGACCGTACACCTTTTGAAGCGATTGAATATCAGTTCGGCCTGCCGGAAAGCGGTGTTATCCGGCTGATGCGTGCTGAGCTTAAACCGGCGTCTTTCCGGCGTTGGCGACAGCGTGTGAACAGCAAAGTGAGCAGCAAACATCAGCAACTCCGTTCCGAAGAAATAAACCGCTTCAAATGTTCGCGACAGCGGACCATCAGCCGGAATCATATCTCCAAAAGATGACCACCCACTATCTCGATATTTTGACGCAAATTGAAGCCATCGATCCGGTTGCTTACGCTAAAACCCGCAACTTCACGGACGGTGCTGTTACGCGCTTATCGCCCTATATTTCACGCGGTGTCATCAGTGGCAGGCAA
Source organism: Kaistella sp. (assembly GCA_032057205.1). Classification (GTDB taxonomy): domain Bacteria; phylum Bacteroidota; class Bacteroidia; order Flavobacteriales; family Weeksellaceae; genus Kaistella. The sequence goes on from DAMCFT010000001.1 coordinate 273,072, forward strand.
ATTATTTCCAGCTTGCAGCAGCGCGGTTTTCAGCCGCCAGAAATGATGACGCTGCTACGCGAACTCAGCTGGCGCGAATACAACCAGCGCGTCTGGCAGGCGCGCGGCGCAGACATCGATTTCGATTTAAAAAGTGAGCAGGAAGGAGTTTGCGAGTACGGTCTTCCGGCTGCGGTATTGCAACACCAAACCGGAATTCAGGCGCTCGATTCCGCTATTGAGGAATTATATGCGACCGGCTATATGCATAATCATGTACGTATGTATGTGGCTTCTGTGGTATGCAATATTGCACACTGCCACTGGAAGATTCCGGCGCAATGGCTGTATTATCATCTGCATGACGCTGACTGGGCGAGCAACGCCTTAAGCTGGCAGTGGATAGCAGGCTGTTTTAGCAATAAAAAATATTTTGCGAATCAGGAAAATATCAATCTATTTACCCGTACGAAGCAGCATGAAACCTTTTTGGATGTTTCCTATGAAGAGTTGCCGGCACTGAAAGTACCCGAAATTCTTCAGCACATGACAAAACCAGCATTACATACGGTATTGCCCGCCAGCCATGAGATTTCTCTTCGGGTTGAACTTCCGGTGTATATTTATAACTTTTATAACCTGGACCCGGCCTGGGATTGCGACGTGAACGCCAACCGAATCCTGCTGCTGGAGCCGGATTTTTTCGAAAAGTATTCTGTTTCAGAGCATACCATGCGCTTTGTTCTTCAGTTGTCTGAGAATATAAAAAGTTTGCAAGTTTTCGTTGGTAGTTTCTCCGAACTGAGAAAATTAGCGGGAGCGGAAACTGTTTTTTATTATAAAGAACATCCAAGCAACGTGCACTATCAGGGAACAGAAGTTCCGCGCGACTGGATCTTTCCGCAAGTCACCGGTTATTTTTCTTCTTTTTCAAAATATTGGAAACAGTGTTTGAAACACCTTACCACAATTTAATACAATACAAAGTTTTATGGTCTATCACAGTGCAGATCTGGAATCACTGGAAACACGCTTTCGCGGTAATCTGATTAATTCTTTAGGCGGTTTTAAAAGCCTGGTTCTGGTAGGTACAACCAGTACGGACGGAAAAGAAAACCTCGCGGTCTTCAGCAGTCTGTTTCACCTGGGCGCAAATCCTGCTTTATGCGGCCTGATCGTCCGTCCGGCAGAACCTGGCTTTAATACGCTGGGAAATATAATGGATACGGGAAAGTACACACTCAATCATGTGCATCCAGATATAGTACGGCAGGCGCACCAGTGCAGCGCTAAATATCCTCAGGGCGAAAGCGAATTTAGCGCTACCGGCCTGCATCCGGAATACCGGTTTGATTTTGATGCACCTTTCGTCCAGGAAAGCCATATTAAATTTGCTTGTGAACTCGTCCAAAAGACGGATATCGAACTCAACGGAACCACCTTATTAATTGGTAAAATCACGCACGTCATAGTACCGGAGGATCTCGTGGGCAGCGATGGTTTTATCGATCTGGAACAGGCTGAAACCGTAACCTGCAGTGGCCTGGACAGCTACCATACCACTGAAAAAATCGAACGGCTGTCCTACGCCAAAAAAGACCGCTGGCCTGAACCGTTATGAAAGGAATAAAGAAACAACACCTTCCCACCAAAATCTGCAAAACCTGCGGCCGCCCGTTCACCTGGCGAAAGAAATGGGAAAAGGTATGGGAGGAGGTGCAATATTGCAGCAAGAAGTGCAGGAGGTAGGTGGCACGTGAAACATTAAATTGTAGTTAAAAGTTTACATTTCATGATCTCCGTACAAGCCTTACACTACTTCGTCTCATAGGGTAGAAAATGTACAACTGTTTAAAATTATAACCGCATTATATCACCCCTTCGGGGTTATTGATACTCTATCAAATTGACGCTATAATAATGTCAGCCCTTCGGGCTTTTTATACATCACGTTGAGATTCCATTTTACAAATTTCGACGTGGTTGTTTCACCCCATCGGGGTTTGTGGGATTGGATTATATTGATGCTACAATAATGTCAGCCCTTCGGGCTTTAATCAATCGCACTGAAGTTCAGTATTGCCTCAAAAAAGGGCAAATTCATTAAGTTTGATGATATATGCCAAATTGTAGTTATATTTATAATCCAAAAGAATTTAACAGATGCAGATTGTCGGTTCTCTGTAAAATTATTCATCAATTAACAAAAATGTTATTGATAAAATGATTCCGTAGATCGAATTTATGGTAACGTCGCCGCGCGAAACGCGAAGGGACGGAGTTATTATCATCTGTACGTGTCAATGGTCAGATAAATTCCCGATGAATGAAAGGATTGCAAATTGTCGAATGAAGCCCGAAGGAATGAAATGATTAGATTGTCGAATGAATCCCGAAGGGATGAAATAATTATAGCAAATCACGCGCGCAGATGATCAAATAATCCCGAAGGGATGAAATGATTATAGATTGTCGAATGAATCCCGAAAGGGATGAAATTATTATAGCAAATCAGACGTGCAGATGATCAAATAATCCAAAGGGATGAAATGATTATAGATTGTCGAATGAATCCCGAAAGGGATGAAATTATT
>DAMCFT010000001.1:275744-275872 GCA_032057205.1 Kaistella sp.
TAGCAAATCAGACGTGCAGATGATCAAATAATCCAAAGGGATGAAATGATTATAGTTTGTCGAAAGAATCCCTAAGGGATGAAATAATTATAGCAAATCACGCGCGCAGATGATCAAATAATCCCGAA
>DAMCFT010000001.1:275972-723475 GCA_032057205.1 Kaistella sp.
ATAATTATAGCAAATCACGCGCGCAGATGATCAAATAATCCCGAAGGGATGAAATAATTATAGAAATTATTGCCGCAAATAATTAAAAAATCCCGAAGGGATGAAATGATTGTAAATTGTTGAATAAATCCCGAAGGGATGAAATGATTGTAAATTGTTGAATAAATCCCGAAGGGATGAAATTATTATAGATATGGCCGGCACCTATTCCCAAATTTATATTCAAATTGTTTTCGCAGTAAAGGGCAGGCAGAATTTATTGCATTCATCCTGGCGACAGGAAATATTCAAATATATCTCCAGAGTTATCCAAAACAAAGGGCAAAAATCTATTATCGTGAACGGTGTGGCCGACCATGTTCACATCTTTGTCGGGTTGAAACCTGTAATGCCGATTTCTGATTTGGTGCGAGATATTAAAAATAACTCCAGCAAATTTATCAATGACCAAGGATTTCTGAAAAGCCGGTTTTCATGGCAGGAAGGATATGGTGCATTTTCTTACGGGCAATCTCAGATTGAGACAGTATACCATTACATCAATAACCAGGAGCAGCACCATCAAAAGAAAACCTTTAAAGAAGAATATATTGAGTTTCGGGAAAAATTCCAGATTGAATATGACGAAAAATATATTTTTGACACTAATAATGAGTAGTCACTTTGTCCTTAAATAATGATGACTGCCTGGTTAAAATCATATCAGCCTCTCAGCCTTATGTTTGACCCACATTAATATATTCTAGCAAATAAAACGTATGTACAAGATTTAACTATACTACATATCCGTCCCAACAAAAACCCGGCGCAAGCTCAGCTTGCGCCGGATTCACATTTTTTGTTCAAAACCAGATCAGCATTCCAGCACGCCGCGCAGCTGCGCGAGATGTTCATGCGCCGTCAGATCAAACTTGACCGGAACGATGGAAATGTAGCCATCAGATAAAGCGGTTTCATCCGCATCGTGGCCGGAATCCATATTGTTGAAATAGCCGGTAAGCCAGTAGTATTTTTTGCCGTGTGGATTAATCCGCTCATCGAAGTTTTCTTCCCATTTGGCATCTGCCTGGCGACAAACTTTCACCCCCTTAATTTCTTCTTTCGTCAGTTTCGGGATATTCACATTGAGCACCACACCTTTAGGCAGCGGGTTGTCCAGCACTTTCCGGACGATATCCTGAATGTACTCTTTGGCCTGTGTAAAATCGGCGTCCCAGGAAAAATCGAGCAGAGAAAAACCAATCGATTGTAAACCTTCCACGCCCGCTTCCACGGCGGCACTCATGGTTCCGGAGTAAATTACGTTGATAGAAGAATTCGCACCATGGTTAATTCCTGAAACTACCAGGTCCGGCTTGCGCGTTAATATCTGATTCAGGGCAAACTTCACACAGTCTACCGGCGTGCCGCTCAGGGAATAATCGGATTGCGGCCCGTCCAGTGTAATTTCTTCAAAGGTCAGCGTTGAGTTAATCGTAATGGCGTGTCCCTTTCCGGACTGCGGGCTGTTGGGAGCAACGACCACCACGTCGCCAATTTCGTTCATAAATTCCACCAGGTGGCGAATTCCGGGCGCGGTAATTCCATCATCATTGGTAACCAATATCAGCGGTTTTTTCATATAAATTGGAGTTTTCCACAAATTTACTTAAATTATAGTGCGCGGTAGGAGAGAAGGTACTAATTTTGATTGTTTGTACCCCGCTGTAACATTTGCAGAAATTCGCAACTAATTATTCAATATCATTATACCCATATGTTCAAAAATTTTAAACTGAATATTTTACTGCTGTTAATCCCGTTTACCTGTCTGGTTTTCTGTTTTAATGCGCCGAAGAATGACGACGAAAAGATGTCGACTATTATGATCAGCGTTAAAAACACGCTCAGTTATCTGCATTATGCCCCAAAACCTATTAATGATGCCTATTCAAAGGAAGTATATAAACATTATTTTGAAATGGTGGATCCTGCGAAAAGGTATTTCCTGAAATCAGATATGGCGGAGTTTTCGCAGCACGAAACCAAGCTGGATGATTATCTGAATCAGGGCGATTTGCGTTTTTATAAACTGACAATTGACCGTTTGTACCAGCGCGTGGACGAACTCGATAAAATAACCCAGGATATCCTGGCCAAACCCATCGATTTAAATGAAGATGAAACGCTGATTCTGGAACCCAAAGTCAAACAGCATCCTGCCAACACAGCAGAAATGGCGAAAGAATGGAAAAAGTATATTAAATACAACATCCTGCAGGAAATGGAATCACTTACCGCGAAGGAAGAAGCCCAGCGTGAAAAGAAGGATTCTGTACAGCGGCATAAATTACAGGACACCATTAAACTGGAAGTGCTGACAGCGGATGAAAAACGCACGAAGGCAACTCAGGAAGTAAAAGAACTTATTACCGATACCTTCCGCCGTTTCAAAAAACGTAGCAAAAAAGACTGGTTCACTGTGTACATGAACGCTTATACAGAGGTGTTTGACCCACATACCAATTACTATTCTCCTAAAAATAAAGAAGAATTTGACAGTCAGTTTAAAGGAAAAATCATTGGGATTGGTGCCGTTATTCAGGAGAAAAAAGGGTATCTGTATTTAGGTCCGCTGACGATCGGTGCGCCTGCCTGGAAATCCAAGCAACTGTCGGAAGGCGACAAGATTTTGAAAGTAAAATCCAAGCCGGGCGAAGATGCCGTGAACGTGGTGGGCATGCTGGTGGATGAAGCCGTGCGCCTGATTCGCGGAAAGGAGGGCACGAAAGTGACGCTGACCGTTGAAAAGAAAGACAAAACCGTGCGCGAAGTTACGATGACACGTGAAGAGGTGGCGATTGAAGATACCTTTGCCCGCAGCCTGGTGGTGAATGCGCCGGATGGCAAGAAATACGGTTTCATTCATCTGCCAAGCTTTAATGCTGATTTTGAAGATGCTAAGGGGCGTAATGCTTCAGATGACATCAAAAATGAAATCGTAAAACTGAAAGCGCAGAACGTGCAGGGAATTATCCTGGACCTGCGTAATAATGGCGGCGGCAGCTTAACCGAAGTAGGCGATATCATGGGCTTGTTCATGGATACCGGTGCGTACGTTCAGGTGAAAGAAGGAACCGGAAAAATCCAAACGCTGCGCAATAAAAACAGCACACCCATCTGGACCGGACCGGTCATTATTATGCAGAATGAACTGTCTGCCTCCGCGTCCGAGATTTTGGCCGGTGCGATGCAGGACTACGGACGTGGCGTGGTATTAGGCTCCCCGCAGTCCTTTGGGAAGGGAACCGTGCAAACCTTTGTGGACCTGAACCGTTTCCTGAACACTACAGATGATTTCGGTTCTTTGAAACTAACCATTCAGAAATTCTACCGTGTGAGCGGCGAATCCACACAGCGTAAGGGAATCCAGTCGGATATCCGGATGAAAGACTTCTTTACCTACTCTGAAATCGGCGAGCGGTATGATGACCATGCGCTGGCTTGGGACAAGATTCCGGCTGCAGACTATCGTCCGGTGAACTACTTCGCGGTGCAGGCCCTGCAGAAGAGCAGCGAGGCGCGCTTGGAAAACAACCGTACCTATCAGCTGATCCAGGAATCTGCGCAATGGAAAGAAAACCTGGATAAAGAAGAAAGTATTCCGCTGAATCAGGCAAAGTTTAATGAAGTCATGAAAACCCGCAAGGAACAGTTGAAGAAATACAAAGTTCTGCAGAAATTTAACAACGGCCTCAGCTTTACCCTGAATCCGGATGAAGTCATGCGCGAGAAGAAAGATGAAGCCTTCCGCAAGAAGACGCAGAACTGGACGAAAAACCTGCAGCGCGACCTTTATTTGCAGGAAGCTGTCAATACCATGGCAGAAATGAAATAGAAGTCAATATCACTTACACACAAACCACCGGAATCTGCCGGTGGTTTTTTTTGTACCGTTCAGCACCGGAAAAGCACGGTTCAGTCAAAAGTTATTTGTGGTTTGCTCCGTCTGGACTACATTTGATTTATAATTAAAAAAGATGCAACGCAAAAGCCTTATCACCATTGCCTGGATTACCTTTTTTATCGGGAATGCCATCTTCGTGTTTTTCACGCCGGTAAAAACATGGCAGAATTACCTGGTGAATATGGCGTTCGCTTTCCTGTACAGTTTTACGATTGCTGTCGGGAATGGCATGGTGAATGATTATCTGAGCCGCAAATATCCCTGGGAAACCAAAACACGGATCCGGACCATTCTGGGAATTATCGCGACGCTGATCGTGAATATAGTGTTGGTGCTGATTTGTGATTATATTAACTTTATCTGGTTTCAGGGGCGGCCAGTGTCCAAATTCTTTGAAGGTTCGATGGCGCTCTCTCACTGGCTGACGATTAATATTGCGCTGCTGATCTCTGCAATACTGCACGCCAGCGGTTTTATGAAAGCCTTGAAAGCATCCACACAGAAACAGGTCATCCGGCAGAAATTCATCGCTAAAGCTGCAGATGCACGGTTTGAAAGCCTGAAAAACCAACTGGATCCGCACTTTCTCTTTAATTCACTGAATGTGCTGGATGCGCTCATCGATGAAAACCCGTCACAGGCGCAGCGTTTCACGGCTTCCATGTCTAAAATTTACCGGTATGTGCTGGAGCAGAAAGATAAAGAAACCGTGACTGTCGCTGAAGAAGTTGATTTTGCCCGAACCTATGCCGAACTGCTCAAAACAAGGTTTGAAGACAGTGTACTTTTTACTTTTAATATAGCGGCTGAAGCTGAAAATCGCTACGTGGTTCCGCTCTCGTTGCAGCTGCTACTGGAAAACTGCATTAAACACAATTTTGCAACCGGCCAGAAACCATTGCACATCACCATTAAAACAGAAAAGGAGACGCTTATCGTGGAAAATACGTTGCAACCGCGGCCCGTCATCAGCGACCGCGAAGGCATTGGCCTAGCGAACATTGTGCAGCGGTATGCGCTGTTAACCAAGGCAGAAGTGATCGTTGAGGAAACGCCCGAAACTTTTGCTGTCCATATTCCTTTATTACATCAAAAACAGAATATCATGAATGCTACTGAACACACACAAGATGAAGCCTATCGTAAAGCGGCACGCCGCGTGCGCGAGCTGAAAAGTTTTTATTCGAACCTGATTTCCTACTGCCTCGTCATTCCGTTTCTCATATTCGTTAACCTGATGACTTCACGGGAGTATTACTGGTTCTGGTGGCCGATGCTCGGTTGGGGACTGGGACTGAGTTTCCACGCGATGCAAACCTTTGGTGTGGGCCGAGACTGGGAAGAAAAACAAATCGAGAAAATCTTAAATCAAAACAAAAAATAAATACCATGGAACACTTCAACCAACACGAACAGGAATACCTGATGGCACAAAAGCGGGTGAAAGAAATCAAGGGGTTTTACATCCATGCGCTTGTCTATGTAGTAATTAACGCTGGCCTGCTGCTGGCGAATAACCGCTCCGGTGCAGATCTTTCCAGCATTAATGCTTATTGGACGGCCATTTTGTGGGGTGTGGGACTGGCTGCTCACGGCGCTTCGGTGTTTCTGCCGGGCCTGCTTTTCGGTGCAGATTGGGAACAAAGAAAAATCCGTGAACTGATGGATAAAAACAGAAAGTAAATTTCTATTGGCTTACGTTAAGGAAAACGCATTTGCCATAATTTATGTAGCTTTAATTTATATTACTGAGGCTTGACAACTATTTCGACCATTATCATAGAAGATGAAAAACCGGCTGCCCGCAAATTGCAGCGGCTGCTGGCTTCTTTTCCTGATCTCACATTGGTAGCAACTCTTCATTCGGTAGAAGAGGGAATTGCCTGGCTGCAGCAAAATGAAGCACCGGACCTGATATTTTCTGATATTGTGCTGGGCGACGGTCTGTCGTTTGACATTTTCGAGCAAATTCCCGTCCGGAGTTTTATTATTTATACCACAGCATTCGACCAGTACACGCTGCGCGCATTTAAACTGAACTCAGTAGACTATCTGCTGAAACCCATTGTTCCCGAAGAACTGGCGCAGGCCATTGAAAAGTTTAAATCTTTTTTACCTGAAAATATTCCGGCACAGAAAGGCCTGAAGCAATTGATCCGGGAAAGTAAGCCGGTGCTCTCCAGAATTTTAGTGAAAGTAGGATACAACCTGAAAATTATCCCGACCTCGGATATCTCCTGCTTCTGGACGGAAAATAAAATAGTGTATCTGCAAACCGCCGAGCGCGCTTTCCCAACCGACTTTACTTTGGATGAACTGCAGGACTCGCTGGACAGCCGCTGCTTTTACCGGGTAAGCCGGCAGTTTATCATCAATTCTGATTTTATTGAAAACATACATACTTCGCCTGTTTATAAAGTACTGTTGCGCTTTCAACCCGCAGCCGAAATTACCGTCAGCCGCGAGCGCGTAAAAGATTTTAAAGACTGGCTCAGCGCCTGATTTGCCTATGGACTGGATTCTTGTTTTAGAAATACTCTACGTTATCGCCATCATGGGTGTTATGCTGAAGGTGATTGAGGATACGCACAGCGTTACGAAAACCTTAGCCTATCTGCTCGTGGTCGTTTTTTTACCATTTCTGGGCGCTTTTATTTATTTTTCATTTGGTGTAAATTATCGCAAAAACAGGCTGTATTCCAGGAAGCTGATTGAGGACGCTGCCCAGGAAGAACTGATTGCCCAAAAGCTTGACCATTACAATAAACTGAATCTGGAAGCAGGAAATTTCAGAGACCGTTTTACACGGCTGGCCAGTATGATTTATACCTCTGACCGAAGTCCTGTTACCGCCCATAATAAAGTGAAACTGCTGCTCAATGGAGAGTCTAAATTTCCTGAAGTTTTACAGGCGATGCGGGCTGCAAAGCATCACGTCCATCTCGAATATTATATCTACGATGATGATGAAACAGGCCGCGCCATTGAAGAGGTTTTAATTCAAAAAGCTGCAGAAGGCGTTCAGGTGCGTTTTATGTATGATGACTTTGGCAGTTCTTCCATCCGAAAAAGCTTGGTAAAACGATTGAGAAACCATGGCATCAAAGCATTTCCTTTTTATAAGATTAAATTAATCTACCTGGCCAACCGGCTGAATTACCGCAACCACCGCAAGATAATCGTTATTGATGGCCATACGTCTTTTGTGGGCGGAATCAACGTCAGTAACCATTATGATAACCGCTGCCCGGATAATAAGCTGTATTGGCGGGATACACACCTGAAGATTGAAGGCGATGCTTCGGCCATGCTGCAACACATTTTTATCGCAGACTGGAATTATGCTTCGGGTGAAAAGCTCAGCATCAGCAGTGATTATTTCCCGGAAAATCCCATGAAGGAAGAGGGCGAAATGGTACAGATTGTTTCCAGCGGACCTGATTCTGTGCGGCCTTCTATCTATTATGCGGTTATTAAAGCGATCCAGTCTGCCAAAAAAGAAGTGCTGCTGACCACGCCGTATTTCATTCCTGGTGAAACAATTTCAGATGCGCTGAAAATGGCCGCACTTTCCGGGGTGAAAGTGAAACTGCTTGTGCCCGGTATTTCAGATTCAGTCTTCGTAAACGCTGCGGCGAAATCCTATTATACCGAACTGTTGCGCGCAGGTGTTCAGATCTTCCTGTACCAGAAAGGCTTCGTGCATGCCAAAACACTTGTAGCCGATGAGGATCTGGCGATGGTAGGCAGCGCAAATATGGACTACCGAAGCTTTGACCTCAATTTCGAAGTTAATGCGGTAGTCTACGACCCGGAGACGGCGAAAGCGCTGGCAAAAGCCTTTTATGACGATCTGGCGAATGCCACTCAAATCCACATGGACAGCTGGCTGAAAAGGCCGCGGCATGTGCAGCTGTTTGAAAAAATTGCGCGGCTCATTTCACCGATGTTGTAAATAAAAAAAAATGCTGTTCGATGTGAACAGCATTCTTTAGATTTAAGTGTTAATCAGCTTTCCAGTAGGTCCAGCCGGCACCGTTGTACACCGCAAGCCTTTTACCGTCGTTACTGTTTACATACACCATCATGCCTGGAGCAGGACTGATGACATCCATGGTGCTTTGCACGCGTGGTAATACCATTGTTTTGTTGGTAGATTCCAGCACAAGTACACCGTCTGCCGAGGAAGTAGTCGCACCAATAACACTTTTTTGTGCAATGGTACTGGTTGTTGTGGGCTGACCGGCCAGGGTTGTGGTGAGATTAGCTGTAAATCCACTGCTTAGGTCCTTCCAGGAGGAATTGTCACGGTACACGACTTTGGCTGCACTACCGGTCGTAGCGTCTACAGCCAACGTACCCGGAGATGGCGACACAGGGAGCGTGCGCAGATAGGGCAGGATGATGCCTTTATTTTGTGCAGCAGCAAACTCAAGCAAGATTCCTGCTTTATTGGCGGGTATTGCAGTTCCCGTTTCATTACCTATGATTACCTGCCCGAAAGCAGTTGCCGAAATCAGCAGCGAGAGTGAAATGATGATATGTTTCATTTTAATTGCATTTACTATTTAATGATTACAGGCATGCCGGTGTTGAAAAGCATTTCCAGGTACTCCCATTGTGTATTTTCAGGCAGTTTGCAGTCGTGTCGAATACCATCATACCATCTACCGGCGTTGGGATTGCATTAATCTGAGCGGTCGTCATCCGGGTGATTACAAATCCTTTATCATTTGATTCCAAAGCAATGTGTCCTGATTTGCGAACCATCGGCCAGTTGCCATTATCTGTACCGGCGCGCTGAAGGGTGGTAATCCCTACTTGGGTGTCGGCGGCAGTGCCTGTTGTATTCGCTGCATCGAAGCAAACGCAGGGAGCCGTTTTTGCACCATAGATGCGGCCGCGAATATAAGTAGGACCGCTTATTTCCTGCGTAATCTTGATAACATTGGGTCGATCGTTGTATATTGTAACTGGGGTAAACGTTCCACTATTCAATAAGACAAGCGGGAAGAGCGGGCCTTGTGATACCTTGCTGCCATACAGCTTTATATTTCCAGCAGATCCGATTATTACTCTTATCACAGGTTTTTCATTAGTACCTACTATAGTCCAGATGGAATTAATCCCTGGAGTTTCATAACGGGTGCCGTCTTCAAAGCCTATATTAATTCCGGAAGTTCCCCCACTCGAAAACTGTATATCCCTTGAAAGAATTTTGGTCCCATTAATCTCTAAATTGAATGAGTTATCTAGATTCCTGATATCAAACTGATACCCCACGTCGGTTGGCGGTAATACGTATTCTGCTAAATTATTATCAGCAACGTCTAGATTTCTGCTGCTGATTTCACAGAATACATTCAAATCAAGCGTTTTAATGTTGTTACAAGCCACAGTAAGTCCGTTGTTTGCACACTCCTGTTCTGCGGTGCCCGGCGGTGCAGTAGAATTGGTGTTAGTCGCATCAGGATCGGTCACATCATTTGGCCTCAAAACAGAGGCTTTGACTTCGCGCGCACTGGAAGCGCCCGGTGCTCCGGCGGTGGCAGTGATGGTATAGGTAACCTCGCATCCATTGGGAAGATTGAGCGTAGCACTGTACGTATTTTTACTGCTGTCATAGGATACGGCAGTTGTTTGCGTACCGCATGTATTCCCATTAAAGGAAGCTGTGCCGCCGGTAAATCCAGCCGGGAGCGTAAAAACGAATTTGGAACCGTTGGCCGCATCGGGGCCGTTGTTTTTAACAGTAACGGTAAAAGTTACCAAATCCCCCGGAACTGCGTTCGTTTTGTCGGCGGTAAGAGAGGTAACGGCGAGATCGGCTTTTAATACTATAACTGAAGTAGGTATCGTAACGGCTGAACCTTTCACAAAAGTCCAGGTATCCATTGATTTTTCATTGCCAAAACTATAAGAACCTGTATTGGAATTCCCGCTATTACCAGTGGTGGCAGAGTAGGTACCCCATTTATGTCCGTTGGTATTGCTGGACAGACCTGTAAGGTTTTCAACGGGATTTGATTTTTCATTTGCGCTCCCGCCTGTAACCGGTGTATCATCCCAGTAAACAATATCTGACTCAATTCCGGAAAGGGCTGTGTTATACAGTTCTATTACAATTCCCGCAGGATTAATTTCCATATCGATGTAGGGAAAATGCACTTCACCGCCCTGCAGTGTAACTGTCACTTCAATTGGCACAGTCCCTTGAGGTACTGAGTTGCCATCTCCGTCCTTGCCATCCCAGAATATCTTATTTTCACCTTCGTTACTACTTCCCTTAATAGTTCTGGTAGAAAATGCTTTCGCCGGATCCGTACTTTTTATCAGAATTTCAAAACCACCCGCGCGATCTGCAGTAAAAATGACATTACCGCCTTTACTGCTGATTTGCCCTGCTGTTCCTTCTACGCCTTCTACAGATATTTCGGTGACTTTCGGCGCCACACGCACTTTCTTTAGCCATGTTGTTCCGCCGGGCGCGGCACCGGCTGCTTCTGTTGGCAGGTCTGAAGCTGGAAGCGCATAGAACATCTTATGGGTAATACCCTTGCCTCCATCTGCAATCCGCGGGTCTTGGGTTGCAGCCTGTACATTGGCTGCAAGAGAATTATTTAAACTGGCGTAGATACTGTAATTACGATTATCTACAAAACCGCGGTTGTTAACAAAGGAAGTAAAACCAACTCCATTTGAGCCATTTCCTTTGACACGGTATGTATATCCGTCTTTGGTTAAAACATAATTAACACCGTAATACGCTTTTGCTGAGGTAAAAGAATCTTTAATTATTAAGTTTAAGACAGGTGTATATACTCGCCCGCTAACCCAGCTATTACCTTTTCGTACGGAAATATCCCAAGCAGCAATTAAAGCAGAAGGACTTGCAGCCTGTGTCCAGCTAGCGTTAGCAAGAATATCCACTTGATCTACGTTTGTTGCGCCTACTCCTCCGGGAGCGATAAACTCGACTTTCCAAATGCCTTCCTGTGCAGCAGTTGCTGTTCGGTTAAATGTAGAGTAATTGTCTCCCGAAGCTGCACCGGTAGCACTTGGACCTGCTAATTCAGCAGTACGCGTCGTAATTTTTCCGGTATCATCGCCAGCGCTGGTGTAAATGCTCCCGTTTGGAGCGGTTAAGCGAATTCGTCCGGAACCAACATTCTGCGCACTTGAGGCGGTATGCAGTACTTCACCATTCTTTACATATACATAGTGTGTACCCAGGGTTAAAAATGGCCAACTCCTATCTGAATTAGTTCCAAAAGGAGTATCTCTGCTTACCAAAAACGCTCTGTTTCCTTTAACGCCAGTTGGATACAAATCCTTCGAACCCTCCGCCTTAACTACAACACCACTAAAAAATAAGAAAGCTAGCAATACAACCCCTTGCCACGCTGATAAAGTTTTTTTCATTTTCTGTTTTTGTTACTACACAGCAATACTCACTGCTGCACGGCCACAAAAATACAGATTATAAAACTATTATATTATATTACAGCAGTCTTGCTAAAAATTTTATATAATACAAATGTTAGCTTATTATTTTAAACTTAACTAAACACAACAATTAATATTTTACACTAAAGCATATGTTATGGTAAAAACTAATTACAAAATGAATTTAAATCAATTTAATATGTAGTCCATAAAAAGAAGGCAATTGCACGTAATATCGCAATTGCTTAAAGTAAAGTCAGAATGTAAATCAATGTAAAAAAACATAGCAATCAGGAAAACTTTCCTCACCCAATCACCCCGCTCCCCAGCAGCTCCTCACCACCATACCACGCGGCAAACTGGCCTTCCGCCACCGCAGATTGCGGCTGCTTGAATTCCAGATACAAACCGCTGGCAAACTGATGCAACGTAGCCCACTCCAAAGGCTGACGATAACGAATACGCGCCTGCACTTCTAGCTGCCCACCTTCTTCCAGACGCAGGTCTTCGCGAACCCAGTGAACATCCTCCGGTGCAATACGAATCACTTTGCTGAACAAGCCCGGGAAATTTTTGCCCTCACCCACGAAAAGCGTGTTGCTTTCCATGTCCCGCGAAATAATGAAACATGATTCCGCATGACCGCCAATTCCCAGCCCTTTGCTCTGACCGATGGTGAAATAATGCGCGCCCGGATGGCGGCCGATGATTTTGCCGTCGGTCTTTTTGTATTTTATTTTTTGTGATAAATATTCCAGCTCTTCCTCCTTCGTCGAAAATTCCGGCAGCGGCTGTTGGAAACCGGGAAAGTCTTTAAAAATTTCCACAATATCACCTTCTTTCGGCTCCAGTTGTTGCTGCAAAAAAGTGGGCAAACTTACCTTCCCGATAAAGCACAATCCCTGCGAATCCTTCTTATCGGCGGTCACCAGGCCCATTTCCCGCGCAATCTCGCGCACTTCCGGTTTGGTGAGTTCCCCAATCGGAAACAAAGCCTTTGAAAGTTGCTCCTGACTCAGCTGGCACAAAAAATACGACTGGTCTTTATTCTGGTCCTTGCCGGCCAGGAGATGAAATGTTTCCGTACCGTCCTCTTGTACCGTGGAAGCCACGCGCGCATAATGTCCCGTCGCTACTTTATCCGCACCCAGCGCCAAAGCCGTTTTCAAAAAAACATCGAATTTTACTTCGCGGTTACACAGCACATCCGGATTCGGCGTGCGGCCCTTTTCATATTCGGCGAACATGTAATCCACAATCTTTTCCTTGTAGAGCTCGCTCATATCAATCACCTGAAACGGAATGCCGAGTTTTTTCGCGACCATCAGCGCATCATTGCTGTCTTCAATCCACGGGCATTCATCTTCCAGCGTCACCGAAGCATCATTCCAGTTGCGCATAAAAAGTGCCACCACTTCATGCCCCTGCTGCTGAAGCAGGTACGCTGCCACACTGGAATCCACACCGCCGGAAAGGCCAACTACAATTTTCATAACCGAATTTCTTTACTCCTCTGAAACACAAAGAATCACACGCCCCAGAGGGTTGCAAATTTACAATAATAATCGCATAACTACGAAGGAGCAGGGAGTTGGGAACATTCGTTCACGTGAAGTCCCGCTGTCCGCTGTATCTCGCGGCAATGCTGTCGCATCGCCGCGAGGATGCCGCTTCCATCGGGGCTAAGAGAGGAAATCCCCGGCCATTGTTTCACGTGAAAACTTGTTGTAGCTTTACTCATCATTTTAAAAAGCTGTACTTTTATCTGAAATATTTCACCCATGAAAAAGGCAGCTTTTTTCTTATTTGTGATCCTTTCGGTTTCATTGCAGGCACAATTCACTTCTGCAGTAGCATCAGATTCGCGCTGGACCTTTGGTGGTTCGGCCGGTCTTGGCGGTTCTTTTGGCAGTGGGAGTGCGACGTCGGTGTACCTCTCACCGCGCGTAGGGTACAAACTCACTGAAAGTACGGAAGCCGGACTGGCCGGTAATTTCACCTGGACCAACTCCAGCTATTATTCAGCAACAACGGTGGGTGTCGGTCCTTTCCTGAATCAGTACATCGGCCGCAACTTTTACCTGAGCGCCTTGTTTCAGGAGTATTTCTTTAACCAAAAAAACAAAGTGGATCACCTTACCTATTCCGGTGAAGAAGCAGCTTTGTATCTGGGCGCTGGCTTTATGCAGCGCATCGGCGACCGTGCCTATCTCCAGATCGGCGGGATGTACAATGTGTTGTATGATAAAGACAAATCTGTCTTCAGCAGCGGTTTCGTACCGAGTGTCGGCGTTGTGTTCGGCTTATAAAAAAATAAACTGCCGCAGCTTCAGCTGCGGCAGTTTTGGTTAAGGTTTTTGATTGATGAAATATACAGCTTCTTCTTTTCCCCAGTTCGGATGGAGTGGGGTGGCGGGTTTAAATCGGTCATACTGCGCCAGCGCTTTTTGGAACAGCTGAACGGCTTTTTCCTTATCACCGCCGAACTGAGCCGGCGTGAAATACATGTCTTCTGCACGCAACAGTGTAATCCGTGGATTTTCCGGTGACAGTTGTTCCGCTTTTGCCAGTGCCTGCAAGCCCAGTTTGCTTTCCGTCATGTATCGTTCCTGCGGATTTACCAGCATTCTGAGGCCGTGAATCATTTTTTGCACCACATATAATTCGCTGTCATCTTTATTGAGCTCGATGGCTTTGTCTAGTTGCTTTTGCGCTTCGGTTGTGATCGCATCCATCGAGGAGAAATCGTTGTCACGCATCATCACCCGTCCGCGCGCCACCGTACTGAGGGCTGCGTAATAGTAGGGCAGGTACTGCGTTTTCTCTTTTTCGGCAATCCTGATAAAAGCATGGCTGGCAGCCGTGAATTCTTCCGGCGTTTTGGCTTTGTCCATTTGCGCGATTTTTTCGGTCATGGCCTTTTCGTAAGTGGTTTGTCCGGCTAAAGAAAGCGACAACAGACAAACAAACAGTAACAATAAATTTTTCATAATAATAATTTTAAAAGTGATTTGGAGGGTTTAAAGATAATCGTATTTAGAGAAAAGATATTCAGAGAATAGATGTTTAGACAATAGACAATTAGATGATAGATATTAGAGGTTGTTATTAATGGCTTCTTCTGTGCGGTCCGTTCCAAAACTGATGAACGCACCCACAAAAATGAAACTGTTGCTGGCCGGTGTCACTGCCCGGCTTCGCAGCCCGTCCCTGGAAAACTGATAGCCGTACACATGTTTTTCGCCGAGCACATTATTCAGTGCCAAAACAAAAACAATAAATGATTTCCGGTCGGTTTTTCCCAGATTTGGCAAATAATTTAGGCTCAGATTCAGGGCGCTGTAGGCCGGTGCGGTTCCGCGGTTTTGCAGTATGTAACTTCCCGTGGCGTTGGGTTGAAAATGATAATACGGACGTCCGGTTGCGTAGGTGTAGGAAACATTAAATCCTGTTTTCCATCGGGTCACAAATTTCTTCGCGACGAGAGAAGCTGTGTGGCCGGCGGCAAAGTCCGGAAAGAGCATGCGGTCATACATTCTGTCGTTTCGGCGGGAATCCAGGTAAGAATAGGAAATCCAGTAATCAATTACCGGCAGCGTTTTGCGGTCGCGCCAAAAGAGTTCGGCACCGCCCGCATATCCTTTCCCGTCATTATTCACCGCTGTCTCCTGGTGATTTAAAAAATTTGTCTGAACAAGATGGTCGTATTTTTTATAATAACCTTCCAGTCGCAGAGTACGCCCGCTGATATTTTGCTCCAGCTGAAATACATAATGTGCCGCTCTTTCATAATCAGGAATATATCCGCCGACCAGCTGCATTTCAGGTGTCTGATAATACATTCCGGTGGCCAGTGAAGCCGTAAGGTTTTTTGAGAAACGGTAAGCGGCTGCCAGGCGTGGTGCGAAATTCCAGCGGTTCAGCAAATCGCTGTATTCAGTGCGAACTCCTGCTTTTACCGAAAAATTCTTGCTGAAAGCCAAATCGGTTTCGGCAAAACCGGCCGTCAGATGATCATCGTATTGCAATGGCTGCGGCAGAAAAGAAAGCCTGGTGATTTCGCGGTTGTCATTGTATTCTATTCCGGCGCGCACGGCGGATATTCGGTTAATTTTTCTTTCTGCCGTGGCGCGGACATTAAAATAAGTATCGGCCTTGATAATTTCAGTCTCAGTTATTTTTTCTTCTGCCTGCAAAGAAAGTTGATCAATTTCATTTTTATTATAGGTCGCTGACGCTCCTGCCTGCAGTAACCACGCACCGGTTTTCTGTCGGAAAGATAAACTGTGAAACGTGTTTTTACCTTTCAGAAAGGTTTGTTCTGTATCGGCTTCCGGTTCCAGGCTTTTACGCTGTACGCCAACGCGGTTCGCATCGAGGCTTCCGTAATATTTAAAGATACCACCGCTTTTGGTTTTATGACGGAAATTAAATTTGGTGCCGATACTT
This sequence comes from Kaistella sp., assembly GCA_032057205.1. Classification (GTDB taxonomy): domain Bacteria; phylum Bacteroidota; class Bacteroidia; order Flavobacteriales; family Weeksellaceae; genus Kaistella. Next base: position 291,814 of record DAMCFT010000001.1, read on the forward strand.
TCCGGCGCTTTTTTAAAATCAGTATTAAAAGAAAGCAAATCAGTCATCAGAGTTAAATTGGAATATGAAGCATTTATTCCTGCAGACGTATTTCGGTTTTGATTAACATATTGATAGCCTCCACTGATAAATAAAGGTGAAATGCTGAGATTGGCCGCATTCTCATCGGGAATATCAATGCTTTCCAGAATCAGCACCGAAGAAAGTGCCTGTCCGTACGCCGCGGAATAGCCACCGCTGGAAAACACATTACCTTTAAAGAGAGAAGTATCAAGCCGGTCCATTGCTTTCAGCCCGGGAACCGTATTACCGAAAAAGGTGTTAACCAGGGTACCATCCATATAGAATCGGGTTTCCCGGCCGCTGCCGCCACGCACAAACAAGCCGGCCATATCGCCTACCTTTTGCACACCGGGCAACGTCTCCAGTGCGGCTGTAATCTGACCGTTGGCTCCGGCGGTCGTATAAATATCCAGCGGAGACAGTAAAACCGTCGCACGGTTGCGATCGCTGGCTTCAATGGAGCCGGCAGAGATAACCACGGCATCAATTTCCGAGAACTGCTCTGCAAGTTGAGCATCTGTTTTCAACGGTTGTCCGTTCAGGTTGACGGCGGTTTCGTAACTCGTATATTTTGGATGCGAAAAAACGAGCGTGTGCGGACCGGTTTCTTCTGTTGTAAAAGAATAAAACCCTTCCTGATTGGTGGTGCTGCCGTCGTAGCTGTCTTTTAAAGTAACCGAAACATCCGAAACGGGTTTCCCGCGGAAAGTAACAGTTCCGCTGACTTGCGTTTGGGCGTGTAACAACACACTTTGAATTAAAAACAGACCAATACAGAAGCGGAGTTGTAGTTTCATTATTGTAAGTTTACACCGGTAAAGCTATTGCGGAATAACATTTGCTGAAAAAATATTCCACTGAACGGTGCTTTTCTGCAACTGAACCGTGGATTACGCCACATTAAAAACAATAAAAAATATACTTTATGAAAATCGCTACGCTTTCTACTGTACTATGTGCAGCGGCCATCGCTGTTTCCTGTACAACCACCAAGAATTACGCTATCAACGCCAAAAGCGGCACCCAAACTCAGGGCACGGCTGAATTTAAGCAGTCCGGTAAAATGGTTTCCCTTGATTTAAATGCTTATAAACTCACGCCGGGAATTCATGCGGTACACATCCATGAGTTTGGCGACTGCTCCTCTGCTGATGGTTCATCGGCTGGCGGACACTGGAACCCGACACATGAAATGCACGGCAAATGGGGGGAAGATGAGCACCACATGGGCGACATCGGAAATTTAATGGCTGATAAAGACGGCACGGCCAGGCTGACGTTCAAAACCGATAAATGGTGCCTGGGCTGCAGCGATGATACGAAAAATATTATGGGCAAGTCGCTCATCATCCACGCGGATAAAGATGACTTCAAATCCCAGCCAACCGGAAACGCAGGCGGACGCGTAGGTTGTGTGGAGATTAAGTAAAAATTCGCTGTAAATAAGCTTGGGGGAAAATAAAGAGAATTTATTTTCCATACGCAATAGTAAAAATCCCGGTCGTTGCTACGACCGGGATTTATTGTGTAAAATAATTTTAATTTAAGATTCTGCAGCAGTCTTTTCTGCCTGCTTCATACCTTCCAGCGCATCTTTGGCATCGTTCAACTTCAATGTTACCGTTTCCCCTTCGGTCAAATGTTTATTAATTAACATCTCAGCCAGCAGGTCTTCGATATATTTTTGAATTGCACGTTTCAGCGGTCTTGCGCCAAAATCCTTATCCCAGCCTTTTTCTGCCAGGAACTCCTTAGCTTCATCGGTAAGCTCCACTTTATAGTTCAGCTTTTCCAGTCGCTTATAGAGTTTATTAAGCTCCAGGTCGATGATCTTAGCAATATCTTCTTTCTCCAGATTATTAAAGATGACGATGTCATCAATCCTGTTCAGGAACTCCGGTGCAAAAGCTTTCTTCAGTGCATTTTCAATGGTGCTGCGCGCACGTGCATCAGTAGAACTTTGTCTTGCCGTGGTGCCGAATCCAACGCCGTCTCCGAAATCTTTCAGGTCGCGCGTACCGATATTGGAGGTCAGGATAATAATTGTATTTCTGAAATCGATTTTTCGGCCCAGTGAATCGGTTACAAAACCTTCGTCCAGAATCTGCAGCAGGATATTAAATACATCCGGGTGTGCTTTTTCAATCTCATCAAGCAGTACCACCGCGTATGGTTTTCTGCGTACAGCTTCAGTTAATTGTCCGCCTTCTTCATATCCCACATATCCGGGAGGCGCTCCCACCAATCGGGAAACTGCGAATTTTTCCATGTACTCACTCATGTCAATACGGATGAGAGCTTCATCGGAATCGAACAGTTCGCGCGCCATTACTTTCGCTAATTCGGTTTTACCTACACCGGTGGTTCCCAGGAAAATAAACGTTCCAATCGGACGGTTCGGGTCTTTCAACCCGGCGCGGTTTCTCTGGATGGCTTTCACCACTTTTTTCACTGCGTCCTGTTGACCAATCACCTTGCCGTTCAGCATATCGTCCATTTGTGACAGCTTATCGAGTTCGTTCTTACCGACTTTCGTCACCGGAATACCACTCATCATCGAAACAACTTCCGCTACATTTTCTTCGGTAACGGTTTCTTTTTTCTCCTTCACATCTTTATCCCAGGCTTCCTGCGCCAGGGTAAGCTCCATTTGCAGACGCTCTTCTTCATCCTTGAGTTTTCGTGCTTCCAGGTAATCCTGTTTTTTCACGGCACGCTGCTTTTGCTCCTTAATCTCTTCGATGTTCTTTTCAAACTCGATGATTTCAGTCGGCACCTTCATGTTTTTAATGTACACGCGGGAACCTGCTTCATCCATTGCATCAATGGCTTTGTCCGGCAGGAAACGATCGGTGATGTAGCGGGACGTAAGGTTAACGCACGCCAGAAGCGCTTCGTCGGTATACGTTACGTTGTGGTGGTCTTCATACTTGTCTTTAATCTGATTCAGAATCTGAACGGTTTCTTCTACTGTTGTAGGTTCTACCATTACCTTCTGGAAACGACGTTCCAGCGCGCCATCTTTCTCAATGTACTGACGGTATTCGTCCAAAGTAGTTGCACCGATGCACTGGATTTCTCCACGCGCTAGGGCAGGTTTGAACATATTGCTGGCATCCAGGCTTCCGGTAGAAGATCCGGCTCCTACGATGGTGTGCAACTCATCAATAAAAAGAATAACATCGCGGTTCTTTTCCAGTTCCGTCATGATCGCTTTCATGCGCTCTTCGAACTGGCCACGATATTTGGTTCCTGCAACGAGGCTGGCCAAATCAAGGGTAATCACACGTTTGCCATATAACACACGCGATACTTTTTTCTGCTGAATGCGCAAGGCCAGTCCTTCTGCAATAGCAGATTTACCTACGCCCGGCTCACCGATCAGCAAAGGGTTGTTCTTTTTGCGGCGGGAGAGAATCTGGGAAACTCTTTCGATTTCTTTTTCACGCCCGATAACGGGATCCAGTTTGCCGTCGCGGGCAAGTGCTGTCAGGTCACGCCCGAAGTTATCGAGTGTGGGTGTTTTGCTTTTGCCACTGCCGAGGCTGCCGGTAGGCTTTCTCATCTGTCCGTATTCTTCGCGTTCATCATCATCATCATAAGCACTCATCTTGGGCGTTTCGCCGGAGCTTTTCATAATCTTCTGATACTCTTTGGAAATGCTCTCGTAATCAATATCGTAGGAACCCAGGATACTGGTAACAGGGTCTTCCGTTTTATACAGAATTCCCAGCAGCAGGTGTACCGTATTAATCTCACTGCCCTGATACTGGCGGCACTCCAGCTCTGAGCGTTTCACGGCCTGATCGGCCATCTTTGTAAAAGAAATTCTGTCACTGGCGCCGGTATAAGGGTTAACGCCGGTGAGCGACATGGTTTCTATTTTTCGTTTTATCTGGGTAAGATCCGCACCAAGGCTGCTCATCATTTCGCGCGCAGAATTCTCAGTCTTGATCATTCCAAGCAGGAAATGTTCCGTATTCAGGAACTCGCTGTGCAGGCGGCGGGCTTCATTTTTACTTTGTTTGAAAACCTGGTCCAAACCATTGGAAAATTGGTGATCCATATTATTGTTTCTCGTCTTTAAATTAATTGGCGGGACGGTGTAATTTCCCGGCTTACTCAAAGTTACAAATACTTTACCAAAGATAAATCAGGACGATATGGCAGAAAAAAGTTTCTCCATCTCATTGAAAATGTTTAGGTTTGTGTCCCCACATTTTAAAATAATGACTCCGGAGATTGTCGATATTGCCGGCTATGCGGCTTCTTTTTTTATCGTTCTCAGCTTTGCGCTGAGGGATATTCGCCATATCCGGATCGTGAACCTTTTAGGTTGTATTTTATTTGTTATCTACGGCGTATTTTCCGGCTATTTGTGGCCGATCATCATTCCGAACGGAATTCTTTGCGGAATTCAGCTGTATCAATTGTTTAAGCTGGGCCGTACTAAATGAAAGTGTTAGTTTCCGCCTTCAGCAGCCTGGCGACTGATCAGCGAATTGAAAAAGTTTGCCAGACACTTTATAACAACGGCTACCAGATAGAACTTATTGGTAATGACTGGGGTGGTGCCGCACCGATGCAGCGGCCTTATCCTTTTACAAGAATTCAGCACCGCGCCACTTCCTTAAAGACCGCCTATCCGGAATTTAATTGGAAATTGTATCAGCTTTTAATACAAAAGGCAGATAGAAACACGATCCTGCTGGCCAATGATCTGGATGCTTTGTGGCCCAATGTTCTGGTTGCCAAAAAACTGCAGATTCCACTGGTTTTCGATAGCCACGAAATTTATACCGAAATGCCCGCACTCCAGGGAAGATTTACCCAGAAAATCTGGCGCTGGCTGGAAAACAAACTGGTGCCCGGGCTGCCCTATATGATGACGGAAAGTGAAAGCTACGCTGACTGGTTCCGGCAGAAATATCAGGTGGATCCAATCGTCATCCGCAATATTCCGCGTAAACTTTCTGCGCCGCAGCAGTTTCCTGTAAATAATCCTAAAATCTTGTTGTATCAGGGCGCCATTAATCAGTCGCGCGGGATTCCGCAAACGATTCTGGCCATGAAAAAGCTTGATGATGTGGTTTTTAAAATAGCCGGCGACGGCCCGAAGCGCAAAGAATACGAAAATCTGGTGCGGCAGGAAAACCTGACTGATAAAGTTATTTTTCTGGGTAAATTATTGCCGGAAGATTTAAGGAAAGTAACTGCCACGGCAGATGCAGCCATTAGCCTGGAAGAAAATGGTGGCGTCAGCTATCTGTATTCACTGCCAAATAAAGTGGGCGACTGTATCCAGGCGCGGGTACCGCTTGTGCTCATTAATTTCCCGGAAATGAAACGAATTTACAGCCGCTTCAAAGTAGGGGAAATGACAGAAACCCACGAACCCACCGAAATTGCCGCCAAAATCCAGACTGTGCTGGCCAACGGACGGCAATTCTACCAAGAAGCACTTCATGCAGCGGCGGAGGAATATTGCTGGGAACAGGACGAAGCCCGACTGCTGCAATTGTTCTCGTGCGTGCGGGCAGAAAACTTTAAGTAAAGAATTCTTATTATTCTTTCGCGACCAAAGCTACTTCGGGTGTGTGCTCGTACATCTGCGTCATCTTTTCAATTTCCTGTTTAATTTGGGTAATCAGGTTCGGCGGCGAAAGTACCTGGCAGCGCGTGCCAAAGGACAAAATCTCCTGCCGGTAATCATACGTGGGCGCAAGGAACATTTCAAAAACTACCCCGGTTTCTGTTTCAGCAACTACTTTTTGCGAATGATGCAGCGGCAGTGCTTTAATATACTTGGCCTGATGTTCATCAAACCAAAGCCTGACCGCAGTTGGCGGCTCGTCGGTGTTCGGTGCAATAATCCCAAAGGCATCTTTAAACAATTCTTCCACATTTATCGCTAACGGCGCAAAGGAGCTGCCGGAAATCTCGAGGTCAGACATGCGATCCAACCCGAAAGTGCGGAGCGGCATTTCCTCACCACCTGCCCGCTTTTCACTCGCCAGTAAATACCAGCGCTGGCGAAACTCCTTCAGTGCTACCGGTTTCATGACGCGATGTTGCGGCTCATCTTTCCAGAAATTCCGGTACGTGAAGGTGATTATTTTTGAATGTTTAATGGCATGAATCAGTCCATTCAGTAAATCCAGTCCGCGCGAAATGCGCTGCTCAAACAACATGATATTGCTGTCGCTCTTCGCTTCCCGATACGCCTGTACCAGGAGGAGATTATCGAAGACACTTTCCCGATGTACCGCCAATTCTTCATTTTCAATATAGTAGGCTTTCCGCCGGCGGCAAAAAGAAATTTCAATGCCGGAGACTTCCTGAATGGTGTCTTTGTCCCGGCTGAACGTACGTTTGGTAAAATTCAGCTGCGGCAGTAAATCTTTTTCTTCAAACTTTTCCTGCAGGTACGCTTCAATTTCTTCATAATTTGCACCCCGGTCTTTTCTTCTGCGCAGAAAATCTTCAATATACTGCAGCCGGAGCATTTGTTCTTTTTTAGCCATCGTTTATATCTTTAAGACAAATCTACTCACTCAAACGGACAGGAGGCGTCTGTTTGGCGAAATTGGTTTTTACACTTTTATAATTTCAAAATCAGATAACGGCAGTTCAGTTCCAGCGGTTCGATCGCCGTGTTTTGTATGAAAGGAGTTTGCACTTCGCGTTGCGTAATCTTTCCGGGTGCTGCTGCTCACAATGATTTCTGTCCACATTCCCATCGCTAAAAGGTTGGCTGTTCGCCTGAAAGTTACGCTTTGCAGATATGCCGGCATGAGCTGATTTTTAAAATTAATATAAAAGTGTTGTCATCAATTTTTAAAAAAATCTAAACTAAGCTAATTTCAGGCACAGCCGCTGTACAATATTGTACAATTGATGTTGGAGATAGAGGATGAAAAGGTAACCGGGCCTAAATCAGCAGGAACTTGAAATTTAATTACTTTTACGGCAAATTTATCGGATATGGTTCTTAGCAGGATTTGGAGTGGATTCATTATTGTGGCCATTTTGGTGGCCAGCCTGAAGTACGTTTTTTCTGACCATTACAAAGCCATTTACAATGATATGGTAGTGGGCAAGAGCGGCGACACGGTACAGATCGCGACCCAGCCGTTCACAGAACTCTCACCGGGAATTCAGCAATCTTTGCAAACCCGGCAAAATGCGGAGGAACACCGAATCCATTACCGCACCAATTCTGCAAATTCTACCGTGCAGGTGTACCGTATTCAGGAAACGGACGGGGTTATCGGAACATCTGAAACGGCCGTAAAAATCTGCCTCGGCCTGATTGGCATTATGACGTTGTTTATGGGTTTTATGAGCATTGCTGAAAAAGCAGGCGGCATCAACTTATTATCCAGAATGATTCAGCCTTTCTTTTCGCGGCTATTTCCTGAAATTCCGAAGAACCACCCTTCCTTCGGGCATATGCTGCTGAACTTTTCGGCGAATCTGCTGGGACTTGATAATGCGGCAACCCCTTTTGGACTGAAAGCGATGGAAAGCCTGCAGACTTTAAATCCGGATAAAGAGCGCGCCAGTAATTCGCAGATTATGTTCTTGTGCCTGCATGCCGGCGGACTTACTTTAATTCCGGTTTCGATTATCGCCATCCGCGCTTCGATGGGCTCAGAAACCCCGACCGATATTTTCCTGCCGTGCATGATTGCGACATTTGCGGCAACACTGGCGGCCATGATTATCGTTTCGCTGTACCAGAAAATCAATTTGCTGCAGCCTATCGTACTTGCATATGTGGGGGGCATCTCAGCGATTGTTGCGCTGTTGGTGGTTTATCTGGTCAGCCTGAGCAAAGAAGGGTTGGATAGTTTCAGTATGCTGCTGAGCAACGGCATTATTCTGCTGATTTTCTTCGCGATTGTACTGGGTGGTATTTATAAAAAAATTAATGTTTTTGATGCGTTTATTGACGGTGCAAAAGAAGGTTTCTGGACCTGTGTGAAAATTATTCCATACCTCGTCGGAATGCTGATTGCCATTTCCTTACTGAGAACTTCCGGTGTTTTTGATGTGCTGATTGATGGGATGAAATGGGTGGCGTATGTGGTTGGTTTTGATACGCGCTTTGTGGATGGTTTACCCACGGCGCTCATCAAACCACTTTCCGGGTCCGGTGCCCGTGGGATGATGGTGGACACCATGCAGACTTTCGGTGCCGACAGTTTCCAGGGCAGGCTTGCGGCCGTGTTGCAGGGAAGTTCGGACACTACTTTTTATGTGATTGCGGTATATTTCGGTGCCGTAGGAATTAAAAATACCCGATATACGGTTACAGCGATGCTGCTGGCAGATCTGGTGGGAATTATTACATCGGTGGTGCTGGCGTATATTTTCTTTGCCTGATGAGGTGCGAGGTGCAGGATGCAAGGTCTGAAGTGCGAGATGGAGGATACATGGTACGAAATGGGAGGTAACAAATAAGATTAAATTATTGATACGATGAGTTATACGAAACTTGATATTTATAATATTTCCTTCGAGTTGTTTATCGAAACGCATCAAGTTTCCTTCAAGTTACCAAAGAATGAGCTATATGAATTGGGAAGTCAGTTAAGGCGTTCTGCTGATTCTATCAACTCCAATATTGTTGAAGGTTATGGAAGGCGAATGTATAAAGCTGACTATATTCGCTTTTTAATCATCGCACACAGCAGTTGTGATGAAACCACTAACCATTTATTAAAAATTATAAAACTTTACCCGGAATTGCCGGAATTCAAACAATTGCTCGGGCGATACAAACTGCTTGGCGGCAAGCTGCACAATTATATCGAATACGTAAAAACGAACTGGCGTACATAAGCTGCATCTTTCACCATGCATCCCGCACCGTGCACCAAAACTAAATAAAATGATCCACGACAAAGACTACATTATCCGCATTGTAAAACAGTTTTCCGAATTTCTGGCGATGAAACTTCTGGAGAAAATGAAGGCGAACTGCCGGAAGAGCAACAGCGTATTTTTGAAACCAATATGAATGATACGTTCAAAATGACCTATGAGGAACTGGCGGCGATGCGGGTTGAAGAGGTTCTTCAGCTTATTGAAGCAAAAGATAGCAGTCATCATATTCCCTACTACGAACTGCTGGGCCATTTGTTTTATTTTAAAAATAAAGAAAATGGAAATGCAGATGATGCTTTGAAAGCCAAAACCTTTTATGAAAAGTATCTGCAAGTAAGCGGTATTTTTTCCTTGCCGATCGTAGCGAGAATTGGGGAATTGAAGAATTGACTGTATCTCTATCGTGATATAAATTAATCCTATATGCACATTTGCATACCAAGAATTCGTGGAAAATAAAAATTTATAAAATGGAAAACAAAAGGTTACAAAATAGAATTTGGATTGCTGTCTTTTCGTTCATAGCCTTGTCATTTTGGGCTTATAATTATGGTAAAGATGCGGCAAACAGAGAATTAAGACTTAAACAAGAACCGCCGCAGCAGACACTTATAAACACTCAACCATAAACGCAAATGCTTAAGAACATAAACGAAAAAAAACTGCTTTATATAATTTATACGACGGTAATTGCTGGCTTTCTCCTATATAACGCCGGCTATATCATTGGTAAATTAATCTATCATTTAACAAATTAAAGTACACGAGAATATACTGCTGCATTTATATGAAAAACAGTCTCTCATAAGTATAATTTCATCCTCAGGACTTTGAAAAAAGAGTAGAATTAATTTAATGAGTTTAAGAAAATGCCCTAAAAGACAGAATCTTTACTACTATTGTCTTGCTCGGGATTTTCATCTATTTATACAATTTATATGATTAACGGTAAAACCATGAATAACGATACCGCGACCATAAAGATCCTGCGAAAAGTGGGTTATTACATTTTGATATTTGCCATGTGCGGCGTCGTTGCAACACTCGTGCGTGTTGACCTCGACGAATTGGCTGCCAAGGGTAAGCTCCTCTTCGCAGCCATCTGACATCATGATTCCGATTAAAGCCAAGTTGCAAAGCCCTTGTGCAAATCATCCATCACGACTTTATAATTTTAGTAATTATACTATCTTCATCAACAAAATCTTAAGCAGGGTTTCTTTGAAGGCATAAGTGAATAAAGCAGAAATCTTCCCAAGCGCTGACCGCTTCAGAAAAACCCACGCGTAATCCCTCCTTAAAACTTTGAAATGACACTTTTATTAATCACTGCCTTCCTGCTCACCGACGTTCTTTTGTACATTTATCTCGCCAGAAAATATAAAACCTGGAACGTCTTCAAAGTGGCCAAAGTCTGGATGAAAGAAGGATTTTAAAGTCCTTAAACGCAGAATATTTCTGGGGCGTAATTTCTAATGCAGTAATTTTCCAGGGTAACGTAGGCGCCGATGGAGCGCATTTGAACTTTATTGTAACAAATCCGCCATTCCTTCGTCTTATTCCCTAAACTCCCCACATGAAAAAATCTGCCGTTCTGCTGCTCAGTTTGTTCTCTGCCACTGTATTTTCGCAGAAAAAGTGGACCCTGCAGGAATGCGTGAATTATGCCGTGCAAAACAATCTGCAGGTAGTCCAGAGCTCTTTGAATAAGTCCTCGCAGGAAAATGCACTGGAAGTGGCTAAGCGGCAATATCTTCCGTCCGTGTCGGGAACCGTTAGCAACAATGCGAGTTTCGGAACGGGTAACGCCGGCACTTTCGTCCGTTCGGATAACTTTAGCAACAATGCCAATGTGGGCGCAGATATCCTGGTGTTCAACAACGGCCGTCTCGAAAAAAATATCCGTCGAAGTGAAGCTGAAGTGCAGGCGAGCGAGTACGATGTGCAACGCATCAAAGACGATATTTCCTTACAAATTGCCCAGCAGTATCTGAACATTCTGCTCAACCGTGAAATTACACGCATCGCCGAGAGTGCCCTCGAAAATGCCGAGCGCACCTACGATCGCGCAAAAATCACCACCGAAGTGGGCACCACCGCACAAACCGTGCTGGCAGAAGCTACCGCGGCGCGTGCCCGCGAGAAACAAAATGTGAGCACCGCGCGGATTAATACGGACCGCAGTCTTTTCGCGCTCGCCATGCTGCTGCAACTCACCGATTACAAAGATTTCGATGTGGCGGAAGTTCCCGTGCAGGAGGATCCGACCGCACCGCTGTACACCGCTACGGACATCCTCGATACTGCGCTGCAAAACCAGCCACAAATTAAAGCAGCCGAAAGCCGCATCACCGCCGCCGAAGCACAGACTGAAGTTAATGAAACCGCGTTCTGGCCCACCGTTTCTGCGACCGCAGGTTTTGGCAGTTCCTATTTCTACATCTTCAATCCTGGTAAGGATATGAACGGGAACACCATTCAGCAGGCCAGTTTTTTTAATCAGTATAAAGACAGCTTCGGGCAACAAGTGGGGCTTTCTGCCAACATCCCGATTTTCAACAAAGGCATCACGCGGCTCAATGTGGAACAGTCTAAAATCAATGAAGAAATCGCCCGTACTTCCCTGGCACAGCAAAAACAGGAAGTATTGCAGAATGTACAGCGCGCCCAGTTCGATGCCGAAAGTAATTACGAAGCCTGGCTGGCCGCCGCAGAAGCAGAGAAAAGCACCAAACTGGCGCTCGATTTCGCAGAGAAAAGTTTCAATGCCGGCCGCAGCACTGTGTATGACTTAAACAATGCAAGAAACAGCTATGCCAATGCCCAGGGCAGTGTAGCGCAGGCCAAATACAATTACCTATTCAGTCTCAAACTCCTGAATTTCTATGCCGGAATTCCGTTGTCCCTATAAATTATTCTTGCATGACAAGAAGCTAAATGCCTAATTTTGTGGCATGTCTATTACTGCCCTGCAGCCTTTTCTTCCGGCAGACCCCGAGTGCCTGGCGTACCTGAAAAAATGGTTTGGCGCTCATCATATTCATCTGAAAGTCACCCGCGAGCGCGCTACCAAACTCGGTGATTACCGCAAACTCGGGAAGAACGAGCATCGGATTACCATCAACGGTACCCTGCCGCCGCAACTGTTTTTCTTTGTGCTCACCCACGAGCTGGCGCACCTCATTGCGTTTGACCGCTACGGTTTACGAATTATGCCCCATGGCAAAGAATGGAAACAGATTTTTCGGGAGATGCTGCTCGAAAGCCTGAGCTTGTATGAAGAGGAGTTGCAACCCATTATAAAGCGATTTGCCGCCGCGCCCAAAGCCAGTTTCACTGCCAGTCCCGATTTGGTTCGCTATTTTGATGTGCAGCAGGCGGCTGATGAAACATTGTATGTGGGTGACCTGCTGGTAACAGACCGTTTCCTCTACCGGAATGAGGCATATCAGATAGAAGAGAAGCGGAAAAAAAACTATCTTTGTGTGCATGCGAAAACCGGCCGCAAGTATATTTTCAAGGCCATTGCCCGCGTGGAAAAAATTTCATGATTTACTTTGACTATGGCGCATAGCAATAACTACTGCATTATTATGGCGGGCGGCATCGGCAGCCGTTTCTGGCCCATGAGCACTCAAAAATATCCCAAGCAGTTTCAGGACATTCTCGGTACCGGGAGCACCATGATTCAGCAGACCTACGATCGCATCAGCCGGATTGTGCCGCCGGAAAACATATACGTGATCACCAACCGCGAATATATCGCGCTCACCCAGCAGCAACTGCCGGATCTTCCGGTGGATAACATTGTGGGCGAACCGATGATGAAGAACACCGCTGCCTGCAATATGTATATGGCGCAAAAAATCGACGCACGAGACCCCAAGGCAAATATCGTCGTGCTGCCGGCAGACCATCTCATCCTGAAGGAAGATTTATTTCTGGAAAAGATTACCCTGGCGTTTAATCTGGTGCAGGAAAATGACTATCTCGTCACGCTCGGGATTCAGCCGACACGTCCCGAAACCGGCTATGGCTATATTCAGTATCTGGATCAGGGCGATTCGCAGTATTATAAAGTCATCACCTTTACCGAAAAACCGAGCCTCGAAATTGCACGGACCTTTCTGGAAAGCGGCGATTTCCTGTGGAACGCCGGCATTTTTATCTGGAACGTGCAATCCATCCTTGCTGCCTTTGCGGAATATCTGCCCGACATGTCTCAGGATTTCGCCGCCTGCGAGTACAATACCGAAAAGGAGCACGGCTGTATTGACCTGATTTATCCTAAAGTAAATAAAATTTCCATCGATAATGGGATCCTGGAAAAAGCGCAAAACGTGTTTGTCATCCCCGCTGATATTGGCTGGAGCGACCTCGGCACCTGGACTTCCGTGTACGAAAATGCGGCAAAAGACGATTCCAAAAATGCCGTGAAATCCCGCCATGTGCTAACGTACAACGCAAAAGGAAACATCATCAACCTTAAAAATAAAAATAAGGCCGCAGTCATCGATGGGCTGAAGAACTACATCATCGTAGATACCGATAAAGCCTTGTTGATTTGCCCGCGCGATAATGACCAGCTTATCAAAGATTACGTGCAGGATTTGAAAACCCTGAAGAAAGGCGATAAATTTTTATAGGAGCAGGAAGGTGAGTGCTTCCTTTGGAGCGGCGTCGCGCTGTCCATTATATCCCTTCGTCGCGCGGAAGCGCTCCTGCGGGGATGCCATTTCCATCGCGGCTATTGAGGGAGGCAACCGCTATTCTGACGGACTTTTTTAAAACTTTACAAATAAACCCTGTCCAGAATCTGCTGAATGTTCAGCTCTTCCAGGCAGGCCCAGTCACCGCGGTAACACGGTCGGTCACCAAAAACCGAGCACGGCCGGCAGCTGAGGTCTTTTACCTGCACCACATCTTCCTCGCTTTGTCCGTAGCCCAGGAAGCCCGCAAAAGGATGCGTGGAACCCCAGACGGAGATACAGCGGGTACCCATTAAACTCGCCAGGTGCATATTTGCCGAGTCCATGGAAATCATGAGTTTCAGTCCCGCAATTTTTTCCAGTTCTTCTTTCAGGCTGAGTTTGCCGGCCAGGCTTTCCGTATTCGGCAGTTGCTGCTGCCAGCTGTTCAGCACCTCGGTTTCTGCTTTGCCGCCCCCGAAAAGATAAATAGGATATTGCGCTGCCAGCCTTCGTACAAGTTCATAGGTTTTTTCCAGTGGCAGCATTTTGCCTTTGTGCTGTGCAAACGGAGCCACACCAATTCCTTTTTTACCCGGCCGCGAGCGGTATTCGTGCGATAACACCAGCGGAAAACCCATGGCCCGGAAGACATCAGCGTAGCGTTCGGTAGTGCGCTTCAGTGGTTGCTTATCGAGATGGCAAATGTTAGTAAGCGTTTCCTTGTCCTTCTTGCCTTTGTTAATTTTATAAACCGGAAAGCCGTTTTTCTGAAAAAAAAGATCCAAAGTTTTGGCGCGGATCACATCGTGCAGGTCCGCGATATAATCCGGCTGAAATTCTTTCACGAGCAGGCGCCCGAGCTTACGCAGGCCCCAGAAACCTTTGTATTCCTCAAAATCAATTCCTTTAAAAGTCAGCCGCGGAATGCCATTAAATAAATCTGCAAAATTCCGGCGCGAAACCATTACGATTTCCGCCTCGGGATTTTGTTCCAGGAACTCCCGGAAAACCGGCACCGTCATGGCGACATCGCCAAATGCCGAAAAGCGGTATGCGAGAATGCGCTTCACGATTTCAGCTGGAACGCGACGGCGTAAAACTTCAGTTGTTTGGTCATCGCCATCAGGCCGTTGGCGCGCGACGGCGACAGGAACTCCTGCAGGCCGATTTGCTCGATAAACTGAAAATCAGAGTCCAGAATTTCCTGGGTGGTGTGGCCGCTGTAAATACTGACCAGCAGGGAAATAATTCCTTTCGGCAAAATACCGTCGGAATCTGCCTTGAAATAGAGTTTACCGTCATTGAAACTTGCGTCCAGCCATACTTTGGACTGGCAGCCTTTGATCAGATTGGCCTCGGTTTTCTTATCCTCGGGCAAACCTTCCAGCTCTTTTCCGAGGTCGATAATATATTCGTACTTCTGCTCCCAGTCATCCATAAAGTCAAAAGCCTCCACAATTTCCTGCTGTTTTTCCTGTATCGTCATTGCGCTGTTTCTTTGGTGCAAAGATACGAAATCAGCAGTTCCTGTGTCGGGCATTACATTCGGAACTATTTTATGCAGGAAAGTTTTAGTGACTTCCCCAAGACGGAATATTTGTTGCCGGCGGCCTGCTTTCTTTTAATAATGATCATAAAATCGTCTGATTTTGTCCAAAAGCGACCTGTGTATAAAATTTTAAAATTTAGTACCTTTGGTTTCTTTTATACCTGAACCAACCTTTTCTCATACATGATTCTGATTGTTGATGATGCTCCGGAAAATATAATTTCGCTGAAGAAAGTCCTGGAAAAAAATAATTTCGAGGTGGATACGGCGACCTCCGGGGAAGAAGCCCTGAAAAAGGTGCTGAAAAATTCCTACGTCCTGATTATCCTGGATGTGCAGATGCCGGAAATGGACGGTTTTGAAGTAGCAGAAGCGATCTCCGGCTTCAGCAAGGCCAAGGAAACAGCCATTATATTTCTTTCTGCTGCCAGTGCCGATGTAAAGTTAATTACCAAAGGATATTCCTCGGGGGCGCTGGATTACATCACCAAACCGGTGGATATGAACATCCTGCTGCTTAAGGTGAAAACGTTTTACCGCATTTATGAACAGAGCCGCGCGCTGAACCAGATGCAGACCAAGCTGCTGGAAGAAATCGAATTTCGCAAAGAAGCCGAGCGCAAAAAAGATGAGTTCATCAGCATTGCCAGCCATGAACTGAAAACGCCGATGACCAGTGTGAAAGGGTATATCCAGCTTCTGGAACGCAGCCTGGACAAAGGCGATATCGAAACTGTGAGAGGCCGCCTGCATAAAGTGCAGAATCATATTGAAAAACTAAACATTCTGATTGCCGACCTGCTCGATATTTCTAAAATTGAAAGTGGTAAACTGAAATTTAATAAAAAAGAGTTTTCCTTCGACGAGCTGGTGGGTCATATTCTGGAGGTATTGCAACAGACCCATCCCGAGGTGAAACTTCTTCACCAGGGTCAGGTGGGCGCTGTAGCCTTCGGTGATGAAATGCGCCTGGAGCAGGTGATTATTAACTTTATTACCAATGCCATTAAATACGCACCGGATAGTACTGAAGTTCACATTACCACAGAACTCCGCAATGATGAGGTATATTTTTCCGTCCGTGATTTCGGAATCGGGATGGACCGGCAGCATCAGAACAAAATCTTTGACAAATTTTATCGCGTGGAGGAAACTTCGGAACGATTCCAGGGACTGGGCATCGGGCTGTATATCTGTCGCGAAATCATAGAGCGGCATGGGGGAACCATCGGTGTACACAGCACGCCGGGCGAGGGTTCCGAGTTTTATTTTTCTATTCCGCTGCAGCCGGAAGCTGTGGCCAAGCCAATGATCAACCATGAGTCTTAAAAAAAATCTACTGTACGGGCTGGGCCTGTCCCTTGTTTTACTAATCATCAGTTCCGCAGCTTCGTATGTAAGTATCAGGAATCTGATCGACAGCGCACAAATGGTTCGCAACAGCAACCGGGTCATCAAAAATTTGGATCAGCTTTTTTCTTTGGTAAATAATGCAGAAACCGGCCAGCGCGGTTATCTGCTTACCGGCAACCAGGCTTTTCTGGAGCCTTATATTAGTTCCAAAAACAAAATTTCGGGTGGGCTGGAGAAGGTAAGTTCCCAGATTAGCCAGACCCCTTCGCAGATTAAAAACCTGGAAAATCTGCGCTCCAATATCGAAACAAGAATTCGCATCCTGGATAACAACCTGGATTACAAGGTTAAGAGAAACGAGGTGACTACGGAGCAGCTCATGATGGGCAAAAAATACATGGATGAAATCCGTCGCACGGTGGCTGCCATGCAGGCCGAAGAAGAGGCTATTCTTCAGTCGCGCACGGAAACCATGGAAAGTTTTGCTTCCTATACTCCGTTCCTGATTGTTATTTCAGCACTTCTGGCTATAACCATTACTTTGGTTTTCTATCGTAAAGTTTCGTTGGATTATGATGAAAGGCTGAAGCTGAATTCAGAACTCCAGCTGAAAAATCACGAAACCGAGAACCGCCTGGTCGCTATTGAAAGAGTAGCAGCTAAGATTTCCAACGGGGATTATGATGTGCTGCAGGAACAAAAGGTGCGCGATAGCTTGGGCAACGTGGCAGAACCCCTGGAGCGCATGGCTGTTTCCCTTGAATCATCTTTTGCTGCTTTAGAGGAAAAAGAATGGCTAAGCTCATCCGTAGCAAAACTCAATGACCGCATGATGGGCGAGAAAAGTATCGAAACCCTGGCTGCAGATATTCTGGAAACTGTAACTTCTTTTACAGGCAGTACAGTTGCTGCCCTCTACCTGCAGGAAGAAGACACGATGCTGCACCTGGCCGGGTCTTATGCTCTGGGCGAATCTGCCCGAATGGTGAAACCGGGCGAGGGAATAGTCGGTGAATCATTCCGTTCTGCGCAGGAAATTATGGTAGAAGATATTCCGGATACGAACCTGACCATCAGCTATGCGACGGGAACCACGACACCGCGTAATATCGTGGCGCTTCCGGTCACGCGGTACAATGTGCCGCTGGGCGTGCTCGAGCTGGGAACCACTGGAGCGTACACAAAACTGCAACGCGAATTCCTGGCAGCTGTCGCAGGAAATATCGGACTTGCGTTTTACGGTGCCCAAAGCAGGTTGAAACTGCAGGAGTTGCTGGAGGAAACCCAGGCACAATCCGAGGAATTACAGACGCAGCACTCTGAACTTGAAAATATTAATGCAGAACTCGAAGCGCAGTCACAGAAGCTTTTAGCGTCCGAAGAAGAGTTGCGCGTGCAACAGGAGGAATTGCTGCAGAGCAATCAGGAACTGGAGGAACGTACCAGTTTGCTGGAAGAAAAAAATGCACTGATCGAGCAGCACAATGCGGCCATTCACCAGAAATCGCAGGAACTGGAGCAAAGTACCAAGTATAAGTCGGAATTCCTGGCGAACATGTCCCACGAACTGCGCACGCCGCTTAATTCCATTTTGCTGCTTTCCCGACTGATGACCGAAAGTGAAGACCTGGATTCGCAATATGTGGAATACGCCGAAGTGATGCAAAGTTCCGGACAGGGATTGCTTCAGCTGATTGATGAAATACTCGATCTCTCTAAAATCGAAGCCGGGAAGATGACCCTGGAAATCAATGAGGTTCCGGTGTCAGAAATTACAACCGACATGAAAATGTTGTTTGGTCCGCTGGCAGCTGAGAAAAAACTAAACCTTAATATCGAAATTGAACCCGAAACAGCAGAAACACTTCATACCGATAAGCAAAGACTGGAGCAGATTCTGAAAAACCTGTTGTCCAACGCGGTTAAGTTTACCTCTGAAGGCAGTATCGGGCTGTATGTTTCCGGAGATATTGATCATAAACTCCTTCGCTTCCGCGTGACAGATACCGGGATCGGGATCGCAAAAGACAAGATAGGAATGGTCTTCGAGGCCTTCCAGCAGGCAGACGGTTCCACCCAGCGCAAATTCGGCGGTACAGGTCTCGGTCTGTCAATCAGCCGTGAACTCTCTCGTCTCCTGGGAGGAGAAATTGAACTGCAGAGTACCGAAGGGAAAGGCAGTGAATTTACGTTGATAGTTCCGAGAGATGCAACCAAGCCGATGGATGAGCTGGTACCAAAGCCGGTCATTAAACAACCAGAACTGCCGAAACCGGCGAAAAAAGATGATGAGCCCAAACGCTTTATCTCGGACCAGATTCCGCAACCCGTAGATGATGACCGGGATGATATTCAGGAAGGTGATAAGATTATTCTGATTATTGAAGATGATACGGCATTTGCCAAAATTCTGCTGGATTACACCCGCAAGAAAAACTATAAAGGTATTGTAGCCGTGCGCGGCGACGACGGAATTGAGCTGGCCCGGCATTACCGCCCATTGGCTATTCTGCTGGATATCCAACTGCCGGTGATGGACGGCTGGCAGGTGATGGATGCACTTAAATCCGATCCTGAGACCAAACCGATCCCGGTACACATCATGTCCTCCATGAAGTTTAAGCAGGAGAGTTTGCTGCGCGGCGCCGTTGATTTCATCAATAAGCCGTTTGCTCTGGAACAGATGCAGGAGATTTTTGCAAAGCTGGAAAATGCGCTGAACCGTTCGCCGAAGAAAGTACTCATTGTGGAAGAAAATGAGCAGCATGCCAAAGCGCTAAGCTACTTCCTGACCGCGAATAATATCAACACAGACATCGCTACCAACGTTTCAGAAAGCATCGGCTCACTGCACAAGCGCGAGATTGATTGCGTTATCCTGGACATGGGTGTGCCGGACCGCAATGCGTATGAAACCCTGGAAACTATTAAGAAAACCCAAGGACTGGAACAGTTGCCCATTATTGTCTTTACCGGTAAAAATCTTTCGAAGGGCGAGGAAAACAGAATTAAAAAGTATGCGGATTCGATTGTCGTGAAAACTGCGTATTCCTATCAGCGTATCCTGGATGAAGCCGGTTTGTTCCTGCACTTAGTCGAAGAAAAGAACCGCAAAAAACAGCAGAACGGATCGGATTTTCCGCTGTCGGGTGAGCTTCGTAATATCTTGAAAGATAAAACCGTGCTCATCGCTGATGATGATGTGCGCAATATCTTCTCGCTTACCAAAGCCCTGGAAGCACATGGCATGAACGTGCTGCCGGCAATGGATGGCAAAGAAGCCTTATCTACATTGAGGAGCAATCCTGAAATCGATGTGGTTTTGATGGATATGATGATGCCCGAAATGGACGGTTATGAAAGCATTCGCGAAATCAGGAGTTCCGCTTCTTTCCGTAACCTGCCGGTGCTGGCTGTTACTTCCAAAGCGATGATGGGTGACCGCGAAAAATGCATTGCCGTGGGCGCGTCTGACTATATTTCTAAACCTGTGGATATTGACCAGTTGGTGTCTTTACTGCGGGTATGGCTTTATGATAAAAACTAATACTTAGCCGAATGAATACTTCCAGAGAAGTGCTTATCATCGATGATGACAGCAAAAATATTTTTGCACTTACTGCCGTGTTGCGGGCAAAAAAATACCAGTGCCGCTCTGCCATGAGTGCAGAGGAAGGTTTCAGAATGCTGGCACCCGGCCACAATATCGGCGCGGTGCTGATGGATATGATGATGCCGGGTATGGATGGTTACGAGGCGGTCGCAAAAATGAAGCAAAATCCCGACTGGAAGGGCATCCCTGTAATTTCCATCACGGCACAGGCTATGGCAGGTGACCGCGAAAAATGCCTGGAAGCAGGTGCCGACGGATATATCTCCAAACCGGTGGATGTAACGGCACTTGTTGATTTATTGACTGACCTAATGGACTGAATTTGTGAACGCGCCCGATCAATATGATGAATACATAGAAATTCTGTTGTCTGATGTGCTGGAGGTATACGGTTACGATTTTACCGGCTATTCCCGCGCTTCGTTGCGCCGACGTATTGTGCGGCTGTACGAGATGGACGACTTTGTAAGTTTTGCCGAATACCGCTATCGCATCCGGACCGATGCTGCTTATTTTAAGCGTTTTCTGGAGGAAATCACAATCAATGTTACCGAGATGTTCCGTGATCCCGCTTTTTACAGAGTGTTGCGCCGGGATATCCTGCCGAAGCTCGGTACCTATCCCTTTATCCGCGTTTGGATTGCAGGCTGCAGTACCGGCGAGGAAGCCTATTCAGTTGCCATCTTTTTAAAGGAATTAAATTTGCTGCATAAATCCCTGATTTATGCCACGGATATTAACAGTGCGGTGCTGGAAACGGCAGGCCAGGCGATGATTCCTTTAAGTAAAATTAAATTATATACCGAGAATTATATTGCGGCCGGCGGCAGCGAACAGTTTTCGGATTATTATACGGCCAACTATACTTTGGGTAAACTGAATGATGAACTGAAATCAAAGATGATTTTCTCCACGCATAACCTGGTGACAGATAACTCTTTTAATGAATTTCAGCTTATTCTGTGCCGGAACGTGATTATTTACTTCGATCGCCAGCTGCAGATGAATGTCTTCGAATTGTTTGATAACAGCCTGGAGAAATTCGGCTATCTGGCGCTGGGAACAAAAGAAACACTCGACTTTTCGACGATTGTTAAAAATTATGAGCGTCACGGAACCGAAAAAATCTGGCGTAAAATACATTAAATGGAAAAATGCGAAGCGGTAATGATTGGCGGTTCTGCCGGCAGCCTGGAGGTGCTGCTGAAAGTAGTTCCTGCCCTGGATACAGCGCTGCGCTTTCCCGTAATTATCGTTCTGCACCGCAAATCCGGACAGGATAATCTGCTCATTGACCTGCTCGCTGCCAGAACACAACTCCGCGTGAAGGAGCTGGAAGAGAAAGAAAAAATTGAACCGGCTACTTTGTATATTGCACCACCGAATTACCATTTGCTGATCGAATCCGACGGAACCTTCTCGCTGGATGCTTCGGAGAAGGTTAATTTTTCCCGGCCGGCTATTGATGTGGCTTTTGAAAGCGGCGCCACAGCCTATGGTGAAAACATTGCCTGCTTACTCTTGTCGGGGTCAAATAGTGACGGAGCGAAAGGTTTGCAAAAAGTAGCGGCAGCCGGCGGCCTGATACTCATACAAAATCCTGAAATGGCGAAAATGCCTTATATGCCCGAATATGCGCTGCAGGCCGTGGAAGCAGATGCCGTTTTAAATGATGCCGAAATCGCAAAATATATAAATGAATTGTCAAATGACTGAAAATACAACCTTAAACGCTACCAAAAAAGTATTTATTTTTGATGACAACCTGGAAATTCTGGAACTGTGTTCCGAAATCCTGAGAGATATTGGTTGCGAGGTAAAAACGTCGCCCACTACTAATGGCGTGGTGGAGCAGGTAGCTGCCTGGATGCCGGACCTCATCCTGATGGACAACTGGCTGCCGGACATCACGGGCGTGGAGGCTACCCGCCTGATTAAAGCTGATGAAAGGCTGAAACATATTCCGGTGATTTATTTCTCCGCCAACAGTGATATCGATTTGCTGGCGAAGGAAGCCGGTGCCAATGATTTTCTGGCAAAACCATTTGATATTATGCAGTTTGAGGAAACCATCCGCGAATATACCGGACTACGTTGAAGCATTAGTTTAAAGGAACTTACAGCGTTATTCCAATGTGCTCAGTCGCTTTGGATCTTGCCGGTTATCCCAGAAAGCAGTGATGATAATTTCCTCATCTGTTACCTGATAAAAGATACTAAAATGCCCAATAATTGCTGCTCGGGTATCTTTAAAATCACTCATTTTAAAAATGTAGGGACTTACTGCTAACTGATTTGTTATTTTAGACACAATCTTAATCAGCTTTTTTGAATAAGCCGTAGATTTATTTCGCGCGGTCCAGTATTCGAGAACTGGAACAAATTGCATATCTGCTGTTCTGGTCCATTTTACAATTCGCTCAGCCATTTCAGATTTCTTTGGTCCATGTCTTCCTGTGATATAAATTGACCTTCGTGGATATCTTGTTGGCTTTCGTTTAATATTGCCTTTTGTGCTTCAGATAATTTTATAGCATCGCCATTACTGTCTGCAGTTGAGTTAAGGAGAATATCGAGGGCCATTAAAATTTTTTTATTATTAATCGTCAGGATCTTGGCGATCAGATCATCTCTGATTTCATTTACTGTTGCCATATGGATATAATTTATAATATAAATGTGCGAAAAATAATCGAATTTTCCTAAATATAAAATTAGTCCTTAAAGCTATTTAAAGCATTGTTCCTTATAAGTTTCTTGGCCTTAAATGACAAAAACAGTGAAGAAGACTTCACTGTTTTTTTATGTTGAATGATATTGCCGGTGTATCAGCGCACCGCCATAAATTCGATTCCTTCCGGAGCGTCGTTGCGTGGGATACTCACAAAGTGGCGGTGATAATCATTGTAGTAATCATCATATTCCCGTTCGCGGTATTGCATCAGTTTACGGATGCCGAATAAACCAAGGCCCAGCAACAACCCCATGCCGCCGGCCAGTAAAATTCCGGTTTCTTTGCTCATGTTTTTATAAGTTATAGGTTTCTGTTTAGCAAATTGCATTCCTTTTTGTGCCGCATCTGTTCACGTCGGATGTTAATTTTAAATTAAAACAGCGGAGATTGCTTGCGCACACAGCAGGTATTTCTCCCCGATTCCAAAGGTTCTTAATTCATTTTAAAATACTATTTTTGGAGAAACCCTGTATGTATGAATTTTAAAACTATTGCCGTGGGTGCTGCCGGTTTACTGCTTGCTGCGTGCGGCCCACAAAAGAGTATGGGAAAACTGAAATATCCAGTTACCAAAAAAGTGAACCACACAGATGAGTATTTCGGTGTCAAAGTAGCAGACCCGTACCGCTGGCTCGAAGATGACCGTGCGGAAGATACCAAAGACTGGGTACAGCGCGAGGTAGCTTTTACCAATGATTATCTGTCGAAAATTCCATTCCGCGAACAGCTGCGCGAGCAATTACGGGATATCTGGAACTATGAGAAAATCGGTGCACCTTTTAAAGAAGGGAACTATACCTATTTCTATAAAAATGATGGTCTGCAGGCACAGTCTGTTCTGTACCGCACGGACCGCAAAGGAAAAACTGAAGTATTCCTGGATCCCAATAAATTCTCTGACAAGGGAACCACATCGCTGGCGGGACTTTCTTTCAATAAAAAAGGAAATTACGTGGCCTATTCTATTTCCGAAGGCGGCAGCGATTGGAATAAGATCATCATCATGGATGCCAATACCAAAAAAATTATCGATGAAACCATCGTGGATGTGAAATTTTCCGGTGCTTCCTGGCTGGGCGATGAAGGCTTCTTCTATTCGAGCTATGATAAGCCGCAGGGCAGTGAACTTTCTGCCAAGACCGATACCCACAAAGTGTATTTCCATAAGCTGGGCACCAAGCAAAGTGCGGATAAACTGATTATCGGCGGACCGGAGTTTAAACGCCGTTACATGGGTGTAGGCGTTTCCGATGATGAACGGTATCAGATTCTGAACGCGTCCGAAGCCACTAACGGAAATGAACTTTACATCAAAGACCTGAAGAAAAAAGGCAGCGATTTTATGCCAATCCAGAAAGGCTACGATGTAAACACAAGTTTCGTGGACTCTAAGGGAGATATCATTTATGCCATTACCGATAAAGATGCTCCGAATAAAAGACTCGTAAAGTTTAACATCAACAAACCAGATGTCTGGACGGATGTAATCCCTGAAACTGAAAACGTACTCAGTATTTCAACCGGGGGCGGCTATCTTTTTGCACGCTATATGGAAGATGCCGTAAGCACCGTGAAACAGTTTGATTACAACGGCAAGCTTGTCCGCCAGATTACGTTGCCTGGTATCGGGACCGCCGGTGGTTTCGGTGGTAAATCAACGGATAAGGATCTGTACTACTCGTTCACCAATTATATCACACCGGGAACTACCTATAAGTACAATGTGCAAACCGGGAAATCAGAAGTGTATCAGAAGCCAAAAGTGAAATTCAATCCGGAAGATTATGTTTCCGAGCAGGTATTCTTCACGTCTGCCGACGGCACGCGCATCCCGATGATGATTAACTATAAAAAAGGATTAAAGAAAGACGGAAAGAATCCAACCATCTTATATTCTTATGGTGGTTTTAATATCAGCCTGCAGCCGGCTTTCTCCGTAGTCAACGCAGTTTGGATGGACAACGGCGGGATCTATGCCGTACCGAACATTCGCGGCGGTGGCGAATATGGTAAGAAATGGCATGATGCCGGTACCAAAATGGAAAAGAAAAATGTTTTCAACGATTTTATCGCCGCAGGTGAATATCTGCAGAAAAACGGATACACGTCTAAAGAATATATGGCACTGTCCGGCCGTTCCAACGGTGGTTTGCTTGTGGGCGCAACGATGACCATGCGTCCCGATCTGGCAAAAGTTGCCTTCCCGGGTGTGGGCGTACTGGATATGCTGCGTTATAATAAATTTACGGCCGGTGCTGGCTGGGCATATGATTACGGAACTGCCGAAGACAATCCGGAAATGTTTGAATATCTCCGTTCCTATTCGCCGGTGCACCAAGTGCGCAAAGGAGTTTGCTACCCCTCAACTATGATTATCACCAGCGACCACGATGACCGTGTGGTTCCTGCGCATTCATTCAAGTTTGGAGCAGAGCTTCAGGAGAAACAGTCCTGCAGCAATCCTGTACTGGTTCGTATTGAAACCAATGCCGGACACGGCGCAGGCCGAAGTACCGAGCAGGTCATCGGTGAAAATGCCGATATGCTGAGCTTTGCGCTGTATGAAATGGGTCTTCGCAGTCTGGAAAAATAACCAGATACCATTTGTTTAATAAAGGCTTCCCGTTGCAAAACCGGGGAGCCTTTTTGTTTCAGGTCAAAAAATAATTTCCCTATTTTTACACCACGAAAGCAGTATATCACAGGTTTCAGATGCAGAGTGCAGGTTGAAAAAGCGAATATAATTCCTGTGCCCATTGAATGGGAATTTTGCTGCTGCCGTAAATGATTGAGAGAATACATGTCAGACATCATCCAGCTTTTACCCGACCATGTTGCCAACCAGATCGCTGCCGGCGAAGTGGTGCAGCGCCCGTCGTCTATTGTAAAAGAACTTATTGAAAATTCCATCGATGCCGGCGCCACGAAGATTGAACTGATTGTGCGCGATGCCGGTAAAAATCTGATTCAGGTGGTGGACAATGGCCGCGGCATGAGCGAGACCGATGCGCGGTTGGCTTTTGAACGTCACGCCACTTCCAAAATCCGCAGTACCGAAGATATCTTCCGCATCAATACCAAAGGCTTCCGTGGGGAAGCTTTGGCTTCCATCGCGGCGGTAGCGCAGGTGGAACTAAAAACAAAAGTAGCCGAAGCGGTGACGGGCACCAATATTTATATCGAAGGCGGTACGCTGCAGTTTCAGGAACCGGTGCAAACCACCGAAGGTTCCAGTTTCTCGGTGAAAAATCTTTTTTATAATGTTCCGGCACGCCGCAAATTCCTGAAAAATAATAATGTAGAGTTCCGCCACATCATCGACGAATTCCAGCGTGTGGCTCTGGCGCATGACAATCTGGATTTCGAACTTTTTCATAATGATGATATTGTTTTCCGGCTCCGCAAGGGAAGTTTGCTGCAGCGCATTGTGGATGTGTTCGGCCGTAAGCTTCAGCCCTTGTTAATACCTTTGAAAGAAGACATCGGCTGGGTACAACTGAATGGATTTGTGGCCAAACCGGAAGGCGCGAAGAAAACACGCGGCGAGCAGTTCTTTTTTGTAAATGGCCGTTATTTCCGGAGCGCCTATTTTAATAAGGCCGTGCAGGATGCTTTCGAAGGATTACTGCAGCCTGGTTACAATCCGACTTATTTCCTGTTTCTGGAACTCGATCCCGGTAAGGTAGATGTGAATATCCATCCGCAGAAAACAGAAGTAAAGTTTGAAGATGAAAGTCTTATTTATGCCTTAATTCGATCCACGATTAAGCGCTCACTCGGGATTTATAATGTAGCGCCAAGTCTGGATTTTGACCGTGATGCCAATGTGGAAGCGTTTGTGCAGCACAGTGGCAAAACCGCCAGCTCCATGAATGCGCCCGATATAGTGGTGGACCGCGATTACAACCCCTTCCTCGAAGAAGTGGCGACACCGGCAGAACGCATTGCCCTGGCCGAAGTATATCAGCAGCACACCCAGGCGGAACCGTCTAAAATTAATCTTTTCGAAGACGAGGATTTCGAAGAAGATTTGATGCGCCTGCCCAATGGCTATTGGGTATATAACCGCAGCGGAACCACGCTGATGCTGGATTTGGGAAGGATGCACCGGCTCGTGATAAGTGAAAGAAATCAGAACCGGAAGCGCTCCGGCGAACGGTATGCGCTGCTCTTTTCCATGGAGTATCATATGAATGAGCTGGAAAAAAACAAGTATCGCTCCATTAAAAAATTTCTGCCCGAACTTGGTTTTGATATGGTGCTGGCCAATGACAATGTGTTGCGGATTGATGCGGTGCCCCATGGTTTGAAGGAAAGCCAGATCATGAAGTTTCTGGAAAACCTTTTTGAAATTCTGGATTATCGTACGGAGGAGGATTTCATGCAGTTCTATGACGAGCAGTGGAACCGGCTGCAATCCAAATCGCGGTTCGATTTTCTTTATAAAACAGATGCGGAACAGGTCATCAAGGATTTTACCGCACTGGGCTTCCCGGAATACTTACCTTCCGGCAAGCGGTGCTATTACCCATTACCCCTGGATGACCTTAAAAACAAATTTTAACTTATGTTCCGGAACCTTACGCCCGTCACCAAGAATATCCTGATTCTGAATGTCGTTTTTTACCTGGCCTCCAATTTCATCCAGTTTCCGAAACTGTATGAAATGTTTTCAGTGTACTATATTGAATCTCCATACTTCCGGGTGTGGCAGGTGATTACGCATATGTTTATGCACGCGCCCCTGCAGGGCGGTGGCGGACTCACGCATATTTTGTTTAATATGATTACGCTGCTCAGCTTCGGGCCCGTGCTGGAACAGGTGCTGGGTGAGCGAAAGTATATAATTTTATATTTCATCAGCGGCATCGGTGCCTATCTGCTGAACTGCGGCTGGAACTATTTTGAAATTATGCAGGGCGCAGACCCCGAACTCATCTACAACATCCCGATGATGGGCGCGTCCGGCGCTATTTTTGGCGTGGTAGCCGCCTTTTCCACGCTGTTTCCGGATGCTAAATTGTTTTTCTTTTTTATTCCGTTTCCCATTAAGGCCAAATATCTCTTCCCGGGAATTATCGTCATTTCGCTGTATCTTGGGTTCAGTGGATCAATGGGGGGTATCGCACACTTTGCACATATTGGCGGAGCCATTGTAGGGTTTATTCTGGCGCGGGCCTGGAAGAATGATTTATACCGTTATCATTAAATCGTTTCTGTGGGAATCTTCAGAGCTTTATTAACGTTAATACATACGGGCGTCCTGATTTTGCTGCTGGCCACAACGCTGAATGCAGTTGTGCCGCCGCGTGTTTTTCCCTATCTGAATTTGCTGTCACTTGGTTTCCCGGTTCTGCTGCTGGTCCATCTTGGCTTGTGTTTCTGGTGGCTTCTGCGGTTGAAAAAACGGGTGATCTTCTTTGCTGCTGCAACTTTACTTATCCTTCAGCCCATCCGGCGCTGGGTGAACTGGACGGGCCAAAATGAAACCGCTGCAAATCTCAAAGTAGTTTCTATGAACATTAAAGGGGGCGAGTATGGCTATCCGGAAATCTATGAATATCTGGAAAGTCAGCAGGCCGACTTGGTGCTTGTTCAGGAATTCGGTACCCAGTTTAAGCTGCCGGGGCATCAGTATCAGGTAACCAAATATCCCATTGTGGCAGTAAGTTCGCGCACCGAAATTCTAAAAACTGAAAAAATAGCCACGACCGGCAACGGGAATTCCTTTTATGCCGATGTTCGGGTGAACGGGCAAACCATCCGCGTGATTAATGCGTACCTGAATCCGTTTTCCTTTGACAAAGGCACAGTGAAACCCACAGAAAGCCTGGGTGAAAATAAAGTGAAGGTCAGGTATATTCTGAAACGGTTAATACCCACTTTTAAAATCCACCAGCAGGAAGTTGCAGATCTTCGCCGCGCCGTGGAGCGGTCGCCGCATCCGGTACTTCTGGCCGGTGATTTTAATTCAGTACCGAATTCTTACGAATATTATCAGCTCACCGGCAGCCTGACGGATGCATTTGTAGCGGCGGGAAACGGCTTGGGCACCAGTTTTCATGATTATAAATTTCCCATCCGCATTGATTACATTTTCAGTTCTCCTGAAATTACGCCGGTAAATTACCGTGTGGACCGCAGCGTTCACCTCTCTGACCATTTTCCTGTAATTGCTGAATTCAACCTGAAATCGCCATGAAAAACCTTTGGATTTTTTTGTTGTTTGCTATGCTGGTTAGTTCCTGCAGTAAGAAAAACACAGCTGCCGTAACCGAGGCGCTGCCGGAAGACTTGCGCGCGCCTTATGACACAACCGCGATTGACTCTTTTTCACCGGGTGCTGTACCGAGGAGTGTACTGATTGCTGACTCACTTAAAAAACGTCGTGCTGCGGATCAGTTAAAAAAGGATACGATCAGCAAAAGCAGATAACTTCCTTTAAGCATATTATTTAAGTAGACTTGCCTGATTGATTATCCGGAAGATAGTATGCTCGCCAATGGCAGGAGATTTTTTGCTTTTTACATTTATATCATAAATAAAGCTTTGGTGTATTTATTTTAATAGTAACTTTAGAAACGCTGAAGTACCGGCTTCCTGTATTTTAAATTGAATATCAGGAAAGGACTGTATGGGAGGTCTATCCCCGTAATAGTATCAGCAGCGGAGCATTTTTGATGTAAGTAAATTTAAAATCACACCCATGAAAACCAATCCGGAAAGCAGTTTATTTCATGATCTGTCCGAATTAATAGAACAAGGCAGGCAACAGGCCGTTGTGCAGGTAAACAGTGTACTCACGCTCACCTATTGGCATGTGGGAACTAAAATTAATGAGTATGTGCTACGGAACAAACGCGCGGATTATGGGGAAAAAACAGTTGCCACAGTTTCACAACAATTAGAAAATAACTTTGGCAGAAGCTATTCATTGCGTAACGTACGAAGGATGATGCAATTTGCCGAGCAGTTTCAGAATCTGGAGATTGTGACACCACTGGTGACACAATTGAGTTGGTCTCATTTTGTGGTTTTATTAAGCCTGAAAAACAAGGAATCACAAATGTTTTATGCGCAAAAGGCAATAGAAGAAAGATGGAGCAAAAGAACACTTTCTTATCAGATAGAGCGCAAAGCCTACGAGCGCAACGAAATCGCCAATACCCAAGCTATCACGGAATTGCAAAATATTCAAAATAATTTTAAAGACCCGTATTTCCTTGATTTTTTAGGGTTAAAGGATGGGTATTTGGAAAAGGATATCGAAAGTGCCATCATCAAGGAATTACAGCTTTTTATTCTGGAACTGGGAAATGGCTTCGCGTTTATAGAAAGGCAAAAACGCATCATCTTGGATGGGCGCGACTTCTATCTGGACCTGTTATTTTTTCACCGGAAACTGAACCGGTTGGTAGCTATTGAGCTAAAACTGGGCGAGTTTAAGCCTGCCTACAAAGGACAAATGGAACTTTACCTTAAATGGCTGAATAAACATGAAAGGCAGCCCGCAGAAGAAAGCCCGATCGGTTTGATCCTGTGTGCTGGCAAAAGCAGTGAACAGATCGAACTGCTGGAAATGCATAAAGAAGGAATAATGGTAGCTGAATACTGGACAGAACTACCGCCCAAAGAAGAACTGGAGAAAAAGTTACAGTCGCTGCTGAAGGAAGCGCGAGAACGACTTGATAACCAGTTAAAAATCGAAGATTGAATGCAATACGACGGTAAATGTCAAAATGATTTTCATTTCAAAAAAGAATCAAAAGTGTCTTCTTTGTTCTTATTATTTTAAGCAACCCTGAAATTGGTCAACAACTTGTTGACGACTAAGCATAAGCTGATGGGATATAGCTGCGACAATGTGCTTCAAGACATGATTCCGCCAACTAATCACTAAAACGTTTCGGCTTTCACCGCATTCAGTTCCAGCAGACCATCAATATATTCCCGGTCATTGCTCAGGCGCGGAACTTTATTCTGGCCGCCGAGCTTGCCACGCTGCGACATCCATCGGTAGAAAAGGTTGGGCTCTGCTACATGCACTATTGGCATTTTTAAGGTCATATTGTTGTAACGCTTGGCTTCGTAATCAGAGTTTAGCGATTTCAAATGATTGTCGAAAATCTCGATAAAGCGATCCAGGTCGTCCGGTTTCGTTGTAAACTCAAATATCCATTCATGTGCCCCGCTGTCACCGTTTTGCATGTAAACAGGTGCACCGGTAAAATCACACACTGCCGCCCGGGTTGCCTCGCAGGCACGCGCCAGCGCAGTTTCCACATTGTCGATCATCAGTTCCTCCCCAAAGGCATTGATGTAATGCTTGGTACGCCCCGAAACCCGGATGCGGAACGGCTGCAGTGAAGTAAAACGCACCGTATCACCAATCAGATAACGCCAGAGACCGCTGTTGGTAGTAATCACCATTGCGTAGTTTTTGCCCAGTTCAACTTGCTCAAGCGGAATGGCTTCCAGGTTGGCCGGGTCAAAACGGTCCATCGGAATAAATTCATAGAAAATACCGTAGTCCAGCATCAGCAGCATCTCATCGCTGCCATGCTGATCCTGGATTCCGAAGAAACCTTCGGAGGCATTATAAATCTCGTAATAATTAATGTCTTTCCCGATCAGCTGGCGATACTGCTCACGATACGGCTTAAAGCTGATGCCACCGTGAAAAAACACCTCCAGATTAGGCCAGAGTTCCGAAATAGAGCCGTGTCCCGTTTCCTGAAGTACGCGCTGCAGCAACACCATCATCCAGCTTGGAACACCGGTCATACTGCCGACGTCTTCATTTTTAACTTCTGAAACGATCGCCTTCAGTTTGCTCTCCCACTCGGACATAAGCGACACTTTTTTGCTGGGCGTTGTCGTGATTTCGACCCAAAAGGGCAGATTATCTATTAAAATAGCAGAAAGGTCACCGAATTTGGTATTAAAATCCTCGTAGAAATCAGCACTGCCGCCCAAACGAAGGTTCTTATTGGTAAAAAGCTGGTTGTCCGGATGGTTATTGGCATACATGGAAACCAGATCCTTTCCGGCTTTTAGGTGGCACAGTTCCAGGCTTTCGTCCGTAATGGGAATAAATTTGCTTTTGGCATTCGTAGTGCCCGAAGACTTGGCAAAATTGCGCACAGCACCCGGCCAGAATACATCGCGCTGGCCTTGGCGGGCTTTCTCAATATAGGGCTCGAATTCCTCATAGGTCACAATCGGAATATTGCGGCGGAAATCATCGTAGCCGGTAATGGAACTGAACCCATGGATTTTACCATAATCCGTGTTTTCCGCATGATACAATTGGGAAAGCAGTACCCCGTTCTGCGTTTCAATGGGGTGATCCATGAAGTTCTGGATCTGATCGATGCGCTGGCGGATAAACCAGTTCACGACGGTATTGAAAAGTGCCTTCGTAGCCATATATACAAATATAATATTTTTCCGATTACAGTTTCCGAAAGACGGTAATTTGCATAATTCTTTAACAGGATTTAATAATATTGATATTTAAAGAGAGATCCAGCCATTGGTATCCAAAAAAAATCCACCTTTCAAAAAAGATGGATTGTACGTGACAGAAACAGAAGTTTAGCAATATTCATCGTACGCTGCCTGCAGATTTGCTGCAATAGCACCGGCAGGGTTACCTTCGATGTGATGGCGTTCCAGCATGTGAACCAGTTCACCATCCTTAAACAAAGCAATACAAGGTGAGCTTGGCGGGAATGGTGCCAGGTGCTTGCGCGCTTCCTCCACCGCTTCTTTGTCATATCCTGCAAAAACAGTAATCAGTTGTGCCGGTTTTTTATCACCGGTCAGGGAGAATACTGCGCCCGGACGGGCAGCACCGGCTGCACAGCCGCACACAGAGTTAATCATCAGCAGGGTAGTGCCGTCTTTTTTTATCGCTTCATTCACAGCCGCTGCGGAAGTAAGGTCCTGAAACCCTTTATCGGTAAGTTCCTGCTTCATCGGCATTACAAGATCGTCTGGATACATAGTATTAAATTTTAAAAATATAAATGATAAAGGCTTGTGCCTGACTGACAAATTTACGCAAACTTCGCCAGACTTATGCCTGTGCATACTATCGTCAAAACCATTCCACTTTCGTAATCAGGACGATTTGTCTTAAAAAAAACCTGCAACTCCGAAAACGGGTTGCAGGTTCAATCAAATCGATATGCAAAGGTTGAATATCCTGGGTTAATTAAGCAGTTGTTTTGCCATGGCACTGATGCTTTTTCCATCGCTCTTGCCGGCAAGCTGCGTGGAAGCCAAAGCCATGATCTTGCCGAGATCCTTAGTCCCTTCCGCACCGGTTTCCGCGATGATTTGTTTCAGGGCAGCCTCCAGCTCGGCTGGTGATAACTGCTGCGGTAAAAACTTCTCGATGATGCGGCTTTGTTCCTGTTCCGTTTCCGCCAGATCCATTCGGTTCTGGGCAGAGAATTGTTCGTAAGACTCGCGGCGTTGTTTCACCATCTTTTGCAGAACGGCAATTTCCTGCGTTTCGGTGAGCTCTGCACCGCGCGCTTCAGACTTGAGCAACAGCAGCTGTGATTTTACCGCACGCAGCGCGTCCAGTGCCGTTTTGTCTTTGGCGCGCATCGCCGTTTTGATAGCGTCATTTATTTTATTTTCTAAACTCATATTGTTCAGTTTTAAATAGAAACCGGATTAATCGACGTCTTTATTTAAAAAACGGTTTTCGCGAATTTCCATCTTGCCACCGTTATCAGCCAGATAGTTATTTATTTTCTGCTCAGACGGATTTTCCTGTCCGATAGAAATGTTTTTGCGTCGGAATGCCGGCACCGTTTCAAATTCGTTATCGTTGTCCATCTTCTGGTAACGGGAATTGAATTCTTTCAGTTTGTTTCGTCTTTCCTGTACTTTATCGCTCGCCGGTGTTTTATTAATGAAAGTAAAGCCATCCGTAACTTCTGAAACCGGAGTTTGGTGCGCTTCTTCTTCTTTCACTTCAGGAGCCATCTGCTGCGTTTCTGCCTGTGCCTTCGGTGTAGTTACCTGCTGGCTGGGCGCGGATGGTTTTTCATTGACGAAAAAATTAAACTCTACCGGTTTTTCCTCTTCTGAACGGGAAGGTGCAGACTGAGGTTCTGCCGGTGTGTAGGAGTTTTCAAAAGTAAAGGACTGTGGTTCTTCATCGTCGCCGTCTTCTTCTGCACCGAAAGTAAAATGGTCGAAATCATCTCCTGAGGCAGGCTGACCAAATGTTTCAGCAGCGCGCGGTGCATCATAGGTTTCCGTCTGTGTCGGGAAATCATGTTCAGCGGAACGCTTCTTTTCTGTATTGGTCTGGGTAAACTGAGCAGTCGGGAATCCACTGTCAGTATCATCATCGTCGTCATCCAGAATAAAGATGTTTCCGGAATCTACCTGTTCTTTCTTAGCTTCAGTCGGGAAGGAAGTACCATCTTTTTTAGCACCACCGTCCATGGAATCTGACAGCGTGAATTTTACTTTTTCAGTAACGCCGGTATTTTTTTTATGGTCCTTGGCAAAACCGGTCGCGATAACGAGTACGCTTACGGAATCGCCCAGTTCCTCATCTGTTCCCACCCCGAAGATAATATCGGCCGTATTGCCGGCTTCCTCCTGGATGTGGTCCATGATGACCCCGATTTCGTCCATGGTGACTTCTTCGGAACCGCTGCGGATCAGCAAAAGGACATTTCTTGCACCGGTGATTTTGTTGTCGTTCAACAGTGGGGAATCCAGCGCACGTTTTACCGCTTCTTCAGCTTTTTTCTCACCGGACGCAATACCGTTGGACATCAGTGCCGTACCGGAATTCTGAAGTACCGATTTTGCATCACGGAAGTCAATATTTACATCGAAGTAACCGGTAATTACTTCCGCCATGCCTTTAGCCGCATTGGTCAGCACCTCATCCGCTTTGGAGAAGCCAGATTTGAAACCAAGGTTACCGAACTGCTGGCGCAGCTTATCATTATTAATAACAATCAGGGAATCTACATTATTGCGCAGTTTGTCCAGACCGAGTTCGGCCTGCTCCAGCCTGCGCTTTCCTTCGAAGCTGAAAGGAACTGTTACAATGCCCACCGTCAGGATGCCCATGTCTTTCGCTACTTTGGCAATCACAGGTGCCGCACCGGTTCCGGTACCACCGCCCATTCCGGCAGTAATGAAAACCATTTTGGTATTCTGGCCCATGGCCGCTTTAATATCTTCGATGCTTTCGATAGCCGCTTTCTCACCAACTTCCGGGTCTGCACCGGCGCCCAGGCCTTCGGTGATGCTTATCCCCAGCTGAACTTTATTGGAAACAGGGTTGTTATCCAGCGTTTGCGAATCCGTATTGCATATCACGAAATCCACTCCGTGAATACCGCGCTCGTACATGTGTTTCAGCGCATTATTTCCGCCACCGCCAACGCCGATTACTTTGATGATTGATGAATTTCCTTTGGGCAGATCAAATGAAAATCCTGTAGTTCCTATATTTTCCATACTATTTGTTTAAATTGTTCAACTTCGTCATTATTCCACTTCCTCGAAGAATTTTTTCACGCTTTCCATGATCTTTTGTCCGATGGTCAGCTTTGTCTTTTTCACTTCCGGCACTGCAACTGGTTCCTGCGCAGCTACCTCTCCTGAAGCTGTTTCCGCAGTTAGCTCTGCAGTAGGCTGCGCTTCAGTTTGCTGCGCTTCCGCCTCGGTTTCAGTGATCGGTTCCGCATAGCTTTTCTTGTCGCGAATGCGTAAACTCTCCATCAGCAAACCTATAGCGGTCGCAAATTCCGGACCTTTCAGCAGCTGGCTTTTGTCGTTGGTCACATACTCATTGGCAAAACCAATACGGCTGTCGAACCCGGTTGTATAATTCGCCAGCTGGCGCAGATGCCGCAGGTTGGAACCGCCGCCGGTAAGTACGATTCCGGCAATCAGTTTTTTCTTCTGCTCGAAGGCACCATAGGCTTTCAGCTCTGTATTTACCATCTCCAGAATTTCCTCCACACGCGCATTCACGATCTGTGCGAGGGTCTTCAGGCTGATTTCCTTATCCGGTCTGCCGTGCAGTCCCGGAATCGTCACGAAGGTAGTATCTTTTTCCAATTCCGGCACAGCCGAACCGAAATTAACTTTCAATTTTTCTGCATGTTTTTCGATGATGGAGCAGCCTTCTTTGATATCATCGGTAATAATGCCGCCACCGTAAGGGATCACGCAGGTATGACGAATAATGTTGTCCTTAAAAATAGCAATATCTGTGGTACCGCCCCCTATATCCACGATGGCAACACCGGCTTCTTTCTCTTCCTTGGTTAATACAGCCTCAGAGGATGCCAGCGGTTCCAGCGTGAGTGATTCCATCTCCAGGCCGGCTTCTTTCACACAGCGCGCAATATTGCGGATACTGCCCATCTGCCCGACTACCACGTGGAAGTTGGCTTCCAGGCGCGTGCCGTGCATTCCTACCGGCTCCTGGATTTCGCCCTGAGAATCTACTTTGTATTCCTGCGGCAGGACGTGGATAATTTCTTCTCCCGGAAGCATCACGAGTTGCTTCACCTGTTCCTTTAGTTTGTCAATGTCGTCATCGGTAATGACTTCTTCGGGGTTTTCGCGCATGATGTAATCCGAATGCTGCAGGGAACGGATGTGTTTCCCGGCAATACCTACGGTTACTTTCTTAATCTCTACGCCGGAGCTTGCCTGCGCTTGTTGTACGGCCGTTCGGATGGACTGAATGGTCTGTGAAATATTATTCACAATCCCTTTATGAACACCTAAGCTTTTGGCTGTGCCAACACCGAGCACCTCAATCTTTCCGTGCGCATTTCTCCTGCCTACGATGGCCACAATCTTTGTGGTACCGATATCGAGGCCTACTGAATACTCGTGATTTTCCATTATATATCGATTTGATTTTTTTTATTTATTTGTATTTGTTTTCATTTAAGGCACTTATGGCTTGGGCTGGTTTTGCGGCAGTTTTGCCAGTTCTTTCCGGCCGATCGCCAGCACACTGTCATTGGGTTTAAAATAAGGATTCAGTGTGGTAACAATCTGATTTTCATATTTCAGTGAAATCTTATTGTATTTCTCCGGTTGCTGATAAATCAGGTACTTTTCCACAAACGCTTTGAACCCTTTTATTTTTACTTCTATATTTTCCAGATCACCGATTTCTACTTTAAAGTGGCCGTCGTTGGTCAGCAGGTTATAATTGCCGCGCGATTTGGAGATGCCCACGAAATATTTGCTGCTGAATTCATCGCGGTTGATCTTAGAAATAAGCGAAGCGAGTGGTTTATATTCTTCAGCTTCCACCGCGCCGGTTACCAGCATGGCAGGGAAAGAATAATTTCGGGACAAAGGAAACTCAGCGCCGTGCACATCCACATAGAAATCCTGATTGCCTTTTTTCAGGCGGAAGGCGGGCACACGCTGCAGAATATCCAGATGCAGGCTGCCGTTCAGATTTAAGTACACATTCGCACTGTCCACAGCAGACCAGGTACGCAGTTTCTTTTCCAGGTCCGGTATATCGAGATCACCGATACGGTCGGCCGGGTTGTTTTTCCGCACAAGCGTGCGTACCTCTTCTTCATCAATAAAATATACCGGCGCCGACGTGTCCAGCAAACGTACCGCAATCTTCTGCACAGGTTTTTCGCTGAAACGCTTCAGGGAAAAGCTCAGCAAAAATCCGAAGATGATTACGGTAACCAGTATTTTTAATATTCTGAATTTATTTTTCATAGTGCCTTGTGGCGCTTCTTTTTTTAATAATTAGCGGAAACTTCCGTTTGCCATTTAACCAGCGGGTCGTATAAAGTATCAATATTTCCGGCACCTGCTGTCAGTAAGATATCAAATTTTTTTTGTTTAATGAGATCCAGCGCCTGCGAAAGTGTACAAACTTGTGCCGACGTGCCGGATACTTTATCCAAAAGCCAGTCTGAGGTGATACCGTTATAGTCCTCCTGCAGTTCACGCGCCGGATAGATATCCAGCAGTAATAGCTCATCTGCCCGGCTGAGACTGTCGGCAAAACCCTGGGCAAAATCACGCGTCCGGCTAAACAAATGCGGCTGAAATGCAACCAGCAGCTTCTTACCGGGATAGAAAGTTTTTATAGAACCAATCACCGCATCCAGCTCCGTGGGATGATGTGCGTAGTCATCAATATAAATTTTACCGTTAGCAAAGCGGTGCTTTGTGTAACGTCTTTTAATTCCTTTGAATGAAGCAATCCCTAGCTGCAGTTTCTCATAGGAGACACCGAGTGAAGACAAGAGGGCAATCGCTGCTGTGGCATTTTCCACATTATGAATTCCGGGAATTTCCCATTCGAAAGGGATGGTTTCGCCGGTGGATGTTTTATGGAAATCAAACTGAATATGGTCTCCGCTTTCGCGGATATTGTCCGCATAGAAATCAGCGGCTTCATTCGCAGCATATCGTGGCCCCGGTGATTGAATGCTTATACCTTTGCGGCAAAAGAGCTGTTGTGCCTCGGGCAGCAAGTCTGCGAAATCCTGAAAGCTTTTTTCAATGGCGGCGCTGTCGCCGTAAATGTCCAGGTGGTCTGCATCAGTGGACGTAATCACGGCCCAGTCCGGCGCAAGCGTCAGGAAACTGCGGTCATACTCATCAGCTTCCACCACAGAATACTGATTGCCGCTGTGGAAGAAATTGGACTGCAGATTTTCGGAAATGCCGCCAAGAAAGCAGCTGACTTCCAGACCGGCCTCTTTGCACAAATGTGCCAGTAGGGAAGAGGTGGTTGTTTTCCCGTGGGTACCGGCTACCGCAAGGCAGGTAGTACCTTCCGTAATCAGTCCCAGCACCTGCGCACGTTTTAAAATCCTGAAATTTCGCGCACGGAAGTGTTGCAGAATGTCCAGGTTTTTAATGGCCGGCGTATAAACGACCAACATATTTTTTGTAGTAAACTTTTCGAAATCGGGCATAATTTCATCTTGAAACTGAATGCTGATTCCTTCCCGCTGCAAAGTGTCCGTTAGTTTGGTCGGCATCCTGTCGTATCCAAGCACCACTTTTCCTTCAGCATGGAAATAGCGCGCCAGGGCACTCATGCCGATACCGCCGATGCCGGCAAAGTAGATATATTGGTAGGAAGACAGGTTCATTCGTTTTTATTTAAAGTATTTAAAATTTCATCCACAATCGCAGACGTAGCATCCGGCCGCGCAAACGCCGCGATATTCGCCGACATGTCCTGGCGCAGGGTGTCATCATAACAAATTTCCTGAAGCACAGTCCAGAACCTCTGCGGAACTTCAGCATCCGTTACCATTCTGGCAGCATTCTTGTCGACCAAAGCCTGCGCGTTTTTCGTCTGATGGTCTTCTGCCGCGAACGGAAAAGGAACGAGCATCACCGGCTTCTTCACCAAGGTCAATTCTGAAATGGCGATAGCGCCCGCACGCGAAACAATAATATCCGCCGCTGCGTACGCGGTCGCCATATCCGAAATAAACTCGTGTACGTGAATATCCGGATTACCTGATTGCTGCGCCGTTTCTTTCATCTGCGAAAAAGCAGTACTGCCGGTTTGCCAGATGAGTTGCAGCTGATGTTTTTCCAGCTCCTGAAGATGCGATTTCCAGGCATTGTTGAGCGTTTGCGAGCCCAGAGAACCTCCAACGGATAATACGGTAAGCCGGTCTGGATTCAGACCCATTTTTTCACGGGCAGTCTGGGCCTCCGGAAGCGGTTGCGTGAGTTGTTGCCGTACAGGATTGCCGGTAAAAACAGTACGCGTTTTCGGAAAGAATTTTTCCATGTTCGGATAGGCGGTAAAAACTGCCTTTGCTTTGCCCGACAGAAAAATATTGGTTTTCCCCGGCAGTGAATTCTGCTCCTGCACAAACACCGGAATCCCTAGAGCCGCTGCTGTGTACAGGGCAGGGCCGCTGGCAAAACCGCCGGTTCCGATGGCAACATCCGGTTTAAAGTCGCGGATGGTTTTGTGCGCCTTTACCAGACTTCCCAGCAATTTAAATGGAAGGGTAAGATTGCGCAGCATGTGCGCACGGTTAAAGCCGGCAATGGGTAAGCCCACGATGTTAAACCCGGCTTGTGGAACTTTTTGCATTTCCATTTTACCGGTTGCACCTATAAACAGAAATTCAGCCTGCGGGAACCGCTGCCGGATTTCCTGTGCGATGGCAAGCGCCGGAAAGATATGTCCGCCCGTACCGCCGCCGCTCATGAGTATTTTTATAGGTTGCTTCATTACGCGATATCGTTTATTTCTTCAATCGTTTGTTTTTTACCCAGGCCTTCTTCATCATGAACCTGAATTCTGGAACTGACATTGAGGACGAGTCCCAGCTGAAAGAAGGTCACCAGCATCGAGGTTCCCCCGTAACTGATCAGCGGCAAGGGCTGACCCGTGACCGGAATCAGATTAACGGCAACGGCAATGTTGACCGCGAGCTGCATAAAGATCATCACTCCGATGCTAAGCACCAGCAAACTCCCGAAAAAAGCCGGCATTCGCGAGGCAATAATCATAATCCTGATAATCATAATCAGGTATAAACTGATCAAAAGGACCGCACCCGCGAAACCATATTCTTCGACGATAATGGCAAAAATAAAGTCCGACGCCGATTGCGGCAGCATTTGTTTTAAGGCACTTTTGCCCGGTCCCATGCCCGTAATTCCGCCATGCACAATGGCAGCTTTTGCCTGCATGGTCTGGTAATTCTTTGCTTTATCTGCCTCATCCTGGATATGGTTGTCCTTTTTGGAGTAAGTCTGCACTCGGCTGATCCAAGTGTCCACCCGGTTGTTGCTGATGAGTTTTGTCTGGGTGGCAACCAGCAGGAAAGTAGTAACTGCAATAAAGGCAATGCCCACGAAGCCGAAAATGTATTTCCGGTTCAGCTGCCCGATCAGCATGACCAGCAATGACACGATTAAAATCATCAGTGCTGTGGAACCATTGTCCTTCGCCACCAGCGCAAATACAATGAGTACCGGCAGGAAGAGGTAAATAATGTTTTCCACCGGCAGACGCTCACGGCTGATTTTCTTCGTTAAATAACGGCAGATATATATAATCAAAAATAAATAGGCGAAAGTCGAGGGTTGAAAAGCGACCCCGATACCGGGAATCCGCATCCAGCGTGAAGCGGAAGCACCGTCAATCGTTTCACCGGAAAATGAGGTAAAGCCTACCAGGATCACACTCAGCCACATCAGGATGCTGCTTAATTTTCCGATATATTCATATCTGATCATAATGGCAAACCGGAGCACAGCAATTCCCATGGCTAAAAAGCCTACGTGGCGAATCAGGTGAGAAGTGGTGGTTCCGTTATTCACAATGTACTCCAGGTTGGAACTGGCAGAATAAACCGGGAAAATGGAAAAGAAAGAAAGTATGAGCACAACGCTCCACAGGACTTTATCGCCCAGGAAAAATTCTCTCTTCTTTGGTGCTGCCTGCTGCATGTTATTCATTCATTTTTTCTGGTTCAGTTTGTAAGACCGCCTGCTTAAATTTGCGGCCGCGGTCTTCGTAGTTTTCAAACAGGTCGAAACTCGCGCAGCAGGGTGCCAGCAATACGGCGTCTCCTTTTTCTGCGACACCGCGTGCGGTGGCCACAGCTTCTTCCATGCTGGATGTGCTGTAAATAAATTCCTTGGTATCTTTAAAAAAGTCGATGATTTTGTCGTTATCCAGCCCCAGGCAAACAATCGCTTTTACTTTGCGGTTGACCAGGTCCTGAATTTCGGTGTAGTCATTTCCT
This sequence comes from Kaistella sp., assembly GCA_032057205.1. GTDB lineage: Bacteria > Bacteroidota > Bacteroidia > Flavobacteriales > Weeksellaceae > Kaistella. The sequence goes on from DAMCFT010000001.1 coordinate 333,500, forward strand.
TTATCCACACCGCCAACAATCCACACCGTGGGCTGGCGAACGCTTTCCAAGGCGAAATAGGCTGCATTTACATTGGTAGCCTTGCTGTCATTAATATAAGTGACGCCATCAATGGTCGCTACCTGTTCCAAGCGGTGCTCCACAGCCTGAAATGTCATCAGTGAATTACGAATGCTTTCATTACTGATGTTCAGCAGTTTCCCGGCAATGGACGCGGCCAGGCTGTTGGCGATATTATGATTTCCTACCAGAGATAATTCTGAAACCGGCATGGAAAACTTATCATCCAGTTTCACGTGGAGGTTTTCTTTCTGAATATAACCGCCTTCGCTCAGCTTTTCGTGGGTGGAAAAAGGAATCATTTTCGCACGGACTTCCAGCTTTTCGAGCAGGCTGCGGCTCATTTCATCATCTTTATTATAGATAAAAAAATTATCGTTCTGCTGATTTTCGGTAATCCTGAACTTGGCCAGTGCATACTCCTCGTAATTGTAATTGTACTGGTCCAAATGGTCCTGACTTAAATTTAACAGCAAAGAAATATACGGCCGGAAATTCTGAATATCATCCAGCTGAAAAGAACTTACCTCCAGCACATAATATTCATAATTGGCATCCGCAACCTGGCGGGCAAAACTCTGCCCGATGTTGCCGGCCAGGCCTACCTGTAACTGGTCATTTTTCAGGATATGATAAATCAGCGAAGTCGTGGTAGTTTTTCCATTGCTGCCGGTAATGGCAATAATCTTGGCCTGCGTAAACTCAGCAGCGAATTCTATTTCGGAAGACAGCCGGATTCCTTTCTGATTAATTTTAAAAATAATATCAGACTTCTTGGGGATGCCTGGAGATTTTATAATCCAGTCAGCCGCTAAAATTCGGTCTTCGGTGTGCTGACTTTCTTCAAACTCAATACCTGCCTCCAGCAATTGCTGGCGGTACTCAGGACGAATCGCGCCTTTATCGGAAAGGAATACATCCAGCCCTTTCTTTTTAGCCAGGTAAGCCGCACCCACGCCGCTTTCGCCGCCGCCCAAAACAACAATCTTCATACTACCGGACTTTAAGTGTTATTAAACAAATGATGGCAAATAAAACTCCGATGATCACCATGCGGTTCACAATTTTACTTTCGTGGTAACCGTCTTTCTGATAATGGTGATGCAGCGGCGACATCTTGAACAGGCGGTTTTCCTGGGCATACTCCAGACCGAAACGCTTTTTCCGGTATTTAAAAACAGCCACCTGCAGCACGACGGATAAGTTCTCTATCAGGAAGATTCCGCACAAAACGGGAATCAGTAATTCCTTTCTTAAAATAATGGCTAAAACCGCAATGACACCGCCCAGCATGAGACTGCCGGTATCGCCCATGAAGACCTGCGCCGGATACGTATTATACCAGAAAAAGCCGATCACCGCACCCACCAGGGCCAGCGCAAAAATCGTGGTTTCCCCCATATTCGGCAGGAACATGATATTCAGATAATCCGCAAAAATGATGTTCCCCGAGAGATAAGCGAAAAAGGCGAGCGTGAGCAGAATGACGACACTCGTGCCGGCGGCAAGCCCGTCGATCCCGTCCGTAATATTAGCGCCGTTACTTACGGCAGTTACAATAAAAATAACGATGGGAATGAAAACAACCCATGCCCATTCATGCTGTTGTTCCGGCGTCATCCAGAAAAGCAGACCACTGTAATCAAACTCATTGTTTTTCACGAAAGGTACCGTGGAAACAGTCGACTTTTCAGTCTTCATGAAATTGGCTTCCACATTGTTGCGGTTCAGTTCGCGTGCATCAGCGTATTTTCTTTTCACCGTAATATCGGGATGAAAATACATGGTAACACCAATGATTAAACCCAGGCCTACTTGGCCGATTACTTTGAATTTGCCACTCAGGCCGTCCTTGTTTTTTTTAATTTTTTTCAGGTAATCATCAATGAAACCGATGGCGCCCATCCACACTACTGAGATGATCAGGAGCACAATGTAGATGTTCATTATTTTAGTAAAAAGCAATACCGGAATTAAGGTCGCGAGAATAATAATCAGGCCTCCCATCGTTGGTGTCCCTTCTTTTTGCTTTTGCCCAAGCAATCCCAGGTCACGCACCAATTCACCCATTTGGCGGCGGCGCAGGTAGTTGATGATTTTCTTTCCGAACACCAGCGCAATAATCAGCGACAGCAGTACCGCCATACCTGCCCGGAAGGAGATAAATTTAAACATACCCATTCCCGGAACGTGAATTCCGTTGGCATTAAAATATTCATATAGGTAGTATAGCATTCTGTTCTTTTCTTACATTATTTAGACATGAGCCTGGCGAGTTCCAGCGCGGTTTCGCGGTCATCGAAATGATGACGCTGTCCGTTTATTTCCTGATACGTTTCGTGGCCCTTGCCGGCGATTACAATGATATCTTTGGGTTCAGCAAATTTAATCGCCATTTTAATCGCGTCCCGGCGGTCCGGCATGACCATGAACTTACTGAAATGTTGCGGTTCCACACCCGATTCGATGCTTCGGACAATTTCCTGCGGGTCTTCCGTACGCGGATTATCGGAAGTGATAATGGCCAGCGTGGATTTCTGGGTGGCAATTTTTCCCATCTCCGGACGCTTGGTAGCATCGCGGTCGCCGCCACAACCAAACACAGTAATCAGCCGTTCATTCCGTGTCCTGATTTCATTTACCGAATCCAGAATATTTTCGAGTGCATCCGGTGTGTGCGCATAATCGACGATGAAGAAAATTCCGCCGTCGGATTTCAGGGTTTCAAAGCGGCCGGGCACGCGCTGCAAAAGAGAAACGGCCTGCAATACTTTGGCAGATTCAAAACCGCATTCCAGTACGGCAGCATACGCCAGCAGCAGATTATAAGCATTAAATTTTCCGGTGAGTGTGGTCCAGAATTCATTGCCATTGAAGTTCAGCAACATTCCGTTGAAATCTGTTTCCAAAACGCGACCGTGGTAGTCCGCCATGGTTTTCAGAGCAAAAGTTTTGCGTGTTGCTTTGGTATTCTGCAGCATGACTTTCCCGTTGCGGTCATCAGCATTCACAATGGCTACTGCCTCGGGTGATAACTGGTCAAAAAACGACTTCTTCGCTGCCAGATAGTTGGCAAAAGTTCCGTGATAGTCCAGATGGTCATGCGTGATATTGGTAAAGCCTGCCACCTGAAAATTCAGGCCGGCGGTGCGGTATTGGTCCAGGCCATGAGACGAGACTTCCATCACGGCAAAATCGCATCCTTGTTCCAGCGCTTCCGCCAGCATGGCATTCAGCCGCAGGATGTCCGGAGTTGTGTGTGTAGACGGAATCACTTTATCACCGATGTGATAAGCGACCGTGGAAAACAAAGCAGATTGATGCCCTAACTGTTTCAGTAACTGATGGATCAACGTAGTCACCGATGTTTTACCGTTGGTGCCCGTGATACCAATAAGTTTCAATTTGGACGAAGGATTGCCATAAAAATTCGAAGCAATACGACCTAAAGTTGCTGCGGAATTTTCAACTTTGATATAAGTGACATCCGGGTTTTGTTGTGCAGGTAATTCTTCGCAAACAATCATGGCGGCACCTGCTTCTTCCGCTTTGTTGATATACGCATGACCGTTGGTTGTACTGCCGCGCAAAGCCACGTACAAGCTGCCCGGCGCTACTTCCCGGCTGTCGAAGGTGATATGCGAAACGTCACGGGAAAGCGTGCCGGCCGTTTCAATAAGGGTAATATGTTGCAGTACTTTTTCTAAGGTCATCATCACAATCAGTTTTGCAGCTGCAAATAAATTCTCTGGTCTTTTTTTATAATCGTTCCTTCCTGCGGAAACTGTTCTTTAATTTTGCCTACGCCGGTGTAATCTACGCGGTACCCCTGATTCTCCAGTTGGGGAATCACGTTTTTACCGATAAGACCCGTGACATTCGGCATCGTGTTTCTGCGAACGGCTACTTTTACAGGCTTGGCCATCATCTGGCTCAGGTCTACTTTTTTATCCACCAGCATTTCTCTTTCAATATTTTGCGGTGTTTTCAGGAACGTTTTTCCGGCAATTTCTTTAAATACAGGAGCCGCAATGGTGGACCCGTAGAATCCTTTGGAATTGTCCGGCTGGCTTACCATCACGATGCAGGTATATTTAGGATTATCTGACGGATAAAATCCGGCGAAACTCGCCTGGTATTTGGCAGGCCCTTTTTTCCAGTACTCAAATTTGGCAGTTCCGGTTTTACCGGCCATTTTCAGGTTGGGAGTAAAAATACTTCGGGCAGTTCCTTTTTCCACTGCCTTGGTGAGCGCATCGGTCATCAGCTGAATGGACTTGGGCGATGCCATTTGTTTTACCATCGTCTGCGGTTCCGCCTGGTACAGTACTTTTCCGTCCTTCATGATTTTTTCAATGAAGAGCGGCTTCAGCATTTTACCTTTGTTGGCGATACCATTATAGAAAGTAGTCAGCTGCAATAAATTAAACCGTGAAGAGTACCCATAAGAGATTGAAGCCAGTGTAGCCATATTCCAGGCCTTATCTTCCGGTGTTACGATGTAAGGCTTTGTGATGCCCGGCAGCTCAATGTCCATACGCTCGAACATTTTCCAGCGGCGCAGATGGTCCAGAAATACTTTTGGCTTCTCCCCATAAAACTGAGTAATAAGTTTGGCCGTGCCCACGTTGCTGGACTTTGCCAATACATCTGAAATTTCATAAATACCGCCGCCGTGGTCATCGGTTATGCGCTGTTTTCCATAAACCCAAACGCCGTTGCCGATATCGACTGTTGTGTTTTCATCAATAAAACCATCATCCATTGCCGCCAGCAGCGAGACGGTTTTAAAGGTAGAGCCCGGCTCCTGCGCATCCTTCAGCGCGTAGTTGTAAGCATCCACATAAATGCCCGGTTCTGTGCGCCGCAGGTTGACCATTGCCTTTACTTTTCCGGTAGTGGCTTCCATCACCACTACGCTGCCATGATGCGCATCGAAATTAATGAGTTGTTTTTCCAGTGCGGAATGGGCAATATCCTGAATGCGAAGGTCCAGGGTAGTGTACACATCCTGGCCGTCCACAGGTTCATTCACCTGCCAGTAGTCAATGGGTTTCCACTGGCTGCTGTTGACGCGCTGCTCCAGGCGGCTGCCATCGATCCCTGTCAGATATTTCGAGAAAGCACCTTCCAGGCCTGACTTTGCGATTTCATTATCCATCCCAATGGTACCGGCGCCGATCTGTGTGGTAGCCAATTCTCTTTTATAATTGCGGTCGACAATAAAGCCACCCCGGTTTTTGCCACGGTTGAAAATAGGAAACTGGCGGATGCGGTCATACTCGTCGAAGTCCAGCCCGCGCACCAGCATATAATACTGGTTGTTGGCTTTCTTCTGCTGGTCGAAACGGTTTCTGAAATAAGAACGCGGTTTGCCAAACATCGCCGAAAGCGAATCGGTCAGCGCACCGATATTGTTTTTATATAAAGAGTCGCGGATAATTTTAAAATCGATATACACATCGTATCGCATCACGGTGGTTGCCAGGATAGAGCCGTCTGCGGCAAACAGGTTACCGCGCGCAGCCTTGAGCGTTGCCTGGCGGTAGTTCTTGCTGATGTAGTCTTCCTTGATTTCTTCTACATTGGTATTTTGCAGAAAAAGGATTCTGGCCAGAAAAACCGCGAAGACCACCACCGCCAGCGCAGTGAGCGAATAGCCCCAGCGTAATGCTTTCAGTCGTTTAGCTTCAAAATCATTTTTCTTCGCCATGCAAGCTGTCCAGTTTAATCAAGATTTTATGCGGATGGTTTTCCAGTGACAGTAAGCTGTCCTGCACCATTTCCTTGCCCAGTTCAGACTCCAGCTTTACTTTGATAAGCCGGCTCTGCGCAAAGGCGTTGCGCGATTTATATTCTTCTGTCTGTTCTTTCAGCACATTAACCTGGCGGATGCGCTGGCTCACCAGGTGGTTGCTGTAAATCATCACAATCAGCAGCACGAAAATCAGCAGGAAATATTTGTAATGGGTTTTTACCTCATCACGGTTTAGAAAATTACCTTTAACAATATCGATAAAGGTGAGTTTCTTTTTAGGGCGATATGTCTGCTTTTTGGCCATCCGGGCGTGTGCTCCTTTGTGTCTTTATACTTTCGTTCCGGTCCGCATTTTGGCACTTCGTGCGCGCGGATTTTCTGCAATTTCTTCGTCGGTGGGAATCACAGCTTTACTCTGCAACAGCGTAAATGCTTTCGGATAGTTCCCATACACATCGCGCTCCGGCTCTCCTTCGAACATGCCGTTCTTTAAAAATCGTTTCACCAGACGGTCTTCCAGCGAGTGGTAGGAAATAACGGTTAGCCGCCCGCCGGGTTTTAATATCTTATAGGACTGCAACAGCATATCCTTCAAAGCATCCAGCTCCTGATTTACTTCAATGCGGATTGCCTGAAAAATCTGGGCATAGACTTTATTCTGTTTGAACTGTGGAATATAACCGAAAACTTCTTTCAGGTCATTCGTTGTTTTCACCGGTTTGTTCTTGCGCCAGCTGACCAGTTCGCGGGCCAGCCGCCGCGCTTCCCGCAGTTCACCGTAATAGTAAAACAAATCGGCCAATGCTTCTTCCTCGTACTCATTTACCACACGCCGGGCATCCAGGTTCTGCATCACATTCATGCGCATATCCAGTGGCGCTTCCGAACGGGTAGAAAAACCGCGCTCGGCTGCATCAAACTGATGGGAAGACACGCCGAGGTCTGCCAGAATTCCATCCACCTGGGTGACGCCATACATTTGCAGTGAATTTTCCAGAAAGCGGAAGTTCTGATTGATTAGTGTAAAGCGCGGATCATCAATGGTGTTGTTCAGTGCATCCAGATCCTGATCAAAACTGAAAAGCCTCCCGTCTGCAGAGAGTTGGTTCAGGATTTCCCGGGAATGTCCGCCACCGCCAAAAGTGCAGTCCACGTAGGTGCCATCTGGCGTTGTTACCAGATCGGTAATACTTTTTTTCAGCAGGACCGGGTTGTGATACATATATATAGTTGCGCTTATCGTTTATACTTCTTTACATTAAACCTGGCCGGCATCAAAATCCTGTGCACCCATCACCTCCTCGGCAAGTTGCGCAAAGGAATCTTCAGACGCAGACAAGACGGCCTCATAAGACTGCTTGTCCCAGATTTCAAACAGTTCACCTGCACTGGTAATAACAATGTCTTTCTGCAAACCGGCATACTGCATCAGGTCTTTCGAAATCTGCAGCCGGCCCGCATTATCGGGTTCCGCTGTTTTCACACCGGCGGTGAACATGCGGATAAAATCTGCATTTTTCTTCACGAAGCGGTTGAGTTTATTCAGCTTCGCCATCAGCAGTTCCCAGCTTTCCATCGGGTAGACTTCCAGGCAGTTCTGAAATACGGCACGTTTAATTACAAATGACTCTTCATCATAGGCATTCATCTGCCTGGCGAGTGCTGCCGGCAGTTTGAGCCGGCCCTTATCGTCGATCCGGCATTCATATGTCCCGATGAAATTTTTCATTTGGGGCAAATTTATAGAAAATATTCCGGAAGTTCCCACTTTCACCCACTTTCTGCCGCTATTGTTAATAAGTTTGCGGTGGTTAAATAACAGTTTGATAAACAGCAGTTTATTAAAATATTTATCAACATTCTATGCAATGCGCATTAGTTCTTCATGAAAACGGGGTTGAAAAGAGAAATTCAGACAGAAAAAATGTATTTTGGTGTTTAATTTGTACTTTTGCACACGCTTACTGCGTAAAATTCTATGATATTTAAAACAAAAAAAGAAAAGAAATTCGCTTTTATTGAAGCTGGCACGGGTCAGCCGATCATCCTTTTGCACGGACTGATGGGCGGGCTTAGTAATTTTGAGGACACGGTGGAATTTTTTTCCGGTAAAGGATATCAGGTATTTGTACCGGTACTGCCGATCTACGATCTGCCGGTGCTCAATACCAATCTGACAACGATTGCCAAGTATGTTGCGAAGTTCATTGAAGAGAAAGTAGGGAAGCCGGCGATTATTGTCGGGAATTCCATGGGGGGACACGTAGGCCTTATTCTCACATTGTCCCGTCCGGATCTGGTGGAAAAGCTGGTGCTCACTGGAAGTTCAGGTTTATATGAACGTACCTTCGGCGACAGTTTCCCGCGCAAAAGTGATAAGCAGTACATCCGCAAGAAAACTGAAGAAGTGTTTTATGACCCGGCGGTAGCCACCGATGATTTGGTGGAAGAAGTATTTGCGGTCGTGAATGACCGGATGAAAGGAATCAAAACGGTGATGCTGGCGCGAAGTGCTATTAAACACAACATGCTGAATGACCTTCCGAAAATAAAAACACCCGTTTGCCTGATCTGGGGCAAGCAGGATAACGTGACGCCACCCGAGGTAGCGGTAGATATGCATAAGTCGCTGCCCAATTCCGATCTCTACTGGATTGACCACTGCGGCCACGCGGCCATGATGGAACGCCCGGAGGAATTTAACCGGATCCTCGATGAGTGGCTGCAAAAAGAAAAATAAACTGAAGGGGAGAAGCATCTTCCCTTTTTTTATACCTCAACTTTTATGATTATTAAAACCGCCACCTTTGTAAAAAGCAGCAGCCGCTGGCAGGAGTGCCCCGAAGCGGTCTTGCCGGAATATGCCTTCATCGGCCGCTCCAATGTGGGAAAATCCTCGCTGATCAATGCGATGCTGAACCATAAGGACCTCGCCAAGACTTCCGGAACGCCGGGGAAAACACAACTCATTAATCACTTTCTGGTGAATGATGAGTGGTACCTGACCGACCTGCCGGGTTACGGCTATGCGCGTGTTTCCAAAAGCATCCGCCGTGATTTTGAAAAACTGATCACCAACTACATTCTGAACCGCAAAAATCTGGTCAACCTCTTTATTCTGGTGGACGCACGGCACGCGCCGCAGAAGATTGATCTGGAATTTATTGAATGGGTGGGCGAACACGGAATTCCTTTTTCACTGGTGTTTACCAAAGCTGATAAACTGAAGCCCATGGAACTGCAGAAAAATGTGGAACATTACAAAGCAGAACTGCTGAAAAGCTGGGAAGAACTGCCGGAACTGTATGTTACCTCTGCCGAGAAAAAAACCGGTGGCGAAGAGATTTTAAGTTTTATCAGCCGTACCAATGAATTCCTTATCAAAAATAAAGTTCGTTTCGACTGATGGCGGCTCCTTTACACTGGAAGTTGAAGAACTTTGCGGAACTGACTGCGCAGGAGGTTTATGCAATATTACAAGTCCGCGCCGAAGTATTTGTCGTCGAACAGAATTGTCCGTACCTCGATGCAGATGGAAACGATGATAATGCACTGCACCTTTGGGCAGAACAAAACGGAGAAATCATCGCGTACTGCCGCCTCTTCGGGCCGGGTATCAAATATAAGGAACCTTCTATCGGACGAGTTTTAACCAAGGAATCGGCACGCGGAACCGGCGCCGGAAAAATACTGATGAAACTGGCACTGGAGGCAATTCATAACCATTACGGGACTACGGAATGCCGAATCTCTGCGCAGGATTATCTGTTGCGTTTTTATGAAGGTTTTGGTTTTATCGCTACGGATCACCGGTATCTGGAAGATGATATTCCGCACACAGAAATGCACCGCCGATAGTAAGTTCCAGGGCACGGCAGCTCTTTATTCTGCTGTGTGCGAACTGAAATGATTTTCTTAAATTAGCAGCTTAAATAATTTAATAGATGAAAAGAATCTTTTTACTGCTCACCTTCATGCTGAGCTTTCTGCAGGTAAAGGCAGATGAAGGAATGTGGCTTTTAACGATGATTAAAAGACTGAACGGAGTAGATTTGAAAAAACAAGGCCTCAAGCTGACGCCGGAAGAAATTTATTCCGTGAACAACTCCAGCCTGAAAGATGCCATAGTGCAGTTTGGCGGCGGATGTACTGCTGAAATGGTTTCCAAGGAAGGTTTGCTGTTCACCAACCACCACTGTGGGTATGGACAGATCGCAGCACTTTCAACCCCAGAAAATGATCACCTAACCAACGGATTCTGGGCAATGAAGCGCAGCGAGGAACTTCCTGCCAAAGGACTTTCCGTGCGTTTCCTGGTTCGTATGGACGATGTTTCTGCCCGAATCAATGCGAAACTGAATAACCAGATGAGCGCGGAAGAACGCGATAAAATCATCGGTGATGAATACAAAGCCATCCAGAATGAAAATTCTGAAAACGGAAAATATACCGTAGTGGTCCGCGATTTCTTTAACGGAAATGAATTCTACTATTTCGTATATCAGGATTTCAAGGATGTTCGTCTGGTAGGAACGCCGCCGAACTCTTTGGGGAAATTCGGTGGTGATACCGATAACTGGGAGTGGCCAAGACACACCGTGGATTTCTCTGTATTCCGCGTGTATGCTGATGCGAACAATAACCCGGCAGAATACTCGCCGAACAACGTACCGATGAAACCAAAGCATGCCCTGCCGATTTCCCTGCGCGGATACAAGCCGGGAGATTTCGCCATGATCATGGGCTTCCCGGGGCGTACCAACCGTTACCTGACTTCCTTCGGTATCGAGCAGATGGTGAACAAGGATTACCCGGCTTGGGTAGAAGCCTCTAAAGTAGCAATGGATGTCATGAAAAAATACATGGACAAAGACCAGGCTACCAAAATTGACTATGCTTCCCAATATGCTTCCGTAGCCAACTACTGGAAAAACAGACAGGGAACCATCGATGCTGTATATGCGAACGGAACTATTCAGGACAAAAAAGAACTGGAAGCTAAATTCCAGACCTGGGCACTGAAGCCGGAAAATCAGGTAATGTATGGCGGGATCCTGCAGGATATTCACGCCAACTATGGCCAGATTTCTGACCGTAACGTGGAAAGAAATTACTCTTCCCAGTTGCAGCGTAACGCAAAATATATCCCGATTGCTTACCAGTTAGGCGAGCTGCTGCATTCCTATGCCAACCAGGACGAAGCCGGAAAAGCAGCGATGAAGCAAAAAGTAACAGATGCCATCGACCGCGTGTACGAAAAACTGAACATTAAGCTGGAAGGTGAAATGCTGAACTCTATGGTAGCTTTGTACCAGCAGCGTGTGAACAAATCCGTAGCGTCTCCGACCCTGATGGCGGCTGATGCCAAGAACCTGTCCAACATGGCGTTCGCTTCCATCTTTGCGAACAAAGAGTCTGCAATGAAGTTTGTGAACAACCCGGACCGTCTGGTAATCGATGCAGATCCATTGTACAAATTGGCCAAAGGATATGTGGAAGACCAAAAACTGGCTGGCGAGAAATATTCCAAAGTAGATGAAGCTTTCGCGAAGAACAACAGAATCTTCCTGGATGGTCTGCGCAAGTCTCAGCCGGAAGTATCTTATTACCCGGATGCGAACTCCACGATGCGTGTAACCTTCGGTAAAGTAACGACGCTGCCTATGCGCAGTGACCGCAAGTACACCATCAAAAAAGAAGCAGATAACTACTATACAGATATCTACGGAATGGTGGCGAAATACAAAAAAGGCGATGAGGAATTCGACCTGCCACAGCGTTTCCTGGATTTAGTGAAGAAAAAAGATTTCGGACAGTACAAGGATAAGAAAGGCTTTATGCCGGTGAACTTCCTGTCTGATAACGATATTACAGGCGGTAACTCCGGCTCTCCGATTATGGATGGCGAGGGGAACCTGCTGGGCCTTGCTTTCGACGGAAACAGCGAAGCCCTGAGCGGTGATATTATCTTCGACCCGAAACTGCAGAAAACAATCAACGTAGACGTTCGTATGGTTCTTTGGACCATCGACAAATACGGAAAAGCAGGCCACCTGATCAGTGAAATGACACTGGTGAAGTAGGAAAGCTTTTATCATATATGACAAAACCCGCTGCATGATCCGGCGGGTTTTTGTTTTGGGAGGTGATTGGTAAATTTATCTAATAATCTTCAGGTGGTCGTTTAATAGCATTAAGGTGCTTGCCACTACATAGGTTATTGAAAGAAAAAGGACCGCAAAATTTTTTACCTGCAGAGGTTTGATAACGTCAAATTTTATTAAGAAGATTAGCAAAACAGCAGCAGAAAATAGGCTGATCGAAATAATGGCGAGCAGGATTAGCGTGATATTCTCAGAGGTAAAAATCTGCCGATTAATAAACAACATTACCGCTGAAACAGCAGTGAGTATAGTGGCCAGTATAATTGAAGTTTCTGACTCTCTTTCTTTTGGTAAATTATTCTTATTTCCATTTGGGAGCAATAATAGCAAATTGGAAAGGGCGTCGAGTAGATCTGAAAGCATATTATTTCGTCAATATTTCATTAACAATTTTTATAATGCTGTATACCAGCGAAAGTGGCACATGAGAGCGTTCACACTAAAAATTTTAAAATAATCTGAACAACAACTGGATTTTAGTTGTCGGGTATTTTCTTTGAATGCATTTGCCTTTCGTTTCTTGTTGTCAGGGTCGTTAAGATATCACTGCTAAAGGTTGGGTATTGGCAATAGTGCAGTTTTAACGTGGAGTTTTAATATTTATAAACTAATCTTCGGCAAATCTAAGATCGTTAAAAGTGCGATTCCTCCGCACTATAGCCAATACGATACTAGCAGATGCTCATTTTTTAGAAACTATTAAATAAAAGTCTGTAATATTCCTGATGGTTATTAATAGAATTTGAATTGTAAGAAAAACCAAAAAGCCATATAATATAATCTTAATTTTATTAGGAATTAAAACGAATGTCGTAAATAATGGTACAACTAGAGAACTTAATATTACAAATATCTCTATTACAATTGTATAACTGAAATTTATTAAGAGCAATTCGTAAAGCGAGATTTGCTTATTATTTATTTTAACAGGGGTTTTAACATTTCTAATTTGTTCCAAGTTTTTGCCGCCTCCTGTTACTAAAATTGTAATGATTGCAATTGAAATTCCTAATAAAACGCCTAAAATATTTAGTGATGATTCTTTAAACTTGAAAAAAATTTCAAAACTGTAATTATTACATATATTTAGAAGAATGACTAACATGATAATAACGAAAGGGACCACCCATTCAAACATTACATTTCTCTTATTAAGAGATTTAAAGTAATCGTAAATTAATATTAGAAATTCTAAATACATTATTCAAAGTTATCTAAAATAGAATTAAGTTGAATAAATGTATCTGCGGACGACATTTCTCCAGTTTCTTCATCGTAATCGCACAATACATATTCTTGTCGTTCAATAAAATCAGTGTTGATAATAACTTCATTGTTTTCAGCATTTCTACCTTTTACCCTAATTCTATTAATATGATTCTCGCCTCCACTTACTTTTGCAAAAATATCTCTAACAGTATCTTCGATAGTATTTTTTCTCTTGGCCTTTAAAGTAACAGTTATCTCATGATTAACTTCTGTTGTACGATCACTAAAGTTTAGAGCCTCACTACCCAATAGTTGTTTATCTACAATTACATCAGCGTAAGTAATCCTTTGAAGTCTATTAATTTCATCTAAAAAATTATCCTTTGCTAAAGTTTCAAAATAAAAACGAAAATTGTTTTCTAAATCTAGTAAAATTATAAAATGGTTCAAATATTTAATAAAATTATTAATACTTACTCCAAAATGGGATTTTTCAATTACAATTAAAACTTCCCCATTTATTGGCTTAGTGATTATATGAGTTTTTTGTCTTTCGCCTTCTCCTAACTGTTTGGGGCTATCTCTTTCGGCAATTGTTACACTATCTATCAATTTAGGCCTAAAATTATATGCAGCATTCTTAAAAGTAATTTTATTTTTATCACTACTTATAATCCTACTATCAAGTAAATAAAATCTATTATGCCCTTGTTCAATTTTTCGATCAGGCTTATCTAATTCCTCAATCTTCATTAACAAGTTATTAAACGTATCAATCACGTCCATATTTTCATCATTAATCTTTAAATAATGAAAACAAATTTTTCTTTTTTTTCTAGGCATGGTTTTCTTTTTGACTTTCTGCTAACTCTCAAATATACGCAATAAGACCATACAGTAATACAAATATAAAATCCTGAAAAGGAAAGTTATATATAATTGTAACCACTTGTAATTGTATATCTGATATCCAATTTACGCAACACGGAAACGATTTTTTGCTTTCTTTAAAGCAAAGGAGATATCACAGAGGATAAAAAAAGCGGAAACCCAGTTCCGCTTTTCGTTTTAAAGTTCTTCGTCGTTAATTAATCCCATGTCGCCGTAATGCTTTTTGAACTTGGCGATTTTGGGACCAACCACCGCGCTGCAGTACGGTTGGTTTGGATTGGCTTTGTAATAGCCCTGGTGGTATTGCTCCGCCGGATAGAACTTGTCCAGTGGTGCCAGCTCGGTGACGTATTGGCCGTTCCATCGGCCGGACGCTTCGGACTTTTTCATTTCCACTTCTGCTTCTTTTTTCTCCGCTTCATCCTGGTAGAAAATAACCGAGCGGTATTGTGTACCGACGTCATTTCCCTGGCGGTTCAGCTGGGTCGGGTCGTGCAGGAAGAAGAAGATATCCATCAGCTGCGCGTAGGAAATTAATTTAGGGTCATATTTGATCTGCACCACTTCAGCATGGCCGGTCTCGCCGGTACACACTTCTTCATACGTAGGGTTGGCTGTATGGCCGCCCGCGTAACCGGAAGTTACCGAGTCCACGCCTTTCAGCATACTGAAGCAGCTTTCCACACACCAGAAACAACCACCACCGAAGGTAATGGTCTGTAAATTTTCTTTATCCATTATAGGCTTATTTTGAGATACACTTTGTTTTTTGCCCTGGCCGTTACAGGAGAACAGCAGCAGGCTCATCAAAATTACTAAAAACTTGTTCATTTTCATAAAACGAATTTTGTGCCTTTTAATTTTATAAATCGTTAATTTTAATTAAAGTTTAACACCTGTGTCGGAAGGCTGACTCCAAACCAATGCACTTGCCCCCAGGATGGCGGCATCGGCTTCGTTGAGCGAGCTGCAGATGAGCTTTACTTTATCGTGGAAGACAGGAAAAAGGTTTCGCTCCATGTGGAGTTTGGTGGGCGTGAGTAAAAAGTCACCCGCCTGAATCACGCCGCCAAACAGCAGAATGGCTTCAGGTGAAGAAAACATCACGAAGTTCGCCAATGCTTCGCCCAGCTTCTGCCCGGTATAGCGGAACACTTCGATGGCAGTCGGGTCGGCCTGCAGCGCACAGTCATGGACCACACGCGCAGAGATCTGCTCTTCCGGATAGTTATTCAGCAGCGAATGCGGAAATTCAGCCCTCATTTTCCGGGCGGTAATGGCAATTCCGGTCGCGGAGGCATACGCTTCCAGAGAACCTTCCGAACCGGTACGCCAGTGCTTCCGGCCGCCGGATTTCACGATGGTATGGCCCAATTCACCGGCAAAACCATCGTGGCCATAAATGAGTTCACCATTGGAAATAATGCCGCTGCCGACACCCGTCCCTAAGGTAATCATAATAAAATCCTTCATCCCGCGCGCTGCGCCAAACATCATTTCGCCCAGCGCCGCTGCGTTGGCATCATTGGTCATTTTGCACGGAATCCCGAACCTTGCGGTAATCATGTTTGCAAAAGGCACAATTCCGGTCCAGGGCAGGTTGGCGGCGTGTTCTATGGTGCCGGTATAATAATTCGCATTGGGCGCCCCGATTCCAATGCCGATGAGCAGCTCAAAACCACCGTTTTCTTCAATCACCGGAGCAACTTCCGCATGGAGTGCCGCTACAAATCCTTCGGGCGTGGCATGCCCTGCGGTACTAAGATTCCCTTTGGCCAGGATTTCACCGCGGCGGTTGACCAGACCATATTTGGTATTTGTACCGCCAATATCAACACCCAGGGTAAACTGACGGGAAGTATCTGTGAAGGACATGCAGGAAGTTTTTGTGGTTTAAATGTAGTTAAAATAAAAAACTTCCCGTCTCACAACAGGGAAGTTTTTATAAAACGCAGATTAAATAGGATTTGCTGCTATCTCGTATATCTCATCTTTTTACAGTAAACCCAAAACCATACAAAGGATAAAAATGCCATCGCACTATCAGTTAAAGTCTTCAATAGTTTTTCAAAAGGTTGAATTATAAAGTTAACGATGGTTTTTAAACTAAATGTAATCGTATTTTCCTGGAATATATCATCTTCCATTTCGAAATATTAAGCTTATAAAACATAAAGCCAAAGATCACGGCACTAATTGCAAGAAGCACCTTTGCACTTTGTTCTTCTTTAATAAAGAAAAGAGTAATAGAAATGATTAAGGCCACCAGCAAAAATTTATTTTTTAACATCATGTCATGTGATTAAGAGAATTGGTAAAGAAATCGATACGCACCTGAAAAACCTTCGTAAATTTATTAAATAATAAAACAAACGTATTAAGCCATTATTATGCTTTGGAAACTAAAATTTTTTTCTTGAAACAGTAGGCTAATAAAATAAGCATTGACCCAGCAAACAAGCTTGCTATCACTTTGAAGTTAAAACCTGAGACAACCAATCGGTAGTACGCGACAGCGAATGATGCTATTCCCAGTAATGTTATGAAATAAATTGGCGCTGTTTTCTTCATTTATAAAATATAAGTGAGTAAAAAGAAAATGTCTGATTCAAAAATAGTAAACTTTTACTTTGGCGCAAAATGTACTTGCATAATGATGTCTGCCGAGAAAAATTAAACTGCTAAAGACGTCCACCTTGAATTCTGTGTTTTAATGTCTTTGCAAAAAAAAACTTCCCCGGCTCGCACCAAGGAAGTTTTCATATAATTTAAAGATACTCCTTATGCCGGAATATCTCCTTTGTACAGGAAGGATACAATCTCCTTGTTGATCTTCTCTACCATTTCGGTGAACAGATAAAAAGATTCCTGCTTGTAGATCACCAGCGGATCTTTTTGCTCATATACCGCACCCTGGGAAGAACGACGCAGATCATCCATCTCGCGCAGGTGGAGTTTCCAGTTCTCATCGATGATGGCCAGGGAAATGTTTTTCTCAAAGTCATTCACCAGCGATTCACACTGGGTTTCGTAGGCTTTCTCCAGGTCGGTGACAATCGTCATCGTCTTAATACCGTCTGTGAACGGAACCTGAATCATTTTAAACATGCTGCCCTGGTTTTGGTACACATTCTCGATAATCGGGAAGGCTTTTTCCTTCAGCAGCTGCAGTTTGTTTTTATAATCCTCGGAAGCCGCGTCGAACAGCATCTGGGTAAGTTCCGGCACCTGCTTGTTGCGGAATACTTCTTCGGAGAAAGGAACTTCCATGGTGAAGTTTTTAATCACTTCAAATTCAAATTCCTTGAAATCACTATTCACTTTACCCTGCGCGACCAATGCCTGAGATACATCGAAAATCATGTTCATGATGTCATATTTCAGGTGATCACCAAACAGGGCATTTTTACGGCGCTTATAAATCACATCGCGCTGCTTGTTCATCACGTCATCATATTCCAGCAAACGCTTACGGATACCGAAGTTGTTTTCTTCCACTTTTTTCTGCGCTCTTTCAATAGACTTGGAAATCATGGAATGCTGAATCACTTCGCCTTCCTTATGGCCCATTTTGTCCATCATTTTTGCAATTCTTTCGGAACCGAATAAACGCATCAGATTGTCTTCCAGGGAAACATAGAACTGCGAACTTCCCGGGTCACCCTGACGGCCGGCACGTCCTCTTAGCTGACGGTCCACGCGGCGGGAATCGTGTCTTTCCGTACCGATGATGGCCAGACCTCCGTTGGCTTTCACGTCGCCTTGTAATTTAATGTCGGTACCACGGCCTGCCATGTTGGTGGCAATAGTTACCACGCCGGGCCCACCGGCCATTGCTACAATTTCGGCCTCACGGGCGTGCAGTTTCGCGTTCAGTACATTGTGCTGAATCTTGCGCAGTTGCAGCGCGCGGGACAGCAACTGGGAGATTTCTACCGAAGTAGTACCTACCAGCACCGGCCGGCCGGCTGCCGTTAATCTTTCGATTTCCTCGATAACGGCGTTGTATTTTTCACGGTTGGTTTTATATACCAAATCCTGCTTATCATGTCTTTGAATCGGGCGGTTGGTCGGGATTACTACTACATCCAGTTTGTAGATTTCCCAGAGTTCGCCTGCTTCCGTTTCTGCCGTACCGGTCATCCCCGCCAGCTTATTGTACATACGGAAGTAGTTCTGCAGGGTAATGGTGGCAAACGTCTGGGTCGCCGCTTCGATTTTCACATTTTCTTTGGCTTCAATCGCCTGGTGTAAACCGTCGGAATAGCGGCGGCCTTCCATAATACGACCGGTCTGCTCATCCACGATTTTCACTTCGCCGTCGATGACTACGTATTCATCATCCTTTTCGAATAAGGTATACGCTTTCAATAGCTGGTTCAGCGTATGGATGCGCTCAGACTTCACAGCAAAGTCACTGAAGAGTTTTTCCTTCGCTTCGAATTCTTCTTCTTTCGTCAGGTTTCTGGCTTCCAGTTCTGCAATCTCAGTCCCGATGTCCTGCAGTACGAAGAAGTCTTTATCTTCATTACCGGCCGACATATATTCTACGCCTTTATCGGTCAGGTCAATCTGGTTGTTTTTTTCGTCAATAACGAAGTACAGGTCTTTGTCCACGATCGGCATATCGCGGTTGTTGTCCTGCATGTACTGGCCTTCTACTTTTTGCAGCAAAGCTTTGTGTCCGCTCTCGGAAAGGAATTTAATCAGCTGGCGGTTTTTCGGAAGTCCGCGGTAGGCCTGCAGTAATTTAAATCCACCTTCTTTGGTATTGCCGTTGTTGATGAGCTTTTTAGCTTCGTTGAAAATCGCCGAAACTGTTTTCTTTTGAATATCTACAATGCGGTCCACAGATGGTTTCAGCACATCATATTCCTGACGGTCGCCCTGTGGCACCGGCCCAGAAATAATCAGCGGCGTACGGGCATCATCTACCAGTACAGAATCCACCTCATCCACAATTGCAAAGTTCAGTTCACCCTGAACCAGTTCAGAAGGAGAGGTCACCATGTTATCTCTCAGGTAATCAAACCCGAATTCGTTATTGGTTCCATAGGTAATGCTGGACTGGTAGGCACGGCGGCGCGCATCGGAGTTCGGTTGGTGCAGGTCAATACAGTCAATGGTCATCCCGTGGAACTGGTACAGTGGGCCCATCCAGGCGGAGTCACGCTTTGCCAGGTAGTCGTTCACCGTAACCACGTGTACGCCGCGGCCCGGCAGTGCATTCAGGTAAATCGGCAGAGTTCCTACCAGGGTTTTACCTTCACCGGTCGCCATTTCCGCAATTTTTCCGCTGTGCAGCACCACACCACCGATGAACTGTACATCGTAATGTACCATATCCCATTTGATTGGGGTGCCGGCAGCGTCCCATTCGTTTTTCCAGAAAGCTTTGTCACCTTCGATAACCACGAAATCTTTGGTCGCAGCCAAACGGTGATCGTGTTCCGTTGCGGTCACGCGCAGGCCTCCGTTCTGGGCCAGGCGGCGGGCGGTTTCTTTTACCAGCGCAAAGGCTTCGGGCAGGATATCCGCCAGCACCTTTTCCTCGATGGCATACGAATCTTTTTTCAGCTGTTCAATACGGTTGAACAGGGTTTCTTTTTCATCAACATTTACCGAGTTCTTGATTTGTTCCTGTGTCTGCTCGATTTGCGCAGTAATTTCTGCGGTGGCAGTTTTAATTTTCTCCTGAAATTCAGTTGTCTTATTCCGCAGTCCGTCGTCAGTAAGTTCCTGTACGGCCGGTTCTGCTGCTTTTATTTTTTGTACAACCTTTTTTACTTCCTTCAGGTCAGTGGCATTTTTATCGCCCAGAAAACCTTTCAGAACTTTATCTATAAAACCCATATTGATTACTTTCGGCTGCTGCGGTTTTGCTCCGGCAGCCATTTATATATTTTAGAAACTTTAAAAATTATTCTTAAAGTGCAAAAAGCCGGTAGTCATATGACCTACCGACTTTTATAAATTATTAATATTCATCTTCATTCCACAGGAAGTCCTCATCAGTAGGATAGTCACTCCACACCTCTTCGATAGACTCGTAGATTTCGCCTTCATCTTCGATCGCCTGCAGGTTCTCTACCACCTCCATCGGAGCTCCGGTACGGATGGCATAATCAATCAGCTCTGCTTTTGTCATCGGCCAGGGAGCATCGCTCAGATAAGACGCAAGTTCTAATGTCCAATACATATTATTTATTTTTTTGCAAAAGTATAAAAATCGGCGACATAAAAAATCTTTTTCTCACTGATTTTCAACAAACTTAGATTATCGTTTTGGAAAAATTCAGATTCCTTTTCTCAAAAACCATTCCACAAACTTTTTTATGCCATTTTGGAAATTTGTGGCCGGTTGGTAGCCAATGAGTGCCTTCGCTTTTCGGATGTCGGCACTGGTTTTCTGCACATCGCCGGGCTGCATCGGTAAGGTGTTTTTCAGCGCAGGAACAGTCAGTGTATTTTCCAGTGTTTCTACCATTTGGTGTAGCGGTATTACTTCACTTTCGCCCAGGTTTATGATTTCATAAACACCTTCATTTTGCTCCAGATATTTGAGTGCGCCCAAAACGCCGGAAATAATGTCATCTATATAAGTATAATCCCGCGCCGTGGTGCCATCGCCATAGTAAGGAATCATCTCTCCGCGCTGCATCAGGCCGGCAAATTTATGGATCGCCAAATCAGGGCGCTGGCGGGGTCCGTACACGGTGAAAAACCGCAGATGAATCATGTCAATTTTATACAGATGAAAATACACATGCCCCAGAAGTTCCGTACAGCGCTTGGTTGCAGCATAAGGTGAGATTGGTGCGTCCACCGGATCTGTTTCCGCAAAGGGCACTTTTTCATTATTTCCGTACACACTGGAACTGGAAGCACACAGGAATTTATTGATTTTATGTTTCTTCGCGAGCTCCCATAAATTCATCGTTCCCCGAATATTCACTTCTTCGTATTCCAATGGCCGCTCGATCGATGGACGGACTCCCGCCAAAGCCGCTAAATGAATAATAACATCAATTGAATACTGTGAAAAGATGTTTTCCAACCCTTGCACATCACGGATATCTTGGTAAAATAAACGATAATTGTCCGACGAAGTTTCTGCTACAAGCTGCTGAATATCTTGGTTCTTACTGGTAAATCTAAACCCGGACTTGCTGCCGGTTGATTCCAGCGTATTGTGCACCTTAATCCGGTAGTCATAAAAATCGTCAAAATTGTCAATGTTAATGACAGAATGTCCGTTCTGTATTAATTGCTGAACCAGATGCGAACCGATAAAGCCGCTGCCACCGGTAATAAGGTAGGTCATTTTTTACTGTTTTCGCCGTAAATTTAATTAAATCTAAATGATTAATTTTACCCAAATATCTCCCTATGAAATTTACCGGCACTTTGCAGAAAATGATTACCCAGAACGGCCAGCCAATCGAGTATTTTCTGAACTTGTCGCAGCATCTGCTCAGCATGAATCAGCTGCTGGGCAAAACGCTGAAACTGCAGCACGTTGGCTACGAGTGTATGAACTGCGGCAGTGAGGAAAAGATTTTCAGGATGGGATTTTGCAAACGGTGTTTTTATGAAAGTCCGTACGCCTCCGGTGCTATCATCCGGCCGGAACTTTCTACCGCGCACCTCGGGATTGAAGATCGCGATCTGGCCGTGGAAGAAGCCATGCAACTGCAGCCGCATATTGTTTACCTCGCCTACACCGGTGATGTGAAAGTAGGGGTGACCCGCGAGAGTCAGGTGCCGACCCGCTGGATTGACCAGGGCGCTACTTTCGCGCTGCCGATTGCCAGAACGGACAACCGCTATGAAGCCGGCATGATTGAGGTGGCGATGAAAGAACACCTGGCTGATAAAACCAACTGGCGCAAAATGCTGGAAGATGATTTTGAGGATGACCTGGACCTGGCCGATTTTCGCGAAAAAATCCAGGCACATTTCCCGGATGATTTTAAAAATTTTTATGCCGCCAATGATCAGATGGTGCGGCTGGACTATCCGTATGAAGCACCCGAAAAAATAAAGTCTTTTACCCTGGACAAAAAACCTGAATATGAAGGCGTGCTGCGCGGCATCAAAGGGCAATATCTCTCTTTCGAAAGCGGCGAAGTAATGAACGTGCGCGGACACGAAGGCTACAGAGTTACCCTGGAAGTTTAAAATAGTTCTTAATACGCTGGCAGGCCGCTGATTGGCATGCAATTATCTATCTCACACGAATGAAAAAAAGAATACCCCGTTTTGTGCTGTGGACGCTTGCCGGCCTGCTGCTGTTGCTGCTGGTGGCAAATCTGGGCATTAATTTCTGGCTGAAGAAAAAACTTCCCGGCTATATAAAAGGAAACACGGAGTATATCGTTTCATATAAAACGCTGGAAGTGGACCTGCTCACCGGCAATATTCACAGCACCGGTCTTTCCGTGAACAGCCAGCATCCCGAGGATAAGAATACCATCGGGTTGCAGGGAACCATTGATACGCTTTCGGTTTCGCGACTCGGTATTTATGATTATCTGGTGCACAAGAGCGTTTCCAGCACACAACTCAATATGATCCGGCCGCTGTTAAATGTAACCCTTGCCAAACCCCTGGATGACCGTACTGGTAAAAAGCGGAACCCGGTTACTTTCAGAAATATCAATATTAAGGACGGCGGCATTCGCATATATCAACATACCGGACGAAAATTTTTCAGCGTTCGCCAGCTCGATCTGGAGGTGAATAATCTGAAAATGACCGAAGAATCTGTTGAGCAAAAGCTCCCGTTCGTCTTCGATAACTACAAGATCCGGGGAAATCACTTTTTCTTTCGGCCTGACCTGATTTATGCAATTACAGCGCGCCAAATACGCACCGAAGAACAAAATATGAAGGTGAAAGGCTTTGCGCTTATTCCTTTATTAAATTATAGCCAACTGCAGCAGTATTACCCGAAGAAACGCAACCTGATGAAACTTGAAGTGCCTGATATGCGTTTTAAAAACCTGTCTTTAAAAAGAAACCAACTCGCACTGCACGGCGTGGAAATGAACCAGCCGGTGCTGACGATGACAACGTCCCAGGGAAATAATAAAAATAAAAAGAAAAGTTTCCGTTATGACGTGCTGCTGGATAATGTGCAGCTGAACAATGCACGCATCCAGATTCTGAATCCGTCGGGAAATCAGATCTTCGCCGCCCAAAAGCTGAATATGGGCATTGATAAGCTGAAAATGAATGATGAAACAGCGCGCGGTAATATTCCTTTTAATTATGACAGTTTCCGGATTCGCGGTAAGCAGTTGCACTATTTCACAGGCAGGGAGAAAATTCAAGTGGCTGATATTTTCCTCAATCCGGAGAAGGCAGATTTGCGCTCCATTAATGTAACCTCAGCGGCACCTTCTTCCTCAGAAATTAGTCTGCAGGTGCCGCGGTTGCGGCTGAATGTGGATCATTGGGAGTTTGTGAATGATAAATTGAAAATGGAGGTTCGCGACATATTGGTCACCAACCCGAAAGGAAAATGGCTTACCGCGGCACCGCAGAAAAAAGCAAATCCTGATTTCAGCTTTTTGCAACTGCCGATGCGCATCCGTAATGTGGAACTGCAGGACGCAGATCTGACGGTAGGCAATAAAGAAAAACCAATCGTGGTGCAGGGCGCCAACGCGGAGCTGCATCATGTGGAAATGAACAATCAGACGGTGAATGATTCCTGGCCTTTCCGTACGCGCAATTATGAGTTTTCTGCCAGGAGCTTTTTGTACACCATTCCTTTTTACACCTTATCTGCTACGAATGTAAAAGCAGATAAAAACAAAGCCGAGCTTCGCAATTTTGCCATGAAACCTACTGTTTCGCGGGCGCAGTTTATCCGGCAGATTCCCACCGAGCGTGATTTGTATGATTTAAAAGCGCAGCACGTGCAGGCAAGCGGAACCTGGGATTTGGTTTCGGGCAAGAAATTTCTTGAGCTTGATCAGTTATTATTAAATGGAGTAGATGCCAATATATTCCGCAGTAAGATTCCGGCGGATGACCTTAAAGAAAAGCCACTGTATTCCGCGCTGCTGAGATCCATCAGATTTCCTGTTTTTGTGAAAACGCTGAAACTGCAGAATTCGCGGTTAGTGTACGAAGAAGACACCAAAAAAAGTGATGGGCCGGGTAAACTTATTTTCAGCAATTTTGAGCTGCTGGGCCATAATATAAACTCCAGGATTGCCGGTCGGCCTACCCAAATTCCGCTCGACATCCGTTGCCGTTTTATGGATGTGTCGCCAATGCAGGTACGCTGGACACTGGACACGGCGAGCCCCCAGGATGCTTTCAGTATTGCCGGGAATATAACCGGTTTGCCGGCGCAGCAGATTAATACCTTCATTGAACCTTATTTAAAAATACGCGCAACCGGACGGATTAATGATCTGAGTTTTGATTTCAAAGGCAACCGTGCCGGGCTGGGCGGTGTGCTCAGGATGAAGCATGAAAACTTAAAAGTAGAAGTCCTGAAAAAAGATGGCGATAAAAATGAAGTCTTATCCGCCGTGGCTAATATATTTGTGCGAAGTGATTCCGAGAAGTTTCCGGCTTCGGTACCGGTGAAAGATGTGGAGCGCGATAAAACCAAATCTTTTTTCAACCTTTTCTGGAAAGGAATAGAACAGGGGCTGAAGAAAACCCTGCTCGGCAGCGGGCCCGCAAAAGTTACCGACAACCTCACCAAGAAAGATACAACTTCCGCGGTCGCACCCTCCAAGCTGACTGACGGCGCTGAAGCGCGTGCTGCCCAGCCGGAGCAGCCTGCTGAAAAAGACAGCACCAAAAAGAAAAAGAAAAACTGGTTCCAGCGTTTATTCCAGAAAAAATCCGGAAAGTAAAACTTTCCGGATCGGGAGCGGTGCTCCGGGTATCAATTATTTCTAATCAAAGGTTGTCTTCGTCATATTCAGCGCGCTCGTGGATAGGCACCTGGCGCAGGAAATTATCGAATTCTTCGCCGCTGTAATTACTGTTGGCGCCGTAGGAATCCAGCAAAGTGGCCAGTTGTCCTTCTTTATCTTCAATTAAATAAAGCACGGCATTGTCGTCGGGATTGCTTTCTCCTTCGAAGCGGTAGGACTTCACGATGCAGAGATCCTGTGGCTGATAGGTCTTTTCATTATCACCCAATATCATCTGGTTTTGATCATTCATGCAGATTTCCTTCGTGATGCCTTTTTTATACAGGCTGTTCAATACTTGCGACAGTGTCTTTAGCTCGTGTTGTTCCATGATTTTATATTTAAAAGGCAAGCAACAAAAAAAGTACCATGAACCATGGAACGCTGAAAGGAAGGAATAAAAAGGACAGAATCGTAGTTGGTAAAGAGGGCCGGAAGGTATAAAAAGAAAGCGCCGCTGACCAAAGGTCAGCGGCACTTCTAATCTAAAAGTACCTCGGACGGGACTTGAACCCGTACGTCCTTGCGGACACAGGATTTTAAGTCCTGCGTGTCTACCAGTTCCACCACCAAGGCAAGCACTTAGAGCGAAAAACGGGACTCGAACCCGCGACCCCGACCTTGGCAAGGTCGTGCTCTACCAGCTGAGCTATTTTCGCGTAATATTAATCCTGAACTCAGAATTAACAGGTAAGATTAGGTGCGGATGAAGGGACTCGAACCCCCACGCCTCACGGCACCAGATCCTAAGTCTGGCGTGGCTACCAATTACACCACATCCGCTGATAAAGAACGCTATTCTTCGTTTTTGATGAGTGCAAATATAAAGACTTTTTTTATTGCAAACCAAATCTTTTTTTCAACAAATTTTAATTTTTGCAAAATGGATTGCCCGCTTTCTTTTTCTGCACAATTTTATTACTTTTACACCATAACGAATTATATCATGGAATTACAAGGAACAGTAAAGAAAATAACAGACATTCAGACGTTTGCGAGCGGTTTCCAGAAGCGCGAAATGATCCTGATGACCGAAGAACAATACCCGCAGCCGATCAGCATTGAATTTTTGCAGGACAAAACAGATTTGCTGAATCAGGTGAATGAAGGTGATAAAGTGAAGGTGTCTATCAATATCCGCGGCCGCGAGTGGACTTCTCCGCAGAATGAAGTGAAGTACTTCAACTCCATCGTGGGCTGGCGTATTGAAAATATGGCTGCTACTTTTAATGAACCTACCCAGGCGGCACCTTCCCAAAACCAACCGGCACAGGGCGGGAATGTTTTCGAAGAAGATGAAGATGACCTTCCTTTCTAATCTTTTGGTGTACATTATATAAACCATACCTATATCCTGCTGTACCGGCGGGATTTTTTCTTCCCGATGATTCTGTTAAATCCTGCTGAAATTTCCTTTCCGGATCCCGCGCAATACGACCCTGAGCAAGGTCTGATTGCTTTGGGCGGCGACCTAACGCCGGAACGGCTGCTGTTTGCTTATGAAACCGGCATCTTCCCGTGGTACAATCCGGGTGAGCCGATATTGTGGTGGTGCCCCGATCCGCGTTTCGTGCTCTATCCGGAAAAAATCAAAGTTTCCAAATCGATGCGCAAAGTTCTGCGTGACGGGCAATTTACTTTTACAGAGAATACGCGTTTTCGTGAAGTAATGGAAGCTTGCCAGCAGGTCGATCGAAAGGAGCAGGACGGTACCTGGATATCCGGTGAACTGATTGATTCCTTTGAAACTTTACACCGTCATGGTTTGGCCAAAAGCATCGAAGTCTGGAAAGATGGGGCACTGGCTGGCGGTTTTTATGGCCTTCAGATCGGCCGTGTTTTCTGCGGGGAAAGTATGTTCTCGCGTGTGAGCAATGCCTCCAAAGCGGGTTTTATACATTTTGTACAGACGCACGCTGCTGAAATTGATTTGGTGGATTGTCAGATTTACTCCGCTCATCTGGAAAGTCTCGGCGCGGAAATGATTCCAAAGCGGACGTACCTTGATATACTTAAACAACAAATTACATGAACGCAGAAAGAGAAAAATGGGTGCTGCTGATTGCACTGTCCGTCATCTGGGGTTCTTCCTTTATTCTGATTAAGAAATCGCTTCTTTATTTTAATCCCTATCAGGTGGGCGCCTTGCGTGTACTCATTGCAGGACTGCTTTTGCTGCCGGTGGCGGTTTCGCAGTTCAGGCGTTTTCCTAAAAAGCAGTTGCGCTGGCTTATGCTGGCAGCCTTCACCGGAAATTTCGTCCCGATGTTTTTGTTCCCCATTGCGGAAGAGCGGGTGAGCAGCAGTATTGCGGGCATCATGAATTCCATGATGCCTATCTTCGTGATTATTGTCGGATCCCTGTTCTGGAAATTTGCCACGACCCGGCGGCAGGTGCTGGGAGTTGCGATCAGCTTTACCGGCGCGTGCCTGCTGATGCTTTCGGGAGGCGACAGCGGAACGCTGGAAATTGTTCCCATCCTGTTGTTGTTGCTTGCTACATTGTGTTATGCGATTTCCACCACAACAGTGAAGTCTAAGTTACACAGCATCCCCGCAAAAGTACTTTCTGCTTTTGTTTTTTCTTTCGTCCTGCTGATTCCCTCCATGCTGGCGCTGGTGCTTTCCGGCTTCTTTTCATCTGAAATGCCGGCCGGTGACCTGTGGGCCGGTCTTGGCTTTGTAAGCTTGCTGTCAGTCTTCGGTACGGGGCTGGCGATGATGCTCAATTATCGGTTGCTCAGTGTATCCACGCCGTTATTTGCGTCTACTGTTACTTTATTAATGCCGGTTGTAGCGGTGCTGTGGGGAATTTTAGATGGTGACCGGCTGACCGTTATGCAAGGCGCGGGTGGCGCAATTATTCTGGCCGGGCTTATTTTTCTGCGCTCCGGGAAAAAGTAATCTTAAGAGTTTTTCGGTAAGGAAAGGTTTTTGTTTTAAACCTGTCTGTTCCGTTGTTCATTGTAAGGTTGTGCAAGCAAGGAACGGTAATAGAAGAATAAAACCGAAGCTCTTTAAAATAAAAAAAACCACCGCACCCGAAAGTGCAGTGATTTAAATAAATCTAATAAAAAGTAAAAATGAAAGGCTACAAAGATATATAAATTATATCATACCAGCCAAAACATTTTTTAGGCGCAAGAGTGCTTTTGCCTTCACTGTCTTTTTTATTTTGCTAAATTTGGCTGATGTTTATCCGAGAATATATTTCCAAAGACTATCCGGCGTTCAGTCCGGCCGATTCTATTGAGTATGCCAATGAGGTTGCCAAGGAATTCGGGTACTCGCATGTTTTCATAACCGAAGATGAGGTGTATCTCGGTGCGCTGAGCCAGTCTTTTCTGGAGGAAAGCCCGGAAGGATTGCTTTCCAGCCTGGAAATGCACTATGAAAAATTTGCCCTGTCCGAAGATCTGGCGCTGCTGGAAGCGGTGAAGCTTTTCCATATCTTCAGCAGTAATGTGATCCCCGTGCTGAACGGTGAGGAGAAATATCTGGGCTATCTTTCCTGCGATGATCTCTTTGCGGAGTTTGCGCGCTATCCGCTTTTTTCGGAGACCGGTGCCATGCTGGTGGTGCAGATTCATGAAAAGAATTACACCATGACGGAGGTCTGCAAAATTGTGGAATCCAACAACTCTAAAATATACGGCTGCTACATCAGTGATTTCGTCGGGGAAGAGGTGCAGATTACACTTAAAATCAGCAGCAATAATCTGAGCTCAATTGATGAAACTTTTGAGCGCTATGGTTACACCGTTGTGTATAAATATTATAATGACGAAAAAGAAGATCTGCTGAAAGACCGGTTCGGTTTCTTTCAGAAGTTTCTGGAATTTTAATGATGATGAAAGCAGCGATTTACTCACAAAAGAAAGATCTGGATACATTTCTGTATCTGAGCAAAGTGGTCTCTGAGCTGCAGAAGCGTGGGGTAGAAGCCTTGCTGTACCGCCAGATGGCGCAGGACATGCAGTTCTCCCGGGACTTCCGGACTTTTGGGACGCGTGAGGAATTGCGGGACTTCGGTGTGGATTACTTTTTTACTTTCGGCGGCGACGGAACCATTGTGAATTCGCTTCTATACGTGCAGGACCTCGGTATTCCGGTGGTCGGCGTGAACACGGGGCGGCTCGGGTTTTTGGCAAGCTTTACCAAAGAAGAGGTTTTTCAGGAGCTGGATGCGATTCTTAAAAATGAAATGAAAATCAGTGAGCGGTCCGTCATCGAAACGGTCTTGCCGGATGGCTCTTCTTTTTTTCCTTATGCCTTAAACGACCTGACGATTTCCCGCAAGGAAACTACCGCCATGATCACCGTGGAATCGTACATCAACGGCGAATTCCTGAACACCTTCTGGGGCGATGGCCTGATCATCTCCACACCCACCGGTTCCACCGCGTATTCACTCAGCTGCGGCGGACCGATCATTACACCGGATAACGCCAATTTTGTCATTACGCCGATTGCACCACATAACCTGAACGTGCGCCCGCTGATCGTGAACGACGATGTGGAAATCAGGCTCACCGTGCGCAGCCGTGTGCCGCAATATTCACTTTCCCTGGACTCACGCCTCTTCCACATGGAAACCGAGCAGGAAATCACCCTGCGCAAAGCACCGTTTCGGATCCGGCTGATCCATCCGCGGAAACTGAGTTTCTATGAAACCATTCGACAGAAACTGCTTTGGGGCAATGATAAGCGTAATTAAGATTACCATAAAATTTCGTTAACTTTACGCCGCCTAAAACGGTAACAAATACATCTAATAAAAATTACAAATCATGAGTAGAAAGTTTCCGGCCGGAGTAGCCACAGGACAAATGGTAACCGATATTTTTGAGTATGCCAAAGAAAACAAGTTTGCCCTGCCGGCAGTTAACGTGATTGGTTCCAGTAATGTGAACGCTACAATGGAGACTGCCGCAAAATTGAATTCTCCGGTAATCATCCAGTTTTCCAATGGAGGTGCTGCTTTCAACGCAGGAAAAGGATTGAAAGGGGAGGGCCAGACGGCTGCTGTACTCGGAGCTGTGGCAGGTGCCAAGCACATTCACACATTGGCCGAAGCATACGGAGCGACTGTAATCCTTCACACAGACCACTGCGCCAGAAAATTATTACCCTGGATTGATGGCCTGATGGATGCCAACGAGGAATTCTACAAGCAAACCGGGAAGTCACTGTACTCTTCGCACATGCTGGACTTATCCGAGGAAACACTTCAGGAAAATATGGATATTTCCTGCCGTTATTTCGAAAGAATGGCAAAAATGGAGATGACCCTGGAAATT
Source organism: Kaistella sp. (assembly GCA_032057205.1). Classification (GTDB taxonomy): domain Bacteria; phylum Bacteroidota; class Bacteroidia; order Flavobacteriales; family Weeksellaceae; genus Kaistella. The sequence continues at coordinate 363,828 of DAMCFT010000001.1, forward strand.
GAACTGGGAATTACCGGTGGTGAAGAGGACGGTGTGGATAACAGCGGCGTGGATTCTTCTAAACTGTACACTCAGCCGGATGAGGTAGCCTACGCATATGAAAGACTGAAGCAGATTTCACCTAACTTTACGATCGCTGCGGCGTTTGGAAACGTACACGGAGTTTACAAACCGGGCAACGTGAAACTGACACCTAAGATTCTGGACAACTCACAGAAATATGTTGCCGATAAATTCAACCTGGGCGCGAAGCCGGTGAACTTTGTGTTCCATGGTGGTTCGGGTTCTTCCCTGGAAGAAATCCGTGAGGCAATTGATTATGGTGTTATTAAGATGAACATCGATACAGACCTTCAGTTCGCTTACACCGAAGGCATCCGTGATTACATGAACGAAAAAGGTGAATACCTGAAAACGCAGATCGGTAACCCGGAAGGCGACGATAAACCGAACAAGAAATACTACGATCCGCGCGTTTGGGTACGCAAAGGTGAAGAAACATTCAGCACCCGCTTGGTTCAGGCGTTCGAAGACCTGAACAACGTTGGGACACTGTAAAGATTAATTTAAAATAATAAGGCGGCAGGTATTCTCAGGATACAGCCGCCTTTTAAAACTTAAAAGCAAAATAAATGGCATTCGACTGGTTTAAAAGGAAAACGCAGAACATTACCACCTCCACAGAAGACAAAAAAGATGTGCCGAAAGGACTCTGGCATCAGACGCCGACAGGCAAAATCATCGAGCATGATGAACTGAGAAAAAACAATTATGTTTCGCCGGAGGATGGGTTTCATGTGCGCATCGGCAGCCGCGAATTTTTTGCTATTCTGTTTGATGAAGGCCAATTCACAGAACTGGACGCCAATGTGGAAAGTGTGGATATGCTGCACTTTAAAGATACCAAATCATACACCGACCGCCTGAAGGAAGTGAAAGCGAAAACCAAACTCACCGATTCCATCCGGAATGCCACCGGTACGGTTAATGGCGAGAAAATGGTGATTTCCTGCATGGACTTTAGTTTCATCGGAGGTTCCCTGGGTTCTGTGATGGGTGAAAAAATCCGCCGTGCGGTGGACTATTGCATTGAGCACAAACTGCCGTATATGATCATCTGCCAGTCTGGTGGTGCGCGTATGCAGGAAGCAACCTACTCGCTGATGCAGCTGGCTAAAGTGCAGGCAAAACTGGCGCAGCTTTCGGAAGCCGGTTTGCTGTACATCGCTTACCTGTGTGATCCTACTTTTGGTGGAATTACCGCTTCTTTCGCGATGACTGCAGATATTATCATGGCGGAGCCGGGTGCACTGATTGGGTTTGCCGGGCCGCGCGTAATTCGTGAAACCATTGGGAAGGATTTGCCGGAAGGTTTCCAGACTTCGGAGTTTCTGCAGGAAAAAGGCTTCGTGGATTTTATCGTGAAGCGTACCGAAATCCGGGAGAAAGTTTCGCAAACTGTAAAACTGTTGCGCCACGCGTAACCACAAAACATCCTGAAATATATCTCACCTCTGCACAGGGGTGGGATTTCTTTTTATGAGGACTTTAAAGATTATATTTTCAACGCTTTCCACCTTAAGTTTTGGCAAGCTGATGAAGCTGCTGAGACTCCTGGTCCCGCATCCGTTGTTCTCACTGATGGGTTTGTATGCCACCATTCAGACCTTTGCCATCACACAAAAGCACTTTCCCAAAACCCACGGCAGCAACGGGCCGGGCAATGCCTTCCGCCATGCCTTGTGGAGTTGCCTGATTATGATGTACTGCAGCAAGATTTCCTCTCCCGAAAAAGCACTGGATTACTGCCGCCGGATGACGGATCTCCATGAAGAACTCTTTCCCAACAAACCACTGGAAACAAAAATGGATCTGCACAATAACCAGGTTGGGCGCGAATTCTTTCTCGAAATGTTGCCGGGCATTCACCGTCAGTTCTTTGAAAAGAATTTCTTTGTCGGACCTTTGCTGGAGAAAACGAAAAAGGCGCAGCGCCTGCTCGACCTGGAGGATGATTTTCCGGGTGAACTCGTGTATCTGACCAGGTAATTATTACTTTTTAGAAATGCGATAGAGCTTCCCGCTGTCGGTAATAGCATAGAGGTTCCCGTCTTTGCCGTTCAGGACATCCCGAAAACGTTCGCCTTTGTCGGCGAGCAACCATTCTTCACCGGCCACTTTATTATTTTCCAGTTTCAGGCGAATAATTTTCTCGCCACCCAGGCAACCGAGAAACAGATTGTTTTTCCATTCGTCGATCGTGCCGGTATAAAAGGTGATGCCGCTCATCGAAACGGAAGGATCCCAGTAATACACTGGTTGTTCGGTTCCGGCTTTCTGCTGAATACCGGCGCCCACTTTCTGGCCGCTGTATTCCAAACCGTAGGTTACATCGCCCCAGCCGTAGTTCTTGCCGGGTTGTATCAGGTTTACTTCATCGCCGCCTTTCGGGCCCATTTCTGCTTCCCAGAGCTGGCCTTTCTCATCCATGGCGAGGCCTTGCGGATTCCGGTGCCCGTACGAGTAAATCTCCGGCTGATATTGGCTGTTTCCAATGAACGTATTTCCGGGCGCAGGTTTTCCGTCTTTGGTGATTTTTAAAACCTTACCCAAATAAGCGGTGGTATTTTGTGCCAGCGGTCTCGTTTCCAGGTCTGAACGTTCGCCGGTGCTCACGAAGAGGTTTCCATCGGCTGCAAAAGCCAGCCGGCTGCCGTAGTGCAGTTTGCCATCATACGTGGGGGTGGCTCTGAAAATAACAACAGGATTTTCAACCATTTTTTCGTCACCGGATAATCTGCCTTTTCCTACCGCTGTATGATTACCGCCTTGCACAGGTTCCGAAAAGCTCCAGTAAATCATTCTGTTCGTGGCAAAATCCGGGTCCAGGGCTACATCCAGCAAACCGCCCTGGCCTTTGCTGTCGACGGCCGGAAAACCTTTTACTTCTGCGGTTTTTTGACCGGCTGCATTCAGAACGATCATGGTGCCATTTTTTTGTGTTACCAGGAAACGGCCGTCCGGCAGATTGATGATTCCCCAGGGTTTCTGCAGATCAGTGTTAATGACTTCCGATGTGTAAGGCGTCTGTGTTTTCAGGCCTTGTGCGCGTGTTTGCCCGGCAAAAGCAGGCTGATAATCGGGCGCATTTTTATTGGCTGTTTCCGGGTTTGGCAATCCGGCCGACTGTCCGGGCGGCGGCGCGGGATCATCGTTGGCAACGGGTGACGTCTGGCACTGAGAGGTGATTAAAGCGAGGGTAAGGAGCAGCAGCGTTTTCATGGAATTGATTTTTTATTAATAAAGACAGCAGTAACAAAAAATATTCCGTACGGAAGCTGACTCTTTATAAATTTATATTTAAAGAACAGCGGTTTCTTTCTTTTTATTTATAATCAATCTTATGGTTTAACTCAATCGGGTTATTGTGCGCTCTTACTGCTTTTTGTGCATCGACGGTCCATTGCTGAAAGTTCGGTTCCAAAACATTCCCTTTATCATCGACGTATCTTATTTTAGCAGATAACCCCGCTGAGTTTGGTTTCATATTTTTAAAGGGGTCATTGTAATATTCGGTAGCCAGCTTTTTAAATTGCTTCCAGTTGATTTTAAATGGTTTTGCAATGGTCGGAATATGTTCCGCTGTGTTTCTGATTTCTTTCAGTGAAAAGTGGTAATCCAAATCGCTGTCCATGATTTCTATAATTAAACCGGGTAATCCTCTGAAAACATAAGGCCCGTCCTGCACAGGAATTTCCGGCGCAAAGCAGGCTTGCCAGTTTCTTCCGCCATAGTCCACCGTGGCCTTTTGGCAGGTGATCTCTCCGATTTTCTTTGTGTCAGACAGGATGGTCCAGTGCAGTTTTTCCTCAATGGGCAACGCATAATGATCATGCAGATTGTCAATAATTTTAATGGTTGTATCGGTAGTTAGGTCTTTGGTGACGGTAAACTTATTTTCGAAGCCTGAAGATACGGAGCGGCCGGCACCAGTTTTATAATTGATGGAGTCCACTTCTCTTTGCTGCTCCGTTCTGAATATCGATGTTAAATTTTCCACATCCAGGATAGCGGTGGCTGTTTGTAAACTGTCTTTTTTCAGCTTAAAGCTCAGTTCATAAACAAAGCTTTTATGCTGTGCACCCAGCAAACCGATGAGGAGAAGAGCGGTGAAGGTAAAAATGTTTTTCATGGTGAAATTTAGGTTATTGTGAAATAATGATAAAAAAAGCCTTTGCAGCAGATATATTGGTGCAAATATGTAATATTAAATCGTAAAAATGCACTTTATTTCAAAATTAATTCTACATTTGTAGAGAAAAGTGTGATATTGTAGATATGAAAATCAAACTAACGGACTCAGAACTGGAATTAATGGAGATTATTTGGTCTCGCGGAACAGCTTTTATGAAAGATATTCTGGAAGCCTATCCGGAGCCGAAACCCGCCTCGACGACTGTAGCTACTTTATTGAAGCGGATGCACAGTAAAGGTGCCATCAATTACAAATTGTACGGAAACTCCCGGGAGTACAGTCCGATGATTAGCAAGGAAATTTATTTCGGAGAGGAAATGAATTCGATGATTGACCGCTTTTTTAATTCGTCCGTATCGCAGTTTGCGTCATTTTTTACCGGCAGCCAGCAGTTGAGCCAGGATCAGCTCAAAGAATTGCGAGACATTATTGATCATCAGATTAAAAGGTAGCGTATGGAAACCTATGTTATAAAAATCATTGTAGCGAGCGGTCTCTTTTTGGGTGTGTATTTTCTGCTTTTGCAAAAGGAGAGAATGCTGCAGGTACGCCGCTTTTATTTATTGGCAACATTAATCCTTGCTTACATCATGCCATTCATTACGATACCGCAGCTGAAAGCCGAAGCCGGAACCGGTTTATTTGTCGGTGCTCCGGTGTTGCTGCAGGCCGCTGGGGCAAATCAGAGCATTTTTATGTTTGATATAAAGGAAGCATTATTGGCGGTGTGGGGAGTTGTTACCTTTTCTTTACTGGTAAGGTTTGTGGTGAATTTGTCTCGTATTGTGCGGTTACGCGGAAAAATTAGCCATTTCAGGAAAACCCGCGTCATGATTGGGAACTTTCCGCACGCTCCTTTTAGTTTTTTAAATACAATTTATCTTAGTAAAGAACAGCTAAAAAATGGTCAGCCCGAAGAGCAAATTTTGCTTCATGAAAACTGCCATGTACAACAACGTCATTCAGTGGACGTACTTTTACTGGAATCATTGCTGATTGTCAGCTGGTGGAATCCGTTTCTTTATTTCTACCGCAAAGCTGTCTTCCTGAATCACGAATATCTGGCAGATGATGCGGTGCTTACTGAAACACAAAATGCTTCCGCTTATGCTGATCTTATTTTGCAAAATATTGCCGGCAGCCATGTACATACCCTTACACACCATTTCAATTTTATTCATATCAAAAAAAGATTTACGATGATGAACACATCCAATTCCCGGTTCGCCGGCCTGAAAAAATGGGTACTGTTGCCTGCAGTTATTGTCACAGGCTTTCTGTTTGCCAACAAGAAAGTACCTCATACCGCGCCACCAAAAGCACCCGCACCTGCATATACCGATAACATTGAAAAATTGACTGTAGTTGCGGAAATGCCCTTGATCACACAGGAACAAAGAGCATCTGTTTTAAAAGAAACGCAATCAGTTATAACCGCTCAGGATACCATCCGTCCCGGCCAGCGTGAAGAGGTCGCAGCTCCTCCTATTCCGCCGCCGCCGCCAAGCGAAGGATTTTTGCCTCAATTCCCGGACGGTATTAATGCGTTTCGTACTCTGCTGCAGCGTAATTTTGACATCTCCGCTTTAAAAACAACAAAGGGAATTGTGAGCACCAAAATATATTTCACCATTGATGAAAACGGAAAAATGTCTGATTTTGAGGCCGACGGTACTGATGAAGCTTTTAATAAGGAAGCCGTGAGAGCAGTTACTGCCATCGCCAAAGATATTACCTGGACACCCGCTACGGAAAAAGGCAAAGCGGTAAAGTATCGGTTTTATTTACCGATGACCATGAGTTTTGAATAATAGTGTAAGTGAAGAAAGTCACGAATTACTATTTACAGTAGGCGCTAACAATTTAAAAAAAATTACAACATCCCATCAAAAACAGTGGCTTCAATTTTGCCGCTGTTTTTTTATGACTGATGAATATAATCTCAGGGCTTCAAGGGAAATCGCGCTGACTGTTCTTTATCATTAAACCTTGATTATAAAATGATTTTACCGGGGTTTAACGGCTGATATTCAAAGAGAAACGGTCCGGTGAAATGCTATAAATTTCGTAAATTTGCACTATGAATTTTCAACTTCAATCTGAATATAAACCTACCGGCGATCAGCCCAATGCGATAGCGAAATTATCCGAAGGCGTGAAGATCGGTGAGAAATACCAAACCCTGCTCGGGGTAACAGGTTCCGGCAAAACCTTTACGATTGCCAATGTGGTGAATGAGGTGCAGCGCCCCACGCTGGTCCTTGCGCACAACAAGACGCTGGCGGCCCAGCTTTTTATGGAGTTCAAGGAATTCTTCCCGGAAAATGCCGTGGAATACTTTGTATCGTATTATGATTATTACCAGCCGGAGGCGTTTATCGCGTCCACCAATACGTATATTGAAAAAGACCTCAGCATTAATGAAGAGGTGGAAAAACTGCGGCTCTCAGCAACGGCCAGTTTATTATCCGGCCGCCGCGATGTACTGATTGTAGCGTCGGTTTCCTGTATTTATGGTATCGGAAACCCGAAAGAGTTCCACAAGTCGCTGATCTCCATCGAAAAAAATCAGAAGGTGACCCGTACCCAGCTGCTGCACGGACTGGTGAATGCGCTGTACAGCCGTACGCTGAATGAATTTACACGCGGTACCTTCCGCGTGAAAGGCGATGTGGTGGATGTATTTCCTGCGTATGCGGATTCTGCCATTCGTATTCAGTTCTTTGGCGATGAGATCGAGAAGATCCAAAGTTTTGATCCGCTGTCCGGAAATGTAACTTCGGACTTTGATCAGATTCAGATCTATCCGGCCAACCTATTTGTGACTTCCAAGGAAACTCAGCAGAGCGCCATCCGGCAGATTCAGGATGATCTGGTAAAGCAGGTGGATTTCTTTAATGATATTGAAAAACCCTACGAAGCCAAGCGGCTGCAGGAACGTACCGAACTTGATCTGGAGATGATGAAGGAGCTGGGTTATTGCAGTGGTATCGAAAATTATTCCCGTTATTTTGATGGCCGTACGCCGGGCTCCCGTCCCTTCTGCCTGCTGGATTATTTCCCAAAGGACTTCCTGATGGTAATTGACGAAAGCCATGTCACCATCCCGCAGGTACACGCCATGTACGGGGGCGACCGCAGTCGTAAGGAAGTTTTGGTAGAACACGGATTCCGTCTGCCTGCTGCGATGGACAACCGTCCGCTCAAATTTGAAGAGTTTGAAGGCATCCAGAACCAGGTGATTTATGTATCGGCGACACCGGCAGATTATGAACTCGAAAAATGCGGTGGTGAGTACGTGGAACAGATTATCCGCCCGACAGGCCTGCTGGATCCGGTGATTGAAATCCGACCGTCCTTAAATCAGATTGATGATCTGATGGAGGAAATTCAGAAAAGAGCAGAATTGGATGAGCGTACCCTGGTGACGACTTTAACCAAAAAAATGGCAGAGGAGCTGACTAAGTATTTTACCAAGTTTGGAATCCGGACGCGCTACATTCACTCAGATGTGGAAACGCTGGAGCGGATTCAGATTATGCAGGATTTGCGCGTTGGATTATTTGATGTATTGGTGGGCGTTAACCTGCTGCGGGAAGGGCTTGATTTACCGGAGGTTTCGCTGGTAGCCATTATAGATGCGGATAAGGAGGGGATGCTTCGTTCGCGCCGATCGATGATTCAGACGGTGGGCCGTGCGGCGCGTAACCTGAACGGGAAGGCGATTATGTACGCCGATAAAATCACAGGCTCTATGCAGGCGACCATCGACGAAACCAACTACCGTCGCCAGAAACAGATGGAATACAACGAGAAACACGGACTGGTACCGACTTCCTTAAATAAAAAGATTTCGGAAGTGCTGGTGGGCCGCAGCAAAGATTTCCCGGATGAGAAGTATACCCAGAAGGAAATCCTGCGTAAAGTAGCCGAACAAACCGGCGGTTACGGCAGTGAGGATATTGAAAAAATGGTAGCAGACAAGCGAAAAGCCATGGAAGCGGCCGCCCGAAACCTGGACTTTATACAGGCTGCAAAACTGCGGGATGAAATTGCTGCGTTGGAAGCCAGTACCTAAATAATAGAAAAGCTGTCTGTGATTAACGCGGGCAGTTTTGTTTTTTTTGCTAGGATGAAGGTAAGATATTCACAGATTTGGGTTTGTTGTTCTGATGTCATGCTTTTACAAGATGTTTTTTAATGTGTTTTACCGCTTTTTCATGTTCTTTTAGAAGAATGATCATAGTAACAAAAACGAAAAGATGAAAGAACGTTTGGGTTAGATTTAAAAGGTAAACGTCAACGCTAAATGCTGAGCTTTTGTTAGCAAACTCATGCAGCAATTTAAAACTGTTCATCGGAAGTGTTTGCATCAGACCAAGAAAAGATAGCATTACATAGATAAAAAACAGGTGCACCACCAATTTTGAAAAGAGCTGAGAAGCCAAAGTTCTCTTCCTTTTCATGCTAGTGATGGCAAACGTAATAAAAATCAAAGCAGTACCTGCTGTCATTAAAACCCAACCAAGCGCGGTCAGCATTACAAATTTTTCTGTAGAAAGCTGCCAGGCGCTGATCATTAAAAGCAACATAGAAACGGCTGTTGTTAGTAAACTTTGCTTCAACACCTGACGAATGCACTGTTTTCCTATATTTTTAATCATAACAGGTACTTTGTGAAAACTGAACCATGCTTTACGCACCATTTTCAGTTCCGGAGCCCACACCAATTTTGTCTGTTGAAACGCAGTGGCGAAACTGGCATTTTGATTATCCATGAATTTGCTAACCTGACTGTAGAAATGATCTTCAATTTCAGGCAGAAAATCGATAGGGAGATTCTTAGATAGGAGATATTCCCGAATTTGGCTTTGTTCTGCTGCTGTCATAGTTGCACGTGTATTTTGTTTTGTAAAAACCGGACCGCTTTTCTGTATTGTAAAAAATATAAATAACCGAAGATCCACCAGAGATCATAAAGCCAGTACATAAGTAAACTTCCGATATTAGTTTGTGAAAACGATTGAAGTTTCGCTAACGTGTTAAGCGCGACTGCATACCTTTCAAACTTTGAGTCAAAATCTATCATTATTAAAAAACTTATCATAATACTCGCCGTATAAAATGAGTGTGCTCCGACTTGCATAAAGCTGAGCCGCTTCTTTCGCAGGTTATTCAGAATTGTTTTGGTGAGTTTGAATTCAATCAAAAGATACAATACAAAGGCAGAAACAGCTAAAAGATGTACCGTGAAAATAACGTGGTTCGCAAAACTTGAGTCATAAAAGATAAGCCCGGTGGATAGGATGGTATACAATGCCCAATAAAACAGACTTTTCTTAAGAATGGTCCATTCAGTCCTGTTCGTTATTTTTCGTTCAAACACGGTCCTGCGGTTCATAAAAGGCCACCAACTCCAACGTAACTCTGCTTTCCAGCTGTGGCTTATCTCCTGCAACGTTAGGTCAAATGATTTCTTTTCAATTTCCGTTTTGTAAATCGCCTGTTCAGTCATATGATCCAAAATTTCCGATTTTAAATCAAGCGGCAGGTTCTTCCCTTCGAGTATCTGTTCCAGCTTTTGTTGTTGCCCGGTGGTCATCATAGGTCAAAGATGGCTTTCAGGTTGAACAAATAACTTCTCATTTCTGTTTCCTTTTCCTGTTGCAAGCCTTTGCCTTTTTCCGTCAGTAAATAATATTTTCGGTCGCGGCCATTCACGTTTTGCAGTTCAGAGTAGATGATTCCGTCGCCTTCCAGCTTGTGCAGTAACGGGTACAGTGCGCCCTCTGTCATTTCCAGTTCGCCCTGGGTCAGTTCCTTTGCGCGCTGGGTCAGTTGATATCCATACATTTTTACTTCCTGTGCCAGCAGCTTCAGGATAATGTTTTGCAGCGTTCCTTTATACAGTGCATTCTTTTTAGCCATAGTAAAACTTATACATAGCAAATATATGTATAAGTTTCTTATGTATGCAAATAAAAATTAAAACCGGTACGTGCGGACAGGAGTTTTCGCTGTGCGCTTTTGATGGCGAAGCGGTGTGAGCAGATCCATTAAACCATTCAGTTTAATCTCATAAATGGTAGAAAGTTGCATACCCAGCTTTCCCTTTGGCATTCCCTGGCGCTGGAACCATTCGAGATAATTAACCGGCAAATCCACGAGCAGGGTTCCTTTGTGTTTCCCAAACGGCATTTCGGTCTCGCAGATTTCCTGCAGGATTTCCGGGCGAAGGTCAGGCATCATATCGTCAGGTCAATTTTTTCTTCAATTTCTTTGGGCTCCGGTAAGATAAGTTCGTTTTCGTCGTCCGAGAATTCATCACGGTACACCTGAATCAGCAGAACCGTAATCGAAATCAGGATCGGACCGAAAATAAGTCCCATAAAACCAAATAAATTAATCCCCATGATGATCCCAAAAACCGTGTTCAACGGGTGAATGTTTTCCAGGCGTTTTAGCAGAGTAAACCGCAGTAAGTTATCGGTCAGTCCCACGACGATCAGGCAGTAAGCGGCCAATCCTAAACCGGGGCCCGTTTGTCCCTCAGCAATCATAAAGATGCACACCGGCACATACACAATGGCGGCACCCACGATCGGCAGCATAGAACCTACCGCTGTCAGTGCAAACAAAAGTATCGGACTCGGGGCCCCGAAAATGTAATACCCCACCAGCGCTACAATTCCCTGACCCAGCGCAACTACCGGGATGCCGATCGCGTTGGCCATCACCATCTTGCGGATCTTTTCTCCCAGCAGGGAAACATTAGATTTTTTTAAAGGTGCAGAACTGGACAGAAGCCGCTCAAATAAAAGCGGCTTTTCCAGCATAAAATATAAGATGAAATACATCGACAGGACGATGGTCAGTACATTGAACGTACTGGTAAGTGCAGCCGCACTGAATTTGCCCACATTGTCTTTCAGCTTCGCCAGATTCTCCTGACTCAGCAGATCGATTTTTACTTTTGAATAAACAAAATCATGAATCTTGTCCACAAAAGCATTAAACTTCTCCATGTAAGCCGGCGCGTTCACCAATTTCTCGATCAGCAGATCGGCAATAAAATAAATCGGAAGCACGAGCACCAGCAAAGTTCCCACGATTATAACTGTTGCCGACAGCCAAGGCTTCCACTTGCGTTCCATTTGCAGATACATATTGTACTTGCGTGTAATCACATACAGCGTAATAGCACCCAGCAAAGAGGGAATAAAAAGCGCGAGGTTGAACAGAATCAGCAGTGCCAGTACAATGATAACCAGCAGCAGAAAAACCTGCTTGATTTTGGTATCGCTAATCTGTTGGCGGCGGTGTGGCATGGCAAGAGTTTTTTTAAGGATACAGGGCTTTCAAAAAGCTTGCCTGATTTACTCTGTAATAATCGTTCTCGGGCGGCCTTTCGCTGCGCAGTACGCGGAGTACATCACCACAATCATAAACGGCATGGTTAAAATAAGCCCGATGACGCACAAAAAGACGCCGGCTATCGAAATTAAAATGCCCAGAAACGAAGCCAGCAGCATTACTCCGTAATTGTTCTTGGCAATCTGAAATGATTTTGAAAGTGCTTCGGTTGCGGAAGCGTTTTCAAATAACAAAATAGGGTAGCCTAGGAATACAAGCGGCAGCACAAAGAATAAAGGCACGACGCACAAGGCAGCCGCGATCCCTATAATAATGCTGAAAAGCAAACCGAAAAGAACAATATTTAAAAAGTTCTGGCGGTATCCGATGAATAAGTCGCCGGCACTGATCTGTTCGCCGTGATTATACTTATTGGCGATATAAATAAAGCCTACATACAGCGGTGTTAAAAGAAGACTGATCAAACCGCTGATTCCGTAATACGTGGTAAAGCCGGGATACATCCACATATCCTGGGTGAAAGTTTCCGGTGAAGAACGTGCTTCTTCCATAAATCCTTGCGAATCAAAGCCCACCAGTGGAGTTACGATCAGCGAAGCACCGAACATAATGACCATCATCAGCAAGCCGTAGAGAAAAGTTCCTTTATATGTTTCAAAGGCGTCACTGATAATCGCGCCCGCCGACATTTCCGGTCCGCTCGTTTTCTTAAAATCGTCGAAAGTTTCCATATTGTTTTGATTTTTTAATGTTTCCTTCAAATGTATTATTAAAAAATCAAAATAACCAAATTAAACCGCCGTATTTGTGCTCTTTTCTGTAATACTGCCGGAATATAATGCATATACCACCGCATGCCAGAAAGGAAACGTGAAAACCATACCAACCCCAAATAAAAACACACCGGATAAACTGATCAATATCCCCAGTATCACGCTGCCGGCAACTGCCAGCGGCTGTAATTTAAGCAACTGAAAACTCGCTTTAATTCCCTGAAAGGTTCCTGCCTGATGAAACAGCATCAGCGGGACAGACAAAACCGTCACCATGAGCCATACCAAAGACAGCAGCGGGATGATATTCGCGTAGGAAAGCATAATCGTCCAGAAGAGATAAAAGGCCAGAAACCGGAAAAACATAATCCCGCGGAAACCGGTAAACAAATCGCCTAACTGCGGCTTTTCTCCGGCATCCACCTTTCGGTACATTTCATAAAAACCCACATTCAGCGGGCTGATAATCGCCAGCAGAATAAACACACCGAAGACGAAACCCTGTGCCTGCGGCAGCGCTGCAATCTCCGCCGCCTTTGTATTAAACGCCGGCAGATCCGTCATCACCAGATCACGGTACGGCTCCAGTGCTTCCCATAAGCCAAAGTGGCGGAACAGATACATATACCCTAAAAAGAAAAGAGAAAAGTACAGCAGGCTATAGGAAACCTGGTAAAATAAAGTGCGGCTCCAGTAGCGGAAGGCACGTTTTAAAATCTCAGGCAAGCCGGCCTGTCCGGGCGTAAATTGTAGCATCCGGCAAAAATACACAAAAGCGCAGAGTAACTCTTAAAAAACGTAATTTTGCGCCATGTCAGCCTACCTGCATTCTGGGTTTCAACGCATGGATCGCTTCTCCGCCCGGGAGCAGCCTTTTTTCTTTCTGATTGATTTTGAGGTACAGCAGGTGGAAGTGTACAGTCCGGATGAATTAAAGGAAGCCGGTATTTGCGTACAGTTTGCCGGCTTTCGAAATACAGAAGTTTCCGCGCAGCGGGATCAGGAGATTGTATTGAAGTCGGTGCCACCTTCTTTTCAGGAATATCAAAAAGGTTTTGAAATCGTGCAGCAGCATCTGCAGCAGGGAAATTCTTATCTCGTCAACTACACCTGCGAAAGCCCGGTAACGCTGAACACTTCCTTAAAAACCTTGTTTGACACGTCGGCAGCAAAATATAAAATCTATGCGCCGGGCCGCTTTGTGTGTTTCTCGCCGGAAACTTTTGTTCAGATCAAAGACCACACAATCAGCACAGAGCCGATGAAAGGCACCATCGAAGCGGACCTGGAAAATGCAGCTGCACAACTCCTGGAAAATAAAAAAGAAACGGCAGAGCATTACACGGTGGTCGATTTATTACGGAATGATCTGAGCCGTGTGGCCGACGATGTTACTGTGCAGAACTTCCGGCGATTGGATTTGATTAAAACAGCGCAGAAAGATTTGCTCGCCATGAGTTCCGAGATTACCGGGCAGCTGCGGCCTGAATTCCGCGGCAAGATTGGGAGTGTGTTGCAGGAACTGCTGCCGGCAGGCTCTGTTCTCGGTGCCCCGAAAAAAAAGACGTTGGAAATCATTAAAGAAGCTGAACCCCACGACCGCGGTTTTTATTGCGGAATTGCGGGTTATTTTGATGGCCGCAATTTGGATTCCTGTGTCATGATTCGCTTTATCGAAGCGCGGGAGGGGAATTTATTCTTTAAGAGCGGCGGCGGCATCACGCATCTGAGCACAGTGGAAGAAGAATACGAGGAAATGAAAAACAAGATTTATGTCCCGGTTCAGTGAAAGTATTCGCCTGGAAAACGGTCTCATTTACCTGTCCGAACTGCACCAACAGCGGATTGAGCGGACTTTAAGAAATTTCGGTACGGAAATTTATATCGATGTTTTAAAAAAAGATTTCTTTAAAGAACTTCCCACGGATGGTCTGCATAAAATAAGACTGGAGTACGGTTTGGACGGAAAGTATTCTTATGAATATCTGGTGTATCAGCGACTGGTGCACCGTTCCTTCTCTCTGGTCAGGGCAGATACGATTGATTATTCTTTTAAATTTGCCGATCGCGCGGCTCTTAATCAGCTGAAAGATGGCGGTTCTGAAATCCTGATCGTGAAGAACGGCCAACTGACCGACGCGTCTTACGCGAATCTTATTTTTTATAAAGATGAAAAATGGTTTACGCCGGCTTCATTTCTGCTGAACGGGGTGCAAAGACAATGGCTGCTGCATAATCAGCTCATTTTTGAAACAGAGATCACGCCTGAGAACCTGCACCAGTTCAGTCATTTTAAATTGATAAATGCGCTGAATCCGATCGAAAAAGCCGTCGAATATCCTGTCGGGCGTATCCGGAATCTTTTATTTTAAAGACGCAAAATACTTTTTCAGAATCTGTGCGTTCTCTCTTTCCATAGTGTCAACTTCCAGAATCTTGGGCTGATTGTCCGGCTTAAAAAAGTTATCGAGAATCCGGACCAGCGTTTCCTCGTCGTCTGCTTTGCTGTAACTGAAGCCGTATTGCCTGGCCACAAATTCCATGTGTTTATGATGGCGCGTCATGATAAATTCATCGAGCGCGTTGGTCGAGTCCGGACCGGGAATAATTTTAAAGATATCGCCGCCGCCGTTATTAAAAACAATGATCCGCGTGTAGGGTGGGATATACTGATTCCAGAGCCCGTTGATATCATACAGAAAACTGATATCGCCGGTAACCAAAAGAGTGGGGTTGGCGCTTTTCATGGCAAAGCCCATCGCGGTGGAAGTGGAACCGTCAATACCGCTGGTGCCGCGGTTACAGTACAAAGAGTTCTTCCCGAAGTCAAACAATTGTGCGTACCGTATCGCCGAGGAATTACTGATGTGCACATTCCAGTCCGCAGGAACTTTGGACGTCAGAATCTCAAAGAATTTAAAATCTGAAAATCCGGTTTTCCGGCAGTAGTCCAGATGCTGGGCGTCGCGCTTATCCCGCAGCACGTTCCATAAATTATAATAAGCAGAAGGTTCAAGCGCTACCGACGGCAGCAATTGTGCAAAAAACTGCGCCGGCTCGGCCACCACTTTTTCTGTGAGGGCGAAATAGGTGTCGGGCTGCCAGTGCGGATCGATATGCCAGTGGTATTTCACCTTCGCCTGTCTCAGGAATTGCTTTACTTTTTTGGAAACTACATTCTGGCCAACGGTAATTAATAAATCGGGGCCGTACTGCTTAAAATCCTCCGGCGTAAAATTAAAGATATACCGGTCGATATGCCCGAAGAATTTTTCGTTGTGCAGGTTGGAATTCGCTTCCTTCAGGACCACAACACTGTGGTTTTTCACGAGTTGCGAAAGCTGCATGTTCAGTTGTTCGTTATCATCCAGCGTGCCGGCCAGAATCATTACGCGCCTGGCAGCATTAAACTCTGCGGATAAACGCGCCGGAAGCTGATATTTAGGAGCACGAATCGTTTTTTCCACCGGCGGAAAAACCGGTAATTCCGAAACCAGTTCATACAGCGGCTCTTGCAGTGGAATATTAATGTGAACCGGGCCCTGATTCTCCAGGCAGGCTTCGATTGCTCTTTTAATGGTGGACAGGTTGATTTCATCTGCATCATCCGCGTCATCTTCCACCAGTTGAAAGTCTCCGTAGGAATGCTGAACGTACAAGTGGTTTTGGCGAATCGTCTGCCCGTCAAAAAGATCAACATAATCCCGCGGACGGTCAGCTGTGAGAATCAGCAGCGGAATATTGCGGTAAAATGCCTCGGTCACCGCCGGATAATAGTTGGCAGCCGCAGAGCCGCTGGTGCAGGTAATAGCCACCGGTTTTTTTGTGCTCTCTGCCATGCCCATCGCTACAAAAGCTGCGCTGCGCTCATCCACAATACTATAGCAATTCAGCGCTTCCGTTTCCGAAAAATGAATCGCCAGCGGTGCATTGCGCGAACCGGGAGATATGACCACATCGGAAATTCCGTATTCCTGGAGAAGATAAGCTAAAAGCTGAATGCTGTGTTTGGAGGAGTATTGTTTCATAGTCGGGAACTGGTGCAAATTTAATTAATAATAAATGCACCCTAAATAAATATTAAATTTGCAGCTGAAACTTAATCAAACAATTATGAAACAGATCCCAAGTGTGGATTTGCGTGATTTCCTTTCGGCCTCGCCGGAACGCAAGCAAAAATTTGTAAATGAAATCGGAAAAGCCTATCAGGAGATTGGTTTTGTTGCTTTGAAAGGTCATTTCTTGGAAGAAGAACTGGTGGATGAACTGTACAAAGAAGTGAAAAGCTTTTTTGAACTGCCGGTAGAAACCAAAAAAAAGTATGAAATCGCCGGCATTGGCGGCCAGCGCGGGTACGTTGGTTTTGGCAAAGAAACCGCCAAAGGTTTCAAGCAGGCGGACCTGAAGGAATTCTGGCATTTCGGCCAGTATCTGGAAGAAGGTTCGAAATATGCACAGGAATATCCTGACAATGTGGAGGTGGAAGAACTTCCGCAATTCAACGCAGTGGGTAAAGAAGCGTACAAAATGCTGGAAAAAACCGGTGTCTATGTTTTGCGTGCCTTGGCTTTGCACTTAGGTCTGGACGAATTTTATTTCGACAAATTTGTCAATGAAGGGAACTCCATTCTTCGGCCGATTCACTATCCGCCGATTACGCAGGAACCTGATAATGCGGTACGTGCTGCGGCGCATGGTGACATTAACCTCATCACGCTGCTGATGGGCGCGCAGGGGAAAGGCCTGCAAGTGATGAATAACGATGGTGAGTGGATTGATGCCATCGCCCAGGAAGACGAACTGATGATTAATGTCGGAGATATGCTCTCGCGTCACACCAATAACCGCCTGAAATCTACCGTGCATCAGGTAGTGAATCCGCCACGTGAACTGTGGGGAAGCAGCCGCTATTCCATTCCGTTTTTTATGCATCCTGTGAGCGAAATGCCGCTGAATGTGCTGGAAAACTGTGTGGACGCCGACCATCCGAAATTATACGAAGATACGACCGCCGGCGAATTCCTGCATGAAAGACTGGTGGAATTAGGGCTGATAAAATAAAAATCAGCAGAATTGTTATTTTGAGAACGGGCCGTGAGCCCGTTCTTTTTTATTTTAGATATGCATTCCGAAAGTTAAGAGAAATTGTACTTAAAAAGCCCTGCTAGAGCTCGAAGCTCTAACAGGGCTCATATTATTAGTTAAAACTAAAAGTTAAGCCTCTTTCAACTGCACCGTAAAGTGCCGCAGAATTTCGGACTCCCAGGTGATATGATATCCTTTCTGAATTTCATCGCGGCGGTCATACACGTTTTTCACGGCCGCGGCAATATAATCCATATGGTTGTTCGTGTACGTTCTCCTCGGAATCGCCAGGCGTACCAGCTCCAGACGCGGATAGCGGTTCTCGCGCGTTTCCGGATCGCGGTCGGCCAGCAGCGTTCCGATCTCCACCGTGCGGATGCCGGCCTCTTTATATATCTCATTCGCCAGTGTTTGTGCCGGATATTCTTCGCGCGCTACGGCAGGCAAGAACTGTAAAGCATCAATAAATACAGCATGTCCGCCAATGGGTTTCTGTACCGGAATACCGAGTTCAATTAGCTTGTTACCCAGATATTCCACCTGGGAAATCCGGCTGTGTAAATAGGTAAATTCGGTGGCTTCGTCCAGCCCGACTGCCAGTGCCGCCATATCGCGCCCGGCCATACCGCCGTAGGTAATGAAACCTTCAAACACAATGGTAAAATTACTGGCCTCGCGGAAAATATTTTCATCATTCAGCGCTATAAAACCGCCGATGTTGACCAGCCCGTCTTTCTTGGAACTCATCGTCATGCCTGCTCCGTACGAGAAAACTTCTTTGGCAATTTCTTTAATGGTGCGGTCCTGCTGTCCTTTTTCTCTTTGTTTAATGAAATAGGCATTCTCCGCAAAACGTGCGGAATCAAAGAAAATCGGGATGCCGTACCGGTCCGAAAGTTCTTTCACGGCGCGGACATTTTCCAGTGAAACCGGCTGTCCGCCGCTGGAGTTGCAGGTAATGGTAATCAGGCAAAAAGGGATTTTTTCCTTTGGATGGCTTTTATAGACCTCTTCCAGTTTATTGAGATCGATATTTCCTTTAAAGAGATGCGGGTCATCAATATCAAATGCTTCATCAATGGTGCAATCGACTGCATGTGCTTTGCGTATTTCTATATGTCCTTTGGTGGTATCGAAATGGCTGTTGCCGGGAATGATATCGCCATCTTTTACTAATACGGAAAAAAGCACGTTTTCCGCAGCGCGTCCCTGGTGCGTTGGGAGCAGATATTTATATCCGGTAATGTTTTGTACTGTTTGATGCAGCTGGTTAAAACTGCGCGAACCAGCGTAACTTTCATCACCGGTCATCAGTGCAGCCCATTGCCGGTCACTCATCGCACCGGTACCGGAATCGGTGAGCAGGTCGATAAATACGTGCGAAGACTGTAAATTAAATAAATTGTAATGTGCCTCTTTCAGCCATTGTTCACGTTGTTCGCGGGTGGACGGGAATATTTCTTCCACCATTTTAATTCTGAAAGGTTCGGCGTATGGTAATTTCATAAAGATAGTTTTGATTAAATTGTAAGTGTTTCCTGAAGTGAGGAAAGAAAGTGGATAGCTAAGACGCTAAGGATAATAGAGTTGGAGATAATAGACTTGGAGATGATAGACTTTGAGATAATAGAGTATGAAAGATGAAAAAGGTGGAAATTATTGCAGAAGTTAATGCAAAACCTTTATCTGGTATATCTGATTTGAGGACTGAATAGAGTCATGACCTCAACGATTACTTCAACTTATAATCCTAAAAATTCAGTTGTAAAGATTTTTTAAAAATAACTTCCGTCCTCAGAACTTTAATTTCTAACCTCTAACAATCTAATTTCTAACAATCTAATTTCTAACTCACAGCTCATTCCGGCGCTTTAAACACATTCTCATCCGAATGGAAACCGGCCACGCCACCGCTCACGGCAAACTTCATGGCCTGCGCCGCGCTGACATTCTCGAGTACCACGATATTGGTCGCCAGCACAAAGACAACCCAGCCGGAAACGGCATAGGAGTGGGGCAGATACACCGAAACATATTCCGGAAATCCTACGGAAGATAAATCGCTCTGGGTGAGAAAACCAATCCGCCAGACATCCGGTTCCGCGGCCGTTTTGATAAGCACCGGGCGGTTAAACTTCTTTTTGTCGCCAACAAAGGAAGTCATTACATCTTTTAACGACGAGTAAATAAACTTAATCCCCGGGGTATGTTCCAGCAGATAATCTACGCTGTCCACAATTACGCGGCCCAGAATAAATTTGCTGCCCAGATAGCCGATCAGCGTTGTGGTACCGATAACAAGCAGAAAGGTGGTGCCGGGAAACAGCTGCTCGGAAAGCGACGGAATAATATTATCAATACTGGAAACAATGTACCAGATAATCCATACCGTTACGGCCAGCGGCCCGATAATAAGCAACCCCTGAAAGAAGGATTTCGCTAACGTGTTAAAAATCTGTTCGTACCGGTTCTTGTTCATGAAGAGCGCAGCATTAAATGAAAGATGAATTCTGCCGGTTAAATGTACAAAAAAAGCCGGTGAATTGCCGGCCGGTTCTTACCCGTGAATGGTTTCCTTTTTTCCGTAAGAAATAATCACTTTCGCTTCATAATCCAGCCATTCTTCCCAGCGCTTGTTCACCGTGTCGGCATCGCCCAGGTGCCGTGCGAAGGAAATGAAAGTCGTGTAATGGTTTGCTTCCGAAATCATCAGTTCGCGGTAAAATGTTTTCAGTTCTTCATCTTTGATGTTTTCTGTCAGCACGCGGAACCGCTCGCAACTGCGCGCTTCAATCATGGCAGCGAAAAGCATACGGTCGATAATATATTCCTGGCGGCTCCCCTGAACGATAAATTTCATCAGCTGGCCTACATAATCATCTTTGCGCTCACGGCCGAAGGTGTACCCGCGCTTTTTAATAATTTCGTGTACCTGCTGGAAATGTTCCAGCTCCTCTTTTGCAATTTCCAGGAGTTCTGTCACGATTTCCGGATATTCCGGGAGCATGGTAATCAGCGTAATGGCGTTGGTTGTCGCTTTTTGTTCGCACCAGGCATGGTCCGTCAGAATTTCTTCCAGGTTACTTTCAGCAATATTTGCCCACCGCGGATCAGTGAGCAGTCTTAATTTGAACATAAAGGTTTTTGGCAAATTTAATAAATTCTAACTCAGACGTTTGTGCTGTTTTAAATTATATATAATTCAACAAAATGGTTATAAAATTAGGTAGTGTAAACTTTATTGGCATATAAGTTGAATGTTTCCACAGCAACATTAAAAAAATAAAATTATGAACACTAGCGTAATAACGAGAAAACTGGAACAGTTTGGAGTGTGGGTGCTGACCCTTTTCTTTAGTGTAATGGCATTTGCTCAGGATACAACGCCTGATTTGAATGTAGATGTTACAACGACTAAAACAACCACGACGGAAGAATGGTATACCAATCCTCTGTACTGGGTAGTCGGAGCTTTGCTGCTGATTATTCTGATTGCTGTGGTAGCACGCGGAAACCGCGGTGAAAGTACCAACCCATAATCAAACGGGTGATTTTCTTTATTAAAAAAAACTGCTTCCTCACGAGGCAGTTTTTTTGTGCAGAAACCTGAGCACACGCCAGCCAAATGCGTCCAGCCTCTTGAGCAGTTCAGCTATGCCCACGGCGAGTACTACATTAACACTGAAAATTAAACCCAATTGCAGTGCCCACGGTATTTTTCCCACGAGCGGAACTACGATGAAGTAAATCAGCGACGAACTGATGCCCTGCGCAAAATAATAAAAGATGGCGTGCCGCCCGATATAGCTGAGGAAATTCTCTTTTGCAACAGATAGGCGGTTGTATAAAATAAACAAAGCAATCAGTGAGAATGAAGACCAGAAGATATACAGCCATTTCGGTGGAAATTTGGCTTTGTTCATTTTCATAAACAATTCTTTGCCCTCTTGCCAGTACAGAAAAACAAAGATCAGCAGCGGCACCAGAAATAAAAACGGAACTGCCTTTCTGCCTATTTTCTTTCCTTTCAGCTGATGTGCAATCAGGAAAATCCCCAGATAAAAAGCCACGTATCCCACCTGCCCGGTCGGATAATACGGCGGATAAACATTAAATAAAAAGGTCAGTCCAAAACAAACGGCAATAAACCACGGAACATGCTTCGGGAAAAAACGGAGAATCAAAACACCAAAAACCGTCAGAATAAAATAGACTTTCAAATACCAGAAACTGCCCATCACCACCGGGAAAGTGTCCGCATTGGTATATTGATGCAGATACCAGTTGCCCAGATTCTGCCACTGCGGTACGTCCGAAATATTCACCGGAACATATTTGCTGCCGAAAGTTGCGTAGAAATCCTGCAGCCAGGCAAGGCTGAAAAAATGCAGGCCAACTACCTTAAAAATATAATCGGCGAAAAACAAAAAGGTCACGAAAATCATATACGTAATCTGCAATTTCAGCAGGCGAAACAACGTTTTCTCCAGATTGCTGCCGGAGGTAAGCCCGCTGAGTGCATAAAACAGCGGCACATCTATCAGCAGAGAAAGCACCCGCAGTTCCGCCGGAACATAATACTGACCCGACCAGAAAACGGTATGTATAAATATAATGGAAAGCGTTGCAAAGCCCTTCGCGCAATCAATGTAGAGATCTCTTTTCATAAGCAGTTTACCGGTGATAAATGTAATTAAAATTTACAGGCGTAGTACAACAGACATTTATAAAACAAAAGGCAGAACCAAAGTTCTGCCTCCTACTAAAGAAATGAATATGAAATAGGTGTTTTGTTAGTCGAGTTGTTGCCACTCTTCAGCACTGATGGTGCCGTCCTGAATTTGTTTTAACTCTTCCACATAGCGCTGCATATAAGCGTCCAGTTCCGGGAAACGGCTGTTCTGGCTCATGCGGTAGGTGCCATTCAGCACGCCATTATAATAATAGAAGAAATTATAATCAAAATCAGTAGCGGACAAGTCATATTGGCCCAGCAGGAAACCCAAACGTACGGCCGAGCGGCGCTGCGCCGGTGTACCGTGGTGGCCAGGACTGGTGGTGCTGTAATCGCCGATGCTTTGCGCAAACTCATATGCTTTGGCAATTGCCGCAAACGAAGACTGATTATATCCGTTTGGACGACGCAGATAATATCCTGCAAAACCGTCAGCTTCCAGTTCATGCGCGCGTGCGGTAGATTCATTCACCGTTGGGATGCGGTAAATGTATTGCAGCTGATGTCCGTATTCATGCGCGAGAATCATGGCATTCACAATATTGCCGCCTTTGGCCTTGGCATCGTAATAAATGGCATATCCGTAATAGATCTTTCCGGTGGAATAGGAGATCGCGTTGTAGGTAGAATTCTGGTTAGAAGGATCGCTTACAAAACGGAGTATGGGTGCGCTGCGTCCCCAAAGGGCAGCAATCTTTTTATTCTGTGCGACCATAAAATTGGTGTCTGTGCTGCTGGTGAGGCCGGTTTTCATTACCGCACTGCTGGCCCAGTTGCCATCGACATAAGAGCAGCTAATGTCATCTGCGCCCGGCTGTTCCGGCGCGAGTGCCGCAATGGTTTCAGGTTGTTCAACAGGTGAGCGGTCCTCCGCGGTGCAGGAAAAAAGCATAGCGGTGACACCGGCTGCCAGCAAGCAGCTTTTTGTGAATTTGAAATTCATATCGGATAATTTTAATGTTTGGTTCAGCTAAAATAACAAAAAAATGTTTTTATCATAATATTTTAATGAAAAAAATCATAGGTTTTTGTAAAATAAAAAGTGATTTGCACATATGCTTGTAAAGATTTATTTTATATCTTTGCACCTCGAAATAACTAAACAAAATTTATAAACAATGTTTGCAATTGTAGAAATAGCAGGGCTTCAATACAAAGTTGAGCAAGACCAGAAATTGTTTGTAAACCGTCTGAAAGGGGACAAAGGAGGAAAAGTATCCTTCGATAAAGTGCTTCTTACTGTAAACGGTTCTACAACCATTGGCGCCCCGGCTGTAAGCGGTATCACTGTTGATGCTGAAATCCTTGACCACGTGAAAGCGGATAAAGTAATCGTTTTCAAGAAAAAAAGAAGAAAAGGATACGAGAAGAAAAACGGTCACCGCCAGTCTCTGACTCAGATCCAGATTACAGGAATCACCGGTTTTGATAACAACAAGACTGGAAAGAAGGTAGCTCCGAAAGCAAAGAAAGCAGCTCCTGCAAAAGAGCAGCCGGCAGCAGACGTAGAAAACAGCAGCGAAGCAGCTGAATAATTTTTAACCGACAAAAAACCTAGAATAAAATGGCACACAAAAAAGGGGTTGGTAGCTCCAAGAACGGTAGAGAGTCACATTCCAAGAGACTGGGTGTGAAGATTTTCGGCGGACAGGAAGCGATTGCCGGAAACATCATCGTGAGACAACGCGGTACACAGCACCACCCGGGTGAAAACGTGGGAATGGGCAAGGACCACACACTTCACGCACTGATTGATGGTAAAGTAGTATTTACTAAGAAAAAAGACAACAGATCTTTTGTATCTGTTGAACCTAATGCATAAGCATTATATATAACAATAAAATCCCGGTTTCCTCTGAAGCCGGGATTTTTGTTTTTAGTATCTGTAATGTCAGATCATCCAGCTTTGGAACAAAGTAGCCAGGCCTAAAAAGACTGCGAAGCCGATCACATCCTGAAAGGCGGTTTCAAAAGGGCCGGCCGTGGTGGCCGGGTCGAAGCCAAACCGCTTGGAAAGAATGGGAATAATGGTTCCCATCAGACCGGCCGTCAGCATCGAGCAGACAATCGCGGCACCAATCACAATTCCGAACGGTAATTGCTTCGCCCAGATCGCCCCAATACCGCCCAGCACAATACCGCACACAATTGCCATGAGCAGTGAAGTCATTCCTTCTTTTTTCAAAGATTGCCAGAGATTTTTTTTGCGGCTGCCGGCATCCAGCGCACGTACGGTAATGGCAGCGGCCTGCAAGCCCACGTTTCCGGATACAGCTGAAATCACCGGCATGAAGGAGGCCAGCAGAATCACCTTTTGCAGTACATCATCATAATGTGCGATAATCAGTCCGGCACCCAGTTCAATCGCCATCGTTCCCAGCAGCCACGGCACACGCACTTTCGCGGCGCCTACAGGGGAGAGTTTCTCCATCACCTCGGCATCAGTCCCGACGGCTTTATTGTACAAATGTTTTAGCCTGTTGGCAATCACCGGCATCAGATCGTCGGCCGGAATCACACCCAATAGAAATCCTTCCTGATCAACCACCGGCATACTCGAAAATTTATATTTGGACAGCAAAGCAGCCACGTCTTCTTCCTGTAGCTCCGGCTCCACGGAAATAACTTCGGTAGTCATCACTTCTTCAATCTTGCAGCCGGGTTCACACATCAGTAAGCTGCGAATGGATATCACGCCCAGCAGCCGGTTGCGTCCGGCGGGATTTGCATTGTTACCTTCCACCACGTACAGGTCAGAAGGTACGTCTATATCAGGATCTGTTTGTTTGACTGTGGCGATTGCCTGTTCAATAGTCATGCGCGGATGCAATACCAAAAATTCGGTGGTCATGATGCGGCCGGCACTGCCTTTTTCATATTCCAGTCTGTGCTGCGCATCTGCCGCAGCCGGTTCCGGTACTTCTGCCTGCAGGACCTGCTCCGCTTGCTCATCCGTTGCTTCTGCCAAAACATTCGCTGCTTCGCGGGCCGGCAAAGGTTCCAATAATTTAGCCACGTGTTCGGGGTCCAGCGCCTCCAGAATATATTCAGTATGCTCCTGATCCAGTTTTGCCAGAACTTCGGTGGCGGTATCATCATCCAGCGTTTTAAAAACGCGCAAAGCCTGTTCTTCTGTGAGTTCATCCAGCGCCAGCGCCATGTCGGCGGGGCAGGCTTCGGCAATTACATTGACCAACTGTTCTGTCGCCGGTTCTTCATTGTGTTCCTTAAACAGGGCAGCAAGAGATTCTGCCAGCTGTTTGTACAGCAGCGGTTCAGACATAGTTTACATTTTTTATTGGGTTGTTGTCGAGGAGGCAGGTACAAATAGGGTACCAGCCAGCTGAAAGTTGCAGTGCAGGAAAAGCTGATTATCTATCAGTTGTGCATATTTTTCTCTTTTTGCGCTCTTTTTTTCTGTTCACGCATGGCTCTTCTGACCATTTTCTTGTGGCGGTAATGCCGGATGCGCTGGCTGTTCTTCACATCAGCGAAATGCTGATAAATGGTATTGAAAAATAACAGAATAATGCCCACACTTATGATCTGATAAAATACCACGAAGATCTTTCCGTTCGTCGTTTCGGGGTATAAGTCACCATAACCGGTCGTAGTTACTGTGCTTACTGAAAAATACAGCCCGTCCAGCCAACTCCAGCCTTCCAGATAGTGCATGGCGACCATGCCGACGATCAGCGTAAGGACAGAAACAAACATCAGATGCCGGTAAGCCCGGTGCCGTATGAAGGATCGCAAAGTGGTGAGAAGGGTTGTTTCCATAAAAGTGGCTCTGGCTTTTATATGGAAGTATCATGCACAAAATAACATCCGCCTGTATATTTAACTGTTTTTAACATAAAATAAAAGTTGGATAAATGTAACAATCCGGGTTAGCTCCCGCAGGCGATTAAATAATTTATATTAAATTTAAACAGAAATAGAATACTATTTGCAAAAACATCACATTTAAAATACATTTATGGAAAACCTTAACACACCGCCACCTTCGCCTACCCCGCCACCGTCGCCGCAGGATCGCAACAAAACCTTTATGATTATCGCCATTGTAGCCATGGTCATCGCCGTCGGAGCCTTGTTGTACACCATTTTCGGTAACAAAAAAGAAGCGAGTAAGGAAGAAACAAAAGTGGAAGCCACCGTGGTTGATTCGCTCCCCGCGAAAAAAGATTCTGTAATCGCTCAGGAACCGCAGAAAACTGTTAACGAATATGGCGAGGAGTATGATCCTATTGAGCTGCAGTACGTGATTGCCAATGATGCCTATCTCCGCACCGCGCCCTCCACTTCGTCCCAGGCAGGTACACTGAAATTCGGTGATGCGGTGTATGTGGACAATAGTAAATCGGACGGGCAGTATGCCACCGTCTATCTCTCCAAGCCTGATAATACCAATATGTCGCAGCCGTATTACGTGACAAGTTCGGTCCTCGTAAGCCATTATGAATTCGAACAGTACAAAAAATCATTCTCATTGCCACAGTTTGCGAAGTTGGCGTCTAAAACCAAAAAGCTGATTACAGATAATAACTATTCAAACAGCACGAGCTACAGCCTTACCCAAAATGCCGACCGCGCCAAATATGCCATCAGTTACGGCGATTTCGATGGCGATAAAATAACAGACGTCGCGGTTGTGCTGGATAACAATGAAAAACAAACGTCCCGGCTGCTGATTATCTGCACCAATGCTGCGACCAAAGATCCGTACCTGGCCTACGCCGCGGACTATAATGATAAGGTGCGCATCAACTCTTTCCGCAAGGGCGCCCCGGTGTACATGGATTCCGACGAGTTTTATGCCTCACCGCACGACGGACTCATCCTGAATTATGAATACGGTAAACTCGCCATTATCTTCGATAGCAGCAATCAGAAATTTAAAGTGTACGAGCAGGAATAAGTTTCAGCTATTGTTTTCAAGGGCGGACATTTCGCACTGCTCGCCCTTACTCCTCGCCCGGTAACTCCGCTTTATTTCCTTTGAGGACATAATTTTCACCGCGGCCGTTAAAATACTTTTAATAAATATTTTTTTTATGAAAAAAATATCTTTTTTGCTTTTAGTGCTGTTGCTGGCCTTTCAAAACTGCTCCAGAGATTGCGGTGAGAGTTTCACGCCGCCGGCACCATTAACGTTCAAGGTAGTGGATAAAAATACGCTGGAAAACCTTTTTGCCAACGGAACTTTTGACCCGGATAAAATTAAAATAGTCAATACCCTGAACAATAACCAACCGCTGGAATTTAGATTTATCAAAGAAAATAATCGCAACCTTATCGAAATCGGTTCTATCGGCTGGAAGACCGAAACAGTAGATGCGCTGGTGAAAGTTGGCGATGTGGAATTATTTAACCTGCAGGTAGAAGCCGAACGAAAAGAAGGCGAATGCAACAGTTACACGGAATACAAAAAGATTTCTGTTCTCAATGCAGAATACCAGGTGAATCCGCAAACCGGCTTGTATACTATTTTGGTAGAGTAATACAGCATCCTCGATATCGGGAAGCCGCCATTGTTCAATGAAATTCTTTCAACGGCCTCCCTTGCGGCGATTTAAATTTCGACGGCATATTTGAAACGGCTTTTCAGACTTCCTCTTATTTTATTGTGAATCCAAATAGCAGCATAAAATGAGTAATTACAATCCGCAGAAACACCACCGGCGGTCGATCCGTCTGAAAGGTTATGATTATAGCCTCGAAGGACTGTATTTTATTACCATTTGTTGCCAGCACCGGGCGCACTTATTTGGAGAAATTGCAGACGGAGAAATGCGTTTAAACCCATTCGGAGCGATTGCACAGGCAGCGTGGCAGCAGACAAGTGAAATACGGGATAATGTGGCCTTACACGAATTCGTCGTTATGCCGAATCATTTTCATTCCATCATTGAGATCACCTTAAAAAAGGAAATAATGAAGTCGGGAAATTTCAGTCACCCTCGCAAACAGTAGGATCCATCATAAGAGGATTTAAAATAGCCACCATCAAGAAAATAAAGGATTTGATAATTGATGAAGAAATGAAATCAGATTGTCGGGGCGAATTGCCTGCTGATCAAGATCATCCTGCTGAATTATCTCCTTATCCGGAAAATCGTGGGGGCGAATTGCAATTCGCCCCGACAGAAAAAATCAAATCATTAAATTTTAAAATCTGGCAAAGAAATTATTACGAGCATATCATCCGGAATGAGCAGGCTTACGAAAGAATTTCAAACTATATCAGAGAAAATCCAAAGCGCTGGCCTGAAGATAAATTCAGCAGCCTGAAATAAATATTGCAGCAACCCGGATGGTGTATGGCAAAGGCATGGCTGAAGCATGGATAGTGCATGAGTAATGCATGGAGCGGCATTATCGTGCTTTTGTGCCGTTTCTGCCGAATAGGCCACAACCGCTATTACATGAAAGAGCCGGTTATCTTAAAAATACCGGCCCTTGTAAATAGAAATGGATTAGTTGCCTCCCTGCTTTTTCAGGTATGCATCCCAGCCTTGTGCATTCAGCGCTACCAGCTCATTACTGCCGCGTGCCACCAGATAGTTGCCCTGTGATTTATCCACTGCGTGACCGATCACTGTGAAATCCGGATGATTGCGAATCTTGTCAAAATCGCCGGGCGCGATGGTAAACAGCAGTTCGTAATCTTCACCGCCATTCAGGGCACACATCACCGGATTCAGGTTCAGTTCATCAGCCGTCAGCATGGTAAGTGGGTCCAGCGGGATTTTTTCTTCGTAAATATGGAAACCAACTTCGCTTTGGTCAAACAGATGCAGCGTTTCAGAGGACAGCCCATCCGAAATATCGATCATAGACGTTGGCTGCACTTCAAGTTGCTTCAGCGTTTCCCGTACATCGGTACGCGCTTCCGGTTTTAATTGTCTTTGCAAAATATAATCATACCCTTCCATCTCCGGCTGCATATTCGGGTTGGCCAGATACACGCTGTGCTCGCGCTCCAGAATCTGCAGACCCAGATAAGCGCCGCCCAGATCACCGGTTACCACCAGCAGGTCATTCGGCTTCGCACCGCGGCGGGTTGTGATTTCCTGCGTCTCAGCCAGGCCCACTGCCGTGAGCGTCATGACCAGTCCGGCCTGCGAACTGGTGGTGTCGCCACCAACCAGATCCACGTTGTAATGCTTGCAGGCGAGGGCAATACCTGCATACAATTCTTCAAACGCTTCCACCGGAAAACGGTTTGATGCCGCGATAGAAACCAGAATCTGCGTAGCCTGCGCATTCATTGCAGCAATATCGCTCAGGTTCACCACCACTGCTTTGTAGCCCAGATGCTTCAGCGGCACGTAGCCGAGATTGAAGTGAACGCCTTCTGCCAGCGTATCGGTAGAAAGTACCACTTTTTTCCCTTTCGGATCAATGATGGCGCAATCATCACCAACACCCGTTTCAGAAGATTCATTCAGCGGCGCAAAATGTTCCGTCAGGTGTTTAATCAGTCCGAATTCCCCATATTCGGAAACCGGAGTCAGTTGTGGGTTTTTATCTTCGGTCATGGTATTTTATTCAGTAGGTTTTTCACCGGTATTTTTCCTCCAGGTGAAGGTATTGCGCTTGTGGAACGGTTCCACATCCTGCGGCTTGAAGGGCAAATCCTTCAGGTCCTGTCGCGTCAGCGTTTTGATATGGTCGCCCGAGTATTCCTGCAGCACTTCCAGCACATCGTCCGGCGGCGTGGTGGATTTTCTCAGCATCGTATCAATCCAGACACCGGTGGCTTCTGCCGTTGCGCAGTGCGTACCGTCCGGCAGATAGAATTTATGCAGGAACTGATAAATACTCGCATCCTCCGACATTCCCGCGATTTCTGCCGTTA
Organism: Kaistella sp.; assembly: GCA_032057205.1. Classification (GTDB taxonomy): domain Bacteria; phylum Bacteroidota; class Bacteroidia; order Flavobacteriales; family Weeksellaceae; genus Kaistella. The sequence continues at coordinate 393,914 of DAMCFT010000001.1, forward strand.
CGAAAACGGTTTGGTCTGCGTAAATTTCCTTGAAAAAAGAATACCGTTCGTGCAGGATCACCGGTCCGATTCCCCAGCGTGTCAGTTCCCGCAAACCCATTTTATGGGTGTTCATAAAAGCCATTCGTGTCTGCGCGCAATATTCCACATACGAGGAGTTTGCCAGGTGCCGGTTCGCGTCAATATCGCTCCAGCGTACTTCAAATTTATAATGAAAATCAGCCATAGAATTATTTTTATTTGGGCGCCTTTTTCCGCCTTCCACTCCCAATCTTTTTGCCGTTCCGGCAAAAAGGATTTCCGTTCAAGTCGGGGCGCAGACTGTGCTTTTTTGGCAACAGCCGTTCTGAATGGTAAAAATACGCATTAAACATGGGCTGGAAAAGTGGTATTTTTGCAGCGTTGTCTGCAACTCTGCCTCTGCAAAGAAATGCAGCACTACAATTTTTACTATGTCCAAGAAGAAAATCATCATCATCGGTGGCGGCGCAGCAGGATTTTTCTGTGCAGCCAACCTTGATGAAACAAAATACCATACTACTATTCTGGAGCAGAATTCAGAGGTCCTCCAAAAAGTAAAAGTGTCCGGCGGCGGGCGTTGCAATGTGACGCACGCGTGCTATGATCCGCAGGAACTGGTGCAGTTTTATCCGCGCGGCCATAAAGAGTTGCGCTCCGTATTTCATAAATTCCAGCCGGCTGATATGCTGGACTGGCTGGAGCAGCGCGGCGTGGAAACCCACACCGAGGAAGACGGCCGTATTTTTCCCGTGTCTGATTCGTCACAGACCATCATCGATGTTTTATTGCATGAGGTCCGCCAAAAAGGATTCAAAATAGATACGAAACAAACGGTAACCGCTATCAATCCTGCCGGTGGCGGCTACGAGGTCATTACTACCGGTGGAACCTACGCTGCGGATATTGTGGTTTATGCAACTGGCAGTGCTCCTAAATCGGTGCGATTGCTGGAATTTTTGGGGCACCAGCTTATTCCGGCAGTTCCTTCGCTGTTTACGTTTAATATTAAAAATAAAGCGTTGAACGACCTGATGGGAACCAGTTTTCCGGAAGCTGAGATACATATTCCTTCCTTAAAGGCGTCAGATTCCGGTCCGCTGCTGATTACGCATTGGGGACTTTCCGGACCGGCTGTGCTGAAATTGTCGGCGTGGAAAGCGCGCGAACTGGCCGCCTTGCAATACCAGTTTGAAATTATAGTCAATTTTGTAGGCACTGATCTGGAAACAGCGGAAGGGCAGTGGTTGGCTTACCGTCAGCAGCATCCGAAAAAGACCGTTGGCAAATCAAAACTCTTTGACCTTACCAACCGGTTCTGGACCTACGTTTTGCAGGAAGCCAAAATACATCCGGATAAAATTATTTCGGATGTGTCCGCAGCGGAACGGCAAGCACTTCTTACTTTGCTGACCGCACACCGGATGCAGGTCAACGGAAAGTCTACCTTCAAAGAGGAGTTTGTCACCGCCGGCGGCGTGAGTTTAAAAGAAATTGATTTCCGCACCATGCAGTCGCGTGTGTTACCGAATTTTTATATGGCCGGCGAAGTACTCGACATTGATGCTGTGACCGGAGGCTTCAATTTTCAGGCCTGCTGGAGCGAAGCCTGGCTGATAGCACAGGATTTGAATTCGAAATCCGGTGAACACTAGGATTGCTGCGGCGCAGCTTCATTAATTTCTTACATTTGAAAAAAATAAACGACCATGAAAAAAATATTCCCTGTTCTGATTGTACTTCTGCTGCTGAGTTCGTGCAAAAGCCGTGTGGTCTCACCGGACCGGCCAATGCAGAATAATTCCCTCGAACTGTATCATCGCTATGAAGTGCAGACCAATGATGCCCGCGTGCTGAAAATGAAAGTAGTGAAGGTGGACCAGGAAAATATTTATGGTAAACTGAAATCGGGCGAAATGGTCACCATTCCGCGGAGTGATATCCATTTGGTGCGCAAAACGGATGTCCTCGGTTCCATTCTGCTGGGATTGATTGCCGTGGGCACCGTGATTATTGTACCGATATAGATACAATTGTTTCTTTATAAAAACTGAAAGCCATTCTTCAAGAATGGCTTTATTATTTATTTACTACAGAGAAGTTTATTTAAACAACCTTCCCACAATATTCCCGATTTCCACAAAGTCACTGGCATTTCCGATATCACGGATATCCTTCGCATAGGTTTGCCGGTTTTCATACTTCGGATAAATCAGCAGGAAGTTTTTCTCACGGAAGTTATTGTTCAGATAATCCGGCAGTTGCCGCATCTGTGGCAGGTAAGAAATCATGTTACGCTGCGCCATAAATAAAATCAGTGCATCGTTTTCCTTCATCTTATTAAATAATTTCTGCAGCGCATCCCAGTCATTGAAAATAATAAAGCTGGCCTCAATATTCACCTTGCGGCGGATCTTTTCGATCACCGCAATGGTTTCATCGCTGCCGTAGAATTCAATCCTGGACCCCGAGTTCCGGCCGATATTCCAGACCTTGAGCAAACTGTGGAAAAAGCCGGGCTCGCGGTGGGCGTTTTCCGGCAGAATAACGAAGTACCGCTGCAAGGTGGACACCGGCTGAATGGCATGATACACCAAAACGTTGGCCGTATTGTTGCGCAGATATCCGCTGTACAGATTATACACCAAACTTGGGGAGAACCCTTTTTCAGGCTCAATGCCAATCATCAGGTCGGTAATATTATATTCCTTGATTACATTGGAAATCCCGGTTATGATATCATTGTCATAGCGGGTGAGCGGTGTAATCTTCACGTCTGCGGCAGCACCCGTATCTACCGTAAGTTCCAGCAATGTTTCAGCATTCTTGCGCGACGATTCGTTTTTTTCTTCATTAATGATATTCAGCGCGTAGATATCTCCTTTGGCTTTTTTGGATTTGAGCAGCATCGCCAGGCTCGTCATGGAATCGATGGTGCTTTTATGATTGACGGCCAGCAGAATATTCTCGGTTTCATCACCGCTTTCTGTGAGTGTTTCCTCATTATCTGCCTCCACCAGAAGCGCGGCATTTTTCTGCGTAACGAAAGAAGAAATGGTGCACGATACCAAGATGAGCAGAATACTGCCGTTCAGCACACTTTCATCCAGCAAACGAATCGGCTCGCCCAGATCGGTTTCTCCAATGATAATGTTATACCCGACCGTAACAGTTGCCAGTGTAGCGGCCGCAGAGGCCGAACTTAAGCCGAAGATAATGCCGCCTTCTGCCTTTTTATAAGAAAAACTTTTTTGCGTCGCCACGGAAGCCAGATATTTTCCGCCGATGGAAATCAGTATCATCAGGCCGGCTACTTTGATGGTTTCAAAATCTTTAAAAAATACCTTAAAATCGATCAGCATTCCCACGCTAATCAGAAAGAAAGGAATGAAGATCGCGTTCCCCACAAATTCCACGCGGTTCATCAGCGACGAAGTATGCGGAATCAGCTTGTTCAAGGCCAATCCGGCAAGGAAGGCCCCGATAATCGCTTCAATCCCGGCGAGTTCTGCCAATAGTGCCGCAAAATAAATCATCACCAGTACGAAAATATACTGCGAAATTTTGTCGCTCACTTTTTTAAAGAACCAGCGGCCAATGATCGGAAATCCTACAAGCACTGCCAGGGCAAACAAAATAATCCCCACGGTAAGCTTTGTCCAGAAGGCAGCATTCACTTCACCGGTGGTCATGCCCACCACGATGGCGAGCACCAGTAACGCGGCGATATCCGTAATAACGGTTCCGCCCACCGTAACGTTCACTGCGCGGTTTTTCACAATCCCGAATTTACTCACCAGCGGGTAAGCGATCAGTGTGTGCGAGGAGAATAAACTGGCAAACAGGAAGGAGGTAAGCCAGTTGTACTGCATAATGAAATGTGCCGCCGCAATTCCGATTATAAAAGGAATTACAAAAGTATAGCCGCCAAAGCCCAGACTCTTCCATTTATTCTTCTTGAATTCCGCCAAATCAATTTCCAGACCGGCGAGGAACATAATATACAGCAGTCCGGTGGTGCCGGTTACTACGATACTGCTGTCCCGTGTAAGGATATTAAATCCGTTGGGTCCCACGACGGCGCCGGCGATAATCAGGCCGAGCAGGTGCGGAACTTTAATTTTATTTAGTAACAGCGGCGCTGAAAGGATAATAATCAGTACGACCAGAAATCTCAGTACAGGGTCTTCCAGCGGCAGGGTGAAGTTGCTCACATTCAGGAGAGTCAGCATACGGATTACTTTTTATTTTTTTCCAGTTCTACGGAGAATTTGGCAGTACATTCTTTGCCTGCCACTTCGCGGCTGCCTTTCAGGCGCTCCGGATTTTCAGGATTAATTTGCAGTGTAATTTCAGAACGACCGGTACCGATGGCATCTTTTTTCGGCATCAGTCTGATTTCGGAATCGCTGTAACTGGCAATAAAGGAGCGTTCGCCACCGGTCTTATTGGTGATTTTTACACTGTCTGCGGTAAAGTACCAGCTGTCGCTCCGTTGGTCACCGATCACATGCTCAGAGCAGTTGGACTCGGTGCAGATCATTTTGCCGTTCCATTTGCCCAGGATAAATTCCGGCACTTGGGGCAACGCTGCTACGCTGTCCTGAGCAGTTTCCAGGCTGTCGCGCAGGGCACGCAAATCTTCCAGTTCTTCCATTTGGGAAGCCATCAGTTTTTCGCGTTGCTGCAGTTCCTGTTCACGCTGTTGCAGTTGTGCTTCCTTTTCAGGATCGTTGCAGGAGAAGAGGAAGAAAAGAGAGAAAGTAAATATGTATAAGGGTATTTTCATCTGAATCAATAAGGTCTTTTTAAAAGTATAAAAAAAAATCCGGAAATCGAAATTCCGGATTAATTAGCAATAATAATTCCTTACTGTTGATCGGACATTCGCGCAATCACATCGATTCCGCCTTTGGTTTTATCGCCGATTTTACAGAGGATTTCTGTATCAAGCGGCAGGAAAATATCCATGCGGGAACCAAATTTAATGAAGCCGAATTCATGGCCGGCTTTCGCGGTATCGCCTTCATTGCAATAGAAAACAATGCGTCTGGCAACATACCCTGCTATTTGGCGGAACACCACCTGATGTTTCGTCAGGCTTTCCACCGCAACGGTCGTTCTCTCATTATCGGTAGAAGATTTTTCATGCCACGCTACCAGATATTTCCCCGGATGATATTTTTTATAATTCACCGTGCCGGATACGGGAAACCGGCAGATATGAACATTGAGCGGCGACATAAAAATTGAAACCTGAATCGCTTTGGACTTCAGTACTTCATCTTCCATGACCTCTTTGATCATCACCACTTTGCCATCCACCGGCGCGACCACATTTTCCACATGATCCAAAATCTGTCGGTTCGGCACACGGAAGAACCAAAAGATAAGCCCGTAAATAACGAGCAATGGGATGATAATTAACAGTCCCCAGATTTCCAGGAAATAGATCGACAGGAAGCAAATGGTTCCAAACAGAATGCTGGACAACCAGAGCGTCCCTTTCGATTCCTTGTGCAGTTTCATGCTATATTAGTTTTTCTAGAATAAAGTACAAATATACAACAGGGGCACAGATTATGAAACTGTCCAGCCGGTCGAGAATTCCGCCATGGCCCGGGATGATATTCCCGGAATCCTTTACACCGAAAGTACGTTTCAACTGGCTCTCCACCAGATCTCCTAAAGGCGCAAAAACCGCTACCAGGAAGCCAACAATCATAAAGTTGCCACGCAGATCCGGATAGTTACTTTCTATAAAATATCCCAGTATCACAGTGAAGAAGACGCCACCTGCAAATCCTTCCCAGGTTTTCTTCGGCGAAATGCGCGGTGCCATTTTATGCTTGCCAAACATCCGGCCCGTGAAATACGCGAAACTGTCGCTGCTCCAGATCAACACAAAAAGCAGAAATACCTCCAAAGTAAACGTGCCGGACACAGCAGAGAATTTTGGCAGCCCTAAGGCAAAGCTAAACGGCAGGGCAGTATAAATAACCGTGAAAATCAGTTTACCGCTGTCGTAATATAATTCCTTTGGAAAACGAAACAGGGTGATGACGGCAATTAGAATAAGAGAAAGCGCCAGGATTTCCGAGAGGTTCACATTAAAATAAAAACCATGTTCAAAATACCGTTTGGCAAACCGGTAAAAAACAAAGACAATAAGTGGAAGTACCACCCATTTTTCATACCCCTTGGGATCAAACTTCATCAGCCGAACGCATTCCCAGGCGCCCACAAAAAGCAAAAAAGTAATAAGTCCGAAATACAGATGTTGCTGCTGCACCAGTCCCGGAGATATAGTGTTCAGCAGCGAAGCGCCCAGTGGAGTGGTGCACGCGATAACGACAAAACCATAAAGGGCTCCGCCAATCAGGCGCTGGATTAGATTTCTGTCCAAAATGGATAAGAGTATAAAGGGTTAACAGTCCGCACAGCAGCTGCGGAACTTAATCTTCAATAAGTAAGAGGAATAATTTAGTATTGTCCTTATTAGGCGTGTCCAGCTTGGAATTGCCGCCACTGATGGACGTGAGGTTCCGGATGTTTCCGTTGCGTTTAATTTTGCCCATCGCATCATTCAGATTGGTGACAATCTGCGAAACATTGGCCATGATAATAATCTTTTCCGGCAGGCGGCTCGAGTGATAATGCAGGATATTATTATGTGACAGCATAATCCGACCGTCGTAGGCAATCAGATATTCGCAGGTGATGAAAGCGCAGTCATTAAAGAGTTCCAGCTCCTTGGTGTAGGATACATCAACTACATCCAAAAAATTTTTCAGGTCCTGATCCCAGCAGAAAACAGACTTGATGTGCTCCAGTTTGATAATGTGATTCAGCGTCTGCAAAGCTTCGGCTTCATCTGCACAATAATTGAAAAAACCACCGGAATGCGTAAATAATTGGGCAAACTTATAATCAAGATCAGCATTTTTCAGCTGTTCTCCCATTTTGATCAGATCCTGACTTTCTTCCGGTTCAGGCTGATTCAGTATTTTACCTACCCATTTCTTAAATATACTCAATGCCGCTCATTTTTACGAATGTTAAACAAAAATAAAAAATATTTGCTGAAACTGTACCGCTTTAACGGAAAACTCCCGCTTTGTGCCCATGAAGGCACCCAGCGGGAGCTATTTATATTATTAAATTAAAGCTGAGTACCGGAATCCGGTGCAATTACTTCTTCTTCCTGTACAGGATTTTCCGGCTGCGCGGAGGATACCGGCTGCTCTGTCAGCTCCGGATCCCAGGCTCTTTTACCGAAAATCTCTTCCAGGTCTTCACGGAAAATAACTTCTTTTTCCAACAGTTTAATAGCCAGTGCATCCAGCTTATCCTTGTTCTCTTCCAGAATCTGCAGCGCCCGCTGGTATTGCGTTTCAATGATTTTAGAGATTTCCTCATCAATCATTTTGGCTGTCTGGTCAGAATACGGTTTTCCAAAACTGTATTCGGACTGGCCTGAACTGTCGTAGTAGGAAATATTCCCCAGCTTATCATTTAAACCATAAATGGTTACCATGGCTTGTGCCTGTTTGGTCACACGTTCCAGATCGGACAAGGCACCGGTGGAAATATTCCCGAAAATCGTTTGCTCAGCGGCACGTCCGCCCAGTGTGGCACACAGCTCGTCGTACATCTGTTCTGTGGTCGTCAGTTGTCTTTCTTCCGGCAGATACCAGGCAGCACCCAGGGAGCGTCCGCGCGGAACAATTGTTACTTTCAACAGCGGAGCCGCGTGTTCCACCAGCCAAGAAATAGTAGCGTGACCGGCTTCGTGATAAGCCACACGTCTTTTTTCGGATGGTTTAATGGCTTTGTTTTTCTTTTCAAGTCCGCCGATAATCCGGTCTACTGCATCCAGGAAGTCCTGCTTTGTCACCGACTCGTGGTCATTTCTGGCCGCAATCAGGGCTGCTTCATTACAAACGTTCGCAATATCAGCACCGCTGAAGCCTGGCGTTTGCTTCGCCAAAAACTCACGGTCGATATCCGGATCCAGTTTTATTTTCGCCAAATGCACATCGAAGATTTCTTTTCGCTCGTGCAGTTCCGGAAGATCCACGTAGATGGAACGGTCAAAACGTCCGGCGCGCATTAAAGCTTTATCCAGAATATCGGCACGGTTGGTGGCAGCCATCACGATCACGTTCGTATCGGTACCGAAGCCATCCATTTCCGTAAGGAGTTGGTTCAGGGTATTTTCGCGTTCATCGTTACCGCCGGTAATATTTCCTTTACCACGGGCACGACCGATTGCATCAATCTCGTCAATAAATATAATCGCCGGTGATTTTGCCTTTGCCTGCGCAAATAAATCACGTACACGAGAAGCACCCACACCCACAAACATTTCCACAAAATCAGAACCGGACAGTGAGAAGAACGGTACTTTCGCTTCACCGGCAACTGCTTTTGCCAATAAGGTTTTACCCGTTCCCGGAGGACCTACCAGCAGTACCCCTTTTGGAATCTTTCCACCGAGTTTGGTGTATTTGTCAGAGTTCTTCAGGAAATCCACCACCTCCTGTACTTCCTCTTTGGCACCTTCCAGGCCGGCTACATCTTTAAAGGTAACCTGAACTTTATCCTTTTCGTCAAACAATTTCGCACGTGATTTTCCAATGGAGAAAATTTGCCCGCCGGGGCCATTGCCACCACCGCCGCCCATCATTCTGCGGAAGATAACGAAATAGAATAGTGCCATAATGGCAATCCAGAAAATCGCGGTAAAGAGCAGTTCGGTCATTGGGTTCTTGCCAACGCCGTAATCCTTTTTGGTCGCGATCGCGGGGTTTTCTTTTTTAATAGTGTCAAACTTTTCCAGGAAAAGCTGCAGGTCACCGAAACTTAACGTGTAATCCGGCTTTGGTGAAAAATCAAATGCCGAAAACGGACTGCGTTCGCGTTGTACTTCTTTGGTAGCGGCTTCTGCCTTGGCAGCTTTTGTCAGGAATACATCGGCTTTTTCGGTGTCTTTGTAAATCATCACATTTTGCACCTTGCCCTGTTCCATCAACTGGTAAAAACCTTCTTCATCCAGATTGTTGGCTGACGAATCCCCACCCATATTGGTGAAGAAAAATATCAGGACGGCTGCAATCGCGATGGGAAAAAACCAGTTAAATCCTTTATTGTTATTCATGTCTTTTTATAAAAATTTTGACGAAGAGTTGCTTCGTCAACGGTAGTATTTAATTTTCTATTGTTGTGATTTCCGCATCGCCCCAAAGCTCTTCAATCTCGTAATATTCACGCGTTTGCCGCTGGAATACGTGCACGACTACGGATACATAGTCCAGCAGAATCCATAAGGCATTCTCCGTTCCTTCCACGTGCCACGGGCGGTCGTGAATTTCATTTCGTACTTTCTTTTCGATATTGCCGGCAATGGCTGAAACCTGGGTGTTGGAATTCCCGGTGCAGATCACAAAGGTCTGGGCTACCGAGTTTTCGATTTTGGAAAGGTCGAAGATCATAATATCTTCTCCCTTGGTATCTTGGATTGCATCTACGATGGTATCTATAAGTAGTTGCTTTTCTGTGGTTTTACTCATTCAAAATTTTGTATAATCTGCAAATTTATTGTTTTTTTCTCTAAATAGTCTCACATTTACAGCCCCTGAATCTTAAAGTTTTCTTAAATGGCGCCGCTTCTTTACACCGCTCAATGCAGTTCTACGCAACAGGAAATCCTACAATTTCTAAAAGACAATCAAACCGGGCTTTTGGCTTTGTTTACACTTGATCAAACCGGTGGACGCGGGCAGTACGGAAAGGTTTGGGAAATGCCCGCAAACCGGAATATTGCCTACACACTTGCCATTGCTGAAAAAGAGTGTGAGATTCAGGCTGATTTATTCAATTTTCGTACCGCTGCTTTGGTGGCTGATTTTGTTGCCAATTTGACAAAAGAAGCAGTGGAAATCAAATGGCCGAATGACATTATTCTAAATCAAAAAAAGATCGCCGGTCTCTTAACAGAACGTGTTACGGTGGAGGGACAGCCTTATTATCTTATTGGAATCGGACTTAATGTGTTGCAACGGGAATTTCCGGGTTTGCCAAAAGCGGGATCTTTGCTGAGCCAGACCTGGCATTCCTATGATCCCAAACAAGTTGCAGAAGATTTACATGCTTTTTTAACCGCGCACCTTGCCGATAAAATTTCTGCACCGGATATTATTAAAAATATCAATGGCCGGCTTTTCGGCAAAGAAAAAGTGATGGTGTTCGACACAAAATCCGGCAGACAAAATGGCATTGTCCGGGAAGTGGATTCAAACGGACTGCTGCTGGTGGATTTGGAAAATGAAGGTATACAGAGATTTCGGAATCAGGAAATTACCATGCTTTACTGATTTGCGCGCCGTAAATATAAAATCAAGGCAATGGGCGCAAAGATGATATTCGGCAGCCACATAGCCAATGCCGGCGGCAACGTTTGGTTCGCAGAAACTACTTTTAGTGCTTCGAAAGAGAAGACAAAAACAAAGGCCAGCGCAATACCAATCGCCAGATTCATGCCCAGCCCGCCGCGTTTCTTTTCGGAGGAAAGAGATAGTCCCAGAAAGGTGAGGACAATCACGGAAAACGGCATGGAGGTCCGCTGGTGGAATTCATTTAAATAATCATTCAGATTGGCATTGCCTTTCTGTTTTTCGCGGTCGATAAAAGTAAGCAGGTCTGGTGTTGTTTTATTCTGGCCGAGCAGAACATCGGGGAACAATTCTTCCGGCGGCAAACCAAAATCCTTCAGCATGACGCTGCCCTGCTCCAGTTTTTCCTTTTGGTTGGGCAGAAATGTTTTGATGAGGTAATCGCTGATCTGAAATTGCTTTTTATCCGGTTGCCAGCTGAATTCCGCGCCATTAATCTGATAGACCAGTTGCTGCTTGTCATTAAACTTCTGATAAAAAATGCCGTTGCCGCGTTTTTCTTTTCGGTTATATGATTTCAGGAAGATGTATTCCTGCCGGGAAAGTTGCGTGGCGACCTCGGCTGTACCGGTAAATCCTTCCCTTTTTTTCGCATTATAAGTGTACGGTTCCAGCTCATTCTTTTTCATATTCGCCAGGGGCAGCACAAAGTGATTGATAGCCAAAGCAGACAAAGCAATAAAACCCGAAGTGATCAGATAAGGTCGCGCAAATCGGTGAAAGCTTGCGCCGGAACTGATGATGGCAACAATCTCAGTGTCATTTGCCAGTTTTGAAGTAAAGAAAATGACCGATATAAAAACCAGGATAGACATGAAGGTAATGATCAGATTCACAATCCAGAAGGGATAGAAATTAATCAGAAATTCACTTACCTTAAATCCGTTGGACTCAATACGCGGCGCTTTTGCCTGCACATCGATCACCAATACGATGATACTGAGCAAAGCCAGCATAAAGCCAAACGTACCCAGGTATTTACGGATGATATAAAGGTCTATTATCTTCATCAGCTGTCAAACGTTGATCAGAGGCGCTGTTTCAGTTGTGGGATTACGCTGTCTTTCCACTCATAGAAATCGCCGGCTACAATATGCTCGCGGGCAACGCGGACCAGGTCCAGATAAAACGCCAGATTGTGGATGGACGCAATCTGCTTGCCAAGGTATTCGCGTGCAGCAAACAGGTGGCGAACGTACGCTTTTGTGTACGCGCTGTCCACATGACTGGTACCAAATTCATCCAGCGGAGAGAAATCTGTTTTCCACTTTTCGTTTTTCATGTTCATCACGCCGTTCCAGGTGAAGAGCATGGCGTTGCGCGCATTTCTGGTCGGCATTACGCAGTCCATCATATCCACGCCAAGCCCGATGGCTTCCAGGATATTCCACGGTGTGCCTACGCCCATGAGGTATCGTGGTTTCTCTTTTGGTAAAATATCGGTTACTTCATCGGTAATGCGGTACATTTCCTCTTCCGGTTCTCCTACGGAAAGTCCGCCGATGGCATTTCCTTCTGCATTCTGTTCAGAAATAAATTCCGCGGATTGTTTGCGGAGGTCCGAATACGTGGAACCCTGCACAATCGGAAATAATCTTTGACGGTAGCCATACAATTCGGGATTGTCTTGCGTCCACTGAATGCATCTTTTCAGCCAGCGATGGGTAAGTTCCATGGATTCGCGGGCCTGGTTATATTCACAGGGATATGGTGTGCACTCATCAAAGGCCATAAAAATATCGGCACCGATCTGTCGCTGAATTTCCATTGATTTTTCGGGAGAGATAAAATGGCTGCTGCCGTCAATGTGTGATTTAAATTTCACACCCTCTTCATTCATTTTTCGCGACTTGGACAAAGAGAAGACCTGGTATCCGCCGGAATCTGTTAAAATAGGCAGATCCCAGCCCATGAATTTATGGAGCCCGCCCGCCTGCTGCATCACGTCCATGCCGGGACGCAGATTCAGGTGATAGGTATTTCCCAGAATAATCTGGGCACGAATGTCATTTTTAAGTTCCTGCTGATGTACGGTTTTAACCGAAGCAACGGTACCGACCGGCATAAAAATCGGCGTCTGAATGGTTCCGTGATCAGTAGTCATGGTACCGGCTCTTGCTTTGCCGGTGGTCGTAGTATTTATTGTAAAAAAATCGGACATATTAATTCTTCGTTTCGCCGGAGCGCGCTTTTTCTTGTTCTTTCTTTTCTTTTTCCTGCCTTTCCTTTTCCTTTCGCTTTTCTTCTGCGATTTGCTTTTCGATATATTGGCCGGCTTCCGGATCGCGTTTTATAATAATTTTCTGCGCGCGTTTCAGGATTTTATCCATATCGCCGGTGGCGGTATAGTATCGGTAACTGTCGGCATAGGCTGCAGAAGTTACTTTATATTTTTTCATGGTGAAGCGTGTGGCGTTATCCAGATTGTAGTTATCGGACATGCCCATGAGTTGTTCATTGATAGCAAAATCAGCAATCATTTCCGCCATGACCTCTTTTTCGATGACCTCTTTGGGTTTATCGATCAGCTCTGTGCAGGCACACAGAAAAAACAACAGTATATATATAAGGTGTTTCATAATTTGCCGATCAGTGATTTCCATTTCATATTCAGGACGCCGAAAACTGCTTCATGGATAATGCCGCCATTCATTTTGCTGGTACCAAGCTCACGGTTGGTAAAAATAATGGGAACCTCCACCACTTTAAATCCTTTCTGCAGGGCACGGAATTTCATTTCAATCTGAAAGCCGTAGCCTTTCAGCCGAATCTGGTCTAAATTAATTTCTTCCAGCACACGCCGCGAAAAGCAAACAAAACCGGCTGTGGTATCACGGATCTGAATGCCCAGAATCTTGCGTACATAAATAGAAGCGCCGTAGGATAACAACACCCGACCCATGGGCCAGTTTACGACATTGACGCCGCGGGCATAGCGGGAGCCTACACTCATATCAGCGGTACGACAGGCTTCGTACAGGCGCGGAAGGTCCTGCGGATTGTGGGAAAAGTCGGCATCCATCTCAAAGATGTAATCGTAGCCGTTTTTCAGGGCCCAGCGAAACCCGTGGATATAAGCTTGTCCCAGTCCGTCCTTAACTTTGCGAATCTCCAGATGCAGTTGCCCGTTGCTGGTAATTTGCATTCTTTTTACAACCTCTGCCGTACCATCCGGTGAAGAGTCATCCACCACCAGTACTTCGAAATCCTGCTGCAGGCTAAAGACGGCAGCAATAATGTTTTCAATGTTTTCGATTTCGTTGTACGTCGGAATGATGACGAGTTTTTTCATCCGGAAAATTAATGTGCAAAGATAAACTTTTTCCTTCGTGATCTCATCCGGCGTGCCGGCGCTGCTTTATCTTTTTTTAAAATAAACTATTACCTTAATATTAGTATTTTTGCAAAAAAATTTCTTTGGTAAGAATTGTACAGCAAAATGATTGGGTAATTTTTGTTTTGACGGCCTGCATTGCGCTGTATCTTTTTATGCTCATTTATCTGCATCGGGATTCTACCGTGCGCAGTTTCCTTTTTCAGCAATATGCGGATGTAACCAATAATTTCCTGAGCTGGCTTATTGTGAGTTTTATCTACGTGGTCTTGCTCACCACATTGCTTTCACAAACGATTCCCATTGTTCCGCAGTCTGTTTCAAGGCTGCAATTGTTTGGTTATGAGCTCAATAAGTTCGGCTATACCTTTTTAGTGCTGAGCGGCTTTTATGTGCTGCGTGCCGGCCTGACTTATTTGTTTTATAAAGCCAGTAATGATGCGGAACGGTGGAACCATCTGCAGTTTGTGGCGTCCAAATTTTTTTTCAGCGGCTCACTGCTTTTATTTGGTGTATGTTTCATGCATTATTTTTATCCTCAAGAGCTGAAGGTTGTCTTCAGTTGGTACGTGTGGGGACTGGTCATCGTCTTCGTCTTCAAGAACTTAGTGTTTCTGCTGGCCACGCAGCCGGCTTTTCCCGAGAAAACATTTTATAAAATTTTGTATATTTGCACCCTTCAAATTATACCCTTGCTGGCCCTTTGGCGGCTATTATATATTTAAGACAAACTCATGATGAAAATTAAATCTATCCTGGTGTCGCAGCCTGCGCCGAATGAATCTTCGCCCTACCTGGAAATCGCCAAGAAGGAAAAAATCAGAATAGATTTCCGGCCCTTCATCCATGTGGAAGGAGTAGATGCCAAAGAGTTGCGGACACAAAAAATTGATCTCACGCAGTACACCGGGATCATTTTTACCAGCCGGAATGCGATTGACCATTATTTCCGCCTGGCTGAAGAAATGCGTTTTACGGTCCCGGATTCCATGCGGTATATCTGCCAGTCCGAGGCCGTAGCCAACTATCTGCAAAAGCACATCGTGTACAGAAAACGCAAGATTGCTTTTGGTGAAAAAACTTTTTCTGATCTGGCGCCTTTATTTAAAAAGTTCCCGGATGAGAAGTACCTCCTGCCTTCGTCAGACATTCTGAGCCCGGATATTCCGAGAGTTCTGGATGCCAGCGGTGTGGACTGGACGCGCGCTACCATGTACCGCACGGTATGCAGCGACCTGAGCGATATCGCCATTAAGGATTATGATATGCTGATTTTCTTCAGTCCGCAGGGAATTCGCTCGCTGGGCGAGAACTTCCCGGAATTTGAGCAGGGAGATACCAAAGTAGCTGTGTTTGGTTCCACTACCGAGCAGGCTGCTAAAGATGCAAAACTTCGGGTGGATGTGATGGCGCCCACGAAAGAGTCGCCGTCCATGACCATGGCCATCGAGAAATATATCCGTAATCTGGAGAAATAGACCAGGACTTATTTTTACGAATTTTATAATAACCTGAAAACCGCCTTTTCTCCTTGGGAAAGACGGTTTTTATTTTTATAACATACCTTTATAATATAATGATTAAAAATAGTACACCAGTACAACAGCCGCCCGTGGCGCAGAAGATTCCAAAAGAACTGCAAACCCATGGCGACATCCGCACTGATTCCTATTTCTGGATGAATGAGCGCGACAATCCGGCGGTAACCGCCTACCTGCAGGCAGAAAACAGCTATGTGGACGCGATGATGCAGGATACCGAAGTGTTGCAGGAAAAACTCTTTGCAGAAATGAAAGCGCGCTACCGGGAAGACGATTCTTCGCTGCCCTATTTCTTTAATAAATACTGGTATATCGTGCGCTATGAACAGGGAAGAGAACATCCGCTGTTTACGAGAAAATATCTTTCGCTGGAAGCTGCCGAGGAGCTGCTGCTGGATGCCAATATCCCGGCGCAACACCATGAATTTTTTGAAGTCGGAAGTCTGGCGGTGTCACCCAACAATAAACTGATGTCTTACAGTACAGATGTGCTGGGCCGGCGGATTTATACCGTGTATTTTAAAGATCTGGAAACCGGTGAATTGCTGCAGGATCAGATTGCCAACACAACCGGTAAAGTGGTTTGGGCTAATGATAATGCGCATGTATATTACATTCGGAAAGATGATAATCTCCGCGCTTTTCAGGTGTATCTGCATCAATTGGGTACAGATTCCTCGCAGGATGTGCTCGTGTTTCATGAAGAAGATGAAGCGTTTGATGTAAATGTTTTTAAAACCAAGTCATTGGAATATATTTTCATTGGCAGTTCCAGTACGGTTTCAGATGAGCACCGTTTTATTCCGGCAAGCGATGTGTTTGCGCCGTGGACCGTCATCCAGCCGCGCATGGAAGACCTGGAATATGCGGTAGAGCATTATCGGGATCAGTTTTATATCATTACCAATGCGGATGACGCGACCAATTTTAAAATCGTGACAACACCTGTGGCGCAACCGGGTATTGAGCATTGGAAAGATCTTGTGCCGCACCGCGAAGAAGTCCTGCTGGAAGGTTTTGAAATATTTAAGGATTATCTGGTTCTGGAGGAACGCCGCGAAGGGTTACTGCATATCTGCATTACCGATTATGCGCAGAAATCTTTATTCTACCTTCCTTTCTCGGATCCCGCGTATACAGCGTACATCGGTCTGAACCTGGAATTTGAGACAGATGTTTTGCGCTATGGCTATACATCGCTGACCCAGCCAAGCTGCACGTATGAATTTAACATGAAAACCCACGAGCGCACGCTGCTTAAAGAACAGGAAGTGCTGGAACCAAGCTTTGCGCCGTCCAATTATATTTCGGAACGTGTTTGGGCGCCGGCGGGGGACGGAAAATCAGTTCCGGTTTCTTTGGTGTACCATAAAGATACACAGCTGTCGGCTGATACGCCTTTATTGCTGTACGGTTATGGAAGCTACGGCCATACGGTAGACGCCAGCTTTTCCAGCGTGCGGCTTTCGCTGCTGAATCGTGGTTTCGTGTATGCAATTGCGCACATTCGCGGCGGAGAATATCTGGGCCGTGACTGGTATGAAAACGGTAAAATGCTGCAAAAGAAAAACACCTTCTTTGATTTTATTGATGCAGCTAAATTCCTGGTACAGCACAACTATACCTCATCGCCACATTTGTATGCCATGGGCGGCAGTGCCGGTGGCCTGCTGGTAGGCGCTGTGATGAATATGGAACCTTCCCTGTTTAATGGCATCGTGGCACAGGTACCTTTCGTGGATGTGGTTACCACCATGCTGGATGAAACAATCCCGCTGACCACTGGTGAGTTCGATGAGTGGGGTAATCCAAAAGATGAGGAATATTACCATTACATAAAATCCTACTCACCGTATGATAATGTGGAAAGCGTGGAATATCCGCATCTGCTGGTAACCACCGGTCTGCATGATTCGCAGGTACAATACTGGGAACCTGCAAAATGGGTAGCCAAACTTCGGGATTTAAAAACAGATAGCAATCTTTTGCTCTTCCGCACCGATATGAGTTCCGGCCACGGCGGCGCGAGCGGCAGATTTGAATCATTGAAAGAGGATGCGCTGGAATATGCGTTTCTGCTTAAATTAGAAAATAAATATGAATAATAAAACAGAGGGAGAACTGTGGGCAGAAGTAGAGCAGTTCTTTGTAAAACATTTTGATACCGAAGCCCATCCGCCGATTGATACCTTGCTTTTCCTGATCGGCGTGCAGGAATTGGGCAGCGGTGCGCAGAAATACACCAAGGACGATAAGCTGAATCTTTTGCATATTGCTGTGTGCCGCCTGCTGGAGCCTTTCGGATATTATAAGTTTTCGCATTACGATGAGGAGGGCTATCCGCATTTCGAGGTGCTGGATGCTTTGCCTGAACTTAAACCGAATGAGCAGCAACTCCTGATGAAAAAAGCCATCATTCAGTATTTTATTGATGAAGATTTATTTAACTAAAAGCCTTTCGCAAACCATCATTTATAAACCTTGCCGCACGGTGAGGTTTTTTTAGTGTCCCGCAATGGCTGATTTCTTGCAATGCCTCGTGTTTATATTAAAATGTTAAAACAAAACGTTTTAAGAAAGCCAATACAATAAACTTAACTTTTTTTTGTTTCAATAATCTTAAAAAGAGTAATTTTAACAGTTGATTTAAAAATAACTGATGAATAACAGATTCATTCCTTTTATCTCTGTACTGATGACCATTTCCATGGTTGTTTTCGTTTCGCTGCAACTCTACTGGTTGCGGGAACTTTACAGTGCGCTGAATCAGGATTTTACCAATAAGGTCTATGCGGCCATGGAATCCTCCTCCCGGAAGGTTCAGGAACTGGAAGTAGATAAATATCTGAACGGTGATTTAAAGGCTTTCACCAAAACAATTGTTGACAGCAGTGATAAACCCACGCAAACGTACATTCAATCCAATGTGGACTCGGCGGACCGCACCACCACGATATTTCAGAAAAGTATTATCGAAAGCCAGAATATTCCGATCTCTCAGCAGGGCGACAGCCTGATGACCACAAAGTTGTACACTGACGAAGGAATTCTTAAGTTTAGGAAAGCACCGAATACTTCCGAATTGCTGACCCCGCAGCTGAGCAAAGATATCAGCAATAATACCTATGCGCTGCGTGAGTTTGCCAAACTGAATGCCACCAACCTGCCGATTGAAAAAAGGGTCGACCGGAAAACGCTCGATTCCGTTTTAGCGCGCGAACTGAAACTGAACGGGCTGGACACCAAATTCGGTTTTGCGGTAATGAACAAGGATAATAAAGTGACGGCCATTGCAGATACGACCTTCTCTGAACAAAAAGACCGCGATAATTACACCTATCCGCTTTTTCTGGACAGCAAAGACCGCACACTCTATACATTAGCGCTTGTTTTTCCGCGAAAGGATTATTCCCTGGCGAAGAATAACCTGCCCATGCTGCTGGGAACCTTCATGTCGCTGCTGACGATTTTAGGGATTTATATTATCTCCATCAATTATATGATGCGCCAGAAAAAAATTGCCGACGTGAAAACGGACTTCATCAATAACATGTCGCACGAGTTTAAAACGCCACTGGCTACCATATCTGTCGCGACCGATTCCCTGGCCAATGATAAAATTGCCACCAATCCGGACAAGGTAAAATATTATTCAAGTTTAATTCGTCAGGAAAATCTTCGGATGAAAAAGCAGGTGGAAAACGTGCTCAACATGTCTAAACTGGAGCGCAACGAAGTCGTATTATTTTTAAAGGAAATCAATGTGCGTGAACTTATTCAGGAGATTACAGAGTCATTCGGCCTGATCGTTGAGCAGCGCGATGGCACCCTAACTCAGCAGTTTAATGCGGAAAAGTACAGATTTAAAGTAGATGAATTCCACCTTTCCAATGCGCTGATTAACCTTTTAGATAACGCCAATAAATACTCTCCCGAAGCGCCGCAGATCAAAGTAACCACCCGCAATGAAGGCAGTTGGTATGTTATTGAAATTTCAGACAAGGGTACGGGAATGGAAACTGATAATAAAAACCGAATCTTCGAAAAATTTTTCCGCGAAGAAACCGGTAATATTCACAATGTGAAAGGGCAGGGGTTGGGCCTCACCTATGTGAAAAAAATCATCGAGTTGCACAAAGGACAAATCCTGGTGGACTCGCAAAAGGGAAAAGGCAGCACCTTTACCATTAAGCTCCCGATGGCTTAAGACGGTGTTGAATAAAAAAATGTAAAAACTAAAAAAACAAAATTATGAGCAACAGAATCTTATTAGTAGAAGACGACCAGAGTTTTGGTGCCGTGCTGAAGGATTATTTAACCATCAATAATTTTGAGGTAACGCTCGCTACTGATGGCGAGCAGGGCCTGAAGGAATTCACCGAGAATGAATATGACATCTGTATCTTCGATGTGATGATGCCTAAAAAAGACGGGTTCAGCCTGGCGGAAGATGTGAAGCGTATCGACCGTAATATCCCGATTATCTTTCTGACTGCGCGCAACATGCGAGAAGATATTCTGAAAGGCTATCAGCTGGGCGCCGATGATTATATCACCAAACCTTTTGATACCGAGCTGCTTTTGTATAAAATTAAAGCCATCCTGCAGCGCAGTGCCGTGCTGGAAGACAGCGAGCAGGAACAGTTCAAAATCAGTAATATTTATTTTGACAGTATGCTGCGTCAGCTTCGGGTTAACGATACGGAATACAAACTGTCACCAAAGGAAAACGAACTGCTGAAATTGCTGTGCCTGCACCGCAATGATTTCATGCCGCGTGATCTGGCCCTGCGGAAAATCTGGAAAAAGGAAAATTATTTCACCGCCAGAAGTATGGATGTATATATCGCTAAACTTCGGAAATTACTGAAAGAAGATGATGGCCTGGAAATCATCAACGTGCACGGAGAAGGCTTCCGGTTGTTGGTAAAGAATTAATTGCGAGCCATTGTTTATGAAAATGAACCGGCGCGGAAACGAAGTTTCCGCGCCGGTTTTATGTTGTAGCGTTATTGATCTTATTTCGCTTCCGCGCAGAAAACGCGGTACTGAACAGAGATCGCACCATTGAACTGCTGGCGTACCCGGGAAAGGTCACCGGCAGCACTTTGCTTGGTTAAATAACTTCCAGCCAGTACTTTATAGTTGGGACGAAGTGAGGCGTCGATTTCCACTTTCATGCTAGGGAACTTGCGGCGGAAGCTCGCGCCAATCTGTCGTGCTTCTTCATTGCTTTTCACCACCGCTACCTGGATTTTATAACCCATAATCCGCGGGTTGCGCCGGCAGATCTCAGCTTGTGTGAGTTCGCGTTCCGGTACCGATGGCCGTACAGGAGTTGCGCGGTAATCATCATTGCTCGCTGAGCGCTCATTTTCGCGGCTGCACTTATTTTCAATATCTGCCATCAGGCTGTTCACCTTGGCATCCATCATCATCGTCAGGGGAGTGCCGGACAGGGTGTCATTTACGACTACCTGTTGTGCTGCTGCGCGGCTGCTGAAAAGAGTAAAAACAAGGAGAGCAAATAACGCTGAAATCTTCATTAGGTATAATTTTAGGCAAATTTAAAACAAATAAAAATGATACCGAAAAGTGCTATTTAGAACAGTTACAAATTAACCTCATTCGGCGCCGCCTCGCGCTATCTGCTGTTAATTTGTGTTAAAAGTCTTATTTTTGCCAAATTGAAAGTAAACTCAATACAATTTACTAACCCAAGATTTATTAAATGATTAGTTGGAGAAAGCATTACAAGAAGGGTCTTATTGCAATAGGGCTATTGCTGTCGACCAGTGCTTCTATTTACGCTCAGGGAGATGCCAAAAACGGTGAAAAGCTTTTTAAAGCAGACTGTGCCGCCTGTCACGCGTTGGACAAGCAACTTATCGGTCCGCCGCTCGGGGGCGTAGTAGAACGGCTGAAAACAGAACAGAATCTGGATACAGACTGGCTGCACAAGTGGATCAAGAATAACAAGGAACTGCGTGCCTCCGGCGATAAGTACGCGAACGAAGTCTTCGAGAAATTCAACCAGGTGGAAATGTTAGCATTCCCGAACCTGTCTGATCAGGAGATCGATGACATCCTGGAATATACCACCAATCCTCCTGTTGCGGAGCCTGCTGCTGATGCCGGAGGTGCTGCAGCGGGTGCAGATACGGAACATACACCTGCGTCGCTGGAAGCGATCAAGCAGGAATCCATGAACTCCAAAATCATTCTTATTTCCCTGCTGGCTATCGGCGGATTGCTGGTATGGCTGCTGATTAAGCTCCGTACCCTGGTGAAACTGCAGCAGGCAGACGAACTGGCTGGTGCCCGCGAGGAAAGCGCCGTGTCTTTTGCGGATATCTACCGTAAATACAGCGTGGTAGGTAAAGGCTTGCTGGTGGTTCTGGGTATCTTTGCAGCCTACGGCCTTTGGAACAGCCTGATGTGGATCGGCGTGTACAAAGGATACAAGCCGGAGCAGCCTATCTATTTCTCGCATAAAATTCACGCTGGTGAAAATAAAATTGACTGTCAGCTGTGTCACTCTTCCGCGAAATACGGAAAGGTTTCCGAGATCCCGTCGCTGAATGTTTGTATGAATTGTCACCGTAATATTTCCGAGTACAACGGGAAATACATGGAGCCGGGCAAAGACAAAGCGTTCTATGATGGTGAGATCCAGAAAATCTACGCAGCAACAGGATGGGATCCGGAAAAACAACAGTACACGGGCAAAACACATCCGGTGGAATGGGTTAGAATTCACAATATGCCGGACTTTGTTTACTTTAACCACGCGCAGCACGTTGTGGCCGGTGAACAGGCGATCCTGAATTCACACAACAAGAAAAATCCTGACGCGAAGATTGATGTGGTTTGTAAAGCTTGCCACGGTCAGATTGACACCATGAATGTGGTACAGATGGCCAACGACTTCACCATGGGCTGGTGTATTGAATGCCACAGAACAACGGAAGTTGATATGGAGAACGGCTACAATAAAGAGTACTTCAAGAACCTGCACGATAAGCTGAAAAAGCAGTACGGTTCCGGCGCGAAGATTACAGTAGACGCCATCGGTGGTCTGGAGTGTGGTAAATGTCACTATTAATAATAAAAATTAGAAGTATCAATGGCTTCAAATAAAATACAATTCAGAAGTATTCAAGAACTGAAAGACCCGTCCCTTACCGGGAGGCTGGCACAGAAAGAGTTTCTGGAAGAACTGCCTGTAGACGAAGCAGCACCTGTCGCTAAAAAGACAGAATCCGGAACCTCGAGAAGAGATTTCCTGAAGCTGCTCGGATTTTCTACGGCAGCAGTAACCCTGGCAGCGTGTGAAGCGCCGGTGATCAAAACCATTCCGTACGTAGTAAAGCCGCACGAAATTATTCCGGGCGTACCGAATTACTATGCATCCACGTATTTTGACGGATATGACTTTGCCAGCGTATTGGTAAAAACACGTGAAGGGCGACCAATTAAAATTGAACCGAACCCGGCGGCAGGAACCCTGGGTAAAACCAATGCACGTGCGCAGGCTTCCGTACTGTCTCTGTACGATAACGATAAAATCAAACAGCCTAAGCTGAACGGCAAGGATGAAACATTTGCCAAAGTAGATGAGTTCGTTCGCAAAGGGTTGGCCGATGCACAAGGATTTGGTAAGAAAATCGTTCTGCTTTCGCATTCATTCCCTTCCCCGACATTCAAGAAATTGTTCGCCGAGTTCAAGGAACAATATCCAACAGCGGAACTGGTAACCTATGATGCTGTTCCTCAAACCGCAGCACTGGATGCGGCACAGGAAGTTTTCGGAACGCGTGCGCTTCCGGTGTATGACCTGAGCAACACAAAACTGGTCGTTTCTTTCCAGTCGGATTTCCTGGCAGATAACAACTCAGGTTCAATGGAAAGCTCCTATGCAGCAGCGCGTAAACCAGGTCCGAACATGATGCGTCACATCCAGATTGAGTCGAACATGACCATGACCGGTGCCAACGCTGATACCAGAATTAAATTAAAGCCAAGCCTTGTGAACAAGGTATTGGTGGAAGTATATAACGGCCTTAATGGCGGTTCCGTGAGCAAAGAAGCTGCCGGAATCGTAAAGGAACTTCAGCAAAACGGCAGCAACGCGGTTGTCTTTGCAGATGGTTCAAAAGCAGCTCATGTACTTGCTAACTTAATCAACCAGAAACTGGCTTCCAATGCCTTCACCGGTAAAGCAAGTTTCCTTCGTGAATTCGATGGTGCACGCTATCAGGAATTCCTGGGTTGGATGAACAGTGGCCAGGTGGGCGTATTAATTACAAACAATGTAAACCCAATCTACTCCAGCAACAAAGGAGAAGATTTCAAAAAGGCAGTGGCTAAAGTACCTTGCGTAGTTGCAGTTGCTGACAAAAAGAACGAAATGTATCAGGCCGCCAAAGCCGCTATTCCGGTAGCGAACTGGCTGGAAAGCTGGGGTGACCTGGCACCGCAGACCGGCGTTTATACGCTGATGCAGCCTGCTATTCAGAAAATATATAAGTCCCGCCAGATCGAGGAATCTCTGCTTACATGGATGGCAGCGCCGGGCGAAGAAGTTCAGAACTATTACGAGTATCTGAAGGCAAATGCTTCCACACTGATTGGAAACACAACGTTCAATAAGGCATTGTACAACGGTATTCTGGCTGCTTCCGCAGAAGGAGGTCTTTCCTATGCCGGTGGAAATGCTGCTCAGGCCGTAACTGAACTTTCTAACTTTAAAGCTTCGGATATTGAGCTTGTTCTGTATACCAATACCGCCCTTGGAGATGGTACGCAGGCAAACAACCCTTGGTTGCAGGAACTTCCGGATCCGATCACCAGAATGACGTGGGATAACTACTTAACTGTTTCCCCGCAGGATGCTGAGAAATTAGGTCTGGAAAATGATCTGAACGGAAGAATGCAGTTGAACGGTTCACGCGTAAACCTTACAGTTAACGGTGCTAAACTGGAAAATGTCCCTGTATTCATTCAGCCGGGACAGGCAGAAGGTTCTGTAGGTCTCGCTTTGGGTTATGGTAAAAAAGATTCAGGTAAAGTAGCCGCAACCGGTATTAATGCATACCCGCTCTTCGACGGAACCAACTTTACTGTTTCCAACGTACAGCTTGAAAAAACAGGCGGAATCCACGAATTTGCGGGAATCCAGCTTCAGAATACCTTGATGGGCCGTTACGAAATTGCCCGCGAAGTTCCTTTGGAAACTTTCCTTAATGTGAAGTTTGATGATGAACTGAACGGATGGAATAAGCCATTGGAATATCACACCATCGGCGGTGCTTTGCCTGCCGGTAAAGTAGACCTTTGGGATGCTTTTGATGATACAGACGGTCCTCACTTCAACCTTTCTATTGACCTGAACTCCTGCACAGGATGTGGCGCGTGCGTAATCGCATGTCAAGCAGAAAACAATGTACCGGTGGTAGGTAAGGAAGAAATGAGAATGTCCCGTGATATGGCCTGGTTACGAATCGACCGTTACTACACGACGATCATGCCGGAGGAAATTGATACCAACAAAGATGGTAAGCTTTCCGAAGAAGAGGCAGTAGCCGCCGGACTGAACGTAGCAGGAATGTACGGAAACGCGTTCAGCAAGAGCAGCGGAATCCTAAATCACCCGGCAGATAATCCGGATGTGATCTTCCAGCCTGTAATGTGCCAGCACTGTAACCACGCTCCTTGTGAAACTGTTTGTCCGGTAGCGGCAACTTCACACGGTCGTCAGGGACAAAACCAGATGGCTTACAACAGATGTATCGGTACCCGTTACTGTGCAAATAACTGTCCGTACAAAGTACGTCGCTTCAACTGGTTTACCTACAACCTGAACGATAAGTTTGACTTCAACCAGAATAACGACCTGGGTCGTATGGTACTGAACCCGGATGTGGTAACCCGTACCCGTGGTGTCATGGAGAAATGCTCCATGTGTATCCAAATGACACAAAACGTAATCCTGGAAGCTAAAAAAGAAGGACGCGTTGTAAAAGACGGGGAATTCTCTACTGCCTGCGTAAATGCATGTCCTACCGGAGCAATGACTTTCGGAGATATGAACGACAAAGGTTCAGCAGTAAGAGCACTTTTCAGCGACAACAGACGTTATACACTGCTTGAAGAAATCGGAACGAAACCAAATGTTTTCTACCACACCAAGGTAAGAAACAGAAAAGAAACTAATGTATAAATAATAAATAGGTAAAAAATGTCAGGACATTACGAAGCTCCGATAAGGGAACCTTTAATTATTGGTCACAAGACTTATCATGATATTACAGAAGATATCGCCAGACCTATAGAGGAAAGAGCAGGGAAATTATGGTGGGTTTCCTTCTGGGCCTCACTCGTGCTGTTTGTTTATGGTTTTGGTTGTATTGCATATACTATCGGTACCGGGATCGGTGCCTGGGGTCTGAACAGGACCAACAACTGGGGTTGGGATATTACCAACTTCGTATGGTGGGTAGGTATTGGTCACGCCGGTACACTTATCTCCGCTGTACTTTTGCTGTTCCGCCAGCGCTGGAGAATGTCCGTGAACCGTTCTGCGGAAGCGATGACCATCTTCGCGGTTGTGCAGGCAGCCATCTTCCCGGTAATTCACATGGGTAGAGTTTGGGTAGGGTACTGGGTATTCCCGTTGCCAAACCAGTTCGGTTCCCTTTGGACGAACTTTAACTCGCCACTGCTTTGGGACGTATTCGCGATTTCCACGTACTTCTCCGTATCCAGCGTGTTCTGGTTTATGGGACTGATTCCGGATTTCGCTATGATTCGTGACCGTGCAAAAACTCCGTGGACCAAGAGAATTTATACATTTCTTTCTTTCGGATGGGGTGGTAAGGCCAAGCACTGGCAGCGTTTCGAAGAATTATCATTGGTATTGGCCGGTTTGGCTACACCGCTGGTATTCTCCGTACATACCACGGTATCCTTTGACTTTGCGACGTCGGTGATTAAAGGATGGCACTCCACCATCTATCCTCCGTACTTCGTTGCCGGGGCGATCTTCTCCGGATTCGCGATGGTGCAGACACTTCTTCTGATTGCTCGTAAAGTAGCGCACCTCGAAGATTATATCACCATGTACCACATCGAGATTATGAACATCGTAATCATCGTAACCGGTGGAATGGTAACCGTAGCCTACGCTTGTGAATATTTCATCGCCTGGTATTCCGGGTCGAGATATGAAGACTTCGTATATCTGTCACCGGGTGCAGCAACCGGACCTTACTGGTGGGCTTTCTGGGCGCTGATTATCTGTAACCTGGTAGTTCCTGCCGCGTTCTGGTTCAAGCGCGTACGTACCAACATTATTGCAACCTTTATCATTGCACTGATCATCAACATCGGGATGTGGTTCGAACGTTTTGATATTATTGTAATCAATATTTCCCGCGATTACCTTCCAAGCTCCTGGACGATGTTTAAACCATCGGTGATTGACGTGGGTGTGTATCTCGGAACCATTGGTTTCTTTGGAGTTCTGTTCCTGTTGTATGCACGTACCTTCCCGGTAATTGCACAGGCGGAATTGAAGAGTATTCTGAAAATATCTGGTGAAACTTATAAAGCTAAAGAAGAAGATGAGCACCACTAAAATAGTATACGGTATTTATGCCGATGATGATGACCTGCTGGATGGCGTGAAAGCCTTCAACGATAAGGGAATCAAGATTAATGAAGTTTATACACCGTTCCCGGTGCACGGACTGGATAAAGCACTTGGTCTGAAGAAAACAAGAATTTCTGATGCCGCTTTCATCTATGCTGTGTATGGCGTGCTGATCGGATCACTGGTTACCTGGTACACCATGAACCATGACTGGCCGATGAACATCGGGGGTAAGCCATCTTTTACCTGGGCAGAGAACATGCCTGCCTTCGTAGTGCCCATGTTTGAATTAATGGTATTCTGCTCCGCGCACATGATGTCACTTACCTTCCTGGTACGTAATAAAATGTACCCGGGATGCCCGCCACAAAATCCGGATCCGCGCACGACGGATGATAAGTTCCTGATGGAACTCATTACCGATGATGTGGAATCTGTTAAGCAGCTGCTGGTGGAAACCGGTGTGGAAGAAATAACGATTAAAGATGCTTAAGATGAAAAAGAATATATTGAAGTTTACAGCCATCTTGGGAACCGCAGCACTCACGCTGAGTTCTTGCAGCGATGAAAATCCGCCGTTAGTATATTTCCCGGATATGTATTTTCCTGTAGCCTATGACCCGCTGCAAAAAGCGGAAGATGCGTATTCAAAAAGAGATAATGAAATTCCGGCTTTTGTTTCACAGCAGGGCGGGACCGGCCTTGGCCCGGTCAACGGAACTGTAGCGCAGAACCCGGAAGGAATTGCGGAAGAAGCAGCCAATTCAGCGATGACTGCCGTGCAGTATAATGAAGGGTACGAAGCGAGCAAAGCAATCACAGCTTCTCCTTTGCAGGCAGCAGCGCAGCAAAAAGATATTGAGCGCGGCAAAGATCTGTTTAATAAGACATGCTCAGCCTGTCACGGTATTGGCGGAGACGGTCAGGGACCAATCGTGGAAAGCGGTGCTTATGCCGGCGTTCCTAAGTTTGCTGACCGTGATATCACCATCGGATCTGTACATTATGTAATTACCAATGGCCGAAACGCGATGGGTTCTTACGCCGGCCAGCTGAAGCCGGGCGACCGCTGGAGAGTAGCGCTTTATATCATGAACGAGTTTAAAGGTGGTTTGGGCGCTGCAATCGCAGCTGCTCCCGCTGCAGCAGATAACACGGCAGTAACCGAAACAACAGAAACCGCTGCAAGTACACAACCGCAAAATAATAAATGAGATTACAATGTATAGTTTTTCACCTAAATTAAGATTATATTCAATCATATTAGTCGTCGTGGGCGTGGTGCTTTTTGCGGCCGGTTATTTTGTGAATGCCGGGTTTGATGATGCAAAAGTAGAACACATGATGGAAGCTGTGCATCAGGCAGGAGAATATGCACCGACCAACTCCAGCGAGCTGGTAGGTCCGCAGGATCATGCTGCACATTTGGAGCACGCCAAGATGCAGGTTCATAACCAGCCCCTGGCAGCCATTCATACCGTTGCGGTATTTCTGTTTGCCCTGAGTTGCTGTGCTTTGTTCTTTTACGCTATTCAAACAGCAGCGCACGCAGGCTGGTCAATCATCATCCTTCGTGTAATGGAAGCCATCAGTTCTTTTATTCCCTGGGCGGGCGGACTTTTGATCATTATCATGATCCTGAACGTTACACACATGGGACACCTGTTCCATTGGATGGATCCTGAACTAACTGATCCTGCAAGTCCACATTTTGATTCTATTCTGTTCGAGAAGAAAAAGTTCCTTAACATCCCTGGGTATGTTTTCAGAAACATCCTGTATGTCGCAAGTGCTACCTTCTTCATGTGGAAACTGAGATCAATGTCTCGTCGCGTAGATGAAACCAAGAGCCGTGCGACCTATGCCACGTACTACAATTGGAACATCGGATACATTGCCTTCTTCGGTCTGGCTTCTGCAGCCTGGGCTTGGGACTGGTTGATGTCTATTGACCCGCACTGGTATTCCACCATGTATATCTGGTACGCGATGGTGAGTACCTTATCTTCAGCAGTAGCTGCGATCATCTTGATCAGCGTTTATCTGAAGAAGACCGGCTTCTTACCACAGTTCAATGATAACCACTTGCATGACCTGGGTGTGTATTTGTTTGCCACCAGCATGCTTTGGACGTACACCTGGTTTGCGCAGTTCATGCTGTACTGGTACGCCAACATTCCGGAAGAGGTTAACTATTTCTTCGGTCGCTTTAAGTATTACGGCGTTACTTTCCTGCCGATGCTGATTCTGAACTTCCTTATTCCTTTATTGGTGATGGTAAGCTCCAGCATTAAGAGAAATTACACAGTCGTTACCACGATGGCCGTTATTGTACTTCTTGGTCACTGGCTGGATTACTTTAACATGGTAATGCCGGGAACTGTTGGTCCTTACTGGCAGAATATGGCCGGCTTATTGCTTAACTTGGGCGCCGTGCTGTTTGGAGTGGGTCTCTTTGTCTTCGCAGTAATGACGACCTTAGCCAAAACCAAACTAATTCCGACAGGAAACCCATTCTTGCGTGAGTCCGAGATATATGAATATCCGTTCTAAGGCAAAGAATATCAACATAATAAAATCCCGGCGCTTGTCGGGATTTTTCTTTATTTTTGCTTAAATCAAGGCTTATGAATCTGCTCTATTTTAGATCTGCTTTTTCTTTTGTTAAAAGAATTAATTTTGTTTTAATCCTCGCGGCGTGCAGCTTACTGCTGGTTACCTCTTGCAAGAAAACATCAGTAGATGCCACGAATGTCAAAACACTCCAGTCCAGCATCAATGATCTGGCCAGCAGCCTGACAACCTTAGAGCAGGTAAAGTTCAATGAAGCCTTATATATTCTTAAAACTTTCGGCGTAGAAGCAGAAGGGGATTACAATTCCCTGATCGCGATGGGCAAACTCATCGACGGTAAAAAAGTACCGGAGATCTTCGCCATGGCCGATTCCGTAGCACAGAAGAACGGCATCGAGTGGGCAAGCAACGCGCCACCTTCCCTGGGGGAAATGAACATCTTTGGCAGTACCGATCCACAGGAATCGGATCCGAATGATATCGCGGCTAATTCCGTTTTATTAAAAATTAATCCGGCCAAAACAGATCCGGTATTGGGCGTGCAGTCTCTTCAGATTGTGCCCCGACTCGCAGATGCACGAGGGAAAGAGATTACCTTCGAAGGTGCCGGCCTGGAAGTGGTCCTGGAAGTATTCAGTGGTGGCACCAGATTAATAACTTCCAAAAATCTGATGCAGAATAACAACTTTAAAGGATTCACTTTACGATACAGTTCTTTGCCGGCAGACAAAATTATAAATAACGCCATTGACCTTACCGTTTCTGTGAAGACGACCAAAAAAACGCTTAAAATGTCTGCGATTGGCGTCGCCGTAAACGAAAGCGCACTTTTGATGCCGACTAAAAATGTTCCCGCTGATACGCTCACGGTTTCCACTCCGGGCGCAACCGAATATCCGGATTTCACGGAGGGTACCCCCGCTGAAGTTCCACCCGTTGGCAAAATTGATCCAAAATCCACCGTCAGCCGTTTCCTGAATAATCTGGGGGCTCAGAATCTGCGTGGCGCTTACGAAACGGCAGATAATCCGGCTTGGGGAAGCTTCGATAAGTTCAGTAATCCAACCACCGGCTTTGGGGCTGTGAAAAATGTTGCTGTAAAAAATGTAACGACCAATTCGAACAGCGGCTCTGCAGCCAGTGTAAGTGCAACCTATGATATAACGGATAAGGACGGCAAAACGACTTCTCTGATGGTCACCTTCGGACTGAAGAATGTTAACGGCGACTGGAAGATTAACAGCTATAAAATCAATTAAAAATGAACCACGCACTCGTCGAACGGCTTAAACAAACCATTGAAACCATTCCGGACTTTCCGAAGGAGGGCATTCAGTTTCGCGATATCACGCCGATTTTCCTGGATCCGCAGTTGTATCGTGATGTCATTAAAGATTTAAGTGAATTCAGCCGCGG
The DNA here is from genome assembly GCA_032057205.1 of Kaistella sp. GTDB lineage: Bacteria > Bacteroidota > Bacteroidia > Flavobacteriales > Weeksellaceae > Kaistella. Next base: position 424,904 of record DAMCFT010000001.1, read on the forward strand.
AAAAGTAGATGCCGTTTGTGGCATTGAGAGCCGTGGGTATCTGTTCGGAATTGCCATTGCCGTTGCACTCGACGTTCCTTTTATTTTAATCAGAAAAAAAGGAAAGCTGCCACCACCTTTTGTCGACCAGAAATACGATCTGGAGTACGGCTCAGCAGAAATAGAAATGCGCGAAGGACAGTTGAAACCCGGGCAGCGTGTCTTAATTCATGACGATTTGCTAGCCACCGGAGGCACCACAGAAGCAGCGGCAGCACTCGTAGAAAAACAAGGCGGAATTGTGTCGCAGTTCAGTTTCCTTATTGGCCTGAAAGAATTAGGCGGCCGGGAGAAACTGCAAAAGCATCATGCCGAAATCTATGAACTGCTGCAATACTGATCTGATTTATACAACTTGAAAAGTAGCGTCATCTGCAGTAATTTCCGCACATAAACTAAATTTTGTAAATCGTTCGGAAACAGTTAAATTTGCACTTCAATTGACAAAAAATTATGGCAAAAAATAAAGCCCAATCAAATCTTGAAGGGAAGGAAACCGTAGAAGTTTTTAAAGATCTGGATCGCGGTGCGCTTGATACGGAACGTTTTCTGGAACGCAACGCTAAACTCCTGATCACTGTTTTTGCGGTATTGGTGCTGGCGGTACTTGGCTATTTTGCATATAAGCAATTCTATGTGGAACCGCGCAATGAAGAAGCGTTGATGAGTTACCTCTCCGCTCAGAAGAACCTGGCTGAAGGGAAAGAAGACCTCGCTTTGGGTGGTAAAAGTGCAGCTAACCCTGGTTACCTGGGCACCTACAAAAATTACGAAGATACCCCTGTCGGGAAACTTTCTGCTTACAATGCGGGACTGCTGAAATTTAAAGAAGAAAAATACAAGGAAGCATACGACCTGCTGGACGCTTTCTCTTCCGACAATGATATTTTAATGTCACTTAAATACGGTGCCATGGCAGACTGTCAGCTGAACCTGAACAAGACCAATGAAGCTTTGCCGCTGCTCGATAAGGCAATCAAGGCTTCTGATGATCCGTATACTCAATATTATTTTACCCGCAAAGCCGGCATGACGGCCCTTGCGATTAACAAAAAGGCAGAAGCTAAAAAATACTTCTCTACTGTTGACGAAAAATATCAGGATTACGACAACGGAATGTCCGATGCTTATATCGAAATGGTAAAGTACTTCTAAGCGATAATTTAAAAAATAAACCAAATGGCTACCGTAAATCTTTCAGATTACCAACCATTGGAAATACAGGATGCCGGTTCTTTCAGAATTGGCATCGTTGTTTCTCAGTGGAACTCTCCCATCACTTTTAACCTGCGTGATGCTGCTTTCGATATTCTGGAAAAAGAAGGCGTGGACCGGAAGAACATTTCGCTTTATAATGTTCCCGGCGCTTTTGAACTTTCCTTTGCCACGATGCAGCTGTGCCGAACTAATGATTTTGATGCCGTGATTGCCATCGGATGCGTGATCCGTGGAGAAACACCGCATTTCGATTATGTTTGCTCTGCAGTAGCGCACGGGATCAAAGACTGCAATATCCAAACGGAAACACCGGCGATTTTCTGTGTACTCACCGATGATACCCAGGCACAATCTGAAGCGCGCAGTGGTGGCGACCTCGGCAACAAAGGCGTGGAAGCGGCTGTAACCGCCCTTCAGATGATCGATTTCAACCGTCGTGTTGCCAACGGTAAAGATTACAGCGAGACGCTGCTTTAAACTCTGGCACAATATTGCGTGTGTTCAGTTCACATTAAACACAACAATACGACATACCATGAGATGGACAAATAACAGAAGCGGTAATGTGGACGACCGGCGCGGAACAGGCGGCGGCGGTGGCGGACTGCTTTTTGGCGGTGGCCTTGGCTCGCTGATTATCGCTGCAATTGTATTCTTCCTCGGAGGCGATCCCTCGGCGTTGCTCTCTTCTGGCGGCCCGCAGGTACAACAGACTGAACAACGCGAGCTGACCGCTGAAGAACTTAAAATCCGGGAATTTGTTGAAATGCTTACATATGAAAACGAGCAAACCTGGGACCGCGTTTTTGCCGATATGGGAATGCAGTATGAACCCGCGAAAGTAGTGTTGTTTGAACAGGTAACACAATCCGGCTGTGGTACGGCGCAGGCTGCCATGGGACCCTTTTATTGTCCGGCTGACCAAACAGTGTATATGGATATGAGCTTCTTTCAGGAACTGCAGCAGCGTTTCGGTGCCAGGGTTACAGAATTTTCTGTCGCTTATGTGATGGCACATGAAATGGGCCACCATGTACAAACGTTACTTGGTACCACTCAGAAGGTAGATCAGCTGCGTCGCAGCGGAAGATATTCCGAAGCAGAAATGAACCGCGTATCCGTTGCAACCGAATTGCAGGCTGACTTTTATGCCGGTGTCTGGGCAAAGCAAACGGATAACCGCGAGCATATCCTGGAGCCGGGAGATATTGATGCGGCACTGTCGGCCGCTGAAGCTGTGGGCGACGATAATATCCAACGGCGTGCCCAGGGTTACGTGAACCAGGAAAGTTTTACCCACGGTAGTTCCGCTCAGCGAAAAGAATGGTTTATGAAAGGCTACACGACAGGCGATATCCGTCAGGGTGATACCTTTGATGCATTATTAAAATAGTAGCATCCACTACAATTATACAAGTTACCCGATGATCACTTCATCGGGTTTTTTGTTAAATATTCCTCGATTTTAAAACAAAAAACCTGCAACGACTGGCGCTGCAGGTTTCCAAGTAATATATGAATGTGATAGGGTGTCCTGTTCTTATCTTGCGTCTTCCGCGCGGGAAGGAGCTACTTTATCCTGAACCTGAGATACGGCATCAGATGCTTTATCTTTCAGGTCATTTCCCCATTTGTTGAAATTGTCTTTCGCAGTATTCACTTTGTCTTTTACTGCCTGCTTTTCTTCAGGGCTGGATTTTTTATATTTCCACCACGCCAGTGCGCCTAATCCAAGGAGTGCCAGGACTCCGTTTCTTGTTGTGCTCATAATAGTAAATTTTTATGTTTTAATTTTCATCGATAAGTCGTCGCGGTAGGTGATGTAAATTTTATGCCAAAAAAAATACCTCCCTGCTAAAGTTTTGTTAAATAACCGAAAACAAAAAATCCGCTTCAGCAATTGAAACGGATCTTTAATAGTATTATTTATATATCTCTTAACCTAAATAAGGATATTTATAATCCTTAGGTGAAACAAAAGTTTCTTTGATGCTGCGTACAGATACCCAGCGCAGAAGGTTCATCTTGGATCCTGCTTTATCATTTGTACCGGAGGCACGAGCACCACCAAATGGCTGCTGGCCTACCACGGCTCCGGTCGGCTTATCATTGATATAGAAGTTACCCGCTGCATTTTCCAACGCTTTGTAGGCCTCATCAATAGCATAGCGGTCCTGTGCGAAAACAGCTCCGGTAAGTGAGTATGGAGAAGTTTCATCAACAAGCTTCAGCGTTTCTGCCCACTGCTCATCTTCATAAACATAAATCGACAGGATCGGGCCGAAAATCTCTTCACAAACTGATTCATATTTCGGATTGCTGGTCAGGATCACCGTTGGTTCCACAAACCAGCCTTTGGAATCGTCGCACCCACCACCGATGATGACTTCTGCATCGCTGGACGCTTTGGCTCTGTCAATATAGTTCTTGCACTTTTCGAAAGAGTTCTTATCAATCACCGCGTTCACAAAGTTAGACGGATCTTCCGGGCTGCCCATTTTAATGGTTTTCATCTGAGCTTCCATTACCTCGCGAACCTGGTTCCAAAGCGATTTGGGAACATACGCTCTGGACGCAGCGGAACATTTTTGGCCCTGATATTCGAAAGCACCGCGAACCAATGCTGTAGCCACTGCTTCCGCATTAGCAGAAGGATGCGCTACCACGAAGTCTTTACCACCTGTTTCGCCCACAATGCGCGGATAGGTTTTGTATTTATGAATATTCTCACCGATTCTTTTCCACATTTCCTGGAATACTTTCGTGGAACCTGTAAAGTGCAGACCGGCAAAATCAGGATGCTGCAATACTTTGTCAGCCGTTTCCTTCCCGTCCGTAAATACCATATTAATCACCCCGTCCGGCAGGCCGGCTTCTTTCAGGATGTCCATAATAACTTTAGCCGAATAGATTTGCTTGTCAGATGGTTTCCAAACTACTACGTTGCCCAGCATCGCCATACACGTTGGCAGGTTTCCGGAAATTGCCGTAAAGTTAAAAGGCGTCACCGCAAAACAGAATCCTTCCAGCGGACGGTATTCTGAACGGTTCCAGATACCCGGATCGGAGACCGGCTGCTCGCTGTACATTTCGGTCATAAACTCCACGTTGAAACGCAGGAAGTCAATAAACTCGCAAGCTGCATCAATCTCTGCCTGATGCACGTTTTTACTTTGCGCGATCATGGTTGCTGCATTCAGGCGATCTCTGTACGGTCCTGCAATCAGATCTGCTGCTTTCAGGAAGATGGACGCGCGCTGCTCCCAGCCGATGGCGTTCCATTTTTCCTTAGCTGCCAATGCTGTTTCAATCGCCTGATCTACATGAGACATATCTCCTTTATAATAAATACCCAGTTCATGCTGGTGGTCCTGCGGAGAAGTCATGGTAACTGCGTCACCTGTTGTAACCTCCTTGCCACCGATGATCATCGGGATTTCTACTTTTTCTTTCCACATCTGCTTGTAAGTCGCAATCAGCGATTTTACTTCATCAGATCCTGGTTCATAGCTTCTTACAGGTTCATTTACCGCGAAAGGAACCTGTGAAATGGCTTTTGACATATAATGGTTTTTATTGATTTTTTAGTAATACTACAAAGTTAGCGCAATTGGTGTAATATGCCAAGAGATAGCGGCAATCGCTTACTTCACCAGAATCTTATCACACACGATCTTGCTCAGGGTGACCGCCTGTCCGTTTTCCTTTTTGATGGTCATGGAGGCATCATATGGTTCAATATGTTGTATAAACAGCTGCTCGCCCAGTTCCAGTTCTTTGCTGTTCAGGAACTGCAGAAACGCCTGGTCAGAAATGGTGACGGATTTAAATTTCACGGTTTCCTGTTCTTCACAGTTACTGAGCGTACGGAGATCGCGCTCGATGATGTTTCCCTCTTTGTTGGGTATAGGTTCGCCGTGAGGATCATAATTCGGATAATTGAGCAGTTCATCCATTTTATCAAAGAAAATTTCCGACTGCACATGTTCCAGCTGTTCCGCAATTTCGTGAACGTTTTCCCAGCCGAAATTCATTTTTTCCACCAGGAACATCTCTGTTAACCGGTGTTTGCGGACCACCAGGGCTGCCTGCTTTTTGCCTTCAGACGTAATGAGCAGCGGTTTATAGCTTTCATAAATCACCCAGCCTTTCTGCGCAAACTTCTTCATCATATTATTCACACTCGGCATCTTTACCTTCAGCAATTTACTGAGTTCGTTGATGGTCACCGTATCATCGGCTGCTAAGAGATGAAAAATGGCTTTCAGGTAATTTTCTTCGGTGAGTGAAATCATTTTGTTAGATGCTTTGTTTTGCAAATCTAACAATTATTAATAATAAGGGTCAGTCTCCGGGCTGATGAATACTTTCTTATAGAAATATCCGGATGAATTTATCTTTTGCTTATTTTTAAAAAATGAAATATTCATTTAAAAATGATTACGCCGAAGGTGCGCACCCGGAAATCCTGCAGGCACTTATGGAAACCAACTTCATTCAGCAGCCGGGCTACGGCGATGATGTGTATTCCCGCCAGGCAGCAGAACTTTTGCGCAAAAAATGTAACAGTCCCGGGTCTGCCGTTTATTTTGTTTCGGGTGGCACGCAGGCAAACCTGATTGCGATATCTGCGTTTCTCCGGCCGCATGAAAGTGTAATTTCTGCCGGGACCGGCCATATTTATACCAACGAAACCGGCGCCATTGAAGCCACCGGTCACAAAGTTCATCCGGTATCCACAGATGACGGGAAAATCACACCGGCCGGTATTCAAAAAATATTGGATGCACACCGCAATGTGCCGCATCAGCTGAAGCCAAAACTCGTCTACATTTCCAATGCAACCGAATTGGGAACCGTCTACAGCAAAACCGAGCTGGAAGCGTTGTGTACGTACTGCCGTGAACACAACCTGCTTTTGTATGCAGATGGGGCCCGCCTGGGGAATGCAATGGCAGCTTCAGAAGTTACTTTACAAGATATGGCTGCGCTCACCGATGCTTTTTATCTGGGCGCGACCAAAAACGGTGGTCTTCTGGGAGAAGCTATCATTATTAACCATCCTGATTTGCAGCCAGACTTTGGCTTTCATTTAAAACAGAAAGGAGGCTTGCTGGCCAAAGGGCGCCTGTTGGGAATTCAGTTTTTAAAATTATTCGACGGTAATTTATATTTCGAACTGGCAGCCACAGCAAACAGACAGGCGATGAAATTAAAAAATGCGTTTGCGGCACACGGCATTTCTTTTCTCACGGAAACGGAAACCAATCAGATTTTCCCGATTCTGCAAAGACAGCATATTGCGCAATTGGCTGAGAAGTTTGATTTTTATATCTGGCAGGAAATTGATGAAGATCATGCCGCTATTCGTCTGATTACATCCTGGGCCACACCTGATAATGAAATAGAAACTTTTATTAAACAAATACATCAACTCAAATGAAAAAACTGATAACTGCCATCACTTTTGGTATGTGTTTTCCGCTCATGGCACAACTCCCGGAAAAAGACCCTGAGATTTCCCGCTATGTGCAGGCGGTAAACGCAGATTCTTTGCGCGCTCATGTTGAAAAGCTGGTTAGTTTCGGTACGCGGCATACGATGAGTTCCGCCACGGATCCCAAACGCGGCATTGGTGCCGCACGGGAATGGGTCTTATCGCGTTTTCGTGATTACGCCCGGAACAGCGGTGGCCGTATGGAAGTATATCTGCAACAACAGGATTTGCAGCCGGACGGCAAAAGAATCAATGCGGTAACCAATCTCGGAAATCCCATCGCTTTTCTGAAAGGAACCGATCCCAATGATCAGCGGATTATTATAATCACCGGCCATTTGGATTCACGCGTGTCCGATGTGATGAATGCTCAGACTGACGCACCCGGTGCCAATGACGATGCCAGCGGCGTAGCAGCAGTGATCGAAACAGCCCGGATACTCAGCAAGTCAAAATTTCCTTCTTCTGTTCTGTTCGTAGCAGTAAGTGGTGAAGAACAGGGATTGCTCGGAGCCAAAATGCTGGCGGATCATGCCAAAGCAGAAGGTTGGCAAATTCAGGCAGTGCTGAATAATGATATGATCGGGAACAATGCCTTCGATGCACCTGAAAATGAGAAAACGCCCAAGCTGCGTGTTTTCAGTGAAGGATTGCCCGCCTTTAATACTGAAAAAAGTGCCGGTACGATCCGCAATCTGGGACTGGAAAACGAAGGAAGTGCACGCCAGCTGGCACGGTATGTAAAAGAAATCGGAACGCAGTACGTAAAAGATCTTGACATTAAATTGATTTACCGAAATGACCGGTTCCTGCGTGGCGGCGACCATAGCCCGTTCGTAGCTCATGGTTTTGCTGCAGTTCGCCTCACGGATTACTATGAAAACTATAACCATCAGCACCAGGATTTGCGTACGGAAAACGGAGTTAAATACGGCGACCTGGTGGAATATATGGATTTTAATTATCTCCGGAAAAACACCGCGGTGAATATGGCTGTATTGGCAAACCTGGCGAAATCCACGCCACCGCCAGTAAAAGTTGCCATGGATGTGAAGGAACTGACGAACACCACCAAATTAAGCTGGGAAAAACCGGTGACCGGAAAAGTAAAAGGATACTATATTCTGTACCGCGAAACGGACAGCCCGGTGTGGACCGACCGCATTTTTACTACAGAAACATCTTATACCGTACCACTCTCGAAGGACAATTATTTCTTTGCAGTACAAAGTATCTCTGAAACCGGAAACGCCAGCCTGCCTGTTGTTCCGCAGATTTCAAGATAAAAAAGATCCGCTCACTGGAAAAACCGGTGAGCGGATCATACTATGTTAAAAAAAGCAGTAATTTTTCTTATTCCTGTCCTTCGTACTTTTCAACCACTTTCTGTGAAACGCCGGTATTGCTGAAACCACCGTCATTGAAAAGGTTTTGCATGGTTACCTTTTTCGTCAGGTCAGAGAACATGGCCACGCAGTAATTAGCGCAATCCATGGCGTCTGCATTCCCAAGTGGCGACATATCTTCCGCATACCCCAGGAATCCGCTGAACCCTTTCACACCGCTTCCGGCTGTGGTAGGCGTCGGTGATTGTGAGATGGTGTTCACGCGCACTTTTCGGTCGCCCCAGTAATATCCGAAGGTCCGCGCAATGCTTTCCAGGTAGGATTTGTTATCAGCCATATCATTATAATCCGGGAAGGTACGTTGTGCCGCAATATACGTCAGTGCCAGGATGGAGCCCCATTCGTTCATGCAGTCTTTTTCCCAGGCCACGCGCATTACTTTGTGGAAGGAAACGGCACTTACATCCCAGCCTTTTTCCAGCCAGTCGTAATTCATTTCTGTGTAATGCTTGCCCTTGCGAACGTTTACAGACATCCCGATCGAATGCAGGATAAAGTCGATTTTACCGAATTTGGCAATTGCCGCATCAAAAAGTTTTTCCAGGTCTTCGATAGAAGTAGCATCTGCACCAATAACATCTGAACCGGTTTTCTCGGCCAGTGTATTCAGTTCGCCCATGCGCATGGCAATCGGGGCATTGGAGAGGATGAACTCAGCGCCTTCTTCGTGGCAGCGTTCTGCAACTTTCCAGGCAATCGACTGGTCGTTCAATGCGCCGAAGATAATTCCCTTTTTTCCTTTTAATAATCCGTATGACATTATCTTAAATTTTTATTTAAGCAAATGTAGAGATTTTTTGCCGGTTGGAATCCAAAAAAAGAGCTGCCCGTGTTCAGGCAGTTCTTCCGTGTTAATATGGTGTGGGTATTAATTGGTCGCTTTTCTGATTTCGGCTTTTCCGTCTTCAGCAGCGTCTTTTGTATCTTCCCAGGTTTCATCAGACATATCTTTGGTTTTTTCCCAGGCACTGGATACAGCATCTTTTGTATCTTCCCAGGCATCCCCGATATTTTCTTTCGCGCGCTCCATCCAGCCCTCATGAGTTGGCGTAGCATTTTTGCGTTTTTCATCGCGGATATAATCTTTGGCGCGGTCTGCGTAATCGTTTACTGTCCATTTTGCTTTGTTCACTGTATGTTCCGCGTCGTTATAATCTTGTCTGTCCATAATGTTATAAATTTATTTAATGAATGATTTGGTAATAATAAAGTTGCAAGGATCATTCCCTAAAATCTTAATAAGTTGTTAAAGTACATTTAAAATTTCATTAATTTATATTAAAAAGAAAGTATGCAGTATTATTAAGATCATGCAGCAGCGTAATTTTAACCTGAATTGAAATTTTTAAAATGAAACCAGAACGGTGCCCGTGGGCAGAGAAGGATGAATTGTACCGGAGATACCACGACGAGGAATGGGGTAGGCCTGTACACGATGACCAAAAGCTTTTCGAATTCCTGCTGCTTGAGAGTTTCCAGGCAGGACTTTCCTGGCATACCATTCTGAAAAAACGGGAAAACTTCCGCCGCGCATTTGATGATTTTGACTGTCAAAAAGTCGCCGGCTATGAGGAAACAAAAATAACAACACTCATGGAGAATGAAGGAATCATCCGCAACCGGCTGAAAATTAAAGCGGCAATTCGCAATGCGCGACAGTTCCTCCGCATTCAGGATGAGTTTGGTTCCTTCGCTGAATATATCTGGGCTTTTGTAGACGGCGAAACCCTCGTGAATTTTCCCCAAAGCATGGCCGAGGTTCCTGCTTCCACGGAAATATCGGACCGCCTTTCCAAAGATCTGAAAAAGCGCGTCTTTACCTTTGTGGGCACGACGATTATGTATGCCTTCATGCAGGCCACCGGAATGGTCGATGATCATCTGATACACTGCCCATGTAAAAAAAATGCCGGCGCTGAGGCCGGCAAATAAAGGGAAAGCGGATTAAGGAATAAGTCTTTCCAGTACCCACTCAATCATATTCTTTTCAGAAGCATGATGGTCCGCAGAGAATTCACCCCGGCGGCGGTTGGCAATCACCGCGTTTACGGTAATGGCTTTGTGGCCCAGCAATTTGGACAGCCCGTAAATGGCAGAAGTTTCCATCTCGAAATTGGTTACACCCAGGTCATTTAATTTTTCCAGGAACTGATCATCCAGCGCGCGAAGCCTCAGCTGACGGCCTTGCGGTGCATAGAATCCCGGGAAGGTAGCGGTATTACCGCGGTACTTCGCGTCTTTAAAATAGTCCGCGCTGTCTTCGGACCAGTCTGAGAAGTACAGCATCGGCTTAATGTGTTCATACGGGAAGCCAGCCAAAAAGTTGCGCGAGAATTCATTTTCGAATGCGTAGTCTGAATAGAAATGCATCAACCCGTCCAGTCCCACTACGTTCTGGGTAACCAGCATCTGATCAACTTCAATATCCGGATTCACGCTGCCACAGGTTCCCATGCGGAACAGTTGCAGTGACGTGTGATTTTCCCGGAATTCTTTTTTCTCGAGATCAATGTTCACCAGCGCATCCAGTTCATTCATCACGATATCGATATTTTCGGTACCAATCCCGGTGGACATTACGGTAATCCTTTCACCGCGAAGCGTTCCGGTATGGGTGTAAAACTCGCGTTTATTTTTTTTAACCTCAATCGTATCGAAGAATTTGGAAACCTTAGGCACACGGTCAGGATCTCCCACCAGCATGATTTTCCCGGCAATATCTTCCGGTAAAAGGTTGAGATGGTATACACTGCCATCATCATTCAGCACCAGTTCTGATGCAGCTAACTTATTAAGCATATAATTGTTGATTTTTTATTTGAAATTAAAAAGATGGATTCAGCCGCCGACTCTTTTCGTTCTGTAGCCCATCTCATGCAGGATTTCCATGACCTTATCGCGGTTGTTTCCTTGGATAACGATGGTTCCGTCTTTCTCCGAACCGCCGATTCCCAACGTGGTTTTAATCTTCTTCGAAATTTTTTTCAGATCGTCCTCGCTGCCTTCAAAACCTTCTACAATGGTAACCGGTTTTCCGTTGCGGCCTTTCTTTTCGAATCTACACACCAATGGTTCCTGCTGCACAAATTTTTCTTCGGGCATTATGAAATCCTGTTCTTCGTGTTCAGGAAACAGATTTTTAAGTTGGTCACGTAAATCCATCTAACAAATTTAAATATTATTTGCACATCCGGAAGCGCTACCCGCTTTTAATAATCACTTTTGTGATGTTGGACTTCTTTAATTTCTTAACATATGCTAAAAAAGAACAGTTGGTTCGGTTTGTTCAGAACTAAAACGTATTTTTGCGAATTAACCTAAAATAACCCTTTTCTAATCATGGATAAAGAAGTTTTTCGGGAACTGGTGAAGTTTTACGGAGAAGCTTTTAACCTGCCGCCGCTGGCCGCAAAGATTTACGCCTATCTTATTTTTGATTTTAACAGAAAGGGAGTCGCGTTCGACGAATTTGTGGACGTTTTTGCCGTGAGCAAAAGTTCCGTTTCCTCCAATATTAATTTACTGCTGAACCTGAACCTGATCCGCGATTTTAATAAAATTGATGAGCGAAAGCGCTTTTTTGTGGTGAATCAAAACTATATGAAAATAAGGTTTCAGGAGATTCTGGCACGAATGAAAAAAGAACTTTCCCTGATGGACCAACTGCGGGTTATTGCTGCCGCACAGGATCAGCCGCCGGAGGAAAAGCACAACATCTGCCGGGAGTTCTTTACCGAAAATATAAAGAGTCTGCAGGAAACGATTGATAAATTACCTTAAATAAAAACAGATATCGGATAAAATATACCTATGAAAAATAATTTAATGATTCTGGCGCTGTCTGCTTTGGCAGTTACCGCCTGCAAGAAAGAAGAATCACGGCCACCGATGGGGCCCAAAGTAGTCGCTACGGTCGCCGCGGAAACCCGAAACGTTACCGGATATTCCAGCTTTCCGGCAAGCATTGAGGGCCGCGTAAATAACGGAGTCCGTGCAAAAATGCAGGGATACATCACCCAGGTTTTGGTGGATGAAGGGCAGTTTGTGTCGAAAGGTCAGCCGCTGTTCCGCCTGGAAACCAACGCGCTCGATCAGTCTGCTTCTGCAGCGCGCGCCGGCGTAGGTGCCGCGCGTTCCAGTGTTTCCGCTGCGGAAGCCAATGTGAAAGCAGCGCAATCTGCCGTGAATGCCGCTCAGGTAGAGGTCGATAAATTACGTCCGCTGGTGGAGAAAAATATTATCAGCAGTGTGCAGTTGCAAACGGCACAGGCAAATCTGGCGCGTGCGCAGGCACAGCTGAGCCAAGCAATTGCAGGCAAACAGCAGGCAGCCGCGGGCGTTTCCCAGGCACAGGCAAATTATCAGGGGGTGCAGGAAAACATTAATTACTCGATTATTCGTGCGCCGATTTCCGGTGTCGTCGGGAAGATCAACTTCAGAACCGGAAGCCTGGTGGGGCCTTCAGACCCAACGCCGATTACCACTGTTTCCGATACTAGTGAGTTATATGCCTACTTTTCTATGAATGAAAAGGAATATCTGGATTTCCTGAAAACAGCAAAAGGAGCCACGGTTCCCGAAAAGCTGAAGAATATGCCGGCTGTGGAGCTGGTCCTCGCCAACGGAGAGCCATATCAGCACAAAGGCAATATTAAAGCTGTAACCGGTCAGATTGATCCTTCCACCGGCAGTATTCAGTTCCGGGTGTCTTTCCCGAATCCTGAAAAAATGCTGAGCAACGGAAACAGTGGAACCATCCGCATTCCGGTAGCCTATGACAATGCTTTGGTCATTCCGGAAAGTGCCACCTATGAACAGCAGGGGCTTGTGTACGTTTATAAAGTAAAACAGGACACCGCGAAAAGTGCCGTAATCTCCGTGACGGACCGCGTGAGCAATATGGTGGTAGTTAAAGACGGCCTGGACAAAGGAGAAGTCGTGGTGGCGGAAGGTGTCGGCACATTAAAATCCGGTACACCGGTAAAACCACAGCCGAAGAAGTTCGATGATTTGATTAATGCCATTAAACCTATATTCTAAGTTATGATTAAAAGATTTATCAACAGGCCCGTCCTGTCCACGGTAATTTCGATTATGATCGTTATCCTTGGAATTTTGGGCCTCGTTTCCCTGCCGGTCACGCAGTATCCGGATATTGCGCCGCCAACCGTGCGGATCTCAGCAAATTATACGGGAGCGAACGCACAAACGGTGATGAACAGCGTCATCATTCCCATTGAAGAACAGGTAAATGGGGTGGAAGGAATGGATTATATTTCTTCATCCGCGGGGAACAATGGTTCTGCTTCCATCCAGATTTTCTTCAAGCAGGGAATTGATCCGGATATTGCCGCGGTAACCGTTCAGAACCAGGTGCAGCGTGCCATTCCTTTACTGCCGAGCGAAGTAACCCGCTCCGGTGTACAGGTTAATAAACAGCAGACCAGTGCACTGATGTTCCTCAGTTTCTACACAGCAAACCCAAGCCTGGATGAAGTGTGGCTACAGAACTATCTGAATATTAATATCATTCCTTCCCTGAAAAGGGTAAATGGTGTTGGCGATGCGCAGGTATTCGGCGGGAAAAACTATTCGATGAGAATCTGGCTGGATCCGGCGAAGATGGCAGCGTATGGCCTGGAGCCTTCCGAAGTGTCGAATGCCATCAATGAGCAGTCGCGCGAGGCGGCCGCCGGTGCTTTGGGTGAAAACAGCGGTGGTTCCTTTCAGTACATTATTACCTACAAAGGAAAATATAATGAAGTAGAAGAGTTTGAGAATATAATTCTGCGGGCTCTAGGAAACGGAGAATATCTGCGCCTGAAAGATGTTGCAGAAATTAAACTGGATTCCCAGTCGTATGCAGGTATTGGGGAAAGTAACGGAAACCGCTCCATCAGTATGGGGATTTTCCAGACGCCGGGTTCCAACGCACAGGAGATTATTACTGAAATTAAAAAACAACTCAAGGAAACGGAAAAAACCTTACCGGAAGGAATCGGCTATAATATTAACTTTGATACCAATGAATTCCTGGAAGCCTCTATTTCCAAAGTAATTACAACCCTTCTGGAAGCCTTCGTGCTCGTATTCCTGGTGGTATTTATCTTCCTGCAGGATTTCCGGTCTACACTGATTCCGGCCATTGCCGTGCCGGTGTCCATCGTTGGTACTTTCTTCTTTCTGAATTTATTCGGGTATTCCATTAACCTGCTCACGCTCTTTGCCCTGGTGCTCGCCATCGGGATTGTGGTGGATGATGCCATTGTGGTGGTTGAAGCCGTGCACGCCAAAATGGAAAGCGGCATCACCGATGCCAAAAAAGCCACGGTGGAAGCGATGGATGAGATTACCGGTGCGATTATTTCGATTACCCTGGTGATGGCGGCCGTGTTTATTCCGGTGACTTTCCTGACCGGGCCCACCGGCGTGTTCTACCAGCAGTTCGGGATTACGCTGATCATTGCGATTTTAATTTCGGCAGTAAACGCCTTAACGCTGAGTCCCGTTTTGTGTGCCATGTTCCTGAAACCGCAGGCGCACCATACCAAGGAATACGCACAGATGAATTTTGTGCAGAAGTTTTTTACGAAATTTAATACCGGTTTTAATGCCGTCACACGCAAATACGGACAGTCTTTCGGCTTTTTGCTGCGCCACAAGTGGGTAACTGCACTTCTTTTTGTAGCCGGAGGTTTAACCTTCTGGTGGGCAAGCAGTACCATGCCGACCGGTTTCATCCCCAAGGAAGACCGTGGGATTCTGTTTACCGATGTACAGCTGCCGCCGGGTGCGTCTATGGAAAGAACCTATAACGTGCTGTCCGACTTGCAGAAAGAGGCCCGCAAGATTCCGGGTGTGCAAAATGTAACCTTCACGGCGAGCCGCGGATTTATGTCCGGTCAGGGGTCTAATGTTGGTCAGGCGTTCGTGAAATTGAAACCATTTGATGAGCGCGGGAAAGCAGAAGGTCAGAGTATTGATGAAATCACAGGCCGCTTATTTGGTCTTGCGTCTAAATATCCGGATGCGAAAATTATTTTCTTCTCGCCGCCAAGTGTGCCCGGCTTTGGTACCAGCGACGGATTCTCTGCCGTGCTGTTGGATAAGTCCGGTGGAGAAATTACGGAACTGAATAACGTTACCCAGCAGTTTGTGGGCGCTTTGATGCAGCGGCCGGAAATTCAGTTTGCGTCCACTTCTTTTAATACCAATTATCCGCAGTATGAAATGGTCGTGGATGTGCCCCGCGCGAAAGAAAGTGGTGTTTCTTTAAATAACATTTTAAGTACCATGCAGGGCTACATCGGTGGAATTTATTCTTCAGACTTCACCAAATACGGAAAACAGTTCCGCGTGATGATTCAGTCTCTGCCGGAGAGCAGAAGAAATCCGGAAAACCTGAATTCTATCTTTGTTAAGACTGGTAACGGAGCGATGGCGCCCATCTCTCAGTTTGTGACTTTAAAGCGAACCTTTGGTCCGCAATCACTGGAACGGTATAACCTGTTTACCTCGGTAGCCATCAGTGGATCCAGTAATCCCGGCTTTTCTACGGGTGACGCGATTCGTGCAGTACAGGAAGTAGCTGCAGAAAATCTGCCGGCGAATTACGATGTGGAATTTACGGGACTCACGAAGGAAGAAATGAAAGCAGGCTCACAGACCTATGTGGTGTTTCTGCTGAGTTTTCTGTTTGTGTACTTTATTCTGGCCGCCCAGTATGAAAGTTATTTGTTGCCATTCTCCGTAATTCTATCGCTTCCTCTGGGGGTAATCGGCGCTTTCTTCGGGCAGCGGGTTTTCGGTTTGGAGAATAATATTTATTTCCAGATTGCGATTATCATGCTGATTGGCTTACTGGCGAAGAATGCGATTTTGATTGTGGAATTTGCCGTGCAGCGGCGCCATCATGGTGAGAGTATTGCCATGTCTGCCATTAATGCAGCCAAAGCCCGTCTGCGTCCGATTCTGATGACCTCGTTTGCGTTTATCTTCGGGATGATTCCGCTGGTGTTTGCCAACGGGATCGGCTCGGTCGGGAACCGCTCCATCGGTACCGGTGCGGCCGCAGGATTGTTGATCGGTACTTTCTTCGGGCTGATTGCCATTCCGGTTTTGTATGTTATTTTCCAGCATATTCAGGAACGTATTTCACCACTTAAAGAAGAGGAAATTAATCTTTCAGAATAATTGTAATGTTAGTATTTATGAAAAAACATATGAAAATAAAACTTCCGCTGTTGCTGTTGTTGTCGCTGTTCTGGCTGTCCAGTTGTATGACGCGTGAAAAATATGTACGCCCGGCCAATTCAGTTAACGAAAAATTGTTCCGTACCGATATGATTCCGCAGGATTCGGTGAGTATGGCAGCTGTTTCCTGGCGTGATATTTTTACAGATCCGCTGCTTCAGCAGCATATCTCCACCGCGCTGGAAAATAATCTGGATGTGCGGATTGCCTTGCAGAATATCGCAGCGGCAGATGCCTATCTGAAACAAAGCAAAGCAGCCTATGCTCCCACTTTATCTGCCGGGCCTAATTATACTCTCCAGACACAGTCTTTAAATACGCAGGCAGGAAAACTTCTATCTGCCCGCAAGTACAATGACCAGTTTGATCTGTCCGCCAATATGAGTTGGGAAGCCGATATCTGGGGCAGGCTGCGCGCGCAGGAAAAGTCCCAACTGGCCAGTTACCTGGGAACTGTAGCGGCGCATCAGGCAGTGAAAAGCGACCTGGTTGCAGCGGTGGCCTCGTCATATTACCAGCTGTTAACCTTTGATGATCAGAAAAGGATTATCAATGAAACCATTGCACTTCGCCGCAGAAACCTGGAAACGACCCAGGCATTGAAAGATGCCGGAACCGTCACAGAAGTTGCTGTGCAGCAAAGTGAAGCATTGGTGTACAATGCAGAATCAATGCTTATTAATATTGATGTACAGATTGCTTTAGTGGAGAATGCCATGAGCGTGCTGATGGCCATGCCGGCGCATGCGATTCCGCGGTCCACCATTGCGCAGCAGCAAATTCCGGTCAGCCTGAAATTAGGGTATCCGGCCAACCTGCTCAGTAACCGCCCGGATGTGAAAGCAGCAGAGTATCGTTTGATATCAGCTTTTGAACTGACCAATGCCGCCCGGGCAAATTTCTACCCGACCTTAAGACTAACCGGTGGTGCAGGTCTGGCGGCAGCGGACATTGATCAATTGTTCAGTGCGAACGCTTTCTTTGCCAATATTGTGGCAGGACTGGCGCAGCCGATTTTAAATAAAAGGCAGATCCGCACCCAGTATGAAGTAAGTCAGGCCAACCGTGAAATTGCTTATCTTAATTTCAGAAAAGCCATTTCCCGTGCCGGCCGCGAGGTTTCGGATGCCTTGAAAATTTACAATTCACAGGATGAATACATCGGTGTGAAAAGAAAAGAGATGGAAGCTTACCAAAAATCCGTAGACTATTCTCAGGAACTGGTGAACTATGGTTTGGCCAATTACCTGGAAGTGCTCAATGCAAGTGTAAACCAGCTGAATGCAGAACTGAATATTTCCAATGCAGAATACGCCAAACTGGATGCGGGCATTGAACTATACCGCGCGTTGGGTGGCGGCTGGCGCTAAGACTGTGGAGCTGCGTAATCGCTAAAAAACGGTTTGCAGAATTCCCACATCACCACACCGGCGCACACTGAAACATTCAGCGAGTGCTTGGTGCCCAGTTGCGGGATTTCCACAAAAGCATCGTAATAGGGGAGGGTTTCATCACTTAATCCTTCCACTTCATTTCCTAAGACCAGGGCATAGCTCTGGTCTTTTTTTATTTCAAAGGCGGAGAGCTGCTGTGAATCGGTAGTTTGTTCTATCCCGATGATTTGGCAACCGCGCTCTTTCAGCGTCTGCAAAGCAGTTGCTATATCTTTTTCATACGTCCAGGTCACACTTTCCGTTGCACCCAGCGCTGCTTTCTGAATTTCGCGGTGGGGCGGTTGCGGCGTGATACCGCAAAGTATAATTTCCTGAATCAGGAAAGCATCAGCCGTGCGGAAAACAGCGCCCACATTGTGCATGCTGCGTACATTATCTAATACAACGGTGACGGGAATTTTCGGCGTGTCGCGAAAGGTGTCCACGTCTATTCTTCCCAATTCCTCCAGTTTCAGTTTCTTTGTGGACGACATTTTTGTATTTTTGGCAAAACTAAGCTTTTCCTTTTGATCCCTTAAAATATTGCCGTGTCGAAGAAAGAAACCCCGCTGATGAAGCAGTACAATAGTATTAAGGCAAAATACCCTGATGCCCTTTTACTGTTTCGTATCGGTGATTTTTATGAAACTTTTGGTGAAGATGCCATCCGCACTTCGCAGATTCTGGGGATTGTACTGACCAAACGGGCAAACGGTGACAGCCATACAGAACTGGCCGGTTTTCCGCACCATTCCATTGATTCCTATTTACCAAAGTTGGTGCGTGCCGGTTTACGGGTAGCCATCTGCGATCAGCTCGAAGATCCCAAATCAGTAAAAGGGATCGTGAAACGCGGCGTAACCGAACTGGTGACACCGGGTGTTACCTTTAATGAACAAGTCCTGACTTCCAAGGAGAATAATTTCCTGATGGCGGTTCATAAAGAAAAAGAAAAATACGGCATTGCGCTGGTGGATGTGTCCACCGGCGAATTTCTTATTGCGGAAGGAAACCTGGATAAACTGCTGCATACCATTGCAACTTTTCAGCCCAGTGAAATCCTTTGCCAGCGATTGGTACAGTTACCGTCCCAACTCTCTTCACAACCATTATATAAGCTGGAAGACTGGGCGTTTCAGTTTAACTTTGCCTATGAAAAACTGACCTCACATTTTAAGACTACCTCGTTAAAAGGGTTTGGTGCAGAACAGTGCACGTTGGGCGTCACCGCAGCCGGGGCGATCTTCGCGTATCTGGTGGAAGATACCCATCATGCCTTGCTTCAGCATATCACCAAACTGCAGGTGCTGCCTTCAGACGAGTATCTGATGATGGACCAGTTCACGCTCCGCAACCTGGAAATTGTGCATCCAAGCCACCACGGCGGAAAGGCTTTGTTGCATATCGTCGATAAAACTTCGACCCCGATGGGCGGACGCCTGCTGCGGCGCAGGCTGATTCTTCCGCTGAAAAATACAGCAGATATCAACCGCAGACTGGATCTGGTAGAATACTTAAATGAAGATGAAAATCTGCGCTATGATATTCTGCAGTTACTGAAAAGTATTTCAGATCTCGACCGTTTGCTCGGTAAACTGGCCTCGGATAAAATTTGCCCGAAAGAAATAGGATACCTGCGGCAGAGCCTGCAGCATATTGAAGAAATACGGACGCTGTTGCATCCTCATGAGAAAATGCTGGCTTGGTTGGAGCCGCTGCAAAGCTTTCAGGAACTGAACACTTACCTTGCCGAACGCCTGAACGAAGAATTACCGGTACAGCTGGCCAAAGGAAATGTGATCCGGGCCGGCATTTCCGAAGAACTGGACCGGCTGCGCGCACTGCAAACCAAAGGAAAGGATTTCCTCGATGAAATGTGCAACCGTGAAATAGAGCGCACCGGCATCAGCAGCCTTAAAATAAGCTTTAATAACGTTTTCGGATATTATATCGAAGTCCGCAATACCCATAAAGATAAAGTACCTGCGGACTGGATCCGGAAGCAAACGCTGGTGAATGCGGAGCGGTACATTACCGAAGAACTGAAACAATACGAAGAGCAGATTCTGGGCGCTGAAGAAAAGATTGCCGCGCTTGAACATGGCTTGTATCGCGAACTGTGCAGCCATGTGATGCTGTACATTGATCGCATCCAGGATAACTCCAAAATCATTGCGGAACTGGACTGTGCCGTCGGCCTGTCTGAACTGGCCGTGACGGAAAGTTACACCAAACCGAAGATTACAGATTCCTATGATATTTCACTTTCCGAGGCGCGGCATCCTATTATTGAAAATGCACTGCCCTTGGGCGAAAAGTATATTCCCAATGACTTGTTTCTTTCTCGTGAAACGCAGCAGATCATCATGGTAACCGGACCGAACATGGCGGGTAAATCCGCTATTCTGCGGCAAACGGCGATCATCTGCCTGTTGGCGCAAATGGGTAGTTTTGTACCGGCCAAACATGCGGAGATTGGCTTGCTGGATAAGATTTTCACCCGGGTAGGCGCTACCGATAATATCTCTTCCGGAGAATCTACCTTTATGGTGGAAATGAATGAAGCGGCGAACATTCTGAATAATATTTCTGACCGCAGCCTGGTGTTACTGGATGAAATCGGGCGCGGAACTTCCACTTATGATGGCGTATCGATTGCGTGGGCCATTGCGGAATATCTGCATCAGCACCCGGCACAACCCAAAACCCTGTTTGCCACCCATTACCATGAGCTGAATGAAATGACGGTAAACTTTCCGCGTATTAAGAATTTCCACGTTGCGATACAGGAAAGCCGCGGGAATATTATTTTCCTGCGTAAACTCTTGCCGGGCGGAAGTGAACACAGCTTCGGGATTCATGTAGCGAAACTGGCCGGCATGCCTGCCGCTGTGGTGCGGCGCGCCGGGGAAGTTTTGAAAACACTCGAAAGCAGCCGCTCGCAGCAACCCGACGGAAAGAAGACCAAAGCTTTAACAGAAGAAAATATGCAGTTATCGTTTTTCCAGCTGGATGATCCGGTGCTGGAAAATATCCGCGAGGAGCTGACGAAAATTGATATTAATACGCTCACCCCCATCGAAGCGCTGATGAAACTGAATGCAATTAAAAAGATGACCGGTAAATAAGAGTGTTTTCCTTTAGGTAACACGCCGTTTTGTGCTGGCTTCCACCCATTCTTCTTTCTTGCAGTTCGGGCACGTACCGGCAGGCCCCGGCGCTTTTTCTTCTGTATATCCGCAGAAGGTGCAGGAATATAATCCCGCAATTTCAATTTGCCGCAGGGAATCTAGTAGCGAACCGAGCATAATTGACAGGCCGGGTTTTGTATCTTCTTCACTATAAAAGAAAACGCTGATGTCGCCGGAGGTTTCTTCAATGGCGGTTTCTATCTGCCCGAGTTGGGAAACGCCCTTTAACCTTAATTCAGAAAAGAATTCATCTCTGCCCAGGTTTTCTTTTTTAAAATTTTCTACGGAGAAAGTACCTTGCTCAATCAGGCAGATCGGTTTCCCTTCCAGGAGGGTTTCCAACCGTTTGGACTTTCCGATGAAATAAGTAATAACCGCGTAGAGCAGAATAATCACGACAAATACCACGACCGAAAAAATAATTCCCACATCCTGGTAAAACATGGGGTCGCCGGCGGCAGAGCCAAGTCCGATAATGACCACCAGTTCAAACACGGAAAGTTGTTTCACGCCGCGCTTCCCCAAAATCCGAAGTCCCAGAATGATCACCAGAAACATAATGAGCGTGCGCAGGATGACTTCGATAATAAAGGAAACCTCTTCCGTACCGAAAAGAACCTGATACCAGAAAGAATCTGAAGCGAGAAATGTCATGGGTTCGTATTAAAAAAAAACAGGAAGCTAAGCTACAATAAAAAATGTTTTGTGCATTTCATTTGTGAAAATAGAGGAAGAAATTGCATTCTTTTTTAAAGTGCAGCCACGCTTTCTAAACCATAACACTATCAGCGACTGAAGCTTAAAAAAAAATCCAGAGCGATATTTTAATCTTAAGGAAATCACAGCAGATATTAAAGCTGCAAGCAGTATTTAATGATTACTCGTATGATATGGTAAGCGGCATGCGGTATCTGAAACGGACGTTTTGGCTATTAATCTTAGCCGGTAACCATTTGGTTGTAATCTTAGAAACAGCACGAACTGCTTCGTCGTTAAATTGCTGGTTAGAGCCTGCGGCTTTCACATTCGTAATACTGCCGTCGGTATCAATGATAAATTGTACCTCACATGAAACAAGCCCCGAACCTTTTACTTTTTTTAATCTGAAATTGTCCACCACTACTTTTCGAAAATTAGGAATGCCTCCGTCTGGAAACACGGGTAAACGTTCCACGACGTCAGGTAGATTCTCTTCGGTTGTCTGACTGTAAAAAGAAGCTGATAACAGCAGGCTTAAAAAAAGTAAAAGAAATTTCATATCAATCAAAATTTTGAAGGTCCACCAATTTGCGATACATCCCGTTGCGGTTGTAAAGCTCGAGATGAGTTCCCTGTTCCACGATTTCGCCGCGTTCCATCACCACAATCCAGTCCGCTTTCTGAATGGTGGAGAGGCGGTGGGCAATTACCAGCGAGGTACGGTTTTCCATCATCTTTTCTAAGGCTTCCTGCACGAATCGCTCACTCTCGGTATCAAGAGCGGAGGTGGCCTCGTCCAGGATCATGATCGGCGGATTCTTCAGGACGGCTCTGGCAATGGAAACACGCTGTTTCTGGCCGCCCGAAAGTTTATTACCATCGTCACCAATGTTGGTATGGTACTGCTCCGGCAGTTCTTCGATGAAGCGGTGCGCATTGGCAATTTTGGCCGCTTCTGTCACTTCCTGTTCGGTAGCATCGGGTTTGCCCATCAGGATGTTGTTGTACACCGAATCATTAAATAACACGGATTCCTGGGTCACCATTCCCAGAAGCGAACGGTAGTCCTTCACGCTTAATTCTTTGATATCATGACCATCGACCAGAATGGCACCCTCGGAAACATCATAAAAACGCGTCAGCAAATTGGCAATCGTTGTTTTCCCGGAGCCGGACTGGCCCACCAGTGCCACCGTCTTTCCTTTGGGAATATTTAAATTAAAGTTTTTCAGGATGACATTGTCTTTATCGTAATAGAACCCGATATTTTTAAACTCAATTCCTTTTTCCAAATTATGAATGCGGATTGGGTTTTCGATTTCATCAATTTTTAAATCATAATCCAGCACTTCGGAGACGCGGTCCAGACTCGCCATGCCGCCCTGAATGTTGGATATCGCGCTGGAAAGTTTTTTCGCAGGATCCAGAATCTGAAAGAAAATCCCGATAAACACCAGAAAGGTTTCCGGTTCCATGGTCTGTTCGTTCAGAATCTGAACGCCGGCAAACCACGTAATAATCAGGATGGTAACCGAGCCCAGGAACTCGCTCATCGGCGAGGCCATTTCGCGGCGGCGGCTCATTCCGATGGCGTACTTCTGCCAATTCCCGGTTGTGGACACGAAACGGCGGCGGAGGATGCGGTCGGCGTTGAATATTTTAATGACTTTGGAGGATTTCAGCGTTTCATCTACCAGAGAAAACAAGCTTCCCAATTCTTCCTGTGCAGCAGTTGCCTGGCGCTTCAGACTCTTTCCAACCCAGGAAATCAGCCAGCCCATCACCGGGAAGACGAGCAGTGAAAACAGGGTGAGTTTCGGAGATAAAATAAACAATGTAATCAGTGAAGACAAAATCATAAACGGTGAATTGATCACGTCCACCAGGCTGCCCATAATACCGCCTTCCACAGCACCGATGTCGTTGGAAATCCGCGACATCATATCTCCTTTTCTTTTTTCGGTGAAGAAGGAAACCGGCAGCTTCAGGAACTTGTCGTACATCGCCGTCCGTAGATCCATCGTAATTCCCACGCGGTAATTTACCAGCAGGAAGGCACCCAGATAACGGAAAATATTGCGCAACAGAAAAGCGACAGCGGTAATCGCACACAGAACAGCCAAAACCTGCACCTCACCGTGCTTGTCAATCTCAGTCTGAATGGTATAATATGCCCAGTCTTTTGCATATCCGAAGAAATCCACAATTCTTCCCGAATAGACGGGCTTTATGCTGGTGTCCACTTTCTCCACCGTTCCGAACATCAACCCCAGAATCGGCAGCATGGTGGCCACCGAAAAGATATTGAGCACGGAATACATGATATTAAAAAAGATACTTGCGAAAAGATATTTTTTATGTGGACGGGCGAAAAAGAGGATTCTCTGGAAGGGCTTCATTGAATAAATTGAACTGCGAAATTACGCAATTTTGAGCAGGCGCTTTTTATCTTTTCAGTTTCAGTTGATTGTTATACGCAGGATTGAAGGTAGTGAGTGAAAGATTTTCTACGGTTCTGCCAAAATGATTGATAATTGCCGTCAGGTTCGGTACTTTAATAACATCCATATCGTCGTTCAGCTGATGGTAATGCCGCGCGGTATTCATATCAACCGTAGAAAAAGAATGTGCAACCACGCCCTTTTTTGCAAAGCTGATATTGTCTGAACGGTAAAAAAGCTGCTGTTTCAGATAAGGGTCAGCGGCAATGGAGAAACCAGAAGGTGCCGCGGCGGTCAGTAGTTCATGAAGGTTGGACACGTTGTTGCCGGTCATATACACGGCGTTCGCACCAAAAGCGGAAACGGTACCCAGCATTTCAAAGTTAAAAAGAGCGGCCGTGTTTTTCCACAAAGGTTGCAGGGCAGGCAGATCCGCGAGCGCATTCGATCCTTTCATTCCTTTTTCTTCACCGTTAAAAGCCATATAAACTAAAGTGAAATCTGCTTTCTTTTCTTTAAAATAATCAGAAAGTGCAATAACGGCCCCTGTTCCGCTCGCATTATCGTCGGCTCCGTTGTAGATGGTGTCGGTTCCCGATTTTGCAGTGCCGATATGGTCGAAGTGTCCGCCAAAAGCAATGGTTTTTTCAGAATTTCCTTTTTGCAGTCCGCAGACGTTATAAGCGACTTTCCCTTTATATTCAAAGGGAATAAGATACGACTCACCAAAACAGAAATCCAGCCGGTTCGCAGCAAATTGCCGGGCAATGTACACAGCCGCGGAATCATTTTCAGGGGTGCCGATGTCGCGGCCTTTCATTTCATCAGAAGCCAAAAAGGAAACCAGCGACCCCACGCGCTTTTCAGAAACCTGGCCGAAGGTGGCTATCTGAAGTAAACAAAACAGGACAACGGAAATTTTCTTCATTCATTTAAATTTTAAAATAAAGATACAAATCATCACCACATAAAAAAACAGCTCCCGGCTGGAAGCTGTTTCACTCAAAAAAAAGCGTTGTACGTTTAGCGGAGCCTGTCCACAGATTTTACGAGCCGCTCATCTTTCCGGATGTACACATTGGCAATCAGCAAAGAGATAATTGCCAGCAACGGAAAGAGGGGCTCAATACCCTTCTCAGGAAAATCCATTCCTCCGGGTAAGGTGAGTAGCCAGTACGCCAGTAAACCGAGCAACAATATGTTGATCACCAAGCTGATGTTGTTCAGCAGGATTTGTCTCTTGCGGTCCTTATAGCTTAAAATACTGATGAAACCGAATAAAACCAGCGCCACACATACCACCGAAATAAACGGCACGGGTCCGAACAGTGAAAAGTCCTGCCCGGTAATAAAAAGAAATACGGCACCCAGGATGGCTAAAAAGATCCAGACCGTCTGTATTCTCTGCAGCATAGTATTCGTTTCAGGCTACAAAACTAATAATAATTTTTCCGTTTTGAAAAATTAACGTAGATTTGCATATGTAATACTCCTTCATTAAGTACAAGTCGCCTGACTTAACTTTCTTACTTACATATACTTATAAATTACATTTTTGCGTAACATTTATGTTCAATATTGAAACGTTACGGTCGAAATCCGATGCGGATCTCACCAAAATTACCAGTGATCTGGGCGTTAAACTTGGAAAGAACAGCAGCGAAGAAGATAAAATCTTTGCCATCCTGGATTTTCAGGCTTCCAATTCCAAAGTAGCCAAAGAATACTACAACGCCACGGAAAACACCTCCGGCACCCCGGAAGACACTGAAAAACCGGCACCGAAGAAAACACCCGCTAAAAAAGCCGCCCCGCGCAAAAAAGCGGAGAAAAAGGAAGAAGCGCCTGCTGCAGACAGTTCCGCCCGGGAAGCAGAACCCACCGCAAAACCTGCTCCGGCTTCGGAAGAAAAACCGGCAGAACAAGAAGTCCAAGCAGATCCTGCTGCCGAGGAAAAGCCAAAGTCGGCACAAAAGAAAAAACGCACCCGCACTCCGAATAAGCCTGAAGCAGAAACTGATCAAAGTACCGCTGCTGATTCCACACCCCAGGCTTTTGCTGATACACAGGCAGACACTGCAGCCAAACCGGCACATTCCCATAAACAAAAAGGCGGATCGCACGACAACAACAATAGCAACAACGGCAACGGCAACAACAACGGGAATAACAACAATAACGGTAACAACAACAACGGGAACAGCAACAACAAAAAGGAGCAGCACCAGCATAAAAACCAACAACAGAATAACCGCCATCAGCAGAAAAATCAGCAAAACGACCAGAATGACGATTCCAAAAAGGAATTTAATTTTGACGGACTGGTGACCATTGAAGGCGTACTGGAAATCCTGCCGGACAACTACGGCTTCCTGCGTTCGTCTGATTTCTCCTATATTTCTTCTCCGGATGATGTATATGTTTCAACGAACCAGATCCGCAACTACGGCCTGAAGACCGGGGATACCGTGAAAGGAATTGTGCGCTTGCCGAAAGAAGGAGAGAAATACTTTTCTTTATTGAAGCCAACGGAAGTGAACGGCCGCGATCTGCAGTTCATCAAAGATCGGGTAGCGTTTGAATTCCTGACGCCTTTGTTTCCGGAAGAAAAATTTAACCTGACCGGCAAGAATTCCACGCATTCTTCACGGATTGTGGATTTGTTTACACCGATTGGGAAAGGCCAGCGCGCGATGATTGTGGCGCAGCCGAAAACCGGTAAAACAATGTTGTTGAAGGAGATTGCCAATTCCATCTCTGCCAACCATCCGGAAGCTTATATGATGATTCTGCTTATCGACGAACGCCCGGAAGAGGTAACCGATATGGAGCGCAGCGTAAATGCGGAAGTGATTGCTTCCACTTTCGATGAGCCGGCAGAAAAGCATGTGAAAGTTGCCAACCTGGTTCTCTCCAAAGCACAGCGTATGGTGGAATGCGGACATGATGTGGTGATTTTGCTGGATTCGATTACTAGGCTGGCACGCGCTTACAACACCGTAACGCCTGCTTCCGGTAAAATTCTTTCCGGTGGGGTGGATGCGAACGCACTGCACAAACCAAAACGTTTCTTCGGGGCCGCCAGAAACATCGAAGGTGGTGGGTCCCTGACGATTATAGCCACGGCGCTGATTGATACAGGTTCCAAAATGGATGAGGTAATCTTTGAGGAGTTTAAAGGAACCGGAAATATGGAGCTGCAATTGGATCGTAAGATTGCCAACAAGCGAATTTACCCGGCCATTGACCTGGTGGCTTCCAGTACACGCCGCGACGATCTGCTGCTGGATGAAACTGCGCAGCAGCGTATGTGGATTCTGCGTAAGTATCTGGCCGATATGAACCCGGTGGAAGCGATGGAGTTTGTGAATAAAAACATAAAAGGCACCCTCAGCAATGAAGAGTTCCTGATGTCAATGAACAGATAAGATATTTAGTATTAAAAATATAAAACCGTGTCGGAGCAATCTGACACGGTTTTTATTTATAATTGATAATTTTACTATAATCAGCATTGTAATCAGTCTATAAACTGTTTTAAAATTATAAAGTTTTGTATAGTTTCTGGCAACTCAAACTTTTTTATCAAGAGGTTTTGTTCTTTTCTTCAAGTATTTAATCATTCATTTTATTTATGGTTTAGTACTACCAGTTCTAACTGCCAAGCATGATTTTTGCATTAAAAGATTTTAATCATTAAATTTACGTTTAAATAAAACTATCAAATTATGTTTACATTACCTGATTTAGGATATGCGTACGACGCTTTAGAACCAACCATCGATGCGAAAACCATGGAAATTCACTACACGAAGCACCACCAAGCTTATGTGGATAACCTGAATAAAGCAGTGGAAGGAACTGATCTGGCTGATAAGTCTATTGAAGAAGTATGCAAAACAGGAACAGATAAGCCGGCCGTTCGCAATAACGGCGGCGGACATTATAACCACAGCCTTTTCTGGAAACTGATTGCACCGGGCGGCAGCAAAGAACCGGTTGGAAAAGTGAAGGAAGCTTTGGAAAATTACGGCGGAATGGAGAAGTTCAAAACAGATTTTGCCGAAGCAGCCAAAACAAGATTTGGTTCCGGCTGGGCTTGGCTGATCAAAAATGAAGATGGTTCGCTGGCAGTAACATCCACTCCGAACCAGGATAACCCGCTGATGCCGCAGGCTGATAAAAACGGAACGCCTATTCTGGGAATTGATGTCTGGGAGCATGCGTACTATCTGAACTACCAAAACCGTCGTCCGGATTATGTCTCGGCATTCTTCGATATCATCAACTGGGATGAGGTGGAAAGACTGTACAATGCCTAGTTTTTAAAAGCATGTATAAAACAAAAGTTCAGGATTCGTCCTGGACTTTTTTGTTTACCGGATATCAGCCGCAGAAATTCCCTGCAGGCGTAAACCGTATTTCCAGCCGACATACGCAAAAACCTGATAAAGCTTATACTCGAATTTCAGGCCGTAATCAACCCGGGGATCGTAATCAATGGCGGATTCAATAATGTTACGGTAGCGTCCGGAGTAATAATAAGAGTTCCATTCGCTTACCAGAAAGCGGTTCTTTGATTTCAGGTACGATTCAGAATACATACTCATCGGTTTGGCCACAGCATTCAGGAAATAATCGTACTGGCTGTCGAACACGATCAGGTCATATTCATCATCCTCGTTTTTCTGCGCCTGGATCTTTTGTTCTTTGTTTTTATTGATAGCTTTTGGGCCGGTGCAGCTCAGGCTAAAGAGAAACAACAGGCTGTATATTAAATATTTCATTGGATTTATATTTTGAATTCAGACATCAAATATATCACCAAAAAAACCGCTTCATTTCTGAAACGGTTTTAATTGTAAGGGGTGTCGAATTAATTTGCTTCGCGCTGCACGACCACAAAAGCAGGGAAGTGGTCACTGTAGCCGCCGGTATAGCGGTCGCCATCCCAGGAACGCAGCGGATAGCCTTTCCAGTTGCCCTCCTTATTGATAAGATACGGCGGTGCAAAAACTTCGGTTCTGTACACCGAGTACTCTTTACCAACCGTGTCTGAAATCAGGTTGCCGGACACGATAATCTGGTCAAACAGATTTCCGGAATCACGGTAGGCCAGGGATGCAACCCCTTTTTTATATAAAGGATACATCAGGTTCAGATACGGCATTTCCGGGCTCAGCTGTTTTGGTTGCAAAGCAGCTTTCAGATAGTTTTTCAAACTGGTGCTTACCGGATCGTCATTAAAGTCGCCCATCGCAAATAGTTTTGCGGAAGGATCCTGCGCGCGCACGCTGTCCATCTGTTGTTTCAGGACCGCTGCAGCTGCATTTCTCCGGGGCAGGGAACGCGCCTCACCACCGCTTCGGGAAGGCCAGTGGTTCATAAACACGGCAATCTTTTCGTTGTCCAGGAAACCGGTCGCTACCACGACATCACGGGTGTAGCTGCGTTTACCATCATCATTAAATATTTTGATTTCCTTCTTCAGGGAATTGCTTGGGGTAAATCTTCTCTTTTGGTAAATCATGGCCACATCAATGCCCCGCGCGTCGAATGAGTTATAATGGATGATCCCATAATCGTATTTGGCAAGCAGTGGATGCTTAATCAGGTCTTCGATCACCTGGCGGTTTTCTACTTCGATCAGGCCCACGATGGCTGGCGGGATGTTATTGGTGTACTGCGCTCCCATCTCAGAGATCACACGCGCCACGTTCGCAACTTTCTGGTTATATTTTTTACTGTTCCAGTTCTTCGGGCTGTTAACCGTGAAATCATCTGCCAGGATCTGGTGGCGGATTACTTTTTTGCCTTTCAGTAACTCATTGCTCCAGGGACCGCGGTATTCTTCCGTTACCTCCAGATATTTTATGGAGTCCAGAGGAACGCTGCGGTGGAAAGCGGGATTGCTGAAATCCTTGGTACCGTCAATATAATCGGCAGACGGAATGGTATCGAACAGGTTCTCCACATTCATGAAGCCTATGGTAGCTACTTTTCTCAGTTGCCCTTTTTGCTGCGCGCCGGCATAGCAAAACAGAGCGATTAATAAGAGGCTGCTGAGTTTTTTCATTGTAAATAATGTACTAATTATATAATGCAAAGTTAATAATAAAAAACAGGATTTTTCTTGGGAAGCAGGTTATCCAACTTTTATCATGTTAGCCTGTGACAGAGGTTTTTAAATAAATCTTTTACGGATATTATTCTTAAATTTGCCCACATATCATACAGCTGATTAATAAACTAATCAGAAGTCAAAACTAATTTAACGAAGATGATTAAAAAGCTATCTTTAATCTCAATGTTCACTTTGTTGCCGGCCTCCTTTTATTTTGCGCAAACTACTGTGTATGCGTATCTGAAAGATGCAGATGGAAATCCGGTGGAAAGTGCAGAGATCGACCTGAAAGGAACAGGGAAAGAGGTGAAAGCGGACAAGATCGGCTACTTCCAGTTCGTGGATCTGGAAGCGGGCAATTACCAGATCGTGATCACCAAGCCGGCGTACGAAACCAAAGTAATGGAGTTCGACGTGACCGATGAAAAACGCAAGGACCTCGGTGTGGTTACCTTGTACAGCAGTTTAACCGGTGCTGAGCAGGGCCTCGCCATTATCGAAGCGACCGGTGATGAGGAGAATGCCAGCCAGGGAACCACCGTGGGACTGCTGCAGTCTTCCCAGGATGTATTCAGCCGCATTGCTGCCTTCGACCTGGGTGCCTACTGGTTCCGTCCGCGCGGAATTGATGGCCGTACCGGCGAAACCATGATGAATGGAGTGAGCATGGTGAAAGCTGACAATGGAAATGTGGACTTCAGCAACTGGGGCGGACTCAATGAGATTACGCGTTATCCGGAAATCTCGGCGAACCACGCTCCGTCTGAATATGCCTTCGGTGGTGCCAGTTCTGTGATTTACAAAAACACCAACGCCGGCGATTACCGCAAAGGTTTCCAGGCAACCTATTCCTTAACCAACCGAAATTACCGCAACCGCGCCTCCCTGCGCTACAGTTCGGGGATGAACAAAAACGGCTGGGCGTACACCATCATGGGCGCGCGCCGCTGGGCACAGGAAGGAATTCAGGAAGGAACTTTTTATGATGCGTATGGCGCATTTTTGGGGATTGAAAAGAAATTTAATGATTCCCATTCCCTGAGCTTCAGCGCTTTTGCAGCACCGTATCGCCGTTCTACCGCGAGCCCGAGTACGCAGGAAGTGTATGACTACCGCGGTGTTCATTACAACTCTTACTGGGGATACCAGGACGGCAAGAAACGCAGTGAGCGTGTGCGCGAAGGTTTCCAGCCTATATTCCAACTGCAGGATTTCTGGAAGATTAATGATAAATCCAGTTTGCGTACCGCTATTTCCTATCAGTTCGGTAAAGATAAAAGTGCCCGCCTGGACTGGCAGAATGTGAGCAATCCGTCGCCAACGTATTACCGAAACCTGCCAAGCTATTTCGATTCCCTGGATCCGAATGCTTCCGTGACTGTAGGTCCGAATGAAATCATGACGACAGCGCAGGATGCATTTCAGACAGCGCTGGCCGGTTGGCAGAGCGGTGATCCTGCCATTACGCAGCTGGACTGGGATGCATTGTACCGCCGCAATATGAATCAGGAGGCCGCTGATTATTATGGCGTAACCGGAAGACGGTCATTGTATTTTCAGGTGAATGATGTGAGTGATGATAAAATTTTTAATGCCGGCACACACTTTACCCATGACTTCAGCGAAACGACCCGTTTTCTGCTAAACCTATCATATCAGAACTATAAGTCTGAGCTGTACCGCGAGGTGAAAGACCTGCTGGGCGGAGACTTTGCGCTGAACCGGGATCCTTTTGCCGATACCAATCAGCCGGGAAAAAGCGGCTTATACAATGCCGGTGAGGATCAGGTAATCAAACGCGTGGGAGATAAAATTAACTATGATTATATTTTCACCCGCCAGGAAGTGAAATTCAACCCGGGACTGAAATTCCAGACCGGAAAATTTGATGCTTTTGTGTCCGGATTAGCGGGTTATTCCGTTTCTAACCGCGAAGGTTTATTTAACCATTATTTATATAAAGATTCCTACGGCAAAAGCCAGAATTTTGATTTCTGGAATTTTGGTTTAAAAGGACAATTGGTTTATAAAGCCGACGGACGAAACTTCTTCGTTTATAATGGTGCTTATTTCTCCCAGGCACCTTTCCTGGAAGATTTATTCATCAACCCACGTGTTAATGCCTCCGTGGCGCCGAACGTGAGAAATGCAGTGGTAAATGCGAATGACCTGAGCTTTGTTCATAACAGCCCGTTTGTGAAACTCAGATTAACCGGATATATCGTCAATACAGAAAATGATACCAACGTTCAGCGTTTCTTTGCCGACGGAATCCAGTTGCAAAGCACCAGCGCTGAAGGTGAAGTTACCAGCGTACAGAGTGCTTTCGTAACACAGGTCATGTCTAATCTGAATAAAAGAAACCTCGGCGCTGAATTGGGTGTTGATGTAAAACTGTCACCGACCTTATCGGCACAGGGCCTTGCCAGCTACGGTCAGTTCACCTATCAGAATGACCCGAACGTATATTTTGCCTCCGATGCGGCAGGTGTCTTTGAAAACGGCAAAGCCTATCAGGACCTGGGTAAAGCATATCTGAAGAATTACCGCATGGGCGGAACCCCGCAGCAGGGATATTCCATCGGATTGCGCTACAACTCACCGAAATATTGGTGGATTGGCGGAAACTGGAATTATTTGGATGATAACTTCCTGGATCCTTCCGCACTTACCCGCACCGAGCGTTTTGTGCAGAACCCGGTCACCGGAGCTCCGTACGCCGGACTCACAGAATCTGATCTTCGGCGCGTGCTGCAGCCAACACAACTGCCGGCCGCTTTCTTCTTTAATGCAAACGCCGGGAAATCCTGGAGACTGGGTAGCTATTATGTGTTGCTGACTGCTTCTGTTAACAATATCCTGAACAACAAGCGCTACATCACCGGTGGATTTGAGCAAACCCGAAACGTAGCATATCCGCGATTCGTGGAAGAAAATAACCGCGAGATGCCGCTGTTCAGCCCTAAATACTGGTACACACAGGGAACATCCTATTTCGTAAACCTGCAGGTACGTTTTTAATTAACCAAGAATTATAAAATACACAACAATGAATCTTAAACAATATTTTAAAACCGCTTTTATCGTTGCGTGCTCAGCGCTGGCAGTAACTGCCTGTGTGGATAAGGACGAGTGGGAAACGCCGCCGATTAACTGCAACAATAAATTTGATGCGCCTACCAAAACACTGGCCGAGGTAAAAGCGATGGCGCCGTCCTCCGGCTATCTTCTGATTGAGGATGACCTGATTTTTGACGGCTATATTATCTCATCTGATGAGAATGGTAACTTTTATAAATCAATCGTGTTCCAGGATAAGCCGGAAAACCCAACGGCCGGTCTGCAAATGGAAGTGGACCGCAGCAGCAACTACGCTGATTTTCCGGTAGGGATGCACGTGAGAATTAACGCAAAAGGCCTGCGCCTGGGACTGGACCGCGGAACTGTGAAACTGGGCTCTGTGGACCCAACTTACAATATTGGCCGAATTCCAAGTGTATTGCTCTCCCGGTATATTTCTGCTGTTTGTGACGGAAATAATGCGGATATCGCTACCATTAAACCGGTACAGTTGAGCAAACTCTCCGACGCTAAAAATGAGAAATATATCAATACACTGGTTTCTGTTTCAGGTGTGCAGTTCGCAGAGTCTGAAATAAATAAACAGTACATCGATTACCAGAACGGTGAAGGAAAAGACACCAACCGTACCCTGCAGGATCTGACCGGTGGTACTGCTCCTGTACGAAGCTCCGGTTTCGCGAAATATGGTTCAGCCCTGTTGCCAACCGGAAGCGGTACCGTTACATTTGTGGTTAGCCGCTACAACAGCGAATATCAAATGCTGATCCGCGGCCTGAATGATGTACAACTGAATGATAAGCGTCTTGCCATCACGGTGGAAACTTTTGAATCGTACACAAGCGGAACCAAGGATTTCAGTCCTAAATATTTTAACACTCCAGTTACAGGAAGCCGCCTTTGGGAAGTAAAAGAGTACAGCTCCAATAAATATATCCAGATTTCCGGTCTGAACCAGGGGTTGGTGAAAACTCATTTTGCAGTTCCGGTTAATTTCGATGAGCAGTCTAAACTATCGTTTAAAACCAACGCAGGATATTACAATGGTGAGACCCTTAGCGTATATTATTCAACTAATTATGACCCAGCCAATCCTGAAGCGGCTACCTTGGTTGATATCACTGACCAGTTTGATATCTCTAAAGGTAAAAATGGTCCTGCCGGTGCTCCCAATTATGAGGATAGTTTCCGCCCAAGTGGAACCGGTACTTTCACAGCGCAGGGCGATGGGTATATCATTTTTGAATATAATTCCAATTCAGTTAGCAACAGTGGTGTATCCACAGTGATGCAGCTGGATGATATCAATATTAATTAAAAGATCAATACGTGCTTTTGAAGCGGTGGAAAGCCGCTTTAAAAGTATCGCATGAGATGTTTGTATAATTATAAATAAAGAGCCACTTCCGCGAGGAGGTGGCTCTTTGTTTATATGCAGAATGGGCAGGTTAAAAGGTTAGACAGAACTCTGCGCGGTACGGCTGAGAAGTATATTTTGTAGCTATACATTTAACAGAAGAAAAACTTCTGTAATGTGGTCTGTTATTTTAATAACGACCAAAAAAACCGGTTGCAATTGCATCCGGTTCACTGTCTTTTCTTAGTCTCGTTTACTTAAAAACTAACTTCATCTACTTCCTTCCCGCGCTGGAACTTAATTGTTTTTTGTACGCCGCGGTAGGCAATATTGACCAGGTTCAGCTGTTTCGGGAACGTGGCCAGCATAATGGAGTTTTTAATTTTAATCGTGCTGATATCGGTAATTCCTCCTGCTTCAAAATATACCCAGACGGATTCACCGTTTACCTGGCTTCCCGTGAAGGTGAGCGTGCGGGCTGAGCCGTTCACATAGACATCAAAATTATTATTGACATACTTTTTAACTTCAGCTTCAAAACCGGCCGTATTAGGATTTATTTTAATCGCATCGGAAATATGCGATGTATTCATTTTTGTGGTGAATTTCAGCTTCTTACTCCCTTCGAGGTAATCTACTTTCGTCATCGAGGAGTAAAATTCTGCAACCGCAAAACTCATCATCAGCATCGATGCAAAAATTAATAAACTATATAAAAATTTTTTCATCTTCCTTTAAATTGTAGTTGTAATTCTCAAATATGATGCCAATTAGAAGTTTACGTTTACCGTGTATTTATCATAAAATGCCTTAATGTGCGCCACGGCTTCATCTGCTGTGTCCACCACGCGGTAAAGTTCCAGATCTCCCTCAGAAATAAGTTTGTTGGCCAGCAAAACATCGGTAAACCAATCCAGCAAACCGGACCAGAATTTTGAACCCACCAGCACAATCGGGAACTTGCCGATCTTGTCCGTCTGGATCAGCGTAATTGCCTCCATCAGTTCATCCAGTGTTCCAAAACCGCCCGGCATCACAATGAAGCCCTGGGAATATTTCACGAACATTACCTTCCTAACGAAAAAATAATCAAAATCAATACTTAACCCTTTGTCAATATAGGGATTAAAATGCTGCTCAAAAGGAAGGTCAATATTTAAACCAATGGATTTTCCGCCGCCGTTGCGTGCGCCGCGGTTGCCGGCCTCCATAATTCCGGGCCCACCACCGGTGATGATCCCGAAACCGATATCGGTAATCTTTTCCGCGATTTCAGTGGCGAGTTTATAATAGGGATCCTCAGGCTTCAGTCGTGCTGACCCGAATATGGAAACGCACGGCCCGATCTTGGCCATCTTCTCGTATCCATCCACGAATTCCGACATGACCTTAAAGACCATCCAGCTGTCTTTGGTTACGGTTTCGTCCCAGGTTTTTTCCTTAAAAGATTTTTGAATTTTCTGATCTATTTCAAAAGCATTCCCTGCGGCAAGCTTGGTTTTGCCTTTTCCTCTTTCTATTTTGCTCATCTATTTAAATATTTTTTCGGCTTCCTGCACAGATTCCGGTCTGCCCACATCTACGATGACGGCTGAGTGCTGATAGCCATGAATGTTTTCAGTATGCATCAGATCCAGGTATTCCTTCATAATAGAAAATGTACCGGTGCGGCGGATTTTACTAAAGATGCCGGCGTTCAGGCAATGGATTCCACTGAAGGCAAGTTCCTGCAAGGAGTCCACGGGCGCCGCCAGGGTTTCCTCGCCGGTGCTCATGTTGCGCCAGCCCTTCAGTTGCATTTCTTCATTAAACAAAAGCTTGCGTGAACTGCTCCGGTCTGATACTGCTAATGTAGCAAAATCATTTTTGGCCAAATGGTAGTCAACAAAGGAATTGAGGTCCAGATCAGTGAGAATGTCAGCGTTCATAACCAGGAAATCTGTACTGTTTTCCAGCAGCGCACTCGCAAAAAGCAAGCCACCGCCGGTTTCCAGCAGCATTTCTTTTTCATCCGACAGCTGAACCGAAACGCCGAAATTGTCATTTTTTTTCAGAAACTCCCGGATTTGGTCGCCGAAATGATGAATATTAATCACAAAATCGGTAATTCCGAAACTTTTGAGGTACAAGATATTTCTTTCCAGTAGCGGCACACCGTTCACGGGAGCCAGCGCTTTCGGATGGTGATCAGTAAAAGGTCGCAACCTGGTTCCCTTTCCGGCCGCGAAAATTAATGCTTTCATTACAGCCCGGAATCAGCAATACACAACTGCGGTTGTTCATCATGAATCAATTTAACGGTCGCCTGCGGATATTTGTTCCGAAGAAAAGCAGCCGTTTGATCCGCGGCATATACCGAACGGTGCTGTCCGCCGGTGCAGCCGAAATTAACCTGCAGATGTTCAAAACCGCGGGATAAATAATTTTCCACATTAATGGAAATAAGGTCCTGCACCAATTTCAGGAACTGCGGCATATCGGTTTGTGTTTCCAGGAATTCCTGCACACCCACATCGCAGCCGGTCTGGTCGCAATATTCCTGTTGCCGGCCCGGATTCAGTATTCCGCGACAATCAAAGGCAAAGCCACCGCCGTTGCCGGAATTATCTTTGGGAATGCCTCCCTTTTTATATGAAAAACTGTGTACTTCTATGGTTAAACTCATAAGATATATTTATAAAATCAGCACTGACGGCTGTTCATTAAGGTTGCTATTTTCGCAGCGGTATCTTCGCTGTTTAAAGTTTGAATTAAATTCCTGAGTTCCGGATATCGTGGCATTTCTTCCCATTCTTCCTTAAAGTTGACCAGATTAAGAATGCCGGGTCTGAGGCTGCTGATGAAGTGGGGCTTTCTTTGAACCAACCCACGGAAACCATACGCGCCGAGCACCTGCAGAAAACGAATGAGTTTCAGCGGCATAAAGGATTGTTGCAACGCGTTCACAGTTTCTTCCTCCTTCCACAATGAGTAGTAATAAGAAAGCATTTCAGTTCGGAACGTTTGCGTAAACGGCGCACTTGCCTGGTACAGGAACGAAATGACATCGTACATCAGCGGGCCTTCCATCGCGGCCTGGTAATCGATAAAGAAAACATCGGCTTTGTCATTAAGCATGATATTCCTCGCCTGAAAATCGCGCATCATGATGCCTCTGGGTTGCAGTTTACTTACCCGCTCAATAATTTCCCGAAACTCCGCAAGCAGTTTTCCTTTATGATAAGGAAGCTCCAGCATATCAGCGATATACGCTTTAAAGTAATATAAGTCGCTGGTAACCGGCAATTCATCATAAGAGGCGTACTCATAGGACTGGCTGAAATCAATTTTACCAAGCGTTGCTTTCTGCAGATGATATAATTTGCAAAGAACCTGCTGCACCGCCGTTTTTATTTCATCAGGCGGCGGATTTGTTTTAAACCATTCTGCCAGTGTCTGTGTGCCCAGAAACTCCTGCACGTACATCGTGCGGTCCGCAGAAACGGTGAAGATTTTGGGCGTGTTAAGTTTTAAATTCTGAAAAACCTGGGACAGATAGAGAAAACTTTCATTCTCCGGAATATGATGATTGGCGGTAAGGATGTACCTGGTATTATTTGCAGACGCAACGTAATTTATCCGCGCTGAGCCACTGGCTGCCAGTGGCTGAAAATCATCTGCAGCACTGCCGGCAAAATTTTCAAAAAACTGGCGGGCTTCGTCGGTAGTCATAGGGTCACAAATATAGCAATTTCCTGTTTTAAAGCAGTATATTTGCGCCTATGTGGAAGGATTTCAAGCCGGTACTGAAAATGCTGCTGCGGTTTGTACTGCTGTATGTGGTGCTGGTGGGCGCGTATCAGCTTTATCTGAACGGTCACCGCGATCACGGGCTGGATCCGCTTTCTGATTGGGTAATGCGCCAGGTAGCGATGCTGCAGGAATGGTTTGGATATACCACTTTGCTGGTGCCCGGTCAACCGCTGGAGGAAACTACCTATTTCTACATGAACGGGCAATATGTGACGCGGATGGTGGAAGGCTGCAATGCCGTGTCTGTCATCATTTTATTCCTTGCTTTTATTTTTGCTTTTTACAGTGGGCTGCGAACCTTTTTATTTGCACTTGGCGGTGTATTTATATTACATATCATCAATGTGTTGCGAATTGCCGGGCTTAATCTCCTGGTGCTGCATTATCCGCATTACACCAAAATCGGTCATGACTATTTCTTTCCGGCAATTATTTATGGAACCGTCGTGCTGCTCTGGCTTCTTTGGATTAAAGGTTTTGTTCTTAAAAGTGCGGCAAAATGAATCTGGTGCGCTGGCTTTTAATGATAGTTGCCCTGGCCGGGCTGGTGGCTGTGCGCATGCTGGAAACCAAATTGTTTTATGATCCGCTGCGCGACTATTTTTTGCTGGCAGACCGGCATGCCGTTTTTCCGGCGTATGAAATGCCTCAGCTGGTGCTGAATCACTTGTTCAGGTTTGCTTTAAATCTGTTCTTCTCTTTACTGTTAATTCAGGTGCTTTTCCGGAATAAGGTCTGGACGAAACAGGCTGCACTGCTGATCGCACTTGTTTTCCTGATTACATTTCCTTTGTATTTATACGCAGTACACACCCGGTTTGAAATCGGGTACCTTTTCTCTTTTTATATGCGGAGGTTTGTCATACAGCCTTTAACGGTTTTATTGTTGGTGCCGTTGTTTTATTACCGTTCGCATCTTGCTCAAAATGCAGGTTAAAGGCCGTGTTTACGGTGCTGGCTAAGCGTTTCCGAAGTCCAGGGAATTTTTTTCTTCAAAGACAGCTGGCGGACAGGGCAATTTTGCATGGTGCAAATTGAACAGGAAATTTTGCGGCAGTCATCAATATGGAAATTGAGTTCCACCGGCCTGCTGGCGTTCGCGCCGATCAGCTGAT
This sequence comes from Kaistella sp., assembly GCA_032057205.1. GTDB lineage: Bacteria > Bacteroidota > Bacteroidia > Flavobacteriales > Weeksellaceae > Kaistella. The sequence continues at coordinate 464,550 of DAMCFT010000001.1, forward strand.
ATACTTCCTCCAGTTCCTGATGTGCACGCCGTAATTCATAATACCAGGGCAAGGTCATATGCGCATCAATATGCAGCCGGCTGCCATGCTGCTGAATACGGACGTTGTGCAGATCAATCCACTGGGGCTTTCGGTGTTCTTCGAGCATTACCGCCAGATCTTCGAGCAGTGTTTCATCAGCCTCATCCATAATACCGCTGAGTGCGCGGCGCAAAATCCGGTACCCTGAATAAATAATATATACTGCAAAACCGGTCGCCAGCACGGCATCTGCCCAGTTCCAGCCTGTTACGTGCACCAGTAATAAACCGAGTACCAGCGCCAGGGTTGTAAGCGTATCGGTTTTCAGATGTTTTCCGGAACTTTGCAATACCAGTGAATTCTGGCGGACACCCCGCTTCCAGGACAGGTGCCCCAGGATGTAATTGATAACAGCGGTTCCGCCAATCAACAGCATTCCCCACTCCAATTGGTGCGGCACATTTTCCTGCAGGAAAGAAACGATACTCTGCACAATAATAATAACGCCGGCCACCATTATTAAAACGCCTTCCACACCGGAGGTGATGAATTCTACCTTTCCGTGACCGTATGGATGCTCTGAATCACGGGGCTTTGCTGCCAGGGCAAGCGAATATAAACCCATGAACGCGGCCAGAATATTGACAATGCTTTCCATCGCGTCGGAAAAGACGGCATCTGAATGGGTAAGTTGCCACGCCAGGATTTTAATAACAAACAGCAAAACGCCGGCAGCGGCGACGAACCCCTGAAACCGAATGTTGTGCTGCGTGTGTCTGGTTACCATAAGTTTTGAAATACTGACAGAAAAAGTTTGTGCGTTCTAATATTAAAAAAGCCCGCTGTGGAGCGGGCTGTTTGTTTATACTAACTGATGCTGATGCAGATATTCTGCAATTTGTACCGCGTTGGTGGCGGCACCTTTCCGCAGGTTATCGGCCACAATCCACATGTTCAGCGTATGGGGCTGGGAATTATCGCGGCGGATTCTGCCCACAAAAACCTCGTCTTTACCTTCGGCATACAAAGGCATCGGATATTGATTATTGGCGACATCATCAACGACTTGAATACCAGGACTATCCGCCAGAAGATTTCGCACCTCTGAAAGGTCAAAGTCTTTATTAAACTCGATGTTTACACTTTCGGAGTGACCGCCCTGCACAGGCACCCGCACGGCCGTGGCTGTGATTTTAAAAGAATCGTCCTGCATGATTTTATGCGGTTCCGTCATCAGCTTGATCTCTTCCTTTGTGTAATCATCTTCACTGAACACATCGCAGTGTGGCAGCGCATTCTTAAAAATAGGATGAGGATACACCTTTTCGCCGCCGTCGTTTCCGGCAATTTCTGCGTTGAGCTGATCAACTGCTTTTTTACCGGTACCGGTGACAGACTGATAGGTTGACACGATCACGCGTTTCAGGCCGTATTGTTGATGAAGAGGCGCCAGGGCCAGCACCAGCTGAATCGTGGAGCAATTCGGGTTGGCAATAATTTTATCTTCCTTCGTCAGGGATGCTGCATTAATCTCCGGAACGATTAGTTTCTTATCTGCGTCCATCCGGAAGTTGGAAGAGTTGTCAATAACAGTAGTGCCGTTTTCGGCAAACTGTGGAGCAAAGGCTGCCGACGTGCTGCCGCCCGCTGAAAACAGCGCAATCTGTGGTTTCTTACGGATCGCTTCTTCCATGGAAACGACAGGATATTCTTTGCCGCAAAAAACGATGGTTTTGCCGATTGATTTCTCGGAAGCCACGGGATAGAGTTCCGTCACCGGAAAGTTTCGTTCTTCCAGAACCTTCAGCATTACCTGGCCCACCATGCCGGTAGCGCCCACAAGTGCTATTTTCATATAATATCAGAAAGTATAAAGTTAATTAACCGAAAAGTCTTGTCCACTGGAAAGCCCACAGCATCAGTGCAAGTGCGATAAAGGACATAATTACCCAGCTCATGTTCAGCTTTTCATTCATCTTAAATTTCTTGTTCACGATGGTGAGCAGTACCGCTGCCACAATCATGGCAAAAGGATGCTCCACAAAGGTATTTCTGGCGGTCGCATCTTTCATTAAAGTTCCTGATTCTCGCGCTGCCTGAAAGCCCGGCGAAAAGAAGAACAGCATCACCAGTCCGATCAGCGCCTGGATATGGAAGAAGATCATGGTGAACAGCGTTGATCTACGCAGCAGTTTGGTGATCCGGCCGGAATAGCCGAACATCGTCATCAGCAGCGCAATTACAAAAATGGCCGTTGCCAGCAAAATCAAATACGCAAACCCACGGTGTGCATTAAGCATGATGTTGAAATCCATTGTTTTATTTTTTTTAATGTAGCACAAAGATAAAAAAATCCCGGTCACAGACCGGGATTGATTAGATATAAACTGTTTGTTAGAACAGGAAGCTTACAGAAGCGTTCCAGGTTCTGCCAAATCCGAAGAATACCTCGTTGGCTTTGTTCACACCTTTCCAGTTATTGGCCGGATTAGTGTCTGCAGCCTTGTTGGTTCTTGATTCAGCAATATATACTTTATCCAGAACGTTATTCACGTTGAATCTCAGTTTGAAAGCCTGATCTCTGTTTAATTTGAAGTTAGCACCGATTCCGAGGTCAAGCAATCCGTAAGATGGAAGCTCAACAGCAGGATCAGATGGGTTCGGCTGTGCGGCTGTTACCAATCGGCTGGCAGGTTCAAACGCTGAATACAGTTTATCAGCATAACGATACTGCGCATCGAAGTTTAACCAATCCAGTACTTTGAAATCTGCAGACAATGCAGCGGTCAGCTGAGCAGCATCACCTACTTTAAGGCCATCCAGTGCCAGTGTTCCTTCCTGAACTACTGTATTGGTTTGGTCTTCTACGAAAGATGCACTTGGGCTTCCTTCGAAATACCAGTCTCCGATAGAGAACATACCATTAATAGTAACAAAGGTGGCAGGCTTCACATTGAAGTCCATTTCAATCCCCTTGTGAATTTCCTGAATGCCCAATACGTTGGCAACACCCGTCACATCAGCACCGTTCAATTTGGTACGCACAGTAAGTCTGCGGTAAATATCGTCCCAAGATGTATGGTATGCGTTCAGGTTAGCATTAAAGTATTGAGAACGGAAACCATAACCCACTTCGAATGAAGTAATTTTTTCATTAGTCAGGGAAGGGTTAACGTCGTTTCGGTTATTAAGGAATACAGCACCGAAGAAAGGTTGTCTCTCATAATATCCTGCGTTCGCAAAAACGTTATGTTGATCGTTGATGTTATAGTTTGCACCCCCTTTCACATTGTATCCTACCAGGTCTACTTTTTCACTTTTCTGATTTTCTGGCGTGTATAGCATATAATCTATACGCTGGAAGTTCTGGTTGGAAACGGATCCCTGAACAAACGCAGACAATGCATCGTTCGTGTACTCCAATTGACCAAATCCACCTAACCATTGAACCAAACCATCATTACTATAGGCCAGCTGGTCTTTGATATCAGCGCTTTTACCAAACGCATTCCAGTTTGGTACAGCCGAGTAGCTATTGGTAATTACATTCGGCTTGTTATTAATGTTGCTTGTATCTGTATAGGAATTATTTCCAAGGAAATCACTCACTACTCTGTGGTGAATTCCTTCATAGGTTCTTGCATCAACCCCTACGGAAGCGTTCAGGTTGTCGCTAAATCTGTGGTTTAAGCTACTGATTAATCCAAACCAGTTGTGTGAATTAATTGAGGCTCTGCGAATAATCCCATTGCTGCTGGTTGCACTTCCCGGAGTAGGATTAACTGCGCCAAAGTCTGCTACAATACCTCCTTGATTCCAGCGTACGATATCGTCGAAACGTACAAGTCCGTCAGCAGTTCTAGGCAGGGTATTATAAAATTTACCGTTAATTCTACCTGCATCGCCGGTACCACCACCTCTACCGAAAGAAGCGTACACTACAGAGTTTAATTTTGTTTCATTGCTGATTTTCCAATCCCAGTTTAAGGACATAACCGGCTTGTGGAAATAGTTTCTGGTCATCGCATACTCCTTACCATCCAGATAGCCCCAGTTCTGGTTATATCTTCTGTTTGGCTCATCTTCAGTTCCGCCGTACTTAATGTAATCATAAATTGTACTTTGGAAAGAACGTTGGTTGTGCCATTGTGGAGCACCCGTAAACGTGAATTGGAAGTCATGCTTAGCAGAAGGATTAAAACCTAAAGCAAAGTAATAGTTGTATCCTTCGAACTCAGTACCATCTGCATACATCGACCCTGCCGTACGGCTCATCAGGAAGGAAGTTGACCAGCCTGTTTCGCCTTTACCGGTATTGTAAGAGAAAAGAGCCTTGTGGTAGCCATCATTTCCAATACCTACGGTTACGTTACCTTGTCTTCTTTTATCAGCAGCTCTTGTTAACACGTTGATTGTTCCACCTACAGAGGCAATTGCCAGTTTAGAGGAACCCAGCCCGCGCTGAACCTGCATTGCTGAAGTTACATCAGAAAGTCCTGCCCAGTTAGACCAGTATACTGATCCACCTTCCATGTCATTCACCGGTACCCCGTTGATCATTACCGCAGTATTCTTTTGGTCAAATCCTCTTACATTGATTCTCGAGTCACCAAATCCACCGCCGCCTTTGGTAGCGTACACGGACGGAGTGCTGTTCAGAATTTCCGGGAATTCCTGGTTACCCAGTTTTTCAATGATTTGCGCTTCCTTGATAGTGGAAACAGCCACCGGTGTTTTGCGGTCTTTCGCCAAGTCGGCAACTCCTGTCAGAACTACCTGCTCGATGTCTTTCTCTCTTTGCAGAGTGTCCTGTGTCGTTTGTGCGTAATAAACACTTGCTGTGGATAGGGTAATAACTACCGATAGCATCGACTTTCTAAATGGTTTCAAATTCATTTTTTGAAATAAAAATTAAATTAGATTTTATTCTGGTGCAAAAATATTTAATTTAAACGGGACTTTGATTAAGAAAATGTTAAATTTTAAAATTTTGTTAAAAAAAGCTTTTAAATAAGTGTTGGACAGTATTTTAAAAAAGATATAAAATCAATTTTCAGCTTGTAAACGCTTGTTTAGTTTTGCCTGATAACGCGATTTAATTATCGGATGTATAATCAGACTGCAACTGCCTTTAAGCTGATGTCAATGTTCTTCGCTGAATGCGTAAGTGCCCCGGCTGAAATGTAATCAACGCCGGTATCAGCGATTTCCTTCAGCATGTCGCGGGTAATGCCGCCGGACGCTTCGGTTTCACTTTTCTTGCCAATGATTTCCACGGCTTCACGCATGGTCGCTATGTCCATATTGTCCAGCATAATCCGGTCTGCGCCGGCATCCAACGCTTCGCGGACTTCCTGCAGCGTTCGGGTTTCCACTTCTACTTTGAGTTCCAGCTCATTCTGTGCGATATATTCGCGTGCGGCCGAAACTGCATTTTTAATACTGCCGTTATAGTCGATGTGGTTGTCCTTCAGCATGATCATATCATACAACCCAAAGCGGTGATTGGTTCCGCCGCCGATGGCAACTGCCCATTTTTCACAAAGGCGGAAGTTAGGCGTAGTTTTACGGGTATCGAGTAATTTGGTTTTGGTGCCTACGAGGCGTGCATCCCATTCGTGGGTGAGGGTCGCAATGCCGCTCATGCGCTGCATGCAGTTCAGAACGAAACGCTCCGTAGAAAGAATGGAGCGGGCGCTGCCTGATACATTCAAAACAATATCGCCTGCTTTGGCCTGCTGCCCGTCTTTCATTAAAACTTCCACAGAAAGCGAAGGATCAAACTGACGGAAAATGATCTCAGCGAGTTCAACGCCTGCCAGGATGCAATCTTCTTTAACCAAAAGTTTTGCTTTCTGCTGCAGGTCTTTCGGAATAGTAGCCAGGGTAGAGTGGTCTCCGGGGCCCAGGTCTTCCTCCAGCGCACGGCTGATAAAAGTTTTTAACGCAGCATCGGTAATGTATGCAGGTCTTTTCATGGTTTTTTAAAATAAAAAAACTTCAGGGCAGCACACCTTGAAGTTTATAAGTTTATCGCACAGCAAAAGTCACGGGAAAGCCAATAGCGAAAAGACTTTGTATTCCTGAACTGATGCTCCATTTCTTTTTTATTTAATCTGCCGGCTGGTTTCCTCAGCACCTGTTGCAAACTTGCGGCAAAGATACAAAACCGAATCTTATTTCGCAATATGCATTTAACCATCAGAACCATAATGGTTTACGCGAAATCCTTATTATAAAAAGCGCCTTTGTTTTCTTTCATTTCAAGAGACTGGCGGATGATGAGATACGAAATGTTCACCAGATTGCGCAGTTCTGCCAGTTGCGGCGAGATGATCGAATAGCTGTATAACTCGGTCACGGCTTCGTGGATTTCACGCTGCTTCCGGGCTGCAATCTGCAATCGTTCATTGCTGCGGACAATGCTCACCAGGTCGCTCATCATTTCCTGCAACTGGCGACGAAGATAGGAGACAATCACCATTTCATCCATCATCTTCATGCCTTCTTCATTCCATTCCGGAACGGCTTTTAAGTCCTCGAAATTAAAGTTGTTTTCCTGCAGGAGTTCTGTGGTTTTCATGGCGGCTTTATGTCCAAAGACCAGGCCTTCCAGCAAGGAATTGGAGGCAAGCCGGTTGGCACCGTGCAAACCGGAATTAGTACATTCGCCCACGGCAAAGAGATGACGGATCGAACTCTGTCCGTCTTTATCAATGTCAATGCCTCCCATCAGATAGTGGCAGGCAGGCACGACCGGAATCAATTCTTTAAAAGGATCAATGCCTTCTTCCAGGCATTTCTGATATATATTAGGGAAATGCTCAATAAATCGTTCCCGGTTCATTTGCCGGCAATCCAGCCCGACATAATCATCGCCGGAGATTTTCAGTTCGTTATCAATGGCGCGTGCCACAATATCACGGGAAGCCAGCTCTTCGCGCTCATCATATTTATGCATGAAGGGTTTTCCATCTTTTGTTCGGAGCTTGGCACCGTCACCACGCACCGCTTCAGAGATCAGGAACAGCATCCCGTCGCGGCGGGAGAATAACGCAGTAGGGTGGAATTGGTAATACTGCATATTGGAAATCCGTCCGCGTGCACGGTACACGAAAGCAATCCCGTCACCGGTCGCGATCAGCGGATTGGTCGTATTTTTATACACATGGCCGGCGCCACCGGTAGCGACCAGCGTAATTTTAGCCGTAATTTTTTTAATTATCTTTTGCTGCTCATCCAGAATGTAGGCGCCGTAGCAGTCAATTGAGTTTTCGTCGAATTGTTTGCGGGGAATATGGTGCTGGGTAATAAGGTCGATGACATAATGGTGGCTCATCATCTCCACGTTGGGCAAACTACGGAGTGTTTGCAGCAGGGCGCGCTCGATCTCACGGCCGGTAATGTCTTTGTGGTGAACAATTCTGTTCTCGGTATGTCCGCCTTCGCGGCCGAGCATCAGGTGGCCGTCTTTGCGGTCGAATCGGGTTCCCCAGTCCACGAGTTCCCGAAAGCGGTCCGGGCCTTCCTCAATCACCATTTTCACAATGGCGGGATCGTTCTCGCCATCGCCCGCGCGCAGGGTATCCTCAATGTGTTTGGTGAAATTGTCTTTGCTGAAATCGGTCACGACGGCCAGGCCGCCCTGTGCGTATTTGGTATTGCTTTCGTCCTCATCGGCTTTGGTTACGATGATAATCTTTGCCTCAGGCATTTGCTGTGAAACTTTGATGGCATACGACAGGCCGGAAATACCGGACCCGATTACCAGGACGTCCGCTTTAATCATATATTTTTTTATAAAAATTTAAAAAGCTTTTCTGCCGGTTTGCGCACCTTTTTCATATTCTGAAAAGCATCTTCTGCCGAGCGGTATCCCAGGGCCAGCGTAACGGATACTTTTTCGTTTTCAGGATTGAGTTGCAAAACACGGGATAATACTTCTTCTCGGAAGCCTTCCATCGGGCAGGTATCCACGCCTTCCAGCGCAGCGGCGAACATCAGATTGGCGAGTGCAATATAACTTTGCTTTTCGGCCCAATGCTGCTGTTCTTCGAGTTCCTGCGCTTCCGTCCAGCCTTCAATACTCGCTTTGAACCCTTGTAGTTGTTCGCCGGGTGTGCCGCGCACTTCCGTAATGTGACGAAAATAACCGTCGATATATTCCTGCTCCACTTTTGTTTTGGATGTCAGAATCAGCAAATGCGAACAAGTTTCCGCTTGTGAGGGATTATAAAAAGCCGGAACCAGCTGCCGGCGAATGGCCGCGCTTTCCGCCACGTAAATTTTATACGGCTGCAAACCCAGCGAACTGGCCGAGAGCTTGCCGGCCTGCAGAATATTGTGCAGCACCTCCGGCGCTACCTGACGTTCAGTGTCAAACTTTTTTACCGAATAGCGGCGGTTCAGTGCTTCAAGGTAGTTCATAAGACAAAGGTAAATAATGTAAACTATTCTTTATAAGTAGGTATAAAATAATAGGCCGATACTTACCTTAAAATCTTATAATCTTAAAATATCTTATAAATACACCAGAACAAATCAGTGTGTAACTGCTGGAATGAGTTTCTTATAATAAACAAAATACCAGTCAAACATTTTATGAAAAAAGTTGCTCGGTTAATTGCTGATAACAGGAGAATATGGTTGTGTCAGGCACAATTCCAACAGATTTATAAGACACAGTCCTGCACCTACTTATCAAACAACCCGCCCTTGCCCTGTTGCTCAAAAAAGGTATCCGTAAGCAAAGGTTCGGTCTGCGCCGCTTTCACGGCCAGTTGGTCGCAGATTTCGTTTTCAGTGTGGCCGGCGTGGCCTTTGATCCAATGGAAGGTAGGGGTGTGCGCTTTGATGAGCGGAACAAGGCGTTGCCACAGGTCCGGGTTTTTTACGTTTTTAAAACCTTTGCGAATCCAGCCGTAAATCCATTTTTGGTTAATGGCATCCGAAACATATTTACTATCCGTGAAAACATGGATATCGTTTTCCGTAGATTTTAATTTTTCCAGTGCGGTGATCACCGCCAGTAATTCCATGCGGTTGTTGGTCGTGCGGCGGAAACCCTGCGCGTAGCGTTTTTCGTAGTTTTTTTCGGGAACTTTCATCACGATACCGTAGCCGCCACGGCCCGGATTGCCGCTGCAGGCCCCGTCTGTGTAAATGTTGATTCTGAAACTCATGTATTAAAACATAAAATCGTCATCGTCATCCTGGTCGTTCATGGAAGAGCCGGACAGTTTTTGCGGGTCGCCGATATCGAAAGCTGCGCCCGGATCGATGGTCGTCCGGATTTTATCGAAGCCGCTCGGGGTTTCCTGTTGTGCGAAGCTGGACGGCTGATATCCGCCATAACCACCGCCGTCACCATACAGATCCAGGTCGGCAAACTTGGCGATATTCTTGAAGAAATACATCCGCACATCGGCAGTTGCACCGTTCCGGTGTTTTGCAATGATAAGTTCTGCCTGGTTCTCCGTGGAGCTTTCCATGCCGTCTTCATCATTATCCCAAGTGGTGATTTTGTAATACTCCGGACGGAAGATAAAAGAGACAATATCCGCATCCTGCTCGATCGCTCCGGATTCCCGCAGGTCGGAAAGTTGCGGGCGTTTGCCCGGACGCGTTTCCACACTTCGCGAAAGCTGAGAGAGCGCAATTACCGGTACGTTCAGTTCCTTCGCAATCGCTTTCAGGGAGCGGGAAATAGTCGCGATTTCCTGCTCACGGTTCCCGGCCCCTTTGCCGGAACTGGCGGTCATCAGCTGCAGGTAATCCACCATGATGATGCGCACGCCGTGCTGCATCACGAGACGGCGGCATTTTGCACGGAAATCAAACACCGACAGTGACGGCGTTTCATCAATGTAGAGCGGTGCATTTTCCAACGCGGAAACGTTAGAGAACAGTCGCTGCCATTCTTCATCAGACATCTGGCCTTTCCGTAATTTTTCGGAAGAAATGCCGGTTTCGCTGGCAATCATCCGGGTTATCAGCTGTACAGAAGCCATCTCTAGGGAGAACAGCGCCATGGGAATATTGTGTTCCACGGCAATGTTTCGGGCCATGGAGAGGAGAAAAGCAGTTTTACCCATCGCCGGACGCGCCGCGATGATGATGAGGTCAGAATTCTGCCAGCCGCCGGTTTCTTTGTCAATATCACGGAAGCCGGACGGAATACCGGAAAGCCCTTCTTTGTCTTTGAGGGATTTGATGGTTTCAATTGCTTCCTTCACGAGGTTATTCGCGGTATCAAATCCTTTTTTAATGGTTCCGTTGGTAATATCAAAAAAGGCCTGTTCGGCTTTGTCCAGCAGTTCAAACACATCGGTGGTTTCCTTATAAGAGCTGTCGATCACATTCGCCGACACATTGATAAGGCTGCGCAGGATGAACTTTTCCAGGATCACGCGCACGTGATATTCGATGTGCGCACTGGAAGAGATACCCATCGTCAGGTCGATGATATAATGATCGCCACCGGCAAAGGCCAGTTTCTCACTTTTTTTCAGTTCCTGAATGACGGTCATTAAATCCACCGGATGATTGGCTTCAAACAACCGCGTGATGGCGCGAAAGATTTCCTGGTGGCGCGGATCGTAAAAAACGTCGGCGGTCAGCAGGTCAATGGAATAGTCCAGTCCTTTCTTATCAATCAGAAAAGTACCGATGACGAGCCGCTCGAAATCTACTGCATTGGGCGGCATTTTACCATCGGAAATCGACAGTTCCCGGGCGAAAGTGCCGTGAATAAGCGATGATAAAGTGTCCTTCTGAGTCATGGTACAAAGATAGTTTTTTTAAAACCAGGTGGCAGAAATTTAACTAACATTCCCGCTTTTGAGTATGGTAAGTGATTGGTTATCAAATGTTAAATCTGTTGATAAGTCAGAGGCAAACGAAATTCTCCTCTAGCCCGGATTGCAGTGGAAATCCCACAGGACCGCCCGTCAGGGTGGGCCGAGGAATTGCAACGGAAAGCCGGAGCCGGTCTTCGGCAAGTGCACTGCGCTCGTTGCTCCCGAAAAATCAATATTCCATGCGACGCAGTTTCGGAATGCTGCGGCCCACGACCAGCGCAATCAGGACCGTCATAGTTCCGCCGAAAATTACGGAACGCACCACGCCGAGCCACCGCGCCGCGAGACCGCTTTCGAACTGACCCATTTCGTTGCTGGACATAATGAAAATGGAATTCACGCTCAGCACGCGGCCGCGAATGTGGTCCGGTGTTTTAAGCTGAACAATGGTCCCGCGGATGACCACGGAAATACCATCGAGCATGCCGCTGAGCACCAGCAGTCCGAACGACAGCCAGTACAGTTCCGACAGTCCGAAACCAATAATACACAGTCCGAAGCCTGCCACAGCGCCCAGCAGGATTTTACCCTGCGCGCGTTTGAGCGGAATCAGGGTGAGAATGATAATCATAATCATGGCGCCGATATCAGTGGCGGCATTGAGCAAACCAAAACCTTCCGCGCCGACCTTCAGGATATCGGTGGCAAAAACCGGAATCATGGCGACGGCTCCGCCAAACAGGACGGCGAACATATCCAGGCATAGAGCGCCCAGGATTTCGCGGGTTTTGTAAATGTACGCCATTCCTTCGCGCATGCTTTTCATCACGCTGAGCTGCGGACCGGTGTTTTCGGACGGATGCGCGCTCAGGAACCAAAAGAAGAAGGAAGCGATCGTCATGACGCTGAGAATAACCAGCAAAGTGCCGCCAATGTCCAGCCAGTGAATCAGGAAACCGCCGATGGCGTGCCCGGAAACCGAAGCGGTCAGAAAAGTCGCCTGGTTGAGGGTAATGGCATTGGGCAGGGTTTCGCGGGAAACGACTTTGGGAATGATGGTCGGGATAATCGGTCCGATGAAGGCGCGGCAAAAGCCGGTGAGAAAAATAACGCCGTAAATAAAATAGGAAATGCCGGTGTTGGAAAGTCCCAAAAGGGTATGTCCGAAAAAAGCAGGCAGCGTAAGCAAGCCAATCAGCAGTACATACGCATAGTTGCAGATGAGCAGCAGTTTTTTCTTATTCGAATTATCGATGACATGGCCGGCATACAGCGCGGTAGAAACGGCCGGGATGACTTCGGAAAGTCCGATGAGCCCGATGGCAAACGGATCTTTGGTGAGTTGATAAATCCACCAGCCCATGAGGGTGGCAAGCATGCGAAAGGCTAAAACGAGAAAGAAACGGCCCGCCATCAGGTTGCGGAATTCGGGGATTTTCAGCGTCTGAACAGGCTGTAGTGAAATCATGGTGCAAAAGTAAGCTAACCGCTGGGAAGATAATTTAAAAATCAGGTCGCTGTTTAAATTTTTATCTTTGGCGCATGAACTGGATTATTCTGATTATCGGCGGCTTGTTTGAAACTGCGTTTGCCACCTGCCTGGGGAGGGCGCAGGAAACCACGGGCCGTGAAAGTTATTTCTGGTGGGCCGGTTTTGCTGCCTCTTTGTTTTTAAGTATGTTTTTGCTCTATAAAGCGATATCCTACGGCAGTAATCCCATCCCCATTGGTACGGCGTATGCGGTCTGGACCGGCATTGGCGCGGTGGGCGCGGTAGTAATGGGCATTTTCTTTTTTAATGAACCGGCGACCTTTTGGCGGATTTTCTTTGCGCTCACGCTGATTGCGTCGGTGGTCGGACTGAAGGCGGTATCGAATTAAGTTTGTGGAGGTTTATATAATAGAAATATCCGGGTGAAATGCCCGGATATTTTGTTGAGGTAAGGTTTTGATTATCTCTTGATAAATTTGGTAGATTCTGTTTTTCCGCTGGCAAGGGTTACATTCAGGATGTATACACCTTTGGGCAGCTGGCCGATGTTGAGTTTATCCACCGTTCCGGAAGCTACTTTTTTGCCATCAGTCGCGTAAATATCCGCAGATTTCAGCTTATCGTTCTTTGTGAAAATATGCAAAAGGTCGCCTTGTTGTGTGGCTATAACCGGTTTGATCGTGCTGTACAGTTCCTGTGTGCCTAAACCTACATCACCATGAATTGCGAAAGCCAGGCCGTCGAAGGCTGCCTGCCCGGTAAGGGCTGAAATATTGGTCCAGTTGGTCGCACCTGCGCCGAAAGCATTATATGGGTCGACCAGTTTTGCCTTACTCCCTTTGATAGTTCCGGTTACCCAGTTCCAGCGACTTGCGCCGATATAATCATCTAACGTAATTTTAGGTGCGAATGTAACCCAGTATTTTTTATTTGCTTCAATATTTAATCCGGAACCCAATGCAGCTTCCAGATCAACTTCGAAGATGAAATAACTTGAGTCAGCGATGATATTGATACCAGGCTGACCTATCTCAAGGTCAACTTTAGCTATCGTCGCTGCATTTGTTCCCGGAATACCGGAAGGCTTTCCGTTGGCGTCAGAATAAATATACATAACTGCGCCTGTAGTAATATCAGGCAAATTGCTGTCATTCTGGAAGCCGATGAAGTAAAACTTTTTTGCAGTTACTCCTTGCGTAATCGTGAAATCATCAGCAGCCATTACGAACTCTCCGCTGGCTAAAACATCAGAGACGATTCCGTTGCCTCCTTCTGTTTGTTCCTGCTCATACAGGATGGCGCCAGGCTTGCTGACATTAACGGTTTTTACGGTGTTTGAGACAGCGCTTAAGCTTTCTTGTGCGTTAGCAAAAGACAAAGTCAACGCAGTCGCAGCCAGTAAATAGATTTTTTTCATTTTGATAAATTATAATTAATGATTGGCTAATATATAAATTATAATTTAATAAAAGGGATCTTATTGTAAAAAATCGGCAATCCTGCGGTCATTTGCTAATCTGGGGATTTTGTTCTGCCCACCCAGTTTTCCTTGTGATTTTGCGTAGTTGAGGAAGGAGTTCGATGCTAAAGTCGTAATCACCAGCGGGCGCAAAACATTCCCTGAAATCAGATCATCATAGTAACTGTTTCTCTTGCGCATCTCCGCATCAAGTGTGGCGCTGAACTGCTCAATGTGTTCAGGCTTTTTGGCAAATTCAATCAGCCACTCGTGATAAGGAAGGCCTTCGCCGGGATTTACCTGAGGTGCCAAATGAAACTCTGTAATCTGCGCCGGATGTTGCGCGATGGTGGCTTTCAGGGCTTCCTCTGCTTCATAGGCAATCACGTGCTCTCCAAACGCTGAGGTGAAATGCTTGGTGCGACCGGATACCAGCACCCGGTACGGCTCTTTGGAAATAAAACGTACCACGTCCCCAATAGAATAGGCCCACAAGCCGGAATTAGTGGTAAGAAGTAAGGCATAATCTTTATGAAGTTCAATCTCTCCCAAAGTCAGGCGTTTTGCATTCGGTTTGCCAAACTCCTCCAGCGGGATAAACTCGTAAAAAATTCCGTGGTTGGTCAGCAGCAATAACCCTTCTTTACGGTAATCGTCCTGAAAAGCAAAGAAACCTTCGCTGGCAGGAAAGGTCTGCAGGGTGTCCACCGGCTTGCCGAGCAGTTCTTCCATTTTTTCGCGGTAAGGTTCGTAGTTCACACCACCGGTAATCAGCAATTGCAGATTGGGAAAAAGCGCCGTAATTTTCTTATTATGCCGCGCCACGAGTTTTTCAAAATACATAATCAGCCAGGGCGGAATGCCTGAGATAAGCGTCATGTCTTCATGTTCTGTTTCGCGCACGATGGCATCCACTTTTGCTTCCCAATCTTCTATGAGGTTCGTTTCCAGGCTGGGCAGGCGGTTCTTTTGAAGATAATCTGGAATATGATGCGCAACAATACCGGAAAGCCGCCCGGTTTTGATGCCATACACTTCTTCGAGCTGCGGACTTCCCTGCAGGAAAATCATTCTCCCGGAAACAAAATCAGCATTGTTTTTCTGCGCGATATAATGAAATATAGCACTTTGAGCGGCGCTTACCTGATACGGCATTCCTTCCTGGGAAATAGGAATATACTTCGCGCCGGAGGTGGTGCCTGAAGTTTTGGCGAAATACAGCGGCGTTTCCGGCCACAGAATATGGCGCTGCCCCCGTTTAACTTTATCGATAAATGGTTTTAAATCTTCATAGTCCGCAACCGGTACCTGCCGCTGAAAGTCTTCCACCGTACGGATATTTTCAAACTGATGCAGGCGGCCAAATAAAGTTTTCTCGGCGGTTTTCACCAGGGATAACAGCAGTTTCTGCTGGTCGGCAACCGCGTTGGTTTTAAAAGCGGCTGCTTTCTTCACATGTTTTTTCGCCCAAAGCAGTGCAATATTTCTTTTTATAATAGAAAGCATGTTGCAAATGTAAAAGTTTTTTAGCCACACCGGGCAGCTTGGTTTTCTCAGAACTGATAGCGGTAGCTGGCACTGATGCTCAGCAATACCGTTTCTCTTTGCACGAGTGAAAAGGGATGTTGGTCCGCTGATGGCGGAAACATGACATTGATCTTGGGTGTCACAAATAATGACTGCTGCTCTTCGCGGTCGATAGGGTGGAGAAAAGTAATGCCGCCGGTAAATCCTGCCATGTTAACGGCATAGGTGCTCTTGTTTTGTTCTTATCGGGTGGTGAGCCGGTAAAAACTGCCGCCAGCGAAAGGTTCTGCGGTGATGCTTTCTGCTAAGGGTGACGCATACAGTACATAAACATCAGCCTGAGACATTCTGGGTGAGCCCTGATTAAGAGCTGCCGGTTCCTGGCCGTACTTTACATTAGAAATCATATAAGAATAGCTGGCGCCCAGGCCAAACTTCAGCGGAGTCATCAAATGTGCCTGTACGCCAAAACCGTAGAACGGCTGCAGGTGTCGCCCTAAAATATTGCTTCCTGCCGGTTTCATGAAAACAGCGTGCGTACCGATATTTGCAGTTATGTCAGCTGTGGCAGATTTCTTTTGCGCGGAAATAAAGTGCAGGGAACTGACCAGAAAAGCAGTGAGCAGAAAACCTTTTTTCATAAGTTTTAAAATGTGTTTTGCGTGGTGAAGATAATCCAAATAAATTTCTGTCGCACGAAGTTTGTTTAAGGACAGCGAGCTCTTGCCAAGATGAAATGCCTGAAAATAATTGTAAATTTACGGCTGCAAAACGGCGCCGGAAAACTCTTGGTGCCGCATCTGCATTTATAGACTGATGGCCTTATTTTAGCTTTTACGAACGACTATGCAACTGAAAAACATCACCGAAACCTTGCTGCCCTCGCTGCTGCAACGTGATTTTGGAAAAAATATATGTACTGCTTTAGATAACAAAAGGCCACTGGCGGTGAAGTCTTCCGCCGGCTCAGCACCTTCCATACTGGCGGCGGAACTGTTTCTGCTGAGAAAGACGTCGATACTTTACCTGGCGGATGATAAAGAGGATGCGCTCTACCTGACGGCAGAACTGGAGGAATTACTCGGCCGTGAGAATGTGCTGTATTTCCCGCCCAGCCATCTGGACCCCTATCAGACGGAAAAAACACAGAATGCGAACCTTGTGCTTCGCACAGAAGTCCTGAATAAAATTCACACCAACAAAAAGCCGCAGGTGATGGTGGCTCCTTTTGTCTCGCTGGCCGAAAAGGTGATGAAGAAAGAAGATTTTAAGGCAATTTCACACACCATTAAAGCAGGCGATAAACTCGATTTTAATTTTACCGAAGAATTGCTGGAGCAGTTTCAGTTTCAGCTGACGGATTTTGTTTCCGAGCCGGGCGAGTTTTCGGTGAGAGGTGGAATTGTGGACGTGTTTTCCTATTCCAATGAGGAGCCTTACCGCATCTCTTTTTTCGGCAATGAGGTGGAAAGCATTAAAACTTTTGATATTGAAACACAGCTTACCAAAGAAAAGGTGGAGGAATTCCAGCTGGTGTCAAACATGAATTACACCGTGGTCAGCAGTCGTGTACCGCTGTTTGACCTGGCACCGGAGAACCTGCTGGTGGTTACCAAAAATGCCTTTTTAGGTTTTACGGTTATTAAAAACTTTTATGCAAAAGCCGAAGAAAATTTCCTGAAACTGAGCAGAGACATCAAGCATTCCACGCCGGAAGAACTGTTTGTGCCGGAAGAGGAATTTATTTCCAATGTCCGCCGCTTTGACTGGGTAGATTTCACGCTGCAGGAAATTCCCGGGTCAGAAGTTATAACACTGAATCAAACGGCGCAGCCTACCTTCAATAAAAAATTTGATCTGCTGCAGGAAGACCTGGATGCCAAACAGCAACAGGAATATGAAACCTGGATTTCCTTTTCCGGTGAGAAACAGAAGGAAAGACTCGAAGCCATTTTTGAAGAACTCGAAAAAGATGTTCCTTTTAAATCATTTAAGTCTGAACTCCACGAAGGCTTTGTGGACCACGATCACAAAATTTCGGTGTACACCGACCATCAGATTTTCGAACGTTATCAGCGTTTTAAAGCCAAGAATTCATTTGCCAAATCCGAACAGATTACGCTGAAAGATCTGATGCAGATGAAAGTGGGGGATTACATTACGCATATCGACCATGGCATCGGGAAGTTTATGGGCTTGGTGAAAGTAAATAATGATGGCAAAGTGCAGGAATGTTTTAAGCTCACGTATAAAAACGGAGACTTGCTGTATGTCAGCATTCACTCGCTTCATAAAATATCCAAGTACAACGGCCCCGAAGGCAAAGAAATTGTGCTTTCCAAACTGGGGTCGCCGGCCTGGAAAACATTAAAACAAAAAACCAAGGCCAAGGTAAAGCAAATTGCTTTTGACCTGATTAAACTGTACGCGGAACGGAAAACGGCAAAAGGATTCGCCTTCGCGCCGGATTCCTATCTGCAGAATGAGCTGGAAGCAAGCTTTATATATGAAGATACGCCCGACCAGGAAAAAGCTACGGTGGATGTGAAAAAGGACATGGAAAACAACACCGTGATGGACCGGCTGATCTGTGGTGACGTTGGTTTCGGGAAAACGGAAATTGCCATCCGCGCCGCTTTCAAAGCAGCTACCGACGGGAAACAGGTAGCGATTCTGGTGCCGACCACGATTCTTGCCTTCCAGCATTACCGCAGTTTTAAGGAAAGGCTTAAAGATTTCCCGGTAAACATTTCTTACCTCAACCGGTTCCGGACGGCCAAGCAAAAAGCAGAAACGCTGGCAGGTTTAAAGGACGGCAGTGTGGATATTGTGATTGGAACCCATCAGCTCGTGGGCAGCTCTGTTAAATTTAAAGACCTGGGCTTATTGATTATTGACGAGGAACATAAATTCGGCGTTTCCGTCAAAGATAAATTAAAGACCCTGAAAAGTAATATTGATACACTGACGCTGACGGCCACGCCGATTCCGCGGACGCTCCAGTTTTCGCTGATGGCCGCGCGTGACTTATCGGTGATTAAAACACCACCGCCCAACCGCCAGCCGGTGGAAACGCAGATCGTTGGTTTTAATGAAGAAATTATCCGCGATGCGATTTCCTATGAACTGCAGCGGGACGGCCAGGTATATTTCATTAACAACCGGGTGGAAAACCTGAAAGATATCGCCGGCTTGATTCAAAGGCTGGTGCCGGATGCGCGGGTGATTACCGGCCATGGACAAATGGAAGGTAAGCAACTTGAAAAAAATGTCCTGGATTTTATAGAAGGAAAATATGACGTCCTGGTTTCCACCACCATTGTGGAAAGTGGAGTAGATGTCCCGAATGCCAACACAATTTTCATTAATGATGCCCAGCGTTTCGGCATGGCAGATATTCATCAGATGCGCGGGCGCGTGGGCCGCAGCAACAGAAAAGCGTTCTGCTACCTGATTACGCCGCCGTTTGATATGGTAACTTCTGACGCACGAAAAAGGCTGGAAGCGATTGAGCAGTTTTCGGACTTGGGCAGCGGTTTCCAGATTGCCATGAAAGACCTGGAAATCCGTGGGGCCGGTGATTTGCTGGGTGGCGAACAGAGCGGTTTCATTAATGAAATGGGCTTTGATACTTATCAGAAAATCATGCAGGAAGCACTGGAGGAATTGCAGAGCGATGCCGAATTCGAAGACCTTTTTGAAAACGAGGAAGAACGGAAGAAACTTTTTAAATCTACCAAGGAAGTCAACATTGATACTGATCTGGAACTGATGCTTCCCGATTCCTACGTGCAAAGCATTGAAGAGCGCTTGTCCTTATACCAGAAACTGGCCGATACGGAAAGTCCGCAGCAACTCAAGCAGTTTGAGGAGGAACTGAAAGACCGTTTTGGGGAACTGCCGGAAGAAGCTAAAAACCTGTTGAAATCCGTGGAGCTGAAATGGATTGCAGCCGATGTCGGCTTTGAAAGGCTGGTGGTGAAAAGCGGAATTTTCATCGGGTATTTCCCTTCCAATCCGCAGGACCGCTTTTATCAGAGTGAAAGGTTTAAGAACATTATTTCGTACTTAACAGCCAACCCAACGGAAGCGGTGCTAAAAGAAAAATCCAGCAAGGAAGGCAATCAGCTGATGATGCGCAAGGAAGGGGTGAAGAATGTGGAAGACATCAATGCGGTGCTGCACCGGATTTTGCAACTGGAGATTATGAAACAGTCTTAAAAATAACAATTCATCTCGTGATTAAAAACTTGCCATTCGGCAAGTTTTTAAAATACATGATTTTAATGTAGAAAGAAAATCATGATACGCTATTACACAAATTAGCGTTAAAAAAATAAGTTGCCGGAATACCGTATTTTTGTCTAAAATTAAATTCTGATGAAGAAGCTTCTGTATATATTAGGAACCGTACTTTCTGTGGTCGTGTTATTTTCCTGTGAACCCGGCCGTGATGAGAACGGTGATCTTTTATTTAATGTGAATGAACCCAGCTATGATTGGGAACCGCGTTTTCTGTCTAAAGTTGAAGAAAGTGCGGGCGGGAATACAACGTACAGTTATGATGGTGCCAACCGTCTGATAGAAGTGAATTCAACCCAGAACAGCGCAAGCCGGTTTAAATTTAATTATGTTTCTGATTCACTTATAAGCGCAGCAGTTGCTTATCAGGATTCGACCGGTATATTCACGTCTGATTTTACTTTTGAATATAATACCGATAAATTAGTAAGCAAGGCAACAGGCATTGTAAAAAAGGGAAATAATAAAGTTTCAGATTTTATAATAAAAGTTGAATATAACGGCAATAAACAACCTTCAACTATTAACTCTACACTTACGCCTGTAAGCACACCTGCAGATTCCATTCACATTAAAAATGAATTAGGGTACAGCGGTGATCAGCTTACTACCTGGAGAAAGACCATTGCTTCGTCTGGAACTGATTCTGACGAAACGATTACTTTTAATGTATTCGACAATAATCCAAATGGCTTTGCACAACTTCCGATGGTGTACCGAATCCTTTCAACGGTATATAATGAAGGACCGTGGGCCGTGGCAGGTTTTTCAAGAAATAATTTTACGAAAATAACGATGGACGGGGAAAGCGCTGAATTTACTTACCAATACGATCAAAAAAAATACCCGACCGAAGCGAGCACTACCGGGAAAAAGTTTACATTTTCCTATAAGAACTAAAGTGTATGAAATACCTCATCGTCGGGCTCGGAAATAAAGGGGGAGAATATGCTGAAACGCGCCATAATATTGGTTTTAAAATAGCTGATAAAATTGCCGCCGAGCTGGAAACCCCCTTTAAATCTGCCAATTTCGGCTGGCTGGCTGAAGGGAAATATAAAGGGCGGAAAGTCCTCATTCTGAAACCCGATACCTATATGAACCTCTCCGGAAATGCCGTGCGCTTTTGGTTGCAGAAAGAAAATATCCCGGTTGAAAACCTGATGATTATTACGGATGATCTGGCGTTGCCTTTCGGAACCCTTCGCATGAAAATGAAAGGCTCGGATGCGGGCCATAATGGCCTGAAAAGTATCCAGCAGCAACTTAATACACAACAGTATCCGCGGCTACGGTTCGGTATTTCCGCTGATTTTGCCGAGGGTCGGCAGGTAGATTATGTACTCGGGAAATGGACTGAAGCGGAAAAAGAAAAACTCCCCGAGCGAATCGAAAAGTTTTCCAAAGCGTGTTTATCGTTTGTCTTTGCCGGAATCCAGAATACCATGACGGCATTCAACGGCAAGTAATTACTGCATATTCTTATTGTTCTGGCGGCTCATCACCCAGTTGGAGTTGGTGAGGTTATAGATTTTTTGGATGTCTCTCAGAATATTTTCAAAATCAATTTCCAGGTCGATGATTTTACCGGTGCGCATGTCAAACACCCAGCCGTGTACAATCGGATATTCATCCACCAGGTATTCTTCCTGCACACAAGCCATTTTAATCACATTGATACACTGTTCCTGCACATTCAGTTCCACCAGCCGGT
Source organism: Kaistella sp. (assembly GCA_032057205.1). Lineage (GTDB taxonomy): Bacteria > Bacteroidota > Bacteroidia > Flavobacteriales > Weeksellaceae > Kaistella. The sequence continues at coordinate 485,864 of DAMCFT010000001.1, forward strand.
CGTAGCGTTTTTGTTCATCTTCAATCGCATCCAGCTCGGTCTGATGCAGCCGGTATACATCACGAATCGTTCGCAGCCACGGATTTAAAAGTCCCAGGTCTTCCGCCGTCATAGCCGCTTTGATCCCGCCGCAACCGTAGTGTCCGCATACAATAATATGTTTTACCTGCAAATGTTCCACCGCATATTGGATCACGGCCGTCGCGCTCATGTCCAGCGTATTCACCACGTTCGCGATATTGCGGTGAACAAAGAGTTCGCCCGGCTTCATGCCCATCATTTCCTCTGCAGAGACGCGGCTGTCTGAGCAGCCGATATACAGAAATTCCGGGGTTTGGGTAATCGAAAGATTTTTAAAGAAATCGGGGTTCTCGGCACATTGGGCTTCTACCCAGGCTTTGTTCTTTTCAAATATTTTGTCGTAGGACTTTCTCATGCGCTTGTTTTTTGATACTGTAAAAGTAAGGGCTGGCGCTTAAAAAAGAAAGAGTAAACACAAGAATTTAAAAACACTACTCTATTTTGTTGTTGATATAACCGGCAGTTGCCTCCTTATTCGGGATGATGGTAGCGGGATTTCCAAGCACGACGGAATCATTGGGCACGCTGCAATTGACGTACGCATTGGGCGCAATTAATACATTATTTCCGATGGTAATATTGCCGACCAGCACGGCATTAGGCCCGATCCAGACCTCGTTGCCGATAACAGGTACGCCCTGGTTTTTGCCCCGGTTTGCCTGCGCAATGGTAACGCCTTGCGCAATATTACAGTTCTTACCGATAATGGCTTTTGGATTAATGACAAGTGCGCCCCAGTGGCCCAGATAGAGACCTTCGCCAATCTGCGTTTCCGGATAAATCTGAAAGCCGTATTTGATCTGATACCGTCGCAGAACAAGCCGCCAGAATGTACCGGCCAAACTGCTTTTCGGATGCTTTTGTGCCGTTCTCAGCAGATAGATAAAATGCAGATTCGGACTGAAGCATTTTTTCCACATCTGTACCTTGGACAGCCACTGGCCGCTTTCGCGAAAGAAATCTTTTTGGAGGATGGTTTTTGGGGGCATACCGCAAATATAGAATTTACAAATGATCGATAATGTTTGTTAAAGTTTTTACTGAATTTTCCAGATCAAATGGCATTTGATAATGCTGTAATCTCTCAATGTAGGTGTCAAAACTTTCGGGATGCTGCAGCGCCTGTTTCATGCCGGCGTAGATGCCATCTTCGGAATTTTCGGTAATCAGGCCCAGTTCACCCTTTTTCAGCATCTCACGTACACCGGAAACATCGGTTGCAATTATTTTTTTCTTTAAAGTAATGGCTTCGAACAGTACGGTGGGAAAGCCTTCGTAGCGTGAACTCAGTATAAAATAATCAGCCTGATGCAAATACGGATAGGGATTATCAGTAAAGCCGAACACAGTAGAAGTGCCCGTAACCTGAAGCTCCTGTTGCAGTTTTTTGGTGTTTTCCAAATCATAACCGTCGCCTAAAATCAAGATTCTGTGGTCAAAACCTTCGTTAAGCAAACGGCGATGAACGAGCAGCAGGCGGTCAAAACCCTTCTGTGGGAATACCGTACCGATTGCCACAAAGGTGGGAATGTTTTTTTCGAACGTGTAATTTTGAACAGGAAGAGTTGTTTTTTTAAGGATTTCGACGGTGTCCAGCGGATTGTAAATGCGGGTTATTTTTGAGATTTCAGCCTCCGTTTTGGCGACGTTCATGAAATCCTGCCGGATCTTTTCAGAGATAACCAGAATTTTATCAAAGCCAAAAAATTTACGGATCTCATCTTCGGTATAATTTTTAAATTCCGTTTTCTTCAGGTCGTTATGAATCCAGATTAGTTTTTTTGAATTTTTTAAAGGTGATTTTAAAATTTCATCACGCATGCCGTGAATCGCTGCGAGTTCAACATCGTATTTTTTTCCTTGTAAAATAAACTGGTAGAGGAGTTGCGGGAACAGCTGCAACAATTTTTGATAAAGTACCCGAAACGCCTTCACCGGAATGTCCTGCGGGCGGTTGGTCGTAATCATTTCGCCACGGTTCAGGTACTTCACCGTAATCCAGGCGGGAACTTCAGTCAGATATTTCCCCGAATATAAGTTTAAAAGAAGATCCACTTCATACTTCTCCTGCGGCAGATTTTTTAAAAAAGTCACCAGCACCTTTTCCGCGCCACCATGACGCAGTGAACCGATACGAATGAGGATTTTCTTTTTTTTCATGGGCAAGAATAGGATTAATACGATCCAATTTTAACATAACGTGTTAAGCTTTTCCGTTTTTCTTAACACGTTGTGCTTGTCGTGTTAAGTTTTATGCGTTTGCTTAACATGTTATTTAATTGCGATTGTGTCGGACCGGTTTATAAGCGTATGGCAAATGTTCTTTAATATAAGCATCAAGTTTCGGCCGCTCGGCTTCCAATTCTCTCGGATAAATTACATTATTTGCAAGTGCTTTGTCGCCATATTCTTCGATGGTGCAAATATACCGCGCAGGAACGCCGGCGAATACCGTATTATCGGGCATGCTCGAATTTAATACAGAACCAGCACCGAGAATGCAATTGTCGCCCATTTCCACACCGGGTAGAATGGTGCAATTATTTCCAATAAAGCAGTTTCTACCAATTTTAATTCTGCCAAAGTTTCGCGCATCCCGGTACTTTTCCATCGATCGAATCGTGTACATGGCGCCGTCATGATTGATAAAAGTGCAGTTGGCCGTGATTTTCGTGCGGTCACCGATTTCGATTAAATAAGGTTCAGAACCAAATTTGGGTGCTTCAATAAATATAACATCTTTGCCCACTTTTAAACCGCGCGCTTTGCATATTTCGATATAGGCTGTATCGCGTATTTGGAGAAGAAGCGTTGAGATTTTAATAATTACTCTGTAAAGAAATTCCATTTTCGCTTTTCACTAAATTAAATAACATTTGCTCAATATTGCAGAAAATATTTTGATTATCAAACTGGTCTTCAATGTTGCCGAGGTTATTCTTTATCTGCATTAGGACTTCATGATCCGTTAGAAACAACTTCATCGCCTCGAAAATCTCAGCAGTATCAAAATTGATGAGATATCCGGTTTCCAAGTGAGATATTATCTGACCAACATCTCCCACATCAGTCGCGATGACAGGCTTTTGCAGAATAAGCGCTTCCGCCAAAACGAGTGGCCAGGCTTCAGACTCGGAAGGCATAATAAAAAAATCAGCACGTTTCATATACGCGTACGGATTCATCTGGTTTCCGGCTAAGATAAAAGAATTTTCCACGTTTAGTTGCGATCGCTGCCTTTTCAGATTGTCCATTTCTTCGCCGTCACCAACGATGATAACGGAGTGGCGGTATCCTTCTTCCAACAATTGCGCATGTGCCTCCATGAATTTGTGAAAACCTTTGCGCGTGTGAAGCCTGCCCACGGCAACAAAAACGGGACGTTCAGGAAAATTCGTAATTTCCTCAAGCGCTTTTTCTTTAATATCGCCTATGGGAATAGCGTTGATGATGACGTTTTCTTCGGGGTAATTCAGTTGCGGATAATGCTGGTGCATCAATGTTTTTATCTTCTCTGAACAATACACAATCTGGTCAAATTTTGGGAATTGTTCGAGCACCTGCGGAACAATGGACTGAAATTTAGGATGGTTAATTTCCGAATGAAACCAGGCAATTTTTTTTGAATGTGTGTTTGTAGAATCCAAAACGGCCTGAAAATCCCGCCAGTCCATCGCAATTTCAACATCGAAGTTCTGCATATTCAGTTTGCGATCAATTCGTCTCGGGTTTGCCTGATACCGCTTAAGTGTAAGCCGTCTTTTAAGCAGCTGAAAATTTCTGATAATCGGATTAGAGGACATGTTTTCCCGGCCTTCCGCTAACCAGATTTTATTGACATGTGCCGGAATCTCATCACGAAGTTCCCCTTGGTTCAGGTTCAGCAGCACCGTCATCTCAAACCGGTCGCGGTCCAGGTTATTTAAAATACTGAGCAGCACTTTTTCCACGCCACCCATTTCCATGGAGCGGTGGCGGAAGAGGAGTTTGGTTTTTTTATTGGACATTTGCGCCAAGTTTTTCATATTGATTCCTGAAATGCACCACCCATTTTCTAAATTCTGTTATATCAACATTTTCATCTGCAAACTTCTCAAAATACTTCATTTCAAAATCATTCGGAAAGTTTTGCAAAGAATCAAGTTGCTCGCTGTACCAGGCTTCGTTAAGTAAATGGTTAAAATAATTGACATCGAAGTTATAGCCGTATTCATGATAAGAATTTGTTGCGGAGGACTGAAAAGTCGTTTTCATAACTTCTTTTTTTAAACGGGCAACGAAGTTAGGATTGTGTTTCTTTTTCCGGTAATAGGTAGAAGCATTGATCAACTGCCTTTTTTCATCGACCTTTCCGTTCATGTTCTTCCATATCTCCAGCCAATATTCTTTTTTGTATAGTCCCATGAGAATTGAGTTCAACGCCCAGTATTTTTGTCGCGTCTGATTATCGACTTTGCCGAGTTTGTATAACAGGGTATAAAACTTATAATAATTATAAAAAAAAGCTTCCATCATTTTTCTGTTGCTTAAAAACAAAGTTTGAGGAATAATGGTGTTTATATTTTCGGTTAATCTATCGATTTTGAGATAAGCATCATCTTGGCTATTGCCGAGCCAGCCTAATTTCAAGAGATTAATTCCATATTGTTCACATTGCTGTTGTAACGAAATAAGATTAACCGGTTCAGTAAACCATACATCATCTTCTGTCATTATAAAATACGGTGAAGCATTTTTCGCAGCATGAATCCAAAAATCAACCGGAATTCGGAAACCATTGATGTCGGTACCGTCACACAGATTTCTTTTGATCGCTTCTGATTTCTCTATATATGAATCAGATTTTATAATGATGACCTCCGGAAACTTGCTTTGTATTTTGTCTAAATAATTTTGCGGTGTACCATCATCCAGCACTTTTACGCAAGTTTTACCTGTGACAAACTTTTCGATAGATGAAAGTGCGCGGTCGAGATAGAAGGGTCGGTTAAAGGATTTGATGAGGATGTCCATAAAGACTAACCGAATTTGTTAACGAAATATCTTAGGTGAAAAGGGAGGTACTGCCAATACCTATAACGGGTTACTTCAGCGAATTTTTGCTCTTTTCCTTTAATGATGATTTTTTGGAGTTCTTGATCGCAGCCATATCTGAATGCAGTTTTTGCTGCGAACACTAAATCAGTTCTTTTGCTCATATAGTTTGTTGCCAAAATTTCACACAGCGCTTCAGGCTCTAGAAGCTGATAATCATCTGATTTGCGAACTTTTCGTTGATGGTAGAATAAACGAGCATATTCAACAAACAGCCAGCGAATAAACTGAGAACCACCACGGGAAACCGATTTGGGTAGAATTCTATATTTTAATAATGGTTCATCAAGGTTAGCAAATTTATAACCGTCGGTCATCATGCGAAAATATAAATCGTAATCTTCGCAAAACCACATATTTTCTCTGTAACGTAATCTACCATTATTTCTGAACATAGTGACGGGGTGAAACATGCTTATATTCCTAGGCATTTGTTTGTAAATATCCTCAGTATTTGTGAGTGCACGCATTACTTTTCCGTCCGTGCCGTTCTTGTCAATGCACTGCAACGAGCTTCCTACCATGAATATTCCTGGATTTTCGTTGAGGAATTTTACCTGCTTTTCAAACCGTTTCGAATCACTGATGTCGTCCGCATCCATTCGGGCAACGTATGTACCCTTTGCATGATTTAAGCCGATATTTAGATTTTCAATAAATCCAGCTACACCTTTATTCTCATCTTTTTTAATTAAAATAATTCGATTGTCTTTTTCACAATATCTTTGCAAGATGTCAAGGCTGTCATCAGTAGACTTATCTTCAATAATAATAAATTCGAAATCACTAAATGTTTGTTTTAAAATGGACTCCACAGCTTCCGCTAAGAACGGCTGACCATTATAAACAGACATTACAACTGAAATTGTGGGGTTGGTCATGCGCTAAAAGGTTTTAAACAGAAGCTCCTGCTTATTCGTCACAATCGTATTTGCGGGTATATCCTTATAAACCAAAACGCCGGCTCCAAGGATCACATTATCACCGATGGTCACGCCTTTCAAAATCGTAACATTTGCTCCGGTCCAGACATTATCGCCAATGGTAATTTTGGCTGTGCTAAATTCTGTTTTAGAAACTGAAAAAGGGTCTTTCGTGTGCTGATGGTTATGATCAAAAATCTTTAATCCCTCTCCTAAAATACAATGTGAACCAATCGAGATTTCTTCCAGACAGGAAATGGTAGCTCTGGTAATGTAGGTCTCGGCACCAACTGTAAATACAGCCTTATCCTTGATGGTGATAAAATTATGCTGATTAATCGTTACGTTTTCGCCTAATGAAACTTGTGCGGTCGGCGCAATAAAAATAGTGTTATGCGTTCCCAGCCGAAAAGACCGGGGGATCATATTTTCCTTGTTTTGACAGAACTGCTTTCTGTCGGCAGCCGATAAAAACCGATGCAGTAAGCGATAAATTTTAACGGCAAATCCTGAAAATGAAAGGGCCATGCGCCATATTGTTAAATGCCACAAAGGTACTGTTTTAGACCAGATTATATACTGCGTGCGCTTCAGATTACCGTTATTTAAGTAATTTTGCGCGATATGATGACTACCCAGCCGCTGGTAACTATTTCGGTGCCGCTTTTTAAGTGTGAAGAATTTCTGAAAAAATGCCTGGATTCAATCCGTGTGCAGACCTATCCCAATATTGAAGTTACGTTGATCAACGATCAGACACCGGACAACAGCGTGGTCATTGCCGAAGAATACATTGCAAAATATAATCTGGATAACTGGCGCATTTACCATTTAGATAAAAACTCCGGCCTGTCGGTCGTGCGGAACAAAGGAATAGAAACAGCGACGGGAAAGTACTTGTTTTTTCTGGACAGTGATGATGTAATCACGGCCGACTGTATTGAAAAACTGGTTAAAACTTCGGAAGAAACGGGCGCGGAAATGACCATTGCGCAGCTGGAATGTGAGCAGCTGGAAACCGGTGAGCGTTCTATTTGTATCAAAATAGAATCAGAAAAAAAAATAATCACTGGAAATGCGCAGATTCTGGCGGATTTTGCCGGTGGACAGTTAGTAACTTATGCCGTAAACAAACTTTTTATGGTGGATTTCATCCGTAAAAATCATATTTATTTTGTCCCGGGGTTATTCGCACAAGATGAATTGTGGACCTTCCATCTGGTGCTGAAGCTGAATAAAATCGCCATCTGCAAAGACATTACCTACACTTATTTTCTACATAGCAGGTCGGTCATTCACAATCGGAACAAAAGGAATTTTGACAACTGGTTCACTATTGGACAGCATGTTGATACCGCGTTGCGAAAGGAAAAAAATGAGGAGCGGAAGAAGCTGATATTGAAATATCTTGTTAATTATAAAGCGACGACCCTGCTGATGAACTGGAAAGCGCAGAAAAACCCAACCTTATGGAAAGAAAGCTACCGGAATTATAAGAGGCTTTCCGCTTTGCCTTGGTACGGGTATCTTTCCGGGGATTATTCACTGGCGCTGAAAAAAACTGATTTTTTCAACAGTTTGCCGACGGGATTGGGTTTCAGGCTGTTCCGATGGCGGTATGAACGGTAGATATATAGTAAAAAAGGGAAATTCCCAGTCTTATTTTAGGAACTTAATTTTTCCAGAACTTTCCGGATTTTCTCTACGTTTTTCTCATTGCTCATGATATCGAGATAATCCTTTTTTATCCTTTTTGAAAAGGCTTCCAAAACTTCCGGATGGTCGTAGAGGTGGATAATCGCTTCGGCCATTTCGTCTATGTCGCGATTGATGAAAAGCCCATTGACTTTGTCCTGAATCACCATCGACGGCAATCCTATGAATGTAGAAACCGATGGAATATCGCAGAGACTTGCCTCGCAAAACATCGTGGGTGCACCGTCGCCACTGGAGGCAATCACAGCCAGATCCACATCCTGATAAAATTCGATCATCTCTTCATAGGTCGCACTAAACGAAGTTTTCAACCTTATTTTACGTCCGGTTTCCAGTACTTTTTCCACAGCCGGTTCGATGACTTCGAAAAAACCTTTGACCTCACGGTGCGGATTTCCGGTCCAGCCTAAGGTGAAAATATCGCTTTTCCGCTTAATTTTTCCAAACTCATCTTCCTTATAAATTCCCAGCGCAAATTCTCTGTTTTTTGTGAAATCGCTGTAGGCACGGATGAGGTTTTCATTGGCCAGCAACAGGTAATCGTAGTGCTTAAGATATTTTTCAAAAAATTCAGCCCGTGTGAGTGCATTGACATGCGTCCGGGTTTTGTCATCATATTCGGGACCGAGATGCGGAAAAGAATCATTGAAAATGCCGACCAAATTCTTATCTGCCGTGAAAGGCAGCGTGGCAATATACTGGAAAAAATAAGCCATCGAAATGCGGTAGTCAAAATGCAGGATTTCAGCCTTCGCATTTTCATCGGTAAACGGAATTACAAAAGGCCGGGTATGTTTGGGATAAGAGTAATTACCGGACGGGTGAATAAACTGAACCTTCTTATTTTCCGTGGAAAAAATTTTGTAAAAAATGAATTTCAGTACTCCGGCTGTATTAAAGAAAAACCGCTTCAAAACTGTCATGCCGCTCAGTTTTTTTATACGGAATTTCTCATTGCACACATAATAGCACTCGTACTCGTCCTGCAGTTTTAAGGACCAGGATTTTACCATAAAATAAAACGCCCAGTCTTTGATATCAACTTCAAAAAGAATCTTTTTTTTCATCGGATCGGATTGCGCACAAAGGTACATTATTTTGTTTGCCACAAAGACAGAAGCTGCTGCCTCACCGATTTTACGGTTTAATTTGAGTATTTTTATCACAAATTTGAGGCTGATGCTTTTTACCGTTTTTACGCCCACCTATAACCGGAGTTCTTTGTTGCCGCGCCTGTTCGAAAGTTTGCAGAAACAAACCATGCGTAATTTTGAGTGGCTCATTGTGGATGACGGTTCCACCGACGATACGCCAGATGTGGTCGGAGAATTCATTAAAAAAGCGAGTTTTCCCGTGCGGTTTATTCAGCATAAAAATCAGGGAAAGCATATCGCCATCAATACTGCGTTGCAGGCTGTACGCAGTGAATGGCTGCTGACGATTGACAGTGATGATTTTCTGGCACCCAACTGCCTGGAAATATGCGCAAAACTCGCAGCAGAAACCCGCTCTGAAAATTTCGGCGGCTTTACCTTCATTCATGCGCCGGAAGAATTTCAGACTAAGCACGCTAAAACAAATAGTAAAAAGTGGACAGAATACAACAGTTATTGCTGGGACTTCGCCGGTGAAATGGTTTATGTTTTTAAAACGGCGGTGGCGAAAAAATTTCCGTTTCCGGTTATTAAAGAGGAGAAATTTTGCCAGGAAAGTGTGCAGATTATTCCGGTTGTAAAAAATTATGATATTCTGTTCACCGAATATATTCTGGCCTTTGGTGAATATCTGGAAGACGGTTTAAGTCAGAATTTGTACCAGAGACTGTTACAAAATCCGAAGTATGCCATGCTCTCTCTTAAAACCAAGCTGCAGGTCGCAAAATCGAACGAAGAACGACTGCAACTGGCAAAAAATTACTGGGACATCGCGCTTAAAACCGGTCAGCCGAAATTAAAAGCTTTTGCAAATTTTCCTTTTTATTTGAATTTGATCACATTCATAAACCTTCTCCTGAGAAAATTTAAGAACTAGGAAAGAGCGGTATGAATGAGTGCGGCCATTTTGTCGCCCCAAACCTCCCAATTCAGTTCGGTTTCGTATTTTCGGCGCGCTGCAGTTGACATCTGCGTGATTTCATACGGATCTTGAAGTAAGTTTTCAATAGCTTCCGCGTATTGTTCTGCACCGGCTTCCGGGGGCAAAAGCAGACCTGTTTTTTGAAGTTCAACATGGGCAGAAACGCCGCCGGTATCGGTGGAAATAACCGGCAAACCGTAACTCGCCGCCTCACAAAAGGAAATGGGCGTGCAGTCAGCGCGGGTCGGCATAAACAGAAAATGACTGTTGGCCAGGATTTCTGTGATCTTTTGGGCTTCGGACGGGTTATTTTTATTAAGAAACGGAATCACCTCCATTAAGTTTGGATCTTCAATGGGCGGCGTGCACCCAACGACAAGCAATTTGACACGAAATCCTTTTTGATGTAAAAGCTGAATAGTGCGAAGCGCAATATCACCTCCTTTCCTCTCCCAGTCCACGCCCAGAAAAAGAAAAGTAATACCTTCCTTGTAATCTTTTGTTTGTATAACTGCCGGCGCTGCGGAATTAGAGCCGAATTTTATAACGTGGACTTTCTCCGGCTGGATTTTATAAAACTGGATCGTGTGATGAGCGGCCCAGTCAGAGGAGAAAATGAGCTGGCCGGCATTTCTCAAGGCTTTTCTTTCAATTGCAACCGTTGTTTTTTTAGAAAGTAAACCAAAGCCACTCATGCCGCCATAATAATTCAGCAGCTGATGAAATGTGGCATCATTCAAGTAAATAATGGGTTTTATTGTTTTCAGAAATGCCAGTTCCGCAATATAAGTCGGAGCGAAAATGAGGTCTGCATCTGAATTCCGGAGTCGCTTCTGCACTTTTTTGGACGCAATCCAGGCTTTGATAAAGAAGTGATTTTTGTTGAAACCTCTGTTGAAAACAGCTTTATGCAACTTTTCAGTCCCCACAAACAATTTCTGCTGTCCCGGCGTGTAATCGCCAACTGGAATCCATTCTATTTCAAAACCCTGCGCAAGCAAAGCCTGGTACATGTTGAACATGGTGCCCGACCAATGGCGCCGGTTTTCAAGCGGACTGGTGCTGAGAAAAGCGATTTTCATTTTTTGCGGTTCAGCCATTATTTTTTAAATAATAATATAGAAAGATTCTGTTGCGCAGCAACCACGGCAAAAAGCGGCTTACATTCCGGATTTTAAATTGTTTCAGCAGGTTTTCAAAGTTAATTCGCGACCGTGAAAAAATAAACCAGTCGGCGGTTTTTTTAATTTCGCCACCGTAAAAATCACCGATGATTTTATCCAGTTGATTGTGACGTAAATCTCTTTTGTAATTCACCGAACCCGCGGAAAGACCGGCATCATGGCGTCGGTAAGCAGACATTCTTTTGGAAATACCGTACAGTTTACCAACGGTTGAGGCCGCCATAAAAAGAACGGTATCAAAATATTGCAGATCGTCACGGGTCATGGTCACTTTTTTAGCTTTAGAATCCAGAACTTCAGTGCGCATCATGACGGTGGCGGTATGGATTGTCCAGTGCCGGTAGATTTCCAGAGTAGAGTAGGCTCTGTCTTCCACTTCTGAAAAATCAGTCCGGTGAATTTTAGGATCATCAGAAATATTTACCGCCGTATGAAAACAGAGACTGCAATCTGGATGCTGCTGCATAAAATCCAGCTGGGTCTGAAGCTTTGAGGGATTTGTCCAATAATCATCGCCCTCGCAAAAAGCGACGAAGTTACCGGTCACCTGTTTGAGCGCAAAGTAAAAGTTGGGCGTGGCGCCGAGGTTTTTAGGTTGTGTGAAAAGCTTGATAGTAAAATTGGCCGGTGCTTTTTTAACTTCGTGCTGAATAATCTGAACGGTTTGGTCGGTCGAGCAATCGTCAGAGATAATCAATTCTACCTCCGTGTTCACCTGCTGCATTAAAATTCCGCGCAAATTTTCCGCAATGAAACCGGCGTGGTTGTAGGTGAGGATGATGATGGAGATTTTCATTTTTCTTTATACAAATAGAAATTTACGTGCAAAAGATTACTGCTCTTAAATATAACGTTGTTTTTTACCGATAAAATTTATTTAATCGTCCAGTCATTAATATGCTCATTGCTAATTTTCCAGGAGGCTGAATTATTAGCGTGTTCTTCATAAAATTTTTCTTCTTCACTTAAATTACTCGGATCTTTGTACCAACCTCCATGCTTTGCAGTGAAGTTGCCTGCGATACGTATTGCGCTTAGGAAATCTATGCTGCTAAATCTGTGTGGGTATTGCGGTTTATATAAGGCGAAAGTTGTATCAATTATATTTTTGAAATAATTTTCTTTAATCTCGTTTTTCCAAAATCTACTTTCCCATTCAAGAACTTTTTGTTTATATGGAAATGCATCTGGAATATCCGAAATATCTAAAGCAAACCCAACTTTAGTAACCTCATTAAAGTTTTCAATAAGCAATTTTATAAGATGATCCATAAAATCATCGGGAAGATTTGCATTTGGAATAATGTCAGGATCTGTAACAATGTAATAACCCTGTCCGTGTTTTTTTTGAAGGACTTTGTTTTTAAAAAAAGCTAAATGACCTAAATTTTCATCCATAAATTCGACGGTCACTTGTTCAGGAACTCTTTTATAATACTCCAGAAGCGGTGGAAAAGATGATTTGTTATCGACTATAACTATATTTTTAAATTTTCTTTTAATTAAAAAATTAATTAGTTTTTCTAAATAAAACTTTTGGTTGAAATTTATTATGATTACAGGAATAATGAGCGGGTTTTCTTCTTGCGCAGCTATAAGTGTAGTTCTCCTTAAAGTTTCAAAAGAAAACTGATGAAGAAATCGGCGCGGTTTTTTTAAAATCAATTCATCAATCAATATCTTTTTCAGTTTTTGGCGTGTTTGGAATTTAATTTTATTATTTAATAAAATTTGGTGCAGCTCAAGTTGTATAAAGGGTAATGCAAGTGCTTTTTGTTCGGAATAGATGGATAAAAGATATTCAAATTTACGATTAGTAGGATCACAATCCCTATTTGTGTCAATCTTATTAATTTTATAAAATTTTATTCTTTCATTGAAAATGTAAAGTGCGTCTTTAAGGTTCTTCTGAGATCTAGAATTTGTAATGCTATTGTTATTAAACCTGTATTTATAAAGTGGTAAGTGGATTATGCCAATTTTTTGTGCCTGAAAATATAGATGATGAATAATTTGCTCGTCCTCATGAAATATATTTTCGGTAAATTTTAATTTTTCGAAAAACTTTCTTTTAAAAATCTTATTACAGGAAATTACATACTTAATATTATCAGAACAGTTGATTTTAGAAAAAACTTCCTTAGTGGTAATTTCTTCAAATGTATAATTGTGCTGAATACAATGCTTAAATCTGTCAAAAAATCTCTCGAAGTCGGTAATGCAGATATCTAGATTAGCGCGCATTGATACTTCTAGGGTTTTTTCTAAAAAAGTTTGGTCTAAACAGTCATCACTGTCTAAAAACTGTATCCATTCCCCGGTCGCTATTTCTAATCCGGCATTTCTAGCTGAAGATAAGCCACCATTCTGTTTTTTTAAATATTTAAAACGGTCGTCTTTTGCTATCCATTTAAAGGCCACCTGTTCCGTATTGTCAAAAGATCCGTCGTTTACAATAATACATTCCCAGTCTGTATTCGTTTGATTTAAAATTGAATGCAAGCATTCATCTAAAAAGTGAGCTTGGTTATAACATGGGACGATTATTGAAGTTTTTCTTTTAAACACTTGGAAGAATAAATGAGGTGGAATTAGTAATTAATAGTATTTGCAAAATATTTTATATACACTTGGTGGTATACAGAAATTAATGGCAAATTGCAGCCGTTTTATCGCAAACGGATATTGATTATATGCTTTTTTTATTTCCTTCGTTATTGGTAAATTCGAAAGGTATCTGTGCGAAATATACTGATTTACTCTTTCTTTTGATTTTCCTTTTTTGTCGAACATTATTTGCATTAAGGTAACATCCTGATCTATCCTGTTGGCACGAACTATTGAAATGTTTTCCCCATGTTGTCGATAGTAAGCAAGTTTTTTCGGGAAGTAGGAAGTAGAATATTTTTCATTAATTTTTAACCATCGATAATAATCTTCAACAATAAATTTATTATCATAAGGTCCAGTTTCGATCATAGCTTTTTTCCTGACCAATACTGTTAATGCTGCAATTTGATTATTCTCTAATAATAGATCTTTGAACTCATTTTTGCTAAGTGATCCAATTAAATCGTAATCTGTCCAGTCTGGTAGTATATCACCATTGGTATTTATTAAATACGTATCCGTAAAAACCATCCCACATTCCTCTCCTTCTTTCTCTAATGTCGCCACACACTTTTCAATCGACTCCGGATGTAAAAAATCATCCGCCGCAATCAATTTTAAATATTTACCATTTGCTTTCTCAATACATTCATTAAGCATCGTCGCTAAACCGGTGTTTACCTGATGATAGTTTTTAAAAGCAGCAGTGTAATCGTTATCCTTTAGCCATTTTTCAAAAACTTCCACAGAATTATCCTGTGAGGCATCATCGCCAACGATCAGTTCAATATTCGAATATGTCTGGGCTTTGATGCTGTCCAGGTTTTCCTTTATAAACCGTGAATGGTTATAAGAAATAACAATAATCGAAACTAACGGTTGATCTTGCATAATTAGAAATTGTTGACTTTTTCAATTACCTGATTCACATCCTCGTTCGTCATCACCGGACTAATCGGCAAACTTAGCACTTCCTGATGGATCTGCTCCGTCAGTGGAAATGACAGATGATTCCAGAATTTATAAGCTTTCTGTTTATGCGGCGGAATGGGATAGTGGATCAGCGTCTGCACACCGTTTTCTTCGAGATGTTTTTGCAACTCAGCACGCTTTTCAGTGCGGATGACGAACAAATGCCAGACGTGCTCATTCGGGTCTTCCGGTAAGGACGGCAAAGTTATTTTATCATTGTTGATCTCCGCAATATATCTTTCTGCGATTTCGCGACGACGCGCATTTTCAGCGTCAATATATTTTAATTTGACATCCAATACAGCGGCCTGAATTTCGTCTAGCCTGCTGTTCAGCCCCTGATATTGATTGACATATTTTTCCTGCGAGCCGTAATTAGCCAAAGCGCGAATGGTTTTTGCCAATAAAGCATCTTTACAGGTCACGGCGCCACCGTCGCCCAAAGCACCCAAGTTTTTTCCGGGGTAAAAACTAAAACCCGCCGCATCACCGAGATTTCCGGTTTTAATACCGTTCCATTCCGCGCCGATCGCCTGGGCGTTATCTTCGATGATTTTAAGATTGTATTTTTTCGCTAAAGCTTCCAGTTCTTCAGACCAGCATACGCGGCCGTACAAGTGCACCACCATAATCGCTTTGGTCTTCGGCGTGATGAGTGCTTCAATTTTAGCTAGGTCCAGATTAAAAGTTTCAGGATCCGGTTCGGCGAAAACAGGCTTTAAGCGGTTATCGGTAATGGCGAGCACAGAAGCGATATAGGTATTGGCCGGAACGATCACTTCTTCTCCCACTTTCAGTTGACCAAGCTCGATCCACGCTTTGAAAATCAGGCGCAGGGCATCTAAGCCGTTGGCGACACCGATGGCCTGCGGCGAACCGGTATATTTGCTCAGCTTGGATTCAAAGTTTTTGACTTCGTTACCCAGCAAATACCATCCTGAACGAAATGTCTGCAGCAATCTGTTTTCAATTTCCTCCTGGTGTGCGAGGTTTATTTTTTGAAGGTCGAGGAATTTAATCATGGTTAAAAAGTTAATTCGTAAGTGTCAAGGCATATTCCGCGTCCGCCCAGGCTTTCCTTCTGCATAATAAGACCCTCATTTAAATACGTACCATTATTTTCAGTGGAAATTCCAAAACTGTAATAAGCCTGATCATGAAAATAGCCTGTCAGAAAATCAGTCAGAAAATCCAGGGCGCCGCATTTCCGCCCTTCGGCAGAACTGGCTAAATATTGTGTGTGAACTACTTTGCCGAAGATAAAAAGCAGAATTCCGGCATAAATTGTACTTTCTTTTTCCGCGGTGAATAGTCGTATATTCTGCGGAAATTTCTCTTTTAGATTCTTTATTTCGCTCACAGAATGTACCGGCGTTGTATTGTGTTTTTTCAAAACAGCTGAAAGCAATTCCCAATATGCTTCAAACTGCTGTGATTCCTTAATCTCAAGCTGAAGATTACGACATTTTTTAATCAGGCGTTTTTTGTTTTCGTTAGGTTCAATTTTGTTTTTCAGGTCAATGACTGTGGAAATATCTCTTCGGACCAATTGAGCCTTGTTCCTGAACAGTACGTACAGGTCTTCCTCTGCGGGATAACGGCTGAAAATGGACGGGATAGATTTGTAAACTAATTTTTTAATACCTTTTTCAGAAAAATACGCGGTGATGCTGTTGAAAATATCCAGAACTTCCGTGGTTTTGGTTGAATAGGGAAGAATAAGTGAGCCAAAGGTCAAGCCGCCGTGAGAGATTATGGTTTCTTCTCTTTCGTTTGCCGGCAAAAGTGCAATCACCTTATTTTTTTTGTAAATCAGCAGTGAATGATCCACGAAGCGGTCGGCATGGTATTCCATGAAATTACGGTTGAAAAAAAACAATCCGTTTTTAGATTCTTCATTTATCTGATTCCACAGGGCAAAATCTGTCTTCTGATACCGTCTAACTGTGATTTCCATTAAAATTATAAGTCATTTTTATAATGTTATTTTCAATGGCAGAGTACCGGAAACCAAAATTTTCGTAGGCCCGAATCGCCCGAATATTCTCCGTGGAAACAAGAAGATATATACTTTTCAGATTCAGATCATTTCTGGCAATAACGGTAATCAGCCGTAAGATTGTTTGGCTAAAACCTTTTCCCCAAAAATTTTTTTCGCCGATATATCCAAAGTATTCTGCTGTTCTTGCTTTCCGGTCTATGTACTTCAATCCCGCCACGCCGATAGTCTGGTTTTCATGCACTAAGCTTTTTATAATATAGGTTTTATTTTCCTTTAAACCTTCGAACCACACCTTTTGACTTTCTGCCGTGAAATCAGGGGTCATCGTCAGTTTTTTAATTTCAGGATCATTGAGCCAATTAAAAGTTTTTTGAAGCACATCTTCCGAAAAATCACCCAAACTTAATATGTCCGGAACCTGATAATCTTTAAATTCCTGAAAACTTCTGAAATAATCCTCTTCTTCATAATGCTCGGAAGCCAGACACAAGAGTACCGCATTATGCGTGAAATGGATGTCGCGCCAGATTAGTTTTGGCAGATAAAGACCTTTTGACGGATGGTCTAAAACAAAAGTTTCTTTATTGCCTTGCTGATCTTCCGTGTTAAAGGTGATAGTGCCTGAAACGGCAAAAATAACCTGTTCCAGTTCTCTATGTGCATGCCCACCACGAACTACGTCCTGCGGTGTGTAATAAGTCCAGTACACTCGTTTTATTTCGAATGGGATATTTTGTTGCGCTTCAGCGACAGAAATATAGCCAAGATTGGAGGTGCCTATCTTATTGATTTCAAGTAATTGTGGAGTTCCTTTCATGATTGATGAGCTATACAATTTTCTTTAATTTTTCTATATTGATACTAAAATTATTACTTGTGTGATTATCGGAGCCGTTTTCGTAATAGTAATAAGTTAACCTGAGATCGAGCATTTCAGCCATCTCAGAATAAAATTTGTATTCTTTAAAATTAGACGGCATCAAAATCAAAAGTTCAGTTCCCGGCTGGCAAAATAATATATTGGTCCAAGCTGCCCCGGTAATTCCCACGATTACACGCGCTGTCGCAAAAACTTTTATTTGCTCGTTAAACTTCATGGAACATAAATCAATGGTACTAAAACCTTTCGAGGTCAGCATTTGATCCAATTGTTTTTCGTTTTTTGCATTGCGGTGTGACTGTTTTCGACAAAGATAAATTTTTTGCCCTTGCGGATCATCCTGCACTGATTTTTTAGTAAAAACTTCGCGCAGACGCTGCAAGACGTTTTTTCGGTAATAGAATAACGGGAATTCTCTGTTGTCTGGGTCTAATGCATTGAACATCAATTTATTTATTTCATTCAGGAAAAATAAATTTTTTACTCTATAATTTTTGCCCGGATCCAGATAAATTATATTTATAGGTAGGTTGTCTAAAAAGTAAAGCAAACTTTCATGCATGCTTGGGATTTTTTGACAAGACCTATCGACCAGGATTGTTGCAGTCTTATCTGCTGGAAAATATAAAATTTTCGGAAGAATTTCAATAATCCAGTGGTACCAGTTAAAACTACCGTTACCGCTAAGAAAAAAGCCTTCTGAAATTTCTTCAGTTTGACTAAAATCTACTACCGCTTTTTTTTTAGAATGGTATTTAATGAAACCCTCATTAAATCTTTCATTCTCACTTATACTTTGATAATAAACTATATTGTTGATAATAATAGCTGAGGAAAGCGAATTGACAATCGCATTTCCTGCAAAATAGAGCTTAAGGTTCGCCACCTTAACGACTGTATTATTTTGTGCATAGCTGACATAAGAATAACCACTTTCCAAAAAGGTTATTGGTTTTAAATCGCTTATCTTTCCGATCGGCAGTGCTTTATATTTGGTTTTGTTTAAAAAATTGTATAAACTAATCTGCAAAAATAACAGAGAACTATTGTCAATATTACGTTTGAAATTTGTAAACTTTTTAAGAAGTCGTGTAAATTTATGAAACATATTCCCACTCAAAATTAGTAGTAATAAATCCGGGCTCTCTTTCCATCCAGTCTCCGATGTTGCGTTTGCTTTGTAAAATGGTGAAACTTAGCACTTCCTCCTCAAAAATTAAGCTGGTTTTTTTGTCAGCAATTACATAAAGATCGAGTGTATATTTATCAACGTTGAGGAAATTAGAAGGAATTTTCAGGTTTAAAATATTTTCACCTGCCTGAAGCGGTGCATGAACATTATTACTTGTAAAAATGACCATGTTTTCGGCATTTTTAAAAACGAATGAAATATGAAATTTCTCTTGCGTGCTTTTTACGGTGCATTTGGTTTGAATTATGAAATCGGTTGCCTGTTCTATTAATTTGATATTATAGCCCGCTTCATCAATAATTTTTATCTCGGACAGTTTCAACACCGGCGTATTATAAACAGGACTTTCTTCATCAAATAATATACGTGTGCTTTCCTTAATTTTATCTCCGTTGTAGTGGATCAATGCATCGTTAATATTGCCATTATATACCAGATTTCCTTCTTTTAATACAATGCCCGTACGACATAGTGTTTTCACCGCCGTTAAATTATGACTCACAAACAAAACCGTCCTACCTTCTCCTTTGCTCACATCGCCCATTTTGCCCAGGCATTTTTTCTGAAACTCCGCATCGCCCACAGCTAAAACTTCATCCACAATCAGAATTTCGGACTCCAGATGCGCTGCCACGGCAAAGGCCAGCCGTACATACATTCCGGATGAATAGCGCTTAACCGGTGTGTCAATGTAGCGTTCAACACCCGAGAAATCTACAATCTCATCGAACTTGCGCTTGATCTCCTTGCGTGTCATGCCCAGAATCGCCCCGTTCAGGTAAATGTTTTCGCGGCCCGTCATCTCCGGGTGAAAACCAGTGCCTACTTCCAGCAGAGAAGCAATACGGCCGTTGGTGTAAATCTTTCCCGTCGTCGGTTTGGTCACTTTACTCAGAAGTTTCAGCAGCGTAGATTTTCCTGCACCATTGCGCCCGATAATGCCCACTGCATCGCCCTGCTCAATTTCAAAATTAATATCGCGCAGGGACCACACATAATCGCTGTCGCCTTTCGTGGTGCGGTCATTGGTTTCCCCAATCTTCAGATATGGGTCTTCCTTGCCGCGCACACGGTGCCAGAACCGGTTCAGGTCATGCGTCAGCGTGCCGGTGCCCACTTGGCCGAGGCGGTATTGTTTAGATATGTTTTCTGCTTTAAGAGCTAGCATTTTTGTCTGTTGATTTGTTTATGCGTCTATCTGTTTATTTGTCAGTTCGTTTTAATAGACTGCTGAAGTTTATGAAGTTGATTCGTGATGTGTTCGATTTTATTTCGAATTCTATTGAAGTCATCCTCTGATAAATACCCTAATTCAAAAGCGATAATAACGAAGTTTAAAACCTCAAGGGTTGAACTGTATGCTATATTTATGAATCGTTTTGTTTCTTTGCCGGTAGCTCTTCCCGTGCCTTCTGCAATATTTGCACATATACTCGTAGCTGCCCTTCTCAATTGATTAGTTAGTCCGAATTTTTCTTCTGAAGGAAAACTTTGAGTTACTTTATAGATGAAAATGCTCAATTCTTTTGAATTTTGCCAGACATCTAATTTCTCAAAGTAATAAAGTCTCATGTTGTTTAAGTCTGGTAATATTTATAAAAACATATAAACATAAAAACACAATAACAGATAAACAAAAAAACATTCTACACCGTATCCATAAACCCCTTCTCCACTTTATTAAAAATCACCGTGCCTATGGCCAAAAGTGCAAAAATAATAAAAGTACTGATAAGCAGCATGCTACCGGAAAACTCACCCGCGCCGAGCCAGGCATATTTAAAACATTCGAAGATGCCGGACAAAGGATTATAATAGGCAATCGCTTTAAATTTCGCCGGCAGCGCCGAGATGGGATAAATTACCGGCGTAACATACATGAAAAGACTGACGCCAAATCCTAACAGCATTTGCACATCGCGGTATTTGGTGGTGAGTGAGGAGAAAATCATCCCCATTCCCAGCGCGAAGGCAGCCATCAACACAATTAAAAAAGGAGTCGCTAAAATCCACAAATTAGGTTGTACTTCACCTTTCGCAAGATAATAGATGAATACCGCCAGAAACAAGCCCATCTGCACACCGAAGCGCATCAGGTTGGAAATCACGATGGTCAGCGGCATCACGAGCCTGGGGAAGTACACTTTTCCAAAAATAGCCGCATTCCCGGCGAATACATTGGAGGTGCCGGTCAGGCAGGCGGAGAAATAATTCCACAGCGTAACGCCCGCCAAATAAAATAAAATCTTCGGAGCGCCGTCTGTCGGAAGGTTGGCGATATTGCCGAAGACAATCAGATACACCACCGTCGTGAAAATCGGATTTATAAAGAACCATATCGGTCCCAGGATCGTTTGTTTAAAGCCCGATACAAAATCACGCTTCACAAACATATAGACCAGGTCGCGGTAGCGCCAGACTTCCTTTAGTTTCAGGTCCAGCAATCCGTGTTTGGATTCAATGGTTTCGGTCCAGGTTTGTTGTTGTTCCAAAATAAGAGGAATTTGAAAAAGGATTAAACTTTACTATGTAAAGTTTCTTTAAACTATTAACGAAGAAATTACTTAAAGCGATGAGTCCACAACGCGGCGCCCAATCGACTTATAATAAAAGCCCGTATCCTCCACCTGTTCCAGCGCGAACATATTGCGGCCATCGAAAATGGCGCGGCCGGTCATGCGTTCTGCCATCAGGCTGAAGTTGGGATTCTGGAACTCGCTCCATTCCGTGGCAATCAGCAGGCAATCTGCGTCCTGCAGCGCGCTGTACATATCCGGTGCGTAGCTGATCCGGTCGCCCAGTATTTTGCGTACATTTTCTTCTGCAATGGCATCGTACGCAGTGATGTCTGCGCCTTTCTCCAAAAGCAGTTGAATATTGTCCAAAGACGAAGCTTCGCGGATGTCATCGGTGTTGGCTTTAAAGGCGAGCCCCCACAGGGCGATTTTTTTACCGTTCAGGTCGCCGTTGAAATATTGCTCAATCTCGGAGACCAGAATTACTTTCTGTGCCTGATTCACCTCTTCGGTAGCTTCCAGGAGCTGGAAGTTGAAATCAGCCTGACGGCCGGAGCGAATCAGCGCCTTCACATCTTTCGGGAAGCAGCTGCCGCCGTATCCGATGCCCGGAAACAGAAAGCGGTGCCCGATACGGTCGTCGGAACCCATGCCGAGCCTCACCTTATCCACATCTGCGCCTACCTTTTCACAGTAGTTCGCGATTTCATTCATAAAGGTGATTTTTACCGCCAGAAAGGAGTTCGCTGCGTATTTCGTAAGCTCCGATGATTTTTCATCCATGAAAATAATCGGCACCCCGGTATTGGTAAACGGCTGGTAAATCTTGGCCATGATTTCGCGCGCCTGCTCAGATTCGCTGCCCACGATAACACGGGCCGGATTCATGGAATCTTCCACGGCGAAACCTTCTCTTAAGAATTCAGGGTTGGAAACTACATCGAAAGGAATATCAGTTCTGGCCTCAATCGTTTCCTGCACTTTGGCTGCTGTGCCCACCGGCACAGTAGATTTGTTGACAATGACTTTATATTCCGTCATCAGCTTGCCGATTTGCTCTGCGACTGATAGTACATAAGAAAGGTCTGCGGAACCATCCTCGCCGGGTGGCGTGGGTAACGCCAGATAAATAACTTCGCTTTGGTCCAGCGCTTCTTTCAGGTCTGTGGTAAAAAATAAACGCTGCGCCTGAATGTTGCGCAGGAAAATTTCTTCCAGGCCGGGTTCGTAGATAGGAACTACGCCCTGCTTCATGCGTTCCACTTTCTGCGCATCAATATCCACACAAAATACGGTATTCCCGAGTTCTGCCAGCGTCGTTCCGGTTACCAGGCCCACGTAGCCGGTTCCAACAATAGTAATATTCACTCCTTTTCAGATTTGTGGCTGCAAAGGTAATAATAATTCAGCCGCGCAGCCTTGCAGACTGTGTTGAAAAATCAGCATTTTTTTTGCAGTTTCATATTAAGTTCGTATATTTGCGGTGGATTTACGGAAAAATAATGACAAGGCCTTCGCAAGAATGCCTTTTTTCGTAACAGTAGTTGAACGATTTTTATGGAATTTAGAACACAGATTGAAAACCTGTTACAAGAGTTTCTGGTGACGCGCCCGGATTTATTTTTAATCGACCTGAAGTTTTCAGCGTCCGATGATATTACCGTGGTGCTGGATGGCGACAATGGCGTGAATCTGCAGGATTGCCTGGATGCCAGCCGCGCTATTGAGTTTAATATGGACCGCGAGCAGCACGATTTCTCTTTGCAGGTCACCAGTGCCGGTTTGAGCGAACCTTTATCATCACCACGACAGTACCGCAAGAACATTGGTCGCGACCTGGATGTGCTTTTAACAGATGACACCAAGGTGGAAGGTGAACTCGCATTGGCAGATGACGAAAAAATTTTGCTCATCCTTCGGTACAGAAAGCCGAAAGAAGTGGGCAAAGGAAAAGTAGATGTGGTGGAAGAAAAAGAGATTCCCTACACCGATATTAAAAAAGCGCTTGTAGCGATCAAATTTTAATGAAGCTGCGCTGCGCCATTAGTTATAATTAAAAAGATACCGGCAGTACATGCTGCCCTGAGCAACCTAAAAACAAACATGATATAGATGAACGGTTTAGCATTGATTGAAGCATTTGGCGATTTCAAAGAAGAAAAAAGCATCAGTAAAATTGACCTGATGGCCATCATCGAAGATTCGTTGAAAACTTTATTAAGAAAAAGATTTGATTCCGATGACCACTTTGATGTGATCGTGAACCCGGATAAAGGTGACTTCCAGATTTTCCTGAACAAAACCATCGTGGAAGATGAAATGTCTGAAGACGATGATTTGGAAATTGAACTTTCCGAAGCGCGTAAACTCGACCCGACTTTTGAAGTGGGCGAAGATTACACCGTAGAAATTCCGATTGAACAACTCGGCCGCCGCAGCATTCTGACTTTAAAGCAAATCCTGGCGACCAAACTGCAGGAATATAATAATGCGGCCCTGTACGAGCAGTTCCGCGACCGTATTGGTGAAATCGTGATTGGCGAAGTGCACCATATCCGTCATAAGCACGTTATTCTGCTTGATGATGAAGACAACGAATTCATCCTGCCGAAGGAAAAACAAATTCCGTCTGACTTCTTTAAAAAAGGAGAAAGCATCCGCGCGATTGTGGAAAGCGTAGATTTTAAAGGAAGCAAGCCGCAGATTGTGGTTTCCCGCACGGCGCCTCGTTTCCTGGAGAAACTGTTGGAGCTGGAAATTCCGGAAATCCAGGACGGAACCATTATGCTGAAAAAAGTAGTACGCATTCCCGGCGAAAAAGCGAAGATTGCGGTAGATGCATATGATGACCGTATTGACCCGGTAGGAGCCTGCGTGGGTGTGAAAGGTTCCCGTATTCATGGCGTGGTTCGCGAGCTGCGCAATGAAAACATCGACGTGATTCAGTGGTCCAAAAACCCGGAGATCCTGGTAAAGCGTGCCTTAGGAAATATCACCATTAATAAAATTGACATTAATGAAGAAACCAACTACGCGCTGGTGCATACACCGGTGGAGGAGATTTCCCGCGTGATTGGAAAGCAGGGGCAGAATATTCGTCTGGCTTCCTGGCTAAGTGGCTTCGATATTGATGTGTACCGCGAATCCAGCGAGGAAGATGATGTGGAACTGAAAGAATTCGTGGGTACCGAAGAAGGCGATATCGAGCAATGGATCATCGATGAGTTCCAGAAAATCGGCCTGAATACAGCGAAGAGCGTTTTGGATAAAGAAACAGATGCCCTGTTGCATCTTACCGACCTGGAAGAAGAAACCATCGAAGAGGTGAAGGCGATCCTGCGGGATGAATTTGAGGATTAACTGCCTCTGCAATATGTATTTAAAGTTAAAATAGGTTAACTTTGCCAAAAATTTATAAAAAAGTATAAAATATACATGCCAAAAATTAGATTAAATAAAGCGGCGCGGGAATTTAATATTTCAATCCCCAGGCTTGTAGAGTTTCTGCAGGACAAAGGATATGAAGTGGAAAGTAACCCCAATGCTAAATTGGAAGAATCGGCATATTCTGCATTGGAAGCGGAGTTTCGCAAAGATGGCGAGCAGCGCAAAGCTTCCGATGAGGTGGTGATGGCCAAGGTTCCGGATGAAAAACTGGAAATTGAGCCGGCTAAACCTGAGGTGATAAGAGCCAAAGCAGGCGCCCGGCCTGAAGCCAAAATCCTGGGCAAAATCGATCTGGCCACCGGTAAGCCGGAAACTGCGCCGGAACCGGAAACACCGGCCGCTCCTGCAACTCCGGCAGAGGAAGCAAAACCTGCTGAAGAAGCAACTCCGCAAAAACAGGAGTTTAAGGTGCTGGATAAAATAGACCTTTCTCAGATTGAAAGCGGCAAGCCACGCGGCAAAAAACCGGCCGCTGAAAAACCGGCTGCTGCTGAAAAGCCGGCTGCGAAGGAAACACCTGCTCCGGCACCAAAAGGAGAAGAAAAACCTGCTGAACCCGCTGCACCAGTTGCACCGCAAATACCGGCAGCAGAAGCTGAAACGGAAAAACCGGCCGTAAGCAGCGAGCCACAAAAAATAGAAACGGTGTACCAGAAACTGGACGGGCCTAAAATCCTGAAAGAAAAGGTAGACCTTTCTCAGTTTAATAAACCTAAATCCGCCGGTGCGAAGAAAAAGAGAAAACGCATCGAAAAACCTGCAGCCGGAACCGGTACAGGTCAGGCACAGGGCAATCGCCCGGGTGGCGGTGGCGGAAACCAAGGGAACCGTCCGGGTGGCGGCAACCAGGGGAACCGTGGCGGCAATGCGGGCGGAAACAGAAAAGGCGGCAACCGTCGCGGACCTGTCATGCCGGTTGAACTGACCGATGAACAGGTTAAAAATCAGATTAAAGAAACCCTGGAAAAACTGACCAGCAAGGCCGGTAAAAACAAGGGTGCAAAATATCGTAAGGAAAAAAGAGTCTTCCGTCGTGAGCAGGACGAGCGTCAGGAAATGCTGGATGCGGAAGACCGCACACTGAAGGTAACCGAGTTTATCACCGTGGGTGAATTGGCCAGCCTGATGAACGTGAGCCCGACCGAAGTGATCTCTGCCTGCTTCTCTTTAGGAGTAATGGTAACCATGAACCAGCGCCTGGAAGCAGATACGCTGACATTGGTAGCTGACGAATTCGGTTATAAGATTGAATTTTCGGATGCCGACGTGGAAGAATCTGCGATGGAAGAAGATACCGATACCGAAGAAGATATGGAGTCTAGAGCACCTATCGTTACGGTGATGGGCCACGTGGACCACGGTAAAACTTCCTTACTGGATTACATCAGAAAAACCAACGTGATCGCCGGAGAATCCGGTGGGATTACGCAGCACATCGGTGCATACAACGTACAGCTGGAAAACGGCCAGCGCATCACATTCCTGGATACCCCGGGTCACGAAGCGTTTACCGCGATGCGTGCACGTGGTGCTCAGATCACCGATATCGCCATTATCGTAATTGCGGCGGATGATGACGTGATGCCGCAAACGAAGGAAGCGATTTCCCACGCGCAGGCAGCCGGTGTACCGATGATCATTGCACTGAACAAAGTAGACAAACCAAACTCCAACCCGGACAATATTCGCCAGCAACTGTCTTCTATGAATATTCTGGTGGAAGAGTGGGGTGGTAATGTGCAGTCTCAGGAAGTGTCTGCCAAATTTGGTAACAATATGGACCTCCTGCTGGAAAAAGTATTGCTGCAGGCTGAATTACTGGAACTGAAAGCCAACCCGGATAAAAATGCAAGTGGTGTGGTCATCGAAGCATCTTTGGATAAAGGACGTGGTTATATCTCTACCATGCTTGTACAGGCGGGTACGCTCCGTGTCGGAGATTACGTACTGGCCGGTAAGAACCACGGTAAAGTAAAGGCAATGCTGGACGAAAGAGGCAAGCCGATGAAAGCCGCCGGTCCGTCGATTCCGGTAACCATTCTGGGACTGGATGGCGCACCTACGGCAGGTGACCGTTTCCGCGTGTTCGAAGACGAGCGCGAAGCAAAATCCATTGCGACCAAGCGTGAGCAATTGCAGCGTGAGCAATCGATCCGTACGAAGAAGCACCTTACGCTGGACGAACTCGGACGCCGTATTGCACTGGGCGACTTCAAGGAACTGAACATCATCCTGAAAGGGGACGTGGACGGTTCGGTGGAAGCACTTTCCGATCAGCTGCAAAGTTTGTCTACCGAGGAAATCAGCGTGAAGATCATTCACCAGGGCGTGGGTCAGATCACCGAATCCGACGTACTCCTGGCAGCTGCTTCCGATGCGATTATGATTGGCTTTAATGTAAGAGCCGGTGTCAACGCCAAAGATCTTGCAGATAAAGAAGAGATTGAAATCAGAACCTATTCCGTGATCTATGACGCCATCGACGATGTGAAAGAAGCGATGGAAGGAATGCTTTCTCCGGAGATCCGCGAGCAGGTCATTGGTAACGTAGAGATCCGTGAGGTCTTTAAGATTTCCAAAGTAGGTTCCATTGCAGGATGTATGGTCCTGACCGGAAAAGTAACCCGCAACTCCAAAATCCGCTTACTGCGTGACGGCATTGTGAAATACGACGGTGAGCTGGAAAGCTTAAAACGTTTCAAAGACGATGTGAAAGAAGTAACCAAAGGATACGAATGTGGTCTCAACCTGAAAGGCTACAACGACATCGAAATCGGTGACATTCTGGAAGTCTACGAAGAAGTAGCTGTAAAGAAAAAGCTGAAATAAGCTTAAAAATATGCTAGAAACCCGCCGGAAGGCGGGTTTTTTTTGTTATTAATTATTAGGGTTTAAAATAAATTGTGGTCGATTCTTTTAATGATAATATAAAAAACACCACTGAGATGTCTTCCAAAATGAAAATCATTAAGAAAAAATCTTAAACTGCCATCTGTTTAATAATTGACGGTACTACAATATCCTAAAATTTTTTAAAGCTAGCTACTTAATGCCATTTGTTATTGCCCACGTTAATTTTTATTAACATATTTGCTCCCTATATACTAAAAAGTGTTAATATGAATGTGAAATTAAAAGTGCTGACGGCCGGGGTGTTGTTCTTTACAGGACAGGCGGTACTGGCACAGCAGGATTCTACAAAAACTCAGAATATTGAGGAAGTAGTAGTCGTAGCGTATGGTACGCAGAAAAAAGAAACTGTAGTGGGCTCGAATACGCAGATTGATGCAAAGAAAATTGCAGATCGGCCAATTAGTAACGTGGCGCAGGCATTAGATGGCGCAAGTCCAGGCGTGCAAATCAGCACAAGTACAGGGCAGCCTGGCAGTACGCCATCCATCAATATACGAGGTATCGGTTCGTATAAAATTACTTCCCAGCCGCTATATGTTGTCGATGGAGCAATAACCAATAACGCGCTTTCTGCGATTAATCCCGACGATATCGCCTCAGTTACAGTGCTTAAAGATGCTGCTTCCACAGCGTTGTACGGTTCCAGTGCTGCGAACGGTGTAGTTCTTATTACAACGAAGAAAGGAAGAAAAGGCCGTGACAATTTTAACTTCAGCACCTCAACCGGAATTACCAGCAGATCTGTTCCGGAATATGATCGTGTAGATGCTTATCAGTACTACCCACTGGTGTGGGAAGCTTTGCGTAATGGGTACCGTACTACGACGCCAACTGCAACTGAGGCTCAGGCTAACCAGTATGCAAGTAATAACCTGATTAAGATTTTGAAAACTAATATTTTCAATGTTCCGGATCAGCAGTTGGTTGTAGACGGCGTGCTAAATCCTAATGCAAGCTTAAAGTACAACGACTTGGACTGGGTATCACCTCTGGTCGGAACAGGTTTAAGACAAAATTATGATTTGAACTACAGCGGAGGCTCTGATAAATCCACGTTCTATAGTTCCGTGGGATATCTGAATGAGAAAGGCTACGTGTTACAGTCTGACTTTGAAAGAATGACCGCTTTCCTAAAAGCTGATTCTCAAGTTACGAAGTGGCTAAAATTAGGGTCTAGCATTAATGCCACTGCTTCTAACGGAAATAATGCAATTGACGGCGCTGAAAATAATGCCTCATACATTAATCCCTTCCGTTGGACGCGCACTATGGGACCTATTTACAGCCCATATTTACATGACGCGACGACGAATGCTTTAATTTATGATGAATTCGGAAATCCGGTATTCGATCCGGGTTCTTTGCGCGGTGCTGATGCAGCAGCCGGACGAAATGTTATCCAGGAAACCTTGTTGAACAGAAATTATACTAAAACCTACAATATCGTTTCCCGTACGTTTGCTGAATTAAAATTAACGCGGGATCTGACATTTACTACGAATGCCGGATATGATATTAGAAACGCAAAAAATATTACATACCGTAATAAAATTATTGGTGACGCAGCTCCGGGTGGTGCTGCTTCTAGAGGATTAACGGAGGCTTCAACATTCACTTGGAACCAGCTATTGAATTATAAGAAAAACTTCAACGGACATAATTTTGATATTCTGGCAGGGCACGAAAGCTATAAATATCGTTACGAATATATGTACGCTTATAAACAGGGGCAAGTTGCTGATAATAATGATGAACTAATTAACTTTACCACGCCAACCAGTGTCTATTCTTACGCAGACCTTTACACAAAAGAAAGCTGGCTGGGAAGATTTAACTACGATTACAATAACAAATATATTCTATCTGCTTCTGCAAGATGGGATGCCTCTTCCAGATTTCAAAAAGATGTGAGATGGCATGGCTTCTGGTCGCTGGGTGCCGGCTGGGTAATCTCTAACGAAGAATTCCTGAGAGGTAACAAATATATTAATCAGTTGAAATTGCGCGGTTCTTATGGTGAAGTAGGGAATGACCGTGCAGACAGTTACTATCTGTACCAGGATTTATTTGAGCTAGGATATAATAATGCCCTGCTTCCGGGTGTTTATTTCTCCAATCTGTCAGACTCAGACGTGACTTGGGAATCTAATAACCAATTCGATGTTGCGCTGGACTTTGGTTTGTTCAATAATCGTCTTTCAGGTACAGTAGAGTATTATAAAAGAGAAACTGATGGATTGTTGTTTGATGTTCCACTGCCGGTAAGTGCAGGTGTGCCGGGTAGCAGCATTCTCCGGAACCTGGGTTCTATGTATAACAAAGGTTTTGAAGTTGCTTTACGAGGCGATGTTATCAAAAATCAGAATCTGACATGGAGTCTGAACCTAAATGCATCAACACTGGAAAACAAGGTTACTAAATTGCCGGAAGGTCAAGATGAAATCATCAACGGTTCCAAAAAAATTATGGTCGGCCATTCCGTGTATGATTACTGGATGAGACAATGGTACGGTGTAGATCCATCTGATGGAGCTCCTTTATTCTTATTGGATGATCAATTTGCCAACACCACTGCGGCAGATATTCGAACCGTAGACGGGATGCTGGTTACAACCAACCATAACAAGGCGAAGTATGATTATTCCGGTAGCTCTATTCCCGATCTGTTCGGAAGCTTTGGAACCGACCTGAATTACAAAAATTGGACGTTTAATGCGTTGTTTACTTATCAAATAGGTGGTAAAACGTATGACAGTAACTATGCGGGAATAATGGATGCATATACACAAGGAGGAGCGTTGCATACCGATATTTTAAACAGATGGACAACTCCTGGACAGATCACAAACGTTCCCGCGATGAACAGTAGTACCTACACGAGTGCCGCAGCCGCTTCAACCAGATGGCTTGTAGATTCTGATTACATTACATTCCGATCAGCTACCTTGGGCTATAACTTCTCTCGCGACTTGATAGGACAGTACGGAATTTCCAATGCGCGCATTTATTTGTCTGGTGAAAATATTTGGAGCAGTACAGCCAGAAAAGGTCTGGAGCCTGTACAAAACTTTAATGGGACAACCGCTAACCGGTATACGCCTTCTCGCGTGGTAAGCTTAGGTCTTAATGTATCATTGTAAAATTTATAAAAATGTTTAAAAACCTTAAAATAAAAAATGTTGGCTTAGCTGCCATGG
Source organism: Kaistella sp. (assembly GCA_032057205.1). Taxonomy (GTDB): domain Bacteria; phylum Bacteroidota; class Bacteroidia; order Flavobacteriales; family Weeksellaceae; genus Kaistella. The sequence continues at coordinate 516,667 of DAMCFT010000001.1, forward strand.
CAGCACTAATGCTAACCACAGCTGGTTCTTGTGAAAGAGATTTTCTGGAAACAAGTCCTACAGATAAAGTAGGCGCGGCAGATGCAGTGTCTACAGCAGATAACCTGATGCTCATCATTAACGGAATGCACCGTAATATGTATGTGAGACAAAACAGTAGCCAAGGGCAAGTCGGACAAACCGGTATTAATATTATGCTGGATGCACTGGGTGAAGATCTGGTTTTTCCTACTACCGGGAATGGCTGGTATGTGAGTACTGCACGCTGGCAGGATCAGGTGAACGCAAATGGCTCAAATGACTTTTTTCCTTATCAATTTTATTATGCGTTAATAAGAAATGCAAATTATATTATTAACCTAGGCGACGCCGCTACAGGAGACCAAAACACAAAAGACAGAGCGATGGGACAAGCCTACGCATTTCGCGCTTTTAGTCACTATATGCTGGTTCAATTTTACGGCAAGAGATACGTTGCTGGAGGAGCCAACGACGAAGCTGATAAAGGAATCGTGATTAGAACAGACTTGGGCACAGAAGCGAAAGCAAGAAATACAGTTGCCGAAGTATATGCTCAAATTAATACAGATCTGAACCAGGCTCTCACTTTACTCAATGCGAAAGGAAGAGTTCACAAATCACATTTTGACGATAAGGTTGTTAAAGGTCTAATGGCCCGCGTAGCACTGACTAAAGGGGATTATCAGGAAGCTGCAGATAAGGCTAAGGAAGCACGTGCAGGTTACACGCTAATGAATAATGCAGACTATAAAGCAGGCTTCAATAGTTTGGCCAACGCAGAATGGATGTGGGGAAGTGAAATAATCTCTGACCAGACCGAGTATTTTGGCAACTTTGGAGGATATATGTCACGTAATTATAACTCTACTAACATCCGCCAGAATCCAAAAGCAGTCAATTCTGCACTTTTCGCTAAGTTCCCTAAAACTGATGTCCGTAAATCAGTAATTGACTCCACCGGAAATCATCTTGGCTTGCTTACAGAAATAGTTGGAGGTAAAATCGTAAAGAAAAGCAGTTACTCAAGTTACTCTTTGTTCCCTTATACCAGCCAGAAATTTTTATCAGTTAGCCAGTCAGACAGCCGGATGGATGTACCGTACATGCGTGCTGCAGAAATGTATCTGATTGAAGCAGAAGCATTAGCAAGATTAGGAAAAGAGGCTGAGTCCAGAGTTGCTTTTAATGTATTAGCGAAAAATCGTGATCCTCAGTACGTGCCAGTGAAGACCGGAGCAGCTTATCTGGAGGAGATTATGGACAGCCGCCGTCTTGAGTTATGGGGAGAAGGTTTCCGTTTCTTGGATCTCAAACGTTTAAATTTACCCCTGAACCGTCGTGGTGCTAACCATGAAAGTTCTGTCATAGGGAATATATTTGAGGTTGCTGCCGGGGATAAGAAGTGGCAATATCTTATTCCTAAAACAGAAATTAATGCAAATCCATTAGTTAAGCAGAACGAAGTATAAAATCGTTCAAACATATGCAAAGAGCTGGCCCCCGGGGCCAGCTTTTGCTTTTATTAATGTCGCGCCGATTTTTAATTCAAGATTCACACACGACAAATATCATGTGTATTTAAAACAATAAAGTTTGCAAATTACACTTCTTTACTAAACGCCCTGTATAACAGGTAAAAGCATAAAAAAGGAGCTTAATCCATTTTACCTTCACATTCAATTTGGCAGTGTTAAGAATTTTTAACATATTTGCAGAAATATAATATTAAATAGTGTTAATATGAATGTGAAATTAAAGGCTTTAGGGGCTGGAGTGATTTTCTTTTTAGGTGGTCACTTAGCATCCGCGCAGCAGACTGACACCGTCAGAACTGCTGAAGTTGAAGAAGTTGTAGTTCTTGGTTACGTGAAGAGGAAAGCAACTGAAGTAACTGGTAGTTCAGTGCAGCTGAGTAATGATAAAATTAATACTCCGGCGGCAATTAGTGTTGATCAGGCATTACAGGGGAAGGCTCCAGGTGTACAGGTTAATACATCTTCTGGAACACCGGGGTCAGTGCAAAACATTAGAATCCGAGGGGTAGGCTCACTTACTGCGAGTAATGATCCGTTGTATGTCATTGATGGAGTTCCAGTAGTGAACAACAATACCAACCCTTCAGATAACTTTTCTACATTATCGGCACTTGCTTCTATCAGCAATCAGGATATTGAAAGTGTAACTGTTCTTAAAGACGCTTCCGCAACAGCGGCCTATGGTGCAAGAGGATCAAATGGTGTAATTGTTATTACAACTAAAAAAGGTAAAAAAGGTAAAACGCGTTTTAACCTTAATACGAGTATCGGGTTTCAAAATGATGCCTACATGAAACGTCATGGCCTTACTGGTGCACAGAAGTATGAGTTACTTAGCGAAGCGATATTTAATACGTACGGTGAAAGTTATGGCTTTACCAAAGAAGAAGCTGTAGACTTTATGGTGGCTAATAATCAGTATATCGGTGGAGCTGAACTTTGGACTGGTCAAGAATACGATTGGGAGGGACTTCTGAAGAGAAAGAATGCTTTGTCGAACACAGTTGATTTCAGTTTATCAGGAGGTAAAGATCAAAGTACCATATATGCTTCCTTAGGATATAATAGTACAAACGCTACCGTGATTGGGCCTGCATTTGAGCGTCTCACTGGATCAATGAGATACACGAATAAACTAACTGATAAAATAAATTTTGAAACATCTGTTAATGGTTCATGGATTACTCAAAATCCAATTTTAGAAGGTGGGAGTTATTTCTCCAATCCCTTCATAACAAAGGTGTTGATGAACCCGTGGGCGCCGCCGTATAATGCAGATGGCTCATATAATATTGAAGATATTGGCGAATTTACTAGTATTCATAATTCATTATATACGCTAGCAAATAACATTGCCAAAAACAAGTTAATCAGAGGTATTTCAAATACAAAGGTTGATTACGAAATTATTAAAAATTTAACCTTCACTACAAGAATGGGATTAGATTTGCAATTAAATGATTATCGTAATTATACAAACAGATACCATGGCGATGGAGAAGGAATTAATGGATACTCCGAACGTCAGATGTCAACCAACTATAACTGGGTGACTCAAAACTCGCTTAATTATAATTTCAGATTAGGAGATTTGCACAGATTTGATGTGACCGCTTTATTTGAACATCAGCGTAACCAAGAGGAAGCATTATACGGTTATGGTGAGAATTTCCCTGCAGATGGACTTACCAATATTTCTTCTGCAGGAGCTAATAAAGACGCGTCCTCTGAATATCTGAACTGGAAAAACACATCTTATCTGGGAATGTTAAACTATAGTTTAGCTAACCGATTTGTATTAGATGCTACAATTAGAAGAGAAGGATCCTCACGATTTGCTGCAGGTAAAAGATTTGGTACCTTCTGGTCTGTGGGTGGTGCTTATAACCTACATAGAGATTTGTTGCAAGATGTGTTTGATGTATTCAAAATTCGCGCCTCATATGGTCTAACTGGTAACTCTGGAGTAGGACTTAACCAGTATCAAGCTCTCTTAGCCTATAATGCAGATTATGATGGGAACGGAGCCGCTTATCCTAGTGTATTTGGAAATGAAAACCTAACTTGGGAAAAAAATAAAACTTTTGATGCAGGAGTAGATTTTGAACTGTTAGAAAGAAGACTTACAGGTTCATTCGCTTACTTTAACAAGTATACCTACGATTTATTACAAAATGTTCCTCTTTCTTTAACGACTGGCTTTGAATCGCAAGCGCAAAATGTTGGCGCTGTACGAAACACCGGTATTGAGGCCATGCTTGGGTATGATATTATTAAAAACGAAGACTTCACTTGGAATCTAAGCGCAAATATTGCGACCCTTAAAAATGAGGTTGAAGTTTTAGCATTGGATGGAAATGGTAATCCAATTAATCCATCTGCTGGAAGTAGCTATAAAAATACTGAAATCGGTCAGCCAATTGGGTACTGGTACATGCCTACTTGGGCTGGGGTGAATGTGGAAACTGGTGCTCCTGAATGGTATATCAATGGAGTTGATGGAGAGAGAACTTCCAACATTAATGCAGCACAGCGTTATAATCAAGGAACTGCTATTCCAAAATATACCGGAGGAGTGAGTACAGAATTTACCTTTAAGAATATTTTCTTAAATGCAAATCTTTACTTTGCGGGCGGCCACAAGTTGTATGAACAATTTGCTCAGTTCTATATGAGAACAAACTCTTTTACTTTAGCTAATTATAATGGCGTGGAAGAGCTCATGAACAGATGGCAGAATCCAGGCGATGTAACAGATGTTCCTAAACTTTCATTGACAAATGATAACTTCCATGTGACTTCGTCCCGTCACTTGTACGATGGAACATTCATGCGCTTAAAAGATGTTACATTGGGATATAATTTACCTAACAGTGCGATTTCCATCTTAGGAATTGACGGGTTAGCTCTTACGGTTAGAGGATCTAACTTGTGGACCTGGGTAAAAGACAAAGATTTGAAACTTGATCCCGAAACTGGTGCAGCTGGTTATACAACCCTAACTACTCCGCCAGTAAAAGCCGTTATATTCGGTGTAAATGTTAAATTTTAATTTATAAATTCAATGAAAAAGACAATATATTTAGCTCTGGCTTTAGCACTAGCAACACCTTGGGTGACTTCGTGCAGAGACGAAAGTTTAGAACCAGACCTTCAGCAAGCAAAAGATCTTGAAACTAGCGTTAATACGGTAGAAGACCTAAGTTCAGTATTAGCTTCAGGATATGATAGAATGAGCCGGGAAACCTACTATGGCCGCGATTATATTATCTTCGGTGAAGTGCGGACAGATAATGCATTTTCAAATGCTAGCTCTAACAGATTTGTAACTGTTGGCCAAATGAAAATGACACCAAATGATGCATATGCAAATGATACCTGGCAACAGATGTACCGATCAATTGCTAATGCTAATATTGTAATTAATAAAGACGCTTCGGCCTTGAGCGGTGGTACTATAGAAGAAATAAATCAGCTGAAAGGTGAAGCGTTGATTATGCGAGCGTTGGTACATTTTGACCTGGTTAAATTATTTGGACAGCAGAATGTTCAGGGTGGAGGAATGAGTGCACTTGGAGTTCCATATGTCACAACCTTCCGCGATGAAGATAATCTTCTCCCGGCACGTAATACTGTACAGGAAGTGTATAATAATGCTATGAAAGATCTTAATGATGCTTTAGCTTTGATGAATAAAGCAAATGATCGAAATGCTCACTACTTTTCAACCAGCGCAGCAAATGCGCTGAAAGCGCGGATTGCTTTGTATTTTAAAGATTATGCAGTAGCAGAAGAAGCAGCGGCCAAGGTCATCAACGCGAATAAGTATGCTATTGCTTCAGCAGACGATTTCCCAGCTACGTTTTACAATGATTTTACTGCCAATCAAATCTTTTCTATAGCAGCAAGTCCTACGGATAATATGGGGATCAATGGATTGGCAAACATCTACCAAAAGGGTAGTTACGGAGATGTTGTTGTACTAAAGGATCTTTATGATCAGTTTGCAGACGGCGACGTTAGAAAAAGCATGATTGAATATGACGGAAAATATTACAGAAACGTTGGGAAATATCCTTCTAAGGACCCATACAGTGATGATATTCCCGTGATTCGATATGAGGAAGTAATTTTAACTTATGCTGAAGCTCTTTTCCAAAATGGAAAAACGGCACAAGCTTTAGAATATCTGAATATGATACCTGCAAAAAGAAATGCAGCGCCGTATGCAGCAGCCACTTTAGAAAATATTTGGTTGGAACGTCGCAAAGAACTGGCGTTCGAGGGCTTCAGATTCGACGATTTGGCAAGAACTGGTCGTGATATTCCAAAAGTAGATATAAGCCAAACGTTTGGGACTACCTCTGTTCCTTTTGGTTCTTATAACTATGCGTTTCCTATTCCAGCAAAAGAAACAGGAGCTAACTCAAGTGTAAGGCAGAACTACGGATATCAGTAAAATGATAACAGAGATCTTATCAGCCGCCCCTCACCGGGCGGTTTTTTTTATGGCAAAGCATGAGCATTCTCTTTGCTTTATTTCCAATTCCTTACATTTGTAGCCCAAATCTACTGCATGAGGTTCCTGCTTTTTCTCGTTTTGTGTAGTGCCGCCGTGGGTGCCCAAATCCGCAACAAAACGGACTCCAACCGCGTCAGACCCGGTGATACACTTGTCATCGATTCCGGCTTTAAGGACAGCCTGAAAGTATTTAAACCCACCATTCAGGATTATACCTGGCAAACCCGGTTCTCCGAAAAGAAAGTGTTTGATACCGTGCTGACCGCCGATAAAACATTTATCTTTTCACAATACAACAATCAGGACAATTTCGGGCGGGTTCCGTTTGCCAATGTCGGTGCGGGTTTCCAGCCGCTGGTCTTCAGTCATCATCCGGAGCAGGATTTGGCACTGCTGCCGGTTCGCAAATCCTTTCTCATCCGCACGGCGGATGAAATCAGATATTACGACGTCAAAACGCCGACCACCGCTTTCGTCTATCACAACGCCATGCGCAATGGCGCCGTGTTGCAGTCCACCTATACCCAAAACATCGGTAAACAGTTCAACTTTGCCATAGAGTACACCGGCCTGCGCTCCCAGGGATTTTATCAGAACTTTCTGGCCGCCAATAACAATACCCAGCTGTCTGCGCATTATGAATCGCCCAACGGAAAGTACCGCGCCTTTGGGCACTTTCTGCATACCAATATCAACAATCAGGAAAACGGAGGAATCGCCGATGTGGATCTTTTTTTAAATGATGCTTCCGATTTTAACAACCGCGAAAATATTCCGGTTAATCTCACCACGGCCAACTCCCGCTTTGCCTACCGGCGCTTTTATTACAGCCATGAGTTCCGGCCTTTCTCCTCGGAGCGGTTTCCTTTCAGGCTGCGCCATACCATTTATCGCCAGAGCAATAAGTATTATTTCAGCCAGGAACAGCCAGAACCATATTTGTACAGCAGCCCGAATGACCTGATTCCGTATCCGTTGTCTTCTAAAAAGTATTCCGTTAACCTGAGTAATACCGTTTCTGCCTTGCTGGATACGCAGAACTTTTTGCTCGAAGCCGGTGTACGCCATCAGCATATCGTGCTGGGAATCGGTGAGGCACTGCCCGAAACTTTTGGTATTCCGCTGAAGCAGTCCGAAGAGCGCTTAGGCGTCGTCGGGAAACTGCAAATGAATCTCTGGGAGCGCGTTGCTTTAAATGCCGGCCTGGAAATCTCGGGCGGAAAAGAATTTGGAAGTTTCATTCGTTCGCGTAACACCCTACGTTTTGAACCCATTCCTGATTATGCCGTCACTGCACATGTCAATTTCCAAAGCGGCAGCCCCACCTTTAATTTACTGCTGAATCCTTCGGCTTATCGCCAGTTCAATTACCGTTTGGCCGACCCGAAGAATGAACAGATTACCGAAGTAGGCGGACAATTGGGTTTAAAATGGTTTAATACCATGGCCATGGCCAACTTCATCCGTGTCGAAAATTATACCTACCTCAATGCAGCTGCGCAGCCGCAACAGAGCACCGATGCCTTGAGCATCTCGCAGTTGGGCGGTGAGGCTACTTTTTCCTGGGGCAAATTTCACCTGAATCCGCGCGTACTTTTCCAGTCGGCGCTGTCCGGAAAAGACCTGTATCCGATGCCTGCCTTCATTGGCCGCGCCAACATGTACTGGCAGTCACGCGTTTTCAAAGGTGCTGCCGAACTTCAGGCCGGACTCAAAGCGTATTACTTTTCCAGATTTAACAGCCGCGAATTTTCACCGGTGCTGAACGAGTTTATTTTACCGGGTGCCACCGGATACGCCATTGGTGGCAAGCCAATTGCGGATGTCTATGTTAATTTAAAGGTAAAGAAAATGTTCTTCTTTATCGAAGGGCAACATTTCAATGCCGCACTCACGGGCAATAAGTCTTTTGCAGCGCCCTATTATCCGGTGTCTGATTTCAGGCTGAACCTGGGTATTGTGTGGTATTTATTTAGTTAAAAATTATTTTTGAAACCACTTGCAAACATACCGTTTACCGAACTTCAGAGCATTCCTAAGTTAATTCGCGACTTTCTGCAGGACGAATTACCCGGCGCGGAAAAGTACAGGTTTGAGCTGAATCGGATTTCCGCACAAATTGCTCAGAAAAACTTTAGCGCTGACAAACGAAAAGTGTTGGCAGACGTGCTGCAAGCGCAATACGAGGGCATCCGGCTTTCAGAAAAGCAGCAGCAACATCTCCGGGCGCTTTCTGCTGAAAATACCTACACCGTCACCACTGGCCACCAGCTGAATCTTTTTACCGGGCCTGTTTATTTTATTTATAAAATTATCCAGACCATTAAACTGGCTGATACCTTAACGAAAGAATTTCCGCAATATTACTTCGTGCCGCTTTTTTGGCTCGCGTCGGAGGACCATGATTTTGAGGAAATCAATCACTTTAAAACAAAACAAAACACCTACGCCACCGCAGGCATAGCCGGTGATGCCGTTGGCCGCCTGGAAGTCACTGATTTTTCCTTTATCTCTGAATTAAAAGAAGAATTAAAAGACACCCGCTTTGAAAACGAACTGCTCGAAATGGCAAATCAGGCGTACCATCCCGGCCAGACTTTCACCGACGCCACGCGTTCTCTGGTTCAGCATTTATTTGCAGAATACGGGCTGCTGGCTTTAGATGGTGACAGTCCGCTGCTCAAGCAGCAGATGATCGAAACGTTCGCACGCGAACTGCAGGAAGGACTACTGGAAAAAACCACCGCAACTGCTGTTGAAAACTTAAGTAACCGGTACGGAAAAGTACAGGTGAATCCGCGCGATATTAATTTGTTTTATCTCCAGGAAGGACAGCGCCGGCGCCTTACTAAGTTTAATGATCGTTTCGTTGTCGTTGGCAGTGAGATCAGTTTCTCGAACGAAGAAATTCTGGCGGAGTTGCAGCTGCATCCGGAAAGGTTCAGTCCCAACGCAGTGCTGCGTCCTGCTTATCAGGAAACGGTATTGCCTAATCTTGTTTATATCGGCGGTAATGCTGAAATCATGTACTGGCTGGAGCTGCCTGCTTTTTTTGAGGCGCTGGCACTGCCGTTTCCGCTGTTGCTGCCGCGTGATTCGTTTTTAATGTTAACTGAAAAGATCCAGAACCGCGCGGAAAAATTAGGCTTGCGCACAGAAGACTTTTTCCGGAACCGCGAAGAAGTAATCGCCGGTCAGTTGCTGGAACTGCATCCCATCGGGGCCGTGTTGGACGCGCAGGAAGCGGCACTTACGCAGCAGTTTGAAAATTTAGCAGACCTGGCTGCAATGACGGATGTCACCTTCGGAACGCTGGTCGAGGCAGAACGGGCGCGGCAACTTAAATCCTTTGTCCGGATGCGCAAACGGTTGCGCCGCGCCGAGAAAATCCGACAGCAGGACCGTGTGCAGCGGCTGCAAGCAATTTTCTCTGAAGTCCACCCCAACAATTCCTGGCAGGAACGGCAATGGAATTTTTCTGTCTTCTATCGTGACCTTGGTCCCGGCTGGCTGGAGGCATGTTATGACGCAGTTGAAATCGGGAAAACGCAACTCATAATTTTGAGCGTTTAAATTTAAAAGAAGTATTTTTGTGCATAATTTATCGAGAGAGATGATTAAAAAGTTTTTTCTGGCAGCTGGGCTTGCCTTCACAGTCAATGCCGGCGCGCAAAGTACCCACACCGTCGTAAAAGGTGATACCCTGTATAATATTGCACGGCGCTACGGCCTTACCATTGCGGAACTCCAGAATCTCAACCCTACTACCCGCGAGGGGCAGGTCTCCCTTGGCGAAGTGCTGCAGGTTAACGGCAAAGCGGCCCCGGCGGCTTCCGGCAACAACCAGGCGGCGCTGGGACGTATTGTTTTAAAACCAAAACAAACCATTTACGGCCTCACGAAACAGTATCATATCTCCGAAACCGAATTGCGCGCGCTGAACCCGGAACTGGATTCGCATATGCGTATCGGTGATCAGGTAACCCTTCCGCTGGCAGCCATCCAAAAATATGGCGATGCCCCGGCAGTTCAGCCTGCAGAAACCAGTGCCGATCGAGTAGTGGTGGCAGAAGTTTCCTCCCCGGTTTCGGCTGAACCTGCGGCAGTGGCGCTGTCAGAAAATGAATATGAAGTAAAGCCGAAAGACAATTATTTTAAAATTACCCGTCAGTTTAAAATCACCCAGAAAAAGCTGTATGACCTGAATCCGGGTTTGGAAGCCAGAGGTCTTCAGGCAGGGGATGTGATTATCGTAAAGGAAGGCGCAAACATGGATAGTTCTGTTTCTTCTTCTTCTTCTTCTTCTTCTCCTGTTACTGAAACAGCGGTCGCCGGCGATGACTATGTAACCTACACCGTTCAGGCGGGTGATACCGTGTTCGGAATTTTAAATAAATTCGGGATTACGCTCGATGATCTGCTTTCTTTAAACCCAAATATTACGCAGGGCTTAAAAGCAGGCATGGTCATTAAAATCAAAAAATTGGACGCCGCGTATGTTAAGAAATCGGGCAATGCACTGAATGTGGTGCTCATGCTTCCGTTTGGATTTGATACCGGCGATGCCAAATACCGCTCTCTCTCGCTGGATTTCCTGGCCGGGGCTAAACTTGCGATTGAAAGAAACGCTAAGGCAGGCCAGCAGCTCGACATTAAAGTTATTGATGCCGGGAACGAGAAAAGTTTCAAAAACTCTTTAACACAAATTAATAAAGACAATACCGATTTAATTATCGGCCCGTTCTTTAAATCAAGCGTTCTGGAAGTACTGGACTTTGTGAAAACCAACAAAATTCCGGTTGTTGCGCCTTTTGCCAACTCCGACGATCTGATGGGCTACAACAATCTCATTATCATAGAAACTCAGGATGAGGTGTATGCAGACCGCATTGTGAAAGAAGTGAAAGACGTGTACGCTGAACAAAAGATTTATATCCTGACGGATTCCGATGAAACCCAGGCTAAATATCTGAAAGCAGGCCTGGAAAAACAACTGCGCAATGCGACGGTACAAATCGTTCGTTCCGCGGCAGACATCCGTCCGGAACAAAACATGATGACGGGACAGGCAGCGCCAGTGATTGCGGTACTGGCCAGCAAAAATGATAATTTGGGTGAAGCCTTTGGAAACCGCCTGATTACCCTGGCTCAGGAAGCACCGGGCACCCGCGCCTTCAGTATGTACTACGCACCGGTTTTTGAAAAGAAAGTGGAGGAACTGAATCCTTCCGGCCTGGTGTACCTGATGGACCGTACCATCAATACAGAAGGGAATTTCGAAAAAGAAATCCTGGCGGCGTATCGCGCGAAGTACTGCAAGGCTCCCTCTAAATATGCTGTGATTGGCTTCGATGTGACCAATGATATGCTGACCCGCGAGAACAAAAAAGGCGAACTTTTTAAACAAATAGATAAAGTGCAGACCCAGCTGGCAACGAAATTCGAATTCGAGAAAACCCGTTCCGGCGCTTATGTTAACAAGGGATACCGCGTGGTGCGTTTGCTTCCCAACTAATTTTTGTACTGCAACAACAAAAGAAAAATCCGGTCTTCGGACTGAACTGTAAATTTATATATGAAAGCACTTGTATTTCCCGGGCAGGGTTCACAGTATGTCGGTATGGGTACAGACCTGTATGCCTCGCGAAAAGACATTAAAGACCTGATGGATTCTGCTAATGATATCCTTGGTTTCGATATCCTCTCCGTCATGTTCAAAGGAACGGCGGAAGATCTGAAAAAAACCGAGGTGACCCAGCCTGCTATTTTTATTTATTCCGTAGCGGCACTCAAAGCAGCGGTAAGCGGCACCTCACCCTCGATGGTTGCCGGCCACTCGCTCGGCGAATTTTCTGCCTTGGTGGCCAACGGCGTACTGAGCTTTCAGGATGGCTTAAAGCTGGTTTCCACTCGTGCGAAAGCGATGCAGGAAGCCTGTGATGCGCACCCGAGTTCAATGGCAGCCATTCTTGGCCTGGCAGATGAAATGGTGGAACAGATTTGTGAAGCCACACCCGGTATTGTGGTTCCGGCAAACTATAACTGTCCCGGCCAGCTGGTGATTTCCGGCGAAACCGAAGCGGTGGAGGAGGCCTGTGCCAAAATGAAGGAAGCCGGCGCCAAGCGTGCTTTGCTTCTGCCGGTGAATGGTGCCTTTCATTCGCCACTGATGCAGCCGGCACAGGAAACGCTGGCCAAGGCCATTGAAGAAACCAAGTTTTATAAGCCTACCATGGATGTGTATCAAAATATTACCACCACTGCCGTGGAAGACCCGGAAGAAATCAAGCAAAACCTGATTGCGCAGCTGACCGGCCCGGTGAAATGGACCCAGTCTGTACAGAATATGATTAAGAAAGGTGCAACTTCTTTTGTGGAAGTAGGACCCGGAAAAACCCTGCAGGGGCTTATTAAGAAAATAAACAGTGACGTGCTGGTTTCCTCGGCGATTGGATTTTAAACTGATATCATGATTTTTTCGCCCGGAAAGTTGTTGCTCACTTCCGAATATGCCGTCCTCGACGGTGCAAAAGCTCTTGCCCTTCCGACCAAATGGGGGCAGGAGCTTTTTGTTGAACCCTTAGCAGAAAATTCTTCCCAGCTTCACTGGAAAGCCTTTCATCAGGATGATTTATGGCTGGATACAATTGTTGATTATCAAACGGAGACCATAATCAACAGCAATAATCACGAAGCTGCTGCCTTTGTCTTAAAGGTGATCCAAACCCTGAAGCATTTGCAATCCGTTTCGTTGACGGGAAATAAAAGCTGGTCCCTGAAAACGAACCTGCAGTTCCCCGCGAATTACGGGCTGGGCAGCAGTTCCACTTTAATGAACAACCTGGCGCAGTGGGCACGCGTCGACGCTTTTGACCTGAATGAAAAGTGCCTGGGCGGCAGCGGTTATGATATTGCCGTGGCGCAGCAGCAGGAGCCAATTCTGTATACAGCCCGACCGGTTCGCACCGTGGAGCCTGTGGCGCTCGACTGGCCTTTTAAGGAAGAATTGATTTTTATTCATCTCAATCAGAAACAAAACAGCCGGGAAGGAATCTCCCTGTATCGGAGCCGGCCGACTTCTGAGGCTTTACTCGCGCAATGTACTGAATTTACAGACCGCGCACGCTTGGCGCAGGACCTTGAAACTTTCTCCCAAATCATGACCGAACATGAGCAAACCCTGGCGAACTTCCTTGGTTTAAAGACGGTGAAAGAACAGTATTTCAGCGATTGTCCTGCTTTTGTTAAAAGCCTGGGTGCCTGGGGCGGAGATTTTGTGATGAGCCATCAGTTCAGCGGATATCGCGAATATTTTGCAGAGCGGGGCTTTAGCACTGTTTTTAAATGGAGCGAAATAATTCTTTGATTATGAGTGAATTGGTCGGGAAAGCAATAAAAATAGTATGCGCTGACGAATATCAGCAAATCGGCACAGTCCAACTAAACAGAATTCGTTAAATTTGTTTTTTAATAAAAATAAGTAATAAAAAGACATCATGAAGAACATCAAAATCATCCAGCAGCTCCATGATCTGGGCATCACAGGATACGAAGAAGTAGCCTACAACCCAAGTTATGAAGAACTGTATCAGGCTGAGGTAGCACCCGAAAATTCCGGGTTCGAAAAAGGAATCGTTACACAGTCCGGAGCTGTCGCAGTAGAAACCGGAATCTTTACCGGCCGTTCGCCGAAAGACCGTTTCATTGTGAAAGATGATGTAACCCGTGACACCATTCACTGGGATGGCAAAGTAAACCTGCCGACGACACCGGAGATTTTTGAAAGCTGCAAACAGCTGGTGCTGAAACAACTTTCTTCGTCCAAAAAGATTTATGTGGTGGATGCTTTCTGCGGTACCAATCCGGATACCCGCCTGAAAGTTCGTTTCGTGATGGAAGTAGCCTGGCAGGCGCATTTTGTGACCAACATGTTCATTCGCCCTTCGAATTACGAACTGGAGCATTTTGGCGAGCCTGATTTTATCGTGATGAACGGTTCCAAAGCCACCAACCCGGATTGGGAAAAGCAAGGCCTGCATTCCGAAAACTTCGTGATGTTCAACCTGACGGAAAAAATGCAGATCATCGGCGGAACTTGGTATGGCGGTGAAATGAAGAAAGGAATGTTTGCAATGATGAACTATTATCTGCCGCTGAAAGGCATGGCCTCCATGCACTGCTCTGCCAACGTGGGCGAGGAAGGCGATGTTGCCTTATTCTTTGGTCTTTCCGGTACCGGAAAAACGACTTTGTCTGCAGACCCGAAAAGATACCTGATCGGTGATGATGAGCACGGCTGGGATGATAACGGAGTCTTCAATTTCGAAGGCGGATGCTATGCAAAAGTAATTGACCTGAGCGAAGAAAAGGAACCGGACATTTACCGCGCGATCCGTCGTGATGCCCTGCTGGAAAACGTAGTGGTTAAAGAAGATGGCGAAGCAGATTATGCTGATAATTCCATTACGGAAAATACCCGCGTTTCTTACCCGATTTACCATATCAGCAAAATTGTACTGCCTTCCAAAGCAGGACATGCCAAGAAGATTGTTTATCTGTCGGCAGATGCATTCGGCGTACTGCCACCGGTTTCTGTATTGAACGATGATCAGGCACAGTATCACTTCCTGTGCGGGTACACCTCCAAGCTGGCGGGAACTGAGCGTGGTATCACCGAGCCGCAGCCATCTTTCTCTCCGGCTTTTGGAGAAGCGTTCCTGACACTGCACCCGACCATGTATTCCAAAACACTGATCGGGAAAATGAAAGAGCACGGTGCCAAAGCGTATTTGGTGAACACCGGCTGGAACGGTACCGGCAAGCGTATTTCGTTGAAGGACACGCGCGCGATTATTGATGCCATTATTGATGGTTCCATTGACAGTGCTGAGAAAACAACCATTCCGGTAATGAATCTGGAGATCCCAACGGCTTTGCCAAATGTGTCCGAAGGAATTCTGGATCCGCGTGACACGTACAACGATGCAGCTGAGTGGGAAGAAAAAGCCCGTGACCTGGCCGCACGATACATTAAAAACTTTGAGCAGTACTGCGACAATGACGAAGCCAAGCGTCTGGTAGCAGCAGGGCCTCAGTTATAATATTTTAAATTGTTTCTCAGGAATTCCTTCGGTTTCATATCGGAGGAATTTTTTTTGGGCGGACAATTCGCGCTGTCCACTGTATCCCTTTGTCGCGCATACGCGCTCCTTCGGGGATGTCGTTTCCATCGCGGCCGCAGGGGGAACTTGTTTTCAAGGGCAGCGGGAATGGGTAGAGCGGGTGTTTTTTTTGGTGCGAGATGCAGGGTACAAGGTGTAATTCTCAGGTTATGAGGTTATGAAGTTACAAAGTTACGGGTGATTGAGGTTAGTAGATGCGAGATGCAAGATGCAGGTTGCAGGTTGCGAGGTCTATGCGCAATCATCTGTGAAATCCGTGTGTTTATATGTCGGTGTCATTATTCAAAGAGCTCCCTTTATTATATAATGTACGTGTTGCAGTTTTAAAAATGTGGCATTAATCCGTGTGCATCTGTGAAATCCGTGTGCGTTTAAGGTGCATGGTATTAGGTTGTAGCATGCAATCCTCAGATCACCAAGTTACAAAGTTATAAGGTTACGGGTGACTGAGGTTAGAAAGTGCAAGATGCTGGGTGCAATGCAAGGTTATGAGGTTACGAAGTGATCAGGTTACGAGTTATTGAAGTTAATCGGGGCAGGGTGCAGGGTGCACGGTGTGCGAGCAATTACCTATTAAATATGTGCATATAAGATCCTTGTGTTTAGCCTGTTGTTTATAACTAACATTATACAGCATACAATTTTCCATCGCCTATCATTATACATTGTACGTTATACATTATACAGCAAACGCCCGAATCCCCGATAAAAAGTCGTAAAACTACTACACTTTTCAAAGTTTCGCTTCGTTTGGTTGATTTATGAAAAAGATGCGCGTAAGTTTGATATGTAGAAAGCAGGAAGACGGAGGCAAGGAGTCGGAAGACCGAAGACCGAAGACCGAAGACGGAAGACAGAAGACAGAAGACAGAAGACCGAAGACAGAAGCGAAGAAAGAATAAAGAGGAAAGATAAAGCGACTAATAAACAGATCGACGAAGAGGCAGATAAACAGATAGACGAATAAACAAATAAACAACCCTACAGTCTATTCTCTCCAAGTCTATTCTCTCCAAGTCTCCTCTAACCTCTAACCTCTAATTTCTGAATTAAAAAACCAAATCAATTCATATAACACTCAAAAACCTACCATCATGGCAAACAATTCAAGAGCCGTATTAAAATTCAACGGCGGCAACGAGCAGAAAGTATTAAAACTAAATTATGGCGTATCGAGATCTACGGATGTTTCCGGACGCGTGGCTTCGGATCCTAACAACGCACTGATTAAAATCACCGTGGAAGCTACCGAAGACAGCGGCATCCTGGAAAGCCTTTTAAACGGCAAGTACAAACCTACCAGCGGCGAGGTGACTTTCAACAAGGCGCACGAAGAAGGCGCGCTGACCACCCTGAAGTGGGAAAACGGCTACGTGATTCAGCACGAAGTAGATTACGATGCCCTGAACGAAGACAACATGCAGGTATCCTTTGTGGTAAGCGCTGAGAAGATCGACTACGGCAACTCTTCCTACGATGGAATCTGGCCACAGAAGTAAGCCGCAGGCAGCTGTAAGCTATAAGCCATGGGCCATAGGCTATAAGCTATAAGCCATAAGCTAAAAGCCTAAAGCATACAGCCATACAATATTCATCATTTGTGTTAACCGCTTCCCGATACGGTCCGGCTGCTTTGGTAGTCATCCGGTCGGGAAGTTTTTTTCGCGCGCTGAAGCGTTAATTATTTTATACTAAGTATATAGTACGGCAATCTTGCTGATGCCGGAAGTTTTATCGAAACAAGGAAAAAAAAATTTATTTACTGTCATGATATCTTCATAGGGTCAGTTACATGTTAAAAGTGCAATTCATCCGCGGTCATATCCCGAAAGCTGGTGAATCTGAAATTATGCTACTTAATTAAAAATAATAACCTAATTTTAGTTGTGATAATTACTAGGCATGACCAAAACTCTATGCATTAAGCAAAAAGAGCAGAATGCGCTCATGTGTAGGTGGATTTGAAAGAAACAATGCTTTGCGATAAAATACATCCCAACCGTTGAAGTCTTGCGCGCTTAAACACAAATGAAAATAAACGAAATACAGCTGAACAACTTAACAGCTGAACAACTTAACGACTTAACAACTAGACAAATAAACAAATAAACAAATAAACAACTGAACAACTCAACCACTGAACAACACCTCAACCTCAACCTCAACCTCAAACCTCAAACCTCCTCCCTATGTCTTCCCTCAACCTAAAATCCTCCCACACGGCGCGCGCTGTTTCTGAGCATCAGCTGCGGGGCATCAACCGCCAGGTAAAACTCTCGGTGATCATCGAGGGTAAAGTCATCTCGCACTACCGGCACTTAAGTCTGGAGCAGTACAGCCATACCCATCATCATTTTGAGCTTGAGCTCTCGCATGATACCCTGGGCGCTGAGGAAAACCATCAGCTGCAGAGCGCCAACCGCTTTTTAGGCAAACGCATCACTCTGATTCAAAAATACCGCGAGGTGGAAGACAGCCCCGAGCGCACCTTTGTGGGGGTGATTACCAAAGTAAGCTACCGCCAGGAGAAAGGAGGCCTGGGAACGGTGATTCTCTCCGGTGGCAGTCCTACGCTTTTGATGGACGCCGCGCCCCATACCCAGAGTTTTGGGGGCGACCAGAGCGTGAACATGAGCATTATTGCCCGGGAAGTCATTTCTCAGGCGCTGAGCCGTGAGAAGTTTGACATCCGTATTGAGGCAAATGACCACTGCCAGATCCCTTACTCAGCGCAGTATGAGGAAACCCATTACAATTACCTCTGCCGTATGGCCGTGGCTTATGGTGAGCAGTTTTACTATGACGGAGAAGTACTGCACTTAGGAAAACTTCCCGCGCCTGAAGCGCCGCTGACCCTGCACTATGGCAGCAATGTGAGCAACATTCAGGTGGACCTGAATGCCGTGCACATAAAGCCCGAGTTCTACGGCTATAATTCCTCTCAGCATACAAAACTTACCTCGGGAGAAACACCGGCCAGCCATAAATCAGATCTGGCCCGAACGGCTTATAGAAACAACAACGATATTTTCAAGACCCGCTCGCTGCGTATAGCGCCCATAAGAGCGCAGACCGATCAGGATGTGGTCAGCTCCCAGCAGAGCGCCTGGGGGCACCGCGCGGTGGATGTCTTTACGGTGAGCGGAGATACTTCGATTCCTTTTCTGTATCCGGGTTGTGTCTGTGATCTGGAGATGCGCAAAACCGACAGCACTGAAACCTCTTACTTCACGCGCATTATGATTACCGAAGTAACCCACGATCTGGATGCCACCGGAAGATACAAAGGCAGTTTTAAAGCCATTGCCAGCGACACAGGCTATCTGCCCCAACCGGAGTTCACCACCCCGACAGCTCAGCCGCAGATGGCCACGGTCATCAGCAATGCAGACCCACAGGGTCAGGGCCGCGTTACAGTGCGCTTTGACTGGCAGCTGCACGATACCACCAGCTTTATCCGCATGATGAGTCCCGATGCCGGCGGCACCGATCAGGTCACCCAAAACAGAGGCTATGTTGCCATCCCCGAAGTGGGTGATCAGGTGATGGTCGGTTTTGTACACAACCACCCGGACCGTCCTTTTGTGATGGGTGGCATGTTCCACGGGCAGGTGGGATTGGGTGGAGGCTCTGACAACCGCGTGAAATCCATCCAGACCAGAAGCGGCCACCGTATTATCTTTACGGAAGACGAAAGTATTGTCATCACCGACAAGAGTGGCAATGAAATTCATTTGGATACCACCGGCAGCAATATCAGCATTACCGCACCGGAGACGATGACACTGAATTGTAAGAATATGAATATTAATGTGGGTGAGAATATGACCACGAGTGTAGGGATGAACCAAAGCAATACAGTAGGAATGAATATTTCCGAATCAGCAGGTATGAATAAAACAACGAGTATAGGCATGCTGAATATGCTTTCTGTAGGGACTGATTTTATTACCAATGTTGTGGGAAAAATGACCGAGTTTATCCAAGGAAACAAAGAGTCGCACACAGAAAAAGACAGAACGAGAGTTGCGAATGGGAAAATATTTGTTCAAAGTAATGATGTTTATGAGCAGCATTCTAAAAAGAATGTGAAAAATAATTCTGGAGAAAAATCTAAAAATCACTAGCATTAAAAAGTATGAGCAAAGAATCTTACATAGGTGGTGATTACATAGAAACAACAGGAGGTTCAACAAAAATTTATGCAGCAGAGGATATTGAAAATTCTTCGGCAATGTATTTTGCACAGACTGGCGATGATGATGGGGTTTTATATGGAATGAATGAAGATCCCCCAATAATTGATCCTACTAAAGAAATAGTATTTCTTTACTTGTTATTCTATGTCAGTGAAGAACACAAAGGAAAGTTAATGATTTCAGAGGCGAGTCAGACAAGATTACAAAATATCAAAAAAACATCAGGATATGATGGTAAGAAATATAAAGCATTCAGTATACCAATACAAAGTATTGACGAGATATTAGAACAAATTCCGAAAATAATTGAAAAACATTCAGAAGGAAATAAAAAAAGAGTAATTGTTACAGAAATTGGAGTTTTTTCTCATGCTGGTGGAGATGGCCCTATTTCGTACAATAAAGAAATTAAAAATTGTCCTATTGCTGGATGGCCGCATCAGATGGATATCTGTGGATGGGAACAAATTGAAGTAGAATGGTCAGCAAATCCCAAGTTTGTTTTTTATGGCTGTAATACAGGAAATAATTCTGGCACATTTAAGAATTTCGTAGAAAGTATTTCCAACTTGTCTAATTTTAAAGATGTTGAAGTTTGGGGACAATCAACTTCATAATTTCCTTCATTTTATCCTGATTTCAGAGTTACAACAATTGCAAGAAGTGTTGGGGAAAATGGGACAGGGTGGAATGTAGGACCAACATATCAAGTTGCAGGAGACGGTGGTCAAGGTTCGAAAGCGATAACATATACTGGATTCGAAAAAACAGTAGAAGAATTAAAAAAATTCCCTAAAGCAAATAACCTTAATGTATATAAAAATGGAACTCTCGTCAAATCTTCACATCAAGGGATATTCAATGATCATCGGTAAATGTTTCTTTATTCTTTTATTAATAATAACTATAAATTGTAGAAAAATGGATAATCAAAATTTCAAGTTATTCGGAAACGAAGAATTGTTAACCAATTCTAAAATTAATATTGTCAAAATAGATGAGTCTGGTAATAAAAACGTTCAAACATTACTTTTTCTTGGAAAGCAAAAAAATGTAATCGTCGAGACAGAAGTCGGTGTTGTTTACAATGTCTATGTTTCATACAATGATTCGGTATTTAACGTTTTGAAATTTGAAAATGTAATGAGAAATGCTAATGACCATATTAATCATCTGTATATGACTAAAGAAAATAATTCGATTTACATAAATTATGTAGGAAGAGAAGCAGAGATAGAAAACAAAAAAGGATTTGGCGTTTTTTTATTACCTAAAGCAGAATATTTCAAATTAAATAATATTGAAAATGATGACGAAAAAAAGAAACAAAATGAACTTTTTTCTAGCGAATATTGATTTAAAAACAACTTATAATGATCATTACTTGCTATTTGAAAGATAACTAAATATGCGGGAATGTTTGGTTATAATTATTTAGCAGGGTCGTATGGTTGATTTGGATAAATCCCAACTAATGATATATTAACCTACCTTTATGTTCATAGGGTCCCATACGCTGCTTGGGAAAAAGACCAACGGCTTTACAGTTACGACATCGGACTACATGATGATACGCAGAATATAAATCCGTCCATCTCAAATATACACACAAAGGACGGCTCTGTTTTTCAGTATTTTCCTCGGCCTACCTCAACGTACTCGTTAGACATACTGCCGGATACAAAAAGCTGGTCACTGCCAAATAATAACCTGATAAAAAATGAAAAATTGCCCGTCCAGCTTTATTTAAAGTGGCAAAAGATTAGTTCTTCGCACCACTACTATAAAGCAATTGTAGTGATGCCTTCCGACTTGGAAAACGATATGTCGCCCGAAGATAATAGATTTGTAATAAATATTCTTTCAAATGACATAGCGGAACTGCTTCTGATAAACAAAAACGGTACCCGATCACTGATGAAATTCAAATTCCAAGAATACTCCGATAGTGATCGTACACCCACATATTCGCTGCCTAAAGACTACCGCTTTCCGAAATGGCAGGGCCGTACGCCACTCGAACCTCCTAAAAACTTTGAATATTGGCAGGAAAAGTAATTTCTGCTTCGGGCTATCTTAGCAATAACACTCCAATCATATAAAATAAATTCTCCCTCGGCACGTTTCGTTAAAGGCAAATTCGTGCTGAAAACCGCTTAATTTAAAAGTTTCACGACACCACCAGCTTTATCCGCATGATGAGTCCCGATGCCGGCGGCACCGATCAGGTCACCCAGAACCGTGGCTATGTCGCCATCCCGGAAGTTGGTGATCAGGTGATGGTCGGTTTGGTACACAACCACCCGGACCGGCCGTTTGTGATGGGCGGGATGTTCCACGGGCAGGTGGGACTGGGAGGAGGTTCCGATAACCGCGTGAAAACCATCCAGACCCGAAGCGGCCACCGTATTATTTTTACGGAAGATGAAAGTATTGTCATCACCGACAAGAGTGGCAATGAAATCCATTTGGATACCACGGGCAGCAATATCAGCATCACTGCGCCGGAGACCATGACATTGAATTGCAAGAACATGAATATTAATGTGGGGGAGAATATGAGCACGAGTGTGGGGGTGAACCAAAACAATACAGTAGGAATGAATATTTCCGAAACAGTAGGTATGAATAAAACAAAGAGTATAGGCATGCTGAATATGCTTTCTGTGGGAACAGATTTTATCACAAATGTTGTGGGGAAAATGACCGAGTTTATTCAGGGAAACAAAGAGTCGCACACAGAAAAAGATAGAACGAGGGTTGCAAAAGGAAAAATGATGAATCGAAGTGATGGAATGTTTGAACAACACGCAAAAAAAGATATTCAAAACAATTCTGGTGAAAAATCTTTAAATCATTAAACATGAGCAAGGAAAGTTATATAGGGGGTGACTATATTGAAACAACAGGTGGTGACACAAAAGTCTACGGCGAATACATTTCTAATTCTTCGCTGTCGAAATTTGTGCAAAACGCAGGTAACGGGGTTTTATATGGCATAAATGGTGATGTCCCAATAATTGATGTAATTAAAAAAGTAATTAGAATAGAAATCACATCTGAAGTTACTGGCTATACTATTCAAGCATTGAAGGGCTTAGATTTTAAATTCTCGGATCCAGCTGTGGTTGTCCCCACATATAAAGTAAATATTCTGGATTTAGAAGTAGATGTTAAAGGTCAGCCAAAGAGTATAAAAAATAAAGGTGTTTTTCATGTAAAAAGAGATGCATGGTACTCACTTGGTAAAGATAAGAAGAATAAGTACCACCTATTGAACAGAGCATTTATACCTGCGGATTATAGTAGAAATCTTTACGGACTTTATTGGATCCCCAGTTATCCGAATATTTCAGCAAGATATGCAAGCTCTGGACTAGATGCATTTATTTTTACAAGATACGGACAAAGGACAATTCCGGCTAAACCATTACGAACTTCAACTAAAACAGACGGTTCGTCTATCACATCCCCAAGACCAGATCCTAATTTCGCAACAGATGTAATGATCCATATAGGTGGAACTTATGAGGTTTTTGGGTATGATCATTTAGGTGGTTCATTCGGATGCTTTGCGTACATTCCTGAAGATGATATATATAGTACAGCACAATTAGCTGAAAAGGCTTCCCTGGATGATGACTATGATGATCTTACATCAAACAAATCGTGGAAAAAAATTACAAATAAAATAAAAAAATTAGCTTTTGAAGACAACAAAGATCTGCAGGTAATATTAAACCAAAGAGATGATGCTAATGCCTATTTCCCACGTAAAGTTTTAAGTGAATAAAATGCGAGATAAAAACTATTTATTTTTAATTGCGGCGTTTTTTGCCGGCGCCTTCTTTGCCGTATTTGATACCGCAACAAATAATATAGATGTGGCACCAGTTAATGCAGATTTGGATTTTCTAATTACGAATTTATGCAAAAACATTGATTATTTGAAAATAGTATTGTATGGAATCATTGCAACTTCTTTCTGCTTTTTTATAATTCTATTGCGTAAACTAATTTACAAAATATTAAAATAAACTTTTATCTTAAAGTACACCACCCGCCTTTAAATAACTGCTTCTTAAATGCATACCGCGTTTTAATATTAAAGGATGAAATGTATCTATGCAACACCACCCGGACCGTCCGTTTGTGATGGGTGGCATGTTCCACGGGCAGGTGGGATTGGGTGGAGGCTCTGATAACCGCGTTAAATCCATCCACACCCGAAGCGGCCACCGGATTATCTTTACGGAAGATGAAAGCATTGTCATCACCGACAAGAGTGGCAATGAAATCCATTTGGATACCACCGGCAGCAATATCAGCATCACCGCGCCGGAAACAATGACGCTGAATTGCAAGAATATGAATATTAATGTGGGGGAGAATATGACCACAAGTGTGGGGATGAACAGCAGTGAGACCATTGGCATGAACAGTTCACAATCAATCGGGATGAATGCTACCCAAAGCATCGGTGCGATGAAAATGACTTCTGTACTGGGAGATGCCAGTGTGTTCATCACCGGAAAACTGATGGAGATGATTGAAGGTGATGTGCATAGTGAGACGAAACAGGGAAAGACAATTGTAAACTCGGACCAGGGAATTGAAACAAATTCGCAGGCGTCGATTAACAGACATGCACAGGAAGAAGTTCAGCATAATAGTGGTGAGAAATCTAAAAACTATTAATTTTTTCACAGATGAGCCGGACAAGAATAGTAAAAGGAAAGATCACAGAGAGTATCGGAAAAGACTATAACATCTATTCTGAAAGTAGCATTGTTGATAATGCAACAGGGATTATTACAGATAAAGGCGTGGCGAAAGGAGTGGGTTACGGAAATCCGCAACGAGCACCGCTTGCACCACAACCCATACAACTAATTGTTCAGTTCCGCCCTCATAAAAATTGGAAGGGTGAGTTTGGATTCGATTGGTTGAGATTTGGCGATACTAAACTCTTTAATGATAATAAATTTAGCGACATCGTTTCTTATCAATATGAAGACGCAAAATTTACTAAAAAAGTAAATGCAGCAACGGATAAAAATAATGGTGGTAATAAATATAATGGTTTTTTTAAAACTGATGAAACTATGTACAATGATTTAAAAAAAGTATATATGCCTTTTATTATTCCATGGAAAAAAACAATAGATAAGAAAACAAAACAAGAGGTTGCGGAAGAATATTATATTCCATGGCTGTCACTAAAAAAAGATAAAGAGGCACACATTACTTTTTTTGCAGAAATTAAAGAGGAGGCAGATTATCTTGAATTCACCAAATCTGATTATTTTACTTTTACCCCAAATAAGATTGATATCAAAGGAAAGAAAAAAGTTACTTTAAATGATTATGACATTATTATAAAATGTATAAAAGAGTTTGACAAAGATCAGACGAAAGAAATAAAGGCTTTTAAAGATGACGATATCACACCCGTAGAAGCAATTGCGGGAAAACTTAATGTTTGGGCAAATGATGTTACAAAACACAAGCAAAAAGATGTGGTATTTGTAAAAATAATTGTTCAAAATCTGTCAGGTGGAGTAAAACCTAACTACGCTATTATAAATGATGAAAAAGACCGCGTCAATCTATATTTGGAGCAGGCATATATTAAACTTTCAGATAAATCTGATATTGTGGAATTAGACTTAACCACCGAGAAAGATTTCATGAATTTTGTTACCAATGGAGAAGTAGATTCCGATAAGAAAAGCAACGGTAAAGAGTTGCATGTTTATTTGAAAATTAAATTGGAACAAGTTTATCCTGGCAAATACACAAAGCATTTCAAAGCATTTTATTTTGCAGAACATGGCTATCATTCAAGTGGCGGACACGTTTCTGGATATTCCTCGTTTAATGCAGATTATGTAGTAGTTTTTAAAAGTAGAAATCACCAGACTGCTTCACACGAGTTTCTGCATTCCATGAATCTTCCTCATGCTTTTACGAATAAAGATGTTTCAGGGAACGCCTTATTTACATACGAATATAAAAAGACAGATAATCTTTTAGATTACTCGCATCATGGTATTGGTGATGAAAATAAACGCTGTTCTCTTTTTTATTGGCAATGGAAACAAGCAAATGCTTCAATAAAATAAATTATGAAAAAAGTAGTGATGATCATTTGGCTAAGTATTTTTATACAATGCAATTCTCAAAAAATAGAACAATATATGATACCGGTAATAGATAGTAAATTTGAAATATATCAAAAAAAGACCCAAAGTAAAATATTCATCGAAACTGTAGATGATGTCAAAGAAATTTCATTTTCTTTTAAAGGGGGTTACGCATCTAGCATTTATTATGAGGACTCTTATTATAAAGTAGATAAACTATATTATCCGAATGGAAATATAAAAAATAAATCAATATCTTTTGTTGAAGGGTCCCCAATAGATATTTTATATCATTTTGACGAATCAGGAAAACTCATCAAACAGGAAGACACAGATCAAGGCTACATATTTAAACCCAAAGATGTCGTTGCGTATTATAGGAAAAATGAAATAAAACTTCCAAAAGGCTATCAAGATTCGGGTTATCAGACAAGAGTACTAAAACAGCAATTTAATGGCGCAAAAGCATGGAGAATTTCTCACCAAATTGCAGGGGATAAAATAGAAGAAATTATTTTACATGGAAAAACCGGAGAAGTACTTCAGAAGAAAATAATTCCATTCTACAATCCCTAAAAATAAACTACTTACTATTTCGTTGCAAATTCCTAAAGAAATGTGGTAGAAAGAAGTGCTATCAAAAATTATTGTAATCACAGATAAATCAGGCAATGAGATTTATTTAGACACGACAGGAAGTAATATCACGATCATCACGCCGGAGACGATGACACTGAATTGTAAGAATATGAATATTAATGTGGGCATGAATATGACCGCTTAGTAGATCGGAAAAAGTAAGCGCTTACTCACTGTCAAATGATATGTATGCTCACATTGCCGGCAATTATGTCCATCTTTCAGCTCATTACGGGGCACTGCCAGCCATAGGACTTAAGGCAGGTGATCATCATTTGTTGGAAAGTGTGGGATTTATTAATCAACCTGTTCCATTGTCTCTCGATACAGATGGAAATTTAACATACAATCGGGAAATCTATCGTGTTAAGTGATCTTTAAAATTATGAGAAATATAAGTACGGCGTTATTGCCTTTTGTTGCACTGCTAACTTTTGCTTTAATCAGCTGCCAGCCGAAAGAAAAATACATCTGGAATACGGGCATGTCGGCGCCCAAAAATTATATAGCCGGTGGACCTTATGTATCTTTTTATGCAAAAGGCCGAAGTGTGTCCGGAGCTTCTGCCAATGTGGGTATTAACCCAGGATGGGGATTTACAAGCGGGGGTTATACAGGTGGTGAGAAGTACAAACCATTACCAGACAGCGCTTCAATACGTTGGCGCTGTGGAACTGACCTCGTAGAGTATAGAGCAGATTTTAGTTTGCCGTCGGCAAAAGTGAAAGAATTTTTTAATAAGGACATAAGAAATGCAGACGGCTCTCCGGACTACTACCGAACGCTTGTGGCCGGTATGGCTCCGGGTGGAAACATTACCATATGGGCAAAAGGTGGCGAGCAATCGATTGAAATTATGAAAACGAAGGCTAAAAAAATTTCGGAAACAGACAGGTATGACCCTAGTACGGTCACGCTTTGGTCATCAAAGGGACAGGAAGCCAGCGATATATTAACCTACCTTTATGTTCATGGGGTCCCTTACGATGTCTGGGAAAAAGACCAACGGCTTTACAGTTACGACATCGGACTACATGATGATACGCAGAATATAAATCCGTCCATCTCAAATATACACACAAAGGACGGCTCTGTTTTTCAGTATTTTCCTCGGCCTACCTCAACGTACTCGTTAGACATACTGCCGGATACAAAAAGCTGGTCACTGCCAAATAATAACCTGATAAAAAATGAAAAATTGCCCGTCCAGCTTTATTTAAAGTGGCAAAAGATTAGTTCTTCGCACCACTACTATAAAGCAATTGTAGTGATGCCTTCCGACTTGGAAAACGATATGTCGCCCGAAGATAATAGATTTGTAATAAATATTCTTTCAAATGACATAGCGGAACTGCTTCTGATAAACAAAAACGGTACCCGATCACTGATGAAATTCAAATTCCAAGAATACTCCGATAGTGATCGTACACCCACATATTCGCTGCCTAAAGACTACCGCTTTCCGAAATGGCAGGGCCGTACGCCACTCGAACCTCCTAAAAACTTTGAATATTGGCAGGAAAAGTAAATTCTGCTTGGGTTATCTTAGCAATAGCACTTCAATCATGTGAAATAAATCTCCCCTCGGAACGTTTCGTTAAATGTAAATTCGTTCTAAAAACCGCTTAATTTAAAAGCTGCACGATACCACCAGCTTTATCCGCATGATGTCTCCCGATGCCGGCGGCACCGATCAGGTGACCCAAAACCGTGGTTATGTCGCCATTCCGGAAGTTGGTGATCAGGTGATGGTGGGTTTTGTACACAACCACCCGGACAGGCCTTTTGTGATGGGTGGCATGTTCCACGGGCAGGTGGGATTGGGTGGCGGTTCCGATAACCGCGTTAAATCCATCTAAACCCGAAGTGGCCACCGGATTATATTTACGGAAGATGAAAGTATTGTCATCACCGACAAGAGTGGCAATGAAATCCATTTGGATACCACCGGCAGTAATATCAGCATTACCGCGCCCAATTGCCGCGCGTAACTTTTAATCAGTCCGCGAACAACCTTCCTCACAATAAAAAACCAAAGCAATTTCAATCACTTTGGTTTCAATAATACAAGTTTTATCTGACGTCTTATAATGTAAACGTTCTCTGCTTTTTCTTCCAGTTATAGAGTTTGCCTGCCGGCGCAATACTTTTCTTAGTCCGTGCCTGTGGCGCAGCTTTTCCGCCTTTGCCGTGGTCTACGAAACTGAGTTCACCGGTGTAAGTTGCCGTAATTTTGTTCTGCCGGTCGTCTACTCCATTGACTGTGACTTTGTACGCGTCGCCTTCCCTTGAGACCTCAACAGTGCCGGTTTTAATCGGTGCGTAATTCTCATACTCACCGGATTTTAGCTCATAAAACCAGGTTCCGAAATCCAGGCCTACTTCGTATCCTTGCCCGGTTCCCGCATTGCCGGCAACTTCTTCACCGATCGGGTACGTGCCCGCCGGGATCTTTGTCGTTTCGGTGGGTGCCGTGTATAATGTAACCCGCAGGATGTTTCCGCTGCCGTCGGGAATCCAGTAGAAATCCGGCATAATCGTGGCATTCTCCGTGAGCAGGTACATATCCCAGCGGTTATTCGTAAGTCCGGCAATGGGAGATTTTCCGCGGTATTCCAGGTAACCGTGCGTTATATCAGAAATTTGCTGGTCGCTTACTAAAGTGGAGACTGTGTATTCATCTTTTTGTCGGACCACACCGGTGTATTTTCCGACATGCCGGGTGCCGTCCTGCAGTTCAAAATTAAATCGGACTTCCTGCTGGTCGCCTTTCGGCATCACCTGAACCGTTCCGCCGGTAATGAATATTTCCTTGTCTATCCCTTTGGTTTCATCAATATGGTGCAGCGAAGCATACTGATAATAAGGTGCGCCACCTGCAATTTCTTCTTTGGAGGCAATCCTGAAGGTTCCCACCGCGTATTCAGTAGAAGCCGTATAGGTTTGATTGGGAATTTGTGCTTCCCAGGCTCTCGGATCCATTTCGTTGAAAAAGGAAATATTAAGGTAGTATCCGTCCCCGGTCAGCTCGCCGTAACTGTTGGTTTGCCCTTCTGCAAAGTAGCTCATGTACTCACCAATATTGGGAAACTGGTAAGGATCGTCGCCCCAGTACCAGCCATTTTGTTTGGTGTATTCAACTTCATATTCGGGTTCAATATCAATTATATCATCAAAGGTGATTTCATATTCAAAATCTGCCGAATTCTTTACGATGCCTGTGATCACGTATTTGTCGCCGTTGCGTTTTACGGTTACATTCCCGCCTGTGATCGGTGACTTCTCACTCCCTTTTAGCCAGTAGCTTTCCGGGCTGAGCGTATATTTGTTTCCTGTGCCGGTTACCGCGTAGGATTCGGCCGTCAGCTGCGCATTGAGTAAATCTGCATCCGGCACACGGTCCGCGATAAACTGAAGGTGAAAATCGATTTCCTCACCGCTCAGTGTAATTTTAAAAAGCCCTTTGGAGTCATCAATACTGCTGTAGTTGCCTTTGCCTTTTGTAAGCGGTGCACCGGTAGGTTCCGGACCACGCACCGGATCTTCATCGCGGCACGAAACAGCAATAATACCCAGGCAGGCAAAAAGTAATAAAAAGGTCAGAATTTTCCTCATAATTAAATAGTTTGTAATCTGATGTTTATAAATCTGTTAATAATAGAACATCCCCGGCATTGATTTATTGTGCCGGGCATAGAATTACAAACCATATTCAGTGAAAATCGAAGCAGATGACTAAGTTTACTAGTACAGTCTTCGCGATTTATTTTTTACTATCTGGTTCCTTCCGGTCCAGATCCGGGCTTGCCATTACCCGTGCCATAAAGCCGGTCGCGCCGCCAGCACTTCTTCGTTTTCGGTTTGCCCAGATAATGCCAACGGTCAGCCCGATTGCGACGACCAGCAAAGCCAGGATCAGGCGTGCAGTGCCGGGCTCATAAAAATAAATCAAAGCACCGGCGATGCAACCGGCTAATAGCGGAGAGGCAATGATTTGAAGATATGCCAGTATTTCAGGAATTTGTGCTAATTTTTTATACATGATCTTTCTTTTACGTTGTATTAAATATAGCAAAAACCAAACGATTTGCCGCTATTCTTTATAAGAAATCGCACGGTTGCGCTCAATCGGATTATTAAAAGTATGTACCTCTTTTCGCAGGCGCTCATTGATTTCGCGGGTATTGTTTTGCGAAACCACCGTTCCGTCATTCAGGAAAAAATCAGCGCCGCTGTTTCTTTTGGTGCTGCGCAGGAAACTAACCGGCGAATCATAGTAGGTTTGTTTGGTTTTTTCGTATTGCCGGCGGTCGGTGGCAACGCTTTTTGCTTTCATAGCTGCAATGTGGATGTGCTGGTACGTTGACTTTCTGTTTTCGGACTTAATTAAAGAAAAGGTGTAATCCCCTTCGCTATCCTCCAGCCGGGTAACCAGCCCGGGCAAACCATGAAATTTGTGCGGCCCCTCCTGAAACGGAATATCCGCTGTAAACCAGGCGGTCCAGTTCCGGCCGCCCCACGCAGTTCGGGCTTCCTGCAGCTGCAGTCCGTTTTCCTGCTTGCTGCTTCCCGTCAGTTGCCATTCCTGCCGGTCGGTGCCTGAAAGTTTCAGCACCAATGACTGCAACAAATCATATTCTGAAAATTCGTCCGTTCCGAGCGTGTGTTCTATGATAGTAGACGTGCTGAGCTGGCCTGCTTCCGGGAAGGGGAGGTTGTGCTGCAGCAGCGAATCCGCCACAAAGTAATCCCGGATATAATACATCGATTTCTTGCCGGAAATATCCAGATGGTACAGCTGCTTTGTAAAGTAATCCGAGGTTGAATCCCGGCGGTAATCCACTTCATAAATGAATCGGTGGGTCTGTGCCTGCAGGCCGGCTGCAAATAACAGCAGCATAATAAGTACGTTAGTTTTCATAGGGTTTATTTATAAAGATTTGTTCCTCTTCGGACAACAAAATATCATCAGAAGACTGCGCTGCCGACGCTACATTATTCCACAGGCTGAAATTCAGGTCTGCTTTGTTTTCCAGGACGGGTTTTCTGGTTTCCCTGGCTTTTTTAAAGATGACTTCCCGCATTAAAATATACTGGTGCGTACGATCATCTGTTGTGATGGCAGCATCTGCCTGCCACGCTGCAAACGTTGGGTAATATGCGCCATCTTTCTTGTAAAATTCAAAAGCTTTTTTTCCATTACCCCGCTTCACCGTGTGTTCTGTTTCATCGGCATCGGTAAAGGCGTAGGCGGGAATGCTTGCTTGATCATACTCCATTTGATAGTGCGTGATTACGCGGTCCTTTCGGTGGTAAGTAAACCTACCCTGCAAAATAGCGTTCCTTTTGCCAACCACCCGAAAACCGATATGTTGGACCTCCTCATCCTGACTTAGTAAGCGGGTAGTAAATTGAGTGTCCTTGAGGTTGATAAATGATATAAGATCCTGCAGCTCATGAAAGAATAGCAGATTGGCCCAGCGATTCTTATTGGGCTGAAGCTTTTTTTCCACTGCTTCTTTTTTCGACTCAATGAATTGTAAATAATTGAACTTTTTAAAACCCAGTTGCAGCGATTTGTCAATAAAGTGAACGCCGACTTTGCGGTTATAGGTGTTGGATTTGGTCCAGAGTTCCCCTTCCGCGACGACCAACAGATAGAGCAGGCTGTCTTCGATATTCTTTTCCTTAAAAACAATATCATACACCGCCGGTTTACTGAAATATAACTTTTTATAATTCCGGCCGATATACTCCAGCTCTGATCGGAAATCTATCGGTGTGATTTGTATGGCTTCAATTTCAGAATAAGCCGGTTGCAGGCGGATCACTTATTTCTTGCCCTGCACCTGCTGCCGCTGAAAACCCGGTGCCGATACTTCATAGCTACCAATCGCTTCCGGGAGTAAAGCCAGTCCGTCATCATTTGTATAAAAGGCTTCGCCATGGGCTATAATCCGGGCTTTGGGAATGTGTTTATTGGTTTCGGCGTCCAGTACTTTCAGGGTAAAGGACTGTGCTGTCAAAATAACGGATGCTAAAAGCGTTAGCAGCACACTGAAATTTTTGGAATCCGTCGACATAAGGAAGTTTATAAAACATATAAGTTGAAAGTAATTAGATCACAAATGCTGCTGCTCTCAGAAATGCTGCAACCGCTTGCTGTAAACGAAGAAATAATATGTCTTATAAATGCGGAAGTAAACTTTTACCATATATAACTTTTGAGTCGTTAAATCTACTGTAAAAAACAAATTCATAGCTAAGTGCGAAAATAAATTGGCAATACTTTATCATTTTTAACGATATTTAGACAATTTGATATATCTTTTCCGTCTGTCAAAAAGTGTCCTAAAAAATAAGGTCGTAAGATTAAATTTACATCGCATGAAAAATTTCCTGATTTTTATATTGCTCGTCACAGGGATTAAAGGCTCTTCGCAGCTTAAGATATTTACATCGGATATTAATAATTTCTGGGTGGCCTATGACAGTATCCGCAAGACCGAAGTGCACAGTAAGCAATTGGCGATCATTAATGAATTTTATATTGACAAAGGAACCAAGGGATTGCATGCCTTCATGAAATCCAGAAATTTCACAGATTCTCTGTATGTGGAACTAATAAACGACTTCCCGCTTTTTTGGAACAGTGTAAGAAAAAACACATTAAGCATTAAAGACAGAAAAGAGGAACTCTCCGCCGCTGTTGCCAATCTGCAACGCTTGTATCCCGATTTGAAGGAGGCGGAAATCTATTTTACGATTGGCGGCCTGACGACGGGCGGTACCATCACTGATCATTCAGTTTTAATAGGATCAGAAATCGCCGCGGGCGATAAAACAGTGGATGTTTCAGAGTTTCAAAATAATTGGCTGCAGCAGGTTTTTGAGCATCAGTCCGCTGAAAATTTTGTGTTTTTAAATATTCACGAATATGTGCACACGCAGCAGACCGGGAGCCGCAAAAAGGTGTTAAATCACAGTTTGCGGGAAGGAACTTGTGATTTTATCGCAGAGCTGGCGTTGGGAACTCCCAAGCAAACCTATTATCACAAATATGGACTGGCGCATGAAGCTGATATAAAGAAAACCTTTAAACGGGATATGTTTACGGATCGGTTATCCAACTGGCTGTATAATGGCAACAGAAAAAAAGAAGGCTCCGATTTAGGATATTTCATGGGTTATGTGATTGCAAAAGCATACTATCAGCAAGCGGCGGACAAGGTTGCGGCTGTAAAAGAAATCATAGAACTGAACTTTGCTGATGACACGGCAGTTGAACAATTTTTGGAAAGATCTAAGTATTATAAAGAAACCATAAATAAAGAGGCTTTGTTGGCTGACTACCGGATGAAACAGCCTTATGTGAAAAGTATCGCGCCTTTTGGAAATAATGCGGTTGATGTTGATCCCGCTACCAAGGAGTTGCGAATTATTTTTTCAAAGGAAATGACGGGTAATATGTCCATCAACTATTCTGAAAAGGGAAAGGAATACTTCCCAATTACCGCTGCAAAGGGATTTGAGAATGGCGGCACCACACTGGTGCTGCAAATGAATCTGCAACCCGGGAAAGAATATGAACTGATTATCACAGACAAAAGTTTCTTATCCAAAGATGGTTACCCGCTGCGCACAGAATCCTATCCTGTACAATTTAAAACCCGAAAATAGGATGTGCTAAACTTTCAATATTGCGTTCTGTTACGGAGCAGATAAAAATGGCTGCTCTTTTCGGCTGGGTGCTGCCTCCCCTCAATCCAATTCCCTATCTTTGATATCCCAAAAATAACATGCTCATGACCCATCAGCCCGTGGAAGGTTTTTCCAAACTTTCCAAACAACAGAAGATTGACTGGCTTATCAAGGAATATCTGAACGGAAATACGGAATACCAGGACATCCTGCAGCAGTACTGGAATGAGGATGCCGGCCTGCAAAAACTGCATGATGAATTCTCGGAAAATACCATCTCCAATTTCTATATGCCCTATGGCATCGCACCCAACTTTCTGATTGACGGGAAATTGCTCGCGCTTCCGATGGCGGTCGAGGAAAGTTCCGTGGTGGCAGCGGCTTCCAAAGCGGCGAAATTCTGGCTGGATAAAGGCGGCTTCAAAACCACCATTATCAATACCAAAAAACTGGGGCACACGCATTTCGTGATCAAAGCGGAACCGCACAAAGTATTGCATTTCTTTAATTTTAAACTAAAGAAAAAGCTCCTGCAAGCCACCGAGGATATCACCAAGAATATGCGCAACCGCGGCGGCGGGATTCTCGATATTAAACTGATTGATAAAACCGCTGAACTGGAACATTATTTCCAGCTGAAAGCCAGCTTTGATACGGTGGATTCCATGGGTGCCAACTTTATCAATTCCTGCCTGGAACAGTTCGGAAAAACCCTGAAAGAGGAAGTGGAAAAGGATGAGGAGTTCACGGCAGAGGAAAAAGCCTCGCTGCAGATCATAATGAACATTCTGTCCAACTTCACGCCCGACTGCATCGTGCGCGCCGAAGTTTCCTGCAAAATCGAAGACCTGAAAGACGACAGCGGGATTTCCAATGAAGAGTTTGCTTCTAAATTCAAACGTGCCGTCACCATCGCCGAGATTGAGCCGTACCGGGCCACCACGCACAACAAAGGAATTATGAACGGTGTGGACGCAGTGGTCATTGCAACCGGCAACGATTTCCGTGCGACGGAAGCCTGTGCGCATGCCTATGCCGCGAAAGACGGGAAATATTCCAGCCTTACGCACTGCACCATTGATGACGGTGTTTTCCGTTTCTGGATTGATTTGCCGATCTCCGTAGGGGTCGTTGGCGGCCTCACCAATCTGCATCCGCTCGTGAAATTTTCCCTGGCGTTGCTGGGTAAGCCGTCCGCACAGGAACTGATGAGTATTCTCGCCGTGTCCGGCCTGGCGCAGAACTTTGCCGCCTTGCGTTCGCTGGTGACCACCGGCATCCAGAAGGGGCACATGAAAATGCATTTGCTCAACATCCTGAACCAGCTCGGTGCTACTGAAGAAGAGAAAGCGCATTTCGTGGCATACTTTAAAGACAAAACCGTGACCCACCACGAAGTTATTTCGGAGTTTGAGCGGGTGCGAAAAACAGCTGCTTCCTAATTATGTTTCAGATATTCCTCGGGATTTTACTGCTCATCTTCGGCATTTTTCTGCGCCGGTCCAAAGACCGTGGCTTTGCGGCTTCACGGCGGTATTGGTGGATGTTCGTGGCCATCGGCCTGTTGTCCGTCATCGGGCAGCTGTTAATTATGTATCAGAAAGGAGAATTATAATTTAAGTTATGAAAACATTTACGCTCATCGCAGGCGCTGCCTATGGCCTGTTATCGGTAATTCTGGGTGCGTTTGGTGCGCATGCCCTCAAAAAAGTAATCTCAGTGGACAAACTCGTCAGTTTCGAAACGGGAGTGCGGTACCAGATGTATGCTGCCCTGTTTCTACTGATCGTAGGATATATTTTAAAGTTTGATACGTCGGTCGAGAAATGGATTTCCATCCTGATGGTCGCCGGTGTCTTTTTGTTTTCGGTCAGCATTTATGTTTTAAGTTTCAGCGAGGTTTCCACCATGAGCTTTAAGTTTCTGGGACCGGTGACACCCTTGGGGGGATTGCTGATGATTATTTCCTGGGCATTGCTGATCTACCACTTCGCCAAAGACCGCGCCTGATATGTTCTTCTTTATTTTCGGACTGAACAAAAAGCAGTTGGGAAAAGAAACCATCCAGGTCCCGAAGAACGGTTTTCAGGTCAATGCCATCGTCACCATTTACCGCCGGTATGTCGAAGTCTTTTTTATTCCCCTGATTCCGCTGGGGAAAAGTTACAGCTTATACATCCCGCACTCCGATGAATATTTCGAGCAGGGCGCCTTTTCAAAAATGCCGGCGGAGTATCTGGAGCGGTGTAAAGAGGTGGGGAGGAGGTATTAGCCGTAGCTGCTTTCAACGGTTTAGTTAGTGCTCTGTCTGGTAGTCACAAATTTTAAACCTTTCATTACTAAAAATAACAATTTTTTAAATTGCTTTAACAAAGGTAGTGTTCTTGAGCTTGCAGAACTTACCGCCGAGATTTGGGGCTGTAGAAGAACAAAAGTTGAACCTTGTACAAGTGTTCAATAGAAGGCGGTAAGCCACGTTTTTAGCAATACCTTATCACGCGACTGTACTTTTATAATGTTGTTTTGTGAAGTTCAGTTTTGTTTTTTAGTTGTCTTCCCAAAAGTTTTTCTGCGTCAGAAGGTGCCTTCTGAATCTGTGATTTTTCCAAAAGCTTTTCTAAGTTTTTAATTTCTTCGATGGCTTCTTGTTGTTTTAAAATGCTAAAATCAACCTTGTACTCATTGTAAATTAGGTGCCACAAATAACTTTGATACAGGTCTTTGTCAAAATATTTGCCGTTTTTATGAAAGTGTGCAAGTTCAAGTCTTGATGATGTGATATATCCGCTTTGCGCAAGGTTCTCGGGATTTTCAAGTTTTGCTAATCGTAAAATCCACTCTTTAAACTTTGGAATATTTTGTGGAACGCCATTTCCCGTTACGTAGCAACTTACAACATTCCACATACAAGTTGGATCGTTGTTAGCTGCACATTTCATGGCATAAGCAAATGCTTTTTCGGAATTTTGTTCTACGCCATCTCCGTTTCCGTAAGCCATCATTAAAGCATAGTGCCCGTCATTAAAATTGTTGTCCGATGATTTCTTAAACCATTCGATTGCTTCTGCAGGCTTTCTCTCTCCAAGAACTCCACTTTGCAGTAAATAACCAAAATTATATTGCGCTTCACCATTTCCGAGTTCTGCTGCTTTTTTTAAAATTAGTTTTGCTTCCTGATATTTTCCTGAGTCGAGCAATGTCTTTGATTGTTTGTTCAATTCTTCCGCTGTTTGAGAATAAGCTGCTTGAAAAATCAGAAAGGTAAAAGTCAGACATAACAAAAATGTTCTATTCATCACGTTGATTAGCATATGGTATAACGGAAAAAGTATTTGCATAGGGCGGGCTAAATTGGACGAAAAGTTCAATTTCTGATAACCGAAGTAAATTGTTTTTGCAGATTGTTAAATTAGTAAAAATAGCAATATGAAAAGCAAGTTGCGGCTAAATGCAACGAGTTTTCATATTATATATTCAACCCCGCCTTTTGCAAATACAATGTTATCTGCAGGTTTTATTTTTTTTCCTTTGTTGTTGGTTTTGGAGTAAAATCCTCTGACTTTTCTCTAGTATTATCTGGTCTCACAGGTTTTTGAGGCTGTGATTGAGGTTTTGAATTATTGTTATTAGACATATTATAGATTTTTTAAAATAAATATTAAAACTAAGATTAGCGAAAAAATCAAAGCAACAATTATTGCTTTTTTTGAATAAAATAAATATTCAGCTCTTTTGTCATTTAATGCTTTGTTAATATCTGCTATAGTTGCATAATTTTCTTTCAAATAAAATTCAAAATTTTCTCTTTCAGATTTTTTTACAGCAGAATTGTACTCAGTTATACCGTTTTCATAATTAAATAATTCTTTTGGTTTCGGTAAATATTCATACTCATAACCTTTCAGGAAATTATTAAAAGCCATAGAAATATAAAAAGCAGAAATTAAAAGCGAGAGGATTATTATAATCATCAAAACTTTTGATAAGCATTCTTGTAAAAATGCTGTTTGTTCTTGAAAAAAATATGAAATTAAACCAATCATTAACGTAATGAGTCCAATTGGAATATTTATTCCTTCTTCAATTTCTTTTCTTCGATTTAATTCGCGATTATGTAACTCTTTGTAAAAATCTACATTCATTTTAACGTAATGTTTTGGCAAACTTGCAGATAACTCTCAAATATACGCAATAGCCACAGATGTAGAAAAAAATATAAGTCATTATTTACGAGTGACCTAACACCTAATAAGCGTTTATAAACACTTGTGAAATAGACTTTCTGAGATAATAAACCGCCTTGTCAAAAATAGCTCTCTTCGTCTAAAGTATGTAATTCGTTTAGCCGCAAAATATCGCCGTCAACTCTACAAAAATATTTCAAATAAATTTGCACCTGTCTAAATCCATTCCATCCGTCATGACCAAACCGCGGCTCGCCCTCTTCCTGGGCATCCTTTGTATTTCCATCTTTCCGGTGATCGTCCGGATGGCGCTCACCCCGGCGCTTACTTCTGCTTTTTACCGGATGGCGATTGCCAGTGCGCTTTTGCTTCCGGTCGCGCTCTGGACCGGCCACCTCAAATTTAACCTGCGCCGCTGGCTGCCGATCATTGCCCTCTGCGGAGTGCTCTTTGCCGCGGATATTGCCGTCTGGAATATTGCCATTCAGCATTCTTCGGCTACCCAGGCTACGCTGCTCACCAACCTGTCGCCCATCTGGGTAGGCGTGATCTCATTCTTCTTTTTGAACTACCGGCCGCGCAAAAGTTTCTGGCTCGGTACTGCCATTGCCGTCGCCGGCATGGTGATTTTTGTCGGAACCGAAACCATTACGGAACTGCGGCTGGATGCAGCTTTTTTTCTGGCGCTCTTATCCGGCTTGCTGTATGCGCTGTATATTCTGGCGAGCAAGCGTGTGCTGGAACAGCTGCCGGTCATTAGTTTTATCAGTGTCAGCATGCTCTGCAGTACCTTCTTCCTGTTGCTGGTCTGCCTGATTTCCGGTGCGCCCCTGCACGGTTTCAGTCAGCAGGGCTGGATTTCCCTGCTCGTGCAGGGCGTCGTCTGTCAGCTCATCGCCTGGTTGCTGATTTCTTATGCCACCCAGCGGATGCGCGCCACCCGCGTTTCCCTGAGTTTGCTGAGCCAGGCCATTTTTGCCGCCGTGCTCGCCACCATTTTCGTGGACGAAATCATCACGCCAATTCAGGTGGCCGGCAGTGTTGTGATTTTAGCCGGCATTGCCACGACCTTTTATGAAAAAAAGAAACCCGTGTAGGCCATCATATATACATAAATCATAAGAAATAAGAGTTCCTGACGAAGATCAGCCGTACCACCCTTGACATTCCCTGCAGGATTTCGTAACTTTCGGAAAATCAAATTTTATGAAATATTCTAAATTAAAAAGCGCCCTCGCGGTGTTGACTCTAAGTGGAGCCTTGCTCGTTTCCTGTAGTAAAACAGAGCAAAACGAAGTAGTAACAGATACACCGGCAGGAACAGAAACGCCGATGGAAACGGAAACACCTGAAGCAGCCAAACAGGATACCATTAATATTACCCTGAACTCCAACGATAAGATGCAGTATGACCTGTCACAAATCGATGTGTATGAAGGGCAGACGGTGGTGCTGACACTGAACCACACCGGTACCATGCCGAAAGAATCCATGGGACACAACTTCGTTTTACTGAAAAACGGAACCGACCTGGACAAGTTCGAGGAAGAATCAGCAAAAGCGCGTGAAACCGGTTACATTCCGGAAGGCGACAGCAATATCATCGCGCACACCAAACTGATTGGCGGCGGCGAGAGTGATACCATTACCTTCCAGGCTCCGGCGAAAGGCTCTTATGATTTCATGTGCTCTTTCCCGGGTCACTATTCCATGATGAAAGGAAAATTCAACGTGAAATAAGGTGTCATCAATATGATATTGTAGAAAAGGATCGGTCTTGTGCCGGTCCTTTTTTGTTGTAATCAGTTTTAAAGTACTTCTGTTTAAAACTTCCTGATACGCTGATTTTACCGGGATTTTCAGCTTTTCTTCTTCCGCTTAAAAGAATGTTTTTAAAGAATAGCGCAAAACACCCTCATCGTCTTCCCACTGTAATTAAGAGGCCGGTTTGAATTACGGTACAGTGAGGTACGATTGTTATTAAGCACCCTTGCCTTTCACGATATAAATTCCGCGGGCCTACTTTTTTCCGGCTTTAAATTTTAAAATAAGCGCCCGGCGTATCTGTTCAAATTTTCTTAAATTTGTCGGAGTTTTAGAATTTTAAAAAATAACTAATTAAAATATTATGAATCTTCACGAGTACCAATCGAAAGAAATTTTATCCAAATACGGTGTGAACATCCAGAGAGGTTTTGTAGCAAATAATGTGGAGGAAGCTGTAGAAGCTGCCAAAAAGCTGACGGAACTGAACGGCAACGAAGGCTGGGTGGTGAAAGCGCAGGTACACGCGGGTGGCCGTGGTAAAGGAGGAGGCGTTAAATTCTCCCCGAACATGGACAAACTGAAGGAAAACGCACAGAACATCATCGGTATGCAGCTGGTAACACCGCAAACGTCTGCCGAAGGTAAAAAAGTGAACTTCGTGCTCGTGGCTGAAGATGTTTATTATCCGGGAGAATCCGAAACGAAGGAGTACTACGTTTCTATCCTGCTGGACCGTGCGCAGGGCAAAAACATGATCGTTTATTCTACCGAAGGCGGAATGGATATTGAGCATGTGGCGGAAGTAACCCCGCATTTGATTCATAACGAAGTAATCGATCCTGCTGTAGGACTTCAGGGTTTCCAGGCGCGTAAGATTGCCTTCAACCTGGGACTGGAAGGAGCTGCTTTTAAAGACTTCGTGAAATTCATCACCAATTTGTACAACGCATACGTGGGAATTGATGCTTCTCTGTTTGAAATTAACCCGGTATTGAAAACTTCCGATAACCGAATTATCGCGGTAGATGCTAAAGTATCTTTGGATGACAATGCTTTGTTCCGTCATAAGGACCTGGCTGAACTGCGCGATACCCGCGAAGAAGATCCAACCGATGTGGAAGCTGGAGAAGCCGGACTAAACTTCGTGAAACTGGATGGCGACGTAGCCTGTATGGTAAACGGTGCCGGTCTTGCAATGGCGACCATGGATATCATTAAATTATCCGGCGGAAATCCTGCCAACTTCCTGGACGTGGGAGGTACAGCCGATGCAGAACGTGTACAGAAAGCTTTTGGTATCATCCTGAAAGATCCAAACGTGAAAGCAATTCTGATCAACATCTTCGGTGGTATCGTTCGTTGCGACCGTGTTGCACAAGGTGTTGTGGACGCTTATAAAGCAATGGGCAGCCTGCCTGTGCCGTTGATCGTGCGCCTGCAGGGAACCAATGCGGTAGAAGCCAAGCAACTGATCGATAATTCAGGTCTGCCGGTGCATTCTGCCATCACCCTGGAAGAAGCTGCTAATAAAGTAAAAGAAGTATTGGCTGAGCAAAAATAACAGCTGATTTACGATAAACAAAAGCCGTCACATTTTTTAATGCTGACGGCTTTTTACTGTCAGGTATTACCGGTGGCACAGGCTTCCAGTTGCGACTGGGTCGCCAGCTGAATTCCGGCCTCTTCCAGTTTTTTCTTAAGCCGCATCAAAGCTTCACTGCGAACAAGCATAATATCTTCTCCGGTTTTCATGTCGAAGCGGGATTCCAGATAAAAGATGCCGAAACTTTGTTTTAAAACAATTACTTCTGCTTTCTGTGTGTTTTCGGCAAAGGGAAATGTTTGTATTTCTTCCAGCAGCACCCGCTGGGTTTTTTCCAGATCCTGTTCATTTGAAACCTGCAGGGCTAAGAAGACTTTTCGCTGGTCACTCGCGGTGAAGTTCACAAACGGTGCACTGAAAATAAGCTGATTGGGCATGTACACTTTTTTGCCTTCATCGGTGATGATTTTGGTGGTTAAAAAACCGATGTCTTCCACCACGCCCGACACGTTTTGAATGGTTACATAATCCCCCCGGGTAAAAGCTTTATCAATGCCAATCAGTGCGCCGGAAAACATCGAGGAGACCAAATCCTTCAGCGCCACGCCGGCAATCACCCCGGCCACACCCAAACTTCCCAGGAACTTCATCACAAAACCGCCAAGTCCCATAATTTCAAACGAAATAAAAGCAGCCCCCAGAATAATCAGAAACCGGAAAATATTGACCAGCGTCATAAAGGAGGTGCCTTTGCTCTTCGGAAAAAAGCGGTGGAAAACTTTCACCGCGATTTTACTTAGGTAGCTGCTCATCAGCAGGATCAGCACAAACACGGCAATCCCCACGGTCAGCCGCGGTGTTGCGCGTGCCAGGCCGTGATACCATTTTTCCAGTACGGAGAGTACAATTTCAAAATAATCCATATAAAGGTTGGTTCTTTAAGAATAAAGACTGGTATCTGTGCAAAATGCTTTCCAAAAATTACCGGGCTGTTCTGGCTGTTTCTGTATCTTTGCAACCCACAGGAAGCGTGGCTTGTCGCTCTTTGCCTCGGCAAGGGGAGGAAAGTCCGGACACCACAGAGCAGCAAAGCGGGTAACACCCGTCATCCGCGTCCTTGAGGCGGAGAGGACCAGTGCAACAGAAAGGATGTATATTAAGTTATAGTGAAATCAGGTAAACTCTTTGCGGTGCAATGCTAAGTATATCGGACTGCCCGGTTCGCCGGGCTAGGAGTGGCTCGCTCCAAAAACCGAGGGGTAAGCAGCTACATCCCGTTGGTAACAACGGGGGCAGATAAATGACAGGCAACCGGCTCCGGCCGGCCTACAGAATCCGGCTTATAGCGCTTCCTGTGGTTTCTTTTT
Organism: Kaistella sp.; assembly: GCA_032057205.1. GTDB lineage: Bacteria > Bacteroidota > Bacteroidia > Flavobacteriales > Weeksellaceae > Kaistella. Next base: position 559,473 of record DAMCFT010000001.1, read on the forward strand.
AATGATATCTATGCTTTGCTGCCATTAGCCTCCGGAAGGTTAGCAGCCCTGCGGCCAGCAACAATAAACCTGCAAAGGCCGACAACCAAAATATTGGGTCCAGCGCATGTTTAGAGAAATACAGATGGTATTTCCCGCCCCATTCCGAATACGCCAGATAGAAATAAACACTGTTCAGAAAAAAGTGGAACAGGATGGAATAGAGAATCTTTCCGCTCCAGAGGTAAATCAAACCGGCTACCAGTCCCATGGTAAAGGTGGGCAGCAGGTTATTGTAATCCGGCCAGTGAATGCTGCAAAACAACAGCGAGGAAATCAGCAAGGCTGCGGTGGCACCGTATTTCTGCCTTAATCCTTTTAATAAAAACCTTCTAAAAAATAATTCTTCCACCAGCGGTGCCACGATAACCAGACTGAGCATATAGGGAACATTCTGTATTGTAAAAACTGCTTCCCAGGAGCCGGGAAAATACCCGAATTTCGTTTTGCCCGCTGTCCGGATATATTCATAAAGATAAAAGAAAGGTTTAGAAAAGAGATGAAACCCTATAAATATCACGAAAATAAGCGGAATCAGTTTCAGCTTAATTCTTGATTCAAATCCAAACTGAAAACGCGTCTGCCGGAATATATACAGGCACCAGCTTCCGTACAGCAACATATACAGCAGCAATTGCAACAAGAGAATCACATAACTGCCCGCAGGATTATCACGGTAAGCAGCCATGAAGTACGAGGGAACATCCAGTACAATCGTGGTGAGCTGATAAATAACCGTCAGCAGAACCGCTTTCCACACCGGCAGGCTTTTATTCATGTTCCAGCGTGTCTTTGGCTTTTGCTAACAGGTCCGGGTCTGCCGGTTCGGGATATTGCGGATTCATCTTCTCCAGCGTTTTCACGATAATCTGAATAGCCGCCGCGCGCGCCAGCCATTTTTGGTCGGCCGGCAAAATATACCACGGCGCATCGTGCGTATGGGTTTGCATAATGGCGGTTTCGTACGCATCTCTGTATTCGGTCCAGAAGGTTCTTTCCTTTAGGTCACCCGCTTCAAATTTCCAGTGTTTGTCTTCGCGGTTCAGCCGTTTCAGAAATCGTTCTTTTTGTTCATCTTTGGAAATATGCAGGAAAAACTTAATAATAGTGGTTCCGTTTGCGGTCACGTGTTTTTCGAAATTGCGGATGCTTTCATACCGCGCCTTCCAGAAATCATCGGTAAAGTCATCTGTGCTGCCCCATGTTTTTTCCTTCAGGTTTAATTCCGGATGGACTTTGCAAACCAGTACGTTTTCATAATAACTTCGGTTAAAGATGCCCATCTTCCCTTTTTCCGGCAGCGCCACGGCATGACGCCACAGGAAATCATGTTTATATTCCTTTTCTGAGGGCACCTTAAAACTGGTGACTTCGCAGCCCTGGGGATTCACGCCGCCAAAGACATGTTCAATCAGCGAATCTTTTCCACCGGCATCCATCGCCTGCAGAATAATGAGCAGTGACTGTCTTCCTTCACTGTACAGTTTTTCCTGCCATTCGCGCAGAAGTATTTGCTGGTCAGCAAGCAGCTGCTTACCTTCTAGCTTATTGATAGGGCCCTCATACGAAGTAGCTAAATCGGAGAGAACAGGGGAGGCCGGCGCTGTAAACAGCATTTGAAAATCAGGAACAGACATAGATTTCATTTCTGTACTAAAATAAAAAAATCATTCCGTTTCGGGAATGATTTTAAAGTTGTTATAAAACAGTCTTATTTTCTTGCTGCATTTTTGCGTGCTTTCATGGCTGCAGGTGCTGCCTCAGCTTTCGCTTCGACTGCTGTTGCGGCGGTTTCCGGTGCTACCACCCCTTTAATATTGATGACCGCGCGGCTGTTTTCCGGGTCGTTGGAATACACTTCAATAATTTTGGTGAAAGGCCCCATGATTTTTGTATCATATAATACTTTAATCTGACCGTTTTTCCCCGGCATAATCGGCTCCTGGTTCCACTCCGGAATGGTGCATCCGCAGGAAGCCTGCACTTTGGAAATAATCAGCGGTTTGGTGCCTGTATTTTTAACGGTAAAAACCTGGTGGCCATCGGCACCTGCTTTCACAGTTCCGTAGTCTGCCGTAGTTTTATCAAAAGAAATGGTTTGTGCAGACGCGAATGCTACAGAAGCAAAAGCCAGCACACCGGCAAATAAATTTTTCATAATGGTTTTTTTCTTGTGCTTTGACAATTAATAGGAAGCAAAGTTAAAAATAATTTTTTGGTAGCAGACTTGTTTTTTTATTTGACTATTTTTGTCGCTTGACAGCCAAAGAAACTTTATAATGCAGATTTCAGACAAATACTCCCCGCGCGACACAGAACACAAATGGTACAGTTACTGGCTCGCACAGGGATATTTTCACTCAGTGCCGGATGAGCGTCCGCCCTATACCATCGTCATTCCGCCGCCTAACGTAACCGGTATTCTTCACATGGGCCACATGCTGAACAATACCATCCAGGATATCCTCGTGCGCCGTGCCAGAATGCAGGGATTTAACGCCTGCTGGGTGCCGGGAACCGACCACGCTTCCATTGCAACCGAAGCGAAAGTGGTAGCAAAACTGAAAGAGCAGGGTGTCCGCAAAACCGACCTCAGCCGCGATGAGTTCCTGAAGCATGCCTGGGACTGGACTGAGCAATACGGCGGTACCATTCTGGAACAATTGAAAAAGCTGGGCTGCTCCTGCGACTGGAACCGTACGCGCTTCACGATGGAGCCTGAAATGTCTGCGCAGGTCATCCGCTCTTTTGTTGATTTGTATAACAAAGGCCTTATTTACCGCGGCTACCGGATGGTGAACTGGGACCCGGAAGCCAAAACCAACATTTCTGATGAAGAGGTTATCTTTAAGGAACAGAACGGCAAACTTTATTATTTAAAATATCAGGTTGAAAATACCGATGAATATCTGACCGTAGCGACCACGCGTCCGGAAACCATTTTTGGGGATACGGCTGTGTGCGTCAATCCAAACGATGAGCGTTATGCACACTTAAAAGGCAAAAACGTAATTGTGCCGGTCGTTAACCGCGCCATTCCGGTGATTGAGGATGATTATGTGGACATGGAATTCGGAACCGGCGCCCTGAAAATCACACCCGCGCACGACACCAATGACTACGAAATCGGTCAGCGCCATCACCTGGCCATGATTGATTCCCTGGATGACGAGGGCAATCTGAATGAGTACGGACTGCATTACGCGGGCAAGAACCGCTTTGAGGTGCGAAAGGCTTTGGCTAAAGAACTGGAAGAGAAAGGATTTTTGCTGAAGGCAGAAGATTACGTAAATAAAGTAGGAACTTCAGAGCGGACAGGCGCTGTTATTGAACCAAAAGTATCAGTACAGTGGTTCCTGAAAATGAGTGAAATCGCCAAACCCGCGCTGGATGTGGTGATGAACGATGAAATAAAGTTCCACCCCGAGAAATTTAAAAACACCTATCGCCACTGGATGGAAAACATCCGCGACTGGAATATTTCCCGCCAGCTTTGGTGGGGACAGCAGATTCCTGCTTATTATTTCGGCAGCGGCGATGATGATTTTGTGGTTGCAGAAACGGCGGACGAAGCGTTGTTACTCGCCCGCACGAAATCAGGCAACAGTAATTTGCAGCCAGCTGACCTTCGTCAGGATGAAGACGCGCTGGATACCTGGTTCTCTTCCTGGCTGTGGCCGATGTCTGTATTTAACGGGCTGCTGGATGAGAATAATCCTGAAATTGACTATTACTATCCGACCTCGGATCTGGTTACCGGTCCGGATATTATTTTCTTCTGGGTAGCACGTATGATTATGGCCGGCCTGGAATACCGAAAGGAAGTGCCATTCAAAAATGTATATTTCACCGGAATCGTTCGTGATAAACAGCGCCGCAAAATGTCCAAATCTTTGGGCAACTCACCGGACCCGATTGAACTGATTGAAAAATATGGTGCCGATGGCGTCCGCGTGGGAATTCTCCTGAGCGCAGCGGCCGGAAACGATTTATTGTTCGATGAAGATCTGATACTGCAGGGCCGGAACTTTGCGACCAAAATCTGGAATGCGAGCCGCCTGATGCAGGGCTGGAAAACAGATGCCGCTATCGAAGAAACTGCGGCCGACCGGCAGGCGATCTCCTGGTTCGGCAATCAGCTGGATAAAGCCGTGGCTGACATGGCAGATCAGTTTGAGAAGTTCCGTATTTCCGATGCATTGCATATTCTCTATAAACTCATCTGGGATGATTTCTGTTCCTGGTATCTGGAAGCGATTAAGCCGGCCTACGGAATGGCGATTTCCGCAGCGGTGTATGTTCAGACGGTTGCTTACTTTGAGGAGCTAATGAAACTTCTGCATCCGTTCATGCCGTTCCTGTCCGAGGAATTGTGGCAGCACATCGCCAAGCGTACGCCGGAGGAAGCTTTGGTCATTACACAGCAACCACAGGTGAAAGATTTTGATACCAATGTGATTAAAAACTTTGAAACGACTAAGGAGCTGGTGTCCGGTATCCGGAATTACCGTCAGAGCAAAGGTGTTTCACCGCGTGAAAACGTAGAGGTTTTTACCAACGCGCAGTCTTTCGAAAATGAGGAATTGATTACACGTCTGGCAAATATCTCCGTTATTCATTTTAATGAAAAGACCGATAAGCCAACCTATTCCTTCCTCGTGGGCTCCACGGAAGTATCAGTTCCGCTGAGTGAAAACCTGGATCTGGAAGGCGAGAAGAAGCGTACTGAAGAAGAGATTGCATATTTGCGCGGCTTCCTTGTTTCTGTTGAGAAAAAACTGAGCAATGAGAAATTTATGGCCGGCGCTCCACAGCAGGTGGTAGATAATGAACTGAAAAAACAGAAAGACGCCAATGATAAACTGGCGCTGCTGCAGGAAAAACTGGCATCCCTGTCATGAAACATATTGAAAATATAAGTGCGCTGTTCAGCAAAAGCTTTGTGGAACATCCGCTGATAGAAACTTTTTCTGCCGGAGAACTGAAACTCACTTCGGGCCGGCTGGTTGCCTGCGATCCGCTGATTACGGCAGATATGCCTGCCTTTCTGATGCAGTTTCCTGCCGGTTCCTGGCCGCTTTTCGTGCATAAGGAAAGAGAGAGCAACTGCATCGCGTATGTGGAACTGGTGTTCAGTGAAACTGCTGTTGCCCATTGGGAAATGGCGCGTTGCGAAGGTCAGCATCTCAAGGACCTGGCCGAGGGGGAAATCTTCGGGTACCCTGTGGACAGCGGCATGGGCTGTTTGATGGACGCTGAGGCGCAGACCGCGCTGAGCACGTTGGAACAACAATTGTTTCAGCAGAAGGGCGATAAATTTATGGGATTGTACGAAGAGTTTTTCCACAAACATTTTTTCCAGGAAGATGGCGCGGTGAATCAATATTCCGTGCTGCAGCCGGGCAAAGATGCCCATGCTGATATATTTGCTTTCGAAACCGGGTATGGAGAAGGTTTTTATGCCACGTACCTAGGTACAGATGCGAACGGAATACCGGTTAAAGTGATTTCTGAATTTATTGAAATTGTATAAAGAATACCTGCTGAATTTTAAATAACAGTTGTCTGTCTGATGAAAATTACAAGTGAATCCCCGAAAATTCTGGTGATTGGCAGTTCATCCATTGATCTGGTGCTGAATACCGAAACATTGCCGCAACCCAATGAAACCGTGATGGCAGTGCGGTCCGAAAGTTTTTTCGGTGGTAAAGGTGCCAATCAGGCCGTAGCTTCTGCGAGGCTGGGCGCCAGTGTGTATTTTATCGGTGCGGTGGGCATGGATCCGCTCGGCCAGCAGGTGATGCGCAATATGGTAGACGAAGGCGTGAATGTGGGATACGTCGTGGAAATTGAAGAAGCAGCTACCGGTACCGCGTATGTGACCGCGGCCAAAGGAGTCAATTCTATTGTGGTGGTGCCTGCCTCCAATTCACATCTGAAGCCGGCACACGTGGCCGAAGCTGAAAAGATTTTTGCTACCGCAGATTTAATTCTCATTCAGCTCGAAATCCCGATGGAAGTAGTGGAGTTCACTGCACAGCTGGCAAAAAAATATAATAAAAAACTGGGCGTCTATGCTTCACCGGCGCGCCACCTTTCACCACTCGTTCTGGAACAGGCGGCCTTTATTGTAGCGAAAAGTAATGAGCTTTCTATCGTTTTTGGTGATCAGCCGCGAGAGGAGATTCTCGGTATGTACGCCAACCGTTTATTCGTGCGCGATGATACCAATTCCACTACGTATTACAACGGCGGTGAAATGAAATATTACCGCAACGATCATGATTCTGTCCTTCACAAAATGGGAATGGGCGATGCTTTCACGGCAGGATTCGCCATCGCCTGGTGCCATGGTAATTCCATTGACGATTGTGTGAAATTCGGGAACGATGTATCGCTGAAAGTAACAGAGAACCGTGGCTCCCAGCGCGGCCTGCCTTACCTGAAAGATGTCCTGCCGGATTGAGACATTCTGAAGAAATTATAGCACCACCCTGTTGCCATCAGTTGTCCACCGAAAATGGTGGCCGTCTTTCCCTGCATGTCTTTCATCCCGAAGTTAGCAATAATAAACTGCTGGTTATTAACTCTGCGACCGGCGTTCGTCAGCAGCTGTATTTTGGCTTGGCGGGTGTTCTTTCACAGAATGGCTTTACCGTCATCACCTATGATTATCAGGGCATCGGCCTTTCCGCCGGCGGGAAACTGCGTCAGTCTTCAGCCAGCATGCGAAGCTGGGGTATTCATGATTTTTCTGCGATTACCCGTTTTGTAGCACAGGAATTTCCGCATCACCGTAAGTTCTGTTTGGGGCATTCGGTGGGTGCGCTTATATTAGGATTAAACGAAGACTCGCTTATATTCGAAAAATTTATTTTCGTTGCGACACAGGACGTGTATATTGGATATTTGAAACCAATGGTAGCCCTCAGTGCCTTGCTCGGTTTTGGTTTGGCTGTTCCCGTTACCACAGCTTTAATGGGTTATTTCCCGGCAAAATTCTTCGGGCTGGGAAATAATTTACCGAAACAGGTAGCACGCGACTGGCGCACTTTAATTTTAAATAAAAACTCGACGCGGCAGCTGTTCAAAAAGCAGGCTGTTTCCATCGCGCAACAGCTCCGCCAAACAGTCTCAGTGATTGATGCGGATGACGATCACTGGATTACAGACCAGGGTATTCATAGTTTACTGACCAAAACATTCCCCAATCTTCGGCCGTCGTTTATCACGCTGAAATCAGCTGATTCGCCGCGCGGGAGCATTGGTCATATCAATTTCTTTCGCAAATATAATCGCCCGCTTTGGACTGTCATTATCGAGCAACTGTACGACGTGGAAGATTTTAAGTAATTTTACGGAACATCTTAAAAAAAGTATTTTATGAAGATATATACCAAGACCGGCGATAGTGGACAAACCGCCCTTTTCGGCGGAACGCGTGTATCGAAAGCATCTGCGCGCGTGGAAGCCTACGGAACGGTTGATGAACTGAATTCCTTTATTGGTGTGGCCAAGAGCCGTATCCGCCAGGAGGAAGTTATTGACCAGCTTAAAAAAATACAGTTTACCTTATTTACGCTGGGCTCGGAAACCGCGACACCTGCTGATAAATTAACGCTGGCCAATGGTAAATCACGGCTGCCACTGATGATTACGGAGGACGACATCACGGCCCTGGAAGATTGGATGGACGCCTGGGAAGAAGAACTGGTGCCTTTGCAATACTTTATTTTGCCGGGCGGTGGCGAAAGTGCCACAGCGCTGCATGTGTGCCGGACGGTATGCCGGCGCGCCGAACGCAGCCTGGTCTTTCTGGCGGAGAATGAGGAAGTGCGTCCGGAACTGATTAAATACCTGAACCGATTATCCGATTACCTTTTTGTGTTGGCGCGCTATGTGTCAAAAGAAACCGGCGAAACCGAAGAATACTGGAATCCCAATGACCGCTAAAAAAGCGCTGCTGTTTATCAACGGTGTTCCGCCGGCGCGACTTCCTGATGCTGATACATTTGATGTCGTTGCCTGCTCCGATGGTGCTTTTGACTATTTAAAATCTGCCGGATTTAATTTTTCGAATCTAAATTTTGTTTCCGGCGATTTCGATTCACAGACGGCACAGGAGGAAGTAGCGGCCTTGTCTGCTGAATATGGTTTTGAAATCCTGCCCACACCCGATCAGGACAAAACAGACTTTTGCAAAGCTTTGGAAATTCTGGCAGCGGAAGGCTGTACCGACGTTTCGGTGTACGGCGGCAGCGGCGGTGAAATGGATCACTTTCTGGGAAACCTCACGGTGGCGTCTCAGTTTCAAAAAGAAATTAACATCACTTTTTTTGATGAATATGCCCGGTACTTCTTTGCTGCGCACCATACCGTTTTGGATACAGAGCCGGGTCAGATGATCTCACTGTATCCTTTTCCGGAAGCAAAACATGTGGTCAGCACCGGCCTGGAGTGGCCGCTGTTTGGTGAAGATCTGAATCTTACCTCCCGCATCGGTACCCGGAACCGGGCGGTGGAGAAGCAAGTGGAGGTTTCATATCAGCACGGCAGCCTCATTATTTTTGTGGCACATCCGGCGGCACGGGATATTTTAACGGAACTTTAAAAGAAAAAGCCAACTTTTTTCACCAACTTTGCACCTTTAATTACGTAACTTTTTGTATTGATATGAAGATTAAATATTCAGAGCTGATTGACCAAACGCTGTATTTTCCGACCGAAGAATTTAATGTGTCTGAAAATAATCTGCAGTTTCACGATATTCCGCTGATGGATGTGGTGGAGCAGTTTGGAACTCCGCTGAAATTTAATTACCTGCCTAAAATTTCTGCCAACATTCAGCGCGCGAAAGCCTGGTTTAAGGAAGCTTTTGAACTGAATGATTATAAGAAAGAATACCGCTATTGTTATTGTACCAAGTCCAGCCACTTTGCTTTTGTACTGGAAGAGGCGCTGAAAAACGATATTTCCATCGAAACTTCGTCCGCCTATGACATGGATATTGTGAAAGCTTTGTATGAGAAAGGCAAATACGATAAATCGGTGGAAGTCATTTGCAATGGTTTTAAAACAGATGATTATCTCGCGAAGATTTCAGATTTGATTAATGATGGATTCCACAACATTACCCCCATTCTGGATAATTACCGCGAACTCGATAAACTGACCGAAAGTATTGACACGACCTTCAATATTGGAATCCGTATTGCTTCCGAGGAAGAACCTAAATTTGAATTTTATACATCGCGTTTAGGTATCGGGTATAAAGACATTATTCCGTACTACAGCCAAAAGATTGCGGAGCATCCGAATGCACGGCTGAAGATGCTGCATTTCTTTATTAATACCGGAATCAAAGACACGGCGTACTACTGGAATGAACTGTACAAATGTCTGCGCGTATATGCGCGATTAAAAAAGATTGCTCCCGAGGTAGATTCGCTGAATATCGGCGGTGGTTTTCCGATTAAAACATCGCTCAACTTCGATTATAATTACCAGTACATGGTGAATGAAATCGTGTCGCAGATTAAAAAGTTCTGTGAAGAAGAAGGTGTGGAAGAACCGAATATTTACACTGAGTTCGGAAGTTTTACCGTAGGCGAGAGCGGCGGACATCTGTATAAAATCATTTCGCAGAAACGCCAGAATGACCGGGAAAAATGGAATATGATTGATTCCTCCTTCATGACGACCCTGCCGGACACCTGGGCGATCTCCCGCCATTTCATTATGCTGCCGCTGAACCGCTGGGACGATACCTATGAACGCGTCTTCCTGGGCGGACTTACCTGCGACTCTGATGATTATTATAATTCTGAACAGCACACCAATGCGATTTACCTGCCGGTGTTCAGTGATACGAAACCATTGTATATCGGTTTTTTCCACACAGGAGCGTATCAGGAAACCATTGGCGGTTACGGCGGCGTTCACCACTGCCTGATGCCACAGCCAAAACACATTCTGATCGACAAAGACGAGGAAGGGAACTTTGTGTACACCTTGTTCCGCGAAGAACAACGTCCCGATGATGTTTTGAAACTGTTGGGATATTAATCAGTACGTACTTTTATGAAAATAAAACCTGTTTTCGGACAGGTTTTTTTATGGTTACATTTTTATAACTAAATATATAGTTGTATTAAAATATTGCGTACATTTGCTTAAACTAAAAACTTAGTTGTATGAAAAATAAGACATTAACCAAGGCAGAAGAACAGCTGATGCAGTTATTATGGCAGGTGCAAAAAGGTTTTCTGAAAGATATCGTTGAGCAGTTCCCGGAACCGAAGCCACATGCCAATACAGTCGCCACGCTGCTGAAAATACTTCTGGAAAAAGGCTTTGTGAATTATACCGTGCATGGCCGGCAGCATGAATACTTTCCGGTTATCAGCCGTGAAATGTATTCTCGCAAGTCATTAAAGAATGTGGTAAGTAATTATTTCGGAGGGTCTTATAAAAATGCGGTGTCTTTCCTGGTAGAAAAAGATGAGCTCCAGGTAGAGGATCTGGAAACATTGCTGGCTGAATTAAAAAACAAAAAGTGATGGAAACAGTTGTTATGTACTTGTTTAAAGTAATTTGCTGCTCCGGCATCATGTTCGGTTATTATCATCTTTTTCTGCGTGACCGTTCTTTCCATCAGTACAACCGTGGCTATTTGTTAATCACGGCCTTGGTGAGCATTTTACTGCCGTTGCTGAAAACCTCTTATTTCGCAATTAAGGTTCATCCGGCCCTATATAGTTTATTGGCTTCTTCGTCCGCAGTACAGCCGGATGAAACAGCCGGTGCGCAATCGCATAGCTGGATACTTCTCATTATTTTTTTGGTGGTTTCGCTTATTCTGTTGAGCCGTTTGTTGTTGGGAATTTTGCATGTACTGAAACTGCGCCGAAAATACCCGTTGCAGCAGATTGAAGAGGTTCGGCTATATATAACAGATCTGGATGAAGCGCCTTTTTCCTTCTTTAAAAATATTTTCTGGAAAGACAGGCTGCCGCTTGATTCCGAGCAAGGCCAAAAAGTACTAAAGCATGAACTCACCCATATTCGGCAGTGCCATTCATGGGATAAAATTATATTTGAAATCATTACTGCGTTGTGGTGGATCAATCCATTCTTCTGGCTTATTAAAAAAGAACTGTTCCTGATTCATGAATTTTTGGCTGACCGAAAAGCGGTATCCGATGCCGATGCAACTTCATTTATAGAAATGCTGCTCGCAACCCGGTTTCCTGAAACGAAGTTGCCCCTGACCAATCCATTAATTTCTTCTAATCTTAAAAAACGCATAAAAATGATTACCACTCCAAAAACTTCTTACGGATATGGCGGCCGGCTGTTGGCCTTGCCGTTACTTTTCACGCTTGCTTTTATTTATATGGTAAAAGCAGAAAACCGTGACATTACCACATTTAATGCAGAAATACAAGAGTTCGTTCTTAAGCAGGATACAATTATAGTCCCACCAATTGCACCATCAGTACCGGAAAAGAATAGTTTTTCAGAGGAAACTGAATCGCTGGCAAAAGAGAGTGAGCAAGCGGCAAAACGAGCACAGGAGGCGGCCGCTTTAGCTGCAGAAAATGCAAGAGAGATAGAGACCTGGTTACATTCTCCGGAATTTAAAGCTGATTTAAAAAAGGCTGAAAGAGCAGCCAAAAAAGCAGCAAGGAGTGCCAAAAAAATAGATGCTCAGATGAGCTCACCGGAATTTAAGGCGAAGATTAAAGAAGCTGAAAGAAGAGCCAAAGAAGCGGAAGCACGTTTCAATTCACCGGAATTTCAGGCAAGAATTAAAGAAGCCGAGAGAAGAGCCAAGGAAGCGGAAGCACGTTTCAATTCACCGGAATTTAAGGAAAGAATTAAAGAAGCTGAGAGAAAAGCCAAAGAAGCAGAAGCACGTTTCATTTCACCGGAATTTAAGGCGAAGATTAAAGAAGCCGAGAGAAAAGCCAAAGAAGCGGAAGCACGTTTCAATTCGTCTGAATTTCAAAAAGGCTGGAAAGAATATGAAAGTCAGATAAAAAAAGGAAATGAATGGATCAATTCAGCAGCAGCGCAATCCTGGCTCAAAAACATAAAATTAAAAACGCCCGCACAGAGTACGGAGAATTTTGAACTAAAGCTGAAAGAAATGAAAGGAGATGTGAAAAAATGGGAAGCTACCCTAAATCTTCCGGATAATAAAAAGTTTCTAGAACGTATTAAGGAAGATGCACGCCGGTCGGAAACCTTTCATGGTAAAGCAAAAAATATTAAAATTCTTTTAAACGGCCGTGAAATCTCAGCGTCAGAGATGGAGCAAATTCAGCCACAGGATATCGTATCAGTTGACATCATTAAGAACGATCAAAATTCAGGAACCATCCAAATAAAAGGAAAATAGTAACTAGACAAGTATAGGCTGAATACTCTTAGATAAACCAACCGCCCCGGATTTCCGGGGCGGTTTGCATTTAGGATGGTTGACCTTCAGTTGTACTGCCGTTATCCGGATTGTCTTTCGGTTTTTGATCAGGCTTGGTCGTTGTAGTCTTTACAACCGTAGCTTCCTGTTCTTCACCTTTCAGATAGCTCGGCAGGTTCAGGCCGGCCATTTCGAATAAATCATTCAGCGGCGGCACTGATTTCATCATGCCCGAAATAAAATTGGAGGTTGACGTCTGGCCGTTACCGGTTTCTCCGCCATTGTCCCACACCGTGACTTTGTCAATCTTAATTCCTTTCACTGCTTCCACCTGCGTTTTCACCAGTTCAGGCAGCTTTTCCAGAATCAAAAGGTGGAAGGCATTATTGGTATCGCCGCCCGCAGCCTTCACTACTTTCTCATATCCTTCCGCCTGCTTGCTCAGGATTTCATAGAGGCCTTTTGCCTCTGCCTCACGCTTCAGGAAAATAGCATCGGCTTCCCCTTTTGCCTGTACTCTGATTTTCTCTGCTTCGGCCTGTGCCTCAATGATCGCTCGTTGTTTCTGGATTTCAGCCGGTACAACGATGTTCGCATTCTGCGTGGAGCGTTCTCTTTCTGCACGCGCAGTTTCCGCTTTTTGTTCTGCCTGATAAGATTCTTCCAGGGAGCGCGCTTTCTGAACATTCTCTGCTGCTGTTGCCAGACGAAGCGCTTCTGCTTCCCGTTCACGCCGTTCCGCATCGGACTGGGCAATGGTAATCCGCGCTTCGTTCTCCCCGCGGATGGCGAGTGAGTTGGCGGTAGAGGTTGCAATACGGGAATCTCTTTCTGCTTCCGCACGACCGATGGCTTCGTCTTTATGCGCCGCCGCAATGCTGATTTCCCGGTCTTTGGTCGTAACTGCAATTTTGACATCGCGGTCGCGGGAAAATTCCGCAATCTGAATGTCTTTCTGGCGGTCTGCATCCGCTTTACCGGTTTCCCCGATTTTCTCCTGCTCAGCCACACTGACTTTCGCTTCGTTAATCGCTTTCGCTGCAGCTTCTTTTCCTAATGCTTCAATATAGCCGGACTCATCACTGATATCCGTAATATTAACGTTAATAAGTTTTAAACCTACTTTTCGAAGTTCCGTATCAACGTTGTTGGTAATATTATCTAATAATTTATCACGGTCGGAGTTAATTTCTTCAATGGTCATCATTGCTACCACCAAACGCAGCTGACCAAATAAAATATCTTTCGAAAGTTCCGTAATCTGCTCATGTGCCAGGCCCAGAAGGCGTTCAGCAGCATTTCCCATCGTATCGGGATCCGTACTGATCGCAATGGTAAAGCGGCAGGGGACATCCACCCGGATATTCTGGCGCGAAAGTGCATTAATTAAATTCGCTTCGATGGACATTGGTTTCAGGTCCAGGTATGCATAATCCTGAATCACCGGCCAGATGAAGGCCGCCCCGCCATGAATACATTTCGCAGATTTGCCACCGGTTTTCCCGTAAACTACCAGGATCTTGTCAGAAGGGCAGCGTTTGTAACGGCTGATGAGCGCCGCAAAAGTCACAAAAAGAACCAGGACAAGTACGATGACAATCGTGAAGCCCGGGTATTGTTCAATCATTTCCATATATTAATTTAATTTGCTTACAATCAGCAGGTTGTTTTTAATGCGGTCCACTTTAACCATCGTTCCGGAACTGATCTGGTGAAAGTCTTCCGTGGCTGCACCGATTTCGTGCATCGTGCCGTTCACACTGATTTGGATTTTCCCTGCGCCGGTAAGCCGCCCCGGGATCGGACTGTACACACGGCCGGTACCGCCGACCAGGCTCTCAATGCGGAAGGTGTTATCCTCAGAAAGTTTCAGGATTTCCCGGATGAGAATGAAGAAGATGATAATAAAAAGAATTCCTACCACGCACGCCAGCGCCACCAGCAGAAATTTACTTTCGACGGAATTGTAAAAGGTAACACCTGTCCAGCCAAAACCCAGCATAAAATTAATCAGGTTCCGGAACGAGAACAGCTGGAACGGCGCCGAGACATCATCGAGGTTGCCGTCGAAATCAGCATTAATGCCGCCCATGTCGGTACTGCCGATAAAGGTAAGAACAGTTTGTACAGCGAAGATAATGCTGCTGAATAATGCTACATACCAGAAGCCCTGCAGCAACCCATCCTGACTGTTGATAAAATCAAGCATGATAAAGTAGTTTTAACAAATATATAATATTTATTGATGTGGAACTGCTTTCTGAATGGGAGTTTCCGCCAAACTGACAAAAATGCTGTCAAAAAATTTTAACATTTGTACTCGGTTATAATAAATGCCAGCGATTCATTTTAAAATAAACCAAATAGTAATTATTAGAATGCTAAAGAGGCTTCATTTATATAAACGTTATATATGGGAAAAGATCTGAAATCGCTTTGTTTAGTCAACTTTAAAATACCAGGATGCACTGTAAAAGCAGGCCTCACTGAATGAAATGCCTTTGAATTCGTATATAGATTATGATTGTAAATACTCCTTCGCGTTCCCGCAATTAAAAATCATTCGCAGTTATAAACATTATAAATACAACCGCGTTTTCGCCATTGCAGTCTTTACATCCTTTCTTACATTCTCGCGATAAACTTTTATCTTTGCTCTACTAAATTTAAATGGACTCAATGAAAACATACGCTGATATTCCCGAAGAAAACGGCACGCTGGAAAATGCCAGTGTCATGCTCGTAACGGTGCCTTACGACGGTACTTCCACCTGGGGAAAGGGAGCTGATAAAGGCCCGGAACTCTTCCTGGATGCTTCCGAAAATATGGAACTTTATGATATCGAAACCGGTACGGAGCCTTATCTGAAAGGCGTTTATCTCGCCGGTGAGGTAGCAGAAAACAGTTCCCCGGAAGCCATGACCGAAGCGGTTTATCAGAAAACCAAAGAACTGCTGCAGCACGAAGGAAAATTGTTCACTCTTTTTGGCGGGGAGCATTCCGTATCTATCGGGTCGATCCGCGCGGTTGGGGAGAAGTATGAGAACCTGACGGTTTTGCAGCTCGATGCACACACCGATTTACGTCCTGATTTCCACGGATCTACCAGCAACCATGCCTGCGCCGTCTTCGAGGCCAGCCAGAAACACAATCTGGTACAGGTGGGCATTCGCTCCTGCGATATCGAAGAAATGGAATATGTAAATGAGTCCCAATGTTTCTGGGCACACCAAATTGCGCACAATGAAAACTGGATTAATGAGGTGCTGGAAAAAGTATCCGGCAATGTATATATCACCATTGATCTGGATGCGTTTGATCCGTCCATTGCGCCTTCCACCGGTACACCTGAACCGGGCGGCCTGCAGTGGTATCCGACTTTGGAACTGCTGAGAAAAGTGTTCCAGAAATGCAATGTGGTAGCGTTTGATATCGTGGAACTCATGGACTCGCCGATGGCAAAACCGACAGCTTTCCTAGCTGCTAAACTATATTATAAAATGCTGGCTTATTATCATTTAGATAAATAAAACTTGCTTTCTACATTTAAAAAGGCTGTTCCAAACCGGAGCAGCCTTTCTCTTTTATAATATTATTTGACTTAAAAAAAAATATCGGTCAGCGTTTTAGCAAAATGTCCTGCGCCTCCGGCATGCGGTTCATTACTGCTCTGGCGTACGAACAGTGAGGATACACGCTCCAGTTATTTTCCCGCGCAAAGCGCACCCCTTCCTGCACCAGGTATTTCCCCATGCCGCGGCCTTCAAACTGAGGATGAACCAGTACAAAAGATATTACCATCCGGTTATCTTCTGGAAATAAAGTATAGGTAAGTCTGCCTACTTCCTGATCATCGTCATTATTCAGGTGGATAAGTCCTCCGTTGCCTTTCCGGTCATTCGTATATTTCATAATCTCGTGTTTAAAATTAATATTGAAGATAGTGGTTCAGCAAATACCTTTCCACAAAAGAGAAAGCCAATACGGTGCTAATTCTGTAACTTTGGCTTGCTAAAAATTTAGTTTTATGAAAATTACCCTGAACCGCATTGACGATGATTTCCTGTTTCAGTGCACCAACAGCCGCGGCAGTTCCATCCTGTTGGATAATATTTCCCATAATGAAAACAGCCAGGGCGTTTCGCCGATGGAGTCTGTCCTGATGGCCGTAGCCGGCTGCAGCGGTATCGATATGGTCTCTGTCCTGAAAAAGCAACGCCAGGAAATTACTTCCTTTGCCGCAGAAGTGGAAGGCGAACGCGTGGAAGAGGACGGCGCTAAACCTTTCAAGGATATTACGGTGACTTTCCGGCTGGAAGGAAACATTGATCCGGCCAAGGCAGCGCGCGCAGCCATGCTTTCTTTCACAAAATATTGTTCTGTTTCCAAAACGCTGGAACCCAGAGTTACGGTTCACTATCATGTGTTTGTGAACGGTGAACGTATCACGGAATAATATTTTTATAATATCTGATACATGCCGGAAGGTCGTCTCAGACGCATTTTCCGGCATTTTTTGTTTGCTAAAATACAGGCGCAGCACACAGTAAGAATAATTTATTTCAAAAAATATTTGCAGTTTCCGTAAACATTCTCTTTCTTTGCAGCTCATTCGTTCTTTTACATATTGAAAATGTTATTAAGAAAGGTGGAGAGACTAGACTCTGTGAAACCTTAGCAACCCTTCGGAAACGAAGAAGGTGCTACATTCTATTCGCCCTGGTGCGAAAGAGATAACACGATCCGTATACTACATTCTTTCTGTAGCATTTTCAGTTTTGTTTTTTATTTAAAAAATTAAAACGGTGCTACAAAAACTCACAATATCTAACTTTTCTGCTTCCTCGGGACTCATTCCGCAGGTGGTTTTGTCGTATCAGCTTTTTGGCTGTCCGCTGCACACGGCGCCGGTGGTGCTCGTGAACCATGCACTAACCGGCAACTCGAATGTCGCCGGCCGCGAAGGCTGGTGGAATAAAATCATTGGCCGGGAACTCACGATTGATACCGACCATTGCACCGTCCTCTGTTTCAATATTCCCGGAAATGGTTTCGACGGGAGCCTTCAGCCTGATGCAGAGGTTTTCATTACTTCCGATATTGCCCGCCTTTTCCTGGCCGGACTTCAGCAATTACAAATTACAAAACTTCAGCTGCTCATCGGCGGTTCGCTCGGCGGTGCCATTGGCTGGGAAATGCTGGCCCTGAAACCCGATCTGGCAGAAATCTTTATTCCGGTTGCCTGCGATTACTGCACTTCGGACTGGCTGCATTCTCAGTGTCTTGTTCAGCAGTTTCTTCTTAGTCATCAGGATCAGCCGCTCCAAAAAGCCAGAGCACACGCTATGCTGTGTTACCGCACACCGGCCTCTCTGAATGACCGGTTTCAAAATGTTCGCCACGCCGAAACGCGTCAGCTCAAATCCCACGATTGGCTCAACTTTCACGGCAAAACATTAGAGGGCCGCTTCAGTATACAGGCGTACCGGCTGATGAACCGCCTGCTGATGACCATCGACGCTGATGCCGAAAAACTAAAAAAGATTCAGGCAAAAATTCATCTGATTGCCATTGATTCCGATTTGCTGTTTCCTGCCTTTGAAATGAAAAAAACGGCCGGCTGGCTTCGGCAATATAATTCCCGTGTTACTTACCAGGAAATCAGTTCGCCACATGGCCACGATGCCTTTCTGATTGAATATCCTCAGTTACATTCCCTTTTAAAATCTCATTGGTCATGAACCCTATAAAAGAAATTACTTTCTCTAAAAACAAAGCCATTATCAAATTCGAGGGCCGCGATTTTCTCGGTCAGGTCGGCGTGGACGGCCGCATTTTCAAAGCGCTGACCTTGGCGCGCATCAGTGTCGGGATGATTGCCCAGCAGGATGCCGAACAGGGTATTTCCGTTTTGGTAAACGAAGCCGATGCCTCGCAGGCGGTCAACTGCCTGATCGATGAATTTGAAAAGGAACGTAAATCCGGCGATGTATCCCAGATTTACAGTATCAATAACGTTTCGGTACTGGGCTTCGAAAGCCGGGAAATTCCCAAAATCCTGTCCGAACTTTCCCGCAATAACATTTTTCCATTAATACTTAATCACGTGGCCGCAAAAAACCGACTGAACCTGGTGGTAACCTCCTCTCAGGATGAAAAAGCTAAGAACATTATCGAAGCAGAATTATTCTCTAAACCTAAAACCGTGCATCTGGCAATGATTGGTCACGGCAAAGTAGGCTCCGAACTTATTGGGCAGGTCCTGCGTAGTGCTGCAGAAATCCGCCAGCGCAAAAAACTCGACCTGCGGATTGTCGCGGTGGCGAACTCCCGAAAAATTGCTTTCAGCAAAGAAGGGTTCCGCGAGGATTGGAACGAGCAGATCGCCGTGGCAGAATCTCCGTCCAATATTGACTCGCTCATTGAGTTCTCCAAACAGCAGCAACTGGAAAACCTGATCGTTGTGGACAATACTGCCAGTGCAGATTTTGTGAAGCATTACCCGCATCTTGCCGAAAGCGGTTTCGACTTGGTGTCTTCCAACAAAATCTTCAATACCGCACCAATTACCGAATACCGTAGCTTCCGCCATATTCTGGCAAAGAAGAATAAAAAATATCTCTATGAAACCAATGTGGGCGCGGGCTTGCCTCTGATTGATACCATTCGCCTGCTTCATCTTTCCGGCGAAAACATTACCCGGATCAAAGGTGTGTTCTCCGGTTCGCTGAGTTATATTTTTAATGAATTTTCCGTGCGCGATGTGCCGTTTTCCACCATTCTGCAGGAAGCTGTGGCTGCTGGTTTCACCGAACCGGATCCGCGCGAGGATTTGTCGGGCAACGATGTGGCGCGTAAACTTTTAATCCTGGCGCGCGAACTGGACTTGAGCAATGAATTGTCTGATATCCGCATTCAGAACCTTCTGCCCGAAGCATTATCAGCACGTACCCGCGAGGAATTTCTGAACAGCCTGGCCGAACTTGATGAACGGTTCCAGCAAATTAAAGAACAGCAGGAACCCGGCCACGTACTCCGTTTTGTTGGTGACCTTCATGGCGACCTGCAGCAGGAAAAAGGTGAACTCGATGTGCAGCTGATCTCCGTTCCGGCCGCCTCGGCACTTGGTCAGCTCAAAGGCTCCGACTCAATTTTTGAAATTTATACTGAGAGTTACGGTGCGCATCCCATCGTGATTATGGGCGCCGGCGCCGGTGCTGCGGTTACCGCACGCGGCGTGTTCGGAGATATTTTAAGACTTTCTGAAAACTAATAAAACCATGCAACATTTTGAAACCATCGCGGTGCGCCAGCAGGCCGGCCGCAGCCAGTATGAAGAACATTCCGTTCCTCTGTATCTCACTTCCAGCTTCGTTTTTGATGATGCCGAGGAAATGCGCGCGGCCTTTGCCGAGGAAAAACAAAGAAACCTGTACAGCCGCTTTTCCAATCCCAATGTCAATGAATTCACTGATAAGATTGCAGCACTGGAAGGGGCAGGAGCCGGTTATTCCTTTGCAACCGGCATGGCTGCAGTGTTTTCCACTTTTGCAGCGTTGCTTGCGGCAGGCGATCACGTGCTCAGCTGCCGTTCGGTTTTTGGATCTACGCACACATTGTTTACAACCTATTTCCCCAAGTGGAATATTGAAACCACTTACTTCGATGCGGCGGAAACCGAGCTGGAACCATACCTGACACCGCAAACCAAAATTCTGTACATAGAAACTCCGACGAATCCCGCAATTCAAATTCTCGACTTAGAGAAACTAGGAAACTTTGCGAAAAAGCACAACCTTATTTTCATTGTGGACAATTGCTTCGCAACGCCTTATTTACAGCAGCCTATCAGATTCGGCGCAGATCTCGTTATTCATTCCGCCACCAAACTGATTGATGGCCAGGGACGTGTACTTGGTGGCGTTACGGTGGGGAATAAAGACTTGATTCGTCAAATCTACCTGTTCGCCCGAAATACCGGCCCGGCCCTGTCGCCGTTCAATGCCTGGGTGCTCAGCAAAAGCATGGAAACCCTGGCCGTGCGGGTGGACCGCCATTGTGAAAATGCGTTGCAGATCGCTCAGTTTCTGGAAAATCACCCCGCGGTCAAGCAGGTGCGCTATCCGTTCTTGCCGTCGCATCCGGGTTATGAAATTGCCCGAAAGCAAATGAAAGCCGGCGGCAGCATGGTCGCCTTCGAGCTGAAAGGCGGGCTCGAAGCAGGACGTCAGTTTCTGAATCGGGTGCAACTGTGTTCACTCACTGCCAATTTGGGCGACACCCGTACCATTGTGACCCATCCGGCCTCTACAACCCACGCAAAACTTTCGCCGGAAGACCAGCAGCAGGCGGGCATCACGCCCGGACTGGTGCGCTGCTCGGCGGGCCTCGAGCATGTGGAGGACCTTATTGCAGATCTGCAGCAGGCGCTTGAATAGTTTTTGGGCGTGCCCCCATTGCGGGAGCCGTGCCGTTTCCGGCACCGCTCCCGCAAAAGGGTCGGTCTGCGCCTGCAATTCCTCGCCGCGCTGGCGCGCGGCTGTGGGATTTCCGGCTCCGCCCTCACGCAGGTCAGTTCACCTTAATTAAAATTAGAAATGAAAAATACAGAACAACTTTATAAAGCCCTCGAACAGAGAATCCTTATTCTGGATGGTGCCATGGGGACCATGCTCCAGCGGCACTCTTTTACCGAGGAGGATTACCGCGGTGCCAGGTTTCAGGACTGGCCGCATTCCCTGAAAGGAAACAATGACCTGCTTTCGCTTACACAGCCGCTCGCCATTGCAGATGTGCATCGTCAGTATCTGGAAGCCGGCGCCGATATCATCGAAACCAATACCTTTTCAGCCACCACCATCGCCATGGCAGATTATCATATGCAGGACCTGGTGACCGAGCTCAACCTGGAATCAGCGCGCATTGCCCGCCGGGTTTGTGATGAGTTTACAGAACGCACACCGGATAAACCTCGTTTCGTTGCCGGCTCGATAGGCCCTACCAATAAAACGGCAAGCCTGAGCCCGGATGTAAGCGATCCCGGTTTTCGTGCGATCACCTTTGGGGAACTTGCAGCGGCATACAAGCAACAGGCAGCTGCGCTGCTGGAAGGTGGTGCCGATATCCTGCTGGTGGAAACAATTTTTGATACGCTGAACGCAAAAGCAGCATTATTCGCCATTGACGAACTTCGTGAAGAACTCGGCGTGGAAATACCGGTGATGATTTCCGGAACCATTACCGATGCCTCTGGTCGCACACTGAGCGGGCAAACGGCAGAAGCCTTTCTGATTTCAGTATCGCACACGCCGCTGTTGAGTATTGGATTGAACTGTGCGCTGGGCGCCGGCCAGCTCACGGCCTATCTGGAAGCCATTGCCGCTCATACGGGTGCTGCCGTTTCCGCCTATCCGAATGCCGGCCTGCCCAATGCCTTCGGCCAATACGATGAAACACCGGAACAAATGGCGACACAAATCAACCTCTATCTCGAAAAAGGCCTGGTAAACATAATCGGGGGCTGTTGTGGCACGACACCTGCACACATTAAAGCGATTGCAAAACGGGCAGAACAGTATACTCCACGGCTTATTCCGGACTTGGTGCCGGGATAAAATGTTGCTGTTGAGCCGGTTGTGCAATCAAATCATTTTTTTATTAATTTAACAGTAGAAAATTTTTGAGCCATGAAGAAACCGGTTTACAACAAAAGTGCTGAGGAAACCGCCTTATTCAGTGAACTGAGGAAGAGAGTTAATGAACGTGTAAAAGCCATTCCTGGGAACCGCGACAACATTATTAAAGTAAAAGTTTTTGTGTTGCCGCTGTTGTATCTGGGGTGTTATCTGGCGGCGGTGTTTAACGGAGCAAACCCTGTCATCTACGCGTCGTTTTTCGCGGCTATGGGAATTATTCTGGTGTTGATTTACCTAAATCTGATTCATGAGGCCGCTCATAATAACATATTTAAAAACAAAAAATACAATAAAGCCGTCCTGCGGATTTTCGATTTCATCGGAGCCAACAGCTTTATTTGGGAAAGGAGACATATTGTGAGTCATCATTCGTACCCGAACGTAGACGGTTGGGACACGGATATTGAACAGAGCGGCGTCCTTAAAATTTATCCTTACGGCGAGGCAAAAGGAATACAGAAATATCAGCACCGGTTTTTCTTCATGGTGTATCCGCTGTACTTATTTAACTGGATGTTTATCCGCGACTTCCGCGACTTTTTCGACCGGAACCGCATCATCCAGAAAGTGCAGACGCGTATTCCCAGAAAAGAAAAAATGAAAATGCTGCTGTTCAAGCTGTTTTATTTCTTCTATCAGATTGTGGTGCCAATTGTTTTTTTCCATGTGTCGTGGAAACTGGCAGTAGGAGCGTGGCTGTTGCAGATACTGGTCGCAAGTACATTTGCGCTGTTTGTTCTGCTGCCGTTGCACGCAGTACCGGAGAATGAATTCCCCCTGGTAGATGAAAACAGCAAGCTGCCGTACAGCTGGCTGCGCCATCAGTTTGAAGTTACCAACGATTTAAAGGAAAATAACCAGTTTTTCCGCTATGTCCTTGGGAACTTTAATTATCATGTGGCACACCACCTTTTTCCCAATTACAGCTATGAATATTATCACGAAATCACCGATGAGATAAAGAAATTCGCCAAAGAACATAATTTCAGGTATAAGCAGTATCCGCTCTTCACGGCGCTGGGCATGCATTATAACCTGTTGAAAACCAATGCTACATCCATCGGTGAAATGATGGAGGAATCCATGTAGCGGCAGGCGCTGACTTCAGACAGCAGTTGCCGCCGGTGTGGAGGCAAATACAGAAAGATGTAAAATCTTTCAACTAAAAAAGTCAGCGTACGCTATGAAATATTTACAGTTATCCGGTCTGGAACCTTTGGTCATTACACCGGAATCCAATTTTATCAATGTCGGGGAGCGAACCAATGTAGCCGGTTCCAAAAAATTCCTTCGACTCATTAAAGAAAATAATTACGCCGAGGCGCTGGAGATTGCGCGCGAGCAGGTAACCGGTGGTGCGCAGATTCTGGACGTTAATTTCGATGACGGCCTGCTCGACGGCAAAGCGGCAATGGTTCGTTTCCTGAATCTGGTTGCCGCAGAACCGGATATTGCCCGTATTCCGATGATGATTGATTCCTCGCGGTGGGAAATTCTGGAAGCCGGCCTGCAGGTGGTGCAGGGGAAATGTGTCGTTAATTCCATCAGTTTAAAAGAAGGCGAAGCAGAATTTATCCGGCAGGCAAAACTCATCCGGCGTTACGGTGCCGCGGTGATTGTGATGGCTTTCGATGAAACCGGTCAGGCTGATAACTTCGACCGCCGTATTGAGATTTCCAAACGCTCCTATGACTTACTTATAGACAAAGCCGGCTTTCCGCCCGAGGATATTATTTTCGATCTTAATATTTTTCCCGTTGCTACCGGCATGGAGGAACACCGGCGTAACGCACTTGATTTTATTGAGGCGACACGCTGGGTGCGCGAAAACCTGCCGCATGTTTCTGTGAGCGGCGGTGTTTCAAACATTTCTTTCTCCTTCCGCGGAAATGACCGGGTCCGCGAAGCGATGCACTCCGCTTTTTTGTACCATGCAATAAAAGCCGGAATGAATATGGGCATTGTGAATCCGGCGCTGCTGGAAGTGTATGATGACATTCCAAAGGATTTACTGGAATTGGTAGAGGATGTTTTGCTCGACCGTCGCGCGGATGCCACCGAACGGTTGCTGGATTACGCCGAAAAAGTGAAATCTGTTCGTAAGGAACTGACTGAAGATCTGGCGTGGAGACAGGAACCTTTGCAGGACCGGATTACCCATGCTTTGGTAAAAGGGATTGATAAGTTCATTGTAGACGATGTAGAAGAAGCGCGGCGACAAAGCTCCCGGCCGCTCGATGTGATTGAGCAGCAGCTGATG
This sequence comes from Kaistella sp., assembly GCA_032057205.1. Taxonomy (GTDB): domain Bacteria; phylum Bacteroidota; class Bacteroidia; order Flavobacteriales; family Weeksellaceae; genus Kaistella. Next base: position 583,892 of record DAMCFT010000001.1, read on the forward strand.
ACCGGCATGGGCGTGGTCGGCGACCTGTTCGGCAGCGGCAAAATGTTTCTGCCGCAGGTGGTAAAATCTGCCCGGGTGATGAAAAAAGCGGTGGCGTACTTGCAGCCTTTCATCGAAGCGGAAAAAGATGCCGCACGGCCTGCGAACGGCAAAATCCTCATGGCTACCGTGAAGGGTGATGTGCATGATATCGGGAAAAATATTGTGAGCGTGGTGCTGGGCTGCAACAATTACGAGATCATAGATTTAGGGGTCATGGTGCCGGCGGAGAAGATTATAGCTGCCGCCGCGGAACATCAGGTGGACGTTATTGGTCTGAGTGGCTTGATTACGCCCAGCCTGGATGAAATGATTCATGTGGCGGAAGAGATGGAGCGACAGAACATTAAGGTACCGCTGCTCATTGGTGGAGCAACCACCAGCAAAGCGCACACAGCCGTAAAGATTTTCCCGAAATATTCGCAGCCGGTGGTACACGTGAATGATGCCTCACGCGCGGTCGGGACTGTTTCTCAGTTGCTGGATCAAAATAGAGAAAGCTACCAGATAGCGCTGCGCGATGACTACGAAGATTTCCGTCAGAAATTCCTGAGCCGTCAGATTGTGAAAGAATATATTCCGCTGGCGCAGGCCCGCGAGGAGCGCCACCAAATCGAGTGGCGACAGGATGATATTACCCAACCTAAAAAACTGGGCATTACGGTGATTGAACATCAGGATTTGCGGGAACTTGTGCCTTTCCTGGACTGGACACCTTTTTTCCGGAGCTGGGATTTGCACGGCAAATTTCCGGATATCCTGAAAGACGATGTGGTGGGCGAACAGGCGAGCGTGCTGTATCGTGAAGCACAGGAAATGCTGGAAAAGATTATTTCGGAACAATGGCTGACAGCAAAAGGAATTTTTGGCTTGTTCCCGGCACAATCGGACGCGCAGGATGATATCGTGGTTTTTGATGACGACCGCCAACCATTGGTGACGTTTCACACGTTGCGCCAGCAGCTGAAAAAATCTGCCGGTAAAAAATATTTCGCGCTGAGTGACTTTGTGGCACCGGAAGGTTCGGGTATACAGGATTATATGGGTGCGTTTGCGGTTACCACCGGTTTTGGAACCGATGAAAAAGCACAGGAATACCAGCAGCAGGGCGACGATTACAACGCAATTATGGTAAAAGCGCTGGCTGACCGTCTGGCTGAAGCTTTCGCGGAATTCCTGCATCATGAAATCCGGACAAAATACTGGGGATATGCCGCGTCGGAATCTCTGGATAATGAAGCGCTGATTGCGGAAAAATACCGCGGTATCCGCCCGGCTCCGGGATATCCGGCATGCCCGGACCATCTGGAAAAAGAAACCATCTGGAAGCTTCTGAAGGTGAAAGAAAATATCGGGCTGGAACTCACGGAAAGTCTGGCAATGTTTCCAACGGCGGCGGTCAGTGGCTATTATTTCGGCCATCCGGAAGCCAAGTATTTCGGCGTCGGGAAAATTACGGAAGAACAGCTGCAGGATTATGCCGCCCGGAAAGGAATTGAGACCGATTATGCCCGAAAATGGCTGAGTCCGAACCTTGTTTCTGAACACTAACTGACCATAGAAGCGTAGCCTGCGTGAGCGATGGAAGCGGTTACCCCGCAGGCCTGCCTGAGAAGGCAGGCCGAGGAGTAGTAGCGGACAGCGCGGCCCGTGCCGGAGGTTTAGCAAGGGAAAGGGACACGCCCAAATCATATTTAAACAACTACTTATTTTTACGACATAGCATATGAAAATTACGGAACATCTGGCGGCTGCGGCTGGGAAAACATTGTTCTCGCTGGAGGTGGTACCGCCGCAAAAAGGGACAGGTATCGGTGATCTCTATAAAAATCTGGATCCGCTGATGGAATTTAATCCACCGTTTGTGGATGTGACGACGTCGCGCGAGGAGTATATATATCTGGACAAAGGCAACGGCCTGATGGAAAGACGCATTACCCGGATGCGCCCCGGTACGCTGGGAATTTGTGCAGCGATCCAGCATAAATATGGCGTGGATACGGTGCCGCATGTGCTGTGTGGTGGTTTCATGCCGGCCGAAACGGAATATCTGCTGATTGACTGTATGTATCTGGGGATTGAAAATGTGATGGCGCTGCGTGGTGATGCCATGAAAGGACACCAGCATTTCGAGGCCTCGAACGGTGGACACTCGTATGCCAGCGAACTGGTCACGCAAATCAGGGAGCTGGGCGGCGGCAAATTTCTGCACAGTGAGGAAGCTGCTGGTGATAATACAAAGTTCTGCATTGGCGTGGCTGGCTATCCGGAGAAGCACATTGAAGCCCCGTCACTGCAGTTTGACCTGGAACGCCTGAAACAAAAAGTGGAAGCGGGCGCTGATTATGTGGTGACGCAAATGTTTTTTGACAACCAGAAATATTTTGAGTTTGTAGCCGCTGCGCGTGAGGCCGGAATTACGGTGCCCATTCTGCCGGGCATCAAGCCGGTGGCGGTGAAAACGCATCTGCAGATGTTGCCGAAGGTTTTTAAAATCGATTTGCCCGAACCGCTGATTACTGCAATGCAGGAAGCAAAAGATAACACAGGCGTTCGCCAGGTCGGCGTCGAGTGGGCAATTGCGCAGTGCCGCGAACTGATGCAGGCAGGTGTACCGGTGCTGCACTTTTACTCAATGGGGAAAAGTGACAACATCCGGGAGATTGCAAGGGCGTTGTTTTAAAGAAAAAAAGGCTGCCTGAGTGGGGGAGGCCTTTTTTATAAATACTGACGTCAGTTTTCTATCGCGCGGTTAGGTTTAAAGAAACTACCTCGATATTATTACTACCCTCATAACGCTCAGCCCATACCTCAATGTAGTCGTCTTTTTTCAAAGAAATAGTGCCCACTACCGGTAGTGCCAGAATCCCAGCATTGGTAAAAAATCCGCTCGACCCCCGGCCATATACCTTAGTTTCTTCGATAACCACACCGTTCTTAGCGATATATACGATAATAGTAGGTTCGGTTCCGTTACCACTTGACTGATAAGATAATGAGCCGCTTACCTGAAAATACCGCGGTTTATTTCCCTGATACGTGATTCTGTTGTCGCCGGTTTTTGCAAAACGAAACAGGCTGTTTGAAGTAGTTGTTCCCTGAACTTTTGTGCGGCTGTTACTGCCTGTCTTAGAAAAAGATGTGGTAATACCATCACCTACGACTGCGGAAAGATTAATATCTCCCGTAGCTTCATCATCACTTTCGCGCGGCAGACCGGGCGCATTCACCGTCCAGCCGTTACTGAAATTAAAACCTGAATAAGCAGTAGCGTATCTTTTTACATAACCAGCTGGATTGGATGTAGTGCCAGAATAAACGGTTCCCTGCAAAATTCCGGTTCCTACAGCTAGCCCTGATGTACTTACATCCATACCGATCGCGCTGCCATTGACGGTGCTGAAACCACTTACTTTTTCAATGAGTCCGAAATTTCCGGTGAATGTTTCATAAGTTCCCTGATTATTCCCGAACCATGCCTGGTTATTAAGTAAGAGGTTGCCAACATTGGTATACGTAATACCGTTTTTATTATTAATGTATTCAATAATATTACTAAAGACCAAACCTAAGCCGGAGATGGAACCTACACTGGTCGTCATTCCGTCAATAATTGTATTCTGTATCAAAAGAGAACTATTGGTACTCATGCCTGGTCCTGTTATTTCAAATGCTTTTGCGCCTCTGAGTGTCAGGTTTTTGATACTTCCGCCTTTACTGCTACGAAAAATAACACCGGCAGAAACAAGAATGTCTTCTTCTGCATCTAATCCGGCAATATAGGCATCATTTAGGTTGATTGGGAAGGCGAGGTTAATGGTTCCATTTACTTCGTAAAAAGTATTGGTTTGCAGTAGATACGAATTTCCACCGCCAGCAGCCAGTTCAGCATTTAAATCTGCCGCTGATTTGATGAGCTTATAATTGCTGCGGGTTGCGTTGCCATTGGCGACGGGAACCCATTTTGAATCTGCAGCGAGGTAAAAATAAAAAGCACGGAGGGTGGTGTCGTAAACCAGCAATCCTTCGGCCGGATTTACGATAGCGTTTCTTTCGGTGCTGGTCATTCGGGGAACGAGCAGGCCTTTGCTGTCCGTTCCGCTCTGAATATCAAGTGCCGCAGAGGGATGCGGCGTGCTGGTGTTTATCCCCACCTGACTGTAAGATAGCGTGAATGCTAAAAGGCTTAAAAAAGTAAATAAATATTTCATTTGCTGTGCTATGGTTGTTAAATTTAAAGTGCGGCAAAGGTAAATAAAATATTTAATGCATATTAATAAACAGTAAAAAAGATATTAAATAAAATAATAATGTGTTATATATGATTAAAACGCACTGATAAAATTGTGAATAAAAAAATAAAAACACCCATTCAAGAAAGGGTGTTTAGTGCGTTTTGCAGATGAAATTTAAGTATCCTGATATTCCTCATGCTCATTCCACTGGGTTTCATCGAAAGAGTGGCTATCTTCTGCCAGCAATTCGGCTTCATAATCCAGATAGGCTTTCATGGGAAAGCTGGATTCGTCGCGGAGGTGCTCTTTCGCGAGCTTCCGGGTCATGGCTTTGTCGATCAGCATAAATCTTTTGCCCAGCCTGCGGGCTGCATAGGCGCGCATGCCGGTCGCTTTTAAAACATCAACGGCCATGTTAACGGCTGTACCCAGGGTTTCGCGGTAGATATTATCCACGCCGCTGTTAATGAAGTCGTAGGCATCGAGCCGGTTTTTTGCACGGACAAATATTTTCAGTTGCGGAAAATGTTCGCGGGCATATTCAAGAATAAATTTATTTTGCTCCGGATTGTCCAGGCATAAAATTAAAAGGTCTGCCGTTGCGGCACCGGCGGAACGAAGGATGGCGGGTTTGGAGGCATCGCCGTAATACACCTTGAAGCCGTTCTTGCGCAGAAGGTTCACACGTTCGCTGTCACTATCCAAAACGGTAGCGCCGATTCCGTTCACGCGCAGCAGCCGACCGACCGTACTACCAAAATGCCCGAATCCGACGATGATGACATTTTGTAATTTCTTCGGTGTGTCCATTTCTCCCAGGCCTGGTCTTTTGGGTCGGGTGCGCGGTTCAATCCAATGTTCATTAACCAGGAGTAAGATAGGAGTAATACACATGGTGATGGCCGTAATAGCCATGAGTTGTGAATTGAGCACGGGTTCCAGTAAATATAATTTGGTGGAATAGTTTACCAGAACGAAAGCAAATTCTCCAATCTGTGATAAGCCGAACGCAAGCAGAAAATTCTGATGAAGTTTTAATTTAAAAAACCGGCCAACGGCCAGCAGAACCAGCATCTTTACGATGAGTACCACAATTGTCGTGCTGAATATAAACAGTGGATCCTGCATAATCACCGAAAAATTGATGGTAGCGCCCACGCTGACAAAAAAGACAGCCAGCAATAATCCTTTGAAAGGATCAATTTGGCTTTCCAGTTCATGGCGAAATTCACTGGTGGCCAGCAGCAGTCCTGCCAGGAAAGCGCCGAGCGCGGCACTGAGTCCGACAGCATGCATGAGTTCTGAAACGCCAATCACCAGAAAGAGGGAAGAGGCGGTCAGGAGTTCGTTCATACCCGACCGCGAAACGTAGCGCAGAAAAGGAACAAAAACATATCTGCCCAGAACTACCAGCAATGCTATTCCGATAATAATGGAAAAAGGCTGCAGCCACTCCGGTAAATACTGCAGCAGAATCTGCTTTTCATCTGTATCGGGCACCCGGGCAATCGCAGGCAGCAGCGCCAGAATAGGAATTACCGCGATATCCTGAAACAGTAAAATAGAAAAAGAAGCCTGCCCGACATCGGTCCGGAAAATGTTTTTTTCTTTTAAGGTCTGCAATACGATCGCCGTGGAAGATAAACTAAAGCACAGTGCCGCCACCAAAGCAGCATTAAACTGCCAGCCTGCGAGAAAAAAAATCCCCAGCAACAGAAAGATGGTAGCCGCCATTTGTCCCAGTCCCATGCCGATAATCTTTTTTCGTATGGTCCAGAACTTTTTGGGCTCAATTTCCAATCCCACCAGGAAAAGCAGCATAATCACGCCAAATTCGGTAGCTTCCATAATGTCCTGAGAGTCGCTGCCGGTTAACTTTAATCCAAACGGACCGATGATGATTCCGCCCAGGATAAAGCCGATCACCGAACTGAGTCCCAGTTTGCGGACGAGCGGTACCATGATGATCGCGGCACCAAGAAAGATAAGGGCAGTGTACGCTAAGGAGCTTTCATTCATGAGGATTCCAGGATTTTTATAATTTGATCGGCCACCGGCGCCAGTGCTGCCGGCTGCAGGTCATCCGCATCGTACACAGCGAGCAGGTTTTTCACCTCAATGCCATTTACGTCAAGTGAGAGGACCAGCGGTTTCATCAGTTCTTCAATAGTCGTGCTGTAAATGCCATCCGGCTGGAAATTTTGTTCACTGGCACCGGCTGTTACAATAATGGCGGCATCTTTATTGCGCAGCGGATGATCGCTTTCTGCTTTCCAGCTCATATCGAAAACCTCATCAATCCACAGTTTCAGCAAAGGCGGTACACTAAACCAGATTAAGGGAAAATGGAAGATAAGCCGCTGATATTCGCGGATTCGCTTTCGCTCGCGAAACGTCGAAATATGAAAATCCTCATACTCTTCATATAAATCCTTCAGTTCCACATGCTCGAACTGCTTATAGATTTTAATCAGTTCTACATTGGTCGTGGAATATTCCAGATACGGATGGGCGAAAATGACGAGGGTTTTCTTCACAGACTGCAATTTTTTTAAAAGTACAGAAAAAAATAAAAATATCCTTTTGATTGGCCGGAAAATCTGCTACATTTGGTTTATGAAGGTGATTTCTGTGACTTCAAAACCGCAGCAGCGCGAGTTTCTGGATTTTCCATCCCGTATTTTTAAAGACGATCCCAATTATATCCGTCCGCTGGATCCGGATGTGGAACAGGTTTTTGATCCGGCTAAAAATAAATTTTTTAAATCCGGTGAATGTGAACGCTTTCTCTTTCAAAACAGTGCGGGGCAAACGGTAGGCCGGCTGGCTGTTTTCACAAATAAAAAATACCGCCAGGCACAACCTACCGGCGGCGTTGGTTTTTTTGACTGCGTTGATGATCAGGCAACCGCAAATGTTATGTTTGATTACGCAAAAGAATGGTTGCAAAAGCGGGGCATGGAAGCAATGGACGGACCGATTAACTTCGGCGAGCGCGACCGGTTCTGGGGTTTGCTGGTAGAAGGGTTCACCGAACCCCTGTACGGAATGAATTATCATGCGCCGTATTACCGTCAGCTTTTCGAAAACTATGGTTTTCAGGTTTATTTTAATCAGTTATGTTTCGGCCGGCAAGTACATGATCCCGTAGCACAGAATTTCATGGATATGCACGCCCGGCTGTCCAAACAACCGAATATCCGCGCTTTACCTTTAAAGAAAAACAACCTCGATAAGTTTGCCGCTGATTTTGCGCATGTGTACAATAAAGCCTGGGCGCAGCACGGTGAAGGAAAACAAATGTCGGAACTGCAGGCCAGGAAGATGTTTCGTTCCCTGAAGCCTGCGATCAATGAGCATATCTCGTGGTTTGTATATGATCAGGACGAACCCATCGCAATGTGGCTGAATATTCCGGACCTGAACCAGTGGTTTAAATATCTGAACGGACGATTCGGCCTTTTCTATAAAATCCTTTTTTTATTAATTAAGAAATTTCGGCGCAATAAGAAAATGGTCGGCTTGGTCTTCGGTGTCGTACCGGAATGGCAGCGTCGCGGTGTGGATGGCTATATGATCTGGGAAGGAACCCGGCATTTCCGCAAAACAACGGATTTCTCAGAATATGAGATGCAGTGGATTGGTGATTTTAACCCCAAAATGATACGCATCGCTGAAAACCTGGATACCAAGGTGACGCGTAAACTGGCTACGTATCGCTACCTTTTTGACCGCAGCCGGGAATTTGAGCGGCACCGGATGGTTTAAAAATAAAGATTAAAGAAACTTGACGTCGCGGATATTTAGGTAATAATTCACGTTTCCTTTCCAGTGATTTTCTTCAATGGTAAAAGCAACATCAAACCGCCGCGTACGGAAATCATCTGCAAAACGGCCGAGTTTAAAACCGACACACTCCACATTACGACCGGTGGAATCCTGACGAATATAAAACTTCAGGTGATTATTGTCCTTGCCCATCGTTTTTACATATCCTGTCACCGCCATGTCTTTCAGTACCAGAATAGGTTTCATATTATGTGGTCCAAAGGGCGCCAGCTTCCGGTGGAAGGAAAAGAAATCCTTGTGTAAAGCATCGGGGTGGATTACCGCATCAATGGTCAGGCTGGGTTGAATCTGGTGTTCCTGAATTTTATCGGCAACCACGGCTTCAAACTTTTCTTTGAACTGTTCAAATTTTTCCTTCTCCATACTCAGGCCGGCTGCCGCAGGATGGCCACCGAATTTCAGGAAAAGATCCGAGCATCGTTCCAGCGCATGATGTACATCAAAATCAGCTACCGAGCGGGCAGAGGCTACGAGCTCACCATTATTCCCATCCGTAAATACCAAAGTAGGTTTGTAATGGCTTTCAATTAAGCGGGAAGCCACGATACCAATGACGCCTTTGTTCCACGATGGGCCATACACCACGGTCGTTAACTTGTTCAGCTGTCCTGTTTTCTCTACCTGTTCCAGCGCTTCAATGGTGCTGCTCATATCCATTTCGCGGCGTGAATCGTTCAGGGTTACAATATCATTTACGATTTGGTGCGCATGTTTCAGGTTATCGGAAACCATCAGTTCCACGGCTGCTTTCCCGTGTGAGATGCGACCGGCTGCGTTAATTTTGGGCGCAATTTCGAAAACGATATTGCTGATTTCAAAGTGAGCGAGTTTATCTTCCGGAATTAATAAGCGCAAACCGAGATTGCGGGTTTTACGTAATACTTTCAGCCCTTGTTTTGCCAGAACGCGGTTTTCGCCGGTCATCGACACAATATCCGCTGCAATGGAAATCGCCAGTAAATCGGTAAGCTCAAAGAGTTCAGCTTCCGGTATTTTATAAATGGTGTTCAGACCTTGGCATAGCTTAAAGCCCACGCCGCAGCCTGAAAGTTCCTTAAAAGGATAGCGGCAGTCGCGCCTTTTCGGATCCAGTACCGCGACAGCATCCGGAATGGTTTCCCCCGGTAAATGGTGGTCGCAAATAATAAAGTCTACGCCGAGCGTTTTTGCGTAGTCAATTTTATCCAGGGCTTTGATCCCGCAATCCAAGGCAATAATCAAAGAAAAATCATTTTCCTTGGCGAAGTCAATGCCTTCTTTCGAAATCCCGTATCCCTCCGAATTACGGTCGGGAATGTAATAATCGAGATATTTCTTTTCGACAATTTTGCTTAAATAAAGGTACATCAGGGCAACCGCGGTGGTTCCGTCCACATCATAATCGCCGTACACCAGAATTTTCTCCCCATTTTCGATTGCGGTGGCAATCCGGTCCACGGCAAGCTGCATATCCTTCATTAAGAAAGGATTATGAATGTCGTTTAAGTTAGGTTTGAAAAATTCGCGTGCTTTCTGATAGTTATCAATGCCACGCAGGACCAGTATTCTGGATTCAAACGTGCCAAAACCAAGTGAAGAGCATATCCCATCCACAATATCCTCATCCGGTTCGGGTCGGTAAATCCATTTTTGACTCATAGTTTCACAAAAATAGGAAAAATATGGCAGCTCTTTACAGCAGGAATTTTTAGAAATTATTTTAAATGAAAGTTTAGTAACGAATCCTGAGATTCATTTAATAGAAGGTAAATCACGTCAGTCAATAATGACAATATGACAATGAATTGTGAAAGTGAGTGAAATTTTATAAAATTTTTATTGCTGGATGTCAGGTAGTTACGTGTAAGTGTTTGATTTTTCCCTCTTGATGCAAAACTGCTGTACAATTCCTCTCGTAATTATAAATATAGAACCATTAACCAAAATATATAATTATGAAAAAAACAATTGAAGTGTCCAATGGGGGTGTAACCCTGGATACCAACAGGAGAAATTTCCTGAAGCTCAGTGGTGCCGGTCTGGTGCTGGCGGGACTTGCTTTAGCAGGCTGCCGCGATGATGATTTTGATTACCCGCAGAACGGCGTATTTGATCTGGGGAAAGGTGATGTGGGGGTTTTGAATTATGCTTATGCGCTGGAACAACTCGAGGCAGACTTCTATACGAAAGTGGTCAATAATTTTTACAAAAATATTTCTGACGCCGAGAAACAGATGTTTACCGATATTTACCATCACGAAGTGGTGCACAGAGATTTCTTTAAAGCAGCGATCAGCGGGGCAACAAGCGCCATCTTGCCAAAACTGGAGTTTAAGTACGATGGTGTGGATTTCAACAGCCGAAATTCAATTCTGGCGACCGCAAAAGCACTGGAAGATACCGGAGTTGCTGCGTACAATGGTGCCGGTAAGCTGATCAGCAATTTAGATTACCTGGTGATTGCCGGGAAAATAGTTTCGGTGGAGGCAAGGCACGCTTCTGCCATCAGAAATGCAATTAATCCGGGTTCCGCAGATTTCTCCGAAGATGATGTGGTGGATGCAAACGGCCTGGATGTGGCAAAAGATCCCAAGCAGATTGTTCAGGTCGCGGCAGGGTTCATCAAAACACCTTTCACCTGGCGTGAGCAGGGCATTGCCTAATCCTGCATTTTTCATCTAACCTTAAAAATCAGAAATCATGAACTTATTAAAAATACTCGATACTTTATCGGATGACCAATTCTTTACTAAATTTGCCAACAGGCAAACAGGCGCACAAAAACAAACGGGTGCTGGGCTGAATACGGCGGAACCAACGGTGGTTTATGCCGCTGCCGGTGCCTCAACTGCAGTAACTGCCTCTGCCGCTTCTGCCTTAACGGATGCGCTTCAGCTGGCCCTCACGCTGGAATATCTGGAAGATGAATATTACCGCGTCGGCCTGGCCACTTCAGGTTTAATACCCTCCGCAGACCGCATTGTTTTCCAGCAAATCAGCAAACATGAAACCGCCCACGTAGGTTTCCTTAAATCTACGCTGATGTCTTTGGGTGTATCGCCCGGCCCGAAACCCACTTTTGACTTTACCGCCGGTGGAAACTTTCAGCCTTTCACGGATTATGCGCAGTTTATGACTTTGGCGCAGGCTTTTGAAGATACGGGCGTGCGCGCCTACAAAGGCCAGGCAGGCAATGTGGCATCTAATAAAAATGTTCTGCAGGCAGCGCTTCAGATTCATTCCGTGGAAGCACGGCACGCGTCGCAGGTTCGCCGGATGCGCGGTAACAAAGGATGGGTAGAACTGAACAACGGCGGCAACATCCCGGCCGCTGCACAGGCGGTTTATAATGGAGAAGAAGCTACCGTACAGGCTGGCTTCAATACAGCCACCTTATTCGGCGCCGCAGCAGGATCTGCTTCTTTCGATGAAACGCTGAGCGGCGATGATGCGGCAATGATCGCCGGCTTATTTATCGCGTAGCGGAAATTACATGCGGTGTGACTTATATTAATAAATGGTGAAATAAAACAGGCTGCTCATTTCGGGCAGCCTGTTTTTATTTAGCTTATGAATACATCTGCGTTTGCAGTTCTTTCACTTTTTTGTCTTCCAGGTACTCATCGTATGTCATTTCACGGTCGATGATTCCTTTCGGTGTCAGTTCAATGATGCGGTTACAAACCGTTTGCAGCATTTCATGGTCATGTGATGCCAGCAGAATGTTTCCTTTGAAACTTACCAGTGAGTTATTGAGCGTGGTAATACTTTCCAGGTCTAAGTGGTTTGTTGGTTCATCCAGCAGCAGCACGTTGGCACGTTGCAGCATCATGCGGCTGAACATACAGCGCATCTTCTCGCCTCCGGAAAGTACGGTGCAGGATTTCAGGGCTTCATCACCGGAGAACAGCATTTTCCCCAGGAAGCCGCGCATATATTCCTCGTGTCTTTCCTCGTCATTTTTTGTGAATTGACGCAGCCAGTCTACCAGGTTTACATTATCCTGGAAGAATTCACTGTTATCCAGCGGCATGTAGGATTGGGACGTTGTAATTCCCCAGTTAAAGGTTCCTTTGTCAGCTTCGGTATTTCCGGCCAGGATCTGGAAAAACTCTGTAATTGCCAAAGAGTTTCTTGAGAGTACCGCTACTTTATCGCCTTTCTTTAAATTAAGGTTAATATCAGAGAACAACAATTCGCCGTCACGCGTCTTTTCGAGGCCTTTTACTTCCAGAATCTGGTCACCCGCTTCGCGCTCGGTATCAAAAATAATGGCAGGATAGCGTCGGGAAGAAGGTTTGATATCTTCGATGTTCAGCTTGTCGATCATCTTTTTACGCGCCGTTGCCTGTTTCGCTTTTGCTACGTTGGAGGAGAAACGCGCGATGAAATCCTGAAGCTCCTTTTTCTTTTCTTCTGCTTTTTTATTGGCCTGCTGACGTTGCTTCGTTGCCAGCTGGGAAGCCTGATACCAGAAAGAGTAGTTCCCTGTGTACAGGTTTAATTTCGCGTAATCCAGGTCGCCAATGTGCGTGCAGACCGTATCCAGGAAGTGACGGTCGTGCGATACCACGATCACTGTGTTTTCATATCCGGCCAGGAAATCTTCCAGCCAGGAAATAGTCGCAATGTCAAGGTCGTTGGTAGGTTCGTCGAGGATCAATACATCCGGATTTCCGAACAGCGCCTGAGCCAGCAATACTTTTACTTTATCCTGGTTCTCCAGTTCGCTCATCATCTGATAATGCATGTCATCTTTGATGCCTACATTGGAAAGCATGGTCATGGCATCAGACTCGGAGTTCCAGCCACCCATTTCGTCGTATTGAACGCCAAGTTCGCCGGCTTTGATTCCGTCTTCATCTGAGAAATCTTCCTTGGCGTACAAAGCATCCATTTCAGATTTAATCTCATATAGTTGTTTATTACCTCTTAATACAGTGTCCAGTACCGTGAACTGATCATATGCGTAGTGATCCTGTTCCAGAACCGACATGCGCTTACCCGGCTCCAGTGATACTGATCCGGTAGTTGGATCTTGTTTTCCGGTAAGAATTTTCAGAAAGGTGGATTTTCCGGCGCCGTTGGCACCAATTATGCCGTAGCAGTTCCCTTTTGAAAACATAATATTTACCTCATCAAAAAGCACCCGCTTGCCGAACTGTAAAGATAAATTAGATACTGTTAACATATAGTTTTGTAAATTTGGTGCAAAAATACGAAAAGAAATCGGCTTTAATCAGAATGTTGCTGAGCGTGAATTTTTTAGCCTTAAGGCGTGTCTTCTTTTCTTAAAAATTAATCCGTTGGTGTTAAAAATGTTTAAAATTTAACACCGGTAAAAAATAAAATGGCGCAAATATGAAAATTGAAAAATCGGTTTCGATCCTGAACAGAAGGGCGCGTTTTGAGTACGAATTGTCGGAAGAAATTGAAGCGGGAATTGTACTTACCGGTACGGAAATCAAATCGTTACGTTCCTCGAAAGCCAGCATTTCCGAAGCGTTCTGCCAGTTCATTGACAGGGAATTATACATCATCAACATGATGATAGACGAGTATAAATTGGGAACTTTTTACAATCATAAAATAAAAAGGGAACGGAAGTTGTTGCTGCACAAACGGGAATTGCAAAAATACCAGCGAAAGCTTAAGGATGCCGGCAATACCATTATACCTTTAAAGTTGTATATTAATGACAGAGGAAAAGCTAAGATTTTAATAGCGTTGGGAAGAGGGAAAAAACTTTATGATAAACGGGAAACTATAAAAGACAGAGAAAACAAAAGAAATCTGGACAGAATGCTAAAGAAAGGTTAAAAACAGCCTGCCAATCTTTGCCTGGAAAGAAAATTTATATTTATTTTGCATTATCAATTATTTAATCATTTAATTCTATGAAAAATCTAAAATTAGGAATTTCAGCATTGGCACTTACAGTTGCCTCTACTGTATTCGCTCAGACCACCACAAACCCGTGGCTTATCGGGGTGGGGGCTCACGGAGTAAATCATGTTGCTGCAGGAGGAAATGTAGGTAACGTGTTTGGAACTGCCTTTGGTGGCGGAGATGGAGGTGAATTGTATAACATCAACAACTTTACAATTACTCCACCTTTATCCAAACTTACGGTTGCTCGTAACCTGAACCAATATTTGGTACTGGACTGGCAGACTTCCGTAGGAAACGTGGATAACAAGAGAATCGGTATGGGGAAAGAATTCTTCCTGATGACCGGTCTGGGGCTGCAATTTAAATTTAACGGCCTTTGGAATGAAGATTCCTGGTTTGATCCTTATTTAAGAGTGGGTGCTAACTACCTGAGACATGATTACACAGGAGTTAACTTCCCGTTAACTGATACCAACGGTACTGTATACCCAGGTTTCTCTGATAATACAGCAAATACCCAGAGAAGAAAAGACCATTTCGCAGTGGCTACTGGTATTGGATCTAACTTCTGGATCACGCAGAACTTCGGTTTAGGTATTCAGGGAGATTATGTATCTACACCAGTTGACAAATCAGATATCGCTAACTTCTGGCAAGCATCTGCTTCCCTGTTGTTCCGCTTCGGAAATACAGACAGAGATAAAGACGGAATCCCAGATAAAGATGACAGATGTCCTGATACCCCAGGTTTACCTGAGTTCCAGGGTTGCCCTGATACTGACGGAGATGGTATCCCAGATATCGATGACGAATGTCCAGATGTTGCAGGACCAGTAGAAAACAACGGATGCCCTTGGCCAGATACTGATGGTGACGGAGTTCCAGATAAAGATGATGCTTGTCCTACAGTTCCAGGACCGGTAGAAAACAACGGATGCCCTTGGCCAGATACTGATGGTGACGGAATCCTTGATAAAGACGATGCATGTCCTACAGTTCCAGGTCTGCCTGAGTACAACGGATGTCCAAAACCAAAATCAGTGACTGCTACTGAAGTGGAAGGTGAGTTGAAAAACATTTACTTCGACTTTAACAAAGCAACCATCAAAGCTGAATCAGGTCCAAGACTGGATGCAGCTGCGAATATCATCAAAGCTGACGGCGGTAACTACCTGCTGGAAGGACAAACAGATAAGAAAGGTCCTGAAGCTTATAACCTTGACCTGTCCAGAAGAAGAGCACAGTCTGTAGTTTCTGCCCTGGATGCAAGAGGTGTTGATCCATCCTCACTGAAATCTATCGGTGTTGGTGAATCTAAAGCGGTAGTTCCTGAAACTGCTTCTGATGCTGAAAGACAACAAGACAGAAAAGTAGTTGTTAGAGCAATTGAAGACGACGTAGAGTGGGCTACTTACAAAAAGCACGATGTAGTAACTCCTGCTAAGAAAAAAGCTCCGGCTAAAAAGAGAAAATAATCTTCGGATTCATTTCTAAATATCAAGACACCCTCCCTCGCGGAGGGTGTTTTTTTATAAACTAATTTGTAATTTTGTCTAACTAAAATAAAGTATCATTACACTATGGGACGCGCGTTCGAATACAGAAAAGCTTCTAAAATGGCCCGCTGGGATAAGATGGCCAAAACATTTTCCAAGATTGGTAAAGACATCGCACTTGCGGTAAAAGCCGGCGGCCCGGATCCCGATTCAAACCCGGCACTGCGGCGTTGTATTCAGAATGCCAAGGGCGCAAACATGCCAAAAGATAATGTGGAGCGCGCCATCAAAAAAGCAAGTGGTGCTGATGCTGAGCACTTTGAAGAAGTAACTTACGAAGGCTACGGTCAGGGTGGAGTCGCTTTCTTTGTAGAATGCACAACCAATAATCCCACGCGTACCGTCGCAAACGTTCGCGCAATCTTTAATAAATTTGACGGAAACCTGGGCAAAAATGGTGAACTTGCCTTCATCTTTGACCGCAAGGGAATCTTCACACTGGACCGTTCAGCGATCCAGGGAGACTGGGATGAATTCGAAATGGAAATGATTGATGGCGGCGCCGAAGAAATAGAGCAGGATGAGGAAGAAGTTTTCATCACAACAGCCTTTGAAGACTTCGGGTCCTTATCTCACAAACTGGAAACCCTCGGGCTGGAACCGAAAAGCGCTGAACTGCAGCGAATCGCCAACAATACCAAAGAAGTTTCCGAAGAGCAGTTTAAAATCAATATGAAAATGCTGGAGCGTTTTGAAGAAGATGACGATGTTCAGAACGTGTATCACAATATGGAAATTACAGAAGAAATGATGGAGCAACTCTAATCATCTCTTAAAATCAACTTTCAATGACAGAACTTTTCCCTCTGGAACCGCAGCCTGACAAGAACCTGCTTCCATATGACGGAGAAGTTCTGTCGTTTGGGAGTATTTTATCTCTCACCGAAGCGGCCCGGTACGAAAAAGAATTGCTGGAAAAAGTCAGCTGGCGGCCGGATGAGGTCGTCATGTTTGGCAAGCACATCATTACCAAACGGGAAATGGCCTGGTATGCAGATTTTCCACTGGATTATACGTACTCCAATAAAACCCGCTCCGCGCTTCCCTGGATTTCCGTGCTCGAAGATTTAAAAGACAGAGTTCAAAGCGCAACCGGTGATACCTATAATTCCTGTCTGGCCAATTTGTACCATGACGGAACCGAAGGAATGGGCTATCATTCCGATGGAGAATCAGAACTTCAGCCCGGCGCCAGCATTGCCTCGCTGTCTTTCGGCGCAGAACGCAGGTTTGTTTTTAAACACAAAAAAACCGGCGAAAAAGTACAGCTCATGTTGCCAGCCGGAACTTTATTGGTGATGAAGGGAGCTACGCAGCAACACTGGGTGCATAGTTTGCCGGTGATGCGTACAGTTAAAGCACCGCGTATCAATCTTACGTTCCGGCAAATGCTGGTTCCGTAGAAATTCTTTTGGTCCTTATTTTGCAGCAACTCAAGCTGTATTTGCAGAAATTGCAAGCGTAGTGGTAAGAGCGGTTTCTTCTTTTGCCAATTTTTAATCCTAATCAAAAAAATCAACTATGAAAAAGCACTTTGCACTCGCAGCACTGGCGTTGGCCATTTCTTTTGGTTCCGTAAGCTGCAAAAAAAAGACTTCGGATGCGGAACTGCAGTCTCAGGCAACCACTGTCGTAACCTCTAATCCTAATGCTTCTGTAGAAGTTAAGGACGGCAGCGCGCACCTGAGCGGCATCTTCCAGAGCGAAGCGGAGCGCGACAATATGATCGCATCCCTCAAAGCAATTCCCGGCATCAAGGATGTACATGAAATGACGACTATTGCCGCACCTGAAGTGGTTGAAACAACTACCGCCGCAGATCCTGAAATACAGCAAAAAGTAAACGATGCACTGAAAGATTTTCCGTCCGCTAAGGCAGAAGTGATCAACGGTGAACTCACCATTACCGGAGATGTTTCCGCCAGCCAAGCGCGACAAATTAAGGAATCTGTAGATGCTCTGCAGGTGGGGAAAGTGAATTATAACTATAACGTAAAATAAGCAGCCATGACATCATTACAGGAAAAATATGCAGGCGTCATCAGCGCTGCGCAGTCTGCCGGAATTTCGAACCTTAAGGTAATTGAGCAAAACGGTGTTTTATATGTATCCGGCAGTGCGGCGACTACGGCCGCAAAAGATGCCGTTTGGAATGCCGTCGGCGTGGTGGATCCGGAATATAAAGCTTCAGACATAAATGTTGATGTCCAGGTGTCCGGCCTTATGCCCGGTGCCACCCTGCGCGTCAATACCGAACATTCGAACCTGAATATCCGCCAGACCCCATCTACCGAAGCTACCGTTGTCGCAAAGGCTGGCCGTGGCGATACCGTCACGCTGATCGAGCAGACATCCGATGATTGGTGGAAAGTCCGCAACCAGCGCGGCGAGGAGGGATACGCCTACTCCCGCTATCTGCAGGATTAATTTGTATACATCTAAGCTTCTGTCAATCAGGAGCTTTTTTATTTGGGGCCATCTCGTCGCAGGTTTTTGCAAACCTGCGACGAGACCGCGCTTTCCGCTGCAATCTTTTTCCTGCGCTGCGCTCCGGTAAAAAGGATTTCCGCTACAATCGCTTGTCCAAAAAACCCACCCAAAATTCTTTCTCCTAAAAAACATATATTTGTAGCCGTACATAAAAGAAATATATGAAAGGACAGAATAAACTCTTTATCGCCATCGTCATTGCACTGATTGCCGGTGTCATCATGGGCGGGGCCGTGCACCTTCAGTTTCCCGATAGCGCCGAAGGGTTCTCCAAAAATATTAAGCTGCTCGGCACCATCTTTATCCGTCTGGTCCAGATGATTATCGCGCCGCTGGTATTTACTACCCTTGTGGTAGGAATCGCCAAAATGAGCGACATGAAGATGATTGGCCGCGTCGGTACGAAAGCCATGCTGTGGTTTATCACCGCATCTTTGGTTTCACTTGTTATCGGTTTAATTTTTGTGAACTGGCTGGAGCCCGGCTTGGTGATGCAATTGGACAAACCCGCTGCTGATGCTGCCGGGGAAGTCGTTGCCCACAGTCAGGGATTGTCTCTGGAAGAGTTTGTGAAACACGTCATTCCTAAAAGTTTATTCGAAGCTTTCGCTACTAATGAAGTCCTGCAGATTGTCGTTTTCTCGATTATGTTCGGCGTAGCGCTGGCCAATATGGGTGAACAGTATACCCAGCCGGTCGTCCGCGCACTGGACATCTGCGCGCACGCGATCCTGAAAATGGTAGGATATATTATGTGGTTTGCCCCGCTGGGTGTGCTCGGTGCCATCGCTGCGGTCGTTGCCACCAACGGTTTTGAAATCTTTAAAGTATATGCCATTTACCTGCGCGACTTCTTTTTGGCATTGGCCGTATTGTGGCTTGCGCTGTGTGTGGTAGGATACTTTATTCTGGGAAATCGTCTGTTCGATTTGCTGCGCCGAATTAAAGAACCTTTGCTTATTGCTTTCTCAACAACCAGTTCCGAGGCAGTTTTCCCGAAATTGGTGGAAGAACTGGAGCGCTTCGGTTGTAATAACCGGATTGTGTCTTTTATTCTGCCGCTGGGTTATTCCTTTAACCTTGATGGAAGTATGATGTATATGACCTTTGCATCAATCTTCATTGCGCAGATTTATGGAATTGATATGTCGCTGGGGCAGCAGATTATCATGCTGCTGGTCTTGATGCTCACCTCAAAAGGGATTGCCGGTGTGCCGCGCGCCAGCTTGGTAATCATCGTCGCCACCTGTACAATGTTCGGAATACCGCCGGAAGGCATTGCACTGATCCTGCCGATTGACCACTTCTGCGATATGGGTCGCAGTATGACCAACGTGTTGGGGAACGCCCTCGCTACCTCAGCCGTTTCCAAATGGGAAGGCCAGCTGGAAGGCGGCAGCACTGAAGTTTAAAAATTCAATAACATACATATACGAAACACAAAATCCCGCCTTTCGGTGGGATTTTGCTGTAAAATATCTGCAGATTACTTCACGGCGTTGTGTGTGTCTTCTGCTTTTTTCAGGTGATCTTCCAGTTTAGGAACCGTGTTGGAAGCAAAAGTTTTTAAGGACTGATCGCCTCCCGCCGAAGCTTCTTTCTTAAACAATTCAATGTCTTTTTTGTGATCATCGACCATCATTTTAGCGTATGCCTTGTCGAAATCTGCCCCGGTTTTG
This sequence comes from Kaistella sp., assembly GCA_032057205.1. Classification (GTDB taxonomy): domain Bacteria; phylum Bacteroidota; class Bacteroidia; order Flavobacteriales; family Weeksellaceae; genus Kaistella. The sequence continues at coordinate 603,611 of DAMCFT010000001.1, forward strand.
GCTTTTAAATCATTGTACTTTTTCTGCATCTCTGCATCAAGTTCGGTTGGGATATCGACATTCGCTGCGGTTGCCCATTTTTTCAGTTCATCATTCACTTTCGTGTGATCGTCCACCATCATTTTTCCCAGCTCTTTTACTTTATCATTCATGCCGTTCACGGCAGCCAGATCTCCGGCCATTACTTCGTACATTCCCCCGATCAGCGCCTTCTTCAGGAAGTCTGTATCCTGGTCATTCAGATTCACATTCATTACAGTGCTGGAAGTAGCCAGGGAATCAATACCCATGGTGCTGTCCGTATCCATATTCATGTCCGTGGTCATTGTGCTGTCCGTGGTTGTGTCCATGGTGGTCGTTTCGTTCTTCTTGCAGGCCACCAGCGCGGCAGCGGCGAAGACAGTTAACAGTGCATGTTTCATAATAGTAATTTTTAAAATGGTGTGTTTTCTTATTAATGATTATAATATCCTGTAGCATTGTGCAATATTTTTGCCAAAACGCTGCTTTCGCTCATATTTTCAATAAGTTGCAGTTTCATTTGGTTTCAGCAGAACACTGAAACGCGATAATTGTCATAGACTTTACTGATTCTAAACAAGGAAAAAATTCCGTAATTTTACATTTCTAAAAATATATTCTGAATTATGTTGACGAAAGCGAAAGTTCAGGCTTTCCTGAAAGAGATAGAAGTGGATGGTCTGGTGCACAATTTCCAGGTTATGGGGAATGATGTGTATATCGATATGACCGCGCATTCACCGGCCATGCACGAAAAGAAAAAACTGGAAGCAGCCATGAAGCAGGCTTTTGCTTCTGAATTTGGGGAAGACGTAGTCTTAAAGCTTAAGATTGCCTCGCCGGAACCTTCGGAAATGCAGCAGAATCAAATTAAAGGGAAACAAATTCCCGGCATTACCAATATTATCGCCATTGCCTCCGGGAAAGGCGGGGTGGGCAAATCTACCGTAGCTGCGAACCTGGCCGTGACCTTGGCAAATATGGGCTTCAAAGTCGGATTGCTGGATGCGGATATTTATGGACCGTCTGTGCCTACCATGCTGGACACGGAAGATCAAAAACCACTTTCAGTGGAAGTAGATGGCCGCACATTGATGAAGCCGGTGGAAAATTATGGCGTAAAAATGCTGTCTATCGGATATTTCTCCGGCGCGAATCAGGCGGTGGTTTGGCGGGGGCCTATGGCTTCTAAAGCGTTGAACCAAATGATCCGCGATGCGGCTTGGGGTGAACTGGATTTCCTGCTGGTAGACCTGCCGCCGGGCACAGGTGATATTCACCTATCCATTATTCAGGAAGTGCCGGTAACCGGCGCGGTAATCGTGAGTACGCCACAGCATGTGGCACTGGCAGACGTGCGCAAGGGAATCGCCATGTTCCAGATGGAAAGCATCAATATTCCGGTATTAGGACTTATCGAAAATATGTCTTATTTTACACCGGAAGAGTTGCCGGAAAATAAATATTATATCTTTGGCAATCAGGGAGCACAATATCTGGCCGAAGACCTGGGTATTCCGGTACTGGGTGAGATTCCATTGATTCAGAGCATTCGGGAAGCAGGAGACGTAGGCCGTCCGGCTGCCCTTCAGGAAGGTTCCAAAATTGCGGATATCTATCGTGAAACCGCCCAGAAAATGATTGAAAGCCTGGTGGAGCGCAATAAAAATCTGCCGCCAACCGAAGCTGTCAAGATTACTACTATGGCCGGCTGCTCGCCAAAAAAGAAATAAAGCGGAAGAACATCCGTTAACCTAAATACAAGAAAAACTGCTGCACAGCAACATGGAGAATATAAAATCACAGGAAGATACAGTAACACGCGTGCTCGAAGCGCTGGAAAGTATACGGCCTTTTTTGAATAAAGATGGGGGAGATATCGAGTTGGTGGATGTAACCGGCCACACAGTTCTTGTGAAATTACAGGGGAACTGCAATGGTTGCCCCATGAGCTTTTCCACCATGAAACTCGGTGTGGAAAACACCGTGAAACAATTCGCGCCGGAAATTACAGAAGTTCTTGCGGTAGAATAAACGGCCGGGGTAGCACAATATATTAAAAGCGGGTTTCGGCCCGCTTTGCCGTTTGTGGACAACCGCACTGTTTCGCAAGGGTGCGATTGGAATTAAATTAATATTTTAGCAGACTAATTTATAAAGAACCTTATGATTGCCATTATAGACGGCGGTTCCACCAAATGCGATTGGGTGATCCTGGAAGACAGCGGCAGGCTGCATCTGAAAACCACCACGCTGGGTTTCAATCCCAATATCATCAATCCCGATTTCATCGCAGCAGAGATTAACCGTAATACTGATCTGGCGGCGTTGGTTCCTGTAATTAACCAAGTGTTCTTTTATGGCTCGGGTTGTGGCGTTGCGGCCAATGCGGATAAAGTTAAAAAGGAATTTTTGCAGATATTCAACGGGGCAGATATTCAGGTGAAAGACGATATGATTGCCGCGGCATATGCGGCGTATACCGGTCGTCCCGGTCTTGTCTGCATTTTGGGCACCGGGTCCAATTCCTGCTTCTTCGATGGTGAAAATATCCGTGTTGATCTTCCTTCACTTGGTTTTCTGATTGGCGACGAGGGTAGCGGCAGCGCACTCGGCAAGCATTTGCTGCGCCGGTTCTTTATGAAAAAGCTGCCGGCAGATCTGGAGCAGGCTTTTCGGAAAAAGTACGAGCTGACCATCGAACAGGCCTTGCAAAGCATGTATCATAATCCTCGTGCCAATGCATACTTAGGCAGTTTTAATGAATTTATTGCCGAGCATAAAAACCATTCTTATTTCCAGAATATGGTGTTTGATGAAATGAAGAACTTTATGGATTTTCATATTCTGCCGTATCCGGAAGCACGCGAGGTTGAAATTAACTTCATCGGCTACATCGCTTTTATTTATGAAGATATTCTTCGCGCCGCCGCAGCAGAACTCAATCTGACGGTAGGAAGAATCGTACAGAAACCTATTGAAAGCCTGGTGGATTATCACAAAAAATATCTGCTGCAGCTTTCTTAATTAAAAAATTTAAACAATACGGCTCCTGGAGCCATTCTTATAAAAATATCATTTATGTCAAGTAAAAATAATCGGGACGAACGAAATTTTAATCAGGCGGCACTGGATTACCACCGCATGGAACCGAAAGGTAAAATTGAAGTAATCCCTTCCAAACCTCACTCTTCTCAGCGCGACCTTTCTTTGGCGTACTCGCCGGGTGTGGCCATTCCCTGCCTCGAGATCGAAAAGGATACGAAAAAAGCCTATGAATACACCGGTAAAGGAAACCTGGTAGCTGTTATCTCGAATGGTACGGCGGTATTGGGATTGGGCGACATCGGTGCCGAAGCATCTAAACCGGTGATGGAAGGAAAAGGATTATTATTTAAAATTTTTGCAGACATCAATGTTTTTGATATTGAAATCGACGAAAAAGATCCGGACAAGTTCATTGAAATCGTAAAAGGAATTGCGCCCACGTTTGGCGGTATCAACCTGGAAGATATCAAGGCGCCGGAAGCTTTCTATATTGAGCAGCGCCTGAAAGAAGAACTGAATATTCCTTTGATGCACGATGACCAGCACGGAACCGCGATTATTTCTGCCGCGGCTTTATTAAATGCGCTGGAGATCGCCGGTAAAAAAGTGGAAGATATCCGCATGGTAGTAAACGGCGCGGGAGCAGCGGCCATTGCCTGTACCAAATTATATGTTCAGCTGGGTGTTCGCAAAGAAAATATCCTGATGTGCGACTCGAAAGGGGTGATCAATAAACACCGCACCAACCTAACGCCCGAAAAGGTAGAATTTATCGCAAATACGGATCTGCAGACACTGGAAGAAGCCCTGCAGGGCGCTGATGTTTTTATCGGTCTTTCGAAAGGAAATGTGATGTCGCCCGAAATGCTGCTTTCCATGGCGGAAAATCCGGTTGTCTTCGGCCTGGCCAACCCGGATCCGGAAATTGAATATAACCTCGCAATGGAAACCCGCCCGGATACGATTATGGCTACCGGCCGTAGTGATTATCCTAATCAGGTGAATAACGTACTCGGCTTCCCATACATCTTCCGGGGTGCATTGGATGTGCAGGCAACCGGCATTAATGAAGAAATGAAACTGGCTGCCGTGCGCGCCATCGCCGAACTTGCCAAGGAGCCGGTGCCGGAAGCCGTGATCCTGGCCTATAACTTGAAGAACCTGCAGTTCGGCAGAGAATATTTTATTCCAAAACCATTTGATAACCGATTGATTACCAAAGTTTCCGTAGCGGTGGCAAAAGCAGCGATGGAAAGCGGGATTGCACACAAGCCGATCGAAGATTTTGATGATTATGAAAATGCGCTGCTGGACCGCATGGGACGTGATGAAAAACTCATCCGCATGATGCAGAACCGCGCGCGCAGCAATCCGAAACGAGTTACGCTGGGCAATGCGGAAGAATACAATGTTTTGAAAGCTGCTCAAATCCTTTATGAAGAAGGTATTGCACATCCGATCCTGCTGGGTGAAAAGAAATATGTTCAGGAACAGATGAAAAAATTCGGTATTGAATTAAATGTTCCGATCATCGACCCGATGGATGACGATCAGGAAGAGAACCGCGTTCGTTATCGCAACACCCTGTGGAAAGGCCGCCAGCGTAAAGGCATGAATGAATATAAAGCCCGCCGCTATGTGCGCCAGATGGACTACTTCGGGCCGCTGATGCTTCACCATGGCGATACCGATGCGCTGATTGTTGGTTTCTCCAAAAACTACGCTTCTGTGCTGAAGCCGATTCTGAAAGTAATCGAGCGTGAAAAAGGGGTGGACAAAATCGCCGGGATGATGATGGTGCTTACGGAAAAGAAACCCATCTTCTTCGCAGATACGTCCATCAACCAGGATCCGACTGCTGAAGACCTGGCCAATATCGCCAGAATGTCTGAGCTTACCGTGAAATCCTTTGCCATCGAGCCCCGTGTAGCGATGTTATCGTTTACCAACTTTGCTGCGAACTCTGAAACATCGAAGAAAGTAGCAAAAGCCGTCTCCATCCTGCACGAGAAGTATCCAAAGATGATCGTGGACGGGGAAATTCAGCCGGATTTTGCGATGGACAGTGAACACCTTTCCGATTATCCGTTCTCTAAACTGGGAACCACGCCGGCGAATGTGTTCGTTTTTCCCAATCTGGAAAGTGCGAACCTGTCTTACAAAATCATCCGCGGATTAAAAGTGGCGCAGGTAGTGGGTCCTGTTTTAATGGGACTTAAAAAACCGGTTCATGTACTGCAGATGCGCGCCAGCGTAGATGAAATTGTGAACCTGGCAACGGTAGCCGTACTGGATGCGCAGCGCCGTGAGGAAGGCCTGGACCGCTAATTCTGTTATATTAATGACTTAAAAATTGTCTGATGATCTATTCATTAAAAGGCACAGTGCAGCAGGTGCATCCCACTTCTGCCGTGATTGAGGTGCATGGAGTTGGTTATCTGGTGGGCATCAGTCTGCAAACGTCGCAGCAGCTTACCTTGGGCAAGGAAACATTTCTGAACATACAGCAGATCATCCGCGAGGATGCCCATCTGCTGTTTGGTTTTAGTACCCTGCTCGAAAAAGAGATGTTTAACCTGCTCATCAGCGTGAATGGGGTCGGGCCGGTTTCTGCGCTGATTATGCTTTCTTCCCTGTCGCTGGATGAAATTGCTTCCGCGATTATGAACAACAGCAGTATGCTGCTCCAAAAGGTAAAAGGCATCGGTGCCAAGACGGCTGAGCGCATCATTGTGGACCTTCGGGATAAGGTGCAGAAGTTCAGTGTTTCCGAGGAAAATATTTCCGCCGCGGTAAATAATAAAGTAAAAGAAGAGTCGTTATCTGCACTGGAGGTATTGGGTATTCCCAGAAAAACCAGCGAGCGGATTGCCAATCGCCTGCTCAAGCAGGAACCCGACCTTACGGTGGAAGCATTGGTTAAGCAGATTTTAAAAAATATTTAGCATTTGAAGAAGCACTCTTTTTTTCGGCGTAAGATCTGTGTCTTACTGTGTCTTTTATTTTCGGTAACCCAGCTTTTGGCGCAGCAAACTCCTGCTGAGCCTGAGTCTTCCGTACGGCAGAATTATTCGCTGCCGGATCCGGTGCGGTATGAAGCTGTGTATGATATTGCCAGCGGGATGTATTTCCTCTATCCGAAAATTGGCAGTATGATCGTCGGAAATCCCGTCGCGATGTCTTCTGAGGAATACAATCAGTACATTCTTTCCCGACAGCTTCGCGACTACTACCGCGAAAAGTCGGGCAACAATGCCTTGGGCTACCGCAAAGATCAGACCGATGCTGAAAAGAAAGGACTGCTTCCAACCGTAAATATTCGCAATCCGCTGTTTGAAACTTTATTTGGCGGAAATAAAATTGAAATTATCCCGCAGGGTTTCGCTTCTTTCGACCTCGGCGGTTTATACCAGAAAATTGATAACCCGCTCATTCTTCCCCAGAACAGAACCAATTTCGCGATTGACATTCAGCAGCGGATTCAGCTGGGTCTCATTGGGAAAGTAGGGGAGAATCTTCAACTGAAAGCCAACTATGATACCCAGAGTGGTTTCGCTTTCGAAAACCGGATGAACCTTGTCTGGCAGGCAAAGGGAACCTGGCGCGATCTGCAGTCAAAAGGATTAAATGATAAGACCACCGGTGGTGAGGATAAAATCATAAAGCGTGTGGAGTTCGGAAATGTAAACATGCCTTTGTCCACCAGCCTGATACGCGGTTCAGAATCTTTATTTGGTCTTAAAACAGAGTTTCAGTTAGGGAAAACCTACGGTACTGTGGTGTTTTCCCAGCAACAGGGGGAAGCACGCACCATCGTGGCGCAAGGCGGCGGTGTGATGAATACCTTTAAATTAAATGCAGTTGATTATGAAGATAATCAGCACTATTTCATTGGCCATTACTTCCTGGAAAATTATGACCGAGCTCTTTTAAATTACCCGCAGATTAATTCCCGCCTGAGCATCACACGTATCGAAGCCTGGGTGCTCGACCAGGGCTCCGGCAACTTACAGGATCAGAAAGGAATTTTAGGAATCCGGGATCTGGGAGAAGGCACCAGCGGCTATCCGGATAACAGCCAGAACAATCTATACCAAAGCATCGTCAATCTGGGCCCTGCGATCCGCGATGTCAACACGGCCTACAATGCCATCAACCGACAGACCTTCCCCAACGCTGCCGGCTCACCGGAACAATACGCGGATGGTGAACAGTTTATCTTTAACCGAAAAGCGCGTAAACTTTCTGCAAACGAATTCACGTTTCACCCGCAACTGGGTTATGTTTCCCTGAATCAGCGTTTAAATGATAATCAGCTGCTGGCTGTTTCCTATAGCTATACCCTGAACGGCGACAGCAAAGTGTATAAAGTCGGTGAGTTTTCCGAAGAAAGTTCTGTGCTGATTACCAAAGTGCTGAAGCCAAACAGCATCGTGCGGACCACCTCACCGATGTGGGACCTGATGATGAAAAACATCTATTCCCTCAACAGCAATCAAATCAACCCGGACGGCTTTCTGCTGAACGTGTATTACCGCGATCCGCAAAGTGGCGGTAAAGTGAATTACCTGCCGGCAACGGTGAATGCGCCCGATCCGCAGACCAATCCAAACCTGTTGAAGCTTTTCAACTGGGATCGGCTTAACTTAAATAATGACCTCCAGACGGTGGATGGTGAAACCGGTGACGGAATCTTCGACTTTGTGCCGGGAATTACGGTGGATCCGGAAAACGGCCGCGTCATTTTTACCAAAGCCAAACCCTTCGGTACCTACCTGCAATCCGTTTTGGGAACCAACGATCCTAAGTTTGTCTTTAATGAATTATACGAACAGCAGAAACAAACTGCTTCCCAAAACAACCTGGCGCTCCGCTATACCATGGAAGGCCGCTACAAGGGTACGCAGGGAACGGGGATTTCGCTCGGCGCCATCAATGTGCCGCAGGGTTCCGTGAAGGTGACTGCCAACGGTGTTCAGCTTCAGGAAGGTATTGATTATACGGTGGATTACATGCTGGGAACGGTTAACATTATCAATGAAACCGTAAAACAATCCGGCCAGGCGATCAGCATTTCATTGGAAAATCAGCTGACCTTTAATACCCAGCGCAAGCGTTTTCTGGGCTTAAATTTAGAACGCAAGTTTAATGAGCATTTAACCGTCGGAACCACGGTGGTGAATTATGCTGAAACACCACTGACGCAGAAAGTGAACTTCGGGCAGGAAGCGGTGAATAATACGATGGCCGGCTTTAATGTACTCTATAATAACCAGCTGCCTTTCCTGACGAGACTTACTGATAAAATTCCTTTTGTAAATACAGAAGCACCGTCCAATATCAGCTTTTTGGCGGAAGGAGCCTATTTAATTCCGGGTCAGAATAAGAACATCGGCGATCAGGCGTATATTGATGATTTTGAACAAAGTACCTCCAAGATTTCCCTGAAGGAACCTGCCATGTGGAGCCTGGCTTCCAAGCCGGAGCAAAATCCGGAACCGATCTTTGCCAATGCCGGCCTTACCAATGATTTGGCGCACGGAAACGGGCGTGGTCTTTTAACTTGGTATAATATTGATCCGCGCTTCTATGGTGTGGGCGGAAAAGCACCAAGCGGCATCAACGCTGAGGCGGTTTCCAATCATGCGTCGCGGCGTGTGCAGACTTCCGAATTGTATAACAGCCGTGACTTTGTTGCGGGTGAGCAATTATACACCAATACACTGGATATCAGTTACTTTCCAAATGAACGTGGGCCGTACAACGTAAATAAAGCAACAGAAACTACCCAGCAGCGTTGGGCAGGTTTAATGCGTCCGATCTCTGTTTCCAATTTTACTAATTCCAATATCGAGTATGTGGAGTTCTGGATGATGGACCCGTACGCGGATGGAAATCCCCTGGGCGCTGATCCTAAATTATTACTTCATTTAGGAAACGTATCCGAAGATGTACTGAAAGATGGCAAGCTGATGTATGAAAACGGATTGCCGACACCTTCCACGCCGGCCAATACGACGACGACGAATTGGGGAATCCAGCCAAACCAATTCCCGGTCTTATACGCGTTTTCTACCGAAGGCGAGGACCGTGCGGCACAGGATTTAGGGTATGATGGTCTGGATGCGCAGGGCGAAGCGGCTTTCTTCGGAACCGATTTTGTGAATCCGGTTACCAAAAACTTAGACCCGGCTTCAGATGATTTCGTATTCTACCTGTCAGATAAATTTCAGGGCAACCAGGCCGCTTCGGTAACTGAGCGCTACAAATATTTCCGCGGCCCGGAAGGAAACTCCGAGAGCAACTCACTGGAAGTAGCAACCCAGACGCCGGATGCAGAAGACATCAACGGTGATTATAACCTGGATCAGAACGAAAGTTATAACCAATATACCGTAAGCCTCGACAAAAATAATATGGTGTTAGGCCAGAACTTTATTGTGGATGTAAAAGAAGTAGAAGCTAAATTCCAAAACGGGCAAACCGGGAAGAACAAGTGGTACTTATTCCGCGTACCGGTCGCACAGTATGACACGCAGGCAGGAGAAGCCAGTGCCTCAGTTTTAAATAATGTTCGCTATGCGAGAATGGTTTTAACCGGTTTTGATCAGGCGTCTACCTTGCGATTTGGAACCCTGGACCTGGTGCGCAGCGACTGGAGAAAATACACAAAAGACATCGCGACCAATACCACCGATATCGAGGGAATCAATTTTGTGAGTGACCAGAATCTGGATGTAGGGAGTGTGAACCTGGAAGAGAACGGACTGAACCAGCCGCCGTATGTGCTGCCACCAGGGATTGACCGTCAGGTCCTGAGCGGAAACGCCGGGGCGCAAAGACAAAACGAAGCCTCCCTGTATCTGAAAGCCTCTCCGCTGGAAAATAATATGTCGCGCGGTGTCTTTAAGAATGTTGCGCTGGATATGCGCCGGTATAAAAAACTGGAATTGTTTGTGCACGCAGAAGATTTAAAAAATGTTAATTCTTCCGAGTATGATGAAACGGCGAAATTCTTTATCCGTTTCGGTAGTGATGCCACAGATAACTATTATGAATACGAAGCCTCTTTAAAATACACACCAAAAACAGCGCGGTCACCGCTGGAAATCTGGCCGTCTGAAAACAATGTGGATCTCGAGCTGCAGTATCTGATTGATGCCAAACTACGTCGTGATCAAAGTTCAACAAATCTTGATCAGCGCTGGGAAGATCCGGAGTATAGTACACTTGATCCGAACAATAAAAAAATCTACATCAAAGGTCGCCCGAGTTTAGGAAATGTGACCACCATTATGCTGGGAGTCCGGAACAAAGGAGGCCTGGCTTCTAAAGATCTGGTACTTTGGGTAAATGAAATTCGTTTGTCTGAAATCGAGAATAAAGGCGGTTATGCAGCGAACGCCTCCTTAAATTTTAATCTTGGTGATTTTGCGCTGGTGAATGCCAATGCTTCTTATTCCACCATTGGTTTTGGCGGAATTGCGGAAAAACCTTCGGAGCGGTCGCAGGCAACTCAATCGGCCTACAGTATTAATACGACGGTTAATGTGGATAAATTCCTGCCTGAAAAAGCGGGGATGCGGATTCCTGTAAATTATAGTTATACCCAAACCATTGAAGACCCGAAATACAATCCGCTGGATAATGACGTGACTTTCGAAGCATCGCCGGAAAAAGAAACTTTGAAAAAAGTAGCGCGCACTTATACCCAGCAGCGCAGCATCGGCGTGGTGAACATGAGAAAAGAAAGAGTGAATCCGGCGCGGAAGCAGAAATTCTACGACGTGGAAAATCTGTCGCTCACGGCGATTTACAATGATGATTTCTACCGCGATGTGTACACTACCAAAAACTACCGTCAGTTCCTGCGTGCCAATCTGGATTATAATTATTCCTTCAAACCGTATGTGCTGCGACCTTTTAATAAGTTAGTGAGCGATACTGCCAAATCTTATAAATACCTGCGCTGGGCGAAGGAGATCAACTTCAATCCGGTACCAACCCGCTTGTCCTTTCGCACAGAGATCGACCGGAATTACAATGAAGTTCAGTTCCGCAATATTGATGCGGTTCTGGGTGCTGCTGCCGGGCAGGATTTTGCGCCGATCAGAAACAGTAACTTCTACTTTGGTTGGCAGTATGGTTTAGGCTTTAATTTCACCAAGTCACTGAAACTGGAAATCAATTCTGCCATGCGTACCCTGAATGATCAGTTCAGTGTGGCAGACCTGACGAATAAATCTATTTTCGCTGATCCGCTGCGAGCGGGCCGTCCGGTATTGTACAACCACCGCGTACAACTGAACTACCGTTTCCCGTTTGAATATCTGCCGTATCTGGATTTCATTAATGCGGAAATAGGGTACGGACTCACCTACAACTGGAATGCGCGCAGTACGGTGCAAACCCGCTTCATTAACCCGGAAACCGGTGTTCAGGAAAGTTTGGGCAGCATCGGGCAGAATACCAATAACCTGATCGCAACCGGTGCTGTGGATGTGCCGAAGTTCTTTGGGAAATTTAAATACTTCCAGAACATCACCACGAAAATGCAGAAACGCCGTCAGGAAATCGATTCACTGAATAATGCTTACAATTTGGAATGGCAGAAGAAAAATAAAAAGAAAAGCTTTAAGAGCTACACCTTTAAAAATAAGCTGAATCCGATGGAGAGCGTGGCGTATGCACTGACGAGCATCAAGCAACTGGACTTTTCTTATAATGAAAACAATGGCACTGTGCTGCCCGGTTTACTGTCGGCTCCAAACTGGTATGGTTATGGGCAGACCTTGGGTGGCCCGACGATGGGCTTCCTTTTAGGATCGCAGGCCGATATCCGCCGGACCGTAATTGAGCGCGGCTGGGTGTCTAATTCTGCTTATATGACGGATCCGTACGTACAGTTAAAAAACCAGAATTTCCTGGCCAATGTGCAGATCATGCCGGTCAATGATTTCCGGATCGATGTGAATTTCCTGAAGAATTATACCCGCAACTTCACCCAAAGCGGTTATAATATTGATGCAGATTCCAATCCGGCCAATGGATTCCAGTTTTCTTTCGGAAACGATATGATTACCTATTCCAAAACAGCCTGGACTTTCAATACCGCCTTTACGGATGGCCGAACCATTTATGATAATATGGTCAACAACGCGCGCGAAATATCACAGCGTTTAGGCGGCGCCTTGCAGGCAGACGGTTTCACCGATGGCCATTCGCTCGCCAATGCGTATGTATTGGTACCTGCTTTCCAGGCAGCCGTGGAAGGTAAATCCGCAGGAACCGCCAGCGAGAATCCAACCAAGGCAGGTTTCCCGTTGCCTAACTGGCGTGTAACATATTCCGGCCTGAAGAATATTCCGCTCATCAACAGCCAGTTCTCCAAGTTTGATGTGCTGCACGGATATACTTCTACGTATACGGCGTCGGGAATCCAGTCCAGCATTGATTTTTATAATGCGCAGGTTAACGGAGCTACAAACCGTGATGCTTTTGGTGATTATTATAATCCGTACACCTATTCACAGGTTGGATACGTGGAAGCCTTTGCGCCGCTGATCGGGGCAGATGTTACCATGAGAAACAATATGCAGTTCCGCGCGCAGTACAACCGCGACCGTTTGTTTATGCTGGGACTGGTAAACCACACGCTGACCGAAGATATGGGCAAGGAGTATATCGTGGGCTTTGGTTATATCCTGAAAGACCTGAAAATGAAACTTAATTTCAAAGGCAAGGAAAGAACCGTGAAAAGCGACCTGAACATCCGCGGGGATTTCTCACTGCGCGACAGCCAGACGCGGATTACGAACATCCTACAGGATGATTCGCAGGTAACCGGCGGCCAGCGCCTGATGAGTATCAAGCTTTCTGCTGATTACAGCGTGTCACAGAATTTTAACCTTCGTTTCTTCTATGACCAGCTGCTGACAAAGTATAAAATTTCAACCGCTTTCCCACTCATGACGGTGCGGGCGGGCCTCACGGCAACCTTCACCTTTGGGGGAACAGGAGGTTTTTAAAACTTAAATAAAATAAATATTAATATCCGGCTGCTGCAGACCGGATATTTTCTTGAGCGCATATTGCCACACGGAACCGCCGGCGAAACAGAAATTAAATCCGTAATTTTGTGCTCATTTATGAATGATATGACGCACGACTTCGATAACGATGATGATATGTTTACCGGCAAGGAGCACACACCGCTTCGTGCCGATGCCTTCGATCAGACTGCCGATGAGAAGATAGAAAAAATTCAGCACCATTTTCATCAGATTATGGAAACGCTGGGGCTGGATATGACTGATGATTCTTTGAAAGATTCACCCAAGCGCGTGGCCAAAATGTACGTGAATGAAATCTTTGGCGGATTACTACCGGAGAACCGGCCGGGCATATCCACCTTCAGCAATAAATACAAATACCGCCAGATGCTGGTGGAAAAAGACATCACCGTGTACTCTTTTTGTGAGCATCATTTCCTGCCAATTATCGGGAGGGCTCATGTGGCCTATATCTCCAACGGAACTGTCATTGGTCTGTCCAAAATTAACCGTTTGGTGGACTATTATGCCAAGCGTCCGCAGGTTCAGGAAAGGCTGACCATGCAGATTGTGGATGCGCTGAAATCTGCATTAAATACAAAAGATGTCGCCTGCATTATCGATGCAAAACACCTGTGTGTAAATTGTCGTGGAATTAAGGATACCGCAAGCTCTACAATTACGGCGGAACTCAGCGGTATTTTCCGCACCAATCCGATCACACGCCAGGAATTTCTGCACTATGTTGGCAGCCATGCAAAACTTGATTAATATAATATTTGTACTATGACACCGCTTACGATTTATAATTCGCTTTCCGGCGAAAAGGAAGTTTTTGAACCATTGCATCCGGGTAAAGTCGGGATGTATGTCTGCGGCCCTACAGTGTACAGCAATGTGCATTTGGGGAACGTCCGTACATTTATGTCTTTTGATTTTGTGTATCGAACGCTGGTACATCTGGGTTATGATGTCAGATATGTCCGGAATATCACAGATGCGGGCCATTTGACCGATGATGGTGATGTAAACAATGACCGTTTTGTGAAGCAGTCCCGCCTGGAAAAACTGGAACCGATGGAAATCGTACAGAAATACACGGTGGACTTCCATAAGGTGCTGGAAACCTTTAATCTGCTGCCACCCACAATTGAGCCCACGGCCACGGGCCATATTCTGGAACAGATTGAACTGACGGAAAAACTGATCGAAAAAGGATTCGCCTACGAAAGTAATGGTTCCGTGTATTTTGATGTACTGGAATATAACCGTCGGGGCCTGAACTACGGAGAACTCTCCCGGCGGAATATTGAAGAGCTCTTTGCCCAAACCCGCGATCTGGACGGGCAGAATGAAAAGAAAAATCCCCAGGATTTCGCCTTGTGGAAAGCTGCCTCGCCGGCGCATATTATGCGTTGGAATTCTCCCTGGGGCGCCGGTTTCCCGGGTTGGCATCTGGAATGTACGGCTATGTCCACGAAATATCTCGGCGAGCAGTTTGATATTCACGGCGGCGGAATGGACCTGAAATTTCCGCACCACGAATGTGAGGTAGCACAAGGCAAGGCCTGCAATGAAGTGTCGCCGGTGAAATACTGGATGCACGCCAATATGCTAACCATGAATGGGCAGCGCATGAGTAAATCCACCGGGAATTACATCCTGCCGATGGAACTCGTGACAGGTGATAATGATTTTTTCCATAAGGCATACGCGCCGTCAGTGGTGAGATTTAATTTTATGCAGGCGCATTACCGCAGCGTGCTGGATATCTCCGATGAAGCGATGCAGGCAAGTGAGAAAGGTTTCAACAGGCTGATGCAGGCAATGCAGATCCTGGAAAACCTTCAGCCTTCAGACAAAACTGATGGCTTTGACGTCGCTGCCTGGAAAGACAAATGCTACGCAGCCTTAAAGGATGACTTTAATTCACCGATTCTGATCGCACACTTGTTTGAGGCAGTAAATTTCATTTTTAAATTGAATGAAAAAACAGCCTCCGTTTCTTCAGAAGATCACGCACTTCTGCAGGACACTTTGCGAGGTCTCGTTTTCGATGTCTTAGGGTTAAAAGCCGTGCAGCAACAGGATGCCGGAAAACTGGACCAGGCGATGCAGGTGCTGATTGATTTGCGGAACCAGGCCCGGAAAGCAAAAAACTTTGACCTGTCCGATGAAATACGCGACCGCTTGCTGGCAGAAGGTATCGAGCTGAAAGATGGGCGCGAAGGAACTACCTATTCGGTTTCCTGAAATTATTTTAAATGTAACAATTCCACCTCTGCACTGCTTTGTGCAGAGGTTTTTCTTTGTGTTTCTTCTGATTTTAAATAATAAGACCATCCACCTTCATTTATTTTTAAATAAGCATTTAACTTTCGTTTTCAACTGATATCCAAAATACAGAAAGTGCAGCAAGAGAAACAGGATTCCACCAAATCACCCAAAGGTCTGCATGGAAATATTAATAATAAAAAGTAAAAGAAATGAAAAAATTAATACTAGGTGTCTCCTTGCTGCTGGCCGGTATGATTTCCGCGCAGAGCTATCCGGATTATTATCCGTACGGCGGACAGAGTGATTATTACAGTGACTATGATGACGAGTTTTATTTCCCGGAAGATTACTATTATGAATACCCCGAGAATTACTACACGCCGGAATTATACAGCAACTATTATGATGCCTACCGCCACAGTATTTCACAGGTTAACTGGAACCGATTTTTCCGCCAGTACCGGTTATCCCCGTGGCAGGTACAGCAGATAATGCTGCTGAATGAGAGCTTCCCGTCTTTCTCGGCCTGGAGTTCTTATTACCGCTACAATCCGGACCGCTGGTACTACGACCGGTTCTACGCTTTGCAGCAGATTTTAGGGCCTCGGATTTTCGTCGTGTTTCAGAACAATTACTACAACGGCTATAATCCGGTAACGTACTACCATGATTACAACCGCCGCCACTATGTGCGCACGGTATATGTAATGCCGAGATACCGCCATATTAATATTAACCATTATAAAGTTAATCCCAAGCAGTATCACGCCAGCAATCCGCGCACGCAGATTGGTTTTAAGGACAGCCCGCGCGTAGGAACTTCAACAAGCAGTGGTACCCGCGGAAGTTCAGGCTTTAGAAATGATCCGGGAACAGCGAACAGGATTTCGGATATGCAGAGAAATGACACGCGCAGATCTTCAGCTCAAAGCCCTTCCGTGCAACGGGCGCCGCAGACCAGGATGCCATCCGCTCGCGAGAACAGCAGCCGTTCTGATAACGGATTCAGA
Source organism: Kaistella sp. (assembly GCA_032057205.1). Classification (GTDB taxonomy): domain Bacteria; phylum Bacteroidota; class Bacteroidia; order Flavobacteriales; family Weeksellaceae; genus Kaistella. The sequence continues at coordinate 620,019 of DAMCFT010000001.1, forward strand.
AATAATGCAACCGGCCGGCAACGTTCGCCGGAAGCAACCATAAGAAATAACGGAAGTTCCCGCTCAGGAAATACTTCCGCACGAAATCCGGGCATGCGCCTCACATCCCGGTAATTTTAGATTTTTAATGTTAATAATGATGGGAGAGCAGTTTTTTTCGGAGGACTGCTCTTTTATTTCGCTAACAAGCTATAGGACAGGGTTTTAAAACTGTTATTTTTAACAAAAATTTATGAAATAAAGCTTTAACTCCTGCATGAGAACCCTATCCAAAAGACAGAAAGAGAAACAACAAATAGATAGTTTATAAAATTACTTAATATGAAAAAAGCATTAGCTGCCGCAGCCATTATCGTCTTCACAATTTCAGCGCATGCACAGCAGCGCACAAAAATGGAAAAGCCAACGCCGGCACAAATCGAACAGCGCCAGGCGGAAAAATTAAAAATGTTGCAAACGGATCTTAATCTTTCGGATGCGCAGGTAAATAAAATTAAAAGTGTGCAGGACCGGCATCGTAGTGAAAATAAGCAACTGATGGCCGAGCGAAAAACGCAGATGAAAGCACAGCGTGAAATGGCAGCTGCCCGCCGCCAGCAGCATCAGGCAGAAATGAAAGAAATCCTGACGCCGGAACAATTTGAAAAATGGCAGAGTAAAAAGCAGGACCGTATGCAACGCATGAGCCAGGCGCGAAAAATGCAGCATCGGAAACACAGATAAAAAACAACAGTTCATAGTTTTATTTTTTTTAATGGGGAGCGGAAAGAAATTTCCGCTTTTTTTTGTGCCTCAGATTTTTAAGTATATTTGTTTATACTCTAAATGAAAGAATATGATTAGCGAAAACATTGCTTTGCTGCTCAATCAGCAGATTACCAATGAGCAGTATGCTGCACAATATTACCTGGCCATGTCGGCATGGTTTTATGAGCGTGATTTGGACGGCATTGCCAATTACTTCCGGGTGCAGAGCAAAGAAGAACTCATGCATGCCGATAAAATGTTTGATTACCTGATAGATGTCGGTGCACCGATACGTATGCAGGCCATTCCGGAACCGGAAGCTGATTTCAAAAGTGCGGTGGATATATTCGAAAAAGCGCTGGCGCATGAAAGGCTGGTAACGCGCAGTATTTTCAATATTCTGAAAAATGCCAACGATGAGGGTGATTTTGCCACTGTTACTTTCCTGCAATGGTTCGTGACAGAGCAGGTGGAAGAGGAAGCTTCTGCCTCGCAGCTGGTAACCAAAATCCGCATGGTTAGTGAAAATCAGTCTGCGCTGTATTTATTCGATCAGGAGTTGAGTCAAAGGACTTTTGCGCCGGAAGTGTGAGAATAGATAATGAATTGATATGAATAAGTTTTACCTTTTCATTCTGACGCTTTTTGCCGGAAAGTTTTATTCTCAGGATTTAAGTATTAATTCAATACCTGGAGATTTAATAAAGAATGCATCTGCAGTTGTTCGGTTGAGCGAACAGAATTACATTTTAAAATCAGTTAATGATCTGGAAATCACCAGTAGCAGCACAATCTCAATTTTAAACAAAGGAGGGGCTGAGTTTTCTACGATTGTTATACCCTACAATCCAACAACTAAGGTTTCGAAGATCAAAGTCGAACTGTTTGACACCAATGGAAAACTGCTAAAGACGTATTCCAAAAAAGATTTTTCCGATTATACCAACAATCCAAGCGCCGCACTGTATGTAGATGATCGTATTCTTGTACTGAAAGTTACTAGTGCAAATTATCCGTATACGGTAAAAACTTCCTATCAAACCAACACCTCCAATACGGTGTATTTGGGAACCTTTTCTGCTGTAAACGCGTATGATACTTCTGTTGAAAAAACTTTGGTAACGATTTCCAATCCTTCCGGTATCAATATAAGAACGAAAGTAACGGACAAACCGCTGGCAAAAGTTAAACAGGAAACTGCCGGGTCGATACTTTCATACTCGTATGAAAATGTTCCTGCTGTAACACGCGAACTTCTTGCGCCCGACTTATCCTACATTGTCCCCCAGGTTCAATTTTCTCCGGAAAAATTCACCTTAGAAGGTAAACAGGGTGATATGGCGGATTGGAATTCTTTCGGGAAATGGTACTATTCTGAATTGCTTGCGCCCATGGCGAAGGTAACGCCTGAAATTCAGGCCGAAGTGAAGGCACTGAATCTATCCGGCAGCACTGAAGAAAAAGTTAGGGCATTATTTCAATACATGCAGAGTAAAACAAGATACGTTTTAATTGCTATGGGTATTGGAGGTTGGCAACCGATGGCAGCGGTAGATGTAAGTAAAAAAGGGTATGGCGACTGCAAAGCCCTCACTAATTATATGCATACATTGTTAGCAGCGGCAGACATACCTTCCTATTTCTCGGTCATCTATGACAGTGACACGGAGTTTATGTTTGATAAAGATTTCCCAAAGCTGTCCGGTAATCATGCTGTTCTGTTTGTGCCGACAGAAGATCGGCCTATTTGGTTGGAAAACACGTCGCAAAGGATAGCTTTCAACCATTTAAGTTTTACATCGCATCACAGAAATGTTCTGGCAGTAGGACCAAACGGGATTGATATTATCAAGACCCCCACTTACAAAGCAGAGCAGAGTAAAGAGATAATGAAAGCCAATATTGACCTCGCTGTTGATGGCTCTATGACTTCCAAAGCGATTTTTACCTTTTCCGGTGGTCAATATGATCATAATCTTCCGCTTTTTAGTTTAAATGAAGTTGATTTAAAAGAAACGGTCAGGAACAGATATAGCCAGTTGAATATTGAGCAGTTAGAAGTTGCTGATCTGAACAATGACAAAACAAATGCTTTGATATCTTATGCGCTTAAAGTAACAGCAGCTGGATTTGCAAAAAAACTGGGAGATGATTTATTCTTCGCTGCCATGCCGTATTATCCTTCAATGCTATTTCCGGCAGACGAAGAAAGGCAACATCCACTAGAAATTTCCTTCCCGTTTGAAGACGAATATGAGATTGAGTTCCAGGCGCCCGAAGGCTATGAATTTAAAGAAGCACCTGCCGATATTATTTCAACCAATGAATTTGGCAGTTATCGGCTGACTTTTGCGCTGACGGATAATAAAATTAAAGTTAAAAGAAAACTAACCATTCATAAAGGAATATATCCTAAGGAAAAATATAAAGAATATACAGCATTCCGCAGAAAAACAGCGGCTAATGATAATACTAAAATTTTGCTAACTAAAAAAACATGAAGAAATTTTTACTTCTAGGCAGTATGATGGCTTGTATGCTGACGTCTGCCCAATACAAGTTCCTTAGCACTCCTGCTTTAGAAACTGCAGATCTGCAAAGTGAACGGTCTGAAAAGTTTGCGAATACGCCTGCTGAAATTTTATATCGTTCTGTTCATTTTCATATAGATTATTCTGGTCGTATGGAACAAAACATTGTATCACGAATCAAAGTGTACAATAAAAACAATGCTGCTAAATATCTGGACCGGGAAATCGCCTTATATGATGACAGAAAAGGGTCGCGGGAAACATTAGCAAATCTAAAGGCTGTAACTTATAACTGGGAAGATGGAAAGGAAGTCAAAACCAAGATATCTAAACAGGATAAATACAAATCTAAAGAAGACAAAAATTACGACATTACTAAATTTGCATTTGCCAACGTAAAAGATGGTTCTGTCGTAGAATATTCTTACACCATCATAACCCCCTTTTTAGGCTCAACGCCACGCGTGCTGATTGAAGATGCACTACCAGCCAGATATGTGGAATATGTCTTGGATACTCCTAAGCCGCTGGGATATACGATAAACTACAAAGGAAGTATTTCGCCTAACAATCGCATTGTAGAGGAAAAATTAATCGGTGGAAACGAATACAAAACCTATCGTTTCGGATATAATTTTGTGCCGGCTTACCGGGAAGAGGAATATGTCCGGAATAATGACAATTACAAAACTGGCATTAAAGCAGAACTGAATTCCACGTATATTAATAATGTTTTTAAATCTTACGCTACAACTTGGGAAGATGTAAGAAAACGCTTGTACGAGCATGAAAATTTTGGCGGCGAGCTCAAGAAAGAAAATCTGGTAAAGAAAATCCTGCCGGAAGAAATGAAGACGTTGCCTATTTTTAAGAAGGCAGAAGCTATCCTGAAGTTTGTGCAGGATAATTACACCTGGAATAAGGAAGACGCTGTAATTGCAGGCAAAGGTGTGCGAAATTTGCTAGCTGCAAAAGAAGGAAACAGTGCCGAAATAAACCTTTTGTTAACCATGTTGCTGCGCAGCGCAGGAATCAGTGCAGAACCAATTGTGTTATCAACCGTATCCCATGGCAGACTACTGACCTATAATCCGTCTATTATGCAACTTAATTATGTGTTATCCTCTTTCGAAGATAACGGAAAACTATATTTGCTTGATGGAGCCTATAAGTTCAGTAAAATAAATATGATCGCTCCCAAAGCATTGAATTATGACGGATTGCTGGTGACGGCTAAAGCGGTAAAGCAAGTTAATATTGTGTGTCCGACTGTTAGTGAAACAGTGTTTACCGTAGATGCGAACCTAACTCATAAAGGTACTTTCGAAGGCACTGCAAGTGACTTGGATACCAATCTGTATGCTATGGTCATTAACGATCGGTTTTCTGACAATGCAGATCAATTTGCGAAAGAGTATAAAGATAATTACCGATTCAGTGTAACAGACCTGAATCACGGTCTAAAATCCAACGGAGATTTTGAGTCAAATTTTAATTTCGCTTCTGATACTTTTGTAGATATGATCGGAAATAAAATGGTTTTTAATCCACTCTTATTTTTACACAAAAAAAGTCACGACTTCAAGCAGGAAGGTGAGAGAAAAGCACCGATAGAATTTTACTCTGCCCATAACCGTCGGAAGAAAGTTACAATCACACTGCCTGATGACTACGTGTTTGAGAATATACCAAAGCCAAAAAAATTTAGAACAGAAGATAATTCTTTACAATATACCTATATGGTGTCTCAGCAGGGGAACAAGTTAACTGTTGAGACCACTGTTGAAGTGGATGATGCTGTATTTCCGCAAGAGTATTATCCGGCATTCACTCAAATATTCGATAACATTGTGCAACAGGAAGGCCAGGTTGTTACCGCTGTGAAAAAGCTATAATTTGTAACTGTCAGATTTGTTTCTGCCTTTCAAATACAAAAAAGCTGCAGCTCGCTCGAACTGCAGCTTTTTTTATACATAAATAATAACCGTTTCCAACACAGTGTGTCCCAGTTTTTCGAGTACCTGCTGGTAACGGTTGAGCTGCGCCTGATGTTTGGGCGATACTTCTCCCGTTTTAAAATCGATGATGATAAATCCTTTCTCTTTTTTAATCAGCCGGTCCGGGCGGAACATTTCAATTCCTTGGGGTGTGGCCAGCATAATTTCCTGCTCGTTTCTCACTTCCAGACCCGGTTGAAAATAGGGTTCATATTCTGAAATTACTTTGTACAGCCTGTCTTCAATCCGCTCCTTTTCCTCCACGGTAATTGTTCCTTCAAGTAAATAGCTTTCCAGCACGGGATGCACATCTGCCGGTGTACAGATCCGCGCCAGAATTTCATGTGCAAAAATGCCCAGCCGCACTTTCTCAATCCTGTTCTGGTAGCTTTTGGAGGGCGTCGCAATTTTAATGGCTTCCGGATACAGCTTATCAGGATTTCGGAAACGGATGGCCTGTGTCTGATATGCCTGCCGTTCTTTTTCTGGTTGCTTGCATAATTGCTCCGGTGGCACCTCATAGAGCTCAAAAGAAACAGTTTCGCCGGTATTCTCATCTGCGGTTTTCGCCTTCAGAAAATCATAAATTTCTAAATAATTAGCTGACTTCGGCGGACGTTCTACATAAAAAAACAACTGCTCCGAGGCGCGCGTGGTCGCCACATACTGCAGGCAGAATCGGTCAATTTTATCCTGGTAATCGTAATGCGAATTGAACGCTGCAATTTTCGGATCCTGCAGCGTTAGTTTATCATCAAAGAGTTTGACGTTTACCTTGGCAGGTCCGGCTGTATCGTCACTGTCGAACCAATAACTTCCGGCGCGCGGTTTTTTATTTCTTAAAGGCAGCAGTACAACCGGAAATTCCAATCCTTTGGATTTGTGTATGGTCATCAGCTGGATTGCGTCCACATTTTCCGTTGCCTGAATGGTGATGTGCTGGCCTTCTTCTGTCCAGTAGCGTAAAAAATCTTTTAAAGTTGCTGCGTTGTTCTGTGTGTAATCATAGACCATTTCCAGGTACGCCAGGATAAAATCGGTTTCATGGTCATCTACCGCAAATTCCTGCAGATAGTGTTCGGCAAGGTTATATAAATTTAATTCAATCAGATTGCCCGCCGTGAGTTTCACCTGATATCTTTCCTCGATAAACCGCTGCATGGCTTCCTTATTTTCCTGTGCCAGGATATCAAGCGCTTCCGCAGTAAAATCATTCATCTGAATCCGCCCGAGTTGCTGCAAATGGTACATCATTTTGATGCAGTGCTGAAACTCTTTCGGATTATCCTGCCACTGCAAAAATTCCGTGAGCGCAAGTAAGGTAACCGAAAGATTTAGTGTGAGCCCGGATTCAGAAATGGTGCGGACGTACGTTTCCATTCCTTTATAATTCACTTGCAGCCTGCCCAATAATTGCGAGAACTGTTTGATGTCGCCGTTGTCACGGCACAGAATGGTGATATCAGAAAACCGGTAGCCCAGTTCCAGGCACTGCGCAATATCTTCGCGCATCTTTTCTGCAGTTTCGGCAAAAAATTCGCTGCCGGCACTTAATTTTTCCACTAAGGTAACACGAACTCTTCCCGGCCATTTGGTTTTGGAAATCTGTTTCGCCTGCGTGCCAAAAAGATCCCGGTATTCCCCGTGCAGACTGCCGGACATATACTCATATAATTCATTATTAAAATCAACAATATTCTGCGCGCTGCGGTAATTGCTTTCCAGATTTTCAGTTTCTGCCCGGATGGCAGCGCCGTCATTTCCGCTGATAATGTTCAGCATCAGCTGCGCGTCGCCGCCGCGAAACCGGTAAATGCTCTGTTTTGGGTCGCCTACGACGGTGAAACTCATGTGTTCCATCGAGTTGGCATGATCCCGCAGCGGAACGAAATTTTGCCACTGCAGGGTAGAAGTGTCCTGAAATTCATCAAAGAAATAATGGTTGAACTGAGTCCCGATCTTTTCATAAATAAAGGCAGTCGGTTCGTTCCGAAGATTCTCGTGAATCATGATATTGAACTTTGGCAAAAGTACCAGGTCATTTTCTTCTTCCAGTATCGCCAGCTGGTCCTGTACTTCTTTATTTACTTTAAGCGGTAAAAGTGCGGTGAGGATCCGTTGCTTTTTCTGACTTTCAGTATAGTTCCGGATGATAAACTCACGTGCTTCCTGCAGCTCGTCCAGCATCTCCAGTATTTCTGCTTCTTTTTTCTTTCCTTTGGCAGAAGCACCTTTCGCATATTTTGCCAGCAGCGATTCTTCTTTTTCAAGGCTTTCCGGCAATGCAGGTACTTTGTTCGCCAGAAATTTTTTGAAAAAACCCCCAAGGCCACTTTCACCACCGGAGAAATCAGGTGTTTCGACACCGCGGGATTTCATCAGTTCAAGCATCTGCCGCGCACGTTGCTCTGCTTCCTGCTGCAGCGAACGAATTTGCTGGCGCAGTGCTTCTTTGGATTTCTCATATCCTTCCCAGTCAAAATCGCCGGTTTGCTGCAGCTCAAAATAATGTTTGTCCTGCACAAATTCTTTGGCAGATTTATACAGAGTGGATTTAATGTGGACCCGTTCATCATTATCCAGGCTGTAGTGTACAAAGTCCAGAAACGCGCCGGACAGTTCACTTTCGTCGCCAACGTTGTCCAGCATTTTATCCACCGCTTCGAGGAGCAGCGGATTGGGGTCAATTTCAAGCGCGAAATTCTGCGCCAGCCCCAGTTCCTGTGAAAAGCTGCGGACCAGTTTGGCATTAAACTTATCGATGGTACCAATATTCAGTGTGGAGTAGTGGTGCAATACGTAATCCAGCAATTGCTGCGACCGGTCATGCAGGTCTTCCAGCGTTAACCGCACATTCCGCTGTTTCAGTTCGGTCTGTATGTTTTTCAGATCTTCATTATGTGCATAATCAGGCTTGGTAAATTCTTTCAGCCAGCTGATGATGCGGTGTTTCATTTCATTGGCTGCCTTATTGGTAAAGGTAAGCGCTAGAATACGCGCAATGGAATCCGGTTGCGCAGGATGCTGCAGGCAGAGCGCCAGCAGGTTTTTTACAAGCGTATACGTTTTCCCCGAACCTGCGGAGGCATTGATGACTTTATATACTGGTTTCATGTGTGTACGTTAACAATTTTTAAATGTAACAAAATATTTTGCGAATCCGGAAAATAATCTTACTTTTGCAATCCAAAATGAGATGTAAAATATGTTAATTATCCCAGTAAAAGACGGCGAAGCTATCGACAGAGCGCTGAAAAAGTACAAAAGAAAGTTTGATAAAACAGGTGTGATCAGAGCCCTGAGAAGCAGACAGCAGTTTAACAAACCTTCTGTAGTAAACAGACAAGCGAGACTGAAAGCAGCGCACAAGCAAAGAAACCTGAGCTTGGAAGAGCAGGCTTAAGCCGAAATTTTATTACATCATATACTAAATCACCCCTTGGCCGGTTATAGCTGAGAGGTGATTTTTTATTTTTATACATTAGCGGGATGACAGAGCGATTTCTTGAATATCTGGCGGCGGAAAAACGCTATTCGCCAAATACGATACTGAGCTACAAAAAAGATCTTACCGATTTTGTGGGATTTCTGCAGCAAACGGAAGGTCACGATAATCCGCTGCATGCCGACCGTAAAGTCGTGCGGAATTTCATTGCACAACTCAGTCAGGATGGACTGGCTCGGCGCACAATTAACCGTAAATTATCAGCATTGCGAAGCTTTTATGTCTTTATGCTGCGTCTTGGTGAACTCAAAGAATCGCCTGTGGATGGTATTGCCTCACTCAAGTTTTATGCTGAAAAACAGATTCCCTTTTCACATGAGGAGATGGAACAGCTGCAGCAACAGAATCCGTTTACGGGAAAAAATGCAGCGTTAAAAGAATTAATAATTGAGGTGCTTTACCAGACCGGCATGCGGCGGATGGAACTTTGCAATCTGACACTCAATGATGTAGATTTGGAGGCTCAGGAAATGCGCGTGCACGGAAAAGGAAACCGGATGCGGATCATCCCAATTTCTGCCGGGCTGGCGTCCAGAATGGCAGCATATTTGAAACAACGACCTGGCCGGGATGGCGCAGAACAGGCGTTTTTCATCAACAGCAGCGGCAAAAAGCTGAATCCCAAATTTGTTTATTCTGCCGTAAATAATTATCTTAGTACGGTAACTACGAAGATGAAAAAGAGCCCTCATATTCTTCGCCACACCTTTGCAACCCATGTGCTGGATAACGGTGCTGAAATCTCCCGTGTAAAGAAAATCATGGGGCATCAGTCACTGGCTTCCACACAGGTATATACACACGCAAATATTGAACAATTAAAAAAAGTGTTTAACAATGCTCATCCCAGAGCTAAAAAATCTGAATTATGAAAATTACTGTACAAGCCCTCGGGGTAACCCCGCACGCACCACTGGAAGAGTATCTGCAAAAAAAACTCAACAAGCTGGAAACTTTCTATGATAAGATTCACGGGTGCCAGGTATTCCTGAAAGTTGAAAACACAACCGACAAGGAAAATAAAACAGCGGAGATTATTCTTGCGGTTCCGGGTGATGATATTGTGGTGAAGAAGACCTGTGCTTCCTTTGAGGAAAGTATTGACCTTTGTGCAGAAACAGCTAAGAAGCTGCTAATCAAGAAAAAGGAAATGGCCTGATAAAAAGATTTGAAAAAAGTCTTGTGAAAATTTGTAGGTTTCAAAAAAACTCCCTTATATTTGCACTCGCAAAAAGAGATCAGAAGTTCTTTAGAAATCTTTGCCTCCTTAGCTCAGTTGGCCAGAGCACGTGATTTGTAATCTCGGGGTCGTGGGTTCGAATCCCTCAGGAGGCTCGTTTAAAAATTATGATTGGGGAGATTCCAGAGTGGCCAAATGGATCAGACTGTAACTCTGCTGTCTTACGACTTCGCAGGTTCGAATCCTGCTCTCCCCACTCTTTTTTTCTTGCAGTATTTAAAAATTGTTTTAAATTTGCAAGCGTTACCAACACCTTTTGGAAACAAAATCTGCGGAAGTAGCTCAGTTGGTAGAGCGTCAGCCTTCCAAGCTGAATGTCGCGAGTTCGACCCTCGTCTTCCGCTCTAAGAAATCACAACCTCTCGGCGGCTTGTGATTTTTTTTTAAGTTTTTGCCGACTTAGTCTCGTCACAAATGACGAGACGCTTCCTTCAAAGGAAGATATTTTTTGCCGACTTAGCTCAGGGGTAGAGCGCTTCCTTGGTAAGGAAGAGGTCGTGAGTTCAAATCTCATAGTTGGCTCTGTTAAAATTCCGTCAGTTACTACTGGCGGAATTTTTTTATTGCAGGCTTTCCTGATGCTGCTGCCAAAGCATCATTTTCCTAAACCCGTCTTTTTTGCTATATTACCCCTCCTTTACAATTGAGCATGACGAAGATTCTTTTACTGGAAGACGATTTAATTCTATCTGCCGAACTCGGAAAATTTTTGGAGAATAATAACTTCGAGGTGAAAAAAGTGTATGACGGTACGATGTTTCTGGCCGAAATTGTGCGCGCTTCTTATGACGTGTATCTGCTCGACATCAATGTGCCGGCAATCAGCGGACTGGATATTTGCGCTGCTGTGCGCGAACAGGACGAGCAAACGCCGATCATCATGATCTCAGCCTACGGTGACCTGGAAGATAAAAAAGAAGCCTTCAGCCGCCTCGCTGATGATTATCTGGTCAAGCCTTTCCAGTTTGAAGAATTGCTGCTGCGCATCCAATCGCTGATCCGTCGGAAAAATACAGCAGAAACCGGTACAGATGAAGTCATCCATGTGGCGGATCTCAGCATTAATAAAACCGAGCAAAAAGTTTTTCGCGCCGGCCGTGAAATTACGCTCACGGTAAAAGAATTTCAGTTATTGCTTTTGCTGGCAGAGAACGTGGGCCGCACTTTCTCCAAACAGCAGATCTCCGAGCAGGTGTGGCAGCATAACTTTAACACCAATACCAATACGGTGGAAGTGTACATTAATTTCCTGCGGAAAAAGATTGATAAAGACTTTGACCAAAAACTGATTCACACCCGATCCGGTTTCGGTTACTTTCTGCAGGCGCGCTCATGAATTTAAAAAATAAAATTGCGCTGAATGTCAGCCTGCTGTTTTCAGTATTTCTGGGCGCGGTGCTCTTTATCATTTATTTATTCTTTGCTGAATTCCGGAAAGAAGAATTTACGGATATCCTGAAAGACCGCATTTACACGGTTGCCAATTACTTTACCGGCGGCCGCGATGAAGCAGAAGTCCAGAACCTGGAACTGATTACTTCCACACCGACCTACGCCATTCAGAAAGAGGAAATACTGGTTTTTAATAAAGAATTTGACCTCGTCTACAGTTCCGTGATTGATATGGAAGTGGACTGGAGCAATGAAGATCTCAGAGCCCTGCGCGACCACGGCATTATCTACCGCCGGGAAAACGATTCCGAAATTTATGGCGAGAAAATCAACGGCCGCTACTTCATGATTGAGTCAGAAGATATTCTGGGTAAGGAAAAACTGGATTATCTGAGTACCGTGATGCTCATCGTTTTCTTTACAGGCAGCGCACTTGTCTGGATCCTGAGTTTCCTCTTTGCCCGGAAAGTGATGGCACCGTTGGATCTCTTTCAGCAGAAAATTACGCGCATCTCCGCCAATAACCTGAATGAACGCCTGCCGGAAACCGATCGCCGGGATGAAATCAATTTGCTGGCAAAAGTTTTTAATACGATGCTGCGCCGCATTGATAAGTCTTATTCCTCTCAAAAAGAATTCACGGCCAGCGCTTCCCACGAAATCAAAACACCGCTTACCCGCATTGCCTTCCAGCTGGAAAATCTGTCCGGCATTGAAAAGCATAATCCTGAAACCGCTGGTTACATTTCACGCATTTCCGAAGAGGTTTATCAGCTGTCCGATATTGTAAATTCTTTGCTGCTGCTGGCCAAACTGGAGGAACAGGAATTACAGCGGGAGTTTACCGATGTGCGGATTGATGAAGTCATCTTTGATGCTTTTGGGAACGTGAAAAAGAATTTCCCTGATTTTCAGCTTCATTTTAATATTAATGAAAATGAATATTCCGGTGAGCTGACGGTTCGTGGTTTAAAACCTTTGCTGGATACCGTTTTTATTAATTTATTTAAAAATGCCTGCCTGTACAGCTATGAACCTTTTGTGGAAGTGGAGATAACCGAGGACGACCGAACAATCACTGCCGTAGTAATGTCTCGCGGCCAGCTGATTACAGAAACGGAAAAAGAAAATCTGTTTGAAGCGTTCCGGCGCGGCGCCGATACTCAGTTCCGCAGTGGTTCCGGTCTGGGTCTGCGTATTTGCCAACGAATTCTGGAATTCCATCAGGCCGCCATCGCATACAGTTCAGCCGGCACTGATCAAAATATTTTTACCGTCACTTTCCGTCATCTTTAAAAGAGCGTAATGCCCGTAGTTTAAGTTTTTTTTAATCAAATTTAAAGCAGCTTTTAAGCTTTAAAGCGAATTTTTGCAGTCTTAATCTTACTAAAGAATATGAAGCAAAAATTTTTCGCTTTACTGCTTTTGATTCCGGTTGCTGTTTTTTCTCAGCAAAAAATCACCCTGCCGGAGTGCGAAGCAGCTTTTGTCCGCAACAATATGGAGCTGCTCGCGGAGCAATACAATATTCCGGCGCAGGACGCAGAAATTTTACAGGCGCGGATCTGGGACCTTCCGGAAATCAGTTTTGAGTCCAATCTCATCCGGCCGAGCCAGCCCAGCTTTTTTAATATCGGTGCACACAAAGAACTGGCGGTGGAGCAGCTCTTTCTGCTGGGTGGCAAAAGGCGGAACGAAATAGCGCTTGCCAAATCCAACCGCGAACTGGCCGTACTTCAGCTGGAAGAACTGCTGGTTAATCTGCAGGCAGAACTGCGTGAAACTTTCTATGCCTTGTTTTATGAGCATAAAAAACTGGGAAATATTGATGACCAGCTTGTGTACATGAACGAACTGCTGGAAGCGTACCGCATTCAGACCTCGAAAGGGAATATTGCCCTGCGGGATCAGGTAAGGCTGCAGGCGATTGTCATGGCTTTATCTGCTGACCGGCTCGAGGTTACAAATGAAATCACCGAGCGTACCCGGCGCTTGGCCACGCTGCTCGGAACGGAAGAAGAATTTATCCCTGACCTGTCGCCAGACGAAGAAGAGAGCAAACTTACGGCGGCCCCGCTTTTTGGCTTACCCGAATTACAGGAAAAAGCAAGAGCATTCAATCCCGGCTACCGCTATGCAGTACACCTCACCGAAACACAGCAGATTAATTACAAACTACAGAAATCCCTGAACACGCCTGATCTCACCGCCGGACTGCAGTGGAATCAGAACAGCGGGATCTTTCATAATGAGGTCAATTTCAGTGTTGGAATTCCGCTGCCGCTCTGGAAAAAAAATGCCGGCAATGTGGAGTTGGCCAAAGTGCAGATCAGTCAGGCTGAACAACTGGCCGCCGCGCAACGGCTGCAGCTGGATAATGAAGTTGCCGCCGCATATAAAAAGTGGGAGCAGCACTGGCAGTTTTATGCCAACCTCGCGCCACAGGACTGGCAGGATATGCAAACGGTTTATCGCGGAATCTTAACCAATTTCCGGAGTGGAAACGTCACCTTGTTAGACTTCACAGATTTTATTGACAGTTACCGGGAAACTGCCTTGCAGCGCTACGAAATGAAAAAACAGATTATGATCACTGCTGCTGAACTCAGCCGCCTTACCCAAAACACCCTCTTTAAATAAAACAGATGACACGATCCATACCATTATTCCTGGCTGCTTTTCTATTGGCAGGCTGCAGTAAAGACACTGCGAAACAGCAAAGTCTTCAAACCGAGAAAGCTTTTATCGTGAGCAATACCATGATGAAATCCACACGCCTGGCCGAAGTGCAGGAGGAATACGTGCGCACAGAAATGCGTTTTTTTGGCAAAATTGAGGCTGATGAGAATAAGTATATTGATATCTATCCGCTCGTCGGCGGAAATGTGATTTCAGTAAATGCAGAACTGGGCGATTTTGTACAAAAAGGGCAGGTGCTTGCCACGATCCGTTCCACGGAAGTAGCCGGTTTCCAGAAAGAGCTGGCCAATGCGCGTACTGATCTGGCAACTGCCAAAAATAATCTGCGGGTTGCGCAGGAAATGTACGAAGGAAAGCTAGGCACCGAAAAAGAAGTTCGCGAAGCCCGCAGTGAAGTGCAGAAAGCGCAGGATGAATTGCGGCGTTCACAGTCCGTGAATCAGGTGCACGGCATCCGCTCCGGAAATATCTATTCCGTTACGGCGCCCATCAGTGGCTATATCGTGGAAAAGAATATCAATAAAGACATGCAGCTGCGCAGCGACCGCAGCGATAATATTTTCGATGTGGCGAATACCTCGGAGGTTTGGGCCATTGTGAATATAAACGAAAGCGATATCAATAAAATCTCGGTGGGCATGAAGGCAGAAGTATCTACCCTGATTGATCCGGAGCGCGTGTATCACGGCAAGATCGATAAGATTTTTAAAATCATCAATCCGGAAACCAATTCTATGCAGGCCAAGGTGATTTTGGATAATACGGACGGCTCTCTGGTTCCCGACAGCAAAGCGACGATTAAAGTGAAAAAAATGTCAGACCAGATCGGATTATCTATTCCGGCCGAGGCGTTGATTTTTGACCAGAACAAATATTTCGTGGTGGTTTTTAAATCACAGAATAATATCCTGGTGCAGGAAGTAAAAATACTGCAACAAACGGAAAACACGGCTTTCATTGCTGAAGGACTTTCCGCCGGTGATAAAGTGGTTACGCAAAACCAACTGATGTTCTACCGCAGCCTGACCGATTAAATAGCAGCCTTTTACCTTTTCACTTTCAGACCGACTTTTTTCATGAATAAATTTATTAAAAACATTATCGCCTTTTCGCTGAAGAATAAAGCCTTCACCTTTGTGTGGGTGGGAATTCTGGCGATTGCGGGTTTTGTCAGTTTTAAAAATATGCCGATTGAGGCTTTCCCGGATGTCACCAATACGCAGATCATCATCATTACCCAGTGGAACGGGCGCAGTGCCGAGGAAGTAGAGCGTTTTGTGACCACACCCATTGAGCTCTCGATGAGTTCGGTCCAGAAGAAAAGCAACATCCGGAGTAATACGATGTTCGGACTGTCCATCGTCACCATCAATTTTGAAGATGGCGTGGAAGACTTTTTCGCCCGAAACCAAGTGAATGTCCAGCTGCAGACCGTAGACCTGCCCGATGGCACAGAGGTGGAAGTGCAGCCACCTTTCGGACCGACGGGTGAAATTTTCCGGTATATTCTGCACAGTCCCAAGAAAGATTCGCGCGAGTTGCTGACGCTGCAGAACTGGGTGGTGGACCGCGCCATCCGCAGTGTGCCCGGTATTGCAGATGTAAGCGTCTTCGGCGGACAGGAAAAAATATTTGAACTCAATCTGGACCCCAGAAAGCTGGAGCAATATAAACTTACCACGGCACAGGTTTTTGAAGCAGTGGAAAGCAGCAACCTGAATGTAGGTGGAGATGTGATTGAACGCAGCGGGCAGTCCTACGTAGTGCGCGGAATCGGTTTGCTGCAATCCATCAGTGATATTGAAAATGTTATCATCCGGAATGACAGTGGTAATCCCGTGCTGGTCAGAAATGTGGCAACGGTGCAGGAAGGTTCGCTTCCGCGTGTGGGCCAGGCGGGGTACAATGACATGAGCGATGTGGTGGAAGGCATCGTGATTATGCGCAAAGGGGAAAATCCGGTGGAAGTACTGGAAGGTGTGAAAGCTAAAATCGAAGAGCTGAATACCAAGATTTTACCTAAAGATGTAAAGCTCATCACGGTGTACGACCGGAAAAACCTGATGGATTTCACGACCAGCACCATTATGCACAACCTGATTGAAGGAATTATTTTCGTGACGGTGATTGTATTTCTGTTTATGGCCGACTGGCGCACCACGCTGATTGTTTCCATTGTGATTCCGCTGTCGCTGCTGTTTGCGTTTCTGTGTCTGAATATGGCTGGTATGAGTGCCAACCTACTGTCTCTGGGTGCGGTGGATTTCGGAATTATTATTGACGGCGCCGTCGTCATGGTCGAAGGGATTTTTGTGATGCTCGATCATCGGGCGCGGAAATACGGCATGGCGCGCTTTAATAAACTTGCCAAAGCAGGCTGGATTAAGAATACCGGAACAGGCCTGGGGAAAGCGGTTTTCTTTTCAAAAGTAATTATTATCACTTCTCTGTTGCCGATTTTTGCTTTCCAAAAAGTAGAAGGAAAAATGTTCTCGCCGCTGGCCTTTACGCTTGGGTTTGCCCTTTTGGGTGCCTTGCTGTTTACCCTGACGTTGGTGCCGGTCATGTCGCACATGCTTTTAAATAAAAATGTGCGGGAAAAGAGGAATGTATTTGCAGAGTTTTGGGAGCGCATCGTGTCGAAAGGTCTGGCAGTAACTTTAAGAAATAAAAAAATCAGCCTGGCCGTATCTCTAAGCTTTCTTGGTTTAACGCTTTTATCGGCAAGATTTCTGGGAACAGAATTTTTACCGCCGCTCAACGAAGGAGCCTTATGGGTAACCGCAGAAATGCCGATGAGCATCAGCCTGAAAGAGTCCTTGAAAACAACGGAAGATCTGAAGAAAACCCTCCGCGAATTTCCGGAAGTTACCAATGTGCTCACCCAGGCGGGCCGAAGCAACGATGGTGCGGACCCGAACGGTTTTGGTTTCGTGCAGTTCTCAGTGGATCTGAAGCCGAAAGAGGAGTGGGGCCGCAAAATCAGCATGGATGAACTTATTGAGGAAATGGATGCCAAGCTCAAACGGTTTCAAGGTATTAATTATAACTATTCCCAGCCTATCTCAGACAACGTAGCGGAAGCGGTAGCAGGTTTCAAAGCAGAAAACGGCATAAAAATATTTGGTGATAATCTGCACACACTGGATCAGTTGGCGCAGCAGGTGTACGCGGAACTGAAAGAGGTGGATGGCGTGAAGGATGCCGGAATTATCCAAAATATTGGGCAACCGGAGTTGGTTGTGGTTCTCAACCGCGAACGGATGGCACAGTACGGCGTGGCGCTGGCAGATGCACAGTCTGTGCTGGAAACGGCTTTTGGCGGGGTCACGGCTTCTGAATTATACGATGGCGACCGCAAATTTGACATCCGGATCCGGTATGATCAGGAATTCAGAAAGGATGAAAAAGACCTGGCGCGGCTGATGGTGCCTACGCAGGACGATATGCTGATTCCCATGAACGAAATTTCGGAAATCCAGCAGGACAACGGTGCAGCCTTTATCTACCGTGATAATGTACAGCGGTACATCGGTGTGAAATTCTCAGTGCGCGACCGGGATCTGGGCAGCACCATTACCGAAGCGCAGCAAAAAATAGATAAACTGGATCTTCCGCAGGGATATTCGATTGGCTGGACAGGGCAGTTTGAAAACCAGGAGCGCGCCACCTCGCGCCTCGGGCAGGTAGTTCCGATTAGCCTGGTGATGATCTTCTTCTTGCTGTTCATTCTCTTCGGAAATCTGAAAGATTCATTGCTTGTATTGGCGAATGTTCCGTTTGCGTTGATTGGCGGGATTTTAGCGCTGCATGTAACCGGTATCAATTTCGGGATTTCGGCGGGTGTAGGATTTATCGCACTGTTTGGGATTTGTATCCAAAACGGGGTTATTCTTCTGTCAGAATTTCATCATAACCAAAAACGCGGCCTGGAAATACTCGTTGGAATTGTGGAAGCGGTGAAGGTACGGACACGGCCCGTGGTGATGACGGCACTGATGGCTTCGGTGGGACTGTTGCCGGCCGCTTTATCCACAGGTATCGGGTCTGAATCACAGAAACCGCTGGCAGTTGTGATTATTGGCGGACTGATTACCGCGACAGTGCTCACGCTGCTGGTGTTCCCGATCATTTACTGGCTCTTTTATCGGAACTCCGCAAAGGAAAGGGTTTAAAAAAGAATAAACAGAGGTTCACGGAAATTTCCTGAAGACGGAAGGATTTCCAGAGATTGGTGAATTTTAGGCAGTACATTTTCTGCAATAAATATTTTTACATAAATTTGCAGTCCGATATTTCATTAATGTCCCAACGGTGTGACGCCCTGTTTTTTGGATAATCAGAATTTTTATAAAAAAAGATTTTCGATATTCAAAAAATCACTATATTTGCGCACCGAAAATTTGAATAATTAATTAAATAAATAATTTAAATCATGGCAAAGGAAACGTTTAATCGTAACAAACCACACTTGAACATTGGTACCATCGGTCACGTAGACCATGGTAAAACTACGCTTACTGCTGCAATCAGTAAAGTATTGTCCGATAAAGGTCTGGCAGAAAAAAGAGATTTCTCTGCAATTGACTCTGCACCGGAAGAAAAAGAAAGAGGTATTACTATCAATACATCGCACATTGAGTACGAAACTGACAACAGACACTACGCTCACGTAGACTGCCCGGGTCACGCCGACTATGTTAAGAACATGGTAACTGGTGCTGCGCAGATGGACGGAGCAATCCTGGTGTGTGCTGCTACAGATGGTCCTATGCCACAAACAAGAGAGCACATCCTGCTTTGCCGTCAGGTAAACGTACCTAGAATCGTTGTATTCATGAACAAAGTGGATATGGTGGACGATGCTGAGCTTCTGGAGCTGGTAGAACTTGAACTTAGAGATCTGCTTTCTTCTTACGAATATGACGGAGATAACTCTCCGGTAATCCAAGGATCTGCACTGGGCGCACTGAACGGTGAAGAAAAATGGGTTAAAACTGTTGAAGAACTTATGGACGCTGTTGATAGCTGGATCGAGCAGCCAACAAGAGAGTCTGACAAGCCATTCCTGATGCCAATTGAAGACGTATTCTCAATTACAGGTCGTGGTACTGTAGCTACTGGTAGAATCGAGGCTGGGGTTATCAACTCTGGTGATCCGGTTGACATCGTAGGTATGGGTGATGAGAAACTTACTTCTACTGTAACAGGGGTGGAGATGTTCCGCAAAATCCTGGACAGAGGGGAAGCTGGTGATAACGTAGGTCTGCTGTTGAGAGGTATTGAAAAAACCGACATCAAGAGAGGGATGGTTATCGCAAAACAAGGTTCTGTGAAGCCACACAAAAAATTCAAAGCTGAGGTTTATATCCTTTCTAAAGAAGAAGGTGGACGTCACACTCCATTCCACAACAAATACCGTCCTCAGTTCTACGTAAGAACTACTGACGTAACAGGTGAGATCTTCTTGCCGGAAGGAGTAGAAATGGTAATGCCAGGTGATAACCTTACTATTACTGTTGAGTTGCTTCAGCCAATCGCACTGAACGTAGGTCTTCGTTTCGCAATCCGCGAAGGTGGTAGAACTGTAGGTGCAGGTCAGGTAACTGAAATCCTAGAGTAATTTATTGCGCTGACAAGCGCTACCAATACAGTTCCGCAAGGCAACTTGCGGAACTTCTTACGGGCATCGTCCAATGGTAGGATACCGGTCTCCAAAACCGTTGATCAGGGTTCGAATCCTTGTGCCCGTGCAAATAAAAGATAATGAGCTTAGCAAATTTTATTAAAGGTTCGTACATCGAATTTAAAGAAAAGGTAGAATGGCCGAAGTGGCCCATGCTGCAGTCTTCCACCGTAGTCGTTACCGTGGCAACTGTGATCCTTGCGCTTTTTGTTTTCGGTGTGGATTCGCTTTTCAATAAAGCAATTACGAACTTCATTACGCTCGCTATCGGTATGTTCAATTAAATTGTTTTCCTAAGATGAGTGAGCTGAAGTGGTATGTGCTGAAATCCGTAAGCGGTCAGGAAAATAAAGTGAAGACCTACATCGAGAATGAAATGAAGCACCATGGTTTCGAAGACTTCGTTACACAGGTGGTCATTCCGATGGAAAAGGTAATCCAGATTAAAAACGGGAAGAAGGTTCCGAAGGAGCGCCCGTACTATCCCGGATACCTGATGGTAGAGGCTAATCTGGTCGGAGAAATTCCGCACATCATTAAAAATATTCCCGGTGTGATTTCTTTCCTGAGTTCAACCAAAGGAGGAGATCCGGTGCCGATGCGTAAGTCCGAGGTGAACCGTATGCTGGGCCGTATGGATGAACTTTCTGAATACGCCGTAGAGCAGGCAATTCCATTTGTGGTGGGAGAAAATGTAAAAGTAATCGACGGACCGTTCAATGGTTTCAACGGTACGGTAGAAAAACTGCTGGAGGATAAGAAAAAGATCGAAGTCTCCGTGATGATCTTCGGCAGAAAAACACCGATGGAACTTAGTTTCATGCAAGTTGAAAAAGTAATGTAAACACATAGTTTCAAAATAATTAAATCCATTTTCGCGAGAAAGTGGATTTTTTTGGTGCTAACGTGTCATTCCGTTGAAATGTTATAAATTGCCGTTT
This sequence comes from Kaistella sp., assembly GCA_032057205.1. Lineage (GTDB taxonomy): Bacteria > Bacteroidota > Bacteroidia > Flavobacteriales > Weeksellaceae > Kaistella. The sequence continues at coordinate 640,758 of DAMCFT010000001.1, forward strand.
TTTAAAATTTTAATATGAAAAACTTTTACAGATTTGGCACGGCGGTAACCATTTTTATGGCTTCTATGAGCAGTGCACAGAACATGACGCTGCTGCAGCAAGCAAAAGAACCGGACGGCAACATGATTTCCGGTTCAACCACTAATGGTCGTTCGGTTCACGTGGCGGACGACTTCGTTCTTACTTCTGCAGCGAAGTTAAATAGAATTACACTTCAGGGAGCGCAGATATTTCAGAATTTACCTTCGATTTATACAGGAGCCGATGTTTTCATTATTAAAGCAGAGCAATTGGAAGGAGCGCCTGGATCCGAAAACGTTATCTATAGTGCAACTAATACTACAGATGCTGTTACCCTTGAATCACGAGGATATGAACAGGACTTTGTGCTGGATTTCTCCGCACAAAACATTGTGCTGGAAGCCAATCAAAAGTATTGGATTGTTTTCAGTGCAAGGATCAATATGCCTTATAACAGTTCTACCGGTGACTGGCACAGTTTTCCCGGAGAAAACAGTACCGGTACCAGTTTAGCGCAGGTATATACAAATGGTGCCTGGTCAACGCAAAATTCGGGACTTACCTTTATTCTGGAAGGAAACACAACATTAGGTACATCTGAAGTATTTACGTCCAGGCCAAACTTCTTACGCTCAACGCTGGTTAAAGAGCAATTGGAAATTATTTCAGACGACATTGCGACAGTCAAAATTATCGACCTTACGGGCAAACAAATTCTTGTATCTGAAAAACGAATTATTAAAACGGAAACTTTAACTGCCGGAACTTACCTTGTTGTCGCTACAACCAAACAAGGCAAAACATTGACGGCGAAAATCATAAAGCGTTAATAGAAGAATTGTGCTTCTAAATTGCCGGCATGTCTTTAAAATATTCTTAAAAATCAATCAATTAAGGTTTGCAGAATTAAATTTAATTCTTAATTTTGCAGCCTGAAATGTAAAGTAGCCGGGTGAGACGGCGGCTTTGCAAATTTATAAATGCTTCCACATTCATAAATTACCTAATTATTTAAACAACAACAATGGCTAAAAAAGTCTTTAAAATGGTGAAACTCCAGGTGAAAGGAGGGGCAGCGAACCCTTCTCCGCCAGTAGGTCCCGCACTGGGTTCTGCAGGGGTGAACATCATGGAATTCTGCAAGCAGTTCAACGGACGTACGCAAGATAAAGCCGGGCAGGTTCTGCCGGTAGTAATCACGGTGTACGAAGACAAATCTTTCGAATTTGTTATCAAAACCCCACCTGCTGCAATTCAGCTGCTGGATGCATCCAAGCAGAAAAAAGGTTCCGGTGAACCGAACCGCGCCAAAGTAGGAAGTGTAACCTGGGAACAGGTGAAAAAAATTGCTGAAGATAAAATGAGCGACCTGAACTGCTTTACTTTGGATTCTGCAATGACCATGGTAGCGGGTACGGCCCGTTCAATGGGACTGAGAGTGACAGGAACTAAACCCACTAACGCTTAAACCCAATAGACATGGCAAAACTGACGAAAAAGCAAAAGGAAGCTTTAAGCAAAGTAGAAAAAAATAAAGTGTACTCTCTGGACGAAGCCTCTGCGCTGGTGAAAGAAGTAAACTTCGCAAAATTTGATGCCTCAATTGATATTGCAGTGCGTTTGGGTGTAGATCCAAGAAAAGCAAACCAGATGGTAAGAGGAGTTGTTTCCCTGCCACACGGTACCGGTAAGGATGTGAAAGTTCTTGCGCTGGTAACACCGGATAAAGAAGCTGAAGCGAAAGAAGCGGGTGCTGATTATGTGGGTCTGGATGAATATCTGCAAAAAATCAAAGAGGGCTGGACAGATGTTGACGTAATTGTAACCATGCCTGCCGTAATGGGTAAACTGGGTCCTTTGGGTCGTATCCTGGGTCCGCGTGGCTTGATGCCAAACCCAAAATCAGGTACCGTAACGATGGAAATTGGTAAAGCAGTTTCTGAAGTGAAATCTGGTAAAATTGATTTTAAAGTAGATAAATACGGTATTATCCATGCCGGAATTGGTAAAGTGTCTTTTGATGCAGCCAAAATCCGCGAAAATGCAGCTGAGCTGATCCAGACACTGGTGAAACTGAAACCTACTGCAGCGAAGGGTACCTACGTGAAAAGCATCTACTTATCTTCTACCATGAGTCCGGGGATTGCAATTGATACTAAATCTGTAAACTAAAATCTGTAAGACAATGACAAAAGAAGATAAAGTATTAGTAATACAAGATATCAAAGATATGCTGCAGGATGCCAAAGTGGTATATGTGGCAAATCTGGAAGGAATGAATGCTGCTGCGACTTCAGATTTCAGAAGACAGGCTTTCAAGAACAATATTTCCCTGAAAGTTGTTAAGAACACCCTGCTGCAGAAAGCAATGGAGCAAATGGAAGGAGTAGATTACTCTGAAATGTTCCAAAGCTTCAAAGGGAACTCCGCTTTGATGATTTCTGAAACAGCGAATGCTCCGGCAAAACTGATTCAGAACTTCAGAAAAAAAGAAGCCATCCCGGCGCTGAAATCAGCGTACCTGCAGGAAACTTTCTATGTAGGAGATGAAAACCTCGATACCCTGGCGAACATCAAGTCCAGAGAGGAAATGATTGGTGAAATCATCGGATTGCTCCAGTCGCCTATCCGCAACGTACTGTCTGCGCTTCAGAACAAAGAAGAAGCTACCGGTGCACAGGATAACACTGCTGAAGGGGAAGCACCTGCAGCTGAGTAATCAGAACTCAAAAAAAACAACAATAAATCGTTCAACAATTAAACATTATTAAAATGTCAGATTTAAAAAACTTAGCGGAAACGCTTGTAAACCTTACTGTAAAAGACGTAAACGAATTGGCTACTATCCTGAAGGATGAGTACGGAATTGAGCCTGCTGCTGCAACTGTAGTTGCTGCTGCTGGTGGTGCTGGTGGTGATGCTGCTGAAGAAAAAACAGAATTCGACGTAATCCTGAAATCAGCTGGTGCCTCTAAACTTGCAGTTGTAAAACTGGTAAAAGATCTTACAGGCGCTGGTCTGAAAGACGCTAAAGATATGGTAGACAACGCTCCGACTCCAATCAAAGAAGGAATCGCTAAAGACGAAGCTGAAGCTCTGAAAAAGCAACTGGAAGAAGCAGGTGCTGAAGTAGAACTGAAGTAATCATCTTGCCACAGTTTACTGTACATAAAAAAAGAAACCGCCTCATTTTTTGAGGCGGTTTTTTTATGTTTTTATATTATGTAAACCCGCTGTAATAAGGCGGTGAGCCTCAGTCGGAAAGGCAAAGTCCGGCAAAAAGATTAACACAAATTTTATGAAGAAAAATTACGCAGTAATCGTACGATTTCTGCTGCCTCTCTATCTGCTCTTAGGTAGTGTACTCGCAGCGCAGCAGAAAGAATCTTTTATCATCAGCTTTCCGCAGGGCCCGCCGGCAGTCAGTACGGTTTGCGGCCAGAGCAATGATTTACAAATAACTTTATCCGCACTTACCGGCGGCGCTGCGACCGCAGATGTAACGGTCAACCTGGCACCTGGCGTTGAATATGTTCTCGGATCCGTGCAGATCATTAGCGCCAGCAAGGGAGTTGCTATTAAGGAAAATGGTGGAACAAAGGCAATTCCGAAGTTTTCCATAACTAAAAACAATGCAATCAACCAAGGCGAAAACATTGTTTTTAAAATAAGCCGCGCAGCTAATTGCGTAGCCATCGCGCATTTAAATGGTGGCGGAAAATTTAATGATCAGGTTTCAGCAAAGTTGGGTACCAACGAATCTTCTTCCGGCACAACTGCTGAATATAACGTGCGCTCAGCCGTTCTCACTTTTGTGCAGCCGGAAACCCAGAATAATGCGGCGCTCAATACAGATTATAAAAGAACATTTGAAGTTACAAACGGCGGTAACGGCTGTGTCAGCAATCTTGAACTTACTGTGCAGCATCCCGGTAATGGAATCCAGACGAAACGTATTTCAATTATCGCCAGAAACGGTGTCGCGCTCGCTACTCCGATTGTGCTTGACCCGATAAGTTCCGGTACTAATACGACCAAGTATGCAATCATCAGCAGTATGATGCCCAATGGAAACTTCTGCAACGGTGACAAGCTGACTTTCTCCGAACATTACCGGATTTTAGTTTGTAATGCACAAACCAACTACAGTGTTACCTGGGGCTGCGGTATCACTGCTTCCTGCCAGGCAGCAACCGGCACCGGCTCGGTTTCCATGGCCGAGGGAACAGCGGATGCGTCATTCAGCGCTTCGCGTGGAAATGATTTTGTTGATTCCTGTACACCATACACTTGGAATATTACCATAAAAAATACAGGGAGCGGTGACCCGGTCGCTGCAGGAATGTATAACGCGAAGATACGGCTGGGCGGACAAAATAGTTCAGCTTTAGGAACTTTTGATTTTTTTCGCCACCAGCTTGTTAAAGCAGAAATTAACGGTAAAGTAGTCCCTATAATCAATGGAAATAAACTGGCGATTGCGGAGATTGATTTGCGCAATTTCTTTACCGAAGATCCGGATGGGCCGGGCGGCCTGGAAGATCTGGACGGTGATGGTTTTTACGATGATCTTCGCGCCGGCAACAGTGTTAATATTAAAATCACCATCAAAGAAAATTGTAGTGCCAACGTTTGTAATACCGAATTTAGTAACACGGTCTACGGTGTACACGCTGATGTAAATTACACCACACCATGTTCACCGGAAGTACAGACCACAAAAAAACTGACAGCATTACCGGGGAGCTGGACGCCAAGTGGAACGCGCGTCGCTCAAGTTACAAATACATCGTATAGCCCGGCAAACATTTATGATGGAGTGCCCTTTAATGCCCGCTTTTCCGTAGGATATTATGCAATCACCAACAAGCTTGATACAAATAATACCAGATATGCTTACGAAATTACGCTTCCGGAAGGCGTTTCGGTGAGTGCTACACCTAACGCGAAATGGTTTAATGGCAGTTATCCCGGTACGGCATTGCAAACCTCTCCGGAAATATCACAGGTTGGAAATGTGCTGACGGTAATCAGTCCTTCAAACAAAGTTGGATATATTACGCTTGATCTGGTATATAACTGCGGAGCAAAGCCGGGGGGAACACTTAATCTTCCTTTTAAATTAAAAAGGCTTGACAACATCGTGACCGGATGTTCCTGCAACGAAGATATTTTTTGCAGCACGCTGATGGTGGAGAATGCGGTCTGTGCCGGATCATGTGCAAATGGGCCTTCTCTGATTTCAGCTACTGTGGAGCGTGCCGATAATTCTTTGGGCTGGACTGACTTTTCGATGTCTACCGTGCAGTCCAGAAATAAAATTTCAGCGTATGATTTATCAAAAGCGCTCTACCTGGATGATATTGAAGTAAAAGCAAATGGAAAACAAAACGGAAACAGCGCAAACTTGTTCCTGAAATTTATGGTGAAGAAACACGCTTCCAATGAAAATCCACTCACGCCAAAATCACTGAAGGCAATTGTGAGAAGAGGAACGCAGACTTTCGAAAAAACGATTACAGAATTTACGACCAATAATGTTAATTCAAGAACGGCACAGGAAATCACTTGGAATTTCAACAGCCTTATTGCAACACTTCCGGGCGCTCAGCTTCTGGATGGTGATGTTATAGAAACGGTTGCCACCTATCAGGTATCCTCTTCAAACTTACCGAAGCAGGATATGCAGACTTCTGAAAAGCTGTATTTCTATAATCTGGATAGTAATAATGTGGAAATATCCTGCAATTATTTGATTCCGCCAATGTATCTTCTCACGGGCGAAGTGGCGCACGGTGCCAACGGGGGAGTGTACGCTGCCGCAACAGCTTGTAATACCCTTATGACCCACCCAAGTTTCCTTGCTTACCGTTTCAATTCATCGGGCGTAAAATATGCAAATGAAATACGGCCGGGCTTTTTACCAACTCAGTACGAGGTTACCATTCCACCGGGATTCACGCTGGATAAAATTACGTATATCAATTATGATGCAGGAACACCTGCGCAGGATATCACTTCATTCTTAGTTAAGAACGGAAGCACCTACACTTACCAGATCCCAAAGGCGGTTCATAATGTGTTGGTTACCAATAGTTATAACCTGAATTTCCACGTGTATATCCGACCGGCTTGTGGAGTAGCGTCTGTGCAACAAATGAACGTGAAGTTTAGGTATCTGCCGAACTATTATCACCATGCAAGAAGGGGAACAACACCTGCAGAAGTTTTAAATCAGAAAAATTACCAGGTAACCTACGATGCCACAACCAAACCTGCCATCGAACTGATTAACCTTTCGGGCGATGTTCAGGCGTACAAGCCCATTGAAAATCACAGATTCCGAATTGTTTCTACAGGTACTACAACAGCACCTTACGTTTGGTTTTCTATTCCGGATCATCCAAATGTAACTGTGAAGAAAGTAACCGATCTGGCCAGCAATGCAGTCATGACCGGGATTCCGTACGCCGGCGGGGTCTGGTATCAGGTATCTGCCGCCGGACTGGCTTCCAGTGAATACCGGGATTTCCAGGTAGATTATGAATACAACAGCTGTAACGCTACAACATTCGTGGTTAATGCCGGCTGGAACTGTAGTGCTTATCCGGATGATCCCACTGCATATGGGTGTTCCGCGAGTACTGTTGGCTTGCAGCTTATTCCGCAGACCTCGGTAATACAGCTGGCAAAAGTTGCAGGACCTCCTGCGAATGTCAATATGTGCGATGTGCTGGATTATCAGTACACCTATATCTCGGCCGGTCCGGGAAATACAAGCGAGTCCAAGGTGGTACTTACCCTGCCACTTGGTGCCTCTTTTGTGACCGGAAGTATTCAGGGGGAATACCCCAAAGGTTCCGGCAACTGGCAACCATTAGTATTTTCTGCTTCAGCCGGAAATACGGTTATTGACCTGAGTTCACACCCTGCTTATGTACCGGCCGTTGGGTTCCCGGGCACACTGAGTGATGGTGGTAATGCGGAGCTGCGTCAGATGGATATCAGATTCCAGGTAACAAGTAACTGTACTTTTATTTCAAAATCTGCTGTTAAGATTGCGATTTATGGAAGTAGTTCTTGTGGTACCATTTCAGCGGGTAACGAGAATACGGTTTTTACGGATCCTATTAATATTATCGGGACCGATACGGATTACGTTGTGCGAACGCGCGTGAACTCACCGGTCACCCTGTTTGATAATTGTACAAATGCTGTGATGCTGGATCTGACGCATACAGTAATATCCGGAGCGCAGGCGACTGGCACAGGTGGCGAAATTCTCATAAACCTGCCGGTGGGATATGATTATGCTGGGCTCGTTTGTAGCGGAAACTTCTGCCCCGGCTTCGTGGAAACGTTTACAGACACTAATATAAATCAGAAAGTGCTGCGCCTGAGTTTACCGGCTAATATGGAGTCGGGAGATTTCACGCAATATGGAATCAATCTCACAGCAAATGGGAATACGACCTCATGCGGCGCGCAGTCCATCTTTATTGATACAGTGGATAAAAACTCTGCTGTAGTTTGTTCAGCGACCGGAATTGCGTGTAACAGTACCTTAATATCTACAGGAAGCTATAATTTTAATTACACAGTTTCCAAACCGGCTTACGCGGTGGAGCAGCTCACGGGTAAATTTTCCGGTACGCAGTACAGCGGGAACATAACCGTTAGAAATACCTCATCGCAAACTTCCGGAAAGGCAGTGGTTGTAGATTTCTATTGTACCGATGCTGCCGGTAATGCTACCGGTCAACTACTGGGAAGTCATACACTGGCCACACCGCTGAATGCCGGATCAGTTGTGAGTGAAAACTTTAGTTTCACTGCAACGGCCTGCTCTGCCACGGGTAGGGTAGTGGCATCTGTCCGGGCATTGAATAACTGTGTGTGTACAGATTCGCCGGCGTCCACTTTATTATGTTATAAAGACGGAAAAGTCAGCGGAATGCCACTGGCAACTCCTTATGGCATTACCACCCTGGGACGTGCCGGAGCCGACGGCCAAAATTGGCCTATGGTGCGCAAAGGAGCGTGGATGGCTTTGGAATCCAACAACAGTGGGTTTGTCATCAATCGTCTGACGGATTTGCAGATTGCGAATATTCCGGCCGCGAATCTTGTACCTGGTATGGCGGTCTATAATACGACTCAGGAATGTCTGATGATCAACAGCGACGGGACTGCCGCCGGTTGGAAATGTTATAATAACCAGGCATGCCCGGATTAATAATTAAAAATGCACAAAAAATGAAGAAATTTATTATACTCATGACCATGATGGGGGCTTTGCCGCTTACGGCCCAGGTTGCCATCGGAAAGGAGCAATTGCGCTCAGCTTCAGTATCGCTGGAGTTTGCAGACGCAAATCGCGGTTTGCTGTTGCCCTGGGTAGCTTCGGCTGCAGCTACGACCGGCGCGGCCAACGGCACTTTTATTTTTGACAGTTCTGATAAAAAAGTAAAATACCGAAAAAACGGCAGCTGGTTTGACCTCAGTCTGGATCCGCGAGGCAAAGTGAATACTTCACTGCAAGATCAGCAGTCGGATAATCCTGCGGCACGTGTGGCCATTGGTAAAAATCCAGCCGCAGACAAAACACCCGGCGTTCTTGTTTTAACGGACAGTGACCGCGCAATGGTCCTGCCCCGAGTGGCCAGTCCGCACCTCAATATCGTTCAGCCGGAACCGGGACTGATGGTCTTTGATACGGTTACCAGACAACTGGCTGTGTTCAACGGCACGGTCTGGACCTTTTGGAAACCATAAATTGTACTAGTAAGAAGCCGTTTCATTACCCGATGGAACGGCTTTTTTTTATGCTTTTATCTTAAATATTCCTTATGCCGACGCCGAAATATGTACATAAAATATAGGGTACTTTCGTTTGGTTAATATTATTAAACAATATCAATATGCCTAGTTGATTTTATGTTGATTTTTTTCATGTTGCAATCATATTATGGCTTCGAAACTCGAATGTACCTCAGTTTCTGGTTAAAATATAAACCATATCACCATTTCTCTGTCAGATATTTCCAATACCGTTTCGGCAGCGACTGGACATGGAGTTTTATATTCTTTCTTTCGGGAATATTGGTTTTAAGAAAATACCGCTGCCATAATTTCTGATATTGCAGTTCACTCTCATGCAGGGTTTCAGCAGTTTTACGTGTGGGAATAATCGTACTTTCTGTAGGCTCAAACATTTGGACCTCTTCTAAATCGTAGAAGGCGCCATACTGTCTTTTAAGATCATAAATCATCCATTTCTGGTCACGGTAGCGATCCCGGAAATGTTTAATAATGAGCGGCAGTACGTTATAATCAGGTTCAATACGGGAAAAGTACACGTCGTCCTGCATTTTTTCAAAACGTACAAAGGCGTGCATGCGATGGATTTCGCGGTTCACTGATTTGACCAGCTTGGAAATGGCCAGAATTCGGTCATCGCCGTAATTCTCCAGAATGTTTTTGTCAGTTTGCAGCAGCGCTTGCTGTACTGCGTATAAAATAAGCTCCGGCGCGTTGGCGGCTTCCGAAAAGTAAACTTTCATCAGCTGCGTGATGCCTGATATCTCCAATGTGATTTCCAGCTTTTTCAGGACACGCTGCGCTTTCTCAGGATCGGTCACCACTTGGTGTTCCTGCGCAAACAAATGCTGAATAATTTCCTCGCCTTCTGCGGCTGGAAGTGCAGGGCTAAACCGGTATTCATACACCTCAAAGATTGCTGTCAGCAGCCCCTCAAAACTACCGTCGTACCGAAGAATGGTCATCAGAATAAACTCAGCTGCTGAGAAAAAGGATTCTGAAACTTGGACTGCATTCCGTTTAAAATAATTTTACGGAAATGGTGTTCGTCCAGGTGTTTGGTAAATAGGTTTTGGGCACCAAACTCCACAAAGTATTTTGCGCGGTTGGTGGCAACACCCATCTTGCGAAGATGATCCAGGTTCAGTTTCTGAAATCTGCGTGCCGCCAGAATTTTCCCGACGGATTTGCGACCGATGCCCGGCACACGAAGAATCATCTCTTTCGGTGCGGTATTGATATTAACCGGGAACTGCTGCCGGTTCCGCAGCGCCCATGCCAGTTTGGGATCTACTTCCAGATCCAGAAACGGATTTTGCTGATCCACAATTTCCTCTGCTTTGAAACCATAAAACCGCATCAGCCAATCTGCCTGGTACAATCGGTTTTCGCGAACCATCGGAACCTGCGAGTCAATAGATGGCAGACGCGCATCTTCCAGCATCGGCACATATCCGGAATAGTAAACCCTTTTCAGGTTGAAGTTTTTATAAAAATGATCGGCCACTTTGATGATTTTCAGATCGGTTTCGTTTGTAGCACCCACAATCATCTGCGTCGACTGTCCGGCCGGTGCAAACTTCGGTACGTGGCGGAAGATTTTGCGTTCCTCTTTGTATAATTTTACTTCATTCTTTATAAAACCCATCGGCTTGATCATCTGGTGGTGCGATTTCTCGGGTGCCAGTAGTTTGAGGCCGCTTGTTGTGGGAATTTCCAGATTAATCGAAAGCCGGTCGGCGTACAGGCCTGCTTCTTTCATGAGTTCATCGCTGGCACCGGGAATGGATTTCAAATGAATATATCCATTAAATTTATGTTCTGTGCGCAGCTTCTTAGCTACCCGAACCAGACGTTCCATTGTGGTATCGGCATCTTTGAAAATACCGGAACTGAGAAATAAACCTTCGATATAATTCCGACGGTAAAAGTTAATGGTCAGATCCACCACTTCCTCCACAGTAAAGGCTGCTCTTTTAATGTCATTTGATTTGCGGGAAACACAGTACGCACAATCATAAATACAATGATTGGTGAGCAGTATTTTCAGCAGAGAAACACATCGTCCGTCTTCCGTGTAAGAGTGGCAGATCCCGCTTGCATGACTGTCGCCCAGGCCCCCGTTTTTATTCTTCCGGTTTCCGCCGCTGGAGGAGCATGATACATCATATTTCGCTGCGTCCGCCAGTATTTCAAGCTTTTCCTGTAGTCTTGGGAAGTTCATTAACTCTTGTTTTTGGTATAACAAATATACGACTTCTTATTGTGAATTAGTAATAATTAGTACTGTTTTGGTGATTAGCTGTTCTATATTAATTTACAATTATGATAGCACAAGAATATCGTCTTAAACTTTTTCGTTGTTTTCTTTAAAAAGATATTTCGTAAACGTGTAATTTTATTTATGTTTGCGCACACTATTTTCACCTATACAAAAGCAGTATTTGCTCAATTCTAAATTGCTAGATTACCCTTAATTTTAATTAAATGACAAAATTTTTATTTCTTTTGACGCTTGCGTCTACTGCTTTGCTTTCCGCGCAAACAGGTAAGGTGGGTATTAATACTGAAAGTCCGCAGGGTGCGCTGGATGTGGTCTCCGCCGATAGTGGCCTCATACCACCACGCGTTGCTAATACTGCTGCTGTCACTGTGCCGGTAAATGGTATGGTGATTTATGACAACAGCAGGAGCTGTATCAAGATTTTCCAAAGCAGTGAATGGTCTTCCTGCATGGGTTCGGCTGGTGGAGATTCAAGCTCGATGGTGTCAGATTACAAACTGTCCGCGAGGAATACAGACCACAGTGGTTGGCTAAAATGTGATGGCAGGGCAGTTTCTCGTACAGATTATGCGGAATTATTTGCGATTATCGACACTTCCTTTGGAGCTGGCGATGGTGCAACCACTTTTAACCTGCCTAATTTTACCGGTAAAGTTGCCGGTGCCGTAGGACAGGGGGTGGGACTAACGAATAGAGTTTTAGGTGCAAATGTAGGAAATGAGAAACATACACTAACCCAAGCAGAGTTGCCAAATTACACGATAACTACGGCTGCGACCAGTGCAGGGACACCATCTGGCACTCTAACGAATTCCGGAAGCCATACACATACAGTCACTGGAGACACAGCCAGTAAAATTGAGGGTACTACCAGTACAACCGGCGATGCTGTTTTAAATAATGGCGATGGTAAACCATATGTAGTTAATACAGGCAGCGCCGGTAACCATACACATACCTTTACCGGCAGCCAAATGGGGACACACGTTCACACATTATCAACCGGGGGTAGCGACATTGCACACAACAATATGCAGCCAACTTTATTTGCCGGTAATTATTTTATATACGCCGGAAATTAACTACTTTCACTCACAAGAAAGTTTATAATCTATGTTCACTTAATTTTGTTTGAGTAAATCTGTTTGGATACTATCACGATCGTTTTTATGGTTGCTGCATGGAAGGTTAGCCTTTCGTAGCAGAAATATAAAATGAAAAAGTAAAACGCGCACAATCAATTATTTGTTTAAGTGTTTTATTCTGTGTATCTTTGCAGTCGATTTTGGCGCGAATTATTTTCTATTTAAACGTAAAACACTGAATTTCAACTCTTTCATTTTTTGAAAGGGGTTTTTGTGCTTTCCGTATAAATGGTCAAAAGTTAGCCGCCCAAATTGCGAGAAATATTTTGCACTACTCCGTGAAAAGATATATCGGCGTTGCAGTTAGGTTGAGTTAAAAGACTGATGGATAAAGCATCAGAGGTTTTTAGTAAGAGTAATCGGATCACTGCGCCAAAGTTTTCTACTTCTCTTCTTGCTGATTTCGCTTCAGAATTCTTTATTATCTCCTCTTTCCCGACCTGATATTTTTTAAACAAAATATTTTTTAACCCTCATTCTTTTTAACTTTTATGAGCAAATCTAAAGCCGTCGCAAAAGCTCAGGTGAACGAAAGAATCAACTTCTCCGAAGTAAAAGGACAAGTGATCACACCTGACTTTCTGGACATTCAGATTCAATCGTTCAAAGAGTTTTTCCAGTTAGACACTTTGCCGGAACAACGCCGCAATGAGTCGCTGTACAAAACCTTTGAAGAAAACTTTCCGATCACGGATTCCCGGAACCAGTTCGTGCTGGAATTCCTGGATTACCTGGTGGATTCCCCGCGCTACTCAATCGATGAGTGTGTGGAAAGAGGCCTCACGTACTCCGTGCCGCTGAAAGCCCGTCTCAAACTGTACTGTACAGACCCTGAGCACGAGGATTTCCAGACTGTGGTGCAGGATGTGTACCTGGGCCCTGTGCCTTATATGACGCCGTCCGGTTCCTTTATCATTAATGGTGCCGAGCGTGTCATCGTAACGCAGTTACACCGTTCGCCAGGGGTGTTCTTCGGACAAACCTACCACGCCAACGGAACCAAGCTGTATTATTCCCGTATTATTCCGTTTAAAGGTTCCTGGATGGAATTCACCACGGATATCAATAACGTGATGTATGCCTATATCGACCGTAAGAAAAAATTACCGCTTACGACGCTGTTGCGTGCGATTGGTTATGAGTCGGATAAGGATATTCTGCAGATCTTTGACCTGGCTGAAGAAGTGAAGGTTTCCAAGGCTGCCCTGAAAAAAGTGGAAGGCCGTACCCTGGCTGCCCGCGTACTGAATACCTGGTTTGAAGACTTCGTGGACGAAGATACCGGTGAAGTGGTTTCCATCGAAAGAAACGAGATCATCCTGGATCGTGAAACGGTACTCGAAAAAGAGCATATCGATATGATCCTGGAATCCGGCGTGAAATCAATTTTGATTCACAAGGAAAACTCCAACGAGTTCTCGATCATTCAGAATACCTTACAGAAAGACCCTACCAACTCCGAAAAAGAGGCGGTAGAATATATTTACCGTCAGCTGCGTAATGCAGATCCGCCAGATGAGGAAACGGCACGTGGAATTATCGAGAAGCTCTTTTTCTCTGAGCAGCGTTACTCTCTGGGTGAAGTAGGTCGTTACCGCCTGAACAAGAAATTAGGCCTTAACATTCCGGAGAAAACCGAAGTTCTTACCAAAGAAGATATTATTGCCATCGTTCGTCACCTGATTGAACTGGTGAACTCTAAAGCGGAGGTGGATGATATCGACCACTTATCCAACCGTAGAATTAAAACGGTAGGTGAGCAGCTTTCCGGCCAGTTTGGTGTGGGACTTTCCCGTATCGCCAGAACTATCCGTGAGCGTATGAATGTTCGTGACAACGAAATTTTTACACCGATTGACCTGGTGAATGCCAAAACACTGACTTCAGTTATTAACTCGTTCTTCGGAACCAACCAGCTGTCTCAGTTCATGGACCAGACGAACCCGCTGTCCGAGATTACGCACAAGCGTCGTCTGTCTGCGCTCGGGCCTGGTGGTCTTTCCCGTGAAAGAGCAGGTTTCGAGGTGCGTGACGTTCACCATACACACTACGGCCGTATCTGTCCGATTGAAACACCGGAAGGACCGAACATTGGTCTGATTTCATCTTTGGGTATCTATGCGAAAATCAATAACCTTGGGTTTATTGAAACGCCATACCGCAAGGTTGCAGATGGTAAGGTAGATTTGAAAACAGCTCCGGTTTACTTAAATGCTGAAGATGAAGAGGATCGCGTAATTGCTCAGGCAAACGTTGAGATGAAGGACGATGGTACCATTGATACAGACCGTGTAATTGCACGTCTGGATGGTGACTATCCGGTAGTGGAACCTCAGCAGGTTGACCTGATTGATGTGGCACCGAACCAGATTTCCGGTATTTCGGCATCTTTGATTCCGTTCCTGGAACACGATGATGCGAACCGTGCGCTGATGGGCTCCAACATGATGCGCCAGGCAGTTCCGTTATTGAAGCCCGAAGCTCCGATTGTAGGAACAGGTTTGGAAAAACAGGTAGCTACTGACTCCCGTGTCCTGATCAACGCTGCCGGCGACGGTGTCGTGGAGTATGTGGATGCAGATCAGATTACTATTAAATATGACCGCAGCGATGATGAAGATCTGGTATCTTTTGAGTCCGGTACGAAAACATATAAGCTGACCAAATTCCGCAAAACCAACCAGAGTACAACGATTACCCTGCGTCCGAATGTACGCGTGGGAGACCGTGTGAAAAAAGGTCAGGTATTGTGTGATGGTTACGCGACAGAAAACGGCGAACTGGCCATCGGTAGAAACCTGACCGTAGCGTTCATGCCATGGAAAGGTTACAACTTCGAGGATGCGATTGTAATCAATGAAAAAGTAGTTCGCGAAGACTGGTTTACATCTATCCACGTGGATGAATATTCCCTGGAGGTTCGTGATACCAAACTGGGTATGGAAGAATTAACTTCTGATATTCCAAACGTATCCGAAGAAGCAACCAAAGATCTGGATGAGAACGGTATGATCCGTATTGGTGCTGATGTGAAACCTGGCGATATTATGATCGGTAAGATCACGCCGAAAGGTGAATCAGATCCGACACCGGAAGAAAAACTGCTTCGTGCGATCTTCGGTGATAAGGCCGGTGATGTGAAAGATGCTTCCCTGAAAGCGGATTCCTCATTAAGAGGGGTGGTGATCAACAAGAAGCTGTTCTCCCGTAACATCAAAGACAAGAAAAAGAGATCCGAAGAGAAACTGAAACTCGAGGAAATCGAAAATACATACAAAGCGAAGTTTGATGAACTGCGTTCAACCCTGCTGGAGAAACTGGGCACTTTGGTGAACGGTAAAACTTCTCAGGGTGTGAAAAATGACCTGGATGAAGAAATCATCGGTAAAGGCGTGAAGTTCACCACCAAACTGTTGCAAAGTGTGGAAGATTACGTGAACGTAAGCGGTGCCGACTGGACTGTGGATGCAGAGCGTAATGAGCTGGTGAAGCAGTTGATCCATAACTATAAGATCAAATACAACGATATCCAGGGGGTTAAAAATCGTGAGAAATTTGCGATTTCTATCGGTGATGAACTTCCGGCAGGTATTATTAAACTGGCTAAAGTATACATTGCCAAGAAGCGTAAGCTGAACGTAGGTGATAAGATGGCAGGGCGTCACGGAAACAAGGGTATTGTATCCCGAATCGTTCGTGAAGAAGATATGCCGTTCCTGGAAGATGGTACACCGGTCGATATCGTACTGAACCCGCTGGGCGTACCTTCGCGTATGAACATCGGTCAGATTTATGAAACCGTATTGGGCTGGGCCGGTAAAAAACTGGGTCTTAAATTCGCAACGCCGATCTTCGATGGTGCGAGCCTTGACCAGATTACCGAGTACACAGACCAGGCTGGTTTACCGAAATACGGCAGCACGTACCTGTATGACGGTGGAACCGGTGAGCGTTTCGCACAGCCGGCAACAGTGGGGATTATCTATATGCTGAAACTCGGCCACATGGTTGATGATAAAATGCACGCGCGTTCTATCGGTCCGTACTCATTGATTACACAGCAGCCATTGGGTGGTAAAGCCCAGTTCGGTGGACAGCGTTTCGGTGAGATGGAGGTTTGGGCACTGGAAGCCTTTGGTGCATCCAATATCCTTCGTGAAATCCTGACCGTGAAGTCTGATGACGTTATTGGTAGAGCTAAAACATATGAAGCAATTGCAAAAGGAGAAGCCATGCCTGAACCAGGTATTCCGGAATCTTTCAATGTATTGCTGCATGAACTGCAGGGTCTTGGCCTTGACGTAAGACTGGAGGAATAATTTTAAATTTTAAATCATAATTCTTTGAATTACCTGTTCATAGGTATTTTAAAATTTAAAATCTATAATCTAAAATTTGAAAAATGTCAAATAAAAATAAAACAAGTAATTTCTCTAAAATTACGATCGGTTTAGCTTCACCAGAATCCATCCTGCAGGACTCCCGCGGCGAGGTGCTGAAGCCGGAAACCATTAACTACCGTACACACAAGCCGGAGCGTGATGGTCTTTTCTGCGAAAAGATTTTCGGCCCGGTGAAGGATTACGAGTGTGCCTGCGGTAAATACAAGCGTATCCGATACAAAGGAATCGTTTGTGACCGTTGCGGTGTGGAAGTAACTGAAAAGAAAGTGCGTCGTGAGCGTATCGGGCACATTGGCCTGGTGGTGCCGGTTGCACACATCTGGTACTTCCGTTCCCTTCCAAACAAAATCGGATATCTGCTTGGGTTGCCATCCAAGAAACTGGACATGATTATCTACTACGAAAGATATGTTGTAATCCAGCAGGGTATGGCGCGCAAGGCAGATGGCTCTGACTTCGAAAATATGGAGTTCCTGACCGAAGAAGAATATCTGGATGTTCTGGATACACTTCCGGCAGAAAATCAATATCTGGACGATGCAGATCCAAATAAGTTCATCGCCAAAATGGGTGCTGAAGCAGTGGAAGAATTGCTGAAGAGAATCGATCTGGATTCGCTTTCTTTCGATCTTCGTCATAAGGCACACAACGAATCTTCCAAGCAGCGTCGTACAGAAGCATTAAAGCGTCTGAACGTTGTGGAAGCACTTCGTGGCGCGAACACCCGTATGATTAACCGCCCGGAGTGGATGATTATGCGCGTACTGCCGGTCATTCCACCAGAGCTGCGTCCGTTGGTGCCGTTGGATGGTGGACGTTTTGCAACGTCTGACCTCAATGACCTGTACCGTCGTGTTATCATCAGAAACAACCGTCTGAAGCGTTTGATGGAGATCAAAGCACCGGAAGTTATCTTACGTAACGAGAAGCGTATGCTTCAGGAATCCGTGGATTCCCTGTTCGATAACACACGTAAGTCTTCTGCCGTGAAGTCGGAATCCAACCGTCCGCTGAAATCACTTTCAGATTCATTGAAAGGTAAGCAGGGTCGTTTCCGTCAGAACCTTCTCGGGAAGCGTGTGGATTACTCCGCGCGTTCCGTAATCGTCGTAGGTCCGAACCTGCAGTTGCACGAGTGCGGTATCCCGAAAGACATGGCAGCTGAGCTGTACAAACCGTTTATTATCCGCAAGCTGATCGAAAGAGGAATCGTGAAAACAGTTAAATCTGCAAAACGAATCATCGATCGCAAAGAGCCTGTGGTATATGATATCCTGGAAAATGTGATGAAAGGCCACCCGGTTCTGCTGAACCGTGCGCCTACGCTGCACAGACTGGGAATCCAGGCCTTCCAGCCAAAAATGATCGAAGGAAAGGCAATCCAGCTTCACCCGCTGGTAACCACCGCGTTCAACGCTGACTTCGATGGTGACCAGATGGCGGTTCACTTGCCACTCGGTCCGGAAGCCATTCTGGAAGCACAACTGCTGATGCTTGGTTCACAGAACATTCTGAACCCGGCCAACGGTTCTCCGATTACCGTACCTTCTCAGGACATGGTATTAGGTCTGTATTTTATGACCAAAGAACTTTCCTCAACTGAAGAAAGAAAAGTAAAAGGAGAAGGCCTCGCTTTCTACTCATCGGAAGAAGTGGAAATCGCTTTCGCAGAAGGGCAGGCTTCACTGAACGCTAAAATCCGTTGCCGCGTGCCGGTGAAGGAAAACGGCGAGCTGGTGACAAGACTTGTGGAAACTACCGTAGGACGCGTACTGTTCAACCAGATTGTTCCAAAGAAAGTAGGCTTTGTAAACGAACTGCTGACGAAAAAGTCTTTGAGAAACGTTATTGGTAAAATCCTTGCCGAAACCGATTTCCCGACTACGGTTCAGTTCCTGGATGATATGAAGGATTTAGGATATTCCAACGCATTTAAAGGAGGTCTTTCCTTTAGTCTGGGTGATATCGTAATTCCGGAAGAGAAGAAAACCATGATCGCAACTGCAGTAGAAACTGTGGATGAGATCAAGATGAACTATAACATGGGTCTGATCACCGATACCGAGCGTTACAACCAGGTAATCGACGTGTGGACCAATACCAATGCTGGTCTAACGGAGATGATCATGAGCCGTATGAAAACAGACCAGGGTGGTTTCAACTCTGTGTACATGATGCTCGACTCCGGAGCGCGTGGTTCCAAAGAGCAGATTCGTCAGCTCTCCGGGATGCGTGGTCTGATGGCGAAGCCGCAGAAAGCCGGCGCAACCGGTGCGGAGATTATTGAAAACCCGATTGTGGCGAACTTTAAGGAAGGTCTGTCCATCCTTGAATACTTTATCTCTACTCACGGTGCACGTAAAGGTCTGGCGGATACCGCTCTGAAAACGGCGGATGCAGGTTACCTGACCCGTCGTCTGGTCGACGTGGCACAGGACGTTATCATTACTGAAGATGACTGTGGCACCCTGCGCGGAACCGAGATTACACCGCTTAAGAAAAATGACGAAATCGTTGAAAGACTTTCTGAAAGAATCTTAGGTAGAGTTTCTCTGCATGATATTTATGATCCGGAAACAGATGAAATTCTGGTTGAAGCAGATCAGATTATCGATGAAGAGCTGGCGCGCACTGTAGAGCAATCCGGTATCGAAATCGTTGAAGTACGTTCACCACTTACTTGCGAGGCTGAAAAAGGAATCTGTGCGAAATGCTACGGACGTAACCTGGCAACCGGGAAACCAATCCACATGGGTGAAGCAGTAGGTGTTATCGCAGCACAATCCATCGGTGAGCCGGGAACACAGCTGACGCTGAGAACCTTCCACCAAGGGGGTACGGCAGGGAATATTTCCGAAAATCCATCCATCGTGGCACGTCGCGACGGTATTGTGGAAATGGACGAAATCCGCACCGTTACTTCTGAAAACGAAGAAGGCAAAAAAGCCGAAATCGTGGTGTCTCGTTCTACGGAATTCCGTTTGGTGGCAGACAATGCTGCACGCACACCACTGATGGTGGCCAACATTCCTTATGGTGCTGAGCTGGCCGTGAAACCGGGCGATAAAGTAGAAAAAGGAGCACTCATCTGTAAGTGGGATCCGTATAACGCGGTAATCATTGCAGAATCTGCCGGTAAGGTAGAATACGAGGATATTGTACAGGGTGTTTCCTTCCAGCTGGAAATTGACGAACAAACCGGTTTCGAGGAGAAAGTAATTTCTGAATCCCGAAACAAAAAAGCAGTACCAACGCTGAAGGTAGTTGATTCCAAAGGAGTAGAGCAGAAGGCATACAACCTGCCGGTAGGAGCACACATCATGGTAAATGATGGGGAGAAAATTAAATCCGGTAAAGTCCTGATTAAGATTCCGAGAAAATCGGCCAAGTCAGGGGATATCACCGGTGGTCTGCCGCGTGTAACCGAACTCTTCGAAGCACGTAACCCGTCCAACCCGGCGGTAGTTACCGAGATCGATGGGGTGGTATCTTACGGAAAAATCAAGCGTGGTAACCGCGAGCTTATCGTGGAAGCTAAAACAGGCGAAATTTCCAAGTACCTGGTGAAACTTTCCAACCAGATTCTGGTTCAGGAAAACGACTTCGTACGTGCAGGTTCTCCGTTGTCCGACGGTTCCATTACTCCGGATGACATCCTGAAGATCAAAGGACCGACCGCAGTTCAGGAATATCTGGTAAATGAAATCCAGGAAGTATACCGACTGCAGGGGGTGAAGATTGATGATAAGCACTTTGAAATTATCGTACGTCAGATGATGACCAAGGTTATGATCGTGGACGGTGGTGATACCCAGTTCCTCGAAGGAGCTCTGGAGCACAAATACGACTTCCTGAAAGAAAACAACCGAGTATTCGGCCTGAAGGTAGTAGTGGACGCCGGAGATTCCAAAACCTTCCAGCCGGGACAGATGATCACCGCGCGCGAACTGCGCGACGAGAATTCCAAACTGCGTCGTGAAGACCTGGCGCTGGTGGAGGTACGCGAAGCACTTTCGGCCACAGCAACTCCGGTTCTGCAAGGGATTACCCGTGCGGCACTGCAGACCAAGTCCTTCATGTCGGCAGCTTCCTTCCAGGAAACAACCAAAGTTTTGAACGAAGCAGCGGTTTCCGGAAAGGTGGATTACCTGAGCGGTCTTAAAGAAAACGTAATCGTAGGACACAGAATTCCTGCGGGTACCGGTCTGAAAGACTATCAGAACATCATCGTCGGTTCCAAAAAGGAATTTGAAGACCTGAACTAAAATTGAATAAGTGATTTTAGATTACAGATTTTAGATTTTAAATTTCTGTAATCTAAAATCCTTTTCTATATTTAGACCCTGATAAAAATAAGATTTGCATGATCGTGCAGTAGATTCGCAGGTTCATTTAAAATCTAAAATTTATAATTTATAATTGAAAAAATAATGGACAACAACCAAAACCAAAACAACGACAACAACATCAATATCCAGCTGAACGAAATGGTAGCAGCAGGTGTATATTGCAACCTGGCCCTGGTAAACAATTCTCCTTCAGAATTCGTACTGGATTTCATCCAGATGATGCCGGGTGTACAGCAGGCAAACGTGCGTTCCCGCGTAATCCTGGCACCTCTTCACGCAAAGAGAGTGTTGGCTGCGCTTCAGCAGAACATCGCAAACTACGAGCAGCAGTTCGGCGAAATCAAAGAAGTAGAGCCTTTCGTACTGGGACAGAACAATGTTCAGGCGTAAGCATTTTTAGCTCATACAATGATCCCGGTCAGCAATGTCCGGGATTTTTATTTGGGCGCACATTTCCGTCCTCCACTCCCGCTTTTTTTGCACCACTGCGTTCAGCAAAAAAGAGCTCCGTTCAGGCCGGGGCGCGGGTAGTTTATTATTGCAGTAAACGCATTAACGTGCGTAAGACAAGCATTGTCATATTGGTTTGCGTCGAAAAATACTAATCGATAGTATTAATATTCCATTTATTCTCCGACAGCAGAATCCAACAATTTTTAAATTTTTCTTTGATAATGTTCCATTATTAGTTAACTTTGGTAAATGAAACCGATCAGAGAAATCGTTTTTTATAAAGATTACTTTGAAAACTTCTTCGAAACGCTCACGGATCAAGTGAAGAGCAAAATCGACGAAGTGCTTTTTATGATGACAATTCTTGAACGTGTTCCTTCAAAATTTTTCAAAAGTATTGAAGGTACCAAAGGACTTTTTGAAATTCGTGTCGAATATCAGAGTAATATTTACAGGATTTTTTGCTGCCTGGACAAAGGAAATCTCGTTATACTCTTTAATGGGTTCCAGAAGAAAACTCAGAAGACACCGCAAACCGAGTTAGCCAAGGCGGCAAAAATTATGAGAGAATATTTTAACGAAGAAAAAGAAAATGCAAACAAAAAATAACAACATCAAAACTTTTGCTCAACATCTGGACGAAAGATATGGACCAACAGGATCCGAAGAAAGAACTGAGTTCGAAATAAAGGCAAAATCTTTTGCAATCGGCGAACTGATAAAACAAGAGAGGAAGCAAGCCCAACTGACACAAGAACAACTTGCTGAAAAAATTGGCGCAAAAAAAAGTTTTATTTCCAGAATTGAAAACGGACACAGCGATATACAACTTTCGACGCTTTATAAACTTATAGAGCTGGGGCTTGGACGGAAAATAAACCTCACCATTCAATAAAAACGGCCGGTGGTAGTTCTGTTGTTAGTAATTTCCCTTAAGCAGAGATGTGGCAAACCAATTTTCGTTCGTCATCTTTATAAGACACATAAAACTGTTCTTCCTTGAAATTTTTGTACTTAAAATCCATATTGAAACATTGTAAGGAATTATAAAACTCTATTTAAAGCCCAAACTCAATTTCCACTCATCTCATTATCATGTTCAAACCATTCCTCGCTTTCCTTATTCTACTGAGCAGTACGCTCTCTTTCCCCGCAACTTCCGCCGCGCCCAAACCGCACGTCATTATGTTGCAGATGAAAATTATTGGTGTTAAAGATGGCGATACGGTTGAAGCATTGTATTACAAACTTCCCTTAACCATCCGCCTGGAACACATCGACGCACCCGAAAAAAAGCAGGATTTCGGAACCAAGGCCAAGCAAAAACTTTCAGATCTGACATTCGGTAAAACGGTCACGGTGGTCAGCAAGGGCAAAAAAGGAAACTGGGACCGCAACGGCCGGCTTATTGCGGAACTTTACACCTCGGCCTCTTTAAATGCAAATAAAGAAATGGTGCGCGCCGGACTTGCCTGGCATTATGAAAAGTATTCCGATGATCCAACATACGGCGTCATACAGCAGCAGGCCCGGCTTCAGAAAGAAGGCCTCTGGGCAGATAAAAACCCAAAAGCACCCTGGGATTTCCGCGCAAAGAAGTAACGGCAATCATCAATAACTTCCGATTACTCTGTTACTTTTTCCTCCGGTGGCGTAATAATATTAAGCTTACGTTTTTTAATATCAAAAACATCTGTTTTGCTCATCACATGTAGCGTAAAATCCGAGACGGAAAGTGGTGCGCCTTCCCGGATCTGCAGCAAATTAGTGTCGGTGATGCTGAGGCCGTCCAAGATAATCGTCATCCCCGGGCCCACGGCCTCCATTTTATCATTCTGAATCAGAAGCGCGGTATCTTCATCCAGGCCCACACCCAGCACGGTTGGATTGCTGACCACGATTTCAAATAACCGCCCGATGCGTCCGCGCGCTATAAAATGGGTGTCAAAAATAATATTTTTCAGCAGGCACAGACCGGTCGTCGTTACCACTTCACCCTTATACGCGGCGCGGTCGCTGTTGCCTTGCACAAGCATACTTTCGGACGCTGCAGCAGCTCCGGCGGAAGTACCCGCGAACATAAAGTCGTCCTTTTTTAACCGTTCCTGAAGAAGATTGTGAAACTGCGTGCCACCCAGAATAGCAGTAAGCCGCAATTGATCACCACCACAGAAAAAGACAGCATCCGCCTTTTCTAACCGCTTCAGCGTTTCCGGAGCGTCCGCCTCATTTCGGTCGGAGATTGCTAAGATGCCGGTGTTGGTAGCTTCTAGTTCTTTAAAGGTTTTTACATATTCGGAACCCATTTCTTCAGGCACGGTTGAAGCAGTAGTAATGATCTCGATTCTGGATCTTTTCTTGAGCCGGCTTTCTTCAATAAATCGTGTAAGAATGGTCTGCGCGGATTTTAGGGTAGTATTTTTTGTCTTTTCTTTATTTTCAGCACCGCCGATGATCAATAATTTACCTTTCATATTTGTCGCTTTTATATCACAAAAAAATAACTGGAAATTAAGAACGCTTCCGGAAATCTCATATCAACTTTTTTGCCGAAGAAGCAAAGAAGGTGAGCGGGATGACTGGTTTATGTTTTATATTGATGGTAAAGTTATAAGGTGAAGCGCTCATTTAAAAACTCCAGATTAGGATTTGCATTGCGAATTAATTTAAATTTCAGGGACCTCCTAAGATTTTTAATTTCTTTTTCACGCGCAATTGCTTCCTGTATCCAGGTAAATTTCTCGTAGTAAATGAGGAAGTAACACCTAAATTTTGAAGTGAAACTTTTAGGATTCGCATTTGATTCCGATTCGATAACAAACGTTATCGTGCAGTTGTCATGCTGCAAGCATCTCAACTCTTTTTTTGTATACTATTAAGATTACTATAGGATGACCATGAGGAAATACACGCTGCATTCATTTACGCATGCTCAGTCATAAAAAATCCCGACTCTCGCCGGGATCAAGTTTACATAAAAAATTTGTTTACAGCTGCACCATCTCCGTTACTTCCACTTCATAGCCACCCAGCAGCGGTTTCTGGTCAGGATGCTGAGAGATAATTCGGAATTTATTAATGCCCAGGTTTTTCAGGATCTGCGTGCCAATTCCATAATCTCTGAAGTTATAAGCTAAGGTCGGTCTTGGTTGTGCCCCGTCCTGGAAATCGAGGAACTGCTGCAGTTTGCGCATCGTATTCTCGGAGTTGGACACGTTATTAATGAAAATAATCGCGCCTTTTCCTTCTGCATTAATCATATTGGTTACTTTCTCAAGCAAAGGTTTTTCGCCGGTTGCCAGTCTGCTTAATACATCAAAATAAGAATTGGAAGCCTGAACGCGCACCAGTACCGGTTCATTTTCTGCCCATTTCCCTTTCGTCAGTGCAAAGTGAATCTGGTCGGTGCTGCTTTCTTTAAAAGCAAAAAAGTTGAAATCGCCATAGTGGGTTTTCACCGGTCTTTCTTCAATCTTTTCGATAAGGTCACCTTTTTTAAGCTGGTAATGAATGAGATCTTCAATGGAAATCAGCTTTAGGTCATGTTTCTGTGCCAGTTCGTATAATTCCGGTAACCTCGCCATGGACCCGTCTTCATTCATAATCTCGCAGATGACACCGCCTTCTTTCAGTCCGGCCAGTCTCGTCAGGTCAATCGCTGCTTCCGTATGTCCGGCACGCTTAAGGACACCGCCTTTCTTGGCCCGAAGCGGAAAAATGTGGCCCGGACGCATAAAGTCAGAGGGTTTTGTTTTCTCATCCATCAGCGCCAGAATGGTTTTGCTGCGGTCGCTGGCGGAGATTCCGGTGGATACGCCGTCTCCCAGTAAATCAACCGAGACCGTAAAGGCAGTTTCCTTCGGGTCGCTGCTGCGTGTGACCATGATATCGAGGCCCAACTCATCACAACGTTTTTCCGGTAGCGGTGTACAGATTAATCCACGCCCGTGAATGGTCATAAAATTAATGATTTCCGGTGTGGTAAGTTCCGCAGCCGATAGAAAATCCCCTTCGTTTTCACGGTTTTCATCATCAACAACGATAATGATTTTTCCGTTTTTCAGATCATCTATGGCTTCCTGTATAGTGTTCAGCTTAATATCAGACATTTTTACTTTAGATTTTTGCAAAGATACTGAGTTTTTAACTCACTGGCACGACCGGCGGGGATCGCTTCAACTATCAAAAATATTGATGAAAAACATGACAAAGCCTGAACTTTCTGTTTAAATATGATTCTTTTATTTTTTAGTGCTGCTGTTCAGTGCTTCAGCCGCCTGCTGAATAAGTTCGTATGAACGGATTCTCGCTGCGTGGTCATAAATATGAGACGTAATCATCAGTTCATCTGCCTTAAATTCCTTTTGAAACTGGTTCATCTGCTGCTGCACAGTTTCGCGGCTTCCTATAAAACTATACCTGAGTTTCTGTAAAATTCCAATCTTTTCCCGTGCACTCCAGATCGAATCCATATCACCTGTCGGCGCAGGATAGGGCTGGCGCTCATTGCGGATAATGTTTACAAATGCCTGATAAAGTGTTGTCGCCAGTCTGCGCGCTTCTGTATCTGTTTCGGCTGCAATTCCGTTCACGCAGGCAATGACATACGGCTCCGGAAATCTGGCGCTGGGCTTGTACTGCTCCCGGTAAATATCAAAAGCGTACGGCATCATTTCCGGTGCAAAATGTCCGGCGAAGGCATAAGGTAACCCCATCTCCGCGGCCAGCCAGGCACTTTCTGTACTGGAAGCGAGTATATAAATAGGAATATCGCAACCTTCACCCGGAATGGCGCGCACCAGACTGCCGGCATTGTCACTCGAGAAATATTTTTGTAGTTCGGTAATCTGTTTCGGGAAATGTTCATTAATGGTATGCGGATTTCTGCCTAATGCCTGCGCGGTAAGCCCGTCTGTGCCCGGCGCACGTCCCACGCCTAAATCAATCCGTCCCGGAAATAAACTTTCCAAAGTACCAAACTGTTCCGCAATAACCAGTGAACTGTGATTCGGCAGCATCACACCGCCGGAGCCCACACGGATGCGGCTCGTACCGTTGGCAATAAAACCAATCAAAACCGACGTGGCAGAACTGGCAATGCTGGCCATATTGTGATGTTCAGCCAGCCAGAAGCGTGTATAGCCGAGCGCTTCTGTTTTTCTGGCCAGGTCCAGACTATCCTGAAAAGTGTCGTGAATCGTTTTATTTTGTTTGACAGCTGCGAGATCCAGCACGGAGAGTTCAAAATTTTTCATAGATACTAAAATACGATGTTTATGTCAGATGCTATACTTTCCGAAAAATCACAAGATTATTTTTAATAAAAAAAGACGGGATGGCTGTTGTTTTGCTGCATTTTACGGAACTACAAAAGCGAAACCCATGACTACATTAAGACCTCTATCCGGAAAAGCCGTGATCCTCGGTTCTCTGTTATTATTTAATACCAATTATATGGCACAGAAAAACAGCAAATATCTCTCCGCAAAGGAAAGTGAACCCTCTAATTTCGGTTGGATGAAGGGTTTCCCGCCGCCCGCAGATAAAGTATTACACCCGTGGGACGGCAGTTTTTACGAGTTTCCAGCCATGCGCTGGAGTTTTATGCATATGCGCGAATTGCTTCCAACCCAGAATGTATCCCGTGGCTTAGGAGCGCCCTCATCGCTGGTGTATAATTTAGATTCAAATATTGATGCATTAACTTTCACGCCCTGGAAATCTTCCTCACCGATGACCTGGGAACAATCACTTTGGGAAAATTATACGGACGGAATGCTCATCATGCACCGCGGTAAAGTGGTTTATGAGCGGTATTTTGGGGAACTGGCTCCGGAGCGGGTTCACGCGGTGATGTCTGTAACCAAATCTTTTACCGGAACGCTGGCCTCCATTCTGGTTGCAGAAGGCGTGCTCGATGAAAATAAACTGGTAACTGCTTATGTACCGGAACTGGCCGGGTCTGCTTTTGCGGATGCGACCGTACGCCAGGTAATGGATATGACGACGGGTTTAAAATACAGTGAAGATTATGCGGATCCAAAAGCCGATGTCTGGCAATTTTCCAACGCGGGCAATCCACTTCCCCGGAAAGAAGATTACAAAGCGCCCGAAGGTTATTATAATTACTTAAAGACTGTAAAAAAAGAAGGCAGGCACGGTGAAGCCTTCGGGTATAAAACGGTGAATGCCGATGCGCTTGGCTGGATAATTTCCAAAGCCACCGGAAAGTCAGTAACCGATCTGCTGTCCGAAAAAATCTGGAGCCGGCTCGGTATGGAACAGGATGCTTATTATCAGATCGATGCTTTGGGAACTCCATTTGCAGGTGGCGGTTTCAATGCGGGGTTGCGGGATTTGGCGCGCTTCGGGGAAATGCTGAGAAACAACGGCCAGTGGAACAGTAAACAAATCATTCCTGCTGCGGCCGTAGCAGATATTCGGAAAGGGGGCAGTAAAGAAGCATTTGCAAAGTCCGGTCACCCGGAACTGAAAGGTTGGTCGTACCGGAATATGTGGTGGATCACCGAAAATAAAGATGGTGCCTTTGCCGCGCGCGGCGTTCATGGCCAGACAATTTATATTGATCCGGCCGCAGAAATGGTGCTTGTGCGCCTGGCGACGCATCCCGTGGCAGCCAACTCAGCGAATGATGCCACTTCTTTGCCGGCGTATGAGGCTGTTGCTACTTATTTAAAAAATAAAAAATAAAATCGCTTATATGAAAACATCAGAATTATTTAACCTCAATGATAAAGTGGCCCTGGTTACCGGTGGTGCCGCAGGTATCGGCAAAGCCTGCGCTCTTATGCTGGGGAATCACGGTGCCCGTATCTGTATTGCCGATTATAATCTGGAAGCAGCAGAGGAAACGGTGAAGGAATTGACCAATGCGGGCATCAAGGCGATCGCCGTGCGCTGTAATGTCCTGGAAGATCAGGATCTCGTCAACGCTGTGGAAGAAACTGTAAGACAACTGGGAGGTCTGCATATTTTAATTAATAATGCCGGTGGCGGAGGCGGTGGCCGTGAAAATCCCTTTAAAACCGATGTCGTTGATATACGCCGCGATTTTGAACTCAACGTGTTCAGTGGCTGGCGGTTGTGCCAGTTGGCGGTTCCTCATATGAAAAAAGATAAATACGGATCTATTGTATATATCACCTCCATGTCCAGTGTGAACAAGAGTCCGAATATGAGCGGATATGCCGGATCGAAAGCGGCGGTAAATCACATGGTAGCCAACCTTGCGCATGATTTCGGGCCTGAAGTACGGATCAATGCGGTAGGGCCTGGTGCCACGCGTACCGCTGCCCTCGAAAGCGTCTTAACACCAGAAATAGAAGAGCGAATGCTTGCGCACACGCCAATTAAAAGACTGGGCACCACAGAGGATATTGCGGGCGCCGTGTTGTATTTTTCCAGTCCGGTTTCAGAATGGGTGAGCGGCCAGACTATCTTCGTAAATGGCGGCGGCGTTCAGACGCTGGACTAGCTTTACTGCCAGACAATGTATAAAAACGCCTTTTAAATTTTCTGGAAATATAAAAAGTGTTATATTTGCCAACCAAAACGGTTCTTTGGCCGAGTGGTTAGGCAATGGTCTGCAACACCATCTACAGCGGTTCGAATCCGCTAGGAACCTCAACAGAAATCCTTAATGAGTTATTATATAACGAGTTAAGGATTTTTTGTTTTCGATTTGTCTTCTCACGGCATCCTCTTCCTACATTATATTCCTGATTTCTTTCTGTATCTACTGATGCTAACCATTTTTTTGGTCGGGATTAAATTGGATGTCTTAAATATGGATGCTTAGAATCACATGCATACTACTTCACCGGTTATACGCTTTGGCTCCTGAATTTATATAAATAAAAAAGGAAATATCAAGTTATCTCTATCATTTATCGTAATATTGCAATATATAAATGAATAAAGATGGGTACTACAAAAACAGATCACTTTACCGAGGAGCAGAATAAAATAGCCTTGATTCTTAAAGCCGTGGGGCATCCGGCAAGGGTAGCCATAATAGACCATTTGCTGAAGGTGAATGCCTGCATTGGAAGTGATATACTAGAAGAAATACCACTCGCGCAGCCCACCATCTCTCAACATCTAAAAGTCCTGCGGAGTGCCGGCCTGATCAAGGGAACTTTGGAAGGAACCGCGATTAATTATTGTATAAATGAAAAGACCTTCGAAATGATTTCCGGGTATTTTGCAAAAATCGCACTCAATACCGTTCATAACGACTGTTGTTAAATTTAAAAATGAAAATAGATATGCAAACCGAAGAACAAATTAAGGAAATGGTAAAGCAGAAATACAGTGAGATTGCTTTACAGAATAAAGAAACCAACGCCTCCTCATGCTGTGGAGCCGGGAGCTGCAGTACGGAAGTCTACCACATTATGAGCGAGGAATACAACGATCTTGAAGGATATAACCCCGAGGCTGATTTAGGCCTGGGCTGCGGCCTGCCGACTCAGTTTGCGAAGATAAGGAAGGGAGATACTGTCATCGATCTGGGAAGCGGCGCCGGAAACGATTGTTTTGTTGCGCGTGCAGAAACCGGGGAAACGGGTAAGGTCATCGGAATTGATTTTACCGAAGCAATGATAAATAAAGCGCGGCTGAATGCTGAAAGACTGGGATTTAATAATGTAGATTTCAGACAGGGCGATATAGAAAAGTTGCCGGTTACCGCGCAGATGGCTGATGTCCTTGTCAGCAACTGTGTACTCAACCTGGTGCCCAATAAAAAGGCTGTTTTCGCAGAAATTTTCCGCGTTTTGAAACCTGGCGGGCATTTCAGTATTTCTGATATTGTGCTGACTGGCGAGCTTCCGGACAAAATAAAATCTGCTGCCGAAATGTATGCCGGATGTGTCGCAAGCGCAATTGATAGAGATGAGTATTTAGGTTACGCGCAAACAGCAGGTTTTAAAAATATTGTAATTCAGAAAGATAAACCCATCATTGTGCCCGATGATATTCTGCGAGATTATCTCAGTGAAACTGAACTGGTAGATTACAAATCCAAGGAAACGGTAATCAGAAGTATCACAGTGTACGGCGAGAAAGCAGTTGACTGCTGTTCTCCCGAGTCCGGCTGCTGCTAAAGAAGTTGTGAAACGAATTCTCGGGTAATTAAGCATCAGTTCATCAATATACTAATCATCAGAATTGATCGTTATTATCCTTAATTCTGAACAGTAATGTACCTCTATTTGTTCAGTACGATATATTTTAATAGTAGTTTTAAACATAAGTTTAAATAAAATAAGTGTTTGTAAAAACCCTGATAATGGGAGTTCCGGCGGTTTAACTTTGCTTTAACAAAAGATTGGTACAGCCTTTGGCATGTTAATGGCAAATGAAGGATTTAATGTAAAACGAATGTAAAAATTTAGGTTATGAGAACACACATCAAAATATCAGAACAGCCAATGAAAATGAAGAGAAGCATTATGTTTGCCGGCTTGGCCTCCGTAATGATGCTGACTGCGTGTCAAAAAGATACTACCGTGGCTGAAAAGTCTTTGGAGCAACAAAAAATTGAATTCCAGGCAAGACAGTTAGAAATTGAAAAACAAAAACTCGCGATCGAAAAAGAGCGCATGGCTTATGAAACTCAAAAGAGACAGGACAGTATGGAAGAAGTTCGCCGTGCTGCTGCCGTAGCGCCGAAACCTCAGGTGGTTCGCGAAACTAAAACAGTGTACGTTAATAATACGCCACGCCGTGCCGCTTCTTCTTCCGGTTCGTATGCAGGAAATTCTCAGGGGACTTCTCAGGGAACACAACAGAAGAAAGGTATGAGTAAAGCTGCCAAAGGTACCATTATCGGTACGGTAGGTGGTGCTGCAGCAGGTGCTTTGATTAACAAAAAGAACCGCGGGGCCGGTGCCGTGATTGGTGGTGTTATAGGAGGTGCTACCGGATATACCATCGGACGTGCCCAGGACAGAAAGGACGGTCGCGTTCAACCAAGATACTAATCAAATCATCATATAATCATCAAAAGATTGCCTATTTTTAGGCAATCTTTTTTATGCTCTCTATTCTTCTGCTTTTTGTTGTTCTTTTACCTGCCCTGTTGGGCTGGGGACATGTGGCAGGTCTGATTTTTAGAAGGCGATTTTCCACCCTAGCTCTGCAGGCTGTTGCGGGAATCATGGCTGCGGGGCTGTTTTTTACCGGCGCGGCTTTCTTTGTACCGCTTACCTGGCCGCTCGAGCTGGCCGTATTGCTTTTTGGCTGGTATTATTTCCTAAAGACCAAAGGGTATCGTCCGCTTTTTTCTTTGTTTTGGGAAAAGAAGATGCTGATGGGCACCATAGTCATTCTTACGGCGTTGTACTCTTCCTTCTTTCCGTTTATTATGGATCACTTCGGATACTATATTCCGACGATTAAGTGGTTATCCTCCGCAGGTCTTGTGCGCGGCCTTGCCAATCTGGACATGGTTTTAGGGCAAATGTCCGTCTGGCATATCTTTCAGGCGGGTGTTTCCCACTTGGCTGATCCTTTCCTGCGAAGCAATTCTTTGTTATTATTGATTTATCTGATATACTGTCTGGAAAAAAAGGATTGGATGCCTTTTGTTTTTGTGCCGGTTTTGGTCCTTTTTGTGCAGTCACCTTCTCCGGATTTGCCGGCTTTGGTTTTTTCTTTAATCATTGTGCGTGAAATGTTGCAAGGTAAAACAGATTCCTTCTTACTGACACTTTCTGTCTTTGCTTTTGCGGTAAAAGCTACTTTTTTCTGGCTCCCCTTGTTTCTGTTATTAGATTTAGTTCGGCAAAGACAACTGTGGAATGCAAAGATGATCGCACCTGCCGGGTTTGTTTTTCTTTTATATCTATTTAAAAATATCTGGGTTTTTGGTTTTCCCCTCTTTCCGTCAACTTTCAGTTCCTTTGGAGTTCCCTGGCAGCCGGATCTGGTACTGATGCAGAACTCAGCCGACCTCGCGCTGGAAAAGTCTTATGATATGCAATATCGGGCAGAAGATGTTCGACGGTTTACAACTATGCAGTCGGTAATCAACTGGCTTTTGTTACCGGGGATTAAAGGCGTTATCCATTGTCTTTTCGCTGTAGTGCTCCTTATACTGATGTGGTTAGCTTTGGTCACAGAGTCTCTTAAAATCAGGCTGCTTTGTATCGCATTGCTCCTTAAATCATTATTTGTCTTACTGTTTTCAGCACAATACCGTTTTTTTATAGATGTTTTTTTCGTGACCGCACTTATCACTGTTGGAAAATACGCACGAAGAAATTGTGTTCTCGGTATCAGTTCTGCTTTAAGTCTTATTGTTCTTATAATTTTAATACAACCAACCTTGCTGCAAAAACTGGTACCCTCTTTCCGGATGGGGTTTTTTATGGGGCAGTTTAAGGTTTCCCAGCTGCTCAAACCTTCAGTTTATGAATGGAATAAATTCAACACATACAAGCTTGGGAATCTTACATTTAACGTGAGCCGCGGCTATCCCTATAGTTTTGATACGCCACTTCCCTCTATAACGCCGGACTTCCTGCGCGAAAATTATGAAGCCGGTGTCTTTCCGCAACGCGACGAAAAAGGATTTATCTCCCGGAAACTTACCTTGGAAGAAAAACAATACCTGAAAAAAATCATGGAAGCACACCAGGTTCACTTACCCGGGAAGTAGACGCTCACTTTGAAAAAACTCAGTAACTTTGTAACATGTTCGATTTAGGAAACTTACTCACACTTTCCACCTTTGGTGAAAGTCATGGCGCTGCCTATGGTGGTGTTATTACGCATTTTCCGGTAGGCATCACGCTTGATCTGGAAGCGGTTCAGCAACAACTCAACCGCCGCCGACCCGGGCAAAGCGCAATCGTTACCCAGCGCCGCGAACCCGATACGGTGGAGTGGCTTTCGGGTATTTTCGAAGGGGTCAGCACCGGCACGCCGCTCGGCTTTATCATCCGCAATGAAAATCAAAAATCGGGTGATTACAGTCATCTCGCAGAAACTTTTCGGCCGAGCCATGCAGATTACACCTATACCAAAAAGTACGGCTTGCGCGATTATCGCGGCGGCGGCAGATCCTCAGCACGGGAAACCGTAAACTGGGTTGTGGCCGGAAGCCTGGCGCGTCAGATCTTACCGCCGGGAGTGGAGATACATGCGTATGTTTCCTCAGTTGGCGATATATTCTGCGAAAAGCCGTATCAGGAATTGGATTTGTCTAAAACAGATGATAATGATGTGCGCTGTCCCGATCCTGAAACGGCCGAAAAAATGATTGAACGGATTCGTGAAATCAAAAAGGCAGGCAACACCATTGGCGGCACAATTACCTGCGTCATCCGGAATCTGCCGGCCGGCCTGGGTGAACCGGTTTTCGGGAAGTTGCAGGCAGAACTTGCCCACGCCATGCTGAACATCAACGCCTGCAAAGGCTTTGAGTACGGCAGTGGTTTCTGTGGTGCACGAATGACCGGCCTGGAGCACAATGATTTATTCAATGCTGATTTCTCCACAAAAACCAACCTTTCCGGCGGAATTCAGGGTGGTATTTCAAACGGGATGGATGTGTATTTCAGAGTCGCTTTCAAACCGGTGGCCACGGTCTTGCGTCCGCAGGATAGTTTTGATTCTCACGGTGAACCTACTGTTGTGGAAGGTCGGGGCCGTCATGATCCGTGCGTTCTTCCGCGTGCCGTTCCGGTTGTGGAGAATCTGGCTGCCTTCGTGCTGGCGGATTTGTTTCTTATTGATAAAACCCGTCGGCTCAATAAATCAATTTAAAAGCAATTAAAATAAATAAACGTAAATTTTTACATGGAAAAATACTGGCAGCAAGCCCTTACCTTCGAACAATATATGAAGTACGCTGAAAAGAAGGCGACCGAAACTACCGAGACGCCGGATCCAAATCTGGAATATTATCAACTGGGCTTGCAACGAATGAACCGGACTTTGAAAACCTATAAAGTTTCAGAAGAAATGCTGGAACAGTTGAAAAATAAAAACTTTGACGGCAAAATTCTGATCATTTCTGAGCCGTGGTGCGGAGATGCCAGCGCTACCGTGCCTGCAGTTGCCAAATTTTTTGAAACTGCCGGTGTAGAGGTACGCGTTTTTCTTCGTGATTCCGATAATTCGCTGATTCAGCAATTCCTTACCGATGGCAGCGAATCCATCCCGAAAGTGCTTATCATAAACAATGATAATACGGTTCGGAATACCTGGGGCCCGCGTCCGGCATATGGCCTTGGCTTGCTTAAGAAATTTAAGGAAAACCCGGAAGTCTATCCACGGGAGACTTTCTACAATGATCTGCAGGTGTACTACGCGAAAAACCGCGGGGCTGATGCCATACAGGAAATTGTGGAACTGATCTGATATTTAAAAATTAAAAACAATGGAGTTTATCCGTAAAAATATATTTTATCTTTTTGCTACCGGTTTTCTGGCGGTCATGTTTTTCTTCCCCCAGGTGAAACTAAAGTTGAAAGATCTTTTTTTTCCGATTGCCGCGGTGGAAAATGCTGTGACGCTGACGGAGGAGGATTACGATATTCAGCTAAAAGGAATTAATACGCCGAATATTAACCTTAAGGAACTGAAAGGGAAAAAATTGGTCTTCCTGAATTTCTGGGGAACCTGGTGCCCGCCTTGTCGCGAAGAATGGCCGACCATTGAAAAGCTGTACCAAAGCCGAAAAGGCGAAATTGACTTTGTACTGATCGCCATGCAGGATAAGGAAGAAGATGTGCGTGCCTTTATGGAAAAGAATAAGTACACCGCACCGGTCTATCTTGCGGAAAGCCCGATTACCAGCCATGTGTTGCCCCGCGTGTACCCGACCACATTCTTATTGAATAAAGACGGACGCATTCTACTGAAAGAGGATGGTACCAAAGACTGGAATTCTAAATCAGTGCATGAATTTATAGACCACGCCGGGAAATAAAGGTTGGTATGACTTTTGCGAAATTCTGGTGATTATAATTCTACACTACTATGAAAGTTTCCAAAATACAACTTGCGCGTGAAGCGTTCCGGCACAAAGGTTTTATCAGAAAATTACCGGTAATTATCCGGATGGTGAAATCTGCCATGACCAAAGGCGGATACCGCCCGCAGTTTAAAAATGCGGTGGTGATCGGTTTGGTTTTAATTTATCTGCTCACGCCTATTGATATTATTCCGGACTGGATCCCGGTGGTGGGTGTGTTGGATGACCTGGCGCTGCTCGCCATGGCCATGCCGATGCTGATCGCAGAAGCAGAAAAGTTCACAGCCTGGGAAGCAGAACGCAAAGAACGCAAACAGATTTCTGAAGCGGAAATTGTCGGATAATACGATTATTACAAAACAGAACCGGCAGCTGCCATCACGGCTGCCGGTTTTTTATTTAAAAACAATCCGGCGTGCGTTTTTATTTCTATCTTTTTTTTCTATTGTTCATAACATCCTGCCAGCAGAAAGCCGACCTGCAAACCCAGGCACCGGCTGAACGCGAGCTGCAGGTGGACACTGCCGTCCTGCATTTCCAGCGAATTGTCCTGAAACAGCAGCTGGATTCCGTGCTAAATAATTCGGTGTTCAATGGCCATGTTTCCGTTCAGCGCGGCGGTAAAATTATTTATAAACAAAATAATGGATTTGCTGATCTGGAGCAGAAACGGCCGCTGGATGATGAGTCGGTTTTTGCTATTGCTTCGGTGAGCAAACAGTTCACCGCCGCGCTGATTCTGAATCTGCAGCAGGCCGGAAAACTTGCCGTAACGGACAGTGCGCAGCGTTTTCTGCCTGACTTTAAAAAAGGGCCTAAAAAAAATATAACAATTAGTCATTTGCTTAATCACACGTCCGGACTGGCAGATTTCAGTGATGGTCTGCAATCTGTGCCCGGGAAAGAATTCCACTACTCAAACAAAGGCTACAGGCTGCTGGGCAATATTGTGGAAAAAGCTTCCGGAAAAAGCTTTGACGAAAATCTTCAGGATCTCTTTAAAAAAACTGGTTTACGACAGACTTTCAGCGCTTCTGGTTATTCAGGTTCCCAATTAGCCTGGCCGTACATCGGAACGGCAACAAGATTTGAGCGTGTTGCTGGAATGCCGGAAAGGCTTGCACAGCCTGCAATTTCGGTTCCTGCGGGTGGAATTCTCGCTACGGCTGCCGATTTGCACCGCTGGGCTGCCGGTCCGGTCACACATCAATTGCTTTATAAAAAGGACACTGTAAACACGCATACACGTTTTCACCATCCGATTTTGGGAAGCGTTCGTTATTCGAACGGACTAATGCATGACGAAGAACAACTTGCTTTTTTTCATACAGGATATGTAAAAGGCTCTGCTTCGCTGTTAATTTATTATCCTGCCACAAATATGTCGGTAGTGATTTTGAATAATGTAACCGATGAAGCGGCTGGCAAGAAGAGCATATTTAAAGTACACCGGCAGGTAAAAGAAATAACCGATCGGCTGATGCATGCTGACGCTGAATTTCGGAAAGTGCCGCAGGCCTTAGCCTCATTTTAAAGTTCTGCGGTGATTTTAGCAAAAAAAGAAGAACTTTGCAGCGTGAAAACGCTTATCTCTATCGTAGGGCCTACCGGAATTGGCAAAACCCGCCTCTCGCTGGACCTGGCAAAACACTTTTCCACGGAAATTGTTTCCTGCGACTCCCGGCAATTATATCGCGAGATGCCCATTGGTACCGCAACACCCACCGCTGAAGAATTGCAGGAGGTACCGCATCATTTTATTGGCGACCGCTCTGTACGAGACTTATATTCTATTGGGCAATTTGAAACTGAAGCATTGGAATTACTTCATACTCTGTTTCAGAAATATGAAACGGTTGTTCTTGTCGGCGGCAGTATGATGTATGAAAAAGCAGTGATCGAGGGACTTCATGATTTGCCACCAGCTGATAAAGAACATCAGGAAAAACTCCAGCAAATCTGGGATCAGGATGGAATTGCTCCATTGCAGGATATGTTGGCAGAACTGGATCCGGAGTATGCCGCACAGGTGGATCTCCAAAATCCGCGCAGGCTGTTTCGGGCCATTGATATTATCTGGCAAACCGGCCGAACGTACAGCGAACTCATCCGGACGCAAAAAAATAAACGTGATTTCCGTGTCATCCGTATCGGCGTGGAGGCGCCGCGCGAAGTCATTTATGACCGCATCAATCGGAGGGTGGAGGTGATGCTGGAGCAGGGGCTTTTGAAGGAAGCAAAACAACTCGAGCCAGTGCAGCATCTGCCGGCCCTGCAGACGGTGGGCTATGCTGAATTGTTTCGGTATTTCAATGAAGAAATCTCGCTGGCCGAAGCCATCGAGGATATCAAAAGAAATTCACGCCGCTTTGCAAAGCGCCAGCTGACCTGGTACCGCGGCGAAAAAAATATCCACTGGGTGTCCTACTGCTATTCGACGCAGGAATCCTTATCTTTGTTACGTAATCTTTTAAATCAATAAAAAATGGCAAATACTCCCTCCACGATGCGTGAACTTGGTTCCAAGGCACCTTTCTTTGAACTGCCCAATCCTTCCCAAAGTAATGAGCAGCAGTCACTGGATGACCTGAAAGGAAAAAAGGGAACACTCGTCTTTTTTATGTGTAACCATTGCCCCTTTGTTCTGCACGTGATTGATAAACTCACGGAACTGTACGAAGACTACCAGGATAAAGGCATTGAGTTTATCGCGATTAATTCCAATGATGTGGAAAAATATCCCGCAGATTCACCGGAGAAAATGGTAGAATTCCAGCTGGAGCGCCGCTTTGAATTTCCATACTTATATGATGAAAGCCAGGCGGTGGCGCGCGCCTATGATGCCGCCTGTACACCGGATTTCTTTTTCTTTGATGAAAAACTGGATCTGATTTACCGCGGACAAATGGATGATTCCCGCCCGGGTAATAATAAAGAAGTAACCGGCGAAGACCTGATTATTGCTTTTGAAAATCTGCTGGCAGGCGCGCCTCAGGAAGATTTCCAGAAACCAAGCATGGGCTGCAATATTAAATGGAAATAAAAAAACCTTTAAAAATAATGAAACTGCCGGACGAAAAGTCCGGCAGTTTTTATTTGTCTAAAAGAAAGGATTATGCTGTTTCTCGAAGCCAACCGTGGTCGGATTTCCGTGGCCGTTATAAACCACCGTTTCTTCCGGAAGTACAAACAGCTTTTCGCGGATGCTTTGCAATAATTGCTCGTGACTGCCTTTGTATAAATCGGTACGGCCAATGCTTCCCTGAAATAACACATCACCGGAAATAACGAAATTCTGGCCTGCATGGTGAAGCGCAATGCTCCCCGGTGAATGTCCCGGAACATGGTAAATATGCAAGCGATCGTCATCCAGTGTAATAATATCGCCTTCCTGCAGGATTTTGGTTGCACCGCTAAATGGTTTAAAGAAAAAGCCAAAGCGCTGTGCGTCCATCGGGTTGCGCTGCAGGATCTCGGTTTCCAAATCATGGAGTTGCACCGGTACTTTGAAAGTATCAGCCGCCCATTGCAAACCCAGCACGTGGTCGATGTGTGCGTGGGTGAGTATTATCTGCCGGACCGTCAGTTCTTTGTTTTTAATGAATGCTTCCAGCTTCTCCGTTTCTGCCTCCGAAAAGTTGCCCGGATCGATGAGAATGGCGTTTTTCTGATCATTATAAACAAGGTATGTATTTTCTGAGAAAGGATTAAAGGAAAAAGACTGAACCTGCAGCATAATAAAAATGAATTTTAGACAAAGGTACAGGAATATCTGTTTTTAAAGCAACTGTGCAATAAATCAGGCTGAGTAAAGTTGTAGTGTCAGGAACAATCAGAGCGGTTCCCGATTGAAATTACTAATTTTGTTTTGATGAAATATTTTTCTTTTTTAATGCTGATGCTCGCCGGGCTTTTTCAGGCGCAGGACATCTGCAGCATTCAGTTTTTTAATCCTAAAACCAATGACGAAACCGCAGTCATCGGTTTTCGGGACCAGCTGATTCTGCGTTTTGATGATCTGTCCAACAGCAGTACCGTCTACCGCTACACCATTCGCCACCTGGACCGCAACTGGCAGCCTGATGATTTATTTTTCACCGAAATCGCCGAGGGCAGCATGACCGGCCTGATCGATCAGTTCCGGTATTCCTTTAATACCCTGCAACCTTACACCCACTATACGCTCCCTTTTCCCAATGAAAAAATGCGCCCGAAAATATCCGGAAATTTTGAGTTAATCGTGTACCGGGATTCTCCGTCCAGCCCTTTATTTAAAAGAAGATTTTCAGTTACTGAAGAAGGTGCAAATCTGGGTTTGCGTATCACCCGTACGAGTGATGCGCGCCATCCCGACCTTAATCAAAGAG
The DNA here is from genome assembly GCA_032057205.1 of Kaistella sp. GTDB lineage: Bacteria > Bacteroidota > Bacteroidia > Flavobacteriales > Weeksellaceae > Kaistella. The sequence continues at coordinate 680,608 of DAMCFT010000001.1, forward strand.
TGGAGGTGGAAGCTGCGGCCGCCGGAAATATTTTAAGCAATAATGTGAGTTCGCTTTCGCTGAATGTGATTCAGAATAATAACTGGCAGTCGGGTGTGTATCAACAAGCCCCCTCATCCAGCCTGGGCAATAAAGTGCTGTTTCAGCAGCTGGCACTGAGCTTTCCGGGGAATAATGAGTTTTATTATTTCGATAATAAAAATATGAATCAGGCTTTCGATATGGTAGCGCACGCGGAAACCATTGAGGGTGTCAATTATACGTACCTGCATCCTGTTTGGGCGTATCCGCTTAATTACCAGTTCCAACCTGATGTGAACGGTGCTTTCTATTTCCGGCGAAATGACCTGGGCATTGAACGGGACGCCGACCGCGAAGGAGATTATTCCTGGGTGCATTTTGTCCTTGAATCTGAACCGCTGGAAAAAGATATTTATGTACTCGGTATATTTAATTATTACCGCCCGTCACCGGAGTCAAAAATGGAGTATGATGAAGCCAGCCGCAGCTATGTTGCCAGAATTTATTTAAAACAAGGGTTTTACAATTACGCACTCGCCACTATGGATGCCGCCGGTAAAGTGAATATGGGCGAAATCAATGGCAACTTCTGGCAAACAGAAAACCTGTATCAGGCGTTCCTGTACTACCGTCCGTTTGGCCGCAATTATGATGGTTTGCTCGGCTACGGCGAATTCCGTGCGCCGGTCCGATAAATGTTGAAATTTAAACCAGATAAAACTCGTTGAGTTTTTCTTCGCACAGATTTTTCACCACTTCAATCCAGGCGTCTTCATCGTTAAGGCATGGCAGGTAATGAAACGATTCACCGCCGGCTTTCAGGAATTCTTCCTGGCCTTCCATTGCAATTTCTTCTAGGGTTTCCAGGCAGTCCGACACGAAGGCCGGGCAAACTACGGCCAGTTTTTTTACCCCTTTTTTAGGCAGGTTTTCTAGCGTTTCATCCGTGTAAGGTTCAATCCATTTGTCTTTGCCTAACCGGGACTGGAACGAAACAATGGTTTTTTCTTTTGGAATACCGAGCTTTTCGATGACGAGTTCAGTTGTACGATAGCACTGATGACGGTAGCAGAACTGGTGGCTCGGATTTTCCGACCGCGAGCAGCAGTCGTTCAGGTTACAGGTATTGGTCGGGTCTGTTTTGTAGATATGTCTTTCAGGCACGCCGTGATAAGAGAACTGCAGTGCATCAAACTCCGCCGGCAACTTTTCGCGGATACTTTCCGCCAGGCAATTAACATACATCTCGCGGTTGTAGAAAGGCTGCACATAATGAATCTTAATACCGGGGAAGGATTTCTTGCGCACTTCCTCTGCCTTTTCTATCACCGTTTCAGTAGTGCTCATCGCATACTGAGGATAAAGCGGGAAGAGCACGACTTCGGTCACACCCTGATCGGTAAGCTTTCTCAGGCCGGTTTCAATGCTGGGTTCAGCGTAGCGCATCCCGATTTCTACGGGAACATCCACACGCTGCTGCAATTTCTGCTGAATCTGTTCCGTGATGAGAATCAGCGGTGAGCCTTCGGGTGTCCAGACGGTTTCATACGCCGCGGCCGATTTTTTAGGTCGCGTATTCAGAATAATTCCGCGCACGAGCAAAGTCCGGAAAAACCAGCGGTAGTCAATTACCCGTTCATCCATCAGGAATTCATCCAGGTATTCTTTTACATCCGATACTTTCGTAGATCTAGGCGAACCGAGATTCACCAGCAATATTCCTTTTTTAGACATTTTTTATGAGTAATAATCCTGCGCTGCGCCTGTAAGGACGGGCCGGAAATAAATTTAATATTAAAATAAGAAAAACCTGAAGCTGACTTTTTTGGAAAAACTATCCGTTGACGGCTTCCACATGTTGTACCAGATCGGGCAGGAATTGTCTCAGCACATTTTCAATGCCTCCTTTCAAAGTAGCGGTAGAACTCGGGCAGCCGGAGCAGGCGCCCTGCAAAAGCATTTTTGCGGTTTTGGTTTCAGCATCGTATTCCATTAAGGAAATTTTACCACCATCGCCTTCCACCGCGGGCGCTACATATTCCTGCAGGATCGCGGAGATTTGCTGTTCCGTATCGGTATATTCACGGTTGATGAGTTTTTCAACCGGGCTCTCATGCTTTTGCGGTTTGATATCGGAAATGGCGCCGCCTTTCTGCAGGTAGTCTGCCACAAAGGAACGCACGGCGACCATCACTTCATGCCATTCCACGGCAACGCTTTTGGTGACGGCTACAAAGTTTTCGGAAATAAAAACTTCTTTCACAAACTCAAACTCATTAAAAAGGGCCTGTGCCAATGGTACACCCGCTGCTTCGTCGCGCGATTTCACTTCCACAAACCCCTGCAGCAACGGCTGGCTGGCCACAAATTTCATCACCATCGGGTTGGGTGTCATTTCGGCAAAGACCTGGATTTCCTCCGACTTTGTTTGTTTATAAATACGCGGATTTGCAATCAGTTCGTCTGTAATCATTTCCTTCAGCGGCTCAATCACGTGCTCCCATTCCACTGAATCCTGCTTGGCAACGGCCACAAAATTTGCGGTGATGAAAATCCGTTCCACGAAAGGGAGTTTAAAAAGTGCCTGCGCCAGCGGAATTTGGGTAATGTCGGATTCGCGGTCCAGTTCCAGCGAACCCGGAATCAGGTTGTAATCTGCCACAAACTTCATTACTTTTTTATTCTCGGTAGGTTCTATGATAAGACGATTCATAACGATATCAAATTTGATTACAAAAATACGGATAACAATTCAGAACTCCGAATAGCAAACATCAATCGCAATTATACCAAATCAAAGGCAAGGGCAAATTTCATCAGCGCGGCAAAAGTGTTGCAGTTGGTCTTGCGGATAATGTTTTTCCGGTGGGTGTTAATCGTATGAACAGAAACAAACAGTTGCTGCGCGATATCCCGGGACAGGTGTCCCTGCGCAATCAGGGTGATGATTTCTTTTTCGCGTTTGGTGAGTTCTGCGAAGATTCTGTAATTGTTTTTAATAAAGGTATGCTCGTCCAAAACTTTAGACACTTTGGAAATCATGTCGTCAATTCCCTCCACCGGGCTGGACAGAATAATTAGTTTTTGATTTTCTGCCTGCTTTTCAAAAGCCGCTAATCTGCAAACGGTGTAGAACCAATGATAATCACCATCGTCCGTGAGCCGCACGCGCTGGAAAAAATTATATTGTTTCCCGGGGTCATTTTGGCGTAAGTAATGGGCGATTCCCAACATATTTTGACGCACTTCTTCCGCGACAAAGAACTTTTGGTAATAGTCGATGCCCATCGCATTGATTGTTTCCGTATCGGTTCCGAGACGTTCGCAGCCCCAATTATTCATATAAGAGACACCACTAGGAAGGTTGTTTGTGAGTTCGTGTACCATGACTGAAGCGGGCAAAAGGCTTCCGAAATCGCGGATGCTTATTTCTTCCTGGCGAAAACTTTTCTGGATACCATGTAGTTGCCGGTCCAGCAACTGGTGGAAGGAGTTGTTTTTCATCATCGTTGTTTGTGTTTTTACGAAGTTACGCATAAAAAACAGCACGCTAATCAAGTGGTGACTCTCGCTTATTCGTTAAAAAAAATGCGTTCTGAAACAGGTATAAGACTCATATTCAAGGCAATGCCGCCGGTAATCTTTTAATATATATAAATTAATTAAATAAAAATTATTTGTCAACTTTTAAGTGTCATAAAAATTTTAAGTCATTGGAATACAATGTAATAATAAATTAAATTTGCAAACATTTGTTTTTAGGATTTATCAATGTATCTTTAAACTTTAAAAAAAATATAAACGGTATGGATGCAGTTGTAACAAAAAATAAGAAGGTGACTTACACTTTCGACGAGGCCTATCAGGCTACGTTAGAATACTTTAAAGGAGATGATCTGGCTGCCAAAGTTTGGGTAAGCAAGTATGCGCTGAAAGATTCAGCTGGTAACGTATATGAAAAAACACCCGCGGATATGCACCGGAGAATCGCGGCAGAACTCGCGCGGGTCGAAACCAAATATCCGAATGCCCTCACTGAAAAAAAGATCTTTGAACTCATTAAGGATTTTAAATACATTATTCCCCAGGGCAGCCCGATGACCGGTATCGGAAATGATTTCCAGATTGCCTCACTTTCCAATTGTTTTGTGATAGGCAGTGGTACCGACAGCGACTCGTATGGCAGCATCATGAAAATTGATGAAGAGCAGGTTCAGCTGATGAAGCGCCGCGGTGGCGTGGGACACGACTTATCCAACATCCGCCCGAAAGGCTCTCCCGTAAAAAATTCAGCACTTACCTCCACGGGGCTGGTTCCTTTTATGGAGCGGTATTCCAATTCCACCCGGGAAGTGGCGCAGGACGGCCGCCGCGGGGCACTGATGCTTTCGGTTTCCGTTAACCATCCCGATTCTGCCGATTTCATCGATGCCAAGATGGAGCAGGGGAAAATTACCGGTGCCAACATTTCGGTGCGGATCGATGATGATTTTATGAAAGCCGTTGTCGAAAAGGAAAACTATGTCCAGAAATATCCGATTCACAGTGCGCAGCCGAAATTCAGCCGGGAGATTGTTGCCGATGATTTATGGAAAAAGATCATCCACAACGCCTGGAAATCGGCGGAGCCCGGTGTTCTGTTCTGGGATACCATCACCCGTGAATCGCTGCCCGACTGCTATGCTGATCTTGGTTATGAAACGGTTTCCACCAATCCTTGTGGTGAAATTCCGCTGTGTCCGTATGACTCTTGCCGTTTGCTGGCGATTAACCTCTTCTCATACGTAGAAAATCCGTTCACAGAAAAAGCCGTCTTTAATTTTTCTTTATTTAAGGAACACGTGGCGTATGCACAGCGCATGATGGATGATATCATCGACCTGGAAGTGGAGAAAATTGATGCCATCCTGGAAAAAATAGAATCAGATCCGGAAGGCAGTGAAATTAAGGCTACCGAAAGAAATCTCTGGCTGAAAATTCGCCATAAAACATTGGAAGGCCGCCGGACTGGCGTTGGCATCACCGCCGAAGGTGATATGCTGGCCGCGCTCGGCATCCGGTATGGCAGCACCGAAGGTAACAGTTTCTCCACCGAAGTTCATAAAACACTGGCACTGGCTGCCTACCGCGCCTCTGTACATCTGGCGAAAGAGCGCGGTGCTTTTCCGATTTATGATCCGAACCGGGAAGAGAATAATCCGTTCATGTTGCGATTAAAAGAAGCAGATACTGAACTTTATGAGGAGATGTTGCAGTACGGCCGCCGCAATATTGCGCTGCTCACCATTGCACCCACCGGCAGTACTTCGCTGATGTCACAAACCACTTCCGGGATTGAGCCGGTGTTTCTTCCCGTATATAAAAGAAGAAGAAAAGTAAATCCCAATGACCGGGATGTGCGCGTGGATTTCGTGGATGAAGTAGGAGACTCATGGGAAGAATATCTTGTCTTCCACCATCGGTTCAAACAGTGGATGGAAGTACAGGGTATTGATACCGAACGCAATTATTCTCAGGAAGAGATCAATGAAATTATTTCAAAATCACCCTATTACAAGGCAACTTCCAACGATGTGGACTGGCTGAGCAAAGTGGAAATGCAGGGCAGTATCCAGAAATGGGTGGATCATTCCATTTCAGTCACCATCAATATCCCGAATGAAGCAACGGAAGAACTGGTTAATCAGCTGTACATCAAAGCCTGGGAAGTCGGCTGCAAGGGAGTTACGGTGTACCGCGACGGTTCTCGTTCCGGCGTTTTAATTTCCGCCGATGATAAAAAAGAAGAGCCGGAAGCAACAGCACCATCTGTGTTCCCCACGAAAAGACCGCAGATTCTGAAAGCCGAGGTGGTGCGCTTTCAGAATAATAAAGAAAAATGGATTGCCTTTGTGGGCTTGATTGAGGGCAGACCCTACGAAATATTTACCGGTTTGGCAGATGATGAAGAAGGGATTGCGGTGCCGCGCTGGGTAAATGAGGGTGTTATTATTAAAAGTAAAGATGAAAACGGTAAGTCGCGCTACGATTTCCAGTTTAAAAATCTGCGTGGCTATAAAACCACGATCGAAGGGCTGTCGCATAAATTTAAGCCCGAATTCTGGAACTATGCGAAACTGATTTCGGGAACGCTTCGTCACGGGATGGCACTGGAAAATGTCGTGGAACTCATCAACCGCCTGGAGCTGGATTCCGAATCGATAAATAACTGGAAAGCCGGGGTGGCGCGGGCGCTGAAAAGATATATTGCGGACGGAACAGCAGCCGCAGGAAAATGCGCCGAGTGCGGTTCCTCCCAGGTCATGTATCAGGAGGGTTGCCTGACCTGCAAGAACTGTGGCAACAGCAAATGTGGCTAGGCATCCTGATATATTATATTCTATGAAAATGCGGAAGCAGGAGGAGTCATCCTTTCTTCCGCACTTTTATTTTTAAGTGTGTTAAAGGGCACAAACTGAGGTACAATGGTGGAATATTTTTTGATGGACCAGCCGAAAACCTGATATGAAAAATCTGAAAATAGCAGCGGTACTGCTTTTTGCTTTCGGTGGATTCACACAGAGCCAGGCGCAGTTTCGCGATGTCCTGAATGCTGTAACTTCCGGAGCGCGTGCCGTTAAATCCAGCAATTCCACTACGGTCCGAAATGGCGGAAAGACTGGGACTGTCGCTGAAGAGGATGGCGTGATCAGCATTACCGGCAATGGCCACAAACGTAGCTTTAAGGTGAATGGTGAAAAGGTGGAAATCTCCGGAAATGGTCATAACATCACCTTAAAAGGACATGCTTCCGAAATCGTTGTTTCGGGAACTACCAACCTCGTCAGAGCAGAGTCCGTTTCCAGGATTGAAATATCAGGGGTTGATAATAAAGTATATTACACCACGTCTCCCAACAAAAACGGCAGAGCATCTTCGTCTGTTTCAGGAGTTGACAGCAGGGTGATCAAACAAAAATAACCTAACAAATGACTGAGGCCGCACTTTAGGAGAAGAGCGGTCTTTTCTATTTAATAGAAATCTTCTTAATCTTATACACCTTCGTAACCAAAGCGCCTTTCTTTAAGGCTGCTTCATATATTTCGTATCTTTGAATCAGCCGGACTTGTAGGCTTGGGTGTAATTTTAAAACCGAATATATTCAAATGGCTGTAGTAAGAGAACTTTTAGGGAAAAAACCGCAGATCGGAACCGGAACCTTTTTGGCAGAAACCGCCGTCGTGATCGGAGACGTGGTGATGGGCGAAGAATGCAGTATCTGGTATAATGCCGTCATCCGCGGCGATGTAAACACCATTCGCCTCGGTGACCGCGTCAATGTGCAGGATAATGTGATGCTTCACTGCACCTATGAGCGTTTTCCGCTTACCATCGGCAACCGCGTTTCTATTGGTCATAATGCCATTGTTCACGGCTGCACCGTACATGATAATGTTTTGATCGGCATGGGCGCCATCGTGATGGACGACTGCCTGGTTGAGTCCAATTCCATCATTGGTGCCGGTTCGGTGGTCACACAGGGAACGCACATCAAGTCCGGCGAAGTCTGGGCAGGCGCGCCGGCACGTAAGATAAAAGACATTTCTGCAGACCTGCTGGAGGGCGAAGTGAACCGCATTGCCGATAACTATGTGAAATACGCTTCCTGGTATGAGCCGCAGCCAAACACTGCGCTCTGATTATTGCGGTACGTCCGGCGAGGCTTCGGACCGGCTTCCGATTAAGATGGCTTTTCCGTCTTCGCAGCGTATCCCGGCGGGCTCCGGCACCAAGGCGCAGTCCGACATCATTTTATATTTTTGATTAAAAGCAGCCTGCTGGGAACTGAACTTCTGAATCAAAGGCAGGATCTCAGTCTGCCTCGCAATCGGATACGCGATGTAGGAAGAAGGGCCGCCGCAGGGCTTGGCGCCAATCGGAGCGAACATCCAGTCGGCCGTGTTGGTGCAGGGCGTCAGTGCAATCATGGCTTCAATCTCTTTCAGCATTAATGATAGTTGTTCCCGGTCGTATTGCATTCCGGAATTTGTGTCCGGGCGCAAGGCCACATCTTTTGGTAACGTATCCGGATCTGCCGCTTTTTTGCGGGTACCGCAGGAAACAAACGCGACAGACAGAGTCAGGAGCAGCAAAGTTTTTTTCATGGCAAAGGCTTTAAAAGGCAAAAGTACACACTTTCCAGCAACCATTGCGCCAGTCTGCGCCGGTTGGCTCCTCACAGTTTTTCCGTACTTTTGAGCCTATGAATGACTCTGTTTTCCGCTTAGCCGAATACACCAGCCGCAGCATCTTCCTGACCGGGAAAGCCGGCACCGGGAAGACCACGTTCCTGAACGATTTTGTGCGCCGGACCCAGAAGAAATATATCGTGGTGGCACCTACAGGCATTGCAGCCATCAATGCCGGCGGAGTTACTATTCATTCCATGTTTGGCCTGCCGCTGCGCACTTTTATTCCCACAACCGACCGGATTGATAGTGATTTGGGAATGAATATCGCCGACTTACTGCCACATTTTAAATACCGCAAAGACAAGCTGAAACTGCTGCGCGAGCTGGAGATTGTAATTATCGATGAGGTGTCCATGCTGCGCGCGGACGTCCTGGATATGATGGATTTTTCCTTGCGCACCGTACGCCGGAATCAGCAGCCTTTTGGCGGTGTGCAGATGCTTTTTATCGGTGACTTGTACCAGTTGCCACCGGTGGTCCGAAACGAGCATTTCCTGAGCCGCTATTATCCCAGCCCTTTCTTTTTCGAGAGTTATGCCCTGCGTGAACTGCCGGTTATTACCCTGGAACTCACCACGGTGTACCGCCAGAAAGATGAGCAGTTCCTTGAAATTCTGAATGCCATCCGCGACGGTGACAAGCGCAGCATTGATTTTGAAAAATTAAACGCACGGTATCAGCCCGATTTTGAGCCTGGAGAGGAAGCTTATGTATATCTGACCTCGCACAACCGCATGGCAGATGCCATTAATCAAAAGAAACTGGCCGCGCTGCCGGGCAAATCTCATTTTTATAAAGCCGAAGTAACGGGTAACTTTAATGAAAACCAGTACCCGAATGAGGAAGAACTGGAGCTGAAAGCCGGAGCTCAGATTATGTTTATCCGCAATGATGCCAGCAGCGAAAAGCGGTATTATAATGGCAAACTCGCCGAAGTTTTGCGCCTGGATGCCGACGAAATCACGGTATTGATTGAAGGTGATGACGAAGAATATACCTTAAAAAAAGAAACCTGGGAGCAGAAAAAATACTCCCTTGATGCCGATAAAAATATTACTGAAGATGTGCTGGGCAGTTTTGTGCAGTATCCGGTGAGGCTGGCCTGGGCGGTTACTATTCATAAATCGCAGGGACTCACCTTTGACCGCCTGATCATTGATGCCGGTAAATCATTTGCGTCCGGCCAGGTGTATGTTGCCCTCTCACGTTGCCGTACGTTGGAGGGGATTGTGCTCAAGTCCAGGATTACCCCTGATGTGATTTTTGCAGACCGCCGGGTATTGCAGTTTCAGGATAATACCCACGCCAATGACCAGATGGATGAAATTCTGGAGCGGGAAAAATATGATTACAGCATCCGTAAAATGATGGCTAAGGTGAATTGCGCCTGGCTGCCGCATTCACTGCAGATGTGGTATCAGTCGGCGCAGAGCAGCCGGGCCATCGATCAGCAAAAGGCGAAGGTGTTGCACCAGGAGCTGGCGAAACGGGCACAGGAACTGGCCGGTGTGTTTTATAAATTTGAAAGGGTGATTCTGCAGAAAACGCAGAAACTCATTGAAGGTGAGGGCACCTGGGCGGAGATTGAAGACAAAGCCCGGGGCGCGGTGAACTTTTTCTTTACGAAAGTGAATCTGCTGCTGTTCCAGCCGCTGCTTGATTTTTATGCAGAAAATAAAGGAACAAAAGGCTTAAAGCAATACAATGAGGATTTCCGCGGTTTGCTTGACGATCTGGAAGAATACCTGAATGACCTGAAAAAGGTCCGCTTACTGGAAACAGAACTTTTCGATCCGAAGAATAACGTGAGTGTTACCGCCAAAGTAGCAAAGATTCCCTCGCATATCCTGACGTTTCAGCTGTTTGAGGACGGGAAAACGATCCCCGAAATTGCGAAGGAACGCGCCCTCGTGCCGGAAACCATTTACGGGCATCTGGCCAAGTTTGCAGAACAGGGGTTGCTGGACCTCACCCGGATTTTTGCCAAAGAAAAGATTGCCGAGTTCGCCGAAGTGTATCGCGAACACACCTTTGAAGGTTTAGGTGAATGGAAGCGCGCCCTGCCGCCGCATTTTGAGTTCAATGAAATACGGCTGCTGCTCAATCACTTTACCCACCAAAAAGAAAAGGGCCAGTAGTCCATGGTCGGGGCGTGGGATCGCATACAGTTGTAGTTTTCTTTTGTGATACTGCTGCCCTACACCCGAGTCGGCATATCCATACATGATCCATACACCATCCATGCTTTATCCATGCCTTTGGTATGGTTCAACCCGGGCAATAATTTAATTTAGATATAGGAACTGTGTGATAGAGAATGGGAGCGTTTCCCTTGCGAGGTGAGCGCAAAGTCGGGAGACTTTGCGAAGCAATGCATCCGTTCAACGGGCCTTCATTGTTGGTTTTTCAAGCCCAACGAAAGTTTAATTATTGGCAGAAGGTATTATTCAGTTCCTTCATTAATTTTACGAAGCTTATATTCATTCTTAATAATTTCTGCAGTATTTCGACTTTGAATTAATTTCAAACAATTTTCTATTATATTTTCTGGCTTTTCTTTTACTAATGAAATCGAGTCAATAAGTCCCTTTGAAGATCTAATATAATACGGTGGAGGTGGTGGCAATCTTTGATATAAATCCGCAGCAATATTACTATGAAATTCACCCGTGGAATTTTGAAATAAACATCTTTTAAAAAGTTCTGCCCTGAAATCCTTCGAATAAGTTTTTTTATCAACCAATTTGTTAATATGCGTACTAGAAGTACAAGAAACTATAAAAAAAAATAAAAAAATGTATTGTGGTTTCATAGTGTATTATTTTAATTCCCAAAAATATACACTTCCCCCACTTGGCAATCCTAAATGGCATCCTCCAACAAGGCAATCGTTAGTATAAAAGATATCTGCATGTCCTGAAGCACCTAGCTCACTTCTTATATTCGGTATTATGATATAAATTCCATTTTTTCCTTTTATCTCATTATACACCGATATTAAATCATTACCAGTATAAGAATATGTTGGTGAAGGATATGCTTTTAACATGTATGCTAGCATTGCTTCAGCTGTCAAAATATAGTTTTTATTATCGCTTCCTTTTTCGGATTTTTGTTGTCGTGAATCATTAAAAAAAACTGGTACAGATTGACCGGCGTAATTAAGCGCTCTGGAAACTCTGATTGCACACGCGTTTTGATAATTTGGATTCCCATTAATATTTTGCGTATACATGTTACCTCCTACCAATTGATAAACTTGGCTGCTAGGCATCCCGTAAACAGGGTTGTTTGGATCTCGCGGAAAATTTTGATTTACACTTGAAAAAGTAGGGAGGGTAAACTTTTGCACTTGTATCGTGCTATATGTAGCAATATCAAAAATCTCACCTCCGTCTTCAGTAACTTTGGGTGTTAAGAAAACCCGTTCAAAAGTTAGCCAATTAATATTAAAGTTTTCATTTAAAAATGAAAATGCCCAATTTGAGAAATCATAATCAATGGCGTTATTATTAATTTTCGTTTTCAGATTATTAACAATTTCTATTGTGTTATTATTAAACCCCCTTACGGTTAAAAAATTTTCTGCTTGATACAAAAAAATAATATTTGAAGGTTCGTCCGTAACATTATCAATAAGTGATGTAAGAAAATTAAGTGCTAGCGGTGTATTATTTAGGTTGAAAATATTAGCCAAGTCTATACCAATGTACTTGTTTTCAGGATTAACAAACCACCAATATTGAACTTCATTTAATTGACTTCTAAAATTAGAAACTGTATTTTCGTATTCTTCAGCAAAAGATGGATCGTCTTCTTCTTCAATAGGGTTTGTACCACCACCTGCACTGCCGCCACCTGGAGCGGTATTGCCACCACTATAATTAGTACCGCCACCGCCTCCACCAGAACCTCCCGAAGATTGATAGCATCTGGATGTGTCTATTTCCCAAGTGGTCCAATCTTCGCAATACTCACAAGTATAAGCTTCAAATGTTGTTACTATAAGTCTCACACATCCAAATTCATAAGAAGTTGTTGTAGTTTCGCCACCTCTGTTTTGCGGATTGGTAGGAAAATTAATTTCATTTAAATCAACATCAATTAGTTCGGTCTTCGATCCTATGTTTGCCACTGGCTGTCCACTTACAATTCGTTCTCTTTCATTTTTATTTACATTATACCTGATGATAAAAGCACGGTACGAATTTTTGTCCGGAACAATCACCAAATTTTCTAAAGCAGATGTAGAATCTGTGATATTTCTAACAGGAAAAGTATAAGATTTGTTTTGATTTTTATCTTCTACAACAAGAATTCTGTTGTCTAAAATTATTCTACCTTCTAGAACATCGTTTTCTCCATTTTCACTGCTTTTTTTTAATAAATTGATAGATTTGTTTTGAATCGAAGTGAGTTTAGTAAGAATTTCTGGATTTACAATTTCATTTTTTTTAATGAAATACTTTTTCCTTTGCGATTCATTTTTCTCATCAAAGCGGTCGGTAATGTCCGTTCTACATGCTAATAGAGAAATTAGGACAAAGAAGTACCAGAGTACGTTTTTGATCATATACTGTTTTTTTTCAGTTAAAAATTTTGTTTCAGGGTTTGTAAAACACTTTCTGCTAATTGCCAAATATACGCAATAATCCAAGTCAACACATCAATGCTAACAAGTGGTAAAGTGTGCGTTGTCAGGAACATAATAAGTTTATAATCACTTGTAATAGTTTCCCAACATTGCGCATGGTCCATGCCTGCTTACCCTCGTTTTCGGCAGGCAGACAGTAAGCAAAAGGAGCACTTGTTCATGAGCAGTGACTTTATACAAACAGCCTGCAGGTCAAAAGGCTCTTTTGATACTGGCATGTTTTGAATTTTTGAAGATAATGCCAGCAGGCGGATTTTAGCTTATAAAATAGGTATGCGATCGTAGCATGGCAACTCTAAGAAAAACAACTGCAAAGATTATTTTTCAGCCCTCTAGAGGCTGTGATATTTACATTCAGGTCAGGCACAAGTCCTTTGATGATAGAGTACCAGCCCATATTATATTTAAAACTCAAACTAAGGACACTTTGCACAGGGGTGTTTACGCAGCAGACTGTTGTTATCTTCTACGCGGTCTTTTCTTTATTGCGGTTCGGGAACGCTTTAATCAGGCGATAGAAAATGAGGAAGCCCAACACGAAGATGCACAGCCGGGAGAGCAAATCCCCGGTGCGCACATAGAAAGTCTGCCCTTCGTATAAATTAATCTGTGCGTAGAGCGCAGTCTGGTCACCATACAAGGTATCGGCCAGCACGTCCCCGCGGGCGTTGATATGCGCCGAGATGCCGCTGTTGGCAGAACGGGCAATATCGCGGCGGGTTTCAATGGCGCGTAACCGGGCATACGCCATCAGTTGCTTGTGTCCCTGGGTGACGCCCCACCAGGAGTCATTGGTCATAATCGCCAGAAAATTGGCGCCTTTTTTCACATAATCATTGACGAACTCGCCGTAAATGCTCTCATAGCAGATAATCGGCGCAAGCTTTCCGTTGTTGTAAGGATTGGCAAAAGCAGTACGTTCGGGGTCCATACCCAGCGAAGCCGTGGTGCCGCCCAGGTCCAGCATAATATTGCCTAAGACGGGTTTTAAAGTATTGATGTACGGAAATATTTCAACGCCGGGTACCAGTTTTCCTTTGTGATAGACCTGCACCGGCTGACCGGGCGCCAGCTGCACCGCGGAATTAAAACTGTCCACGTAGAGGCCGGAAGCTGTCTGATAAGAAGTATCGGTTTTTTCTTCGGCATTTTTATAAAAACGGTGCGAAGAAATGCCGGTGGCAAAAACCGAGTTCGGATGCCGGCTTAAAAAATTTTTAATCGTATTTAAAACCTCGCTGTCCTCAAAACCGGTTTCTGAAACAGAGCCATGGCCCGGTACAGCGGTCTCCGGCGCAATGTAATAATCGATGGGGCCAGTCGAATGTTGTTCAGCCAAGGCCAGGAGTTCGTTCACAATGGTGAGGCTGTCTTTGCTGTATTTTTCGTTATACGGATCCAGGTCCGGCTGCAGCATCAATACATTCATCTTGCCGTTGGTAGTAGGATTAAAGTTATTGTACTGTACTGCGGAAATCAGCATCGGCAACACAATACCGGCCGTGAGTACCGAGGAGTTGATGATCAACGAACGTCGTTTGCGGCCTGCTTCCCAAATCCTCAGGGTGTAAAAAGCATATACATTCACAATCAGGATCCAAAAGGAACCGCCGGTGGCACCCAGGCTGTCGTACCACTGAATGATTTTAGGATATTCGGCAAACACATTTCCCAGGTTCAGCCAGGGCCAGCTGAGTTCCCAGCTCAGATGAATTTTCTCAAAAACCATCCAGGCAGCGACCAGAAAGACCAGACCGAAATAGGTGCCCTGCCGGTTTTTATACCAATGGTAGCACTGGAACACAAAGGCATAAAAAAGCGCATTTAAAGTGACCGGCACGACGACCGCAAACAGCGAATGCGAGCCGTCCGGATTGCGCGCACCGTAGAGCCAGCCGGTGGTCACGATATTCCAGATGACAAAGGCCAGGTAGGAAAGCCCGAACACCGCCAGGCTTTTATGCTGTATTTTGGAGAATTTCGAGATATCATGTTCCAGCATCAACAGCGGAACGAGCGCAACGAATATAAAAAAGGGTACGCCGTAGGTGGGCCAGGAAACGCTGAGCAAAACGGCGGAAAGGAGGGAAAGGACAATATATTTCATAAGCGGTAGCGAGACTGAATTCCTTTCAAAGTTACGGATTTCAGCCGGGAAGCGCCCCAGGAAATTTTGCTTCCTTGTAAAGTCAGTCCGTAAAACTTTTCTCGAAAGCCACACTGACGCCTTTCATTTCGCCCCTCATGGGCGGCGCTGTTTTTGTTATTTTAAGCCAGATGAAAGAAACTTCCGGAAACCTTTCGTGAATTTTTCTCATGATACGGCCGGCAACATGTTCCATTAATTTCGAGGGAATGGCCATCTCCTGGTGGATGATGTCATTAAGCAAAGCATAATTTATGGTATCATTCAAATCATCGGTTTCGGTGGCTTTCCAGAGATCTGCCCGGATTTCGGCATTGATGAGATAGTACGTGCCGAGCATCGTTTCTTCGGGCAGCACGCCATGAAAGGCAAATATTTTCAGGTCTTCAAAAAGGATGGTGGAGGTCATGGGCGGTGTAGTAAAATTGGAAAAAGGCAAGGCGCGAGTGAAGTGAGACTATGTGGAGCGGTGTAAATCATCTGGCAGACAAAAATATAAAATCATTGTTGCAAATGTACGCTATGAGACAGAATGCGCAGCTGGAATAAGTTGCAAGTAATTTTATAATCTTTGTGCTTTTGCCTTGATGCAAACGGACCAAAAAATCAAGACTTGGATCTTTTTACTAAAAAATCAAAATTTCTTTAATAAAAATCCCCGAAACTCGGGCGGAACTGAAGATTTACCTTCGATATTAGCTTATTGCCGCCACTCGAACAGCGGGGATTTTTAAATTGTGTTTGTGGACGGTCAGAACAAAAGAAATTTTAATTTTTATTAACGTAAAAATCTCCTAAGTCCTTGTGACGACAATAGATTAAATATTTCACTGCCGCAACCAGGAGATGAATATGAAAGTGTGGAAGGTGATGAGTATAGGCTCAAAGTGAGGACACTTTGCGCAGCCGAAATCACTGTTGCAAATGTACGCTATGACCTCGATGAAACACGATGCACAGCTGAAACAATACTATCAAAAAAAGAAAGCAGAAGGTAAAAATTCTATGCTGATTTTGAACAACATACGCTGCAAGCTCATCAGCCGGGTTTTCGCTGTCATAAGCCGCGGAACGCCCTATATTGATACCCATAAATTTGCAACTTAAATTTTAACACTTTTTATTTGTTTTTTGTCATAGAATGCGCAGCCGATAAACCGGGCGCGGCCGCAGGCCGCGCCCGGTTTCCTTTATTTAATCGTTTTTGATAACTCAAGCATTTTTTCAATCGGTTCCAAAGCTTTCAGCCGCAGGTCTTCGTCCATGGTGATTTCCGGCAACTCGTATTTCATACACAGATACAGCTTTTCCAGCGTATTGCGTTTCATATAGAAACACTCCGAGCAGTTGCAGCTTTCATCAAAAACCAGCGCCGGAATCAATGTTTTGTGCGGCGCGCGTTTGCGCATTTCATGCAGAATACCCTCTTCGGTGGCGACAATAAATTCCTGCGCTTCGTCCTGTTCCACATAATTCAGCAGGGCGGACGTGGACCCGACAAAATGCGCCAGATCCAGCACCGGTGTTTCGCTTTCCGGGTGGGCAATCAGTTCGGCGTGCGGATGTTCCGACAGTTGTCTGGCAATCCGCTCCATTGAGAAAGCTTCGTGGACAACGCAGCTGCCATCCCATAAAATCATATCGCGCCCGGTTTTTTTCATCAGGTAGCGGCCCAGGTTTTTATCCGGTGCAAAAATAATCGGCCGGTCGGTGGGCAAAGAACGGATGATGGTTTCCGCGTTGGAGCTGGTTACAATGATGTCGGACTCGGCCTTTGTTTCCGCGTTGCAATTGATGTAAGTCGCGATTAAAGCGTCCGGATATTGCGCACGCATGGCACGCAGGCCTTCACCGCTGCAGCCGTCAGCCAGGGAGCAGCCGGCCAGGGTGTCGGGCAGGACTACTTTTTTGGTAGGGTTCAGGATTTTCGCTGCTTCCGCCATGAAATGCACACCGCAAAAGGCGATCATATCCGCATCGGTATCTTTCGCGGCGCGTGCAAGTTGCAGCGAGTCACCTAAATAGTCGGCAATATCCTGGATGGCCGGCGGCTGATAATAATGCGCCAGAATTACAGCGTTCTTTTCTTTTTTTAAATCCAGAATCGCCTGCACCAGTGCTTCGCCCTCCGGAATAATTAAATCGTCGATATTTAAAAAGCCGCGCACAGGCAAGTTAGCCTTGGCGGTAGCCAGTTGTTCGGTACTCATGTCGGTTAAAAATTTTTTGGGTTAGGATGCGAAAACTGATAATTAAAATCCTGTCTCAGTTTTTCGGAAGAAATGATTCTTTGGTCGCGGTTTTCGGCCGGTTGGGGCTCATTCATAATTTCCGCAATCGTTGGATGCTCCGGTGCGACCACATTATAGGTGCACCCTTTTAATTCTGACTTCAGCAGCAGTTCCACCACGTGCAGAATATCTTCATAATGAATATAATTGGCAGCCTTGCCCGGATCTTTTGGCGTCCGGCGGGCAAATAATTTCTTCGGTGACCGGTCACCGCCCATCAGTCCGCCGAACCTCAGAATATTGGTTTGGGGATAGGAGCTGCGGACGAGGCTTTCGGCAGCGAGAATATCTGAACGCAAGTTGGCATCGTCTTCCTCGGTGTATATGCCCGGCTGCTGTGGATAAATTCCGGTGGAACTGAACAACATCGTCTTTGGAAATTCAGTATCGAGTGATTTAAAACCTTCCAGCCAGGACGGATCTGAAATAGGCATGCTGAAAATGGCGGCATCCACGGACTGCAGCACGCTGAAATCCGGATGATCCGTAAAATCCAGCAAATGCGCTTCCTCTGCTATTTTTTCAAGGGGAATTATTTTCTCCGGAGTCGTGGTCGTGGCAATCACGTGATATCCTTTTTTAGACAGGTAGGCAGCGAGTTTCTCTCCGACCCAGCCGCACCCGATGATGGCTATTCTCATGGGTTGATAAATGAAGTGAGCAATTTTGTAATTTGTTCCTGTGCCGAAGCCAGTTGGTCATTCACGATGATAACATCAAAAGCATCTTTATGCGATATTTCTTCAGTAGCTTTCGCCACGCGCATTTTAATTGTTTCCAGGTCATCTGTGCCGCGCGCAATCAGCCGCAGCTCCAGCTCGGCCACAGAAGGCGGCATGATGAACACTGACAGTGCCTGGTCGCCAAAATATTTTTTCAGCGCGATGCCACCCAGCACATCCACATCAAAAATAACCACTTTATCCTCATTCCAGATTCGTTCCACTTCTGATTTCAGGGTGCCGTAAAACGTACCTGCATACACTTCCTCAAACTCCACAAAGTCCCGGGCGTCTATTTTTGTTCTGAATTCAGCCGGCGACAGAAAATGATAATCCACGCCGTGCAGTTCAGCGCCGCGCGGTGCGCGGGTAGTACAGGAAACCGAAAAAGCGAGTTGAGGAAACTGTTCCAGGCAATGCCGAACCAGAGTGGTTTTGCCGCTGCCGGAGGGTGCTGAAAATATGATTACTTTTTTCATTCTTAATTTTAAATAAAGGCGGTGCGCAGTGTTAATTTACAGCACGTTCAGGGTTTGTTCCTTGATTTTTTCCAGGTCATCTTTCATCATGACCACCAGTCGCTGGATATCTGCATGGTTGGCCTTGGAGCCCAGGGTGTTGATTTCGCGGCCCATTTCCTGTGCGATGAACCCGAGTTTTTTACCGTTGCCGGTTTCCTGTTCCATCACTTCCTGATAATAGGCCAGGTGTTGGGTTAAGCGCACTTTCTCTTCCGCAATATCCAGCTTTTCGGTGTAGTAGGCCATTTCCTGGTAGAAACGGGTTTCGTCCAGCTGTTCAAATTCGTCCAGTGTTTTTTTGTAGCGTTCTTTCACATTTTCCAGGCGTACACTTTCAAAAGGTTCCACGGCGGCGAGATGCTGCGAAATTCGCATGAGGTTATTCTGTAATTCCTGCTGCAGGATGCTGCCTTCGGTTTGCCGGAACTCTTTGAACCTCGCAATCGCTTCCTGCAGAAGTTCCAGCACAAAATTCCATTCTGCCTCCGAAAGGTCCTCAGCGCGGGCAGCCGTGGCATCCGGCATCCGGACAGCCATTTTCAGGTATTCAAAGTCGGGCCCGTCGGCAGCCAGTGTTTTCAGATCCTGAATATAGCGGCGGATCAGGTCGTGATGCAGGACGGTTTCGGTGTTTTCTTCCGTGTTTTCCATCGTCATGTAGCAATCTACTTTTCCGCGCTGCAACTGTTCGCTCAGGATTTTGCGTAATTCATACTCCTTTTCCCGGTAGCGCGACGGCGTTTTCACGGTCAGGTCGAATGATTTGCTGTTGAGTGACTTGAGGTCGATCACAATTTTTCGGCCTTCATAAATTCCTTCGCTGCGGCCGAAGCCGGTCATGGATAAAATCATGTAATTACTTTAGCAGGCAAAGATAAATATTCTAAATTTTGCGGCTGCGATTCCCTGGTTGCGTTTCCGGCGCGAAAAGATAATTTTATATATTTGCAGCTATGTTAAAGACCTGTATATTATGCTGAAATCATTCTTTCACTGGAAAGTCTGGGTGAACCTGCTTGCGGCCGCGGTGGTCTTCGTAGGGCTGATCTGGCTTACGTTTCGCTGGCTCGAGGTACACACCAACCATGGAAAGGAGATTCCGGTGCCGAATATCGTTAATAAATCTGTGCACGAAGCCATCCGTATTCTGGATGAAAACGGTTTGGATTATGAAGTGGACAGTTTTAAATATGACCCAAAATACCGACCGCTGCAGGTGCTGCAGATTTTTCCCGGTCCCGGTGCGCGTGTGAAGGACGGCCGTACGATTTTAATTAAAGTAAATCCGCGAACCTACGCGCAGGTATCCGTACCCGATATTCTCGACCGCTATAAGGGTTTGGCCTTCCGTCAGTTGGAGCAGGTGGGTTTAAAGGTGGGCGATACTATTTATGAACCGAGCATACAGCGCGATGCCGTGCTTCGGATGATGTTCAACGGAACCACGCTGAAGCCGGGCACCTTGCTGCCGCGTTTCACATCGATTGATCTGGTGATCGGTGCCGGGCCAAGAAGAAATATTACCATTCCCAATCTCGTAGGCCGCACCGTTCAGGAAGCCAAAGCGATTATTGCGCAGAATCTTTTTGAAGTCGGGCTGATCGAGC
The DNA here is from genome assembly GCA_032057205.1 of Kaistella sp. GTDB lineage: Bacteria > Bacteroidota > Bacteroidia > Flavobacteriales > Weeksellaceae > Kaistella. The sequence continues at coordinate 700,801 of DAMCFT010000001.1, forward strand.
ATGAAGACGGCGGCAGTGATCTGTCGGATATCGTGTATTACCAGGATCCGGCACCGGGCGACGTGCGTGATCAGGGAATGCAGATCGACATCTGGGCGTCCAAGAAAACACCGGCTGAAATGGGCAATAAAATTGAGCAGCTGAACAGCATGTACCGTATCCCGCTGCAGGGACCTGAACCGGTATATTATGATGAGGCACCGACTTATAATCCGCCCCCGCAGCCGCAGGTAATAACGCCGGCACAGGAAGCGCCAAGAACAGCTCCGTCCAGAACCGAAACCCCGCCGCGGAATGAACCTGTGAAAGCACCGGAAACAAAGCCAAAAGCGAAAGAAGAAACCAAACCGGCGACGGACACAAGGCCTAAACCTACACCAAAAACGGACGAAAAATCCAAACCCAGAAAGGTCGTAGTAGAATAACTGCTGCGCTGATTTCCCACATTATGGCAAATGAAGACTGGACCGCACCGGAAGAGAATGACGAAGGAACGGAGGAACATGAATCCGAAGGACTTTACGAGCATTTCACGCTGAAGGTTGACCGCAATCAGGAGTCGTTGCGTATTGATAAGTTCCTGTGCCACTTCCGCCAGAATGCAACCCGCAATAAAATTTCGCAGACCTGCCGTGCCGGCAATGTGGTAGTAAACGGCAAACCCGTCAAGCAAAATTACCGCGTAAAACCCGGCGATGAAATCGCAGTATTGCTGAGCCGCCCGCCGCGGGAGAATGTCATCATTCCGGAAGATATTCCGTTGAATATTATCTTTGAGGATGATGATGTGGTCGTGGTCGATAAGCCTGCCGGCATGGTGGTGCATCCCGGCCATGGCAACTGGAGCGGCACCATGGTGAATGCGCTGGCCTTCCATTTTGAAAAGCAGGGTAAAAAATCGGACCTGGACAGGGTAGGACTGGTGCACCGGATTGATAAGGATACCTCCGGTTTGCTCGTCGTCGCCAAATCCGAATACGCGCTGAGCCATCTGGCCCGGCAGTTTTTTGACCGTAAAACCCGGCGGCTGTACTGGGCGTTTGTCTGGGGCAATCTGGCTGAAGATGAGGGAACCATTACGGGGCACATTGGCCGCCACCCGAAAAACCGATTACAAATGTCGGTGTACGAAGACGGCAGCGCCGGCAAACACGCAGTTACTCATTTCACTGTTAAAGAAAGATTCAGATACATGACCTGGGTGGAGTGCCGCCTGGAAACCGGGCGAACGCACCAAATCCGGGCACATTTCAAGCACATCGGCCATCCTTTATTTAATGATGAGCGGTACGAAGGCGACCAGATCCTGAAAGGCCAGAATCTGCCGAAGTATAAACAGTTTGTAAAAAACGTTTTTGAAATCCTGCCACGTCAGGCACTTCATGCCCATACGCTGGGATTTGAACATCCGGTAACCGGCGAACACCTTTATTTCGAAAGCCCGATGCCGGCTGATATGCAGGAAGCTTTAGAGCGCTGGCAGCAATATATGAACGGTACATCTGACTAAAAAGCGTTATCTTTGCAGCAAAAATTTGTGCTCAATAATGAGAAAAATATATGTGCTTTGCGTTATGGTCATCTTTTTCGGAAGTGTCCGGGCGCAGGAAACGCTGCCGTATTATCAGCAATATCTGCTGAACGGTGAATTCCTTTTCAATCCGGCCCTGTATGGCCAGACAGACGATGTGGTGCTTAATTTAAATTACCAGAAGCAGTTTTCAAATTTCAGTCAGTCGCCCAATGTCCAATCGGTGGGGCTGCATGCCAATGTCTTCGACCGTGTGGGCGCGGGACTGGCTTTTTTCCGGGATCAGAACGGCCCTATTTCTTCAAACGGGATTACCGCGGGGGCTTCATATTTTATTCCATTGGATGATGACGGGGAGCGCTTAAGCCAGTTTTCATTTGGTACGAATGTCAATTTTTATAATATGAATATTGACCTTGCACTGCTCAATCCGTCGGAACCGAATGATCCGCTGCTCAGCGCTGATTCGATGTTTCTGATTTACGCGGACATGGGAATGGCAGTGACTTACCGGAATTTTTTTGGGGGAGTTTCTGTGAAAGACATTGCCTTAAGCAACGATATTCCGATTGTCAACGGCGTCGAGCCGGAGCCAACCAAGGTGATGCTGAACGCCGGCTATGATGTCTATTTCGGCGAAGATGTCTATCTGACGCCCTCGGTGTGGGTGAACCTGAATACCAACTCTACTAAACTGGTGGATGTAAATCTGATGGGAACCGCCACCGGTGAAAATGCCACCTTTGCAGCCGGTGCCAGCCTGCGCATGGCCAGCAGCAAGTTCGGGAACCAGAGTGTTACGCTGTCGCCCGTGATTAAAGCTACGGTGAATCAGTTTTTCTTTGGGGCGGCCTACAACTTTGGCATGTCTGATTTCCAGCAGCAGGCGGGTTCCAGCTTTATGCTGAGCATCGGCTATAACTTCGAAAACTTTATCAACAGCCGCGGCTTCCGTTATTAACTGTCATTTAATGTAAAGCAACCGCAGGGATTTTTCTTTAAAGAAAGTACCTTTGCTGCCGCATGATTTATTTCCACATTCCTTTCTGCCGCCAGAAGTGCAGTTACTGCAATTTCCATTTTTCGGTGTCCGTACGCGACCGGGAACCGATGCTGGCGGCGCTGAAAAAGGAACTGAAACTGCGGCAAGGCGAACTGCAGTCCCGGCAGCTGAACTCCGTTTATTTTGGCGGCGGCACCCCGTCATTGCTCGGGGCAGCGGAACTGCACCAGCTGATCGAAGAGACGGCCGACTATTTTTCTTTTTCAGACGATATTGAAATTACAGTCGAAGCCAATCCGGATGACCTGACGGATGATTTTTTGAAACGGCTTTCTGCCTCGCCGGCGAACCGCCTTTCGATTGGCACCCAAAGCTTCTATGACGCTGATTTGAAATTAATGAACCGTGCGCATAACGGAGCAGAAGCTGTGGATTCCATTCGGCGTGCGCAGGATTTCGGCTTCCCTAATATCAGTATTGATTTGATTTATGGTACACCGACGGCGAAGTCGGACACGTGGCAGCGCAATCTTGACCAGGCAGTTGGCTTAGGAGTGCCGCATATTTCGGCATATGCACTCACAGTGGAACCGCAAACCGCTTTGAATGCCTGGATTTCGCAGGGCAAAGTGAAAGCGCCGGCGGAACAGCAGCAGCACGATGATTTCTTTTATATGTCGTCCTTTCTGGCGTCACAGGGTTTTGAGCATTATGAAATTTCCAATTTCGGGAAACCTGGATTTCACTCGCGCCATAATGGGGCCTACTGGCAGTATAAGGAATACTTGGGTATCGGTCCGTCTGCGCATTCCTACGATGGCTGCCAAAAGCGCAGTTGGAACATAAGCCATAACCGAAAATACATTGACGCTTTGCAGCAGCATCAGTTGCCACTGGAAACGGAAGAACTGTCTGCGCGTGACCGGTATAATGAAATGCTGATGATTGGCCTGCGCACGCGCCGGGGTGTTGACTTTGCAAAACTACAGCAGTTGATGAGCGACGACAGATCGGGAATGGTTTTAAGCCAATATCTGTCGGAGGGGAAATTGGAGCTGAAGGACGGTTATCTGGCTATTCCGGAAGAACATTGGTTTCTGGCCGATGGGATTGCCTCGGATTTGTTTGTGGTTTAAGGTGTGTAACGCAACGGCAGGAAAGAAAAAAGAAGGCGTTTGTCATTCCGCAGGAATCTAAACAGCGGGCAATTACAGCGTTGAGATGCTTTCAGTATGACAATTGGTCGTAAAAGAAGGCGGTTGTCATTCCGTAGGAATCTAATCAGTGGAGAAACAGAGTTGAGATGCTTTCAGCATGACAACTGGACATAGGAAAAGCCGCTTTGCAAAGAGAATATTGCTATCGACAGCTCGGTTGATACGCAAAAGTCCGACTGCATTTTCTTATTTTTGCAAAAATATTCTGCTCCTTTGAAAAATAAGAAACCTGATTACAGCCATCTTTCTCCTTCACAACCCATCGGTGTTTTTGACTCCGGGGTGGGCGGCCTGACCATCGCGAAAGAAATCCGGAGGCTGCTGCCGAATGAGGACCTTATTTACTTTGGAGATACCAAGCACCTGCCGTACGGCGAAAAATCCCGGGAAGCCATTGTAGGATACTGCACCCGCATTACGGAGTTTCTTTTAAAAAAGAACTGCAAAGCAATCGTAATTGCCTGTAACTCCGCCACAGCCAATGCGCTGAAAGAAGTTATTGCGCTGGTCGACGGCCGCGTACCGGTGATCGATGTCATTAATCCGGTGGCCGAAAAGGTAGCGTATGAAATTCACAATACAGTCGGTGTTATTGCAACGAAAGCGACGGTAAGCACCGGTTTGTACCGCAAAACCATCCGAAAGCATAATCGTTTTCTGCATGTGGATGAACTGGCCACACCGCTGCTGGTGCCGGCTATTGAGGAAGGTTTCCGGGATCATCCCATCACGCACGCTATTTTATATAATTACCTGAGCAGCAATAAACTGAAGAATATCGAAACCTTAATTCTGGGCTGTACGCACTATCCGCTGCTTATCAAAGAAATCCGGCATTTTTACGGCAACCGGGTACGCGTGATTGACTCGCCGGGAATTGTGGCCAACCAGCTCCGGATAGAATTAGATAAAAGCCAGCTATTGCGCAGTACCAACCCGCAGCCGTCCTTCGAATTTTATTTGTCGGATATTACCAAGAACTTTCAGAAGATTTCCCGTCGTTTTTTTGGTAACTCGGTTGCGCTGCAACTGGAAGTATTATAAAGTGTGCTGCGGTTCTTCCGCGGGTGCTGCTTCGGCACGGAAAAAAGAAAAACTCACGTTTCCGTACTTGCGCGTATCCAGCAGGGCAGGATGTGCCGGAATTTTACGGCTTTGATGTTCAACCACCAAAATGCCGTTTTCAGTAAGGAACTCGCCGGGTTTTAGTAAACTGTTAATAAGCTGCTGGTATTCTGCTTCTTCCAGAGAGAAGGGAGGGTCTGCCAGAATTAACGAAAACGTACGGCGGCCTTTGTTTTTCTTCAGCCAGTCGAAGACATCACCGCGCTGCACCTGCAGCTGATTGCGCATATCGAGCTGTTCTGCTGTGGCTGCTATGAAAGCTGCATGTTTCGGATTAAGTTCCACGGAGGTAACATCCTGGCAGCCTCTGGAGGCCAATTCCAACGATAAAGATCCGATGCCGGCAAACAAATCCAAGGCTGCCGCGGAGGCAAAATCTACATCAAAACGGTTTTCCAGAATGCTGAACAAAGCTTCTTTCGCAAAATCAGTCGTCGGCCGTACCGTGAAATTTTTCGGTGCGGAAATTCTTTTGGCTTTCCACCGGCCACTGATGATTCTGTACATACAGGCAAATATTTGTAGTCAGCCATAAATACGGCCGGCTGTGTTAAAGGTACGCTTTCCGGCAGAAAACCAAACGGTTTATTTAAAATTCAGCAGGAAATGCCGGTTGGGTATGTTATCAAAACTTATCTTAAGTTTCTTCACAAACTTTCGTAGTTCGGAAATAAAGGTTTCATTTTCCGTGGTTTCGCCATAAACAAAGAAAAAGGTTTCCTGAGAACCAAAACCAATTTTACTTAAAGTAAACATAATGAAATACAGGAAATCAACTTCTGAACTTACATCCAGATTATTGTACAAGACTACCTTCCGGCCATCCAGGGCAAAAAACTCACACTGCTGTGCATAGAGGTTGATGTGAATTTCCTTTCGGTTCTTCGGGCTGATTCTGGAGAGAAACTGCTCGCCGGAAAAATTAAAAGCGGTGCCGGTGCCGGTTTGTTTGATCAGCTGATACACGTTCTTAGGCAAGGTGTAATAAAACTGAACGCCGTACTTCTTGTTCACAGAAAGCATCAGTTCTTCCTGCTCTTTTACCACCGGGGCATTGTAGGCAATCAGTTCATAACCAAGGTCGTGTTCGCGAAACCCTTCCGGCATCATGGTAAAATGGTTCAGTGCAGAAATAACCTGAATATGGCTGTACTTTTTTGAGGTCAGCAGCTGCTCGAGCTGCACAAACAAAGAAGGTGTGTTTTCTCCGCTGGCAAAGCTTTCTTCGGAGGTGACCGAGCGTCCGCGCCGGCTCTGGTACTGCAGCGCGTCGCGCGTAAAGAGTAAGTGAAGTTGTTCCATAACTGCTGGCGCAAATGTACTTAAATTTTGCGGCTGCTGAAAATGAAGTGCCGTGCACACGTGATTATAATCATCTTGCGCGCACGGTAAATTGCTGTACCTTTACCTTATTAATTCACAGGATATTAAACCTTAAAAACAAACCCGATGAAAAACCTATTTACGCTGCTGATGCTCACTTTTTCGCTAACCGTTTTCGGACAGCAAAAAATTCAGAACCAAACGGTGGACGCCGGCTGTGGGATGTGCCAGTTTAAATTAAAAACAGATAAAGGCTGCGCCATGGCAGTTAAAATTGACAACAAGATCTACCACGTGGAAGGCCTGGATAAGAAAACTTTCGGGAACGCGCATGCGGAAGACGGCTATTGCAAAATGATGAAGAAAGCGGTGGTAAGCGGTGAAATTAAGAAAGGAAAATTCTATGCAATTTCTTTTAAGTATGTCGAGTAACATACGCGGTCTATACTAAACGACAACGCAGTCTCTTTTCGCAAGGCTGCGTTTTTTTATTTTAAATAAACAAGTACAGTTCCGGACTGGTCGTGCAGAATTTCATTATTATGAAAGTCAAGGTTGAGCTGACTTTCCAGCACGTTATACACCATTTTTTGCAGGGTGCCGTCACCAATACCGTGGATGATTTCCAGTCTTTTCAAACGGTGGGTTCGGCAGAATTCCAGTGTTTCCAACAGGCGTTCACGCTGAATCAGCAGGCGTTCATAGGAAGAGTACTGTTGCGGATTGCGCACCAGCCTTTCAAAATGCAGATCAAGCCTCAGCAGTTTCTCGTTATGTTTTTTGGACAGCGTCTTCACCGGCTCTGCCTTTTTCCGGACCGGAACGTGATCGTAGAGTTCCCGGTCCTCGGGTACCAGCTTATGCAGCGGATATTCATGCCGGAAACCATGCGCATCTTCCAGTATGGCCATGCCGTCACCGATGGAGACCAGGATTCCTTTCAGATCCTCATCTACCACCGAAACTCCGGAACCGGGCTGCCATTTTTTATTCACAAAAGCAAAAATACTAAATAGAAAGAGATTGCAGGTATTGTGAACGATTAGCAAAATTTATGGGAACATATCAGGTAATTGATGCCTCCACCGCTTTATTTCTTTGCTAAAATTTGCCTAAATTTGATACCCTAATCAATAATGAATTTTACTTACAAGTATGGATCCGATTTTTGACCTTATTGAGCAGGAAAGGCTCAGGCAAACCCACGGGCTGGAACTGATTGCTTCTGAAAACTTTGTATCAGATGCAGTCATGAAGGCAGTGGGCAGCGTGCTTACGAATAAATATGCAGAAGGATACCCGGGCCGCCGGTACTATGGCGGGTGCGAGGTGGTGGATGAAGTGGAGACGCTGGCCATTGAACGGGCGAAGGAACTGTTCGGCGTGGAGTACGCCAACGTACAGCCGCACTCCGGTTCTCAGGCGAATGCAGCTATATATCTGTCGCTGCTGCAACCGGGCGATAAAATCCTGGGGCTCGACCTTTCGATGGGCGGCCACCTGACGCACGGTTCACCGGTCAACTTTTCGGGGATTCAGTACGAAGCGCATTTCTATGGTTTAATTCAGGAAACCGGACTGATTGATTACGAAGCGATGCGCCAAAAAGCGCTGGAAGTAAAACCGAAGATGATTATCGCCGGCTACTCTGCGTATTCCCGTGATATTGATTTTGCCTTCTTCCGTGAAGTAGCAGACGAAGTGGGTGCTACGCTGTGGGCGGATATTGCCCATCCGGCGGGACTGATTGCCAAAGGGTTGCTGAGTTCACCATTTGCGCATTGCCATGTGGTAACAACGACTACCCACAAAACCCTACGCGGCCCGCGCGGCGGACTGATTATGCTGGGGCGTGATTATGAAAATACCGTCGGCCACAAAACACCTAAAGGCCAAATCAAGATGATGAGCCAGGTGCTGGACAGCGCGGTGTTCCCGGGTGTGCAGGGCGGTCCGCTGGAACATGTGATTGCCGGTAAAGCGGTTGCTTTCGGTGAGGCACTGGATCCGCGGTTTGAAACCTATGCGAAGCAGGTCGTGGCCAATGCCCGGGCTTTGTCTGATGCCATGATCAGCCACGGTTTCGATATTGTGAGCGGCGGCACAGACAACCACCTGATGCTGGTGGACCTGCGCAACAAGAATGTCAATGGTAAGGAAACGGAGAAAGCTTTGGTAAAAGCAGATATTACCTGTAATAAAAATATGGTGCCGTTCGATGATAAGTCTGCCTTCACCACCTCCGGCATTCGCCTGGGTACGGCAGCGATCACGACCCGCGGCCTGAAGGAAGCCGATATGGCGCCACTGGCCGGATTCATCAGTGAAGTGGTGGACAACCTGAACGATGAAACGGTCTTACTGAACGTGCGCCGACAAGTAAATGATATGATGGCCGGTAAGCCGTTATTTACATTTTAATAGTTTTTAGTTAATGTAAAGAGGCCGTTTCCTGTGATGGGAAGCGGCTTCTTTTTTGCGGAGTTCAACTGTATGCGTTATGAAAAGTCCGCTATCCCTTATTTTTGTAAAAACCTGCTATGGAAAAGAAATCCTATACCTTCGAAGAAATCAAACAGAAAATGGCGAATTACTGCACGTATCAGGACCGCTGCCACCAGGAAGTGGAACAGAAGATGCGGGATTTCCTGCTGATTCCCGAAGCGAAGGAAAAGATTCTGTTGTACCTGATGCAGGAAAATTTTCTCAATGAGGAAAGGTTTGCCCGAAGTTACATCCGCGGAAAATTCAATATCAAAGGCTGGGGCCGGAATAAAGTACGCATGCACCTGAAACAAAAAGGGGTGCCCGAAAAGCTGATCAATCAGTCCTTTGATGAGATTTATGAACCGGAATACCGCAAAGAACTGGAGAAGCAATACCGCAGCTATTATGAAAAAACGAAAGGCATCCAGGACTGGCAGCGGCGCTCCAAGACGGTAAAATACCTGCTGGGCCGGGGATTTGAGTACGAGCTGATCCTGCAAGCGGGTGAGGATGTGCAGTGAGGGCACTATGTAGTAGGTGTTTACGGCTGTTGTTTGGATGATTAACGCTGGTTTTATTATCGCGGAGAACGCAAAGACATGCTGCTGCAACGCGCTTAGATTGGAACGCAAAGTCGCTTCGCTCGGGGAAGATTGGTGAGTCCGTGTGGAAAGGCTGCGCGAGCGAAGCGAGCGCCCAAACGAATGCCTGTAAAGCCGGAAGGGCTGAAATTAATGTAGCCTTATGCATCTATTTGTGTTGAACCCTGAAGGGGTGACATTGCGGTGTGCGTCTAAAAAACATCGGTATTTATTATATTTAAATTTTAACGTTTTATAGGTGGTTTACACTGCTTTTATTATCGCGGATCATGCAAAGACATGCTGCTGCAACGCGCTTAGATAAGTACGCAAAGTCGCGTCGCTCAGCGAAGACGGATGAGCTTTTTCGAAAAAGTTGCGCGAGCGCCCAAACGAATGCCTGCAAAGCCCGAAGGGCTGAAATTAATTTAGCTTTACACAGGAAGATTTGTTGAACCCCGAAGGGGTGACATTGCGCTGTGCGTCTAAAAAGTACCGGTATTCATCAAACAAAATTATCTGCGCTCTGCCGTTGATTTACGTGGTAGAACTTTATTGACGCGAGGAGCGCAAAGAAAATATATTGCTTTATATATTAAGTAGGAACGCAAGGTCGCTTCGCTTAGCGAAGGACTTCTGCTGTTTTTCAAAAGATGAGATTTCCGCAGATACTTTTATTTATTGTCTTGGTATTCCTGTTGTTAATGATTTTTACCTTTCTTTTTGTGCTATTGGTGTTTAAAGTCATGCCTTACAATTAGTCTTTGCGACAATCTTTAAATGGCTGGTCATGCTGCCTGCCTGCATGCTGCCGGTACTGCAGAGGTGAAAGACCTGTATGTCTTTTAAAAAAATTAATAAAGTTAGAATCCTGAGAAAAACCCAGCTCCAGGCTCAGATTTTTAACCGGAATATCGGTTTGTGCTAATTCACGGCGCGCACGTTCCAGGATAAAAGTTTCCCACCATTTCTTGGCCGTGCAGCCATAAACGATCTGCATAGCACGGTCCAGTGTGCGTTTGCTGATATGGAGCATGGAGGCATATTGGTCTATGGAGAATTGCTGGCCATCATGTTTCCGGAGCAGTTCCTGAAACCGGTCCGCAATCTCATTTTCATAGGTATGATTTACCTGCTGTTGCATCGCCGGATCAGTAACCAACACTACCCGTATCAGAAGATACTCCAAAAAGTTCGTAAAAGCTACCTTGCGCAGAAATTGGCTCGCCCGCTCTTCCAGGAAAGGCATTACATATTGTCTCCGGAGATTTTCATATAAGATAAATTCATTCCTGACCAGAATGCCATGCGTGTCGGCAAACAGGAAATTCTCATGTATATAATGAACTCTCGGCGGATAATTGATTAATAGCTCAGAGGTAAACCAGAGCAGTACAGCTGTACGGCTCGGATGTATTACGGTTAAACAACAGTGCGGGTGAATGAGCAGGAAATGCTCGGGCTCGAGAATAACTTCTTCACCGTCGAGATCCAGCCGCACCATATCTTTAGCACTGTAAAAGATCCGGAAAACAGGATGGGTTCCTTCTGTATTAAAAATGATGGGAGCCGGTATCGTGGTCAACCCCCAATCAGAAAGTAATTTTTTATCCATAGGCAGGAATCTGAATGTGGTGAAAGGTAAAAATTAATATTAAACCCTACAAATAAAATTATCTGACCTTTATCAATGAATTTCGTTATAGGGGTAAAAAACGCAAATCCAGAGCTTTATTGTTGCGATAAATAAAGTTGACAGGGCATTATTTTAGATAATTTAGTAATTCGACCGGCCTGACATTAATCATAATAAAAAAAACCAACACTTCGAAATGTCGGTTTTTTAAAGAAGTATATTGAATTTGTGTTTTCCTTTGTGCCTCGGATACTTTCCGAAGCGTGCCGCCGTTTCAGGCGTAATACAGGACTGCAAATGTAGAAAATCCCAGACACCAGCAATTATAAAATAATGCAAAAAAGCTATATTTTTATGTGAAATACGAAATTGAGGTGGTAGCTTTTACCGGTCGGTATTTGTTTCTCTTCAAGTTAGAAATGTGTATATAAGGATAAGTCAAAAATTAAAGTGTGATGATATCAGCAAGGAAAAAAGCAGGAACTGATTGCGTCATATTGGGTGTATTTCAGTGCGTTATATTTCAATTTATTTGGTTAATTTTGCCGCAACTGTCGTATTTACTGCGACCCGAACCATAAGCAATGAAAAAAATACCTGTTCTTTTTGCGTTGATATCAGGCCTGCTGCTCACAGGGCAGAGCTTTAAATACGGTCTTACGGGTAATTTCCATCGCGGTTCAGTGGCCGGCGTGCATGACCGCTCTGTCGGAAGATATGGTTTCGGCCTCGGCTTTTTTGGACAGTGGTCTTTGGTGGAAAATGATATTTTTGATTCTGCCTGGCTCTATTTAACACCACAAATCGAATACAGTACGCAGGGTGAAAATGCTGTGGCGGAAAAAGACAAATTTGGAACACAGAAGTTTCATCAAGATTATGTAACGGCGCAGGTGTTCATTAAATACTTTATGCACAAAGGTAATATGAAGCGTGATGTCTTCTTCTTTGGAGGGCCGCGTGTTTCTTTTTTGGTGAATGATAAAAGAGAAGTGGATCCGGCGTACGATGCGATTTATTATAAGTACAATCAGGACAGCACCGTAAGCAAAACCAATATCGGTGTTTCCCTAGGAGCCGGAATCAGAGTTTCACAGGAAGCGGAAGCCTTCATTCGCTGGGACCAGGGATTCGTTAATATCTATCCGGAGAATACACGCCGAAATACACTGACGCGTCAACTCTCGGTAGGCGTGAACTATTACATACGCAAAAACTGGTGGTAGAGCACCGCTTATTTAAGCCTGAAAATTTAATGAATAAATATTTCGCGGTACTGATTATTCTTTTAGGAATGCTGCACTCCTGCAAGCCTAAAGAAAATCTGGTATATCTTTCCAATAATAATTTTGCGCAGGAAGTATCGCAGGCGCGCTATGCCGGCTTACAGATCCGCGAAGGGGACCGCCTGCAGATCATGGTTTCAGCGCTGGATGAACTGGCAGTGCAGCCATTTAACCGGGTAACCATGAGCCGTACCGCAAATGCCGGTACCGGTACCCAGTCCGCGACGGTTGTCCAACCGAGCGAATATATTGTAAGCGCCGAAGGAACCATTGATTTTCCGGTGCTCGGCAGTGTGTACTGCCGCGGAATGACCAAAAAACAATTGCAGGCCGAACTGGAAAACCGGCTGCTGCGTTACCTCACGGATCCGCTGGTGAGCATCACGTTGGCTAATTTTAACTTCAGTGTGCTGGGCGAAGTGAAAAGCCCCGGGCAAAAAACAAGTGCTACCGAGCGGCTGAATCTTTTTCAGGCAATCGCCCTGGCTGGAGATATGACCTACGACGCCAACCGTACCAGTGTGAAGCTGATTCGATATGATGAAGCTACAGGTCGGGATGAGGTTTTTCCGCTCGATCTGTCGGAAGCTTCTATTGTGAACAGTCCTTTTTACTATCTGCAACAGAATGATATCCTTTATGTGGAACCGGATCGCAACCGCCAGGTCGCTGAAAACCGCAACAGCAGAGCTGATCAGTGGATCAAATACGGCGGCTTCGGGCTGGGCATTCTTACTTTAATTATTTCACTAACGCGTTAGGCCGTCTATGGAGTTACTGGAAAATCCGGAGAAAGTGCGGCGCACGCCGGTCAATCTGAAAAGAGAAATTCTTAAATACCTTAAAAAATGGCCTTGGTTCCTGCTGAGCATGATTTTGTTTTATGCCGCTGCCAGGCTATACCTGCGTTATACACAACCACAGTATCTAAGTAAAACATCCTTGAAGCTGCAGGAATCAAAAAGCAATAATACGGCTGTGCTCAGTGATTTGAAGAATCTGGGAATGGGCATCAGCGGTGATACCGAAATGCAGGGAGAAACCACGGTGATCCTTTCGAAACCGCTGCTCGCAGAAGTTGCCAAAGAGCTCAACTTGCAGGTTAGTTTTTTCAGCGTTGGTAAAATTAAAGAACAGGAATTGTACGGCGATTCACCTTTAACGGGCCGGATCCTGTCCCTGAACGATCCCGACCGGTTTTCAGGCGGAACTTTTATGCTGACACCGGTGGGCAATAACTCCTATCGCCTGCAGGAAAACGGCAAAGTGTTTCGGTTTAATGCGCCTGCTGATCTTCCTTTTGGTAAAATTCAGATTGATATTCGTCCGGGCGTTAAACTTTCCTCGCAGGTTCAGGTAGTGTTCCGTTCGTTGCGGCAGGCGGTGGGCAGGCTGGAATCGTCACTTAATGTGACGCTGCCGCCCAATAAAGGTTTGCTGATGGAAGTCTCAATGGTGGGTCCTTTGCCCCGCAAGTCAGAAGATATTCTCAATGAACTGACCCGGCAATATATTGCAAATGGGATTAAAGACAAAAACCGCGAAGCGCAATACACTCAGGATTTCATTAATGACAGGCTGGCTATTATTACCGATGACCTTTCCGGGATTGAAGGCGAAAAAGAAAGATATAAGCGGGAAAACCAGATTACAGACCTGCAGGCACAGGCCGGCATTGCGCTGAATACAGCCGAAGAGAATACGAAGATTATACTCGATAAATCGATGCAGCTCGACCTGATCAATTCGGTGCTTTCTGCATCTGCCAACGGACAGCAGTTGTTACCGACAGGATTGGGGCTGCCCGCCGGCGCAGAAACCAGCATTGGTGAATATAATAACTTGGTGCTGACCCGCAACCGTGTTTTAAAACAAGCCACAACGGAAAACCCAGCAGTAGTGGAATTAAGCAAACAAATTTCGGCTCAGAAAAACCTGATCCGCCAAAACCTGCTGGAAGCTCGGGAAACTTTGCAACTGCAACTGGCGCAGGCGCGCGGTCAATTGAATACCGCGAAAGGAAACATAAGCAAATTTCCGACACAGGAAAAGATGTTCCGCAGTATCGACCGGCAGCAGACTTTAAAAGAGCAATTGTACTTGTATCTCCTTCAGAAGAGAGAAGAAAACGCCATCACACTCGCGGTCACAGCACCCAAAGCGCAGGTGGTAGATCCTGCCTTTACCACCGGACAGGTAAAGCCCAACGGGCAACAAATTATCCTGGGTGCGCTGGCAGCCGGCTTCCTGCTGCCGTTGCTTGGTTTTGTGGGTTGGTTTATGCTGGATACGCGCGTGCACAGCAAACAGGACCTGGCGGCTGTTCTGCCAGAATCGCCGGTGATCGGGGAAATCCCGTTGATTGATGTGCCGGAAGATACGGTTAAGCAGAACTCTTTTACGTATTATGCAGAGTCGTTCCGGATTCTTGCCTCCAATCTTAAATATTTGCTGAAGGCGGCAGAAAGCGGCAGTAATGGCGGTCATGTCATTCTGGTGACTTCCTCGATCAAAGGAGAAGGTAAAACGACAGTTTCCATCAACCTGGCGCACGCGCTGGCAGGGCAATCCAAAACGTTGCTCATTGGTGCTGATATCCGTGATCCGCGACTGCAGCGGCTGATGTCGGGCAGTACCCGTGGACTGACTGATTTTCTTATCTCTGAGGATCAGGATCCGGCCGGTTATATAACCGCATCGGATACCCGGCAACACCTGGACGTTTTATTCAGCGGAAATTCAGCGCCCAATCCGGCGGATCTGCTGGAGATGAAAAAATTCCGACAGCTGATCGAAAAGGTGCGCGACCGCTACGATTATATTATCATGGATTCAGCACCGGTGATGCTCGTTTCGGACACGCTTCATTTGCTGAATCAGGCAGATGTGGTGCTGTTTACCTTCCGGGCCGAATATACAGAGAAGGAAATGCTCAATTTCGCGGCAGAATTCCGCAGCGATCATGAGATTAAAAAAATGGGGCTCGTGCTGAACGGGATCAAGCCGGAATATACCGTGTATGGAAAACCGTACGGGTACGGGTATTTTTCGGATTCACAGCCCGACAAACCGTGGTGGAAATTATGGACTTAAAAGATAAAAAGATTTTAATTACAGGTGGGGCCGGTTTTATCGGCTCTAATCTTTGTGATTATATGATTAGCAAGGGCGCAGCAGTAACCTGCCTCGACAATTTTGCAACCGGGCACCGGCATAATATTCAGCATCTGGATGGTCATCCGCAGTTTCGTCTGATTGAAGGAGATATCCGCAATCTGGAAACTTGCCTGACGGCCTGCGCGGGTCAGGACTTCGTACTACATCAGGCGGCGCTGGGATCTGTACCGAGATCGATTAACGATCCCATTACGAGCAATGAGGTGAATGTTTCCGGTTTTTTGAATATGCTGGTGGCGGCCCGGGATGCGGGGGTAAAGAGGCTGGTCTATGCAGCGTCGTCTTCCACCTATGGTGATTCGAAAAGCCTGCCGAAGGTGGAAGAGGTCATCGGGAAGCCGCTGTCACCTTACGCCATTACGAAATACGTCAACGAATTGTATGCTGATGTGTTTGCTAAAACATATGGCTTTGAAACAATTGGTCTCCGGTATTTCAATGTATTCGGTCGTCGTCAGGATCCGAAGGGAGCTTATGCAGCTGTAATCCCGAAGTTTGTCATTCAGCTTATGAATCATGAATCTCCCGTAATTAATGGTGATGGCAGCTATTCACGCGATTTCACCTATATTGATAATGTGCTGCAGATGAATGAGCGGGCGCTGCTTGCTGAAAATGGCGACGCGGTAAATCAGGTGTATAATACGGCTGTGGGTGACCGGACGACCATTGCTGATATGGCTGAATTATTAAAGCAGTTTCTTTCTCTTTATGATCCTGCCATTGCAGCGGTTCCGATCCAGCATGGCCCCAACCGTGCCGGTGATGTACCGCACTCGCTGGCGTCCGTGGACAAAGCCCGAGCGCTGCTGGGCTATGAACCTACCCATACCTTCGCGCAGGGCCTGAAAGAAGCGGTGGATTGGTACTGGGAGCATCTGAGGAGATAGAAGGTGAAGAGGTTATGAGGTGAGCAAGTCGTTGATTTGTTGAGTTGTTGAGTCGTATATCTGTTTATCTGTGGATTTGGTGCAGGGTGCAGGATGCAAGGTGAACAAGTCAGTACGGGATCAGTGTTAATCTGTGAGATCTGTGCGTTGGTGGTAAATGACGGGTGTTATGAAGTTATATTGATGATGAAGTTATGGTGCTGTTGATTTGTTTATCCGTTTATCCGTTTATCCGTTTATCCGTTTATCTGTTTATCTGGTGCAGGCTGCAAGGTGAGTAAAATCAGTGAGGGATCCGTGTGAATCTTGGGATCTGTGCGCTGGTGATAAGTCAATGAGTTATAAGGTGATTGAGCTGCTTATTTTTTTTCAGAATTCTATTAAGTCCATAAATAAAAATTGCCCGGTGAGCGGGCAATTTTACTTTTAGAATATCATCGTTTATTTTTTAACAATCTTCTGTGAGGCGGCTTTACCATTGACCTGTCCGACTACTATGTAATTGCCGGCCGGCAGATCACTGATATTGAAGCGTTGGTTAACGGCGCCCTCCACGGATTTAATCATCCGTCCGTCATACGTATATATCTTAATATCTTTTACATCGCTGCCGAAGAGCAGTTCGTGATCACGAACCATGGTATTTTTAATAAACACAGCCTTGCTTCCAGGCGTTTCACCGGTAGCCAGTGTACCCGAGGACTGAGGCGTAGGCAGCGTCGCGCGGAAGTCCACATTGTTATTATTAGTATCCCCGCTTATTCTTGAAATAGAATTCAGGATGGTTGGCGATGGGGCTGCACCGGTGCCTTCATATTGGTCCGCGAGCCCGTAGCCTACGAAGTCCAGAACATTAGCCGCCTGTGGCCCTGTGACCCTATTGGCATCAGAGGCCAGGGCAACCTTCCCTGAAGTAAACGCCAGTCCCACGCCGACGCCAACGGCCGGACCGCCATCAAATCCGAGGACCACATTTATGATCAGGTTCGGATTCAATAGATTAATAATTCCACCCAGCCCGTCGGAACCCTGCGAAATCAGGTAGGTCTGTCCCGGATTAAGGCTGATATTGGGAATTTGATAATAGTTTGTAAAAGCACCGGAGGCCGGACCGTATTGAATCGTAGCACCGCTTAGCGTGGCCACCGAAGTGCCGATGTTCTTTAGTTCCACAAAGTCGTTGGTAATGGCAGCGCCGAGCAGGCCGCCACCCGTGTAGACTTCATTAATAACGATCTGAGCGTGGGAGAAAGCCATAGCAGCTAATGTCCCGACAATAGTAAAGACTTTTTTCATAACGGTAATATTTTGGATATTAGACAATATAAGTGCAAATAAAGTGCCGAGAAACCAATTAATGTTCTTTTTATGTGTAGATATGGTTGTTTAGTAGGTATGGGGTGCGGGGTGCGGGGTGCAAGGTGCGCGGTCGGAAGATCGGAAGTCAGAGTACGGTAGTTGAGGGGTTGAGTAATTGAGAGGTATGCGGTGTATCGTGCGAAGTACAAGACTTACTGATAGATTTGTGTGAATCTGTAGGATCTGTGCGGTGGTGTAAGGCGACGGATGTTATGAAGTTATATTAGTGATGAAGTTATGGAGCTGTTTATCTGTTTATCTTTTTATCTGGTGCAGGCTGCAAGGTGCAGGCTGCATGATCCGTATAAATCCGTGGACTCCGTACTGAAGTTATAGAGCTATATAGTGAATAGGTTACGAATACGGATGCAGTGGACTATGGCACCACGCTTATTCCCCTCCGCCGGAGGAGTGTCGGCACGCTTGCGTGCAGACAGGGTGGTTACAGCTGCAGACTATTATGACCGAATTGCCAATGCAAACATTCCTTCAATCACCAACCACCCGACACTTTTCTTACAAAAAGTGCCATCCCTCCCGGTGGGAGGGGGAATAGGTACGCTTAGTTGGAATGGTTGGAGAAACTGGCCGACTGCGATGAGTTTGGCAGGGATCCAGAACCACCCCGTAACTTTTCTTACGAAAAGCGCCACCCCTCCCGAGGGAGGGGAATAGGGACGCTGGATTTGCAGGGCTGTAAAAAGTTGGAGGTTGTGGTGGTTTAATGCTTTTTCCAGCCACTCCTGGCGTGCTTTTGCTCTAATCTGTTCATCCAGGCTCCAAACACCTCCGTCTTCGGACCTCCTGCTTCTGACTTCCAGCTGAACAACTTAATCACTTAACAACTGAACAAATCCAGCCTCCAATCACCCCCTGTCTTCGAACCTCCTGCTTTTGTCTTCCCACTTCCAGCCTCCTCTTTCTGTAAAAAGCAGTAAATTGCGCGCAATTCTCAAAAACAGCTGATGTACCGGTCTGTCGTAAAACCTTTTTTTGATGTTAGTGCTGCGCTGGCGGGACTGCTGATTGCCGCGCCGGTGCTGGTTTTGGCCACCATTGCTTTATCGGTTGCCATTAAAGGCAAGCCTTTTTTCTTTCAGGTCCGGCCGGGGAAAAACGGAAAGCTTTTTAAAATCATCAAGTTTAAAACAATGACCGATGCAATAGGTACAGATGGCCAGCTGCTGCCCGATGCCCAGCGTCTGACGGCAGTCGGCAGTTTCGTCCGGAAAACGTCGCTGGATGAGATTCCCCAACTGCTGAATGTGCTGCAAGGTGATATGAGTCTGGTGGGGCCGCGGCCTTTATTGCCGGAATATCTTCCATTGTACAATGCGGAGCAGGCACGCCGGCATGAAGTGCGCCCCGGCATTACCGGCTGGGCACAGGTGAATGGGCGCAATGCCATTTCCTGGGAACAAAAATTTGCATATGATGTCTGGTATGCCGATCATCAGACTTTTCTGCTGGATGTACGGATTCTGCTGCTCACGGTGAAAAAGGTTTTTGTGCGTGAAGGCATTTCAGCAGAAGGGCAGGCGACGATTGCGCCATTTACGGGAAGTAAATAATTTAGTAATTCATCTGCTTTTTAGCGCAGCAAGTGAAGGGATTTAGCTTTTTGATAATGTAAATCCCTTATCTTGCCATCATAAATTATGATATGGAAGAGATAGTAATAATTGGAGCAGGAGGATTTGGCCGAGAAGTTAAATTAATCCTTGATTTTATAAATAAAATAAATCCTACATACAAATTTTTAGGGTTTATTGACGATGCAGTGGAAGCCGGTACTGAAATAAATGACTTTCCTGTCCTTGGTAGTGTTAAATATCTTTCCGAAGCGAACAAGGGTTGGAGTGTGATTATTGCAACTGCCTCCGCAGCAAGTCGCGAGAAAATATACCAGAAATTAAAGCCATTAAAATATAAATTTCCAACTATAATTCATCCGTCATGTATTGTGGGAAATGATGACATTACAGTAGGTGTGGGAAACATAATCTGTGCAGGCAGTATCCTTACTTGTAACATTAGTGTCGGAAATTTCAATATTATAAATTTAATGACGACAATTGGGCATGATACAATAATTAAAGATTACTGCTCCATTATGCCCGGAGTTAATGTTTCAGGTGAAGTTATTCTTGAAAATGGAGTTTATATCGGAACTGGTGCGAAAGTGATAAATCAGGTAAGAATTGGATCTTATACAATTATAGGTGCAGGCGCAGTTGTTGCGAAAAATCTTCCTGCTAATTGTACAGCTGTTGGGATGCCGGCAAAACCAATTAAGTTTCATTAATTATGAATTACCTTGTATAAAACAATTAGATATATAATTTAAATAATTTTGCTGAAACGCCTGTTCGATTTTGTCTTTTCTTTTGTACTCTTATTATTCATTGGTCCGCTGCTGCTGCCGTTTGTGGTAATTGCTGCGGTGGACACTTCTTCAGACGGCTTTTTTCGTCAGGTGCGCATCGGGCAGTACGGCAAGCCTTTCCGCATTATAAAATTGCGCACGCTTCACCGGCGCACCCATCGCATGTCGCGCTACGGCCGTTTCCTCAGGCGCTATAAAATCGATGAACTGCCGCAACTTTGGCATGTGCTGACCGGCACGATGAGTTTTGTCGGCCCCCGCCCTGATGTACCCGGCTATTACGATACTTTGCAGGGAGAAGAAGGTCTTATTCTCAATTTAAAGCCAGGCCTTACTTCCGAAGCCGGTTTGCATTACAGCCGCGAAGAAGAGCTGCTCGCGCAGCAAGCCGATCCGCTTCATTACAACGATGCGGTACTTTTTCCGGACAAGGTTCGAATGAATCTGCACTACTATTACCACCGGAGTTTCTGGGGAGATGTAAAGCTGATTGCGAAAACAGTGGTCAAAGTGGCGGGGGTGCGAGGCGAGTAGGGAAGGATTGAGTGGGGAGTCCTTGAGTAATTGAGTAGTGGAGTTGGGAAGTGATGAAATGGCGTTGCGTTGGAGTAATGAAGTTATGAAGTACGGCATTGTTTAGATGTTTAGTCGTTTAATTGTTCAGTTGTTCAGTTGTTCAGTCGTCTATCTGTGGAGAGTGCCAAAAACCTTTAAGGTTTATGTCCTTGAAGGTTTGGGAGGTATAAGGGAGGTTGTTTATTTGTTTATACGTTTATTCTTTTTTCTGTATATATGTTTAGTCGTGAAGTCGTTAAATTGCTCTGGTTTTTAGTTCTGGCGCGGCGCTATCTGTGTAAATCTGTGAGATCTGTGTGATGGAATAAGTGTGGAGTTGTTGAGTTGTTGAATTGTTTAGTTGTTCAGTTTATGCAGTCGTTTATTTGTCTATCTGTGGAGGGCGCATATAACCTTTAAGGTTTGTGTCCTTGAAGGTTTGGAGGTATAAAGAAAAGACGTTTATCTGTTTGTCGCTCAAAGGCGCAAAAAAACCTTCAAGGTTTGTGTCCTTGAAGGTTTGAAGATATAAAGAAAAGTTGTTTATCTGTTTGTCGGTCAAAGGCACAAAAAAACCTTCAAGGTTCGTGTCCATGAAGGTTTCAAATGATAAAGAAAAACTTTTTATTGGCGATCGATTATGGAATATTCAATCGGCTTAAAGGTACCGCCATTGCTGTCCTCGGCCGAGCAGGCGGTGAGGCAGACCAGTAAATCCATCAGGGCTTCAAACTGTACATAATCTCCTGCCTTTGAGGTCGGCGGCAAAACCGATATTTTTCCGGCGGCATCAAACTGAACATTCATGAAAATATTAAAGGCATTCGGAATGTCATCCTGGGCAATGCCTTTGGGCTGCAGGTTGCGCGCCAGGTTTTCCAGGCAGCTGGGATGATAACCTTGGTAATTGTACATAATTTCAAAGGTTTCCTTACTGCAGGGGGCCAGCAGGAAATCATTTCGTCCATTGGTATCCGCAATAATTTTGGCCATCTTCTGAGAGCGGTTGCTCCAAAGGTAATTGCCGGTGGTCAGCAAAATACTTTCCTCGAAATCCAACGTTTTCCCTGAGGATATTTTTTCCTTAAGGTCCTGGCTGTTGAACAGGACCATATCCGAGACCTGTCCGCCTTCCGGATCGGTCACGGTCAGGATCTGGCCTTTTTTCAGATAAAAGGCTTTGGCGGATTGTTTTTCAATTCTTTCGTTCATATATTTTTATTTATGATGAAAAGGGCATTTCCAGGCGGCTTCCACATGGCGTCCACTGTATTGACGCGTCTCCGATTCCTCGCCGAAATCCTGTAAGACGGGATTAATACTTCCCTGGAGCGCCTCATCATTCTTTCGAATGGTATCGCGCACTGTTTCATAGGTGCCCATGCCGCGCAGTTTTTCAAATTGTCCGTGGAGGTTAAAGACCAAAGTCGGATACGGAGCCTGGCGCGCAAGGCGCGAACTTTTCGGATGCATGCCGACCACATAAAAAGCAGTGCCTTTCAAACTGAAGCTGAAATCTGCAGACTCCGGATCGCTGCTCACTGCCGGATCCCAGGGCTGGTCATCGAGTTCATGCAGCTGCTGCAGGGTTTGCCATAAGTTATTTTCGAAATCAATTTCATTTTCAAAACTTTCGGCCGGAAAGGAAGCCAAAAAAGACTGGAACTTATTGCTGTTGCTGTCGTAGGATTGCAGATACGCTTCCAGATCTGCGAGCAGTTTTTTCAGCTCTGCCGGGTCATGCATACTGCCGTAGGCATGCAGGCGGTGATGATTCATTTTAATGACGGACTTCGCCATAATACAGGGATGTTCACGCTCCAGGATAAAGTTCCGGTACTGTTCTTCGAGTTGTTCTTGTGTGGGAATCGATATGGTATTCATAGATATTTTATAATGGTTAGCGGATAAAATGCAAGGATGGTACCAGAAGGGGAGTGAGGCGTGATTGAGTGATTGAGTGGTGCGGATGCAAGATGCAGGGTGCAGGGTCGGAAGACAGAGGTCGGCAGTCGGGAGTGATTGAGTGGTGCAGGGTGCAGGGTGCGAGGTGCAAGGTGCAAGATGACCCGTCCTAAAAAAAGTTTACAGATTTAACTTTTATTTATAGATAGTCCTG
>DAMCFT010000002.1:0-183741 GCA_032057205.1 Kaistella sp.
ACAAAAAAAGCTCCCAATAAAGCAAAAAAAACCGCCTCAGTATTGAGACGGCTTCCATCTTATCTTATGTTCTGCGGTTTACAGATGCGTACTGTTTCCGGTGTTTCCGTACCATGTATCGTAGGTGGAACGTGCATCATCTTCGTGTCTTGGTTTAAAGCCCATATAGATTCCGCCTTCTTTCACGCGGTCTCTGTAACGTTCTGCTTCATCTTCCGGCACGCCTACTCCCGTCAGAGCGCCAATAAGTCCTCCGGCTGCTGCTCCGGTTCCTGCGCCGGCAAGTCCTGCAGCAAGCGGACCTGCTACAATCAGCCCCAGACCCGGCAGTAATACGTTGGTACCAATAGCAGCTACTGCTCCTACCACGGCACCGATTCCACCACCGATCAGGGATCCTGTACCGGCATTCTCAGCTACTTTGTCGCCAAGAGCGGTGTCGTCATTATCGTGATCTTTAAAATATTTATTACGGGTATCGTCAGACATCATCACGTTGATTTCATCTTGGGTATACCCTTTATTTTTCAACTCGTTGTAGGCCGCATCAGCATCCTCACGGGTGTTAAAAACTTTTGACACATAATTGCTTCTGTACTCCGGTACGTAATTCGTGTTACTTTCCATAGTGTTTAAATTTTTTAATGGATTAATAAATGATTTGTTGGTGCTAACAGGGATTCAATAAAAATGCCACGCAAAATATCCTGCTAAAGTTTAACCTTTTTTAAGAATTAAAAAAACATTCTGCTGCTAAGGACTTTAAGGCAGTTTACGAAACATAAAAACAAAAAAGACAGACCGAAGTCCGTCTTTAAAATGTTCATTATTCAATCATTACATCGCCTCCATCTTGAAACTCATGCTTTCAATTACTTTCAGAATAGCTTCTACTGTATCCATGGAAGTCAGACACGGCACTCCGTTTTCTACGGAAGTCCGGCGGATCTGGAAACCGTCGCGTTCGGATTGTTTTCCCTTGGTCATGGTATTTACAATGTACTGCACTTTCCCTTTCTGAATTAAATCAATCAGGTTAATTTCGGGATTTTCCTCGATTTTATATCCAATCTTGGTCGGTACACCATGTTCTTCAAAATAGCGTGCAGTTCCTTCTGTCGCCCAGATACGGAACCCGATTTCCTGGAAGCGGCGCGCGAGGTCGCAGGCTTCTGCCTTATGCTTATCAGCAACTGTAAACAAGATGGCACCATGCAACGGGACTTTTCTGCCCGCTCCTACCAAGCCTTTATACAGCGCTTTTTCCAATGTCTGATCTTTCCCCATCACTTCACCGGTCGATTTCATTTCAGGTCCCAGGGAAATGTCTACTCTTGCCATTTTAGAGAAAGAAAAAACAGGTACTTTCACATACACACCTTCTTGTACCGGCGCGAGCCCATTTTGGTATCCGAGCTCTTTCAGACTTTTACCCAAGATCGCTTTCGTGGCCACATTTGCCATGGGAATATTGGTAATCTTCGAAAGGAAGGGAACAGTCCGGCTGGAGCGTGGATTCACTTCAATCACATAGACTTCTCCTTCGTATAAAACGTACTGGATGTTCATCAGTCCGACAACATTCAGTCCTCTGGCAAGTCGTTCGGTATAATCTACCAATTTTTTCAGCTGTTCTTCCGTAATATTCTGCGGCGGATACACTGCGATGGAATCACCCGAGTGCACGCCCGCCCTTTCGATATGCTCCATAATTCCCGGAATCACGACCGTTTCACCATCCGAAATGGCATCTACCTCCACTTCTTTTCCGGTCAGGTACCGGTCAATCAAAATCGGATGCTCCGAGAATTCGCGCACAGCATTCTCCATATAGTGACGCAATTCTGAAGAATCGTACACAATTTCCATGGCGCGCCCACCGAGCACATAACTTGGTCTCACGAGTACCGGGAAACCGATTTCCTGCGCAATTTCCTGTGCCTCCGTTTCGGTAAAACATGTTTTTCCCAGCGGTTGCGGAATGCCGAGTTCCTGCAAAGCAGCCTCAAATTTATTACGGTTTTCCGCGCGATCCAGATCTTCCAGCGAAGTTCCCAAAATCTCAACACCGTGTGCCGCCAGCTTTTCTGCGAGGTTAATCGCCGTCTGGCCACCGAACTGAACTACCACGCCTTTCGGCTTTTCGAGTTCAATGATGTTCATCACATCCTCTTCAGTTAATGGCTCGAAATAAAGTTTATCTGAAATCGAGAAGTCCGTGGAAACGGTTTCCGGGTTGTTATTAATAATGATGGCCTCGTAGCCCATTTCCTTAATAGCCCAAACAGAATGTACCGTTGCGTAGTCGAACTCTACTCCCTGCCCGATCCGGATTGGCCCCGAACCCAGCACGATAATCTTTTCTTTATCAGAAGGTACGCTCTCATTTTCTTCTTCATACGTTCCGTAGAAATATGGTGTATCACTTTCAAACTCAGCCGCGCAGGTATCTACCATTTTGTAAACCGGCATAATCCCTCTGCTCTTTCTAAACTCAAAAACAGCGCGCTGGTTGGTATTCCATAAGTGGGCAATACTTAAATCAGAAAAGCCCAGTTTTTTGGCCTGCAGCGTAATTTCAGGTTCATATTGGCTGGCTGCAATCACTTTTTCGAAATCGATCAGTTTTTTAATTTTATATATAAAGAAAGGATCGATCTGGCTCCATTCCACAATTTGTTTCCAGTCGTAGCCCTGGCGCAAAGCATCACCGATAATGAAAAGCCGCTCATCATCACAAACGCGGATGCGCTGTTCAATTTCCTCCGGTGTCAATCCAGCAGCGCGGTCGCGGTTCAGGCCGATATGCCTCAGTCCGGTTTCGAGAGATCGAATTGCTTTTTGCAACGATTCCTCAAAGTTGCGGCCGATTGCCATCACCTCGCCGGTGGCTTTCATCTGGGTAGAAAGGCGGCGGTCGGCAGTTTCAAATTTATCAAAAGGAAAACGCGGGAATTTGGTAACCACATAATCAAGCGCCGGCTCAAAGGAAGCGTACGTTTTTCCGGTTACCGGATTTAAAATTTCATCGAGGGTAAGGCCCACCGCGATTTTGGCCGCAATCTTGGCAATTGGATAGCCGGTGGCTTTACTGGCCAGCGCGGAAGAGCGGGAAACTCTTGGATTAACTTCAATGATATAATAATTATAAGAATGCGGATCGAGCGCCAACTGTACATTACAGCCACCTTCAATGCCCAGCGCACGAATAATTTTCAAGGATGAATTACGCAGCATCTGGTATTCTCTGTCAGACAAAGTCTGCGAGGGCGCCACGACGATAGAGTCACCGGTGTGCACGCCGACCGGATCGATATTCTCCATGTTGCAGACGACGATCGCATTGTCATTGCTGTCGCGCATCACCTCGTATTCAATCTCTTTATAACCCGCGATGGATTTTTCAATTAAACACTGGGTAACGGGACTGTATTTTAGCCCAAACGCTGTAATCTCTTTTAATTCTGCTTCGTTATTTGCAATACCGCCGCCGGTGCCACCCATGGTAAAAGCAGGACGCACAATCACCGGATAGCCAATACGCTCAGCGAAATCCAGTGCAGCCTCCACGGTCATTACAATATCGGAATCCGGTACCGGCTCGTTCAGTTCTTTCATCAGGCTGCGGAACAGATCGCGGTCTTCCGCCTGGTTAATGGCCGAAAGCTTCGTGCCGAGTACTTCCACTTTGCATTCGTCCAAAATTCCGGATTTTTCCAGTTCCACCGCCATGTTTAACCCGGTTTGTCCGCCCAAAGTTGGCAGCAGCGCATCGGGTCTTTCTTTGCGAATAATATGACTCACGAATTCCAGGGAGATGGGTTCAATATACACTTTATCAGCAATTTCGACATCCGTCATAATCGTTGCAGGATTGGAGTTTATAAGGATGACCCGATAGCCTTCTTCCTTCAAGGAAAGGCAGGCCTGGGTTCCGGCATAATCAAATTCTGCCGCCTGGCCGATGATGATGGGACCCGAGCCGATGACGAGAATGGTTTTTATATCGTTTCTTTTCATTTTTACTTTTTATTTAGAGCAGATTTTATGTGTGTTTAAGCATGTAACTGAATCCATCAGCGCATTAACCTTTTGCAATTCAGAAACTGACTTTATTTATTTTTAAAGTTTTCCATCATCAAAATAAAATCGTCGAAGAGAAAGCCGGTATCTTCCGGGCCGGGACTTGCTTCCGGGTGAAACTGCACGGACATGCAAGGATACTGCTCGTGTAAAAGTCCCTGATTTGTATTGTCATTAATCGCTGTATGCGTTTCCACCAAGCCCGTACCTGCAAGCGAAGGTGAAGCTACGGCATAGCTGTGATTCTGGGAAGTGATCGCAACCTTTCCTGTTTTTAGATTCTTAACCGGATGATTTCCGCCGCGGTGACCAAACTTCAGTTTAAATGTTTTGGCACCGCAGGCCAGCGCAATCAGCTGATGCCCCATGCAAATGCCGAAAAGCGGAACTTTGCCCAGCAGTTCACGAATCATTCCCGGCGCACTTTCCACATCTTCCGGGTTGCCGGGGCCATTGGACAGAACAACGCCATCCGGATTCATCTGCAGGATTTCCGGCGCAGACGTATCATAAGGAACCACCGTTACATCACAATTCCGAAGAGAAAGCTCACGCAGAATACCGAGTTTCGAACCGAAATCCACCAGTACGACTTTCAATCCGCGGCCGGGACTTGCATATGGTGTTTTAGTAGAGACCTGTGCTATCAGATCTTTGCGATACTCATTATCAACGGTAGCGGTTTCATCATCAGCATCCACTATTTTCCCCTGAATGGTACCGTGATTTCGGAGTACGCGCGTAAGCCGCCGCGTGTCAATACCGGAAAGTCCTGCAATGTTGTGCTGCTTCAAAAACGCATCAAGCGACATCTGACTTCTGAAGTTCGACGGAAAGTCGCAAACTTCCTTCACAATCACCGCTTTCACGACGGGCACAATCGCTTCGTTGTCATCACGGTTAATTCCGTAATTGCCAATGAGCGGATAGGTCAGGCAAACCATCTGCCCGCAGTTGGACGGATCGGTGAGCAGTTCCTGGTAACCGCTCATCGACGTGTTGAAAACCACTTCTCCGGAAGCATCCTGGCCGCCGCCGAAGGCTTTGCCATAAAACACTTCGCCGGAAGCTAGTATTAGTTTCTTTTTCATTTTTACTTTTTATCCTTTCTTTTTATTTTTGATTGTATAGGGCGGGCATCAGTGGATGCTTTCTGCCGGCGGGTTCCGTTCCGAGAAAGTGAAACCTCGTTTTTCCAAAGCAGTTTTTAAAATAGCCATCCGTG
The DNA here is from genome assembly GCA_032057205.1 of Kaistella sp. Taxonomy (GTDB): domain Bacteria; phylum Bacteroidota; class Bacteroidia; order Flavobacteriales; family Weeksellaceae; genus Kaistella. The sequence goes on from DAMCFT010000002.1 coordinate 5,309, forward strand.
CAAACACACCATTTTCCATCTGCTTAAAGATTCTGGAACGGCTGCTTTCCACCAATTCATCTGCAATCTCAACACCCCGGTTAATCGGTGCCGGATGCATAATGATGGCATTTTCTTTCATGGCCGCGGCGCGTTCTGTAGTAAGTCCGAATTTACGGTGGTAGCGCTCAGCCGGCAGATTCAGTTTCTCGTCCTGGTTGTGTCTTTCGTGCTGAATCCGCAATAGCATCAGGACATCCACCTCTTTCACCAGATCATCGATGGGCAGATAAGTTCCGTTGATCAGGGTTCCTTCATCAAACCATTTTTCCGGTCCGGAGAAATATACCTTAGCACCCAGTTTACGTAATACTTCTGCATTCGAATTGGCTACGCGGCTGTGTTTGATATCGCCCACAATCCCCACTTTCAAACCTTCAAACTTTCCGAATTCCTGGCGGATGGTCATCAGGTCCAGCATATTCTGGGAAGGATGATTGCCGGTACCATCGCCACCGTTTATAATGGACATATCGATGCCATTGAACTCATCATAAAATTTTTCTTTGTGATGACGAATGACGCACAAGTCAAGGCCCAGGCTTTTCAGCGTTTTTACCGTATCATACATGGATTCGCCTTTGTTCACACTGCTGGAAGAAATATCAAATGGAATGACCTGCAATCCCAGTTTCCGTTCTGCGACTTCAAAACTTGTTTTGGTGCGCGTACTATTTTCGAAAAAGAGGTTGGCCACATAAATTTCCTGGTCGGCTTTCAGGATTTTACCCTTGGCAAATTCTTCGGCGTCCTGCAGTAATCTGTTAATTTTCTCAACGGATAAATCAGCGGTTCTCAGCATAATATTAAAGTTTTAAAATAAAAAAAACGAAGCCGGCAGGGCTTCGTTTCATAAAAAAATATTGTTATCAGCGGCAACACCGCTTTTTTCTGTTTCGTGAAAAAGGAAATAATCTTTCATCGGATACAAAGATAAAACATAATTCAGAAAAGGAGAAAACTTTTAAAAAATATTTTAAGTGACCCGCTAAAAACCCATCAAATTCTTAAATAATACCTACATTTAACTTTCTTTTAAAATTAAGCCAGATGAATAACTACACTGTTGAAAACCTGCCGGATTACTTTAAACAATACAAGAAATCAATCAAGAACCCGAAAAAATTCTGGGACAAAATTGCTGATGAAAACTTTGTATGGTATCAGCGCTGGTCGAAAGTGGTGGATTATAACATGGAAGAGGCCAAAATTAAATGGTTTAAAAATGCCAAGCTTAACATCACCAAAAACTGTATTGACCGCCATTTGCAGGAACGGGGAGATAAAACCGCTATTATTTTTGAGCCTAATAATCCTGAGGAAGCCGCACAGCATATTTCGTACAGTGAACTGCGCGAGCGTGTCTGCAAAATGGCGAACGTTTTGCGCGATCAGGGCGTAGAAAAAGGCGACCGCGTTTGCATCTATTTACCGATGATTCCGGAACTTGCGGTGACCATGCTGGCATGTGCAAGACTTGGTGCGGTACATTCTGTGATATTCGCAGGATTTTCTGCTGCTGCAGTACGTTCGCGCGTGAATGACTGTGGCGCCAAACTCGTTATCTGCTCCGACGGAAGTTTCCGCGGATCGAAAGCCATTGATCTGAAAGGCATCATCGATGAAGCAGTAGACCAATGTCCAAGCGTGGAAAAAGTGCTGGTCGTGAAACGCACGAATTCTGATGTTGAAATGAAAGACGGCCGCGACCTTTGGCTGGAACCATTGTACGAAGCGGCGGCACCTGATTTTATTTCTGTCATCATGGATGCGGAGGATCCGTTGTTTATTTTATACACCTCGGGGTCCACCGGAAAACCGAAAGGAATGCTGCATACCACGGCCGGCTACATGGTGTACACTGCCTATACCTTTAAAAATGTTTTTAATTATAAAGAAAACGACATTTATTGGTGCACGGCAGATATCGGCTGGATTACCGGCCATTCTTATATTTTGTACGGGCCACTGCTCAACGGAGCAACAACCGTCATCTTCGAGGGCGTGCCTACGTATCCTCAGCCCGACCGCTTCTGGGAGGTCATTCAAAAGCACAAAGTCACTCAATTTTATACGGCGCCGACTGCCATCCGGTCACTAGCTAAAGAATCCTACGAATGGGTGGAAAAACATGACCTGTCCAGTCTGCGGGTGATAGGATCAGTAGGCGAACCGATTAATGATGAAGCCTGGCACTGGTATAACGATCATGTCGGCAAGAAGAAATGCCCGATAGTCGATACCTGGTGGCAAACCGAAACCGGCGGCATTATGATTTCGCCCATTCCTTTTGTAACACCGACAAAACCAACCTATGCCACCTTGCCGTTGCCGGGCATTCAACCTGTTTTAATGGATGACAAGCGAAATGAAATTACAGGCAATCAGGTGGACGGCAACCTTTGTATCCGCTTTCCGTGGCCGGGCATTGCACGCACCATATGGGGTGACCACCAACGTTATAAAGAAACTTACTTTACCGCATTTCCGGGCAAATATTTTACAGGCGACGGTGCCCTGCGCGATGAAGTGGGCTATTACCGCATTACCGGCCGTGTGGATGATGTAATTATCGTTAGCGGCCACAATCTGGGGACTGCGCCTATAGAGGACAGCATCAACCTGCATCCGGCTGTGGCGGAATCCGCAATTGTAGGTTTCCCGCACGAAGTGAAAGGAAGCGGGCTGTATGGCTATGTGATGCTGAAAGATACCGGTGAAAGCCGCGACAAAGATAACCTGCGCAAGGAAATTAATAACCTGATTGCCGAGACCGTGGGGCCGATCGCGAAACTGGATAAGATTCAGTTTGTCTCTGCCTTGCCTAAAACGCGTTCCGGTAAAATCATGCGCCGTATTTTAAGAAAGATTGCCGAAGGTGATTTTGCCAATTTCGGCGACACGTCTACCCTGCTCAATCCCGAAATTGTAGACGAAATTAAAGACGAAAGAATTTAAAATTTACTGTTGGACAATAAGCATTCAGATACCATTATTGTTGGCGGCGGCCTGGCCGGTTTATCTGCTGCTCTTCATTTGCTGCACGAGGGATTTAGGGTTACGGTGATAGAGAAAAACAGCTATCCGAAACACAAGGTTTGCGGGGAATACATTTCCAATGAAGTGCGAAGCTATCTGCAGTGGCTCGGTCTTGATTTGGAAAAACTTCAGCCCGCTGAAATTACCCATCTGCAGTTTTCCTCCGTGTCCGGAAAAGTTTTACATACCCAACTTCCGCTGGGTGGATTTGGTGTAAGCCGCTACACCCTGGATGACGCGCTGATGAAACTGGTGAATGCCATAGGCGGAAAAATAGTGCAGGCACAGGTAAATGATATTATTTTTAATGATAATCTTTTTACCGTCAGAACAGATAAAAATAGTGAACTAACGGCACCGGTAGTTCTGGGCGCTTTTGGAAAGCGTTCCAATCTGGATATAAAACTGGAGCGTACTTTTTTAAAGAAAAGAACACCCTGGCTGGCGGTCAAAGCGCACTATCAGGGAGACTTTGATGAAACACTTGTCGCGTTGCATAATTTTCGCGGCGGCTACTGCGGGGTTTCTAAGGTGGAAAATGGCGCCATTAACATCTGTTATCTCGCGCACTTTAAAACTTTTAAAAAGCATAAAAACATTGAAGAATACCAGCGCGAAATCGTGAGACAGAATCCGCATTTAGATAAAATTTTAAGTGGTGCTACGATGATCTTCGAAAAACCTCTAACCATCAGTCAGATTTCTTTTGCACCGAAAACGACGGTGGAGAATCATGTCCTGATGATGGGCGATACGGCAGGGCTTATTCATCCGCTGTGCGGCAACGGAATGGCCATGGCGATCCACAGTGCGAAACTGGCGGCAGAAGGAGTTACTTTATTTTTACATAAAAAAATCAGCCGCGAACAGCTGGAAAAAAATTATCAAACTCAATGGCGGAAAAACTTTAGCGGAAGACTCAGAATTGGCAGACTTTTAGGTAAACTGCTGGAGCATGCAAAACTGGCGGAAATTGGCACAGGCCTGCTCATGTACTTTCCGTTTCTTCTGCCGATTATTATCCGGAAGACCCACGGAAAAGAACTTATGACAAGAAAATAAATGGCTTTAGATACAACATACCGGACGGATGAAGAGGAAATGATGGATGATTTTTCTCTGAGTAACGAGGCGCTGATTACAGCGCTGAAGGATTTATCGCGTATTAATTTATTGCTTGGCGGCAACAATGTAACGAGAGACGGCGTTTCTCACCTCTTGAAAAACATTCCGCACGACCGGGAAATCACCATTATGGATTTTGGTTGTGGTGGCGGTGACCTGCTGCGGATGCTGGCAGATTTCGGACGAAAAAATAACCGAAAATTCCGGCTCATTGGTGTAGAAGCCAACGAAACAGCCATTCAGTTTGCACGTGAACATGCAGTCGCTTATCCCAACATAGAATTTATCACGGCTGATATTTTTAAAACTGATTTTAAGGGTTTTCAGCCGGACATCGCTTTGCTGACCCTCACGCTTCATCATTTCAAAGATCCCGACATCAAAGAAATTCTGCATATTTTGCATGAAGCCGTTTCGTTGGGAATCGTAGTAAATGATTTGCAGCGCAGCAAACTCGCCTACCGTTTGTTTCAGGCAGTTATTTTTGTCTTCAGGCTGGAACCGATGACCGCGCAGGATGGATTAATTTCCATACTAAGAGGTTTTAAACGAAAAGATTTAGTACTTTTCTCTGAGCAATTAAACTTTACCAAATACCGCATCCGCTGGAAATGGGCCTTCCGATGGCAGTGGATTATACATAAATTATGAGTGTACATATTGTAACGGTGGCCAAACAACTGCCACAATATTCACGTAAAACAGCTGACATTCTTCCCTTCGTTGACCAGTGGATGGAAGGCCAGGACAGCCGTTTTGCTCGGAAAGTAAAAAAGATTTTTGAAGGCGCCGCGGTGGATGAGCGCTACTCTATCATGGATCCTGTCGAAGTATTTACGGCAACTTCCTTTGAAGAGAAAAATGATATTTACTCCCGGGAAGCCATCATCATCGGTGAGCAGGTTTTAACCAAAGCACTGGCCAAGGCCGGCTGGGAACCAGAGTCGCTGGATTATATTATCACGGTAAGCTGCACGGGAATTATGATTCCCTCACTGGACGCCTATCTGATTAACCGTTTAAAATTAAAACAAGATATCGTGCGGCTGCCGGTGACCGAAATGGGTTGTGCAGCAGGTGTCTCCGGTACGATTTACGCCAAAAACTTTCTTAGAGCAAATCCCGGCAAGCGTGCCGCCGTTATTGCCGTGGAAAGCCCCACCGCTACTTTTCAGCTGCAGGACTACTCAATGGCAAATGTGGTAAGCGCTGCTATCTTCGGGGATGGTGCTGCCTGTATGCTCCTGTCTTCTGAAGAAGAGGCCCCCGGTCCGGAAATTATAGCGGAAGGCATGTATCATTTTTATGAAAATGAGCATATGATGGGTTTTAAATTGACCAATTCCGGTCTGCAGATGGTACTGGATGTGGAAGTTCCGGAAACCATTGCCGAACATTTCCCACAAATTTTGCATCCCTTCCTGGCTGCGGAAGATTTAGGCATTGCTGATATTGACCACCTTATTTTTCATCCGGGCGGAAAGAAAATAGTCCAGATGGTGGAAGATTTATTCTCAGATTTAGGAAAGGATATTAACATGACGAAAGAAGTACTGCGGCTCTACGGAAATATGTCCAGCGCCACCGTGCTATATGTCTTAGAAGAAATTATGAAGCAGAATCCACAGAAAGGCGAGCGCGGTTTGATGCTGAGTTTCGGGCCCGGCTTTTCTGCCCAACGTGTTTTACTGCAATGGTAGAAACTACAGTAAATAATCAGTGGGCTTTGATACTGGGCGGCAGTTCGGGTCTGGGCCTGGCTTCTGCACAAAAACTGGCCCTGGACAGTTTTAATATCATCATCGTTCACCGCAGTCCGAGAAGTGAATTAACCGGGATTCGAAAAGAGTTTGATGTCATCCGCGAAAACGGTGTGCGCCTGATTCATTTTAATAAAGATGCTTTAAATCCCGTGCAGCAGGAAAACATGGTCGCGGAAATACGAAAAGAAATAAGTCCCGAAGGAAAAATCAACTGTTTGTTACACAGCATTGCCAAAGGAAATCTGAAACCGATGACCGGTGAAAATGCACTGAGCACGGAAGATTTTTCAATTACGCTACAAGCGATGGCGACCAGTTTTTATGATTGGGTACGACTGATTTTCGATGCGCGTTTATTTGCGGAAGATGCGCGTGTGCTCGCTTTTACCAGCGAGGGAAGTTCACGCCCGTTACCAAATTATGCTGCCGTTTCAGCAGCGAAAGCGGCGCTGGAAGCGATGATGCGAAGTATCGCCCTGGAATTTGCTCCGTACGGAATCCGCGCGAATTGTATTCAGGCGGGCGTAACGGATACGCGGTCGCTGCAAATGATCCCGGGCAGCGATGAAATAAAAAAAGTAACCCAAAACCGAAATCCGTTTGGCCGCTTAACTAAACCGCGGGATGTGGCCAACGTGGTCAGTCTCTTGTGCCGTCCGGAAGCAGCCTGGATTAACGGCTGCGTTATTCCCGTAGACGGCGGCGAACATCTTTGCTAATATGAAATTTCAGGAAATCATACATCAGCTTCCATACACCGAACCATTCCTGTTTGTGGATGAACTGCTGCACGTGGATGAAAACGGTGCAAAGGGAACGTATACTTTCAGCGAAACACTCGACTTTTATAAAGGTCATTTTAAAAACTTTCCGGTAACACCCGGCGTTATCCTGACCGAAACCATGGCGCAGATTGGCGTGGTTTGCTTAGGGTTATTTTTATGTAAAGATGACCTTAACTCAAAGAAATCGATCGGTCTGACCTCTACGCAGATTGAATTTTTAAAACCTGTATTTCCCGGTGAAAAAGTAACCGTGGAATCCAGAAAAATTTACTTCAGATTTAACAAATTGAAATGCGCTGTAACCATGTATAACGGGGCGGGCGAAGTGGTGTGCGAAGGAGAAATCGCCGGAATTATCGTAAATTAAATGCCAGCATGATGAATAAGAGACGTGTAGTGATTACGGGAATGGGCGCTGTTTCGCCAAATGGTGTGGGACTGGCTGCCTTCGAAGAAGCAATAAAAACAGGCACCTCGGGAATACGTTTCGACCAGCAATTGGCGGACCTGCAGTTCTCCTGTCAGGTGGCCGGTACGCCACAACTTTCGGAGGAGATCATCAATCATTATTTTACGCCATTGGAACTTCGGAATTTCGCGGCAACCGGCATTATGTATGGCGTGATTGCCGGAATGGAAGCTTGGAATGATGCAGGCTTAACGATCGCTGGTTCGGAAGAACCGCTGTGGCACGCCGGAACCATTTTCGGCGCGGGCACTTCGGGCATCGAAAAGTTTCGCGAGAGTATTTATAAGATTGACGATCTGCAAACGCGGCGGCTGGGCAGTACGGCCGTCGTACAAACCATGAACAGTGGTGTTTCGGCATTTCTGGCTGGCAAAATTGGTTTGGGCAATATGGTAACGACCAATTCGTCTGCCTGTACTACCGGCACCGAAAGTATCCTGATGGCTTTTGACCGAATTCAGTCCGGGCAGGCAGATATGATGCTGGCGGGCAGTACGAGTGACTCCGGTCCGTATATCTGGGGTGGCTTCGATGCGATGAAGGTATGTAATTTTAAGAGCAATGAGGAACCCGAGGCGGCATCGCGGCCGATGAGTGCGTCTGCCGCCGGATTTGTACCGGGCAGCGGTGCCGGTGCTTTGGTGCTGGAAGAACTGGAGAGCGCCGTGGCGCGCGGGGCGAGGATTTATGCCGAAGTTCTCGGCGGAAATATTAATAACGGCGGTCAGCGCGGTGGCGGTACCATGACGGCGCCTAATTCCACCGCGGTACAGAAATGTGTACAAGATGCGCTTAAGGCAGCAGGTGTGCACGCGCAGGATATGGATTATATCAGCGGGCATCTCACCGCAACTTCCAAAGACAGTACCGAGATTCAGAATCTCTCAACCGCTCTGGAGCGGAAGGGCAAGAATTTTCCTTATATCAACTCGCTGAAATCGCTCACGGGCCATTGCCTGTCCGCGGCCGGCAGCCTGGAAAGTGTGGCCGCAGTACTTCAGCTGGCCCACGATTATGTAGCACCCAATCGTAACTGCCAGGATTTGCGCCCGGAAATCGCAGAAACTATTGACCGTGCCTGCGTGCCGCAGGAACTGATTCGAACCTCCATTGAAATAGCCGCAAAAGTGAGTTTTGGTTTTGGCGATGTGAACGGATGTGTTATCTTTAAAAAATATAAAAACTAAAAAATTATGAGCCGGGAAGATTATCTGTTGCAGTTGAAAGAAATTGTGAAGCCGTATGTGAAAGATGAACAGGCACTGGAAAACCTGAATGAAAATACCGATTTCCTGAATGACCTGAACATCAATTCTGCCAACCTCGTAGACGTGGTGCTGGATGTGGAAGAAGCCTTCGATATTGAAATCGATAATGAATCGATGGAAACGATGCGTGATGTGAAATCAGCACTCGCGGTGATAGAAGCAAAATTAAATTCAAAATAAAAAAAACGGTTAAGCCGTGCAGGTAAAATCCCGAATTGATAAGTGAAGGCTGCGCGCTAAGTTGTACCTTTGCAAAAAATATTTTTAATATGAAATTTTTTATTGACACAGCGAATCTGGACCAAATCCGTGAAGCACAGGACTTGGGAATTTTGGATGGGGTAACCACCAATCCCTCACTGATGGCGAAAGAAGGCATCAGCGGAAAAGAGGCTATTTTGAATCACTATAAAACAATCTGCGAAATCGTGGATGGTGATATTTCCGCAGAAGTACTGAGCACGACCTATGATGAAATGATTGCAGAGGGCGAAGAACTAGCCGCTATTCATCCTAATATCGTTGTGAAAATCCCAATGATTAAAGACGGAATCAAAGCGTTAAAATATTTCTCGGACAAAGGGATTAAGACTAACTGTACCCTGATCTTCTCTGCAGGCCAGGCGCTTTTAGCGGCAAAGGCAGGTGCAACCTATGTGTCGCCTTTCCTGGGAAGACTGGATGATATCTCAGTAGACGGAATTAACCTGATTGAAGAAATCCGTGTGATCTTCGATAACTATTTATTTGATACCGAAATTCTGGCAGCGTCCATCCGTTCTCCTATGCATATTATCAACTGTGCGAAAATTGGGGCAGATGTGGTAACATCTCCGCTGGCTTCTATTCTGAACCTGCTGAACCATCCGCTGACCGATAAAGGTTTGGAACAATTCGTGGCTGATGCCAAGAAAATGGGATAATACTTCTCTCTACATTATATATCTAACCGCCTTTATCAGGTGGTTTTTTTATATCAATGACGCCGATTTATATTTTAAATTGTACACAATTTAATTGTTGGCTATCTTTGCATATATATTAACTTTTAAAAATTTAAAATGTCTTTAATAGAGAATTTACAGTGGCGCCATGCCGTAAAAGCGTATGATCCAACGAAGAAAGTAGCTGAAGAAGATGTTCAGAAAATATTGGAAGCCGCCCGCCTGGCGCCGACTTCTTCGGGTTTACAACCATTTCGGGTTATTGTGGTGGAAAGTCAGGAACTAAAAGAAAAGATGGTGACCGGCGCGCTGAACCCGGAAGTGATGAAAGAATGTTCTCATGTGCTCGTGTTTGCTGCCTGGGATCATTACTCAGATGAAAAGATTGACCGTGTGTATGACCGCCACACTGATGAGCGCAACTTACCGCGCGGCCGCTTCGGAAGTTATACGGATAAGCTGAAAGAACTGTATAACGGCCAGACCCCTGAACAGCACTTTGCCCACGCGGCAAGACAAACGTATATCGCCCTTGGGCTCGCGATGGCGCAGGCAGCAGAATTGAAGATTGACAGCACGCCGGCGGAAGGTTTCAGCAATGAAGTGGTCGACGAAATTCTGGAGCTCAAAGAATTAGGTTTGAAAAGCGTTACTTTGCTCTATCTTGGCTATCGCGATGTGGAACGCGATTATCTTTCGCACATGAAAAAAGTAAGAATTCCGATGGAGGAATTTATTATTGCAAAATAACTGCTGCCTGACTATAACAACCATCTCATGGAAAAAACACCAAAACTGAGCGAGCAATTATGCTTTCCGTTTTATCTGATGGCAAAAGAAATCACGGGGATGTACCGGCCTTTTCTGGAAGAACTTGATATAACGTATTCTCAGTATCTCGTGATGATGGTTCTGTGGGAATACGAACGGCTTACCGTCAATCAAATTGGCGAAAAACTGCACCTGGACAGCGGCACACTGACGCCGCTGCTCAAACGGCTGGAAGCAAAATCATATCTCATCCGCCACCGCTGCCGCGAAGATGAACGCGTGGTAGAAGTGTTCCTGACGGACAAAGGAATTGCGCTACAGGAGCAAGCCTGCCTGATTCCGGGGAAAATGCAGGAGAAATTAAATTTATCTGATGATGAAATCTCAGACCTGAAAGAAACCGTGCAGAAATTAATGCGGATTATTGAGAAATGAAACATCTGTTGTGAAACGTAAGCACAGTTTAATTTAATACAAAGCGTCAAAACCTATTAGAGTTTTGACGCTTTTTTGTTTCACCACTTTGCTGTTTAGATTCAGACGGCTGTTTAATCAACTGACTTTACAGTTACAAATCAATCTTCAAAAGTAGTTTATAAAAAAACAAAAAGGATAAAAACTAATTTATCCTTTTTGTGACCGCGGAGGGATTCGAACCCCCAACCCTCAGAGCCGAAATCTGATATTCTATCCAGTTGAACTACGCAGCCTCTTATTTTTAAACCAACTTTTCTTATCTAAAAAAACAAGTTCGGTTTTTTCCAGGTTTAGAAGGAAATTTTCACACCACCCAAGACTTGTGCGCCAAGTACTTTATAGCCTTTGAAGGTCTGATAATGGTTGTTCAGGAGGTTATTTCCGTGGGCAAAAATACTAAAATTTTTGTGAACCTGGTACTCCGCCGATAAATTTAAATCTGCAAAACCGGAAACCTTATCATTGGTGTTTTGTTCGGTTGCATAGAGCAGCGGATTCAGCGCATCCTCCATTACGGTAAAGGAATTGGTTGTCAGGTCCGAACGGAAAAATGCCTGTGCACCCAAATGCAGTTTTTTATCGAACAGCAGATATTTTGCGCTGATATGTGCATCCACCAGCGGCACGTTATAAATATGATCGTACGTATCCAGCTTATATTTTCTGAAGTTAACTTCTGCATCAAAAGTCAGATTCGCCAGCGGAAAATACTGCACACTTCCACTCGCTTCACTCACCGTACCGTTATCGTAGAGCGCCGAGAATGTATTTGCGTAATCATAAGGAGCGCGTTCTGTCTCCGTATTTTTATTAAAGATATCATTGGCGCCAAAGAACAGGATATTGTTGATTTTCCCGTATCCGGCGCGGAAGTTATATTTAATCTGTTGGTCCACATCACCGCGCAATCCTACATAAAACTTATATTTTGTTTCGGTCGGGCGAATGTTCTGATCAGACAACAGGAACGGATTGGTCTCTAGCATTTCACCGTAGGAATTCAGGTGCAGTCCGCCGTCAACACCGGCATAAAACTTAAATTCATCTGCCGCAGCAAACTGTGCTTCAGCTTGCGGGAACCAATAGGTTTTGTTGGTTTTTTCCTGTTCAGGCAGAAGAAGTCCGTTGTAGTTTGCATTTAAAAACGAAAAGCCCGAGCCCAATTTCACATAAGAATCATCCAGCCGGAACGTGATGGCCGGCGTGAGCGTCATATTCAGAAACTGAGAGGCGTGCTTCTCCAAAATATCGAAATTGCTTTTCTGGGTTTCCAGCATCGCGCCCAGATCCGCATTGAAATTAACGGTTCCGAGTTCCACGCCGTGTTTTGATAAATTCACCGCTACTGATGCCTGATTTTCCTTTGCATCAAACCTGTCGGACAAAAATGAAGATTTAACACGGACATCGTTCAGAATTTCATTGGAATAAAAATCGTAATATCCGTTGACTTTAAACTGATTGGCTCGCTGTTTTAAGTCAATATCTGATGAAGGCGCCAGCGCATAAATGCCATAATAGCGATAATCATTCAGCGAATAATTAGCGTCCACGCTCAGTTTTCCGGCTTCGCCGAAACTGTTCAGAAACACGCCAACTGTTCCGCTGTTCTGTTTGGAGTCCCAGGGATATTCTTTTTTCAGGCCTTTCGTTGAGAGCAAATGCACATCTGCCCCTACTTCCAGATTATTTTCCAGCTGACCGGAAATCAAGCCATCCGCCAGGATTTTTCCGTAATTGCCCATGCCGACCTGAAAGTAATTATTGCGATACTCGGCATCGAATTTTGGCGAAATGTCTTCGCCCTGAATCACCGAGGTGCGGAAATCAGAAGCAGCGGGAACATTGGTGATATCATACGTGGGCGGGTTCGCCGATTTTTCCTCCGGTGGATAATTTTTCTCGGCCGGTACCGAAGTTTTTTTCTTTTCAATCTTGCGGACTTCCGGCTCGCGTTTGCGGTCCAGGATGAGTTTTTCTTCTTTAATCTGTCCGAAGGCTGCGGCGGAAGAAACCATTAGCCCAAGTAAAAATATATGCTGAATTCTTTTGTTCATGGAAAGTGTATGTTTAGCGTTATGACCGTCTTATAAAAGACCGTTCACAGCTTGTACGGATTACTTTTTAATTTGTTTTTTAAGGTCGCGCGCTTCGGCTACGATATCCGGGAAATCCTGATAATTTTCTATCAGTTGATCTGCCGTGTAGCTCGCCTGATAATTATCTTTCAGGCCGATGTAGTTGCGCACCATCAGTACCAAAGCTTTCGCGCCCCAATATTCTTCGGAAGCGTAATTATTAGCCAGCTTAAAGATGGTTTCATTGGATGTTTTAAAAGCTTTCGCCTTGTTCTGATAGAAGGCCTTTGCATACAAGGCTTCAGCCGCCACTTCCGTATTGGCTGATTTTTCCAGCGCGGCATAGGCGGTTTTGGCGTCATTATCCTTGCCGCTGTTCATCAGGCTGCGCGCTTTGATGACTTTTGCCAGCTCCAGCACCGAAGCAGAGTTTTTAGGATTTTTTAGGACCTGGTCAGCCAGCGCCTCGGCCTTGCGGAAATCTTTATCCTGCGCGTACAGTTTCATCAGCTCCACATTGGCAAAATTCCGGATATTTACGTTGTTCGAAGAGGCCAGTGGCTCCAGATATTTGCGCGCTTCACGGCTATTGTTCTGTGCCAGATAGATTTGCGCCAAGCGTGTTTGCGCATCTTCCTGATAATCATTCTGCACAGCGGCAACTTCCTGCAGGACCAGCAGCGCTTTCGCAGTATTTTGTGTTTGGTAATAACTTTCACCCAGTTCATACTGCGATTGGTACAAGCCCTCTCCTACCGGATTTTGGGTCAGGTATTTTTCGTATAGCGGAATGGCTTTTTTATAATCCTTCGCGGCATACAGACTGCGCGCCGTATTCAGGTTGATCTCATCAATTTCGGAAGCATTCAGGCTGATACCCACACTTTGCGCAAATGCCTGATAGCCTGCCACATCATTTTTCTTCAAATACAAAGGTCTGGCCGCCTGCACAACTTTCGCGGCATAGGCCGTGTTGCGGTATTGGTTGCCCAGCGCTTTTAATTCTGAAAGTGCTTTGGCGTCCTGGTTTTGGTCAATATAATTCTGAGCGCGGTAAATCTGTGCATTCGCTACCAGATCACGGTCCGGACTGGTTTTGATGACCTGGTTAAAGTACTCATTAGAGTTGGCAAAGTCATCATTGGCTGCATAAGCGGTCGCAATTTCAAATTGGGCATCATCCGCATATTCGGAATTTTTGTACTGTGCCAGCAGTTTCTTCAGCTCTGCGATTTTGGCAACAGTATCGCCTTTGAAACCAAGTGCCATTGCTTTCTGGAACAGTGTGTAATCATCCGCCTGTTCTGTTTTATCATAAATGGCGATTGCTTCATTCAGATTATTTTCAGCATAATACGTATCCGCTAACCGCAATTCCGCATCTGCTTTAAATTCCGGTTTTGGATTGTTCAGATAAGCCTGGAAATGCTGCTGTGCTTTGTCGAACTTTTTAGATTTAAAATAAGCATAGCCTAAATCATAATTCAGCTGTTGCTTCTCGGGGAATTCCGCCGTTTTCAGTTGTTCCAGGCGCACAATCGCAGAGGGGTAATTGCCTTTTAAGTAATACGTTTGGGCAACCCAGTAGCGGGCGCGGGCATTAAATTCTTTATTAATATTAAATTCCAGACTGCGCAGGAAATATTTTTCGGCTTCGTCCAGGTTCCCTTTGTTGAACTCTTCCGTACCCAAAAGGAATGAAACTTCCTGGTCGATACGGTCGGTTTCCGGTGTGGAATCAGGCATTTTATCAATGGCTGCCAGCGTTCCGCGGTAATCACCGGAATAAACATAAGATTTAACCAATAAAGATTTCAGCGCCGGCGTGTCGGCACTCTTGGGATATTTAGTAATATAATTCTGAATAACCGTAGAGGCAGATTCAAACGGGTTTCCGAGTTCGTAACTCAACTTTGCATATTGAAGATGGGCCAGTTGCTGCACCCGTGCATCATACGTCATCTGATAAGCAGAACGGAAGGCGGACAAGGCCTCTTGTTTTTTACCTACTTCCAGATAGGCATTTCCTAACTGGTAATACGCGTTTTGCGCCGTCGCTGAATTACTGTTGATGAGCTGATTGTAATACGAAACCGCTTCATCATATTTATGAAGCTGCGCCGTTACAAAACCCATTTCATACAAATCACTTTCGGAAGGATTGGAATTACTGTCCAGATAGATTTTGAGATGCGGATAAGCAGAGCTGTAATCCGACTTCATAAAATAACTCTCGCCGATTATCTTATGTACCTCAGCCTTATATTCCGCCGAAATATTTTCATTTAAAAGCGCATTGCCTTCATAAATGGCCTGGTCATAATTTTTATCATTAAAATACAGCTGCACATAATAAGGCTTGACAATGCGGGCATATTTGCCGTTTTCTTTAATCTGATCGAAATATGAAAAAGCACGGTCGTTTTGTCCGTCGGCGTAATATAAATGGCCGAGCATATAGGTGATGTCATCGCGGTCGGTGGCGGTGGCGGTATCATAGGCTTCGGTAAGCGCTTCAATGGCTCCCTGAGAATCGCCGGTCATGAAACGGGCATATCCCAGTTTCATTACATACTGTGTATTTTCTTCCCGCGAAAGCTGATACTGATTGACTTTCTGCAGGGTTTCCAGGGCTTTATCAAAATCTTTTTGTGCTAAATAAAAATCAGCCAGCGGCAGATTGGCCTGTGCGAAATAAGCAGAGTTCGGATACTCTCTGATAAAAGCATCCAAGCCCTGCTCGGCATGGTTGCGGCGCAGGATGACGCCGATTACGTTGTCGAAAAAGCGGGCAGCTTCTGCCTTGGAGGCCGTGAGATGGCGGTTATAAAAATACTGACGTGCGTATTCATGCTGTGCAGCACCGTATATTTTTTGTTCATATAAATTTTCAGCGAGCCGGAAACGGTAATTTTCACGGTCGCTGTAGAAAGCAGACTGCTGAGCCTGGGACCAGCCCACGAACAGGAAGGCGGCGACAGCTAAAACTTTTTGTGACTTCATGTACTCCTGATTTAATTGTGAGCGCCGCCACACCAAAGTGCTGGCAGCGCCATAATTTTAAAGAAACGAAAATACAGAAAAGTTATTGCCTGAGCAACGCGGCGGCGCGCGGCGGTTACCGCTGATTTTTGAGCAGAATCCAGCCCTGGCGCTGCTCGGAGGCGCGGGTGACGGGATCCGTCCAGGATACCACATACCAATAAGTCCCGGTGGGCACAGCCTGGCCGGCGGCGGTTCCGTTCCAGGCTGCATCTGCTCCGGAATCAGCCTGATACATTACATTTCCAAACCGGTCGGTGATGGTTAATTTCACATCATTCATCCGGTCGAGATAATCGATTTTCCAGACATCATTTTTACCGTCGGCGTTGGGGGTGAAGGCATTATTAATTTTAATAAAATACACCGTTTTGGGCGGCCCGAGGCAGCCATCCGCTGATTGCACTTGAATTGTGTACGTCTTCGGTTCCGGGTTGCTCAGAATATTTGTGCTCTGCGGTATGCCGTTAAAATAATAGATATATGGTTTCGTGCCGCCTTCGGCAGTCACTTCGATGGACGCATTGCTTTGTTTGATAGCAGTTATCTTCGGCTGATTACGATCCGAGGGCGTAAAAGGATATTCGGTGACACAGTCGCTTGCATTTTTTGCAACCACTTGGTATTGTTTCCCGAACTGAACTTGAGCATAAGCTAAACTGAAAGTTTCGCTTGAACCGAGGATCTCGCCGTTGGGACTGAGCCATTTTATTTCTGTAAAATCGGATGCGTTTGAAATGTGAAGGTAAAGCGTATCGTCGTAACAGAGATCGAGGTTGCCGGAGAAAATGAGGGTAGTGGGTATGTTAACAATCAACTCTACCGCAACGATGACCGGACAAAACCCATCTTCTTCGACCTGAATATACACTGTCTGCAAAAATGCGGTTTCATTGGTATATTCTGACGGAATTGGTTGAGTCAGCGCGGCGTCTTTATAGTATTTAAAAGTAACATTCTGTGCGACAGTGATCAGCGAATGCAGCGTGCTTAAACCAAATTCGACAAAGCCATCACTGTCAGCATCACAAAGAGCATATTTTAAATCATACTTTAGAACAGGCGTAAGGCTGCCATTTTGGAAGGTGATAGTTTGTAGTGCGCTCTTGCATCCTGTTTCCCTGTTTTCAAGATAAAAGTTAAAGTCAAAGGGGAGATTTGAGATAGAAAAATCACCCGTTAACTCATTGCCGTCTTCATCGGTGAAAATAAAATCTTCAGGGGTTGAGATGGCTTTAGATTTAAAATCAGACAGTGCATAAGAGGTCTGACCGCAAATAATAATTGAAGATGTTTGTGCAGCTGGAATTTCTCTGTACTTTAAATCAAATTGAATGGTATCCGAACAGCCCACCGTATTATTGGTTGTGTTGTAAATGAACTGCATATACGGTTGACCGCGCAATTCAGGATTATAATTTTTCCACTCGGCTTCGTTTAATTCAACACCGCTTCTGTCAAAATATTTGATAACTGTGGGATATTGAAAACTGCCAATATAATCGTGAATATCAGTCGTTAAGTCAAAGGTTCGTTGTCCGCAGGCAGAAAACTTCTGCTCAGGAGATTGCTTGATAAGATCTGGCCTGTCATACACTACTAACTCGAGAACAGGCGGATCCTGCGCAAGACATCCCGTCGCCGTATTTTCTATTTTTACATAAACTTTTCCTCTGCCTGTGTACTGCAGATCAAATATCTGATCCGTCATAGCTGTATCTCTATAGAACGTCACCAGAATATCCGGACCGTATGTCAGTTCCCGCTCTGTTATTTCTAAATCGAAATACTCATCATCACTTCTACAGTGCGGCGGAAACGGCGTGTAATGGCGGACCTGCACTTCAGGATAATGATCAAACTTCAGTGTAAAAACAGATTCACAACCTCCTAATGGATGCTGCATTTTTACCAGGATTTCGTCGCGCGTTGTTAAATCAATCTGCCGGATAACACCGAAGTTGGCGCCGTTGTCAAGGGAATAGGTGAACGTAAAATTTAGCCCGCTGTATCTGTTCTCAAAGTCGCTGAGATTATAAAAAGGCTGTCCAAAGCAAATTTGTTCTGACAAGACAGTATTGCCATTAGCGGGCGGCGACAGCAAAATCAACTGGAAATCGTTCGCCATTGTACAGCTCGTTGCATTTAGTGCAGTTGCCTGAATGGTGATGGTTACAGGCTGGTTTGCCAAAAGCAGATAAGCAGCAGGATTCTCCACAAGTGTGTTCCCTTCAAAAAACTCCACTTTATATTGCGCAGGATCTGCCGGATAGTAATTATTAAGATTAACTTGTCGTTGCGTTTCACCGGAAGATGAACACAAATAATGCGGCCCCGGGTTAAGTGGCGGAAAGTTATTAGCCAGATTTACCAGTATTGGGTCCGAATCCAGAGAACAAGTGCTGTTATTCTTGGCGACTCGCACGTAATACTGCCCGCCGGCAGTAACCGTAGCAGTATTATCTGTGGAAGGAAGCGGTGTTGTTTCACCAGCCTTAAACCATGCATAGGTAGCACCTTGTACGAGAGCCGTCTCAAGCGTAACGCTGGAACAAGTCTGATTTTGGACCTGGACTACCGGCTTTTGTAAAGCATTAAAAATTACCTCACCGGTTTCAACGATGGAAGGGTCTTCTGTATAAGTGACTTCCACTTTCAGTTTATCTCCATTCTGCGGCTGAAAGTTGGTAAGACTAGTTGAAGTTGCGCCTGGTATTTCAACATTATTGCGGAACCATTTGAATTGCGGCGTAAGCTGCTGACTTGGGGTGAAAACCCAGGCTTCCGAGGAATTTGTAAATGGTCCGTTGTTATATTTAGAAGCAGGTTCGTTGTTCACAGGCCACCGCGCTTTGCTGGCATCTGAGTTTTGTAATCCTAAAATTGCATTACTGCCAGAGCTCGACTTGATTACTTTAATAATGATCCGCCCGTCTTCTACCAACACAATCTGGTTGCTTAACGGGCTTGTATATCCTCCACCGACTAACCTTTCATTAATATTGGTAAAACTTACAATTAAAGCATTCTTACCTTCATAGTTGGTGTCTCCATAAGTTATTTTATCATAAATAGATTCACTGTTATACTTTAACTCTGTAAAACCGGCAAAAATGTGAGCAAGATTTAAAATCTGTGCCGGGTCCGAGCTATTTACTTTATTATATTCAATAGACGGAATTTTATACTGGTTTGATTGCCCCAGGTTTCCACTATGTACCTGATCCGCATAAATATCATTCTGTAATAGAG
This sequence comes from Kaistella sp., assembly GCA_032057205.1. GTDB lineage: Bacteria > Bacteroidota > Bacteroidia > Flavobacteriales > Weeksellaceae > Kaistella. The sequence goes on from DAMCFT010000002.1 coordinate 24,361, forward strand.
ACAATTCACTTTGCTCACCGAAAACCAACCGTCCATTTGAACCAACGACCAAATGTGAATAACTTTTCCCAAAATAACTGAAGGTAAACGGAATTGGTACAGGCTTGCTGAAATGGTTTTCTCCTATTTTATTTTTAAAAGGAACCGGGTTGGAACGGTTACTAATGTTGAAAGATGAAAGGCTGGTCATCGCATAATCCCCGGTAGAAGTCGCCGTTGTGTTCACTTTTACATGAAAGGTTTCACCGTTACAAAACAATTGCGGCGACGATAAAACACTTCCATCATTTGCGTTCAAAATAGAAATATTCTGCCCGTAAACCGTTGAAATAATTAAAAATAAATAAAGCTGTAAAAACCGATACACCGTCTTTTTTTGTTTAAAAGTATTGTTTCTTTTTTAAATGAACCTTTAGACCTAACGGCATAAAAGCTTTTATTAATACACTTTTTCCGAATTTTCTTTTACATTTGTGTAAATCTTGAATTATATGAATCAGCTCTTCCGACGAAAACAATACAGTGAAAGTGGCCATTCTTCCGGCCTGGTACGTGCCCTGGGAATGTGGGATATTGTTTTTTTCGGGATTGCGGCGATTATCGGGGCCGGGAGTTTTTCATCGCTGGGTGAAGCTGTTTTTCGTGGCGGACCGGGCGTAATTGTGCTCTATATCATCTGCGGAATCGCCTGTGGTTTTACGGCTTTATGCTACGCGGAATTTGCCAGCCGTATTCCCACGGCCGGTTCTGCGTACACGTATGCTTATGCCAGTTTTGGGGAATTAATGGCCTGGATCATCGGCTGGGCGCTGATTATGGAATATTCCTTCGGGAATATATATGTAGCGTTTTCGTGGTCGGATTATTTTACCAGTTTTATGGGGAGAATTGGCGTGCACATTCCGGATTATCTGACCTGCAGTTACACGGAAGCCAGGAAAGCCGTGCTGGCCGGTTCGCAAAACCGCGAATTGCTGAACGCCTGGAAAAATGCACCGATGCTCGGCAATCTGCGTGTGATCTTTGACCTGCCGGCGCTCGTGATTAACGGGTTGATTACCTGGCTGGTGTACGTCGGTGTGCGCGAATCAAAGAATTTCAATAACCTGTTTGTGATCTTAAAACTGTTTATCATCCTGCTCGTCATCGCCGTGGGGATGGCTTTTGTGGATACGGATAACTGGCTGCCGGTGGGCACAGTGACCGGTGAACCTTCTTTGATGCCCAATGGTTTTGCCGGCGTGATGAGTGCCGTTTCCGGGGTGTTCTTTGCCTATATTGGCTTTGACGCGCTCAGTGTTCTGTCCGAAGAAACCAAAAATCCACAACGCAATCTGCCGCGCGGAATGATTATCTCGCTTATCCTTTGTACCGTAATTTATATTATTCTGACGCTCGTGCTGACCGGTATGGTGGATTACCGGCGCTTTGACGGCGTGGGTGATCCGCTGGCGTTTATCTTTGAAAAAACCAATGCCAATATTGCCTGGATGGAATTGGTGGTTTCACTTGGTGCCATCGTCGCAATTACGACTGTACTTTTGGTTTTCCAAATGGGCCAGCCAAGAATCTGGTATGCTATGAGCCGTGACGGCCTGATGCCGAAAAAGTTTCTCACCATTCACCCGAAATATAAGACACCTTCTTTCGCTACCATCATTACGGGAATCGTAGTAGGAATCCCGATCTTTTTCACCGACAAAAGCTTTATTCTGGATTTCACCAGTATCGGGACGATCTTCGCCTTTGTACTGGTTTGCGGGGGAGTTTTGCTGCTGCCGGCCAAGCAAAAATTGCCGGGCAGATTCCATCTTCCCTACATCAGCTCCAGGATTGCATTTCCGGTTATTTTCCTGGGCGGCCTCATCTTTTTTTACTTCTGGCAGCCGGAATTTTTCGCCAATCTTATGGATTGGAAGGACCCAAACGAAGGTGAATTCCGGATTTCTATTTTCTTTTTTATCATCATTAATATTATTCTGTGCATTGTCACGCTGATCCGAAACCTTTCTCTGATTCCTTTGCTGGGGCTTTGTTCCTGCTTATACCTTTTGACAGGGATGACACATGACAACTGGTTTTATTTCGCAGTTTGGTTCGGAATTGGTTTGGTGATTTATTTTGTATATGGCTACCGTCACAGCAAGTTGAAGACGGAAAAGCCTGCAGCGTAAATTATGGAAAAGAACTTCAAGAACTTCACTGATTATTATCGGTTTTATCTGAGTCAGCACCAGCATGCCGGCACCCGCATTCTGCATTTTCTGGGCACGCTTGTAATTTTGAGCGCGGTAATTTATGTGCTGCTTACCGGCAAAAGCCGTTTCCTTTGGTATATTCCCATCCTGGGTTTTGGGTTACAGTGGCTTTCACATTTTATGTTCGAAGGGAATAAACCTGTAATAATTCGCCACTTCTTCCGGGAAATTATGGCAGATTTCCGGATGTTCTGTGAATTGCTGAGCCGCAAACAACATTTCCGATCACAAAAAAACCCGGCGTAAGGTCCGGGTCTGTTCCTATTTTTTCATAAAAGTTTTTCGCTCCGCTTCGATGGTTTTATCAACCGCTTCACGAATTTTTCCGGCAGCATTTTCGTATGCAGGCGGCGTGTTCCATTTTCCTTTAATGACGATTGACTGCGCTTCGGGGTTCGAGTAATAAAGCGACTGGTCATCCAGATTTACCACCTTGGTATCTATATAGGCAAAAGCTGCACGGCCGGTTTCAATCATGCTGTAATAGCTCACCATAATCCCCCAGTTCATATTCACAAAAATAACATTGTCTACATTATATTTGTTTTTCAGGTATCCAAGGTCATACGTACTGTATTTTTTACCTTCTGCTTTTTCACCTTTAAATTTGTTTGCATTTTTTGCATCAAATTCTTCGTCGATAACCACCACTTCCTGTCCACGATCACGCATTGCCTGCACATATAAGGTAATCAGATCCTGTTTTGGATTGATCTGTCCTTTCACATAATCGAGCAACGGCTGATACTTATCGCCGGAGGTTACCGCCAAATCCAGCAACCCTTGGGAACCTTCCCGGTATTTCTGTGGCTCAGTTACATTCACAAAAATTCCCACCTTGCCGGGTTTCTGTAAATAATCTTCGTTCATCGGCACTTTCACCGCACAGGAAACCGTCATCCACAAAACGGATAACAGCATTAAATAATTAAGTTTTTTCATTTAAATAAATTTCGCCAAAAGTAAGTTAAAAATGAATATGGGAACTGTATTATTTTTACATTTTAAAACTAATTTTAATTAAATAAAAATGGCAACCTCTATCGAAATTGCCAATTATTTAGATTAATAAATAAACTTTTAGTTCCGATCCCGGCGCTGATCATCGTTGTCCAGCTTATTATTCTGCAGATCATCCATTTTCTGGGTGGCTGCCATGGAGACCATCAGATCGTTTAGCAAGGTGCTGGCAGAACTTGGCGAGTTTGGCAGTAAGACAAGGTTGCTGCGGTTATTCCCACCGATGGCCTGCAGCGTATCATAGTGCTGTGTTACCACGATCAGAGCGGAAGCTTCCTGCGCATTGATATCTGCAGCATTCAGCATTTTCACCGATTCCTCAAGACCTTTGGCGATCTCCCGGCGCTGGTCTGCAATCCCCTGCCCCTGCAGTTTCTTGGATTCAGCCTCTGCTTTTGCCACGGCAACAATCCGGATTTTCTGTGCTTCGGATTCATATTCAGCAGCGGTCTTTTCACGCTCCGCAGCGTTGATGCGGTTCATGGCGTGCTTCACCTGCTCATCCGGATCAATATCGGTTACCAGTGCTTTAATGATATCATAGCCGTAGCTCTGCATCGCCTCCTGCAACTCGCTTTTCACCGCGATGGCCACATCATCCTTGCGCACAAAAACGTCGTCGAGTTTTAATTTTGGAACCTCTGCGCGCACGACGTCGAAAACATAAGAGGTAATCTGATTTTCGGGATTTTCCAGCTGGTAAAAAGAATCTGCCACCTGTTCCTTAATAACTTGATACTGTACAGATACTTTCATTCGTACAAATACATTGTCCAGCGTTTTGGTATCGATAATAACGTCCAGTTGCTGAATACGGAGATTTACCCGCTTGGCCACCTGATCGATAAAAGGAATTTTAAGATGAAGCCCCGGTTGGCGTACCACCAAAAACTTACCCAGCCGTTCCACCACCGCAGCCGTTGCCTGCTTCACCGTGAAAAACGATGCAAAAAGGACCACCAGTCCGAAAAATACTATAAATCCAAGAAATGCCATATAATGATTGTTTAAAATTTTAAATATATTCTTGCTAAAGATACTGGATTTACATGGTCATTCCAATATCAATTCCTTTTATTTTACGATATAAATCGGTGGCAAAATTATCCGTCATCCCCGACACGTAATCCAGTACGCCGAGCACTTTCTGGTAGTCGCTTCCCTGTTCATAGCAGAACTGCTCCGGCAATAACTTCAGCGCCATTTTATGATATGATTTCTTCTGTTCTTCGAGCACAGCAGGAACGAAATGATCCAGGAGTTCGTACATTACATTATAACCCGCATTTTCGATTTCCACCACGGCCCGGTGATTGTAAATTTTATCAAAGGAAAAACGCTCAATCTCCGCAAGCGCCTCATTTTCTTTTTTAAAAATATCCAGCAAACCTTCGGTTAAATTACCCGCAACAATCGTTTTAAAATTACTGCAGTACAGGTGAATGCTTTTGTTAATGAGCGCGTTGATCACCTTGGCGCGCAAATAAGAAACCCTTTCATTGGAATTGCGGATCACGGCCAGCTTATCGGTAATCTTTTTTTCTTCCGCGGGATTCACCGCACAGATCAGATCTGTAAAAAGGTTTTCGCAATCTTTGGAATGCACAATGCCCAGCCGGTGCGCATCTTCCATATCAATGATATTATAGCAAATATCATCTGCCGCTTCCACGAGCCACACAAACGGATGACGACGGAAAATAACAGGCTCTGTGCTTTCCTGTTGTAAGCCTGTTTCGGCCGCAATGTCCAGAAAGGTATTTTTCTGATCCTGAAAGAAACCAAACTTCTTACGATGCAGCCTGGATTTATCACGTGCTACCGCTTCACAGGGATATTTGGCAATCGCGGCCAAGGTCGTAAAAGTCAGTTGCGTGCCGCCATCATCTTTTCCGGTTTGCTGATGTGTCAGTACACGGATGGCGTTGGCATTCCCTTCGAAGTTAATTAAATCTGCCCATTGTTTTTCATTAAACTTCTGTTGAAGCTGGGATTCATTCCTTTCGAAGTAGCTGGCGATGGCATCTTCTCCGCTGTGGCCAAACGCCGGATTACCCACATCGTGGCAAAGACAGGCGGCAGCGATTACATTATGCAGCTGGTGACGGTAAAACTCTGCGGCGTCTGCTGAAATATCCTGGCCGTAATTTCCCACAATAAATTCACCGGCCAGTGTGCCGAGACTGCGACCAACGGAAGCTACTTCCAGAGAATGGGTAAGCCGGTTGTGCACAAAGACACTGCCGGGCAGCGGGAAAACCTGGGTTTTATTTTGCATGCGCCGGAAAGCAGATGAGAAAATAATCCGGTCAAAATCACGCTGAAAATCGGTGCGTGACACCCGGGTGGCCGCATCTGTACCGGTACGACGGTGGGTAAATAATTTATTTAAATCCATAGCACGTCAAAAATACGGGATTTAAGCTGAAGAAGTTTTTAATTTTTTTTATACTTAAAGACATTAATAAACAGTACTATCGGATTAAAACTTCTTTTAAAACATGGCAATGCTTCAGTAGAAAACGCTGCTGTTTACTCAAAAGACAAATGTTAAAACCTGCCTTACAATTGGTTCTGCTCTAATTTATCGGTATTATTGGCAAAATTTAATTTTAATGAAGAAAAAGTACTTTTTTATTTTAACAATGTGTTCTGCGATGGCCTGGTCACAGCAAACTATTTCATTTGAAACATCGGAAGGATACGCCTTGGGAGATCTTAACGGTCAAAACGGCTGGACAGTTACTGAAAATAGTGATGGTTTTATTACCAATCAGGTCATCACAGATGAGAAATCGAAAGACGGAAACTATTCCTTTAAAAATGCACATCTGGATGGAACCGGCCCACAGTGGTTTCCCATTATTGGCGCTGAGAAAACTTTCCCGCAACCACTCGATTACAAAAACACCACGATTTCGTATGATTTTCTGGCACCCGAGCAAGGCGGCGCAGATTATGAATTTGCCGTCTATGCGATCAACGAGCAGGAAGAAACGTTTGACATTATGACGGCGGTCGGATTTCAGAATCAAGGGAAAATGTATTTTTACACGGAACCTAATTTTGACGGATATGTTCGTATGGATGATGTCACGTGGCAGCCGAACCAATGGTACAATATGGAAGTGCGCTTTACCGCTGATAAACTCATTTATCTGCTCAATGGAACGCAAGTCCTGGAAGCACCGAATACCGGCACTTTTGATTTGATAGGCTTTAATTTATTGCATAACAATTATGGTGGCGATGCCTATTATGATAATATTAAAATCAACAGCCAGTCGCTGGCCGTTCATGAGTTGACTTCTGCTAAGATAACGGTATATCCGAACCCGGTGGAGAAGACACTTCATCTGACTTTCCCTGCGAATGAAAAACCCGTGGAAATCGCGGTTTACAATACCGCCGGCCAGTTGCTGCATAAAGTTGCAGGCGCAGACACGATAGATGTTTCAGCTTTTGCAAAAGGAATGTATATCATCACGGCCAAAACAGATAAGAACCGTTCCTACCAAACAAAATTCATCAAAAAATAATATTAAAAAACGGCCGCTCCAAAAGAGCGGCCGTTTTTAATTATCTGTAGTACGAACAATTAGTTCATATAACTTTCAATCGGCGCACAGGTACAGATCAGGTTTCTGTCGCCGTAAGCTTCATCCACACGGGAAACCGAGGCAAAGAATTTGCGCTCCCTTACCCATTCCAGCGGATAGGCCGCTTTCTCACGGGAATATGGTTTATCCCAATTATCTGAAATCACCAGCTGTTCTGTGTGCGGTGCATTCTTCAGCACATTGTTCCCAAGATCAGCGCCGCCTTCTGCGATTTCATCAATTTCTCTTTTAATAGAAATCAAAGCTTCCGCGAAACGGTCGATTTCTTCCTTGCTTTCGGATTCAGTTGGCTCGATCATCAGCGTGCCGGCTACCGGGAAGCTCACCGTTGGCGCGTGATATCCGTAGTCCATCAGACGCTTGGCGACATCTGCCACTTCAATCCCCAAAGATTTGAACTGACGGAAATCCACGATACATTCGTGTGCGACACGGCCGTTTGCATTTGCATATAAAATCGGGAAATGCTCAGACAATACTTCTTTCAGGTAATTGGCATTGAGGATCGCGTGTTCCGTAGCTTTCTTCAATCCGTCGGTTCCGAGCATCTTAATATAAGCATAGGAGATATTCAGTACCAAAGAAGAACCGTAAGGCGCACCCGAGATCGCTTTGATGGCTTCTGAACCGCCGGTTTCAATGTTTGGATTTGCCGGCAGGAAAGGCACCAGGTGTTCTGCCACGCAGATCGGCCCTACACCGGGACCACCGCCACCATGCGGAATCGCAAAGGTTTTATGGAGATTCAGGTGACAAACGTCTGCACCGATATTTCCCGGAGAGGTAAATCCAACCTGTGCATTCATGTTCGCACCGTCCATGTAAATCTGTCCGCCATGCTGGTGGATCAGCGCGGTAATTTCTTTAATATTATCATCGAAGAAACCGTAAGTCGAAGGATAAGTAATCATCACCGCACCCAGATTTTCACTGTGCTGTTCTGCTTTCGCTTTCAGATCCTCGAAATCGATTTCACCGTTTTCCAGGTTTTTCACCACGACTACTTTCATGCCGGCAATCACTGCAGAAGCCGGGTTGGTGCCGTGCGCCGACTGCGGAATCAACACAATATTACGGTGTGCTTCCCCACGGGATTTATGGTACTCGCGAATGACCATCAGGCCGGCATATTCACCCTGCGCACCGGAATTGGGCTGCAGGGAAGTTCCCGCAAAACCGGTAATTTCGGCCAGGTCCTTTTCCAGTTCTTTAATCAGTTTCTGGTAACCCTGCGCCTGCTCCACCGGCACAAACGGATGCACACTGCCCCACTCTGCCCAGGAAAGCGGTAACATTTCGGTGGCCGCGTTCAGCTTCATGGTACACGATCCCAAAGAAATCATGGAGTGCGTCAGCGATAAATCTTTGCGCTCCAGCCTTTTGATGTAGCGCATCAGTTCAGTTTCCGTGTGGTATTTATTAAACACTTCTTCCTGAAGAATGGCATCAGTACGAAGATTTTCTTCCGGGATCTGAAGTTCCTCGCGGAAATCCAGTTCGAAACTTTCTTTATTTTTAAATGCTGCCAATGCGTTAAACAACTGCTGAACTTTTTCCTTCGTCGAAGCTTCATTTAACGAAATACTGACAATGCCTTCGGAGAAATAATTCAGATTGATTCGCTTTTCTTCCAGTAATTCTTTCAGTTTTGCTTTATCTGCTTCCGGCAGCGTAAATTTTACGGTATCGAAGATCGGTTCATCGGCAATCTCATATCCTAACTGCTGAAGCCCGTTGCGAAGTGCTACCGCTTTATAGTGAATTTGTGACGCAATGAAATCCAGCCCGTGCGGACCGTGATACACGGCATACATACCGGCCATCACCGCCAGTAATACTTGTGCCGTGCAAATGTTTGACGTTGCTTTTTCACGCTTGATATGTTGTTCACGAGTTTGGAGCGCCATTCTCAGCGCGCGTTTCCCATACATATCCTGAGACACGCCAATGATTCTGCCGGGAATATCTCTTTTATAGCTGGATTTACAAGTAAAGAAAGCAGCATGCGGACCACCATAGCCCATCGGAATTCCAAAGCGCTGGGTCGTCCCCACGGCACAGTCTGCGCCCATATCAGCCGGTGATTTCAATTTCACCAAAGCCATCGGGTCACAGGCAACCGCTACCTGCAGATCATTGTTTTTATATTCTGCAATCGCCTCCGTGTAGTCGATGATAATTCCGTTTTTACCCGGATACTGCAACAATACACCGAAAAATCCTTCGGACGTAGATACCGTAGCGTGATCGCCTACAACAATTTCAATTCCCAATCCTTCCGCTTTTGTCTGCAGTACTGCAACAGTCTGCGGCAACACCAGGTCTGAAATTAAAAATTTATTGGCACCGCCTTTCTTCTGGTCACGGGTGCGGCTTTCAAAGAACATGTGCATCGCTTCGGCAGCGGCAGTAGATTCATCAAGCAAAGAGGCATTGGCCAGTTCAAAACCGGTCAGATTTGCAACAACGGTTTGGAAGTTAAGCAGCGCTTCCAGTCTGCCCTGTGCGATTTCTGCCTGATAAGGCGTGTATGCGGTGTACCAGGAAGGATTTTCCAGGATATTGCGCTGGATGACACTTGGCAGGATGGTATTATGATACCCAAAACCGATGTAATTGTCAAACATCTTGTTTTGGGAAGCAAGGTCTTTGGAATGTGCCAGCATTTCGTGCTCGGATAAAGCAGGTGTAATGTCCAGATCCTGCTGCAGGCGAATGGAATCGGGAATGGTTTGTGAGATTAATTCTTCCATTCCGGAAACGCCTGTGCGGTCCAGCATCGCCTGTGTGTCGGCTTCGTTCAGCGAAATGTGACGGTTAACAAACTGTGTGGTATTCATATAATTTTACTAGATTTTTCTGCTTGGAAAAGGTTCGTAAAAATACAACTAATTCAGAGAAGACACAATGCAATGTGCCAGCACTAAAGATGCTGAAAATCATTTCTTTTTAATTTTGACTTAGTCTAAATAACCTTTATATTTGCATCATGAATTTGCAGATTATCCCCTTCAAAATACAACCGCTCGCGCCGGCGGTTTCCTGGTCCGAAGAAATGATGTGCGGCAAAAAGAAATGCTGTAAGAAATTTAAGAAAGGCAAACGGTGCAAGAAATGCCCGGGCCGGCTAAAGATGGAATAATTCTTTAAGCAGAAGTGAAGAACTTCCAGGCAATTATGAGCAACACAATGACCATAAAAATTCCGAGGGTCATTCGTAAAACTCTGGGCATGCCGGATGGATTGGTGTAAGACGGACGTTCCGGACGAAACATTTCTTCCACTTCGCTTTTAAACTGCTCGGTTTTATTTTCAAAAACTTCTGTGATGGTGATTCCCTGCACCACCGTTTTATTCAGGAGTGTATTGGTTGCATGCAGCAGCAGCTGAAATTTCCCGTCTTTGAATTCAGTAATCCTGATGACCCGCTCACCATATCCTTTTTCGAGGCCAAAAGGCAGCACTTTTACGACATCTGCATTTTGGGTCTGCCAGGTAATAATCACTTCCTCGCCTTTTTGTGCCCGGATTTTATTCACTGTAAATGATTTGATCACCGGTGGCAAAGCCGGACGGTAACTGCGTTGTTCGTGCGCTAAGTTTTCATCATAAATCCTGCGCTTATCGGTGTCATTCAGCATTTGATAGGCTTCCTGCGTTTCGCGGAACCGGTCTTCAAAAAATTCGTCGCCGGGATTTTTATCGGGATGATATTTCAGGGAGAGTTTACGATAAGCCTTTTTCACTTCTTCAGCAGAAGCATTTTCTGGAATACCGAGAAAATAATAATAATTCTTCATTCGGGAAAAAGGCCGGCAGCTCAGATGATTCAGGATCACCGGAATTAGATTACAAATTTGCGCATTAATCTCTTGTTAAAAAAACGAACCGATAAAAATTACAGTTGGCAAACCGGAGCAAGGTCAGATTTGTTCGGACTCGGCAATTTGCTTCAGCAGTTCCAGGCCTTTGTTAAAACCATCCATGATACGTTCATCATAAATCTGGTAGGTATGAACCACAATCCGAAGTTCGGTGAGACGCGGTTCTATTTCTCGCAGAAAATATTTTTCTTCAATTCCGCTCCATTCCATTACCGGCTGGCTTTTAATGTCGACCACGCCGTTTTTATAGGTTCCTAAATGCTGAAAAATAATTTCTTTCGGTTCCTGCATCTGCTCAATGGTGGAAAAAAGGCCGTTGTTTTCGTCATCTAAAAAGAGCGTGGTCCCGCCCAGTTTCCAGTCGCTTTCAATTTTGGTAATCTTTCCGATGTACTGTGTCCATTGCCGGTAGGTCTCCGGTGACCAGAGCAGTTTCCAGAGCTCCTCGGCGCTCGTTGCTATTCGGATTTTAAATTCCAGTGTTTCCATGTATAAACTTTAAACCAACTTCAACAAACACGTTGCCAATGGTAGTTTTAGAATGGATGCAGCAGTACTATATTTTACATTGGCTACTGTTTCCTTTTAAAATTAAAGATGACAGGAACCAACTGCAGCCGGTTTATGAATTGACGAGCACAACAGATTTACCGCGTGCGTGGCGGGTTTCGGTTTTTTGCAAAGCTTGCAGCGCTTCGTTGAAGGGATATTCTTTTTCGATATGCAGGTGCAATGTTCCGTTTGCAATCATCGTGAGGAATTCAGCAATTTTCTTAAAAATTTCCGGCCGGTGTCCCATCTGACGAATAGTAATATTTCTCTCCGGAATAACAGATGCCTGATCACCGCTGACAGTAATAAGTAAACCATTATTTTTCACAACCCTAATACTTTCACGGCCCGTCCCCGGCTGAATAGCCAGTGCGGCATCTACGCCACCTCCTGACCAGCGGTTTACTTTCTGCACCCAGTCCGCGTCGCGGTAATCTACCGCAAATTCAACACCCAGACTTTTCAGATACGGATGGTTTCCGGCAGATGCTGATGCGACTACATGCACACCATGAGACTTCGCCAATTGAATCAGGAGAGTTCCAATCGCGCCGGAACCTCCTGCCACGAAAAGCGTTTGGCCGGCAGACAAATTCAATTCCCGCCAGCATTCCAGCGCTGTTTTACCGGCGATTGGAAGCGCAGCTCCTTCCGCAAAGGAAATATCATCCGGAAGCAAAATGACCGACTCTTTTTTCGCGACAGCAAATTCTGCCCAGCTTCCTCCCTGCGGCTGCAGGCTGGTGCTGAACAAGACGCGGTCGCCCGCTTTAAAAGCATTCACACCAGCACCGCTTTTGGCGATGACGCCTGCCCCTTCGGAACCGATGACGTACGGGAAATTAATATTACCGGGAATAAAATACCGGTCATGAATACCTACCCCGAAAGCTTCTGTTTTTATTAAGACTTCGTCCTCATTAAAGTCTGGCACCGGCACTTCAGTTGGAATAACTTCCTGTGTATCTGCGCTGGTTCTTACGTAGGCTTTCATAACATCATATTTTAATTACTTTGATCATCAGCATGATGACCTAAAAATACAGGTTTTAAATTAATTAAAAGTAAAGAATAGCCGCAAGCGCAAGAACAGAAATAGCCACCCAAAGAATCGTTCCCTGCACCACCGGTCTATGACCTACCGCTTTTAATAAAGTCCAGGACAAACCGCTGCCGATCAAAAACAAGGTTAAAGTTAAGCCGGCTTTAGAAATCATTACGATATAAGGACTGATTGCCTGTACGCCCGGTACGTAGGTATTCACCAAAATGGCCACCACAAAGAGTCCTATGAAATAAGGAATTTTGATTTTCGCATCCTTGCTTTTAAAAATTCCGGCACTTATTAAAGACAGAGGAATAATCCACAGTGCCCGCGCCAGTTTTACAGTCGTAGCCACCTGCAAAGCCTCATCACCGTATTTCGCGGCGGCACCTACCACAGAACTGGTATCATGAATGGCGATCGCGCACCACAGGCCGAAATCATTCTGTGACATATGCAGAAAATGACCGGCAACCGGGAATACAAACAGCGCGACACTATTTAATATAAATATAACACCTAAGGCAATGCTGACCTGTTTTTCATTGGCACGAATCACCGGCGTTAAGGCAGCAATTGCACTTCCTCCACAAATGGCCGTACCGCCGGAAATCAGGTAGGAAATAATCTTTTCAATTTTTAAGATCCTACCCAGCAGCAGCCCGAAAATTAAGGTACCGAGAATAGAAACCACGGTAAACATAAATCCCTCACTGCCAGCCTGTAGTGCTGCCGTTACATTCATGCCGAAACCAAGACCAACTACGGAGAACTGCAGCAAGAAATGAATGGACCGTTTTGCCAGCTTTTCATACGGATGATGAAGGACCTGCGCCACGATGATACCCATCAGCAAAGCAATCGGTGGCGAAACGTAGGGTGTCAGGCAAAACACAGCGAGCAGTATAAACAAAAATCCGGACCAACTCAGGGCGAGATTTGATGATATCTTTTGCATAAAATAATTTTATACAAATTTCTGAAATGCAACTCCTTTTACCTAATACAAACAGTTACCACCGATAACTACAGGTTATGAGGCAGGTAATTAAAGAACAGATCTGCGAGCGGGTTTCTGTCCGCTTTTTTACGAACGAGATAGAAATATCGTTCGATGACGAGATCTTCAACATCAACGATCTTAAGCGTATTATTTTTCAGTTCCTTCACCATTGCGGCTACTGAAAGAAAGGCGAAAGCGTCTGAGTACAGCAGATAGTTTTTTATACTTTCCGTGTTCTCCAAAACAATTTCCGTCTGGAAGTCAGAACTTTTTAAATGATGGAAAGACAGCCCTTTGTGGATGACCTCCAGCGAGCCCGAACCTGCTTCTCTCCAAACCATCGGAAAACGCCGAACCTCTGAAAGTGTTACCGTGGGATTCACCGGATTGGAAGCGCGCGTACAAAGCACAATCTCATCCCGCAGGAAAGGCTGATACTCCAATTCGGCGCGGCGGCTGTTGCCTTCCACAATTCCGATATCAACAGAATTATCCTGCAGCAGTTGCTCAATCTTCTGGGTGTTTCCGGTGGAAAGTTCTGCCTGTACCGAGGGATGGTCTTTTCTGAAAGCGGCCAGAAATTCAGGTATGATATATTGCCCGGCCGTAGAGCTGGCACCGATTTTCAATACGCCGCCCTGCTGATTTTGTAAAGCGGTCATTTCAGCGTCCAGCTGACGGTAGCGCGAAAATATTTCACCTGCGTATCTCAGCAATACCTTTCCCGCCGCCGTCAGGCGGATAGAAGAGGCACTCCGGTCAAACAACCGGACCTGATACTCTTTCTCCAGTTCGCGGATGTGCCGGGAAACGGCGGGCTGCGAAATATCCAGCTCGTCGGCAGCACGGCTGAAACTCAGGCGCTGCGCCACGGTATAAAAGACCTGTAACCGGTAATCCCGCATATCTTAACATGTGAAAGCTGAAACTACTGTTTCAGCCCGTCGGTTCATTATTAATAAAAGTTATTCTGCTGCTGTAGCTTATTTAGCATTTTCAACGTGCTTATGAAAGCGGTCCAAGATCGCATACCACGCCATCCGCTGCATTTCGCGGGAATACTTATGTTCCGGCTCGAAGATCTGCACAATTTCCGTCATCTCCGGATCCAGTCCATTGAAGAATACTTCCACGGTGCGTCCGTCGGTGAGTTTTGTTCGTACATATTCCTTCTCTCTGATTTCCTCAATCGTGCCGGCAAAATCATATCCATAACTTTTATCCCGGCATTCCATGCGATAGTTAAAGTGGCCACCCACCCGGAAATCAATGGAAGCTTTGGGACAATGCCAATTGGGTGTTGCAAAATTCCACTTCATGATATGCTTCGGATGATAGAAATAATCCCAAACTTTCTGCAACGGTTCCAATATTGTAATTTTAATAGTAATAGGTTCCATTCTGATTGTTTTCGCTAAAAATACAGAATATTTTTTAAATAACCTATAAGCTATTGTGTTTTTACACGCGGAATACTTAGTTTTCCTCCAAGTATTTCTGCAGGTGATACAGCAATCCGTACCAGGTATCATACTCCATACTGCGCATATTTCGCGGATCTGGCTGAAACTCAGTATTAATCACGGTAGTTGACGGATCTGCCTGCCGCATGGTGGTTACCGCTTCGCGGCCATCGGTAAGTCGAAGGCTGATTTTGCGCTGTGGTTCAATCTCTGTAAAAATCCCTTCAAACTCTCGCGTGTAATCGCCTTTGTGTTCGATTTGATACAGGAAGTGTCCGTCCACCCGGAAGTCATGCTCGGCTTTGCTGCACTCCCAATCATCAGTAGGGCGGAACCATTTTTTGATTTCCTCTGTATCAGTGTAGGCGTTCCAGGTAGTTTCGAGCGGTTTCAGTATTGTAATTTCCAGCTGAATAGTTTCCATAAGTTTTATTTAATTTAATATAGTACAATGCTCCTTGCAACTGTGCATAACCATACTAAAAACCTTGCCATTTCGGGGCAAGGTTTATTGTTGTATACTTTCTGCAGTACTTATTTCACTGCTTCCAGCGCTTTATCATAATCCGGTTCCTGTGCAATTTCGGAAACTTGTTCGGAATATAATACTTTGCCATTTTCGTCGGTTACAATCACCGCGCGGCTCAGCAGGCCTTTCATCGGAGAATCGGTGATGGTTACACCGTAATCTTCGCCAAAACTTCCTCGGAAATCGGAAAAGGTTTCTACATGATCCAGTCCCTCCGCAGCACAAAAACGCTTGAGCGCAAACGGCAGGTCGCGGGAAACATTAATAACTACCGTATTATCCAGGTCGCCGGCTTTTTCATTAAACTCACGAGCAGCTGCGGCACAAACACCGGTATCAATACTCGGGAAAATATTAAAAATGATTTTCTTGCCGGAAAACTCATCCAGTGTTCTGTTTTTTAAATCTGTATCTACCAGTTCAAAAGATTTTACGCTGGTTCCGTTTTCGGGAAGTTCGCCGGTAGTGGTTACCGAATCACCGTGTAATGTAATTTTTGCCATGATATTTTTTTTAAATGTTCTTCAAATATAAGGCTTACAGCACAGAAAAGCGAGCCAACAGCCGTTAAACAATTCTTAAAATATCAGGAATTGTTTTTTACTTCTCTTAATAATTCAGCTAATTCCGAAGCTTTCAGAAAGCCATTGTACCTAAAAATAACCTTGAGATCGGGTGTCAAAATAAGCAAAGTCGGATAGCCGGCTTCACCCTCCTGTTCTGCTAGTTTTGCAGCCAGCTCATGGTAGCCGCTGCCCACACCGGTCGGTTTATATTCGTACAGCTCACTTCCAAAATGAATAGGCTGTTTTTCCGCTGCATCCAGTTTCGCAAAATAGTAATCCTCCGTGAGCAGTTTTTTAACCTCAGGATTATTAAAAGTTGTTTTCTGCATGGCTTTGCAGTAGTTGCACCATTCCGTATGCAGAAAAAGCACCACTGGTTTGGGTGCTTTCTGCGTTTGCTGCACTGCGATCTCCACCGGATGCTGCTGCGCCCTGACTGCTGCAGAAAACAGCAGCAGGAACAGCAGGCTTCGTGTTAAATGAAAACAGTGATTTTTCATATTTTATTTAAAATGATATTTAATTCCGAGGAAACCGCGGATGCCCTGATTGGGTGCATACACATATTCCGGGTCAAAGGTTAATTTATACGGGTTATCCGGTGTCTGAATCACCTGGCCATCCGGACCGAAAACGACGTTGTTATCAAACGGGTCTTCTGTTCGTGCAATGATGAACGGATTCCCTTTGTTCGGTGTCCAGTTCAAAAGATTTTTTACACCCGCATAGAATTCAAAATTTCTCATTCCGCTGTAGGTAAACTGAATATTCTGAATACTCCACCACGGTGAATACGGCTTCCGCGGGTCCAAATCACTTAGCAGTGGAAGGCGCATCGGGCTGTAAATATTTCCGGTGTAATCAATCGTAAGCTGCCAGGGCTGTATTTTGTAGGACACCGCCCAGGTTCCCATAAACTTCTCCGTCAGGATCTGGTGCGTGGTTTCTCCTTCGGTGGTAATGGTATTTTCCATTAAGGTTCCACCCAGAATAAACTTCAGGCCGTTGGCAAAGTTCAGGTCGGCATTTAGGGTAAGTCCCTTGCTGATGGCGTGCCCATCGATATTATCGTAAATAATCTTGTTCGGATCTGTTTCGTAATCCGGTACAATTCTGTTCGTAAAATAGGTAAAGAAAGCAGACGCATCCAAACCGATCATACTGCCGGAATCCAGGAAGAATTTTTTAATATAATTCAGGTTAACGTTATACGACTGCTCCGGTTTCAGATCGCTGAGGATCTCCACCTCGCGCGCACCGGTGAGAGCGGCATGTTCCTCCGTGAAAAGGTTCACCACCCGGAAGCCGGTCCCGGCATTAATGCGGAAGACATCGCTGTTATTGAGGGTCCATTTATAGGCAACTCTTGGCGTGAAGATATTTCCGTGAATGCTATTGTAATCGTAACGGGCGCCCAGCAATAATTTATGCTTTTCCGCCAGTGTAATTTCATCCTGAATAAATACACCGGGCAGGAATGTTTTTTCCGGCTGATTTACGCCATCTGCATCAGAAGTACCGGGCGTGTTATCATCATAATACGTGTACCGCAAGGCTGTACCCGCGAGCAGGTCGTGGCGGCCGATTTTTTTATCCCAGGTTAACTGACCGAAGGCAATTTTCTGGTTGGCAATATAGGATTCGGTGCCATAGCGGCTGTCCTGATCGTGGTTTACAAAAGAAAACCCAAAGAACATTTTCTCATTCACCGGCAACTGGTAATTCCCGAAAACTTCGGACCGGCTGGTGTAAATACTTTCACCATACACCTCGTCTCCACCGCGATAGGATTTGTTCCAGTTCATCTCGCCGCCCCAGCGGTCTTCATACATATAACGTCCTGCGATGCTGAACAATTTGTTGTCGCGACGGTTAAAATTGTACTTCTGGAAGACGGAGATACGGTCCTGCAGGGTGACGTCGGTGAAGTTGTCATTATTGTTATCAATCGGATTGCTGTAATTGTAGTAGTTAATTCCCGTCAGCACATCGACATTTTTACCCAAGCCAAACTTAAATCCTAAATCAGTGTTGTATTCTCCCCAGGTGGTTGAAAATAAATCGGCGCTGAATCTGGGCGCAGTCTTGGCGTTTTTAGTAATAATATTTATTAAACCACCCACCGCTTCACTTCCGTACAACGAGGAAGCCGGCCCTTTCACCACCTCTACCTGCTCGATGAGGGAGTTCGGAATCCCGGATAATCCATACACCGTTCCCAATGAGCTGACGATAGGCATACCATCAATGAGAATCATGGTGTAAGGTCCTTCGAGGCCGTTAATATGAATATCGCCCGTGCTGCAGATATTGCAGTTCAATTGCGGCCGCACGCCGTTCACATTCTGCAAGGCATCAAAAATATTGGGCGTCGGGTTTTTCTTAAAGTAGGTCGGCGAATACACTTCCACGGCGACCGGGCTTTCGGATCTGCGCACCGCTTTCATTGTACCTGTAATCACAACATCTTCAATGTCCGTGGCTCTTTCATTTGATTTTAAATTAATATTTAAAGCCACCTGCTCGTCCTCAGCCACCGTGATGGATTTACTAAAAGCCTGGTGGCCTTCGATACGCGCTTTTATTTTGTAGGTACCGGCGGGAATACTGTCAAAACGGTACAGACCTTCGATATCAGTAAAGGTTGCATAATCTGTCCCGTCTAAAAAAACACCCACTGCCCCTTTTTGCTTTCCCTCTGCAGTTAAAGTGCCGGAAATTGAGGCAGTCTGCGCCTGAAAAATTCCGGCGGTTGCTAAAGCCGATACAGAAAATAATATTCTTTTCATATAAAACTATCCTTTTACGTTTCAAGTACAAAAGTAACAAAGTTAGTCTTATCTAACAATTATTTGTAATTATATTTTTTAATGAGTTTTAAGATTATAAGTCAGACTGAAAACAACAAAAAAGCAGCTCCGAACGAAACTGCTTTGTTTTATATTATTGAGGCTGACTATGTTTATGCCTCTTCTTTCTTGCCGCCGAAGAAAAATTTAATAATAATCGGCAGGGTGGTAATCAAAACAATGATGATAATGATCATTTCCAGATGCGATTTCAAATCAATATCAAACTGATTTTTAAACAAAGCATCCAGATAGTGCCCGGCAAAAATAAGCGAGAATGACCAAAGTACTGCACCGATGATATTATCAACCAGGAATCTTTTTTTATCCATTTTCACAATTCCCGCCACAATCGGCGTGAAAGTCCGTACAATAGGAAGGAAACGCGCCATAATCACCGCCAGGGCGCCATGTTGCTCAAAAAAGTCATGAGCCTGGAAAAGGTATTTCTTTTTAAACAGGAAAGAATCTTCTCTTTTATACAGCGCAGGGCCGGCTTTAATGCCAAACCAGTACCCAATCTCGTTTCCGATAATCGCTGCCACCGAAACGGCAGACGCCAGAATTGTGGTGTCCAGCAAGTCGCTGCCCGTGGACCCGAAAGTTTCTTTAATAATTTCTACTGCATAGATTCCGGAGACAAACAGAAGGCTGTCGCCCGGCAGGAAAAAGCCAACGAACAATCCTGTTTCCGCAAAAACAATAAATAAGATGAGCCAAAAACCACCCATCTTAATATAAAACTCCGGATTGAGTAAATCCTTCCAGCTCTCGAAATTTTCCATACGCGCAAAGATAATAAAAGCCGCCGCCGGCGCCGACCCTTTATTTGTTAAAGTTTACTAAAGTTTAAAGGCTGCCGTCATCGTCTGAAACCGCCGTTCCATCGGCCATCAGGAACGCTTTGAGGAAGGGAGTAATTTCACCGTCCATCACCGAATCCACATCCGAAGTTTCGTAGCCGGACCGTACATCTTTTACCAGTTTGTACGGATGCATCACATAATTTCGGATCTGGCTGCCCCATTCAATCTTCATTTTATTGGCTTCAATTTCATTTCTGGCTTTCATACGTTCTTCAAGCTCAATCTCATACAGGCGGGACCGCAGCAATTGCATTGCCTTTTCCTTGTTCTGAAGTTGTGAGCGCGACTCCGAGTTTTCAATGATAATTCCCGTCGGCGCGTGACGCAGGCGGACGGCCGTCTCTACCTTGTTTACGTTCTGGCCACCCGCGCCGCTGGAGCGCATGGTTTCAAAGGATATGTCGGCAGGATTAATGTGGATTTCAATGGTATCATCCACGAGCGGATATACATACACGGACACAAAACTGGTATGCCGCTTGGCATTGGAATCAAAGGGTGAAATACGAACCAACCGGTGGACACCGTTTTCGCCGCGCAGATAACCGAACGCAAATTCACCATCAATTTCGAGTGTCACGGTCTTCACACCGGCCACATCACCTTCCTGGAAGTTGAGTTCTTTTACTTTGTAACCCTGGTGCTCCGCCCACATGGTGTACATCCGCATCAGCATGCCCGCCCAATCGCAGCTTTCGGTACCACCGGCACCGGCGGTAATCTGCAGCACGGCGGAAAGTTCGTCGCCCTCATTGGAAAGCATATTTTTAAACTCCAGGTTTTCGATTTTTTCGAGCAGCACCGCGAACGCTTCGTCCAGTTCGGCAGCGGACGCAGGATCTTCCTTTGCAAATTCCTGCAAAACCTGAACATCTTCAAACCGCGAGAAAATTTCCTCGTAATCATCCACCCATTTCTTTTTGGAACGGAGTTGTTTCATAAAGGCTTCTGCTTCCTTGGGCTGATCCCAGAATTCAGGTGCCAGTGTTTTTTCTTCATCGTTCGCGATTTCTACTTTTTTTCTTTCGATCTGTAGAAATTTATAGAGTTCTGCAATTCTTTGCTGGGCGTCTTTTATTTGGTCGCTGTTCGTCATTTTGCAAATTTACTGTTTTTTCCGCATGGAATACAGCAGAGATTGAACCGGAATCTGACAGTAAACGCCATGACTTTAGTTCGGAAAACTCTTGTCTTCAATCACTGAATCCGAACAATATCCTAATTTCAGGACCGCGTACTGTTGAACACAACAGTTAGTACAAAAACAATAATGGATAATAAGAGAACCGTATAATACAAAGCCAAAGCTCCCACTGTTCTCGCGACTGTCTGCACCCGTGGCCTGGGAGAAAAATACTGTGTGACGGTCCAGATAATGTATATATTTATTAATAGTAAAAAAAGAAAACTGAGATCCAGCCATTGCTTGGGCAGGACGATCAACATAATATAAAGGAACATTCCCTGTCCCGTGATGAAAGTGGATATAACCAACCATTCCGGTAAGTTCTGTTTGTAAGGCCGGAACACCAGCCAAAAGCAAAACGCCAATAACGGCACCATCAGCAACGCACTCACAGCGTAGTGACTGTTGATCCACTCCATTACGGCAGACACGTTGTGAATAACGGACTGAGCAGTTTTAACGACCTGTTTCTGCTGAAGATCAACTGCCTCCGCCGACTGGCTTAGTTCAACTTTTCCCTGGAGAAGCACCGCACCGCTATTCAACCAATGATTCAGCAAAATAGTAACAGTAGCCAAAACCATGATGAGTAAGGTAGGTTTAAAATGGTCTTTCCGTTTGCCGTCCACATATTCTCGGATCGTGTGCCCCGGTCTGATGAGCAACTCCTTCAGGGTGTAAATAATTCCTTTATCCACATGAAAAACCCCGTGCTGTACTTCATGCACCAGAAAATGATAGTCGATTCTGTGCGTATCGCTACGCTGTCCGCATTCATGGCAAAATTTCTGCTGCAGATGTAAAGACTGGCTACAGTTCCGGCAGCGGTTATGTACTGGAGACATGGCATAAGTTTTATCAAATTTAAATATTTTATTTGCTAAACACCTGCCGCACAGCCTCCTATTTTCACCTTTAGTACTTTTAGCACGATATGGATATCCACGAAGTTTTTAAAATATATAAAAATAGAGGCGATACGGCCCTGGCTCAGTTAGCGCCTGCTGATATAGCACTGCAAATTCCGGAACCTTTTGCGAAGATGGCCGGATTAAAAAGGTCTTCATTGGAACCTAAGAATATTGACCAAATATCATCAGTTTGGAAGATCTTAACCAGTAAAGTGGAGGAACATTTATGTCATAATAAAAAATCCGCTGCTTCTGAAAACGTTCTATTCTTAGCAGCCTACGCTTTTGTGGCCGGCCAGCTGCATGCCAAATCAAAACTGGCAGAAAGTGATCGAAAAGTAAAAACACCAAGCGAATCTGAAAATGCTTCTCCTGTCTGTTTTTTGGGCAGTGATGAAATTCGGGACGAGTACCAGTAATGACTTATGTCAGTTACTTGTAAACGCTTTGCCGCCGTCCCCATCAATAAGGACAAAAAATAATCCGTAAATTTGCGGCCTTAGTATTATGAAGAATTTAATCCCGAAAACTGCTGCTTTTCACACACTTGGCTGTAAACTCAACTTCGCAGAAACTTCTACCATCGCGCGCCAGCTGACCGGTGCCGGTTATGACAAAGTAAGCTTTGATGAGCGTGCGGATGTCTATGTAATCAATACCTGCTCTGTAACTGATAATGCAGACCGCGAGTGTAAGTTCCATGTAAAGCGTGCACAGAAAGCCAATCCGGATGGTTTGGTGGTAATTTTAGGTTGCTACGCACAGCTGAAACCAGAAGAAATTGCCGGGATTGAGGGAGTGGATCTGGTGCTGGGTGCAAAAGAAAAATTTAATATACTGAGCTATCTCGATGATTTGCAGAAAACCACCAGCCATGGTGTCATTCATTCCTGCGAGATTGAGGCTGCCGATACTTTTATCGGCTCCTACTCCATTGGTGACCGCACACGCGCCTTCCTGAAAGTGCAGGATGGCTGTGATTATAAATGTACGTACTGCACCATTCCGCTGGCCAGAGGAATTTCCAGAAGTGATACCATCGCCAGCGTAGTGGGCAATGCACGTGAAATTGCTTCACGTGATATTAAAGAAATCGTACTGACCGGTGTGAATATCGGTGATTACGGCAAGGGAGAGTTCGGAAATAAGAAACATGAACACACCTTTCTGGATTTAATTCAGGAACTGGATAAAGTGGACGGGATTGAGCGCATCCGCATTTCATCCATTGAACCCAACTTATTGAAAGACGAAAGCATTGATCTGGTAGCGAACAGCCGCCGTTTCGTGCCGCATTTTCATATACCGCTGCAAAGTGGGTGCGACGATCTTCTGAAAAAGATGAAGCGCCGTTATCTGACTTCTCTATACAGAAACCGCGTTGAAAAAATCAGAGAAGTGATGCCGCATGCCTGCATCGGCGTTGATGTGATTGTGGGCTTCCCCGGTGAAACAGAAGAAAAATTTATGGAAACGTACCGCTTTATTCAGGAGCTTCCGATCTCTTATCTGCATGTTTTCACCTACTCCGAAAGAGAAAATACAGAAGCTGCGGATATGGATCAGGTAGTACCCATTCCGGAACGCAAAAGAAGAAATAAAATGCTGCGCATCCTGTCCGAAAAGAAGAAACACGCTTTCTATGAAAGTCAGCTGGGCACGGTGCAGCCCGTCCTTTGGGAACATGAAAATAAGGATGGCTACATGCTGGGCTTTAGCAGCAATTATATTCGTGTGAAAAAACCATTCGACCCAGGCAGCGTGAACCAGATTGAAAATCTCAAACTGGTAAAAATGGACAACGACGGCACTGTAACAGTAGCCGCCGCGTTCGAAGATTTTCTGGCCCGGGTTTAATTTTCTACCGGTTGCACATCTCCTGTAGGCAGTTCATTAAAATAATCATTAAAGAAAGGCCCCAGAATAAAGTAGGAAATGATGGCAATAATAATGGCTACAATCCCGATAATAACAATGGGCGCGGGTTTATTTTTTTTAGACGGTTCCATATTTTATTTTTTTAATTAAAAAATAACTTGCAATTTCTGAACCATATTGTATCTGCTGAACCGTTGCGTGAGAATTGTTCTTAAGGTAAGGGCCTAGTAATATTTCTTTTCGTATTTCACACCGGCCGGAATGGCGACGACAAGCCTGTTTTCTGCGGGTACCAGCGGACAGCTGTAATCGAAAGCATTATAAGCACAATACGGATGATAGGCTTTATTAAAGTCGATCATTACTGTTTTTCCTGTTGGTTTTGTAATGTCCAGATAACGGCCGCCACCATAAGTTTCCTCATCGTTCGTCAGGTCCCGGAAAGGCAAAAAGAGTGAGGTCGCATCGCGCACGGTGCCATCGGGTTTCAGGCTTTCATACAACGTAAGCCGGTATTCTTTTCCATCCAACAAAAACGTGGCAACACCAAAGCTTCTGAACTTTTTATTCTGTCCGCTGGACGTAGGTATTTCAAAAGGCAGCGCTTCGGGCGTTCGCTTCAGATGCGCCTGCACTGCATATTTTTTATTCACAGGAAAAAAAGGCAATTCTGTAAATTCTTTTAAATGCCGGCCACGCAAGGGCGTGTGTGCGGAATCACGAAAGGAAGCGTTTAGTTCCTGGCGGAAGGTTGTTATTTCATCTTCATACGACTGGTGGCGTGGGCTCGCACACGAAGTCAGCCACATTAAAACCACCACATTTATAACGTTAAATAAAAAGTTACTTTCTTTCATGTATTAAAAATAACTTAAATTTATGATATGCTATATGAGGTCTACATTGTAAATATCGGTATTGTTTCGCGTAATAGCGGGAACAAAAAAGCCGCCTTCCTGTGGAATATCTTCGAGCAGATCGAAAGAAGTACAGCTGTCCGGCAGCCCGGAAAAAATTAGGGTGAAAGTATATCCAACGCCACCGGGCAGCAAAGTCCAGTACGGGTAGAGCGTAATATGTTCGTGATGCACCAGTTTACTGCGATGCCCGCTGACCCGGTCGATCAAAAAGGTAGTTGGCCAGATTCTGATCAGCAGATCCTCCATCAACGCATTTTTAACCTTGCAGTGCACAATCACCTGCTTTTCCTGCAAAGTCTGATTCTGAATTTCATGTAAAAGCTCCGGTGCAATCTTCACCGGAGCTATTGTTTCGTTTCTAATCATTTGAATACAAAGATACTAATAATGCAGATCTAGTTTTTCTTTTGTGTAGGCTCGGATTTTCTGCACCATTTCGGGGTGATCTGCTAATTTGTACCCGTAGCTTGGAATCATCTCTTTGAGTTTCTCGCGCCATTCGCCGTTCATCTTTTCCGGGAAACATTTTTCCAACACCTGCGTCATCGCATAGGCTGCTGTGGATGCGCCCGGCGAAGCGCCCAGAAGAGAAGCAATCGTTCCTTTTTTATTCACAACGACTTCGGTTCCGAATTCCAGTTTTCCGCCTTCAATTTCGTCACGTTTGATGATTTGTACCCGCTGCCCGGCCACCATCAGTTCCCAGTCTTCTTCGCGCGCCTCTTTCACGAACTCACGCAAATGCTGGATGCGCTGAGATTTCGTCATCGCCACCTGCCGCACAAGATATTGGGTTAACGGTAAATTATGCCACCATGCACCAAATAAAGAACGGATGTTTTTAAAGTTGACACTTTCAGGCAAATCAAGATAACTACCCTGCTTCAGAAACTTGGTGGAAAAGCCCGCAAAAGGTCCGAATAAAAGCGCTTCCTTTCCATCGATAATTCTAAGGTCCAAGTGTGGAACACTCATCGGCGGCGCATCTACGGTTGCCTGAGTATATACTTTGGTTTGATGCTTTGCAATCAGTTCGGGATTGCGGGACACCAGCCACTGGCCTGAAACGGGGAAACCGCCGTAACCTTCGCTTTCAGGAATATCGGTACTGTCAAGCAAGGGCAAAGCATAACCTCCCGCACCAATAAAGACAAAATCTGCGGTTACATCGTGCATTTTATGCTGCAGCCGGTCTTTTACTTTTACCAGCCATTTATCATCATCCGTAGGATCGATATCTTTTACGTTGTAATATAAAAAGACTTCCACATTACTGTCGTCCACCAGGAAGCGGCCCATTTTTCTGGTCAGCGAACCGAAATTCACATCTGTACCCAAATCCATTTTCGTGGCTGCCAGCTGCTCACTTTTCTTACGCTTTTCCATAATCAGCGGAATCCATTCCCGTAATTTATCATGATCAGTAGTAAACTGCATTCCCTTGAACAATTCAGACTGCGTGAGTTTTTCATGACGGCGGCGCAGAAATTCAGCATCACCTTTGCCGAAAACAAGGCTCATATGCGGGCAGGAATTGATGAATTCATGCGGGTTGGATATATACCCTTTTGATAACAGGAAAGACCAGAACTGCTTGGAAATTTCAAATTGTTCCGCGATGGTTTCTGCCTTAGAAATGTCGATGGTACCATCTTCACGCTGCGGCGTATAATTCAGTTCACAGAAAGCGGAGTGGCCCGTGCCGGCATTATTCCAGGCAGCGGAACTCTCCCGCGCGAAGCGGCCCAGCCGTTCGAATATGACGATTTTCAAAGTTGGATCCAGTTCGTGCAGCAGCGTGCCCAAAGTGGCACTCATAATACCGCCGCCGATCAGGATCACATCATAATGAGATTTTGGAGTTTTGTGTGTAGACATAAATTATTTTTTTTCTTGGAAACAGCGAAATACATTGTGCAGTAGTTTAGTACTTATTGCATTTTCGCCGGACCCAAAATACAGCAAATAGGCTACCAAATAAAAATGGCAGCCCGGAGATATTTTGTTATCTATAAAAGAGGAAACCTAATTAAGCAGCAGCGTCAGTTTTTCGTATTCTGTTTCTGCATTCTTCTCTTCATATAACACGCCATAAATAGTATCAATAATCGGCGTGTTCATGTCTTTTTCACGTGCGGTGTGATACACAGAATCCGCAGCGTAATATCCTTCTGCAATCATATTCATTGACTGGATGGCTGATTTCACGGTGTAGCCTTTACCAATCAGGTTACCCAAATTGCGGTTTCGCGAAAAAAGTGAGTAGGCCGTAACCAGCAAATCTCCTAAATAGGCACTTTCATTCACATCGCGCGGCACTTCATACACGCCTTCCAGGAAAGTTTCCATTTCGCGGATGGCGTTGGAAACGAACACCGCCGTGAAGTTATCTCCATACCCCAGTCCGCTGGCAATACCGGCTCCGACAGCATAAATATTTTTCAAAATAGCGCTGTACTCGTTGCCCAGGATATCTTTGCTGCAGTGAACTTTTATAAAATCAGAATTAAAAAGCGTATGCAGTTTTTCACTTACCTCATCTTCCGCCGCCGCAATGGTTAAATAAGAAAGACGTTCCATCGCGACTTCTTCCGCGTGGCAAGGTCCTGCAATAACGGCCTGTTGCCTGAAACCAATCCCGAAATCATTGCGGAGATAATGCGCCACGACATCATTTGCTTTTGGCACAATTCCCTTAATCGCAGAAACAAAGATTTTCCCATCACAGCCGCAGGACATTTTCTCCAGTGTATCAGAAAGGTAAATAGAAGGCGTTGCCAGAACAATCACATCACACGCCGAAACCAATTCATTAATATCGGTGGTTACTGCCAGCATCTCTGCATCAAAGGAAACTGAAGTAAGATACGTTGGATTATGGCCCCGCAGTTCAATGGCGCCTTTCACATATTCATTCCGTACGCACCAATGCACTTTCTCACTGTTTTCCACCAGCATTTTTACAATGGCCGTTGCGAAACTTCCGCTTCCTACCACGCCTACTTTAATCTGATGGACAGGTTTCGATCGTGCTGTTTTTTCTTTTTTCATAGTTTAAGGTTTATCGCCGCGCGGGTTGCCGGCGTTGCGACGCTGCAAATATATTAAGACTTTATCACAGTACTTGCCAAGACCAGGCACAGATGAAGCGTAATAAGCGGCAGCAAAATGCTAATATTTATCAGGATTTCTCCTGATCCTTTAAGTTTTTGTAAATTTGCACCGCTTTTTTTGAATTTAAAACAGATCATTTATGAAATACCTTTTAGCGCGATTAAAAAATTCCGTGGTCGTCATTGTGCTGCTTTCTGCAGTAATCATTGCACAGGGCCTGCTCATCGGAAAGCTTTATGCGGAGAAAGACCATAAAAATTATGCAGTAAATTTAATTCCGGTGCAAACTGAGAAAGACAGTGTGGACTTTGCCGGAATGAAATCGAATTTAACGCTCATCGAACAGTCGGTTCAGCAACTCAACAATTTCCTTGCCGCGAAAAATGTTCCGGCGGTGCAACTGGAGAAGCTTTCCAAGGACAGTTTGCAGAATGCAGTGTACGTAGGCCGCCAAACCCAGCGCTACAGTCACTATTTGGCGGAGCTGCAGCAAAAATTACAGTTTGTACCTCTTGGTATTCCGGCTGACGGATACATTTCTTCACAATTTGGAAAACGAACGAATCCGATCCCGACCAAAACGGTCTTACTGGCTTCTGCTGCAGCGAAAAACAAAACGACAGCTTCCGACAGTACTTCCACCGGCACAAAAGAACTGAACAATGTTCCGGCCGAAAAGGAACAGATTCAGTTTCACCAGGGACTTGATATTGCGGTTGCGCACGGTTCGCCGGTTCGCTGCGCGGCGGCAGGACGTGTTATTTTCGCCGGCGTCAAAGGAGGTTACGGGAACTGCATCATTATTTCGCACGGTAACGGTCTGGACACGTTATACGGGCATCTTTCTGAAATCAATGTAAAAACGAATGATGAAGTCACCGTAAATCAGGTGATTGCCAAATCTGGAAATACAGGACGTTCCACCGGTCCGCATCTGCATTATGAAGTGCACAAGAATAATACACCGGTCAATCCGAAATTATTTTTGAATCTATAAAACAAAGCCGCTCCAGAGTATGAAGCGGCCTTTTTATGTTTTGGAGATATCAGCAAATATCTTTTTAAGCAAAGAATGATTATCGTTTAAAGTTTGCCTCTTAGGCGAGAATAGAATTCTCCCGGAAAGAGAAAGAATCTTGTTCTTTCATATCGCCGATGCTAATTAAGCGTACATCGGGCGGAAGAATATGATCGCGGAGGTTTTGCAAAAAGACGCGGCTTCTCTTGCCGAATACATCGGTATCAATTACGACCGCAGAAATATCTTCTGATTTACAGATATTGAAAATACTTTCGGTTTCTTTTGGTTTTATGATTTCAAACTGGCGACGTTTAAAAAAACGGCGAATTTTAGATAACGGTTTGTTTTCGTGGTCGATAATAAGTACTTTGCTTTTCATTTCTTTTGCTTTCCGAGGCGGAATCCAAAAGCATGCCAGAAACAAACTGTCGCTATAATTACCTCAAGGTCAAACCCATGTATGATAAGATAAAATTTTGAAGGTTCAGAATGCATTTCGAAGACGGCTATTATTTCAAATCAGCAACCATATTGCTTTATTGCATACAAGTCGTAATTCTGCAAAATTAAAGAGTAAAGCGGAATGTTATACATCTTTCAAAACAACTGCCAAAAAGAAAAAGCACCTGCTCAAAAACAGATGCTTTATTATTACCCGGTGGCCCCACCTGGGCTCGAACCAGGGACTTGCTGATTATGAGTCAGCTACTCTAACCAGCTGAGTTATAGGGCCTATAGTGATAACCGTTGCCGGCTATTCGTTCAGTTGGGTGTGCAAAAATAATCTTTTTTGCGGACCTGCAAAATATTTCAGGGTTTTTCCTGACACAATTCCACCAGTACGCCATTGGTGGATTTCGGGTGGAGAAAAACAACCAGCTTATTATCGGCACCTTCTTTAGGTTCTTCGGAAATGAAGATAAACCCACTTGCCTTTAGCCTTTCAATTTCCGCCGAAATGTCTTCCACACCAAATGCAATATGATGGATGCCTTCCCCTCTTTTTTCAATAAATCTGGCAATGGGGCTGTCCTCACGGCTGGCTTCGAGCAGTTCAATTTTGCTGTCGCCGGTCTCATAAAAAGAAGTGGTAACGCCTTCGCGCTCGACCGTTTCCTGTTTGTAAGGTGGTATTCCCAGAAGGCGGTTAAATACATCTTCGGACAGTCCGAGGTTTTTCACGGCAATGCCGAGGTGTTCAATTTTCATATATCGTTCTTTCAATGGTGGCGTACACCGCGTGAGGGCGGAGTGCATTGTTGGAGCTCTTTTGTGGCGGCACTGCCAGGTGCCGCCACAAAAAGCGACTGCACGCAGACCGACCTGCTCCGGACTCCGCTGAAAGGCGGAAGACGGAAAGGGCACGCCCCGGTAATTGAAACAAAAATAGTAAATTTGCGGCATGAACGAAAGCAACAGACAGCGAAAAGTCGCTCAGATTATACAGGAAGATTTTGCCGAATTTTTCCGCAAACAGGCATCGCAAAGTGGCCAGCAATTTTTGATTACCGTTTCGGATGTCCGCGTGACACCGGACCTGAGCATCGCCAAGATTTACCTGAGTGTTTTCCCGGTGGAATACCGCAAAGCGATTATGAAGGAAATCGAAGAAAATAAATCACAGTACCGCAATTTCCTGGGCCAGAAAATGGGCAAGCAGGTGCGTATCATTCCGGAACTGCAGTTTTACCTGGACACGTCGCTGGATGATGTGGAACGCATTGAAAGAGAACTGAAAGGGCAAGGCGATAACCCGATTCTTTAACTCCTATTCTTGAAGAATACTTCTTTTTATATTGCTGCACGGTACCTGCTTGCCCGCAAAGGAAGCACGGCAGTTACCTTTATTACATGGCTGGCGGCGGTGGCGATGCTGGTGGCGGTGGCGGCAATGTTTATCATTATTTCTGTCTTTTCTGCGCTGGAAGATCTCAACAAAGACCTGATCGCCAATCTCCATGCGGATATTACTATTAAAAGCACCCAGGGCAAAACCCTGCCGAATATCGCTACCGCAGAAAAGATTCTGCGTAA
Source organism: Kaistella sp. (assembly GCA_032057205.1). Lineage (GTDB taxonomy): Bacteria > Bacteroidota > Bacteroidia > Flavobacteriales > Weeksellaceae > Kaistella. Next base: position 55,080 of record DAMCFT010000002.1, read on the forward strand.
GGAAACTGCTGTTGCGCATTATTCCAAAGTGATTGAGGAGAAAGCCTACATCAACTTTCACGGAAACGGTGATATTGCCATTCTGCGCGGCGTGGATTCTGCCTACACAATGGTGAATCCGGTGAATGAGCACATTCTTTACGGCTCCTATCCCACTTTTAAATATTCGAATGAAGTCCTGATGGAAAACAAGCTGAACAACCGGCTGACGATTCCCGTGGGAGAAAGTTCCGAGTATGCCAATGTGTTGGTTCCCAAACCCGGCACAGGCATTATCAGCAAAGAAGAAGATATTTTCACAAAGCGTGATATTTTTGTGTCCGGCGTATTTCCCGGCAATGATCAGCTGGACAACACGATTATTGCACCGCTGGAATTGGCACAGGAACTCCTGCAACTTCCTAAAGATGCCGCCTATGAATTTGTACTAAAACTGCATGATCCGGAACAGGCTGATGCGGTAAAACTGAGGCTCCAGCAGCAGCTCGGCAAGAGTTATGACCTGAAGACCAAGCAGGAAGAAAACGCGGCTTTCTGGAAAATGATTAATACCGAGAAACTGTTTATTTATTTAATTTTTGCGCTCGTTATTTTTATTACAACCTTTAATCTGGCTGGTGCCATCATTATTCTGCAACTGGACAAGCGCGTCCAAAGCCGAAGCTTAATTTCACTAGGGATGGATAAGCGTTCGCTTCGCAATATTTATTTTTATACCGGCCTGCTTATCGTGATCTTCGGCATTATCTGCGGACTGGTTCTGGGCACAGCGGTTTGTTATTTTCAAATTTCTACGGGCATCTTTAAAGCTGGCGCCAATACAGATCTGGCCTTTCCGGTTCGGGTTACGGCAATGAACTATGTAATCGTGGCCGGCACGGCCGCAGCTTTCGGTATTGTGGTTGCCCGCGTATTTTCACGACTTAATAAGTTTGGATCGTAAGCGGACAGTTCTTGTCGTTTTCGTACTTTTGTTCCTTAATACTTCTCAATATGAAAAAACTATCAACCTTTTTGCTCAGTCTGTTTTTTTTGCAGGCCATAGCACAGATACCAGCTGGATATTATGACGGTACAGCAACACTGGCCGGTCCCCAGCTGAAAACAAAACTCAGCCAGATTATCACAAACGGTCATAAAGACAAAGGATATGATGGCTTGTACACTGCGTATCCAAGTACTGATACAGACCGCTATTACGAAAATGACGGCACTGTGCTGGATATGTATTCAGAAAACCCTACCGGTCCGGATCCTTATAATTTTCAGCACGGTAAGAAAAAGTGCGGAAGTTATTCCAATGAAGGCGACTGCTATAACCGCGAGCACGTAGTTCCGCAAAGTCTTTTCGGTAAAAAAGCGCCGATGGTTTCCGATGTTCACCACATACGTCCCACCGACGGAAAAGTAAACGGTATCCGCAGCAATTATCCTTTCGGGAAAGTAGATGGTGGTAATTCGACCAGAAACGGAAGCAAAGTGGGATCCTCGAAATCACCGGGATACAGCGGTACTGTGTTTGAACCTATCGATGAATTCAAAGGCGACGTCGCGCGAATGATCTTTTATTTTGTGACCCGATATGAAAGTCAACTTTCCACCTTCAGCAGCGGTGGCATGCTGGGTGGCTCCGCTTACCCTGGCCTGGATCCGTGGGAGCTAAATGTACTTTTGCAATGGGCGCAACAGGATCCGGTTTCACCGGCAGAGATTGACAGAAACAATGCTTCCTACACCTTCCAGGGAAACAGAAACCCTTTTATTGACCACCCGGAATGGATTGACCGGATTTGGGGAACCCAAGTTGTTGACAACGACGCACCGACAGTGCCAACAAATCTTGCGGTAAGTGAGGTAACAACCAACAGCGCTACACTGACTTGGACGGCTTCTACCGATAATATCGGAGTAACAGCTTATAAAATTTTTGCAAACGGAGAATTTAAGCAATCGGTCAGCGGCACTACGGCAGTGGTTACTGGTTTGAATCAGGGAACGGAATACAGCTTTTACGTCATTGCAGCAGATGCCGCCGGCAATGAATCCGCACCTTCGGGCACAGTTACAGCAACTACCCTGGTGGATACCGAAGCTCCGACGGCACCAACCAACCTGACTGTAGTAAATACCGGCAGTAATGAGGTAAAAATTCAGTGGACCGCTTCTACCGATAATGTAGCTGTAACGGGATATGAAATTTTTGTAAATAATGTTTCTTTTGGCTCCGTTTCCGGGGTAACTGCTACGGTAACAGATCTTCAGCCGCTAACTACTTACACGATGTATGTGGTTGCCAAAGATGCCGCCGGCAATGTTTCCGCTGCCAGCAATATGATAACGGTAACCACCGGTGAAGTCGGCACGGATTGCGGAAATGAAGCTTTCGATAATATTCCTGCTGCCAGCGGAAGTTCGTACACGGTACGGGAATGGTCCAGCAACGGACTGGACTGGACTGCTACCGATGCGAGAACTGATCAAACGATTGATGGAAAGGCAATAACAGTGCGGAAAGGTTATCTGGAGGTAGAAGATGCGCGCAACGGCGTCGGCGATCTTAACGTCACCACGCAACTTAAATTTGGCGGAACTTCCGGTACATTCAAAGTTTTTGTGAACGGCGTGGACACCGGAAAAACCATTCCTTATTCAGCGGCAGTGACAACTACGACAATCACAGGAATTAATATTGCCGGCCCGGTTACGATCCGATTGGATAAATCCGGTGACAGCAATCGTGTGGCAGTTGATAATATGATGTGGACCTGCTACAGCACGATGGGAACCGATGAGTCATCTAAAAATAAGAATGTGTTCAGAGTGTATCCCAATCCGGTTCGCAACGGTATTTTAAAACTGGAAGGTGCACAACTAAATACAATTAAATCCGTTCAGATTTATGACATGAGCGGAAAACTGATGCAAACGCTGCAGCAGCCATTTAAAACCTCCAACAGTATTCGTTTGCAGAATCTGCCAAAAGGAGTTTATATATTAAAAGCTGATGAACAAAGCACCAAGTTTATTGTTCAGTAAGCGAATCAAAACATTTTAATCTTAAAAGACCGGTGAACTGCCGGTCTTTTTCTATTTTTGTTTTTATGGAAAACACCGTGGAACTTGGGCTGCTTGGCAGAAATATTTCTTATTCTTTTTCAAAAACATTCTTTGAAAAAAAATTTAAAGACCTGGGATTGAAAGATTATCAGTACCACATTTTTGACAGGGAAAATATTTCTGACGTTAGCTCTCTGTTTTCGATGGAAAACCTGCGTGGTTTTAATGTGACGATTCCTTATAAACAACAGATCATCCCCTATCTCGACGAAGTGAGCCCGGAAGCACAGGAGATTGGCGCCGTTAATACAGTTCTTATTTTTAATAAAAAGAAAAAAGGGTTCAATACAGACGCGTACGGTTTCGAAAAAACATTAATTCAGTCGGGCGGATTAACGCATCAGAAAGCCTTAGTTCTGGGCGATGGTGGTGCTGCTAAAGCAATACAGTACGTGCTGAGAAAACATAACATTTCTTTTAAAACAATTAGTCGCAAAGGTACCTTCACTTTTGAGGATCTTAGTTCTGAGGTCATTTCTGAACACACTCTGGTTATTCAGTGCACACCGGTCGGTACTTTCCCGGAGACCGAAAAATCAGTGTCCTTTCCTTTTGAACACATTTCCAACCGTCATCTGATGATTGACCTTATTTATAATCCGGCGGAAACCCTATTCCTTCGCGAGGGCCGGCTGCGCGGCGCGAAGACCATCAATGGCGCCCTGATGCTGGAGCAGCAGGCAGAAAAAGCCTGGGAAATTTGGAACATTGAAAAAAAATAGGTTAATTTAGGCGGTAGATTGCCATCAACCCCAGGCATTCAATGCCTGATTATAAAAAGTTTGCTATGAGTACAGAAAAGCCGGTTTCTGAAAATAAGGAAATGAATACCGATCAACATACGGAAAACATGCAACCCGCTGCGGACGGAAACAACCCATCCGATGCTGCGGCACCGAAACAGACAGATCAAACTTCTGCTGAAAGTCAGCCGAACGAAAATAGGGCCGAACCTGCACCGGATCTCGCTGAAGCCTTTGTTGAAGAAGCGAAAGCAAGCGAAGATCTGGGACCAAATACGGACACCGCCGATGCGACTACCGATATTGCAGCCGCTTTTGTAGAAGAAGCAGCCGAAAATGAAGCTGCCGCAAAAGATGCAGAAGAAACCATACCCGCTGAGCCCGAAACATCTCCGTATGAGCACATGTCGCTCAATGAGCTATTCGAGCAAATGGAAAAAATCATCAACCGGCACGACGCTCATTCTAAAAACAAAGAATTTCACGCGCTGAAAGATGCTGCAAATCATAAAATGCAGGCAGAGACAGAAGCGCTCCGCCAGCAGTCTGCGGAAAGCGCGGAAGAAAGCACGCTGGATATCGGTGAACACCCTAAGCATCACACACTAACCGGACTCACTGGCTTGTACCGCCAGAAGATGGATGCGCACCAGCAGCAGGTAGAAGAACAACAGCAGCAGCACAAGCAGCAACGCCAGGATATTATCGAGAAGCTCCGGAATCTGTACACCAATTCCGAACCCGGCACCAATCTTTTCAAAGCCATTCGTGAAATCAAAGAAGAATGGAAAAATGCCGGACAGGTAGCCAAATCTGAATTTAAAATTTTAAATAATAATTACTTCCATCACCTGAACCAGTTCTATCAGATGCTCGATCTGAATAAGGAATACATGGAGCAGGAGTTTGCGCACAATCTGGAAAAGCGCCGTCAGATTATTGACCGGGCAAAGGAGCTGGAAACAGAACCTTCTGTGCAAAAAGCTTTAAACGAACTCCAGTATCTGCACCGTCTCTGGAAAGAAGAAGCCGAGCCGGTTGCCGAAGAGTTTCGTGAAACTACCTGGGAGGAATTCCGTGAAATATCCAACCGCATTCATGACCGCAAAGGTGAACTCAATAAACAGATTGAGCAGGAACAACAGGAAAACCTGACCAAAAAAAGCGGCATTATTGAAGAAATTAAAAAGCTCACCGAAACTGCTACCGGCGGAAACCACAGCCAATGGCAAAATGCGATTCGTCGCGTGGAAGAACTGCGGACAGAATTTCTGCAGCTCGGTAATGTGCCTCGGAAATTATCCAGCCAGACTTGGAATGATTTTAAGCAATATCTGCGCGCATTTAATGCCGGGAAAAATGAGTTTTATAAATCACTGAAAAATTCCCAGCAGTCCAATCTGGAACAGAAACAAAACCTGGTGCAGATTGCCCGGGAAAACATGAATTCCGAAGACTGGGAAACTGCGGTACCGTTATTTAAAAAACTACAGGAAGATTGGAAGAAGATCGGACATGTTCCGCGCAGCATGACAAACCAGGTTTGGAATGATTTCCGCGAAGCCTGCAACACTTTCTTCAACGCTTACCGCGAAAAAAATAACGCGTCCGGTGATAACTGGAAACAGAATTACAAGGTCAAGAAACAATTGCTCGAAGATCTTCGCAGCATCACAGACGAGGAAGGCAGCGTGGAAAAAATTGAGGAAATCAAAAATACCTGGAACAAAACAGGTAAAGTTCCGCGCGAGAAAATCGGGATTAATAGCGACTTCAATAAATTACTTCGCGAAAAACTGAAGCTTAATAAAGTTTCGGAATACAGCCTGAAGGAGAAAAACCTTACGGAAGTTCAGCTGAGCGACAAAGCCAGAAAAATGAAAAACCAGATCGCTGATCTGGAAGCGGAAGTTGTGAAGATGGAGAACAACCTTGGTTTCTTCAGCGATGATTCCCGTGATAACCCGTTATTGGCTCATACCTACGCCCGCATCGATGAAAAGAAAAAACAGCTCGAAGACCTGAAAAGCTCTCTTCATCAGATTTTATCTGCAGAAAAAGAATAACACTTTATATGCTTAAAAATTTACTAACGGCAGTAACGTTTGCGGCCGCTGTATTTGGCAGTGCACAACAGGCGGAAGATCTGCTTAACATTCCGGGACCGGTTGATTTCGGCGGAGAAGAATTGTTTCTCGCCTGGAGCAAGCCTGTCTCGCAGACCTTCTACAAACAACAGTATCTGCCCGCGGATGAAAGCTTCGATAATTTCACGCAGATGCTGGACTTTTCCTATTTTAATAAAGAAATAGAACTGGAACTCGCCGTGCGTCAAAAGGTAGAGCAAATACAACATCGGCAGGGAACCGATAAATTTGCAAAAGTGAACGTCGCGGAAAATCCGGCCGGCAATGAGTTTGTGGTGGATTATTATATTTCGGAAACACCGGAAACCGGCGAACCCTTTATGGAATATGTGATCGATCGTTTCCGCGCTACCAATGCACCGCAGGGATCCAACTTCCTCATTCTTTCCTACGTAACACGGATTTATGGCGAGCCTCGCAAAATAGCCAAAGCGCTGGCCAAGCAACGTGATGCGCTGATAATCAAAATGATTGAGTTCCCAATTCCTGAAATTAAGTTCAAACAGATTAATAATTAACACCTATAAAGCACCTTTTCCGGTGCTTTCTTTTTATGACAGATGAATTTTATATGCGCCGGTGCCTGGTGCTTGCTAAAAAGGCTGAAGGTTACACCTATCCTAATCCGCTGGTAGGGGCTGTTATCGTGCACAACGACCGGATCATTGGCGAAGGATACCATCATAAGGCCGGGGAAGCGCATGCAGAAATAAACGCCATTAATTCCGTAGTTAACAAAGCACTTCTTACACAAAGTACTATTTATGTTTCTTTGGAACCCTGCGCACATTTCGGGCGAACGCCACCGTGTGCACTTGCTTTAGTTCAGCATCAGTTCAAAAAAGTAGTGATTGGTTGTGTGGATTCCAACACGCAAGTGCATGGCAAGGGCATTGAAATCCTGCGCGACGCCGGTATCGAAGTTAAAATCGGTGTGTTGGAAAAAGAATGCCGCGAACTGAACAGGAGATTTTTTACTTTCCATCAACAAGGCATGCCTTATATTGTCTTGAAATGGGCTGAGTCTGCAGATGGTTTTATTGATCAAAACGGACAGCCAACGCAGATCAGCAATACACTCAGCCGGCAATTTGTGCACGAGATGCGCAGCCGGGAACATGCTATCCTTGTGGGCAGCGGCACCGCACTGGCGGACAATCCTTCGCTGACGACCCGGGAAATTATCGGCCGGAATCCCGTCCGGATCGTACTGGACCGATATCTGAAAGTGCCCACAACTCATAACTTATATAATGAGGATGCCCAGACTTTAGTCTTAAATACCATTCGCGAAGAAGATGACAACAATATATCCTTTTATAAAATAAAGGCAAATCACTCACTGTCGGATATGCTTTCTTTGCTGCACCGGGAAGGAATTCAATCTGTATTGGTTGAGGGCGGCCGGGCAACATTGGAGCGTTTCATTGAGGAAGATTTATGGGATGAAGCCTATGTTATTTCAAATCCGAATCTCCGTTTAGCTTCAGGTACGCAGGCGCCGGTGTTTGGAATAGAACCGATCAATACATTTACTCTGCGCGATAATACGGTAGCTTTTTACAAAAACAACAACCTGTAATGGCTTTTGAATTTCAAACCATACAACAACCCGTGGCGGACATCATCATCCGGGAGAAAGGCAGTAAGTTCATCGGCTTTGCTTTTTCGGTCGCGAATGAAGATGAGGTACGCACAGCTTTAGAAAAAATCCGCGAACTGCATCCCAAAGCAACGCATCACTGTTATGCCTACAGGATTGGTCTGGAGGGCCAGCTCTACCGCGCGAATGATGACGGCGAACCCTCGGGCAGTGCAGGTCTGCCGATCTATAATCAACTACTGGCACATGAAATTACCAATGTTCTTGTCATCAGTGTGCGGTATTACGGCGGAACCAAGCTCGGTGTGTCGGGACTGGTACGAACCTATAAGGAGTCTGCGAAGGAAACCATCGAAGCGGCAGAAATTGTTACGCGCGAACTCGAATCGGTGCTGACGGTCCATTTCAGTTTCGAAAAACAGAATGTGATTTTTACTTTATTAAATAAATGTGATGCACAGGTGCTGGACTTCACTTCTGATCAGAAGTGCTGTATTAAAGCGCGTATTCGCCTGGCGGAAAAAGAAAACATCTCAGCGCAATTGGCTGAGATGCATGATATTGATTTTGAAATAAATTAATTTAATCCCGTCGGCCCATCAGCAAAGATGCCCAGTAAAGCAACTGCGCCAGGGAACCGATCGCGGCCACCACATACGTACGCGCTGCCCACTTCAGTGAATCCTGTACGCCCACATATTCTTCTGCCGTCACCGTGCCGGTACTTTTCAGCCATTTCATGGCGCGGTTACTCGCGTCATACTCCACCGGCAGCGTTACAAAGGCAAACAAAGTTGTAGCGGCAAACATCGCAACACCGATAGCGAGCACTGTCGTATTTCCCTGAGGATCGTCGATGGTTTGTGTTCCTACCATAATCATAATACCTGCAATTAATACAAACTGCATCAAACGCGAACTGATGTTAACCACCGGTACCAGCTTGGAACGGAGTGTCAGCATGGAATAACCTACCGCGTGCTGAACCGCGTGACCGCATTCGTGCGCAGCTACCGCGGCAGCGGCGGCATTTCGCTGCATATATACACCTTCCGAAAGATTTACGGTCTTGTCGGCCGGATTATAATGATCCGTCAGTTGTCCCGGTACCGAAATTACCTGCACATCATGGATGCCGTTATCTCTCAGCATTTTTTCCGCTACTTCTTTTCCGGACATGCCGTTTCGCAAATGTACCTGCGAATAATACTCAAACTTGGACTTCAGCCTGGAAGACACCCACCAGCTTGCCAGCATCATGAGTATAAGAATCAAATAATACCCTGTCATTTTTACTTAAATTTTATATAATAGATAAACTCCGGTAAGATCGTAAAAAGTATGCCAAAGTTTTGCCTGTGCAGGGAAACCAGTATCTTTGTTCACCCAAATATCTCAGGGATGCCAGTAGAAATTATTGAAGTTAAAAATTCTGCACAACTGCGGCAGTTCATTTCCTTTCCAAACGACCTGTATCGCGATAATCCGAATTATGTTCCACCGCTGACGCAGGACGAAATCAACATCTGGGATCCCAACGAAAATGCCGCGCTTGCCTTTTCTGAATTTAAAAGATATATCGCGCTGAAAGACGGAAAGATAGCCGGACGAATTGCTGTGATGATCAACCACAAAGAGGTGGATGACATGGGTTTGCGAAAGGTTCGTTTTGGCTGGCTGGACTTTATTGATGACAGAGAGGTTTCCCGCGCTTTACTGCAAAAAGCGGTGGATTATGCCCAGCAGCACCAGATGGAAATGATCGAGGGCCCGATGGGTTTTACCAATCTGGACAAAGCTGGCATGCTGACCATGGGATATGACAGATTGGCAACGATGATCGGTTTATACAACGCGCCGTACTATCCGCAGCATTTGGAAGCTTTGGGACTGCACAAGGAAAAAGAATGGGTGGAATATGAACTGGAATTCCCCGAGATCTTACCCGAAAAGGTGAAAAAATTCAGTGCGCTCATCGCAGAAAAATATGGTTTACAGGTCCTTCATTTTAAAAACAAAAAGGAAATCCTGCCCTATGTTTTTCCGATGTTTAAATTACTGGATGAAACCTACCGTTCGCTGTCCACCTACACCCCCATCACAGATAAGCAGATTCAGACGTATAAGGATAAGTATTTTAAACTTCTTCATAAAGATTACATCGTCTGCATTGCCAACAGCCAGGGTGAACTGGTTTCCTTTGCGATCACTATGCCCAGTTATTCTGAAGCATTGCAGAAGGCAAAAGGCTCGCTCTTTCCGTTCGGCTGGTATCATTTCCTGCAGGCCGGCAAGAAAAACACGCGTGCTAATTTCTATTTAATCGGTATTCATCCGGATTATCAGCGCCGGGGCGTAACGTCCCTTATCTTCCAGGAAATCTGGCGCAATTTTAGCAAAAAAGGAATTAAATATCTGGAAACCAATCCGGAACTGGAAGAAAACAAAAGTGTTCAGGTCCTCTGGCAGGATTATCACCCCGTTAATCACAAGCGCCGCCGCACCTATTCACTGATGGTTACTAACCAAACAAATCTGTTCTTATGAAAAAGCAATTATACATATATGCCGCACTGGTCCTGGTCTTTATCGTTTATAATCAGTTCTTTGCTGTGGAAGACGAACGGATCCATACACTGATCAATATCGTTTACGCCAGTGTTTTATTTTTATATATTGCCTATCTGGCTTATGAAGTTTTGAAGCGCCTGAAAAACACGCGCAGTAAGTAAAGACCGAGTTTTACGGCGATAATTTTTTATATATTACTTAATTCCGTAAATTTGCCTGGATAAGAAAAAATGAAGCTACAATGAATGTTCCTGCCGATTACATCCCGATTTTTATTCAGGTTGCCGTAGGTGCCGGTTTTGTGCTGCTCTCCATTCTGGGCACGCACTTTCTCGGCCCAAGACAAAAATCTGATGCTGTCCGAAAGAATGAAAGTTTCGAATGCGGGGTGGTTGTGGAAGGAAACGCACGTACTCCGTTCTCTGTAAAATATTTCCTTACGGCTGTTCTGTTCGTATTGTTCGACATTGAGATCGTTTTTTTCTATCCGTATGCGGTGAATATCCGTGAATTTGGTGTGGAAGGCTTTTTGGCTGTTCTCACCTTTATTTCGGTTTTCTTCATTGCATTCTTTTATGTCTGGAAGCGCGGTGCGCTCGACTGGGACAATTAATTCCCGGCAGACTATTTATTAATTTTAAAGAAAAAAATCATGTCTGATAATAAACCTGTAATAAGGATGGATGCTCCGGCGCCGGAAGGCTACGAGGGCGAAGGCTTTTTTGCAACAAAACTCAGCAGCGTGATCGGCCTTGCCCGTGCGCACTCTCTTTGGCCCTTACCGTTTGCCACTTCCTGCTGTGGTATTGAGTTCATGGCCGTACTAAACCCTACCTATGATGCGTCACGCTTTGGGATGGAACGGAACTCGTTTTCACCGCGCCAGGCAGATATGCTGATGGTGTGCGGCACCATTGCCAAAAAACTCGGGCCGGTACTCAAGCAGGTCTATACCCAGATGGCAGAACCCAAGTGGGTAGTTGCCGTTGGTGCATGTGCCTGCAGCGGTGGTATTTTCGACAGCTATTCGGTCCTACAGGGAATTGATAAAATTATTCCTGTGGATGTATATGTGCCGGGGTGTCCGCCAAGACCGGAACAAATAATTGAAGGGGTCATGCAGGTACAGGCGCTGTGCGAAAATGAAAGCATCCGCCGCCGTGACATGCCGGAATATCAGCATTTGCTGCAATCCTATGATATTAAATAAAGGAATATGACGAACGATTTTGTGCTGGAGGCCATTACGCGCGAATTTCCAGAGTCGGTTGTTGCGGCAACTGAATCATACGGAATGCTGACGGTAGAAATTAAAAAACAGGATATTAAAAAGGTGATTCATTATCTGCGTGATTCCTCACTGCAGATTAATTTCCTCACCGACCTGTGCGGAATTCACTATCCTGAAAATCCTGAAGCGGAACTGGGCGTTGTATATCATCTTCATAATATGATGACCAACTTCCGTTTGCGCCTGAAAACTTTTATGCCGCGGGAAAACGCTGAAGTCGATTCAATGACCGAACTGTATGCCGGTGCCAACTGGATGGAGCGTGAAACCTTTGAGTTTTACGGAATTCGCTTTAAGGGCCATCCGGACCTGCGCGTGATTTTAAATGTGGAAGACATCGGTTATCATCCTATGCTGAAGGAGTACCGCCTGGAAGATGGAACCCGCACCGATAAGGACGATACCATGTTTGGCCGCTAATCCGCTGGCAACAACAGCGGTTAAAAGTAACTTAACATTATGAAAGACAACGCACTCTCCAATATATTAGACCAACACGATTCCAAAGAGAATATTGACGGGCAGCTGTATACCCTAAACTTGGGTCCAACCCACCCGGCAACACACGGAATCTTCCAGAATGTGCTGACGATGGACGGCGAACGCATCCTGCACTCGGAACAAACCATTGGGTATATTCACCGTGCTTTTGAAAAAATTTCTGAAAGACGGAATTTTACGCAGATCACCACGCTCACTGATCGGATGAATTACTGCAGCGCACCGATCAACAACCTGGGCTGGCACATGACTGTGGAAAAACTCATTGGCTGCGAAGTTCCCAAACGCGTAGATTACATGCGCGTGATTATGATGGAACTGGCTCGCATCGCCGACCACATGGTTTGCAATGGGGTAACTGCCATGGATGCCGGTGCTATTACCGGGCTCACCTATCTTTTTCAGGAGCGTGAGAAGATTTATGAAATGTACGAGCAGATCTGCGGCGCCAGGATGACGACCAACATGGGACGTATCGGTGGCTTCGAAAGAGATTTTTCTCCGAAGTTTCATGAGTTCCTGCAGACCTGGCTGAAAAAGTTCCCAAAAATCTGGAGCGAATTCTGCGCACTGAACGAGCGTAACCGCATTTTCATGGATCGCACAATTGATGCAGGACCGATCTCTGCAGAACGTGCTTTGAGCTATGGATTCACGGGACCAAACCTGCGCGCAGCGGGTGTGGACTATGATGTTCGTGTTGCAAATCCATATTCGTCTTACCAGGATTTTGATTTCATTATTCCGGTCGGAACATCCGGTGATACGTATGACCGGTTCATGGTACGCCAGCAGGAAGTTTGGGAAAGCCTGAAAATCATTAATGAAGCCTATAAAAACCTGCCCGACGGGCCATTCCATGCTGATGTGCCGGAGTTTTATCTGCCGGAAAAAGCAGATGTGTACAATAACATGGAGGCGCTTATTTATCACTTTAAAATTGTGATGGGTGAAACCGATGTTCCCAAAGGCGAAGTATATCACTCTGTGGAAGGCGGTAACGGTGAACTTGGGTTCTATCTGGTAAGTGACGGCGGACGAACTCCGTACCGACTGCATTTCCGCAGACCTTGCTTCATTTATTACCAGGCGTATCCGGAAATGATCCGTGGCTCGATGATCTCAGACGCGATTGTTACCATGTGCAGCATGAATGTGATCGCAGGAGAACTGGATGCCTGATATATTTTATAAATAGTAAAAACCTAAAACCTGCTAATCAGGTTGAAAGAAATAAAATGACCGAAACAATTGCGTTTTCTCCGGAATCAATGGCACAGGTGGAAAAAATTATCCGCCGCTATCCGGCAGAACATAGAAAGTCTGCTCTGATTCCCGTATTGCATATTGCACAAAAAGAATTTGGCGGCTGGCTGCAGGTTCCCGTAATGGATTATGTGGCAAGCGTGCTGGAAATTCAGCCTATCGAGGTGTATGAAGTGGCTACTTTCTACACGATGTTCAACATGAAGCCGGTAGGTAAATATGTATTGGAAGTTTGTCGCACCGGGCCATGCATGGTAAATGGCAGTGATGGTATCCTCGAGCACTTGTGTACGACGCTGGGCATCAACATCGGCGAAACAACGGCAGACGGAATGTTTACCATTAAGGCAGTGGAATGCCTCGGCGCGTGTGGCTATGCACCCATGCTGCAGCTGGGCAAATTCTATCATGAGTTTTTAACGAATGAAAAAGTGGATGATATCCTGAGGCTGTGCCGGGAAGGAAGCATCGCGATTGATTAATTTTAAAGAAAGTCATGAAGAAGCTTTTATTAAAAGACGCACACGTTGAAGGCATCAGAACCTACGACGTTTACCGAAAGCAAGGCGGATATACTGCTGCTGAAAAAGCGTTTAAAATGCAACCGGATGAAATTACCGAAGAAGTAAAAACTTCCGGACTGCGCGGACGCGGCGGCGCGGGTTTCCCGACCGGCCTGAAGTGGAGTTTTCTGGCCAAGCCGGAAGGTGTGCCGAGATATCTGGTAGTAAACGCTGATGAATCGGAGCCGGGAACTTTCAAAGACCGGTATCTGATGGAGTTTATTCCGCATATCCTGATCGAAGGGATGCTGATCTCTTCTTATGCTCTGGGTGCAAACACAGCCTATATTTATATCCGCGGAGAATATTCCTGGATTCCTGATATACTGGAACAGGCCATCGATGAAGCAAAAGCGGCCGGCTTTCTGGGGAAAAATATTCTGGGCACAGGTTACGATCTGGAAATTTACGTGCACCGCGGTGCCGGCGCCTACATTTGCGGTGAGGAAACTGCGCTGCTGGAATCACTCGAAGGAAAGCGTGGGAATCCACGTCTGAAACCACCTTTCCCGGCGGTTAAAGGTCTGTGGGCCTGCCCTACTGTGGTGAATAATGTGGAAACCATTGCGGCCGTAGTTCCCATTCTGGATATGGGTGGCAGTGAATACGCCAAAATTGGCGTTGGCAAATCTACCGGAACAAAACTGATTTCCGCATGTGGAAATATTAACAAGCCGGGAGTTTACGAGATTAATATGACCATCACCGTGGAAGAATTTATCTACAGTGATGAATATTGCGGCGGTATCCCGAATGGTAAAAAGCTAAAAGCCTGTATTCCGGGTGGAAGCTCCGTTCCGATTGTACCTGCGAATCTTTTATTGCAAACGATCAGTGGCGCACCACGATATATGAATTATGAATCCTTGGCCGACGGTGGTTTTGCCACCGGCACCATGATGGGATCCGGTGGCTTTATTGTGCTGGATGAAGATCAGAGCGTCGTACAACACACCCTGACCTTGGCACGTTTCTATGCGCATGAAAGCTGCGGCCAGTGTACACCGTGCCGCGAAGGAACGCCATGGATGTTTAAGATTTTACAGAAAATATATTCTGGAAACGGAACGATGGCAGACATTGATCTGCTGTGGGATATTCAGAGAAAGATAGAAGGTAATACCATTTGTCCGCTCGGTGATGCGGCTGCGTGGCCGGTAGCGGCCGCGATCCGCCATTTCCGGGATGAGTTTGAGTGGTATATAGATAATCCTGAGTCACAGACGAGGAATTACGGTATCGGAAATTATGCCGATCCGCTTCCGGTGGTGGCGAAGGCAGAGTAAGATGCAATAACGCTTCAAAATGCTGCACTGACTGTTTTTTAGATAAAACCTGGACTAGAGCAGCAAATCAATGGGCGGTAACGCAGTTGTTTTTGAAGAGAAAATTGACAGAGTCAAAGCAAATTCTTATTTAAAAATAAACAAAGGAAGAACACAGGCCGCTGCTTGCTCACCAAATTAAGTTGACAAGAATTCAAGCGGTAGCGCAGGCGTTTTTTTCCTAAAAGCAATAAAAAGTTATTCGAACGTCGAAGAATTCATTGCTATCCGTAGCCAGTTACAGCTGGATAGGCAGGCAAATAATATGGTGATGTCCGAAGCAATTTTAAAAGACGGATGAGCGCAGGAAAGAACACATCAATATCACTGATATCAGACCGAGCCTTGATAACGGCCAGAGAAAGTCTTACAACAGTTGATATTGAGTAGCGTGATTTTTAAATCGGATATCTTTTTATAAATAATTTAATATAAGCATCAGCGTAAAGCTAAAAGCTAAAGATATGAGCGAAGAGCTAAAAAAAATAAAAGTAATCATCGACGGACAGGAAACAGAAGTGCTTCCCGGCACCACCATTCTGGAAGCTGCCCGTCAGATCGGTGGGAAATCGGTTCCGCCGGCGATGTGTTATTACAAACCACTTGAAAACAGTGGCGGACGTTGCCGTACCTGCCTTGTAGAAGTTTCCAAAGGATCTGATGCCGACCCGCGTCCGATGCCGAAACTGGTCGCAAGCTGCCGTACCGCCGTGATGGAAGGAATGGAAATTAAAAACCTGACCTCCGAGAAAACACAGGTAGCACGCCATGCTGTAACGGAGTTTCTCTTGGTTAACCACCCGCTGGATTGTCCTGTTTGTGACCAGGCTGGTGAGTGCCACCTTCAGGACTTGGCGTACGAACACGGTTTGGAGCGAACACGTACGGAATTTGAAAGACGCACTTTCGAGCCGGAAGATATCGGACCGTATATCAAACTGAATATGAACCGCTGCATTCTTTGTGCACGTTGCGTATTAGTGGCGAATCAACTGACTGAAAAGCGCGAGCACGGTATCCTGTTCCGTGGCGATCATGCAGAAATTTCCACGTATCTGAACAAAGCGTTGGATAATGATTTTATTGGAAATGTGATCGACGTTTGTCCGGTGGGTGCACTTACGGACCGTACATCCCGCTTTGCCAGCCGCGTGTGGTTTACAAAACCGGTAAACGCTACCTGCAGCTGCGACAAATGCTCCGGAAGAGTGGTCCTCTGGATGAAAGGAGATGAAATTATCCGCGTAACCACGCGCCAGGATCAGTACGGTGAAGCCGAAGAATGGATTTGCAACGAATGCCGATTTGAGCGTAAGGATTTAAAATATTGGAATATTGAAGGACCTAGACATATCGACCGTCATTCCGTTATTTCCCTGAACCATTACGAAAAACCAAAGAACACGATCAATTTGCTCGATAATGCTGAAGCGAAGCAGATCAGTGAAAAAGACGAAAAATAATTATGGAGTTATTAACTTTTAAGCTTATTCTCGTAGCTGCCTTGTTTGCCCTTTCCCTGGGCATCGCAGCCTACTCCACCTGGGGCGAGCGTAAAGTAGCAGCCATCCTGCAGGACCGTATTGGTCCGAACCGTGCGGGGCCGTTTGGTATTTTGCAGCCGCTGGCAGATGGTGGCAAACTTTTCTTTAAAGAAGGTTTTGTACCGCAGAATGCCGATAAATTCCTGTTCTATATCGGGCCGGCTATTACCATGTTTATCTCCCTGATTACCGGAGCGGTTATCCCGTGGGGCAAGTCGCTGAATATCGGCGGAACTTCTTTTGAAGTGCAGGTAGCGAATATCGATGTGGGCGTACTTTATCTGATCGGGATGGTTTCCATCGGTGTGTACGGGATGATGATCGGAGGCTGGGCTTCCAATAACAAATATTCCCTGATCGGTGCTATTCGTGCTTCGTCTCAGATGATTTCCTACGAACTCGCCATGGGTCTTTCCTTGCTGTCTATTATTTTAATGGCAGGCAGCCTGGATTTATATCATATTACCTCCACACAGGGAACGGGCAAAATCTGGGGCTTTATTCCGGCAGATGGACTGAACTGGAATATTTTCTATCAGCCGCTGGCCTTTATTATTTTCTTTGTGGCGGCCATGGCAGAAACCAACCGGCACCCATTTGACCTGCCGGAATGTGAGTCGGAGCTTGTGAACGGGTATATGACAGAATATTCATCGATGAACTTCGGACAGTATATGTTCGGTGAATATGTGAACATGTTTATCTCCAACGCTTTAATCGTTACCTTGTTCTTTGGTGGTTTTAACTATCCGGGAATTAACTGGGTGAGCGAAAACTGGGGAGAAAACACCGCCGGAATTTTAAGTATTGTGGCCATGCTGGCGAAAGTAGTTATCGGGATTTTAATTTTTATGTGGATTCGCTGGACAATTCCGCGCTTCCGATATGACCAGCTGATGCACCTGGGATGGAAAACCCTGATTCCGCTGGCTTTGGTAAACCTGATTATTACCGCAGGCATCATTGTATTTTTCGCCTGATAAAAAGAGAGAAGTTGAATGTGCCGCTTCATTGCGCACTAGGAACCTATTAATATGAAACTGACGAACCGATCCAAAGTTGTTTCTGATAAAGAAATGACGTTTATGGAAAAACTATATCTCCCGGAGATCTTCAAGGGAATGGCGATTACGTTGCGCCACGCGTTGCAGGGTCCGAAAGGAAAAGTATATGCTTACCCGGAACAGCAGCGTCCGCGCGCCAAAGTATGGCGGGGACTGCACGTGCTGAAGCGCGACGAGGAAGGGCGCGAACGCTGTACCGCGTGCGGGCTTTGCGCCGTAGCGTGCCCGGCCGAAGCGATTACCATGACCGCGGCAGAACGCACACGTGATGAAAAAGATCTGTACCGTGAAGAAAAATATGCAGCCGTATATGAAATCAATATGCTCCGCTGTATCTTCTGTGGTTTGTGCGAAGAAGCCTGCCCTAAATCAGCCATTTACCTGACAGACCGTCTGGTAGATGTGGAAACCAACCGCGGCAGCTTCGTGTACGGTAAAGACAAACTGGTGGAGGACATCAACCGCAGAATTGATATTACCGAGAGACAAAGTGAACTGCAAAAAAAATCAGTGAAATAATATGGAGCAGATTATTTTCTTTGCCGTGGCTGCGCTGGCCATTTTAAGTGCTGCTTATTTTGTATTCGCAAGAAATGCTCTGTATGCAATTCTGTCACTCATTATTACTTTCTTCTCCATTGCGGGATTGTACATTCTTTTAAATGCGCAGTTCCTGGGAATTGTTCAGATTATCGTGTACGCGGGCGCCATCATGGTTTTGTTCCTTTATATCCTGATGATGCTGAACCTGAATAAAGAGGATGAGAGCCGCAAGCATAACCTGCCGAAATTCATCGGGATCTTCAGTGGCGGTTTACTGCTCGTTGGCATCCTGGGAGCCTTCCGCGGGCTGAACCAGCATCAGGTAGCGCAGAATGTTGATATTTCTGCCGGTCTGACGAAGAACCTCGGAAAACTGTTGTTTAATGAATATGTACTGCCTTTCGAACTTGCTTCCATTTTGATTTTAGCCGGAATCGTAGGCGCGGTATTAATTGGTAAAAAAGATTTATAAATACAGCATGGAAAACGTAAACTCATTTATACAGTCGGTTCCGCTGGATTATTTCATCATCCTGAGTACAATCCTTTTCTGCCTGGGCGTCGTCGGCGTACTGGTGCGTAAGAATGCCATTGTTATCCTGGGATGTGTGGAGCTGATGCTTAATTCGGTGAACCTGATGCTGGCTGCTTTTTCAAGTTATAAAGGTGACGGAAACGGCCAGATCCTGGTTTTCTTTATCATGGTGGTCGCAGCGGCTGAAGTAGCGGTGGGCCTGGCCATTATCGCCATGCTGTTCCGCAATACCAAATCGGTAGACATCAGTATTTTTAATAAACTAAGAGGGTAATTATTTACATGGAAAATATTATTTATACAATTGTCCTGCTGCCACTGATCGGGTTTCTGATCAACGGGCTCTTTGGTAAGAATTTACCGAAAGTTCTGGTGGGCGGACTGGCGACTGCGGTCGTCTTCGGAGCATTCTGCCTGGCATTGAGCATCTTCTTTTCTTATGATGCCGGTTCACCTCCTACCGTGATCCGCGCCTTCGAATGGTTCCGTTTTAACGGAGTGCAGGTGAACTTCGGTTTTCAGGTTGATCAATTGTCACTGATGATGGTGCTGATCATTACCGGAATTGGTTCTTTAATTCATCTGTACTCCATGGGGTATATGGCAACGGATAAAGGATATTATAAGTTTTTTACCTACCTGAACCTCTTTATTTTCTCCATGTTATTGCTGGTTCTGGGAAGCAACTACCTGATCCTGTTCATCGGCTGGGAAGGTGTTGGTTTATGCTCCTACCTGCTCATCGGTTTCTGGTATGAAAACAAAGAGTACGGCGCAGCGGCCCGTAAGGCTTTCATCATGAACCGTATCGGTGACCTGGGAATGATTATCGGGATTATGGCAATCGCGTATCAGACCAATGCGATTGATTTCCTTTCGGTTGCCCAAAACTCTGCGAAATTTGAACTGGATTCACCAGTGGTGATTTTCATTACGGCCAGTTTATTTATCGGGGCTATGGGTAAATCCGCGCAGGTTCCTTTATTCACCTGGTTACCGGATGCGATGGCAGGACCTACACCTGTGTCTGCACTTATCCACGCGGCGACTATGGTGACGGCGGGGATTTATCTGGTAGTTCGTTCCAACTTCCTGTTCTCTCTGGCTCCTACTACGATGGACGGTATTATGCTTATCGGACTAATTACTGCGCTGATTGCCGCCTTCATCGGTTTAAGACAAAATGATATCAAAAAAGTACTCGCCTACTCCACTGTTTCCCAGCTTGGGTTTATGTTTGTGGCCGTGGGAATTGGTGCTTATACTACCGCCATGTTCCATCTGATGACACATGCATTCTTCAAGGCATTGCTTTTCCTTGGCTCCGGCTCGGTAATTCACGCCATGAGCGGCGAACAGGATATGCGATTTATGGGTGGCCTGAAAAAATATATCCCGATCACACATATTACTTTCCTGGTCGGAACCTTTGCCATCTCCGGTTTCCCGTTCCTGTCCGGAATGATTTCCAAAGATGAAATTCTGGCGAGCGCGTACGGAAAGAATCCGATCGTTTGGGGATTCCTCTTTCTGGCGGCAACTTTGACGGCTATCTATATGTTCCGTGCATACTACCTGACTTTCCATGGCAATTTCCGTGGGACCGATGCTCAAAAGAGCCACTTGCATGAAAGCCCGCTGAACATGACGATTCCTTTAATCGTGCTGGCTGTTCTTTCTGTAGTAGGAGGTTTTATCCAACTGCCGCATTTCATCGGACATGGTGAATATGGCAACCTTGGGAAATGGCTACAGAATATCTATGTATATGATGTGAAACTGGCAGAAGTTCCTTTCGGTACTGAAATGATTTTGCTGGCACTTACCGTTATTATGTTTTTCACGGTATGGTTTGCCGTGTATCATATCTATATTAAAAAAGGCAAAATGGCGCTGCCCGATGCCGAATACACCGGCTGGCAAAGACTTTCCAACCGCAAGCTATTCTTTGATGAATTGAACAATGTCACTTTTGTTAAGATGATTGAAGGAATGGGCGTTGGTGGAAATATGTTCGACAAGGGCATCCTGAACCGCTTTGTGGATTTCATCGGCTGGGGTGCAGAAGATTCCGGTCATGCCGCCAAAAGACTGCAGAATGGCAGTGTGGAAAATTATGTCCTGATCATGTCGCTGGCAATCGGGCTCATACTAATCGTTAACTTTATATTACAGTAATACATGTCATATCTATTATTAACGTTGCTGCTCTTGCCGCTTGCGGGTGCCTTGCTTCTTTTTGCCTGGAAAAAACCGACGGCTAAGTTTGTCGCGTTCGCGCTGGCGCTGGTGCAGATGTTTGTCGCATTTTATATGCTTTCAGGCCTGGATTTTAAACCTACCGTGGACGGTGTGCTGCAGTATGAAATTAACTATCCGTGGTCTAATTATATTAAAAGTAACCTGCATTTCGGGATTGACGGCATGAGTATGCTGATGGTGCTGCTCACCAATATCCTGGCGCCACTGATCATCCTTTCCGCCTTTGACGAAAAGCCGGGTTACAGCAATAATTTTTATGCCCTGATTCTGCTGATGCAGTTTGGCCTGATTGGCCTGTTCACTTCGCTGGACGGATTGCTGTTCTATATCTTCTGGGAAATCACTTTGATCCCGATCTGGCTTATTGCCGGCATCTGGGGACAGGAAAATAAAAAGATTCAGTTCACAACGCGTTTCTTTGTGTATACTTTCGTTGGTTCCCTGTTCATGCTCTTGGGTCTGATTTATCTGTACACTCAGTCTGCTTCTTTCGCACTGACGGACTTATACAATGCCAACCTGAATGAAACCGCACAAACAGTCGTATTCTGGTTTATTTTCTTTGCATTCGCCGTGAAGCTGCCGATCTTTCCTTTCCATTCGTGGCAGAGTGATACCTATACCTATTCTCCCGCGCAGGGCTCCATGCTGCTTTCCGGGATTATGCTGAAGATGGCTGTGTTTGGAATGCTGCGGTATTTGTTGCCGATTACACCACTCCCGGTTTTGGGAATTTCAGGGAAAATCATTTTAGGGCTTGCCATTATTGGTGTGGTTCACGGAGCGATGATTGCCATCATTCAAAATGATGCGAAAAGACTGATTGCGTATTCCTCCCTGTCCCACGTAGGCTTAATTACCGCCGGGATGATGGCTTCTGCCATTCTTACGGTCAACGGAAACTTCCTGATTGAAGGGGGCGAAGGGGCTTTGATTCAGTCATTTGCACACGGGATCAACGTGGTTGGTTTATTTGTCTGCGCAGATGTACTTTACAGAAGATTTAAAACCAGAGACATTCGCAAGATGGGCGGCCTGGCAAAGGTGGCACCGAAGTTTGCGATTCTGTTTTTAATCCTCGTATTGGGTTCCATCGCACTGCCTTTGACCAATGGTTTCATCGGTGAATTTATTTTGATTAAATCTATTTTTGATTATAGTACGGCAGCCGCGGTAATCGCAGGGTTGACCATGATTTTCTCGTCGGCCTATATGTTCCGGTTTTATGCAAAAGCCATGCTCGGTCCTATCGATGAAGTGACGGCAGAAACAGCAACCGACGTTTCAGCAACGGAATTTTCAGTGCTGGCCAGCCTTGTCGTATTCGTGATTCTGCTGGGAATTTTCCCGCAAATCATCCTGAACATGGTGGACAGCCCGCTGCGATTTATCTTTAATCAGATGTTACCTTAAAATAACCTAACCAATAAAGAAAACGGAGCCCGTTTCACGAAACGGTTTCCTGATTAAAATACATACTTTACATGAGCGTTTTAATTATTATTTTCCTGACCGCCATTGCTGCTTTATATGCGGGCGTGTATCATCAGGGGAAATTCTCCAGATACATCAGCATCCTGGGTCTGCTGATCGCATTTGTGGTCAGTTTCAGGGCAGATGCAGCTTTCTTCGCACAGTATCAGCACATGTTTCATTTTACGGCCAATGCCGCCCTGTTTACGAGGGTCGCCATTGTGACGACGATTTTACTGTTTTTCCTGGGCGGTTTTGCTTTTAGTAACCACCGCAGTCATCAGTCGGAACTGTACGCGCTGATGTTATTTTCACTGTGTGGCGGGATCGTGCTGTTTGGTTTCCAGAACATGGTAACGCTGTTTCTGGGTATTGAAATACTTTCTATTCCTTTATATGTACTGGCCGGAAGTGCCAAAAACGACCTTCGTTCCAACGAAGCGGCGATCAAGTATTTCCTGATGGGCGCCTTTGCCACCGGTTTCCTTCTTTTTGGTGTCGCACTGGTGTACGGAAGCAGCGGCAGTTTCGATTTGTACCAAATCCATGAGTTCGCCGTGAATAACGCCGATAATACCATGCTGATCCTGGGTGCCGTGCTGATGCTTGTTGCTTTAGGGTTTAAGGTTTCCCTGGCGCCGTTCCACATGTGGAGCCCAGACGTATATCAGGGATCGCCATCGCTGATCACTGCTTTCATGATGTCTGTGGTTAAAATTGCGGCCTTCTTCGCTTTCTATAAATTAATGACATTGGCTTTTGCCGGTATCTTCAGTTCGTGGATTAATATCCTTGGCGTACTGATTATCATTACGCTGCTTCTGGCGAACGTCATGGGTCTGGCGCAAAGCAATGTGAAGAGAATGCTTGCCTATTCCTCCGTTTCGCATGTGGGTTATTTATGTTTAATATTTTACGGTATTAACAGCCTTTCCAGTTATAATCTGGCTTTCTATCTTTTCGCCTACTCACTGGCCACTGTGGGTGTGATGATGTGCCTGATCTGGGTGGAAAAAATTAAGCGTGATACTTCCTATATTGCTTTTAAAGGCCTGGGACGCACCGAACCAATTCTGGCAGTAGCTGCTTCAGTTTCTTTACTATCGATGGCGGGGATTCCGCTTACGGCCGGGTTCATGGGTAAGTTTGCCATCTTTACACAGGCGATTGGCGATACGCCGTTTCTTGTACTGATGGCGGTATTCGGATCTGCTATCTCGATTGCCTACTATCTACGTCTTATTATGGCCATGTTCTTTCCGCGTGAAAGCAGTTTTAAAACCTCTGAAACGGTTTCAATGACCTACAATGTGGTAGCTGTGGTTGTGGTAGTAGCCCTGATCGCCATCGGAATTTTCCCTGATTTGTTTGCGAAGCAATTTGGGATTTAATTTTACCTTTTAAAAATATAAACCGCGCAGTGCCGATGGCACTGCGCGGTTTTTTTGTATCTAATTACCTTTAAAAAAATTATTTTATTTCCTGTTTCTTAGCTTCCTCCCACAACGCATCCATTTCCTCGATAGTTAGATCTGCTACTAATGTTTTTTGTGCACCGGCCAGTAACTCCATTTGCTGGAAACGTCGGATAAATTTCTGATTCGTCCGTTCCAGAGCTGCGTCAGGATTAATCCCCTGAAGGCGCGCATAGTTAATCAACGAAAAAAAGACATCACCCAGTTCCATTTCACGACGGCCGGGCTCTGTTTCTGCCTTAAATTCCTGCAACTCCTCCTCTACCTTTACCCAGGCATCATCGGCGGAACCAAACTCGAAACCCACTCCTTTTACTTTATCCTGAATGCGATACGCTTTATCCATACTCGGTAAGCCTTTTGGTACGCCGGCCAGGATCGATTTGTTGCCTTCCTTTAATTTCAGCTTTTCCCAATTCTGCTTTACTGCCTCTTCATCAGCTGCTTCTGCATTACCATAAATGTGCGGATGCCTGAAAATGAGTTTCTCATTAAGGCTGTTAATCACATCAGCAATATCAAAGCTGTTTTTCTCGGCTCCTATTTTCGCATAGAACACCAGGTGCAGCAGCACATCGCCTAACTCTTTTTTGATTTCATTGAGATCTTCCTCGAGCAGAGCATCAGAAAGCTCATAGACTTCCTCCAGGGTCAGATGTCGCAATGACTGCAGCGTTTGTTTGCGGTCCCACGGACACTTCTCGCGCAGGTCATCCATAATATCAAGCAGGCGTCCAAAAGCTTCTAACTGTTCTTTGCGGCTGTTCATAATTTATATTTTAATAAATAAAAATCCTGCCCGAAGGTACGGACAGGATGGTATAGTTGAAAAACGGCCACTTGTGCAGCCATCAGTTTTTTTAATACTATTTTTCCGCAGTTTCAGGAGCTTCAGCAGTTTCGTTTTCTGCAGTTGCTTCTTCCGGTTTCACGAAGCTTTCCGGTGTAATGTATCCTGCTTTGTGCAAAATATTGTACCATTGTGCCAGTTTCTTCATATCAGAAATATAAACACGGCCGGTATCATAATTTGGTAAGGCTTTGCTCATCAGCTCACGCAGCTCCGCATCAGAAGATTTGTGGGAAATGGTTTCTTTGTAATCTTCTGCCTTCGCCAGATTTTCGAAAACATCAAACAAAGGGACTTCATTATCCACGGTGAACATCGCAATATTATCCAGCAGGCTCACCTGTGAAGAATTGGCAATGCTTGCTTTCTTTTTGGTAAGGACATCTTCCACGATGAATCCGCTTTTCAGCTGCGAAATCAACTTATAAAGGCCCGGCTTTCCGGAAATGGAAATTATTTTTTCTAACTGCATTTTCTTTATTTTAAATTTTTAAGCTTTCAATTATCTGTTTGTCATCGGTTATTTCGGGAACCGCATTTTGTAATTCACCGCTACATCGCCGTGGCTGATCTTCATCAGTTTGCCTTTCACCAGTTTCTTTTTTAAAGAACTGATGCGGTCAGTGAACAGGATTCCCTCAATGTGATCATATTCATGCTGAATAACGCGGGCACGAATATCCGAAAAAGTTTCGGTTCGCTTCTCGAAATTTTCATCATAATATTCAATCAGGATGGTTTCTTTTCTTTTTACATCTTCGCGCACATCGGGGATGGAAAGGCAACCTTCGTTAAACTTCCATTCCTCACCGCTTTCTTCCAGAATTCTGGCATTGATAAACACCTTGCGGAAATCTTTCAGTTCTTCAGCAATAGCTTCATAATCTTCATCTTCAGCCAGCGGACGCACATCGATTACAAAAAGGCGGATGTCCAAGCCAATCTGAGGTGCTGCCAGGCCGATTCCGTTCGCGCTGTGCATCGTTTCAAACATATTGCTGATCAGTTCTTCCAGCCCCGGATAATCCGGTGTAATATCTGTACATTTTTTGCGCAGCACGGCATCGCCGAACGCTCTGATGGGTAGTATCATTTCTGTATCTGTTCTAAATAATTTTGCAAAATCAGTGTGGCACTGACTTTATCAATGAGTCCTTTTTCCTGCCTTTTCTTTTTACTCTTGCCACTTTGCGAAATGTAATACGACGCAATCCGCGAGGTAAACCGTTCATCAAATCTTTTGATCTGCAACAGCGGAAACTTTTTTTCGAGCTCCGCAATAAAAGCAAGAATATCCTCTTCCACGGCAGACATATTTCCGCGCAGGTCAACCGGCTGCCCGATGACGACTGTTTCTACTTTATTTAAAGTAAAATATTGCTCCAGAAAAGTAAATATGGCTGATGTCGGAACCGTTTCCAAGCCACTGGCAATCATCTGAAGATCATCAGTAGCTGCCAGGCCGCAGCGCGCTTTTCCGTAATCAATAGCCAGAATTTGGGACATGCCTGCAAATTTAATAAATTTTTGAGAGAAAGGATGCGGCCACATTTACAGAATCAATCATGCAGGTCCGGAAATATTGCCTATTTTTAAACCACCAAAAAACAGCTGTCATGAAAACATTAATGCTGATACGCCATGCCAGAGCCGACTGGCCGGAAAACACCGAAGACTTCGACCGCCCGCTTACTGCGCAGGGTGCGGATAATGCAGCACGGATGGCACGCTATCTTTGCGAACAGCAGATTAAAATTGATCGCTTTTATACCAGCCCGGCACGGCGCACCACAGATACCTGTGATATTTTTAATAAGGAATTTGGAATTGAAGTAAAACCTGATCAACGCCTATATCACCCGTCCGAAGAGAATTTCGAGTCGGTGATTACAGAAGTTGAAGACCGCCTGGAAACCATCGCTTTATTTTCACACAACAACGGTATTTCCAATTTTGCCAACCACATGTCCGAGGATGTTTTTATGTTTCCTACCTGTGGCGTTGCGGGCTTCAGAATTCACTGCGAAGAATGGTCTCAGTTTCACGGCGCAAAGAAAGAACTCATCTTCTTTTACGAGCCAAAGAAATTGCTGGATGCTGCAAAATAAATTATCACTAAAACAAAATCCTCAACCGCCGGCTGAGGATTTTTGTATTCTTATTTAGACTTTTTATCTTCTACTTTTTTAAAGTCAAGGTCATCAAAGTCAAAACTGAAATCGGTAACATCGGAAATGGCTTTCATGGTAGCGCCCGTTGCCTGACCGTTTTCGTCCAACTGGAAATTCACAAATGCATCAGCATCGTAGCTGCGGTCATCCCACCGGACAATCATCACATTGGGTGTGTAAGGCAACAGATCACCCTTAAGTCTCGGAGAGCTTTTGCTTACAAACCGCAGTGCTTTGCCTTCGCGCGAAACAGTAACATCACCAAACCAAGGATCGTGGTAAGTTCCGGTAATCTGTCCATCGGCGATTTGCTTCTTTTTCTCTTTGGTAAATTTGGCAGAACGGTCGTAGATGTCTTTCTTTTCTTTTTCGTAACCTGCGTTAATTTTTGTCATTCTTTCACCATAAGTCGTAAGCCAGTTACGGTCGTTTAATCCCAAATAAGCATCTTTGATGGTGTTGGTAATAGCTGTGAAAGCAGCACCGCTCTGCTGGTTGGTCAGTACCGTGATTCCCAGTTTCATTTCAGGGATCAAGGTGAACTGAGTTACAGTTCCGATAAGTCCACCGGTATGATATACTTGCTTATGTCCTTTCACATCGGTCAGGAACCAGCCCAGCCCATAGCCGCCAAAATTGGAATCATAAGGATTTCTAAGCGCCACAGGGGTCGGAATCTGCAGATTCCAGAGTTGTTGGATCTGGCGGTCCGAAACCAGCTTTTTGCCGTCACGTGTCGTAAAGCCGTTCATCAGGAATTCTGCCCAGGTATTCATATCTGTAATATTACTCACAATACCACCGGCTGCGTTTGCCGTTTCGTTCCAGTCGTGAGGAACTGCAATTGCTTTTCCATCTACGGGAGCGTGCGCGGAAATGATATTGGATACGCTGGCGGACATCGCACGGTTGTAGCTTCCATAACTGGAATTCATACCGACAGGTTGTAAAATTCGCTGTTCAATAAACTCTGCCCAGGAGAGACCGGAAAGACGTGTAATCACTTCTCCCGCCACAATAAACATGATATTATTATAATCCAGAGAGTTGCGGAATTTATTTTCCGGTTTCAAGTACCGTACATTATGGATAATATCAGCAATCGTTTGTGTGCCGCCCTCCGGGAAAAACATCAGGTCTCCCTGCCCCAGCCCCAAGCCGGTACGGTGCGTGATGAGATCTTTAACGGTTACCTGCTGCGAAACATACGGATCATACATCTGAAACTCCGGAATGAACTTACTCACCGGATCGTCAAAGCTTAATTTTCCTTCGTCGGCCAGAATTGCCAGCGCAGTGGCCGTGAATCCTTTGGAGTTGGACGCAATACCAACCAAAGTGTTCGCGTCCATCGGCTGATTGTTGATCATGCTCCGGATCCCAAACCCTTTCGCATACACGGTTTTTCCGTCCTTCACAATTCCAACGGAAATGCCCGGTACGTCAAAAGTCTTCAGGGTTTCCTGAATCAGCTGATCCAGTTTTTGCTCCGTAATCTGCGCAAAATTTAAAACTGCTGCAAATAACAGCAGAAAAGAGATTTTTAATTTCATTAATACAGTTTTTTCAAAGGTAAAGATTTTTTAAAAGAGCATTTCAGCTTTCCCTTGCTAATCTGATTGTATTCAATATAACTTTAATTATGTAAAGCTAACCGAGGCACTAAACTTGCTCAGTAGGAAGAGCAGTTTTAAAGAAAAACAGAAAAACAAGTGCGCGAAATGACGATGAACTGCTGCTTTAAAATCGCACGTAAAACAGTAACTTTGTGCTAAACCCACCCTACATGGAAAATAAGAAATCTTTTTTTCTCGAGTGCTATGAGCTCGGCATTATTAAATTTGGTCGCTTTACCTTAAAATCCGGCATTGAAAGTCCGTTCTATGTGGATTTGCGCCCGCTGGCGTCAGACCCGAAAATCCTGAAAAAACTGGCCAATTATCTGCTGGATATGCTTCCGCTGGATAATTTTGATTTAATTTGCGGGGTGCCTTATGCCGCCTTACCGATGGCAACTGCCATGTCGCTGGAAAGTTATCTGCCGCTCATCATTAAAAGAAAAGAAGCAAAAAAGTACGGCACGGCAAAAATGATCGAAGGGATTTACACCAAGGGACAAAACTGCCTGCTGGTGGAAGATGTAATTACCTCGGGGGCTTCGCTGCTGGAAACAATTCCCGATATTGAAGAAGAAGGAATTACCGTTTCTGATATTGTCGTAGTACTGGATCGCCAGCAAGGCGGGAAAGATCGGCTGGAAAAACGAGGGTATCGGGTACACACTTTATTTACCATTTCCGAAATCTGCGGCTGGCTGAAAGAGGAAGGCCATCTGGCGGATGATGAAATCCTGCGCATCCGTGAATTTCTGAATGGTGACACGGTGCACTTCGAGGAGGAAAAACGCCTTTCTTACGAACAGAAGCTCGAAATCTGCGATCATTCGGTCGCGCAGAAACTGCTTAATATCGCCATTGAAAAGAAAACGAATCTGATTGTTTCGGCAGATGTAACCACCACACAGCAATTGCTGGAACTGGCTGAAAAAGTGGGACCTCATATCGCCGCGCTTAAAACCCATATTGATGTCATCCTGGATTTTGATCCGGATCAAACGATTTTGCCTCTTAAAGACCTGGCGAGCAAATATAATTTCCTGCTGATGGAGGACCGCAAATTCGCGGACATTGGCAATACCCAGGAATTACAGTTCTCCTACGGGATGTACAAGATTTCCAACTGGGCAGACTTTGTCACGGCGCAGGTTATTGCCGGTTATGACTCACTGGACTGTTTCCGAAATGTGGGCGTGGTTGCTATTTTGGGCATGTCTTCTTCCGGAACGCTGACCCACAAAGCGTATCGTGACGAAGCGACCGGGATCGCCCTTTCGCATCCCAATGTTTTCGGTGGTGTGGCCCAAAACCAGGTGCCGCCGGAGTTGCTTATGTTTACGCCGGGTATCAGTATGCAGGACCAGGGCGACGGAAAGGGGCAGCAATATAATACGCCGGAGCACGCATTCGGTCAATTGCACACAGACTTTATGATTGTGGGACGCGGTATTTATAAAAGTGATGATCCGGAAAAAGCCGCGCTGGATTACAAAATCGCGGGTTGGAATGCGTATGCCTCCAGCCTTTAATTAATTTAAAATAAGAAGATGAATATTGATATCTGGAGCGACATTCGTTGCCCGTTTTGTTATATCGGAAAGAAAAACTTTGAAGAGGCGCTCAGCAAATTTCCCGACAAAGAGCAGGTGAAAGTAACCTGGCACAGTTTCCAGCTGGATCCGCAGTTGCAAACCCAACCGGACGCCAATGCACGCGAACACTTTATTAAAACAAAAGGAATCAGCGCTGAAGATGCGCAGGGTATGTTTCAGCATGTGGAACAAGCCGGGAAACAGGCAGGAATTAATTTTGACCTGGCAAACCAGAAGGTAGCAAATTCCTACCGGGCGCATCTGCTTCTGCAATTAGCTTCGTCCAAAAACAAAGCGGATCAGGTCGAAGAATTGCTTTTCAAAGCGCAGCTGACCGACAGCAAAAATATCGATGATGAAAATATATTAATCGAAATTGGACAGGAAGCCGGATTTTCAGAAACAGAAATCAAAGCAGCGCTGGAGTCCGAAATATTTGCAGCAGGCGTTTCCCGCGACATGTTGCTCGCCAGTCAAATGGGCATTAATTCAGTGCCTTTCTTTGTGGTAAATGATAAATACGGCGTTTCCGGTGCACAGCCTGCCCATGTTTTTCAAGAAGTGCTCGAGAAATCCTGGAAAGAGTACAAAGAAGGAGACCACGGCCTGAATATTCTTCATGAAGGTAAAAGTTGCGACACCGATGGCAACTGTGATTAATTCGTAAAGATCTGCAAAGCGCGGGTCTTTTTTATTTGGAGCAGGAATTGCACGTTCAGCCGTAACTTTAAAAAAAGACAGATTATGAGTCGTGGATTTGTAAAAGAAGATGATCAGGAAGAAGTCCCGCTGGTACCGCCCAGAGCTGACCTGCCGGCGGGCACGGAAAACCTGGTGACACCAGACGGAATGAACCAGTTATTGCAGGAACGCACCACACTCCTCGAGGAACAGGAAGCGCTGGATAGTTCCCAGGAGAAGGAATACCGGATTGCTTTTAACCATTTAAATGCGCGCCTGCAGCTGCTGAACGAACGAATTGCTTCGGCAAAGGTGATGGATTTACAGAAATATCCTCAGGATGAGGTTCATTTCGGTGCGACGGTTACTTTTAAAAATCACGAAACAAAACAGACTCAGACTTTCCAGTTGGTCGGCGTGGACGAAGCCAGCATCGCGCAGAAGAAGATCGCCTTCATCACACCTTTAGCAAAAGCTTTGCTCAACAGAAAAACAGGAGAAACAGCAACACTGGCCTTAGGAAATAAAAATGTGCCGCTGGAAATACTTGATATCCAATATCAGTAAATACCTTTCTTTCCAAAAATTAGTAAGAGTAACATAGCTAATGCAAACGCTAGCCCCAACAGGGAAACGCCCGCCCAGCCGCCCAGATGCCAGGCAATGGCGCCCAGGCTGGTTCCCGCTGCGCCGCCGATAAAAAAGCCCACCATATAAATCGTGTTTACGCGGTTTCTTGCTTCAGCGTTGCGTGAAAAAACGATGTTCTGATTGGTAATATGCACCGCCTGCACACCGAGATCGATAACAATAATTCCGATAATCAGGCCGATCAGAGAATAGGTTGAAAAGAAAAATAAAATCCAGGAAGCGGTAATAAGCGCGGCACCCACAAGCAAAAGTTTCCTTTTCGGTACGCGGCTGTTGAGTTTCCCAAAATAGGTGGCTCCCAGCGCGCCGGCAATTCCAAAAAGTCCGAGCCCGCCGGCAACTGCGCTCCCGTAACCGAATGAATCTTCGAGCATAAAGACAATGGTAGTCCAGAAAATACTTAAACTGCCGAACGCAAGCGCGCCGCGAAGCGTAGCCATTTGCAGCGATTTTTCAGTACGCAGGTAAAAAGCCAGCGAACGCATCAGTTTGCCGTAACTTTCCGTGAAAACAGGTTTAATAATGGGCAACGCTTTATTCAGTAGTATAAATAATAATACCATGAGTACTGCCGCGCCATAGAAAACACTGCGCCAGCCAAAATACGCACCGGTAATTCCGCTCAGCACCCGGCTGCCCAGAATACCGATGAGCAGTCCACTCATTACAATTCCAATTGATTTTCCGCGCTCTTCGACGGTACTTAAATGCGCCACCATTGGGACAAAGAGTTGCGGCAGCGTGGAGCTGAATCCAATGACGAAACTGCAGAAAACCAATACTTGCACGTTGGGCGCCGCCGCCGCACCTAATAAAGAAGCGATCAGTACCAGGAAATCCCACCGCACAATTTTCAGATTTGAAACTTTGTCGCCCAGCGGAATAATCAGCAGCAGGCCGAGTGCATATCCGATTTGGGTGGAAAGTGCCACATGGCTTATTTGCGCTTCTGTTACCTGAAGCATTTCCGACATCTGATGCAGCAAAGGCTGATTATAGTATAGGTTAGCCACGATAAGGCCGGCGGAAATACTAAGAAGGTACAGCGTGGAACCCGGCAGGCTTTTATTCATACGATAGTTATAAGCCTGCAAAAATAGGGTTTCTGATTTTTTTCACGTTATTTTACAGGGACGTATCGGCGGATTTCTATTGGATTAAAGGTATACCTTTCGGTTTCCATTTCTTTCGCGCTAAGATCGATCTCATACCAGGGCGAATCGGTTTTACTTCGCGGATTCTTAAGAATACGGATATCCTGCGCAGGCATAAATGATTCCGCGAGCAGGTATTTTGTTTTACCTTGCGTATTTTCTGCTACCGCCATGATGATCACAAGATGACCGGGACTGCCGGGTTTTATAATAAAATCACCGGCCCTAATTTCGGTTTCAGCTGGCACGGGTTGAGAATCCTGATATAAAGAAATAGTACCCGCGTACTGAAAAACCAAATCCAGATAGGACCGGAAATTCTCGTAGGTATCAAGGATCGATGGAGTTTTAATAAACTGAACGCGCTTCCCGGTTTCCACGGTTCGGGTGCCGTTTATATATTCCTGCAGACTCAGCCGCTGACCACTGGTGAAAGCGAAAGAAATTCCTGCCCGGCGGCCGCTGTGATACAAATGTTCTGCATACAGCCGGATCCAGGCATCTGCACACTGCTGCAGATTACGCGAGCCGGTATCAATCCGGAGCAAGCCTACATTTGCCGCATGGGTCTGCAGAATCTTTCCCCGGTGGTCTCGTGCAGGAAAACCAGCAGGATGCATGGGAAAATGTTGAAGGAAATCTGCGAAGCTGCCGTCTGCTTCCTCTTTCCAGTGATACCCTGCGGGCAGCTGGTATCTGGTTCGGATGCTGTTTTGTCTTTCGTTTATTACCAAAAGCCGGGTTTCTTCCAGAATCTGCGCATGAATCAGAGTGGATAACAAAACGATAAGAAGAGATAAAAATTTTGGCATAATATTTACCGCGCCTGTGTCAAATTTAGTGGATATTTCGGTAATGCCGGTTGATACATTAAAAACATCATTATATTTGAAAACCATATGAGGAAGAGATACTGCTGGCCCGCCCTTTTTTTATTTTTCTCTGCCGGGCTCCAGGCTCAGCAGGACAGCATTTACATAGATGCTGCATTATCCGACGACCGCAGAATACTGAATGTCTCGCAGAAGATCTTTTATATTAATACCAGCGAACAACCCCTTTCTCAAATCAAACTGCTGAACTGGAACGCCGGCTACCGCACCCGCCGAACGCCGCTGCTGAAAAGAACGCTTCAGGACCGAAAAAATGAATTGTATTTTGCTGAAGAGAGTGAACTGGCGCAGGTAAAGAATCTTAGTGTTGAAATTGCAAACGAAGCTGTTACGGCCAGTTCTCAGGAAGAAAACATATATCTTCCTTTGCAAGCGGAACTGCAGCCGGGTGAAAGTGTGTGGCTGCAGCTCAATTATCAGGTACAGATGCCTTTACGGAAATTCACAGGCTATGGAACCGATCAGGAACAAACTTATTTAAAATACTTTTTTATCGTACCGGACACAGTTGAACCGCTCTATTCGCGACACTACAAAAATATTGAGGAGAATCAAAGTCCCGGAAATCACTGGACTTTTACATTCGATTTGCCACCCGGCTTTTTCATCGATGGGAATTTACAAAGAACGGGTAATACTACGTTGCAGGGCAATCTGAAAGAGGATCCGGAATTCCTTATTACACGGACTGAATATACACCGCTGCAGTTTTCAGTGAACGGACAAAACATAACGGTGCAGGCCGCGTATGGCATTTCGGAGGAAGAAAAACAGAGACTGAATTTTCTAATTCCATTACAGCTCGATTTTGTCCGGCAACATATCGGAAGCTTGCCTTCAAAAATATTTTTAAGTGAACGGTTTAAAAAACAGGAAAGTTTCGTGGGAATCGATGACCTGCATTTCTGGAAATTTCACTATTCCTTATTCAGCAAAGCTGAGCAAACAGACCTGAATTATTTCAGCATGCTTTCGAAGGCGGTATTGCAGGAAACTGCTCTTTTTGAACAGGAAGAAAATCACTGGCTGCTCAATGGCTTAAAAACCTACCTGGAAATTCAGTATCTGCAAAGAAATTATCCGGATCGCAAACTGCTGGGAAACCTGCCGGAACAGGTGAAAATTTTTGGGATGAAACCACTGAAAATATTTCATGCTTCGCGCCTGAAACTGCTGGAACGTTATGGGCTGGCATATCAGTATATGCAAACGCAGAATCTGGATCAGGCCATTGATACTCCTTTTTCAGAACTCAGTAATTTCAATGCGACTGCCATCAGCCATTTTGAAACGGGCACGTTATTTAATTTTCTCGCCGAAAAAATGGGGACGTACCAGTTTAATGATTTCATCAAAACATATTTAAGGGAAACTGGCGGAAAAATTGCGGACAAGCAGAAATTCCTTGATGAATTAACGCTCGCTTCCGGCTATTCGGCGGATTTTATGGATCGGTTTGTACAGCATAAAAACAGGGTTAATTTTAAATTAAAACGCTTTAAGAAAGACAATGACGAATACCTTTTAAAGATTGCAAAAAATACCAGCATGACTGTTCCGTTCCAGGTGCAGACGCAGGATATGGCAGGGAATAAAAAGAAATATTGGTTTGATACGGATGACCGGAAGCGCGCCGTGGAATACCGGATCCCACAGTCCGCCGCAGAAAAAATTATTTTAAATGATGATTATATCTTCCCCGAAACCAACTTCAGGGATAACTACCGCTACACAACAGGCTTGTTTGCCAACACGAAAAAAGTCCGGCTGAAAATTCTGACAGACGTTCCTAATCCTGAATACAATGAAATCTATCTGAATCCACGTTTAAACTTTAACGCTTATGATAAAGTTTTGCTGGGCCTGAATGTCCGGAATACGGCATTATTTGACCGGCGGTTTAAATATTCATTCACACCCTATTTCAGTACGGGCACCGGGAAGTTAACGGGTTCCGGCAGTGTGGGCTATTCCTTTCAGCCGGCCGAGGCTTTCTTCCGCAGTCTGGATGTAGGTGTGTCCGCATCGCATTTCCATTATGATTATGACCTGACGTACCAAAAATTTACCGCATTTGCCAACCTTAATTTTGCTAAAAACCCAAGATCAGATATCGGGCGAAGTTTTCAGTTTGCGTATAACTATCTCGAAAAAGATCTGAATCCGGAACTTGTGCTGCAGAATGAATATGGCAAGTATAACCTTTGGAACATCGGCTATGCGTATTCGGACCGCCGGCTGATCCATGAGCGCTTTTTCAGTACCGGACTGCAATGGATGGAAGATTTTCAGAAAATCTCCAGCGAGTTTTCCTATCGTTGGGAGTATGCTGAAGACAAAAAAATCCTGCTCAGGTGGTTCGGCGGCTATTTCTTCACCAACAAAACCAAGAACGATCTTTTTGATTACGGGATCGCGCGCGTGTCCAACTATGCGTTTTCGTATGGACTGCTCGGCCAGAGTGCTACTTCAGGACTGCTGGCACAGCAGGCTATTATCGCGGAAGGAGGCTTTAAATCATTCGTAGGCGACAAAGCAAATCAATGGATAACGACGGTAAATGTGGATAGCCACGTCTGGAAATGGTTTAATGTCTATGCAGATGCAGGAATGTATAAAAACAGGGATGCTCGTGCACAGTTTATCTGGGATTCGGGCGTAAAGCTAAAAGTAATTCCTGACTTTCTGGAAGTCTACTTCCCTATTCAGAGTTCACTAGGTTTTGAGCCTGGTTTTAAAGATTACGGTAAGCGAATCCGTTTCACCCTGAATCTGAATATTTCCGCGCTGACCAGCTATTTCCGCCGCGGCTGGTTCTAACAAAAAACGCTCCCGGAAGCATCCGGGAGCGCACGACAACAAATAAATAAAAAATTATGAAAACTATGGTACTATGAGTTGCAGGCTCGCAGTACGTGGTTCTTTTTTTCGCAGGCAACTCTAAGATCTCACATAAAACATTCAGCAAATATCGTGCTACTTTTATATTTTTAGTCTATTTATACACCTTTAAGTTTTGGCATAAAAAAACTGCCTTTATAAAAGGCAGTTAGTAATCTGTCAGACAGGATTATTTTTTAATAATCTTTTGAGAAACTGCTTTACCGTTTACAGTTCCGGTAACAATATACACTCCTTTTGGAAGGGAAGAAACATTTACTCTGCCATTTTCCGCAGCTGAAAGTGATTTAACAACCTGACCGTTTAGGTTAAGTACTTTCACATCATCAGATTTTGCTCCAAAAATAAGCTCGTTGGAAACGGAAGTGTTTTTAACTAAAACAGATTTTGATAAATTATCTGCATTAACCCCTAAAACTCCATTTGCAGTCCACGCAACATCGTCAATTGTCACTTGTTTATTACCATTAGCAGTTCCGGTAGGGTAGCTGATTTTTACTTTAACTTCACCAGGCTTGTTAATTACCGTACTAGAAGTATAAACAGTAGCATCTGCTCCGGCAGTTCCAAAAGTATCAGTAACAGTCGTTTGAACACCATCTACAAAAACAGCTAAGACTCTATTGTTTGTTCCTCCTGTAAAGGCTTTTCTGTATTTAAAAGTGAATGTTCCAACTCCGTTCGGGATTACAAACTCCACTGAACTAGGCTCGTCAGCTCTTCTGAGCATAATTCCTTTACCATTAATAGAATAATCATCAGTAGTACCTAAACCTTCATCCCTAGAATGAACGAAGTTTACCGTAACACCACTAGTTTCTCCAGCAAAGCTCCCGTCAGCATAACTCGAAGTTAAAGCTGTCTGTGTTTGAAATGTTTCCGCACCCTGCGCTGAAACAATACCTGCCAAAGATATAGCAGCAAATAAAGAATAAAGTTTTTTCATGATATAAAATTTTAAAATTGTTCAGCAAATTTAAACATAAATCCTTACATAACATAACGCGTTACGTAAACTTAATACTTTCCCGCGCCTCTTTTCGTTACATTTACAGCCCTAAATTTTCCTGCTTGAAAATTACCTTTCCGGCACTGGTTTTATTTCTTCTTGCATCGAGCTTTTTCCATGCACAGATCTTTCGTTGGGATAATCCAAATTTTCGAAAAGACAGTATTTCGGCAGATTCGGTAATTGCCCAGAAACTAAATCTGGATGTTTTTACCAAAGATACGCTGGATTATATTCAGCTAACGCCGCAACCCGCCCTGGATGAAGGAGTGCGGGTAGCCGTTGCCGGTAAGCAGGCTTTATCTCAGCTTAATTCAAAAGGCTCGATTATCCGCGGGATTACCTTTGGGAATAATCAGGGCCAAAGCGTGCAGAGTTCGATGGATCTGCAAATATCCGGGCGGCTCTCAAATGATGTTACGATTCTGGCTTCAGTTTCCGATCATAATTTGCCCATTCAGGCCGACGGTTACACACAAACCCTGGAGGAATTCGACCGCATTTATTTGCAGCTCAATATCCGCGATCGTTCTGTTTTGCAAGCCGGACATCTTGAACTTAATGATAACACCGCCCATTTCGCCCGTTACCAGCGCAGAAGCATGGGCTTGCAATATTCTACATTGTTCGGCACCGAGCAGACCACCGCACTCAATGTTTCCGCAGGAATTGCGCGAAGTGAGTTTTTCCGAATCCGTTTCGAAGCCGTGGAAGGCAACCAGGGACCGTATCGATTGAGCGGGAAAAACGGTGAACAATTCATAACCGTTCTTTCTGGTTCGGAGCAGGTATATATCGACGGGATTCTAATGAAGCGCGGCGAAGACCAGGATTATGTTATTAATTACAATACCGGTGAAGTCACCTTCACCAGCTTCCGGCCAATTTTCCGGCAGAATTTTATTACGATTTCATATAATTACACCAACCGCAATTACACCCGTTTTCTGGTTACCGGAAACATCAGTCATAAACGTGAAAAATTTCAGGCCGGTTTTAACTGGTTCGTGGAAAATGACAGCAAAAATGCGCCGCTGGCCCTGAACCTATCTAAAGAAGATCAACAGATTCTCGCGGCGGCCGGAAACAATCCGGATAAGATGTATGCACCCTCCGGAACGGTTACAGAATACGATGTTAATAAAATTCTCTACGAACTCGTCACTGATGTTTCGGAGACCTATTACCGCTACTCCACCGATGAATCAAAAACTCTGTACCAGGTCGCCTTCACCCAGTTCGGGACAAATAATGGGGATTATATTTTAAAGCAAAGCATTGCCAATGGCCGCGTTTTCGAATATGTCGGCAGCGGGATGGGAAGTTACCGCGCGGTCCGGAAATTACCGGCGCCGGAGAAAACCCATGTTTATTCGGCTAATGCTGTTCTGCAACTGAACGAAGGGGCAGTCGGCGGCGATGTATCCTTAAGCAACCATGACCGCAATTTATTTTCCTCTTTGGATGCGGAAGAAAACCTGGGCTATGCCGCGCGCATTTTTGGGTACAAAACCTTTCATAAAGGAAACTGGCAGGGAACACCGCGCTTTGAATACCAGCATTTAAGTGACCGTTTTTATGTGCTGGACCGCATTAATGACACCGAGTTTGCGCGCGACTTTAACCTTCAGGAAGAATTTAATAACATCCGGCAGGATCGGCTGATTTTTGATTTTAAAAATTCCTGGCAGCAGGCCGGTTTCCTGAATTATACTTTAAATTATCTTACAGAAAAGAACTTTTATAAAGGACTGAAAAACGAAGTTGCTTTCGGGTGGACACGAAATAAATGGAGCGCAGAAGGTGCTGCCTCTTATTTAAAAACTGATGGCAAAGAATTAAAAACTCATTATGCACGAGGCAACACCGCCGTTTCCTATATATCGCGAACGGGCGTTTGGAGCTCGGGTGTCGGGTTCGAGGAGAATAGCAGAAAACTGGTTTCAACAGGTTTGCTCGATGCGGAGAGTTTCCGCTGGAAAGAAATTTTCCTTCAAAACAAAATAGCCGATTCAGCAAGAACCAAATTGCTGGCAAAAATCTATCTGCGTGAAAATGATTCAGCGCGGAGTGATCAGTTGATTACCCTGAATCAGGTGCTGGGAATCAAAGCCGAAAGCCAGCTCATTAAAACAGAGCGGACACAGCTGGGAGTGCTGCTGCACTACCGCAAATTTTTCAATAAAGAAAATTCATCCTCAGCTTTATATAACCGCGATTATATCATCGGCAATATCTCCTACAGCCAGCAATTCCTGAATAACGGCTTACGGCTGCAGGCATTTTATGAATTAGGGAACGGACAGGAAGCGCGCCGGGAATTTCAGTACATTAAAGTTACCGACGGACAGGGAATTTATAAATGGACCGACTACAACGGCGACGGCATTCAGCAACTGGATGAGTTCGAAGTCGCGGAATATGCTGACCTTGCACAGTATATCCGCATTTACACCAACACAATTAGCTATGTTCCCTCCAATAAAAACAAGCTGGAACTTGCCTTGTACGTGCAGCCTTCTTTTATATTTAACTCCGAGAACCGCTTTCTGAAACGATGGAACCTGAACCTTTCGGTAAACTCGCAAAATTCTTATCTAAAAGAAGATGATGCGTTAGCCTGGAATCCTTTTGAGAAAAACGCGGCACAGTTGCTTAAAAATCAGTCACTGCTGGCTGCGGTTCAGTTTCATAACACCGATGTTTCCGGCTGGAACGGAGGGTATCGGTTTGTGGCGACAGATAATTTAATCAATGCAAACTACAGTAACGAGGAACGCCGGCAGTCTTCACACTTTGTAAATATCGGATACTGGTTTGGCAGAAGCTTAAAGATCGACTGGCAGAACAGCCTGCAGGACACCGGGAACACTTCTCAACTGTTTGACAGCCGAAACTTCTTAATACAGTCTCTGGAAAGCCGCCCGAAAGCAACTTATCAGCTATCGGAGCATATACAGGCAGAAGCTTCTGCCGCGTTAAGACATAAAAACAGACAAGACGGCCCGGAAAATTTAAAAACCTATGAACTCACCGGCACACTTCAGTGGGAACGCAGAAAGACCTCGCTTCGCGGAAACTTTTCTTTTATTAACCACGACTTTACCGGCAATAGTTTCTCGATCGTCGGGAACCAAATGCTCGACGGACTGAAGGCCGGAAAAAATCAGGTCTGGTCGCTTTTCCTGCAGCAGAGCATCAATTCATTCCTGCAATTAAATGTAAATTATGAAGGCAGAAACAGTGGCGAGCGTACCATCCACATCGGCTCCATGCAGGTGAAGGCTGTTTTTTAAATTAATCCGGATAGATCACATACCTCTGGCGAATGCGTTCAAAATCAGCCAGTCCTTTTTGCCATGATTTTCTGATTTCATCTTCGGATTTGCCACTGATGATTTGCTTTCTGAGTTCATCGGTACCCGCCAGTTTATCGAAGAAAAGGTTTTTCAGGAAAAAACTTTGCGACGGATTGTTATAAGCCTGATACGCTTTTAATAACCATTGCAACTCCAACTGTCGCAAATCGCGGGCAGGGGCTGAGAGATTTTCACCATAACACAATTTACCGTTCAGAAAAGGATCTTTTGCTCCCGCAGTGGGCTTTGGTGTGAAGGTGTACGGCAATGATTTGGTCCAGGGCGAACCATATACCTGAAACGGCAGTGCTGTACCGCGGCCGACGGAAACCTGTGTTCCTTCAAAAAAACAAAGACTCGGGTAGAGCGCGATCGATTGGGCATTCGGTAGATTCGGCGAGGGTTTTTCGTCAATCGGATAGCGCTGGGTTTTATGATAATTCAGCATGGGAATTACGGTGTAGTCTGCCTGGATTCCATTGGCCAGCCATTTTTCGCCATTGACCATTTTTCCATATTCTCCAATGGTCAGTCCATAAACAACCGGCACGGGATGCATGCCTACAAAACTTTCGAAACCCGGCTGCAGAACAGGACCATCGGTATATCCGTCATGCGGATTCGGGCGATCCAATACGATCACAGCCACCTGATTTTCCGCGGCAGCTTCCATCACATACGCGAGTGTGGAAATGTAGGTATAAAATCGCACCCCCACATCCTGAATATCAAACAGGATTATATCCAGATCTTCTACCTGATCGCGCGAAGGCTTTTTGTTTTTACCATAAAGCGAAATAATGGGAAGACCGGTAGCAGTGTCCCGCCCGTTGCGGATTTGCTCGCCGGCATCCGCCTCCCCTCTGAAGCCGTGTTCGGGCGCAAAAATCCTGGTAACACTTATTCCGTTTTTAAGAAGGAAGTCCACCACGTGCTGCTTATCGTGCATTACACCGGTGTGATTGGTAACTACGCCCACTTTTTTCCCGGCCAGCAGCGGAAGGTATAAAGCAGGACGGTCAGCGCCCTTCTTAAAACAGTTTTTTCCGGTCTGCTGCGCCTGCATGTGAAGTGCGGCGCCAAAATAAATTAGCAGAATCAGAAGTAAATCTTTAATTTTGGCTGTTAAACATCTGCCGTTGAATTTTCCGCTGTATTTTTCCAAAAAGATTGCTTTTTCCAAAGATAACAAAAATAACCTCTCACGGGTGATTGTGTTTATCGGTCGCCTGTCGGTGGCTCTGGGCGTGGTGGTTTCGCTGATCACGGTTTCCACAGGACTCGGTTCCAAAAGAGCAATTAAGGAAAGAATGGCTGATTTTTCGGGACACATTTCCATTAAATCCAAACAATCCAACAACTCTTATAATTCCTCGGTGCTCGACACGTCTGAACTGAAACTTCAGCAAATCAAAAATCTCAGCGGCGTGGCTGCCACTCAGAAATATGCGTCGGTGAGCGGGATCTTACGGAACGAACACAATTTTGCGGGAATTATTCTGAAAGGTGTGGGAAAGGATTTTGATGCCGCAAGATTCAAAAAATTTCTGGTCGCCGGTGAAATCCCCAACTATCAGGAAAAAGGGTATAACAATGGAATTATTATTTCGGAAAAAATTGCC
The DNA here is from genome assembly GCA_032057205.1 of Kaistella sp. Lineage (GTDB taxonomy): Bacteria > Bacteroidota > Bacteroidia > Flavobacteriales > Weeksellaceae > Kaistella. The sequence goes on from DAMCFT010000002.1 coordinate 97,602, forward strand.
GGTGATCTTCATTTAAAAGTAAAGGACAGTATTGTCGCCATTTTCTCCAAGGAGAACCAAAGTCCCTTATACCGGAATTTCGAAGTGAAGGGGATTTATAAAACGGAAATCAAGATGATTGATGACCTGTACATCATCGGCGATATCAACCACGCACGGAAAATTCAGGGAATGACCAACCAGCAACTGGGCGGTCTAGATGTTTTCATGAAAAACATCGACGATATTGATGAATACGCGCCCGAAATTGACCGGCTGGCGGGATATAAAAATTACACCGTAAAAGCAACTGATGAATATCCGCAAATCATGGATTTCATTGCGATCTTTGATACCAATATTGTATTGATTATCAGCATTATGCTTGTGGTCGTCATTATTAATATTATCATGCTGCTGCTGATCCTGATCATCGAGCGCACCAATTCCATCGGAATGCTCAAAACACTGGGCGCGACCAACGCACAGATCCGGACCATTTTCATTAATTACACTTTGCTGATCATCGTGCCCGGCCTGGTGATTGGTAATTTGATCGGGCTGAGTTTTTTATTTATTCAGAAATATTTTGGGCTGATTACTTTAAATCCCGAAAATTATTATCTAAGTGTCGTACCGGTTGAAATTAATTTCCTGCACATTATTTCTATCTCGGCGGGAATTTTACTTGTGTCCGCCATTTCCCTTATTTTACCGAGTTATCTTATCAGTAAAATCTCTCCGGTGAAGGCTGTTAAATATAATTAAAATTTAAAATTCCTTACCTTTGCAACATTGAAATGCGCGTAAAAGAGCATTGCAACTTTCATAAAAATAATCAGAATGAATTACGCTGAAAATATATTGGAAACCATTGGGAATACCCCTTTGGTTAAATTAAATAAAGTCTTGGGAGAAGATTTTCCGGCCTTGGTGCTGGCAAAGGTAGAAACCTTTAATCCCGGCAATTCCGTGAAAGACAGAATGGCGGTTAAAATGGTGGAAGATGCAGAGAAAGACGGACGGCTGAAACCGGGCGGAACCATTATTGAGGGAACATCCGGCAACACCGGAATGGGCCTGGCGCTGGCAGCCATTGTGAAAGGATACAAATGTATTTTCGTTACCAATTCCAAACAATCCAAAGAGAAGTGCGATATCCTTCGTGCGGTCGGTGCGGAAGTAATTGTGTGCCCAACGGATGTAACGCCGGATGATCCGCAATCTTACTACAGCGTTTCCCGACGCCTGGCCGGAGAAACCGAAAATTCCTGGTACGTAAACCAGTACGACAACCTCTCCAACCGCCTGGCGCATTATGAATCAACGGCTCCCGAAATCTGGGCGCAGACCGAGGGCAAGCTTACGCATTTTGTTGCCGGCGCCGGCACCGGCGGAACAGTGACAGGCTGCGGACGCTTCTTTAAAGAGAAAAATGAAAATATCAAGATCATCGGGGTGGATACCTATGGTTCCATTCTGAAAGAATATCATGAAACAGGTGAATTTATCCCGGCGAACGCTTATTCCTATATTACGGAAGGTATCGGTGAAGATATTATTCCCGAAAACTACGATATGGCAGTCATTGACCATTTCGAGAAAGTGACCGACAAAGACGGTGCGGTTTACGCGCGCAAACTGGCCAAAGAAGAAGGTATCTTCTGCGGATATTCTGCCGGAAGTGCAATTGCTGCTTTGGTTCAGATGAAAGACCAGTTCACCAAGGACGACATTATTGTGGTGCTGCTGCACGATCACGGCTCCCGTTACGTGGCGAAAGTCTACAACGATGACTGGATGAAGGAAATGGGTTGGCTTTAGACAACAGAAGCCGGTTGCACCACGCAGCCGGTTTTTTTATGAAGTTAAAGTATCCAACAGTTCAGCAAGCTGACCGGTCAGGTTTTTTCTCGAAAACTGATCGATCTCCCGTTTTTCCGTTGGTTCTTCTCCTCGCTTCCACCGCTCATACTGCTGGAGAATGAATGCTGAAATCTCCTGCTCGTCGGTATAAGAAAAATGACGGCCGGAGTTCGTTTCCAGGAGAATGCGTGCAACATCGCTTTCCGCCGGGCCAAAGGAAATAATTTCTGTTCCGGAGGCCAGATACTCGAACAGCTTGCCGGGAATAATTCCTTTCGACGTTGGTTGAGAGAAGTTGGTTAATAAAAGTAAATCTGCCTTTCGCATTTGCTCGTTGGCTTGCTGATGCGGAAGATAGCCCGGCGTTTCAATGGAAGCTGACAATGGACTGTCTTTCAGATACTGAAGGATATGCTCGTCGGCACGGCCGGCAAAAACAATTTTTACATCTTCTTTGAAACCTACATTACGTTCAGCTAATTGCTGAAGGACGGACCATAAAATTTTGGGATTACGGAGTTGCTCCAGCACGCCGGCATAACATATGGTAAACTTTTCTGAGCGTTCAGCTTTACCTTTTTCATAAGGAACACCGTCAAAACCATTGGTAATGCAGTACGCATTTGCACCGAGGTTTCGGAAGTTTTCCGCATCGCTATAACTGGTGGCGAGCGTCAAATCGGCCGTTTGAAAAACCTGCTTTTCCAGCCGGCGGTGTTTACGGTCGGCGGCGGCGGTGAGCCTTAAATGTTTATAATAAGAAATTTCCGTCCAGGGATCACGAAAGTCTGCCACCCAGCGCAGGTTGGGAAAATCTTTTTTTAATTGTAGTCCGATTAGATGCATGGAATGCGGCGGCCCCGTGGTCACGAGCACGTCCACGGGATGTTCAGCGAGATATTTATTTAGTTTTTTTACGGACGGCCGTACCCAAAACACGCGGGCATCCGGAATAAAAAAATTGCCGCGAATCCAGATGGAAATTTTTGATTTCAAGGATTGTTTGTTACCTACATCAAACTGGCCGGCTTTGAACTTTTTATTTTGTTTTCCAAAGAGTTCTGCCAGCTGATAGGGTTCCCAGATTGGACTTTTGATCGCTTCTAGGTCCGCAGGAACTTCTGAACACAGCGTTGCATCCGTAAGCGGATAACTTGGGTTTTCAGGAATAAAAACAGCCGGTTCCCAACCGAAGTCCGGCAGGTATTTCACAAACTTCAGCCATCGCTGTACGCCCGGTCCGCCCGCTGGTGGCCAGTAGTAGGAAACAATCAGTATTTTTTTATCTTTTTTAATGATGAGTGTTGTGATTTAAATTATGCCTTTTCCGGTGCAATCTTCGCTTTATAATTACGATAAAGCAGGAATAAACCAGCCAGCGAAAGCAGTATAAATAACGCAAACGCAATCAATGAAACGGTTTTGCCGGTCTCAATTACTTTAGGCGCGAAAATCATTTCTACTGTATGTTTTCCTGCCGGCACATGTACGGCACGAAGAAGGTAATTGGCTTTTATATAAGGTACTTCGGAACCGTCGATGAGCATTTTCCAGCCGTGCGGATAGTATATCTCTGAGAAAACCGCCAGCTGCGGTGTAGCCGACACAGAACTGAAAGTCAAATGATTGGGTTCGTACGATTTGAGTTCCAGATACGCCGTGGAATCGCTTTGCATTTTTTTGTCTTTCAAGTATGCTGCATCTTCTTTACCTATGATTGCGGTTTTGCGCGTATCCATTTCTCCGATAAGATCGATCTCCTGATTCGGGTTTTCTGCCATGACTACTTCAGATACGAACCAGGCATTTCCGTTTGCCGTCGGGTTCGCTACTGCCTGCGGTTCCTGGGCACTGCCGAAAATCATATACTTTGTGTTCAACATATTCAAAATGCTTGGCACCTTCACCGTATCCATTCTGGAAAAGTAGTGATCAATCAAATCGTCATAACGGCGCAACTTTACTGCGTGATAGCCGCCCACTGATGACTTAAAATAGGAAGTATTGGTTTCGCTGAATGTGCCCAGTGTCTGGTTATAAATCCGGTAATGACTCTGGTCTTTTTCTGCAATTTCTTCCAGTGTTTTATTGACGTTCACGTTGCTGAGCAGTCCCATTAAATTTGAATTGTCCCCCACTTTCTGAAAGAGCAAATCGCTGGTCTCCGTTTGAAACGGATTTTCTGTAAAGGTTTTATCAATAAAATTATCTGAATTTAAATAACGGTGATCCACGGACCATAAATCCACAAAACTTACCAGACCGATAATCATCAGCGCAACGTTCTGCGAAATTTTATCCTTTATAAACAACCATAAGGAACCCGCAGCGGCAAGTACGAAGAGAATGGCTTTTACGGCATCTGCAGCAAACATGCTGTATCGCTCCCCAACCAAATACTCAAGCAGGTAAGGCGGCAAATAAGTTTTTTCCTGAGCCGTGTGAAATCCAAGAATACTTTTGCCGAAAATTAAGAGCAGGACCGTAATCCCGAGGACAGCAGCCGTAACGCTCATTAAGGTTTTCTCCTTAAGGTCCGCTGTAAGCTCCGGTTCATTCGCCAAATCTGTATTCTTTCCTGAACTGTTTTTTCCGGAATTAAAATAGCGGTATAAACCGATAATCGCAATCAGCGGGAACAATAATTCCACCACGACCAGGATCGAACTCGGTGCACGGAATTTATTATAAAAAGGAACAAAATCAATAAACAGATCCGAAATGATCATGAAGTTGCTTCCCCACGCCAGTAATATCGTCAAAACAGAAGCGCCCAGAATCCAGTATCTGTATTTTTTCCAACCCAGGAAGAATCCGAGCACTGCCAGAAAACAAACGACTGCGCCCTGATACGCCGGCCCCGAAGTTCCGGGCTGTTCGCCCCAGTACGTTAAAGAACTGAACCCCTGCGCAATTCGGTTCACTTCTTCCTGTGAGCTGGCGTTGTCTTGTACCAGTTGCTGAACCTGCGCCATCATTTCTTCGGAGCCTTTTTCATTGCTGGCTCCGCCCATCAGCCGTGGAATAAACAGATTTAAGGTTTCCAGTTTTCCGTAGCTCCACATCAGCATACTTTCTTTATCCATACCTGCTTTCCCGCCATCGTGGCGCTCATTGGTCAGGATCTGCTTTCCACGCACCGTTTCGCCCACATATTCGGAGTTGGCCATCAAACGCTGGGAATTCATTCCGACGCCGAGGACCATCGCGACAGCCAGAATACCGCTGCTCAGCCCGAAGTGTTTCCAGTCACGCGTTACCCGAATCGTGCGCACAAGTTCTGATAAGAACAGGAATGCCAGTGCCAGAAACAGGTAATACGTCATCTGCGGGTGATTTGCTGATATCTGCAGGCCCATAAACAAAGCCGTTACAATAAACCCGGCCACATACTTCCGGCGGATATACACCAGCAAGATTCCGGCAAGCAGTGGCGCGAAGTACGCCACCGTATGGATCTTGCCATTGTGCCCGGCGGCCAAAGCGATATAAAAATAGGTTGACAGCCCGAAGAAGGACGCACCCAGCAAGGCATATTTCCAGTTGCGGACGGCGACCCAGCCTAAAAGATAAAAACCTGCAAACAGCAGAAAAATGTAATTCGCCGGTTTTGGCAGGAAATTCAGCCAGCCGTCAATATTGCGTATCAGGTCGCCGCGGAACTGCGCGCCCATCTGGTAGGTGGGCATTCCGCCAAACATGGAGTCGCTCCAGTAGGTTTCTTTTCCGTGTTCGGCGCGGTAATCCAGCAATTCTTTGGCTCCGCCTTTATATTGTACAATATCGTGCTGAAACAACTGCTTTCCTGTGAGCACCGGATGTGCATAAAGCACCGCGATGAGCACAAAAACAACAAGGCTTGCGGCTGCGAAAATCAGGTTTTTACTTTTTTTCATGTTTGCGGATATAATCACAAAAACCCTCCGGCAATAGCCAGAGGATTTATTATTACTTTTTAGTTTCGTCTATTTCCTCGTAATCCACAGTTTCAGCATCCCAGTGAATTTTGGACTTTGAATCTTTTTTCTTCTGCGAAGTTGCCGGCTGCTCCCGTCGTGGCGGGCGCGTATAACGGAAAATGCTGTTCACAAAAAGCCGCTTCAGGATATTCCAGACGAAGAACACAATGACCGTGGTCAGAATCAGTTCTAAAACGTATTTCATAAAATATTAATCAAAAAAAAATAACAGCAACTGCACACTTTATTTGCCTTTCACCGACACAGTGGAGTTGGACACAGATTTCATGGTCTGGCTTTGTTTTCCGTCGGACAGGGTCTCTGACTGTGTCGTCTTTACGGTCACGTTTTGATTTTTCACCCAACCGGTCGCTTCATCCAGAACAATTTTTCCGTTTTGAGAAAGTTCAGAACTCATCGTTCTGGTAATACCTTCCTGTGTGTTTTTATCTGATTTTTTCGGGATACCACCCGCAACGGAAATCTCGGCAGTACCATCACCGGCGCTTTTCAACGTGTATTTTGTCGTCAGTTTTATCTTGCCATCAGGTGTGGCATTTTCGCTTTCAGTCCAGCTCTCGCCTATCTTCACTCCTTTCGCCGGCAGAAGAACCAGGTTTTTAGCAAACTGGTCTTTTAGCATTTTTTCATTAAAGCTTTGTTTAAAACTGCCTGCAAATGCATTTTTTTCCTTGGCGTCTTTGAGCATGGTTCCGACCGCCGAGGTTACTTTGGTATAAATCGGGTCAAAACCTGAGATTGAAACCACATCGCCGTTCTGCTTCATTTTCATGTTTAAGGTATTGCCGATCAATGCTTTATTCACATTCCACATCATCTTCAGCTGCTCATCTTTTGGTGCCGCCTGCTTCGTATCCACAGTCACCGTCTGCCCGTTGGCCGTCTGGCTGTTTCGCTTGCCCAGCAGATTGACAGAAATATCATAAACGCCGTCTTTAAAATCATTTACTGTGAAAGACATTTCATCGGTCATTTCGCTGGTGCCGCTTTGTGATTTTCCGTCCGGACCGGTGAGCGTCTGCACATCTTTTTGATGCGTTACCAGCGGATAGGTTTGGCCTTTCTCAAGTTTAAAACTTTGTTTGTACACCCCATTCTCCGCGTACACTGCCGGCTGACCGGTGTTGATCGTGGCATCATTTGTATGAGATGCAGTGGCGCTGTCGGCCGGAACTTCCACCGTAATGGTTTCGCCTGTGGCCGGATCTGTTTTGGTTATGGTTTTTGTTTCTTTCTTACAGGCAGTTAAAGTAAGAACCAAAACTGCCAGTACGGATACTTTTTTCATTAAAATAGTTTTCAGCAATTGCATCCGGGCTGTACCGGAAAATTCTACGAAGCACAAATTTAAACTAATTATTTAAGCTGCTTTAAAACTCGTGTTTATTTTAACGCTTGCGGAGAGATGCTTTTTCAAGAGGTTCGCATGGAAACGGACTCAGAGGGAAAGCATTAAATTTTAGTTAAATTTGCTTTTTAACAAATCCTGACCTTATTTTTATGAATAATATTTTGCTCCGTCCATTTGAAACGGCTTATGCGTCCGCTCCTTTTTCAGCCATTAAAGAAGAAAATTTTGTACCTGCTTTTAAAGAACTCATATCTGAGGCAGAGCAGGAAATCGAACAAATAGTGAACAATCCTGCCGCGCCGGATTTCGCTAATGTAATTGAAGCTATGGCCTATTCCGGACAACAGCTCGAAATTGTTTCATCCCTGTTCTTTAATTTAAATTCAGCCGAAACCAACGATACCATCCAGCAAATCGCCCAGGAAGTTTCGCCGATGCTTACCGAATTTTCCGCGAAAATTTCCCAGAACGAAAAGCTTTTTGCAAAAATTAAAAGAGTATATGAAGAATGCGACCGTGCGAAACTTACGGAAGAGCAGAATACTTTATTGCTCGAAACCTATAAAGGATTCGTGAAAAGCGGTGCTTTGCTGAATGAAGAAGATAAAGCCCGGTTCAAGGAAATCAGCATGGAACTCTCCCGCAAATCCTTACAGTTTGGGCAAAATGTACTGGCAGAGACCAACGACTATTTTAAGCATATTACTGATGTTTCCGAGCTCGAAGGTATTCCGGAAGCGGTTCTGGAACAATACCGTGCAGAAGCGAAAGAACGCGGCCTCGAAGGGTATGTGATTACTTTGCATTACCCGAGTTATGTGCCGCTGATTACTTATGCGCGCAACCGCGAACTGCGTCGCGAACTCGCTCTAGCCAATGGAAAAAAAGGTTTTCAGAACAACAGTTATGACAATCAGGGCCTGATTCGTGACCTTATACTATTAAAACAGGAAAAAGCAAAATTGCTGGGCTACGACAGTTATGCTGATTTCGTACTGGAAGAAAGGATGGCTAAAACTCCGGCAGAGGTTACTTCATTTCTGAACGAACTGCTGGAAAAAGCAAGACCGTTCGCTATTCAGGAAACAGATGAACTGAAAAAGCTGGCTGCAGAAGACGGCATTGAAGAAATGCACAGTTACGACCACGCCTATTATGCTGAAAAGCTGCGCCGAGTGAAATTTGATATTGATGATGAAGAACTGAAACCTTTCTTCCCGCTGGAGAAAGTGCAGGCTGCCGTGTTTACGCTTGCCGGCAAACTGTTTAACCTGGAATTCCGCGAAACATCGGAAGTGGATAAGTATCATCCGGAAGTGCGCACCTATGAAATTTATGAAGACGGCCGTTACAAGGCTTTGCTGTACGCCGATTATTTCCCGCGCAAGGGCAAACGCGCCGGTGCCTGGATGACCAGTTTCCGAAGCCAATACCGAAAAGACGGCGAAAATTACCGTCCGCACATCTCAGTGGTCTGCAATTTTTCGCGGCCGGCGACAGATACGCCCAGCCTGCTCACCTTTCAGGAAGTGACCACGCTTTTCCATGAGTTCGGGCATGCGCTCCACGGCGTACTGGCCGATACGGTGTATCCCAATTTATCAGGCACTTCGGTGAAATGGGATTTTGTGGAATTACCTTCTCAGTTCCTCGAAAATTATTGCTACGAACCGGAATTCCTGCAAACTTTCGCACACCATTACCAAACCGGTGAAGTATTGCCCATGGAGAAAATCGAGAAAATTGCTGCCTCCAAAAATTTCATGGAAGGCTATCAAACCTTACGACAAATTGGTTTTGGCATTCTGGATATGGCTTACCACACGCAACCGGAAAAAGTGGGTGACATCCAAACCTTTGAAGCGGAAGAAACCAAGGCGACACATTTATATCCTGCCAATCCCGAAACAGTAATGAGCACCAGCTTTTCGCATATTTTCCAGGGTGGATATTCCGCAGGATATTATTCCTACAAGTGGGCCGAGGTGCTTGATGCAGATGCTTTCCAGTTTTTCAAAGACAATGGGATCTTCAACGAAGATATCGCCGCGCGTTACAAAAAAATGCTGTCACTCGGCGGCACCCAAGACCCGATGAAATTATACCGCGATTTCCGCGGTCGCGAGCCGCAGGTGGAAAGCCTGCTAAAAAGAGCTTTTAATCTAAATTAAAAATTAAAGCCGCACTACTGTTCAAAAGGTGCGGCTTTTTACTATATAGAAATAATTTTAAGAACGTTTACGGCTGCGTTCCCGCGCCAGCACCGGTATAGCGATAACGCCCATGACCAGCATAATAACCAGCTGCATGGTATGGGAAATAAAACCGTAAGACAAACCGACTTCGCCGCCCGCTTCCGGATCCAAACCTAAGGACAGAAACAGCGCCATAATCCCGAACTTCAGGGCCAGGTGATATGCGCCAATGCCACCGGAGGCCGGTACCATCATGCCCATGGTTCCCACCACGATAATGAAGAAGCCATCGGCCCAGGTGAAGCCGGAAGTTTCCGGCAACGCAAAACAAACCAGATAGGCTGCCAGATAATAACAAATCCAGATGCCGGCCGTATAAAAAATAAATTTCTTCTTTTCTTTCATGCGGAAAACAGACATCAAACCATCACCGATTCCGCGCAAGAAACCGACTATTTTCTGATACAGCGGTAACTGCTGCAGCTTCTTACGCAGTACTAAAAATCCAATGACTACCACGGTCAACGCGCTGGCGACCAGAAGCCAGCGATTGCCTGTGTTTTGTGTATCAGTTTTCTGCTGCGTTATATATTTATAAAAAGCAATAAATGCGTCGTATTTGAAGATCAAGGTCAGAAGGAGAAAAACCACCATACAGAGCAAATCAATGACGCGCTCCAGAATAATCGTCCCGAAAGATTTGTCGACCGGAACATCTTCTACACTGTACAAGGCCGTGGCACGCGCCACTTCGCCACTACGCGGGATGGTAAGGTTCATCAGATAACCGAACGACAGTGTCCAAAAAGCGTTCGACGTTTTCACCGTATAACCCATCGGCTGCAAAAGCAAATTCCAGCGAACCGCGCGGAACCAGTATGCGGCGATTCCAAAGGCCGCCGCCAGCAAAACCCAGAAATAATTGGCCTTTGCAAAATAACCGGCAATACGGGAAAACTCAATTCCCTTCAGCGCCCACCACATAAAAACGGCTGCGATTGCCAGGGAAATAACAATGGTTACAACTGTTTTCAGCGCAGACTTCTTTGGTTTTTCTTCCAAGATATTTTATTTACGTAAGCAGATTGGTTCGTTCATCCGGGAAGATAATTTTCGGCTGGAAAGTCTGTGCTTCTTCCGGCGTCATATGCGCATAGGCAATGATAATGATAATATCATCTTTTTGTACGCGTCGTGCCGCAGGCCCGTTCAGGCACACCTCACCGGAGCCACGCTTGCCTTTGATGGCATAGGTATCGAACCGTTCCCCATTATTTACGTTCACGATATAGACCCTTTCGCCCACAAAAATACCGGCGGCTTCCAGCAAATCTTCATCAATGGTGATGCTGCCAATATAATTGAGGTCTGATTCCGTTACGCGTACGCGGTGAATCTTGGATTTGAATACTTCAAGTAACATGGCGCAAATTTACTTATTTTTAATAAAAGCCCGGAGACAATATTAAAATTGAAACAGAAATTAACACGGTCGCTTATTAATTATAAAGTGTTGCTTCACAAGCTTTTATTAACTAAAAAAAGAATTAGAAGCGAGTAATTATATTTTGTATTATTCGTAATTTCGAAATTAAAACAGCCGTTTGATTAAAAGGCCGTTCCCTATTGCTTTACCGGAAACTGCCCTCACTGCAAACGCCATAGAATGGCAGCGTGCTGATTTTGAAGGTTTTGGTTAAAATTCCCTAATTATTGATGTTTGGTCAGAAAATTGCAAAAGATTTGTGCAATATGAAAAATGTTTTATATTTGCTATAGAATCAAACTAACCTAAATACCATTTACTATGAACAAGTCGGAATTAATTGATGCAATGGCAAAAGATGCCAATATTTCTAAAGTACAGGCAAAAGCTGCTTTGGAATCGTTTATTTCCAATGTAACTGAAACGTTGAAAGAAGCAGATGGCAAAGTGTCATTGGTAGGTTTCGGAACATTCTCCGTGTCTGAAAGAGCTGCACGTCAGGGAATTAACCCGGCAACCAAGCAACCTATTAAAATCGCTGCCAAGAAAGTAGCTAAATTTAAGCCGGGCGCAGAACTGTCTGACTCTGTAATGGGTGGCAGCAAGAAGAAATAATTTTGCTCTGCAGAAAAAATTAATCCCGGCTCCAGGCCGGGATTTTTTTATGGTGCGAGGCGGCTGATTTTCCAGTCGAGGCCGTTTTCCAGACGATAGATAATCCGGTCGTGCAAACGGTTGGGCCTACCCTGCCAGAATTCAATTTCGTCCGGTTTTGCCAGATAACCGCCCCAATTCCCGGGCCGCGGAATCTCTTTGTCGCTGTAAGCCGACTCCAGTTCATGCAAACGGTTTTCCAGGAACTCGCGGTCAGGAATTTCCTGACTTTGCGGCGAAACAACTGCACCGAGCTGGCTGCCTTTCGGTCTCGCGTGGAAATAACCATCACTTAAGTTTTCGGCCAGCCGCTCTGCGCGGGCGCGTATGATTACCTGCCGCTCCAGCATCGGCCAGAAAAAATGCAGACAGATTTGCGGATGTGCCTCAATAGCTTTTCCTTTCCGGCTTTCATAATTTGTGTAGAAAACAAATCCCTGCCAGTCATAACTCTTCAGCAAAACCATGCGGCTGCGCGGATACCCGTCCGGCTCCACGGTACAAAGAGCCACGGCATTGGCTTCAGCAATCTGCGGATGTTCCTCTGCTTCCATAAACCAATTGCGGAACTGCTCCATGGGATTGTCGCGGACCATGCTTTCCAAAAGTTCTCCGCGCTCGTAAGATTTTCTTTTATCGTGCAGGTTTTCCATATAATTTTGATTAATTTTGATTTACGTTTGCTTTATTCAAAGGTTATTTACACATGAGTTACTCTTACAAAGGTAAAATTTTAATATCCACTCCGGACCTCGGCGGCGACATTTTTTCACGCTCCGTGGTACTGATTATCGCCCACAATGATGACGGCGCTTTCGGCCTTATCCTGAATAAAAAGAACGATGAAATGAGCAACAAACTGCTCGACATTTTTGGCTTTCAGATGCCGGTTTACGAGGGCGGCCCGGTGGAAAATGATAAAATATTTTTTATCTGCAAAGGAGAAAAGGTGACCGACACCTATACCGAAATCTCAGATGATTACTACCTGACCGAAGATGTGGAAAATGTGGTTTCAGCACTTATTGAACTTCGCCTGCCCATCAGTGATGTAAAGATATTTTCCGGTTACAGCGGCTGGGGCAGCCAGCAGCTCGACCGGGAAATCGAGCAGAAAATGTGGACGCCGGTGGATGTGTATAATCTGGATTACACCTCTCCTAACGACCAGAGTCTCTGGAAAAATATTATGCAGAATCTTGGCGGTGAGTTCCTGCTTTGGGCCAATGCCCCGACTGACGTGTCGATGAACTGATATTATCCCAAAAGAAAACTAGCAGCCCAGTCTGCTGCCCACTGCTCAAAACGGGTGTATCCAAAACTTTTGTTTCTGATTTTTTGCACCGGATGCAGGCCGGATGCGTCGGATATCAATAAAAGCTCCTCGGCTTTCTGGGTTTCGAATCCATTAATTTCTGCTTCTTCGATGGTGATTCGTTCCTTCTTATTCAGCCAGGTCACGAAGTTTTCCATCAGCGGAGAAATATAAGCACCTTCTGTTTGCTTCGGGATCCGGAGGGTATTTTCATTTAAAAGCAACAGGTTTCCTGTGCCGCAACGCGCAATTCTCTTATGCGGGTTCAGCAAAATGACATCATCCAGTTCATTTTCCGCTGCATAGACCGCGGCGTAGTGATTCTCCGGACAAGGCGTGTGGATCTGGCTTAGGATATGTGTATTTACAGAAATTTCGCGCAGCACATCAATTTCCACCATAGATTTTAAACCTAGTACAGATTGTGTCGAAGTAATATTAATATGTAACTCGGTTTGCTTTGACGACGGTTCAACGAAGGCATATAAATCCACAACTCCACTTTCTAACTGCTTCTCAGAAACCGCAGCAGTGATCAGCTCCGTAAAATATTCGAGCGTGTAAGACAACGGAATCGGCATTCTCATTTTGCGCATGGACGCCATCAGGTAGAAATAGCATTCCTCGGCCATGATTAATTTCTGCTGTTGGAAATAGAATGCAACACGAACTACCGGGCCGTACTGAAGTAAAGAAGTGGTAGCTGCAGACAAAACAGTATTCATAAAAAGAAGTATAAAAAACTAGACAGGTACAAAAAATGAACGCCGGGCGTTCATTTATAAATTGATCAGCAGCGCGTTTACGACGCTCCGAGTTTAATTTTCAGGTTTTCAATCAGATTTTCCCAGTACAGGCGATTTTCTTCCTCATCACCTTCATCGCAGAAATCCACAACCATCAGCGCCAGATCCTCGGTGATATCATCAATCACGATGGTCATTTCAAAATAATTTTTCGTGCCTTCATCTTCTTCCCAGCGGAACCGCACAAAGCTTTCCGGCTTATACCGGATCAGCGTTGCCTTCTCGGCAGGGCCACCACCCCAGCTGAAAAAGAAATCATCACCCTTTTCCACCACCTCATCTGCAAACCATTCCGACAGTCCCTCCTCACTCGCCATGTATTCATACAAAATCTCTGACTGACAGTGCATTGGGAATTCGTACTGCACTTTGGTTTTCGCCATATTACTCCTAGTTTTTAATGTGTCGCAATATATAAATTAATTTCTTATATATACCATAGATTCCCGGAAAAAGCGTATATTCTCAGGAGCAGGCAGTGCCGTATTTTTATGGCAGGTTCGTCCCGCTGTCCGCTATATCTCCCGGCAGCGCTACCGCGCCACCGCGAGGATGCCACTTCCATCGGGGCTATTTTGGAAAAGACGGGCTTTTTTTGAAATTAGGCAGGTTGCATTTCCTGTAGAACCTCCAGAATGATTTGACAGCCTTCGCGGATTTCCGCTTCAGAAATCGTCAGCGGCGGCGAGATGCGCAGATATTCATTGCGATACAGTTGCCAGAAAACAATCAGTCCTTTTTCCATGCAGCGTCTTGCTGCTTCCAGTGTAAATTCAGGTGTGCCCAGGTTTACTGCGAGCATCAATCCTTTTCCGTTCACGTTCTTAATGGCAGGGTGTACCAGCATTTCACGAAAAATCTGTTCTTTCGCGGCTGTTTCTGCCATTAGATTACTGTCCAATACTTCTTTAAGCGTTGCAAGGCTGGCCGCAGCGATGAGCGGATTGCCGCCAAAGGTCGTAATATGACCCAGCTTGGGTGTATGCGAGAGCGTTTCCATGATATCGCGGGAACTCATAAAAGCTCCCACCGGTACACCACCGCCCATTCCTTTGCCCATCACCAGAATATCCGGTACCATTCCAAAATGTTCAAAAGCAAACAATTTTCCGGTCCGGCCGAAGCCCGGCTGTATTTCATCCAGAATGAGCAGCGCACCGACTTCCTCGCAGCGTTTTTTCAGCCTCACAAAATAATCCTGGTCCGGCATCAGAAAGCCCGCAGCACCCTGAATGGTCTCAGCAATAACACAGGCCGTTTTTTCCGTGATTTTGGAAAACTCGTCTGTATTATTGAACTCAATAAATTCCACCAGCGGAAGCAACGGCCGAAACTCACGTTTGTGCAATTCATTCCCGGATACCGATAAAGCACCGTGGGTATTCCCGTGGTAGGATTGCTTCATCGAAATAATTTCCTCGCGGCCGGTGTAACGCTTTGCCAGTTTCAGCGCACCGTCAATCGCTTCCGCACCCGAATTTACGAGATACGTCACTTCCAGCGGCTCTGGCGTGGCTTCTGCCAGCAGTTTACAAAGTTGCACCGGCATTTCCTGCGCATATTCGCCGTAGACCATCACGTGCAAGTATTTGTCTGCCTGCTTTTTAATTGCATTTACTACTTTAGGATGCGAATGTCCCAAGGTGTTAGCAGAAACACCTGCCACAAAATCCAGGTATTTTTTGCCATCGGTTCCGTAGATGTAGGAACCCTCGGCGCGCTCAACTTCAAAGCCGGCAGCGAACCGGGTAGTTTGGGCCTGATAAGTAAAAAAATCTTTTTGCACTGCGCTATTTTATTTGGGTGCAAAGGTCGGAAAAAATCGCAATGAACTGCCAGTGGCATTTACAAAAGAGAAAGGAAAATGCAGTCAGAAATCATTTCCTCGTTCGTTTCGGTTTTTTGGCTTCTTCTTTTGCGCGTTCATCTTCAATCGCTTTCTGTGCAGCGTTGTAGAGCTGGTCGCTGCTCTGGTATTCTATTTCCGGATAGTTGGGTGATTCCACAAAGATATCCTGCCAACGCCGCAAACGGTCCGTGGTATTCCAGTTGAAATCCGGGAAAAAGCGCTTTTCACGGGAAATTAAACTCATGGGATAGGTTTGTATATCCGCGCCGATATTGCAGGAAATAATTTGTACGCGGCGGTCTTCAAACTCCGCTTCGATAATCCCGCAGGTCGATAAAGCTACGCCGATGCGTTCGACTTCTTTTGTTTTTTCGTTTTGGTCATCTGCATAGGTGATTGCCTGCGCATTGCCGATAACACGTGCGGTTTTAATTTCGTTCTGCTTATAATATACCGTCATCAGCTTACCTTTCACCTGATTGAATTCATCTTTCAGGTTCAGGGAATCTGCTTTGCTGATGGCAAATGCATCGCCCACCACGCGCAGGGAATCCAGGTATTCTTTCTCAGTATCAAAATAAGCTTCAATCACATTGCCGGTTACCTGCTTCTCGCCGCTCCAGGCAATGGGATTGCCGTGCAAATGCATAATACCGTCGGTTTCATCGAAGCTCAGAGAATCTGCCCGCACCTGAATATTGGTTTTAAACATCCGCGCCTGACGATACGCCCGAAGAAAACTTTTCTTTTGTAATGGCTGCGCTGAATCCGGCCGCTGAAATGCAAGAATACGCTGCGCCGCAAAATACATTGAATCTTTCTCCAGAATCTTGACGGCATACGGTTTATCGGTCATCATCGCTGAATCCTTCTTTTCATAAATCTCACCATAGCCGCCTTTCAGATAGCGGTTTTCGGCCGGATCGCGCAAGGTAACGTTACCGCGCGCGGTACCAAAGCCGGTGATCTGATTGAAATACATATCATCACCGGTGAGGGTCTTGCCGTTATAATGAATACGTGAGTTTTTTTTCAGATATACCTCTTTCGTATTCATGTTATAGGTGCCCTTTTCAGTGTAGATCAGGTTACCAGGATTTTGGCGGTTGGTAATGGTGGTCGGGCCGTTAAAGGTGGCGGTATTGCTGTTTTGATTTTGTATAATATTCGCACCTTCGACAATATACTCCGGATTTTCAATTTTTACATTTCCCGTGAAATCAATCAGGCGGCTGTTTAAGTCATAGGTAGCGGAGCGGGTGTACATCACGTTTCCATCTTTGGAAATAACGCCGCCGGTATTAAAATAAGCTTTATTGGAAATGCGGTCGTAATAAAGCGTTTGTGTTTTTATCGTCTGCCCCGGATCCGTCAGAACGACATCTTTGCGGGCGATTCCTTTTTGGGTGTTGCCGTCATATTCCATCTCTCCGGAGGTGATAACAGATCCATCGGCGTTTTGCAGACGCACATTTCCAAGTGCTTTCACGAAATTTTGGTCCTGATAGAAAATCACCTCATCAGCCGTGAGTACCGAACCCTGATGCGCAAACTGAACATTACCGCTGAAATACGGGTTGCCGCCATATTTTTCGGGATTTTTATCAAAGCGGTCAGAGTGCACCAATTTCACCTTTTCCGGAGTGCCCGCCGGCTGTGGCGAGTTGAAATAGGGATCCTTAACCAGATCGTTTTTAGGGGTAAACTGGCCGGAAAGTGCCGCACTGAAGAGCAGCAGAAATGCAATAAGATGCTTCATTAATCCTTCTTGGTTCCGTAGAAGTAAAGGGAGTGTGAATCAATCTGCACGTTAAATGCCTGTTCGATAGACTCTTTAATCCCCTGAATACGCGGATCGCAGAACTCGATGATCTCAGCAATTTCTTTTCCGCTGTCTTTTTTATAGATCACAAGATGATCGTGTTGCTTGTCGAAATAAGACTTCTCATAGGAAGAAGATGTGAGAGTTTTCTCGCCAAACTGATGTTTACGGATCAGGCCCGCATCCAGAAAAATTTCGATGGTGTTGTAAATCGTCGCTTTGGACACGTGGTATTTCTTCTGCATCATAATCAGGTACAGATCGTCCACATTGAAATGGTGTTCCAGCTCATAAATTTCCTCCAGAATGGTGTAGCGCTCCGGTGTATTCCGCAGCCCGCGCTCCTGGAGGTACTGGCGCAATACTTCCTTAATGGTGGTAAGATTCAACTGTTTCTGTTTCGGGTCCATCATCATCTCAAATAGTTATATGCAAATTTAGCCTATTTTAAATAAACGTGAATCCTACTCCCGGTGTTTAAAACCGACCTGACTGATGCGCTGAGTCATAATTACCCGCTGATCAATGAGCGGCGCAGATTCCACCGTGACATTGTGCGCAGACATGCCCCAGGCTTTGAAATCATCGCTGCCGATGTACTTCACAAAATTATAAATATTAAGGGTAATTTTCTCCTTCACGGTAAGCAGCGTATCGTTAATGTAGGTATTGTCGATAATCACATAGCGCAGATCCGGCGGGATATTATACTCTCTCAGGGACGGATGGCTGCTGCGGGACGGAATCGTTCCTTCGGCCATCAGGTCTTCCAGTACCTGATCAAAATAATCATTGATGCGGCGGTCTACTTTAAATCCTAATAAAAAATTAATGCGGTACACGGTTCCCGGCATCACTTCATCCACGGTATATTTAAAAGTGTACGGATCTTCCTGGTTGGTAATATTAAGAATGAAGTAGTGATCCGCACGTTTCGGCTGCTTGCGCATGATCGAATAAATGATCTTCGATTCCACTTCATCCGCTTTCTTGGCGCGGCTCAGAAAAGCCAGGTTGGTCGCATACTTCGGAATGGTTTCATCCAGTTTCAGTTCCCGTATTACGGGCACGTACTTTTCGAGTTTGACGAATTTGACGAACTTACTTTTGATGGAGCGCCCATTATACCAGGCGTACATACAGGTTGCGATGAACCCTCCCAGCACCATGGTCAGCCAGCCGCCATCAAAGAATTTAATGACATTCGCATAGAAAAAGCCAAGCTCAATAAATAGATACATGGTAATAAACCCAATCGCAAACACTTTGGAGACCTGCGTGCGGCTCAGCCAGAAGAACAGCAGCACCGTGGTCATCAGCATGGTGATGGTAATCGTCAGTCCATACGCAGCTTCCATCGCTTCGGATTTCTGAAAATAGATTACAACGATAAAGCAGAAAAACATCAGTCCCCAGTTGATGCGCGGAATATACATTTGACCTTTGACTCCAGAGGGATAATCGATCTGCTGGTTCGGCCAGAAGGTTACCGACATCGCCTCTGAGAACATCGTAAACGAACCGGTAATTACCGATTGGCTCGCAATGATAGCCGCCGCAGTCGCGAGAATAACGCCCGGCAAAATTGCCCACTCCGGCATAATCCCGAAAATAGGGTTGATCCCTTGCGCCACACTGTTGGGATTGTCCAGCAGCCACGCGCCCTGTCCCAGATAATTAAGAATCAGCATCAGTTTCACAAAAACCCAGCTGACCCGGATATTTTGTTTACCGCAGTGCCCCAGATCGGAGTACAACGCTTCTGCACCCGTAGTACAAAGGAACACCGCGCCCATTATCACAATAGCACTCGGTGAATGTGTAATCAAATTATAAGCATAATACGGGTTAAATGCTCTGATAATTTCCACATGATCCACAATATGAATCGAGCCGAAAATACCCAAAGTCAGAAACCACAAAACCATCACCGGTCCGAAAAACTTACCGATCGAAGCGGTACCGAACTGCTGCACAAAAAAGACAATCGCAAGAATAACAAGCGTGATCCCCACCACCGGCGTGTGCGGCGAAAATATCTTCAGCCCTTCCACCGCCGACATCACCGTTAATGACGGCGTAATCACGCTATCAGCTACCAACGTAGAGGCGCCAATAATGGCGATGACATAGAGCCACTTTTTTTTAAGCCTTTTTACTAACGAATACAAGGATAAAATACCACCCTCGCCCTTGTTATCAGCACGCAGTGCAATAATCACATATTTAACGGTGGTCTGCAGGGTAAGCGTCCAGATGATACATGATAAAGCCCCTTCGATATATTCCCCAAAAGGTAGATTATTGGTTTCGCGCCGGGCATTCACGATGGCCTTCATCACGTAAAGCGGCGAAGTCCCGATGTCGCCGAAAACAATTCCCAGGGAAACCAAAACTCCGATGGCCGTGAGTTTTTTCGTGTCGAAATGTGCGCCGGTTGTATCAGCCATAGCTTGAAAAAAATTTCGTCAAAGGTAAATGATTGGCAGATTTCCTGAATTAAATTTTTTAGATTTTTTTTCTGTGCTTATTTAAAGCTTTAGAAAATATACCGTTCAGCCTTTTTTCGCGGCTGAAAGTATGCCAAAAAGAAAACCGCTGCAAAAGTTTTTTGCAGCGGTTTAGGTATAGCTCTTCTGAATTAAGCTTTAATGTACATTGCTTTTTTCAGTTCTTCTTTCACTTTTTCCAGTTTCGGGAACCATTCCGCAAACAATGGTGCGGAATACGGTGCCGGTGCATCCGGTGTAGTAATTCTCTTGATCGGCGCATCCAGATAATCAAAGGCTTTCTGCTGCACCATATAAGTAATCTCGGAAGCTACCGAGGCAAACGGCCAGGCTTCTTCCAGGACAACCAGTCGGTTTGTCTTTTTCACTGAAGCCAGGATCGTGTCATAATCCAACGGACGCACCGTACGCAGGTCAATTACTTCCACAGAGATTCCTTCTTTCTCCAGATCTTCTGCCGCCTGGATGGCCAACTTCATGATCTTTCCGAAAGAAACCAGGGTCACATCGGAACCCTCTTTTTTAATATCTGCTTTACCCAGCGGGATGTAGTATTCTTCTTCCGGAATCTCCATTTTGTCGCCATACATCTGCTCGGATTCCATAAAGATCACGGGATCATTATCCTGAATGGCGGTTTTCAGCAATCCTTTCGCATCATATGGGTTGGAAGGAACCACCACTTTCAATCCCGGGCAGTTGGCATACCAGCTCTCCAAAGCCTGAGAGTGGGTGGCACCCAGCTGTCCTGCAGAAGCAGTCGGGCCGCGGAAAACGATCGGACAGTTCCACTGACCGCCGCTCATCTGGCGGATTTTCGCTGCGTTATTGATAATTTGATCAATTCCTACCAAGGAGAAATTAAAAGTCATGAATTCCACAATCGGACGGTTGCCGTTCATAGCAGAACCTACTGCAATACCGGAAAAGCCCAGCTCGGCAATCGGCGTATCGATCACACGCTTGGGACCAAATTCGTCCAGCATGCCTTTGGAAGCTTTGTAGGCGCCGTTATATTCTGCGACTTCCTCCCCCATCAGATAAATGGATTCATCCTTTCGCATTTCCTCGCTCATCGCCTGTGCAATCACTTCTCTAAAAGTATATTCCTTCATGATCTTTCTTGAATAATTATAAAGTACAAAAGTAAAGATTTTTTCGCTAAAAATGGGAATACAAAAAAGCACCCGCTGTCGGATGCTTTGTAACATAAAAAAGGTGGCGGTATTTATTTAACAGCCTGCCACGTTTGTGTACGGCCAATCAGGGAGATGCCCATGTATCCGCGCACATTTAGTTTATCGCCATCACGGGTGATCAGGCATTTATACGTTTTTCCGGTTTTTGGATCGGTAATGGTTCCGCCGGTAAATTCCTTTCCTTCTTTTTTAATATCGCGGATTACTTCCATGCCCAGAATCGGTTTTCCTTTTCGGTCATCCTTACAGCCGGTGCAGTTCGGGTCGGAAGGTTTAATCAGGAGCTGGGTCACTTTCCCGTAGTACTTACCATTGGGCTTTTTGGTAATCTCTACGATGGATTTTGCCTGTCCGGTTTCATCATCAATGGTTTTCCATTTCCCTTCGATCTGAGCATAAGAGAAAGTGGCAAACAGCAGCGCCGCAAAGGCAGAAAATATTCTTTTCATTGTAAGGTTTGTTTTAAAGTTATCTTTGGATAAAAGTAAATAAAAAAAGTTAAACACCAACACCTTTGCAACTGCACAAAAAAATAATGGCATCTTCGTAAAAATGCCATTATGATCTATCGGAGAGAATGAATAAATTATCCTTCCTGCTGATTGAATTTTTCGCGGTAAAACTTAATCAGTTCTTTCAATACCTCGATTTGTTCATCTTTAGATTGCAAAAGTTTTTGCATTACTTCTTTGTTTTCATCATGCGCAAGCTGCAGTTCTTCCAGTTGCTGCGCGCTGGCACTGCTGCCGTTTGCCTGTGGCCAGCCCAAAAGTTCTGCTCCACTCACCCCCAGAATCTGCGCCATTTTATCCAACTTATCAATGGAAAGCTGCGCACTGTTTTTCTCAATTTTACCATAAGTTGCCTGAGACACACCCAGTTGAGAAGCTACCGCACCTTGTGATAAACCTTTACTCTTGCGAATTTCTTTAATGCGGTTTCCGATTTCAGTCATAATTGTATATTATTTTACGTCAAAAATACAATTTATAAAGCAAATCAAAAACGTCAATAGTGCTTTAAATTAAATTAGGGTTATTTCCACAGAAAATAGCTGGTAAAAAAGTGGATGCGCAGTAAACAGCAGTATGGCACCACAATATTTCTTTTATACCTTTTATTTCATTGCTTAAAATATTGAAATTAAAGAGATAGAAGTTAAGTAAGCAAATGTAGAACTCTATTTAAAATAATCACGTGCGGCATTAAAAAAATTACAATTTTACAACTTCATAGAAATTTTAAATGATTATAATTGATGTATACCTACTGTATTTTTTAGCCTTAAAACCCTACCGCAGTTTATGATTAATAATGCGATCCATATAATCCTGATACCAGGCTTTAGTTTTCTGAATGCCTAATTTCATTTCCTGACTTAAAGTGTTTGAAAGTAAATTATCGAGCAAGGCTTTATCATTAATGGAATACACACCGGTCACCTCGCTGCCATCGAAAACATAGATATAATTTCCGGTCATCACCCGCATGCTAAGGCCATCTGAATTCACGATAAAATAAGGTTCCTGCCGTGAAACTAGTGAACGCCCCCAACTGCGAAGCGGTTTTTGATAACCCATCAGATCCGCCAGCGTAGGATAAATATCAATTTGCTGTGCCGGCTCTTTTATTTCTCCTTTCAGGCCATAGTCGCTGTTCGGTGAATAAAACATAATGGGAACGGCGGCGCGGTTTACTGCTTTTTCATATTCCGGATAGGCGATCTGGTTGGGATGGTCGGCCACAAAAACAAAAATGGTGTTCCTGAACCACGGCATCGCGGAAGCTGTTTTAAAAAATTGCTTTAAGGCATAATCGGTATAGCCCACCGGCTCGTGAATTTCAAGTGTTCCTTTTTTAAATTTACCCCGATATTTCTCCGGAATCTTGAAAGGATGGTGCGAAGACACGGAAAACAGTGTCGCCATAAACGGATCTTTCTTTGTGTTCAGCGTTTGCGCGAAATATTGAAAAAACGGTTCGTCCCAGATTCCCCACATCCCATCAAAGTCGGCATCGTTATTATACTCCGTTTTACCGTAGTAATGATCAAAGCCCAGGATATTTCCAAAGCCGAGGAATCCCATCGAGCCATTGGGCGCACCATGAAAGAAGCTGGTATCATATCCCATTTCCTTGGAAACAGAAACGATGGACTGAATCTTTTGGTTTGCATACGGCGAAGAGGTGAACGCATCGCGCAGGCTCGGGATCCCGGCCAAGACCGAACTCATGCCGTGAATGGACTGTCGTCCGTTGGCAAAAGCATTGGTCGCAATTAAACTTTCCTGTGCCAGGCTGTCCAGGAAAGGTGTATAGGAAACATAACCCGGAATATCAGCATCTTTATTAAATGCGCCGATATACTCACGCCCGAAACTTTCCAGAATAAAAATGACCACATTAGGTTTCGGCTGCGGAACTTCGCGATGATATTGTTTATAAGGTTTAATATATTCCTTAATAAAAGAATCATCCACGAAATGAACTTCCTTAAAATTATTACTTCCTAAAGTCCTGAAAAAAGAAAATACACTGTTTAAAACCAGATTGCCTTGGGCCGGCTGTGCCACATGCCGATTGGCATCCACAAGGTTGATGGGCCTGGTGGAATGTTTAAAATCACCTCGTATTCCGCCGACGACCAGCAAAGCAGTGATCGCCAGTCCTACGATACTCGAAAGAAAATACGGAATCAGCTTGCGGGGCACGCCTGCGGTCACTTTCACTTTTTTGTACAACCAAATCCAAAGTACCAGCAAGCCGACATATAATAAAAGCACCATCGGATGCGACAGCACAGAGGCTAAGAAAACACCGGCAATATTGGTTTCATTCTGTGCCACACTCAGCGCAGCCGTCGTCAGGCGCGCCTGTGAAAACGGATAATATAAAACATCGCCGAAATTAAGACTGAAAGCGATTGAGTTGGTAGTGAAGTAGAGCCAGAACAAGAATTTCTGATAGCCGCGTCTGGAATTAACTGTTAAAGGCAGCACGCTCAGCAATATAAACAAAGCGTTCACGTACAGAATTGCCGTCGTATCAAACGCAATCCCATAATACGCCAGTTTCAGGTATTCGCCGACACCGGAGACAGGGATCAGATTCTGATTATAAAAATAAAAAATAAGGCGGGCAGCCTGATAGAAAAAATAAACGAGCAGCAGCCGGTACAGAAGCGCGCACCATTCGCTGACTCTCAGATTGTTTTTCAACATCATACGTTGCAATAATAAGGCTGCAAAATTACAATAAAATCTGCGGCTGCTTCCCACACCCGTGCATACGGCCAAATGCAGAAAAAACGTACTTTTGCCCACATGAACTTTGTACGAAACAATCTCGCCAATGTGCTCACGCTTGGAAATCTGCTGGCTGGCAGCATCGGCGTGATTCATCTTCTTAGTGGCGAATATGCGATTACGGCCCTTTGCCTGGTGATTTCTTTGGTGCTTGATTTTTTTGACGGCTTTGTTGCGCGCGCACTCAAAGCTAATTCTGCCTTGGGTGTGCAGCTGGATTCACTGGCGGATATGGTGAGTTTCGGCGTGCTGCCGGGCATGGTCATGTACATGGCACTGGAACCGTTCGGGAACAATATTTCCGGCTTTAATCTTGGATTTCCAATACAGTATATCGGATTGATGGTTACCTTATTTTCATGTTTACGGTTAGCCATCTTTAATCTGGACGACGAACAAACTTATTATTTTAAAGGCCTGAATACACCTACCAATACCCTGCTTCTGTTTGGGTTATACTATGCCTGGCAGGAAAGCAGTTCATTTTCATTTTTGTTTGAAAGTCCGCTGTTGCTTATTTTCTTATCCGTTATCTGTTCACTTTTGCTGGTCAGTCCGGTAAAAATGATTTCACTAAAGTTCCGGTCCCTGAAACTGCAGGACAACTATCCGAAACTGGCACTGCTGGCAGGCATTATCGTACTGCTGATTATCTTTAAAACGAGCGCAATTCCGCTGGCTGTGATTTATTATATTCTGGTTTCGCTGGCGTTCCAGAAACAACTTTAAACCGTATCATGAATTTACATTTACATAAACCGCTGTGCACATTTGACCTGGAAACAACCGGGACGCAAATCAGCAAAGACCGCATCGTAGAAATCTGTATCCTCAAAGTATTTCCTGATGGCTCACGCGAAAGCCGGACATGGCGTGTGAACCCGGAGATGCCGATTCCTCGCGAATCAACCGCCATTCACGGCATAAGTGATGACGACGTACGCGACTCGCCCGTTTTCCGGGAAATTGCCCCTAAAGTTCTGGAAATGATTCAGGGTTCTGATCTGGCGGGTTTCAACAGCAATCGTTTTGATGTTCCGGTTCTGGCTGAAGAATTACTGCGCGCCGGTCATGATTTTGATTTAAGCAAATATAAACTCATTGATGCACAAACCATTTTCCACAAGATGGAACCCCGTAATCTGACAGCAGCCTACCAGTTCTACTGCCGTAAAACGCTGGAAAACGCCCACTCTGCGGAAGCAGATGTACTGGTTACTTTCGAAGTGCTGGACGCGCAGGTTGGCCACTACCCGGATTTGCCAAAAGACACAGCCGGGCTCAGCGAATTTTCTTATCACCAGAAATGTGCGGATCTCGCCGGTTTTATAGGCTATGACGCCGAGGGATTTGAGGTATTCTCTTTTGGAAAATACCGTAACCAACGTGTGGCAGATGTTTTTAAAAAAGACCTGGGCTATTTCGGCTGGCTGCAGAATGCTGATTTCCCGCTGTACACAAAAAGAGTGCTGACCGCCATTCAGCTGCGCGGCCGGTTTTAAAACCATAAAAAAACTTTACATGAAAATAATTTGCATCGGAAGAAACTACGCGGAACATGCGCGCGAACTGGGAAATGAAATTCCGGAGAATCCCGTCATCTTCATGAAACCGGATACTGCGGTTTTAAAAGGAAGCGATTTTTATATCCCCGAATTTTCACAGGAAATTCATTACGAACTGGAAGTGGTACTGAAGATTTCCAAAGGCGGAAAATACATACAAAAAGAAAATGCCCACAAGCATTACGACGAAATAAGCTTAGGAATTGATTTCACTGCGCGCGAGCTGCAAAGTAAACTGAAGAGCAAAGGATTGCCGTGGGAATTGGCGAAAGGTTTCGATGGTTCTGCCGTCGTCGGCGCCTTCTATTATAAAAATGACTACGACCTGAAAAACCTGAATTTTTCTTTACTTATTAATAAGGATGAAGTTCAGCTGGGAAACACGCGGCACATGATCTTTAGTTTTGATGACATCATCGCTTTCGTGTCGCAATATTTCACCTTACGAACGGGCGATTTAATTTTCACCGGCACGCCGGAAGGCGTGGGCAAAGTCAATGAAAAAGACCGCCTTCAGGCTTACTTGGAAGAAAAAAAGATGCTGGACATCAATATTTTATAATTTTTGTTGTCTAATATAGCGTTGATCTAATATACCTTCAATAAACAAAAGCAACCGCTGAACCTGCAGAAAGCATCCTGAGCTGACTAATTTTTTTCACCGATACTTATCCATTTCTTTACACTTGATTCAGTCACATTTAGTGAAGGATTTTGAATGCTTATATTTCTGAAATTATATCAGCCTGGTTTATTTTCGGATAACCGAATAAATGTGTACTTTTAAGAAACTAAAAAAATGTAAGGCTATGGTACATATTATTCTTCCGGTTGATTTCTCGGATGCTACAGAAAAGCTGGTAGACGGCGCACTTCGCTTTGCCAGAGAAACCAACGGCAAAATCTGCCTGATTCACGTGGCTCCCTCTGATATTGGTTTTGCTATTGGTGATATGGGTTTCCAGTACTTCCCCGAGGTGGAAGAAAATGAAATCAAGCATGAGCTGATGGAGCTTAATAAACTGGAGCAGCGCATTATTGCACAGGGAATTGACTGCGAACATCTGCTGAAACAAGGTGTCGCCGGCGATGTAATCCTGGAATACGCCAAAGAAAAGAATGCAAACTACATTGTGATGGGTTCCCACGGACGCAGCAATATGTATGATGTTTTCGTAGGAAGCCTGACCAAAGAACTGACCCGCCGTTCGCCGGTGCCGGTTTTGGTGATTCCCGTTCATACACAGGATAAATAGTTTAACATCTTATCATAAAATAACAATCCCGGAGCGAAAACACTCCGGGATTTTTACCGTTTGATGAAAAACGTATCAATTATTTATTTTCCTTATTATAAATGCGGGGATCATAATACGGGTGATGACCTTCTGTTGGTGAATGGTATTCTTTATCCTTATCGCCGCCCAGCTTAGCCACCAGTACCCAGCACCAATAGCAGAACAGGATGCTTCCCACGATAAACAAAATCCAGTTGATCACATATCCAAATGCATCAAAAAATCCAAAAGCCCACTTGAAAACACCGCTTAAGAATAACCAGAATGCCGTCATTATTTTCCTTTTTTAATTTTTAACTTTGCACAAATTTAAGTAAAATGTTTCGATTACTTTCCAAGGAAAGCAATATTTTTTCAATACCGGTCTATATCGGGGTGCTTCTGGTAATCGTCATTAGCTTTAACATACTGGATTACAATACGCTGGACATTATTTCAGCTGTGATCACCTTCCTGGGCGTGGCACTCGGGTATTTCTGTTTTCACGCAATGGCGCTGAACTATCAGACGCATTTACCGCTCTTTCTTTACACCTTTTTCATATTTGCCCTCTACCCCGGCGACCTTGATATTGGCATTGCGGTATCGCTGTTTACAAATGCCATTATTTTACTTCAACTGACGGCAGATAACCTTTCTGTGCGCAATAATTCCTATCTACTGGTCGGAGCACTGCTGGCTTTAAATTTTATTTTTCTGCCGACGACCTGGCCTATGTTTATCTTTGTACTCTTTCATATTGTAGCCACGGGCACGAATATCGGGAGACAGCTCGGGCAGTTTTTCTTAGGCATCGTGCTCGTGGCGCTTTCCTATTTTAGTATTGCCTACTTTCTGCATCTTGACAGTTGGGACACTGCCTATTTTCCGTTTGGCAAATTTAATTTTACACAAAATTTCGGTTATTTATGGTGGCTCAGTCCAATTCTGATTTTACTGTTGCATTCAGTAGGCGACCACTTTCGGTTTTATAACAGGAAAAGCCCGTCCAGCCGTTTTAAATATACTTTTCTGCTGGTGTATTCCGTCGCGCAGCTGATTACCATTGTGCTGTATATGGGCAAGACTTATGAATATCTTTTGCTGCTGGCTTTGCCGGCGTCCATCATCCTGAGCCGTATGCTTCGTTTTGCGAAAAAATACTGGGTTCGCGAGGCAGGTTTATGGCTGATTATCGGCTGCCTGCTTTTATTTAAACTTTCTTCTTATTTTAATTTTTACTGAACATGATTCAAATTGACGATAAACTGATTTCCGAGGACATTTTTACCGAGGAATTTGTGTGTAACCTGAGCCGTTGCAAAGGCGCGTGCTGTGTGGAAGGTGATGTGGGCGCTCCGCTCGATAAAGAAGAGACGGTAATTCTGGACCGTATTTTCGATCAGGTAAAACCATATCTCCGCCCCGAAGGTGTGGCTGCGCTGGAAGAACAAGGAACCTGGACGCTGGATCCGAACGATGGTGATTACGTAACTCCGATGGTCGCCGGCCGGGAATGTGCGTATGTTATCTTTGATGAAAACGGTGTGACCAAATGCGGGATTGAAAAGGCGTACGAAGCCGGTGCAGTTGATTGGCAGAAACCCATTTCCTGTCATCTGTATCCGATTCGCGTGGATGTGTACCGAACTTTTTCCGCACTGAATTATCATCGGTGGGAAATTTGCAGTGATGCCTGTGTACTAGGCAAAGAACTGAAAGTGCCTATTTATAAATTTGTGAAAACACCGCTCATCCGCAAATACGGTGAAGAATTTTACCAGACGCTTACGGAAGCGGCGGAAGAATGGAAGCGTGAATTCTCATCTTAAAGAAAAATGTATCTTTAAATAAAAAAAAGATGTCGGAACATTTCGAAATGCTGGATATGTACAAAGCGGTGATCGCATTGATTGCCGGGCTGATCCTGGGTTTCGAAAGGGAAATGAAAGACAAGTCTGCCGGCTTAAAGACGATTACCGTTATCTGCCTGGGTTCTACCCTGTTTGCCATTTTATCTTATAAAATGTCTGGCTCTGGTGATCCGACGCGGATTGCATCATATGTTGTTAGCGGGATTGGTTTTCTGGGCGCCGGTGTTATTTTTAAAGAAGGTTTTAACGTGTATGGGTTAACCACGGCAGGCATCATCTGGATTGCGGCCGCGGTAGGGCTTGCCATCGGTTTTGGCGAAATTTATATCGCTTTTACCTTTCTTATTTCAGCACTGATTGTTATTTATTTATCTAAACTTCTAACGCGACATTTCCTGGCGCAGCATCATAATAAAATTTTAAAGTTTAGCCTGCTGCCGGAACATTTTGATAAAAAACAAGCGATCGTGGCGGACCTGATTAAAATTTCAAAGCGCGGGTATCAGATTCAGTTAGAAAAAGAACCGGGCGAAATGATGGTGACGCTGGAACTTTTCATCACGGAACAGCAATTGAAAGAATTGGAGCGGTATCTGATTCAGAATTTTTATATTAATGATTTTAAGTTTTGATTTTATAGTTTTTTAAAAAGTAATATTTAAGCAAATATTTCCCTTTAGTAAATCTGCTCCCGCATCCGGAGCAGATTTTTTTATTCAGAATAGAAACCAACTCCGTCAAGTCGCCAAAAAAAATTCCGCTCTGCACAGGCAAAGCGGAATTTAATATATAAAGCGATATTCTTACTTTTTCAGTTCCTCCAGGAATTCATCGTGAGAAATGGCTGTTTCGTTTTTCTTGGCTTTTTCCAGGATCACGTCTTTCAGTTTAGCCATGGCGACCTCAGATGAAATCTGACGAACCTGCTCCTGCTCTTTCAGCATTTCCACTGCGTACTTCTGAACTTCTTCATCCGGCAAATGGTGGATTCCGTAGATCGCCAGCTGGTTGCGTACCAGTTGCTCAGCCTGCGCCAGAACATCGGCATAATCAATCTGGATATCGTTATCATTCATCAGCTTGCCTTCCAGAATCTGGTTTTTCAGCTGATTCTTTTCTGCTTCCAGGATTTCTTTCGCCTGCTCTTCTGTCTGTACCTGCTCGTTGCTGTGTACCAACCATTTTACCAGGAAAGTCTCCGGCAGTTTCACCTCTTCTTTCTCGTTGATCTGAGCAAGAATCTGGTTTACGAAGTGTACATCTGCATTCTGCTGGAAATACTCATCCAGTTCCGTTTTCACTTTTTCGCGAAGTTCTTCTTCAGACTTCACAGTGTCTTCACCATATACCTTGTTGAACAGTTCCTGATTTAACTCAGCGAGTTTCAGACCGTAAAAATCCTTTACCTTCACTTCGATTTCATCGTGGTGCAGATGCTCCACTTCTTCTTTGCTGAAGCCCAGCTCTTTGGCCAGCTCTTCATTTTTCTGAAGTTCTTCCTTAGATACTTTTACGGAACCATCCATTTTAAGATCTTTCACCAGTTGGAAAGCCTCCTTTTTAGAAGAATCAATGGTTACGTTTTTCGGAGCGTGGTGATGTTCGCCCTCAGCGCCTTCTTCCACCACCTGGCTGATTTCCAGTGCTACATGAGAATCGTCGCCGATTGCGTCCTGTGGCTGTTGTTCTGCGAAACGCTTCTGCATGTTTTCAATGCTCTGGTTGATTTCCTTGTCAGAAGCTTCCACTTTATAATGCGGTGCTTCGTACTGACTTAGGTCCACGGTGAAATCCGGTTCGTATCCGATCTCGAAAGCAACTGTCAGCTGCTCTGCATTGTGGTTCAGCTCATCCACTGGTTGTGGTACAGGCTGACCTACCAGACGCAATTTATGCTCGTTTACATAATTGTTCAGCGCCTCGGAAACCTGCTTATTGATTTCTTCGAAAGCAATGCCTGCTTCGTACTGCTTACGCACCATGCTCAATGGCACTTTCCCCTTACGGAAACCTGGCACCTGTGCATTTTTAGCGTAGTTGATCAGTTGTTTTTCAACTTTATCTTTATAATCGGATTTCTCTAAAGTTACTGTAAGTAATGCACTTACATCATCATGCTGAGTCGCTGTAACGTTCATGGTAATTTATTCAAAATTTAGGTTGCAAAAATAGTAATTTTTTTTAATTGAGTGGGAAACGGTATAAGACTTCCTCGGAACTTACGGTTGTACCTTCAGACTGAAAACTGCCAGCGCATCGGTTTCGCCACCCTCCACCGTTCCGTAAGTTGCACCATCCTGTACTTCGGAAACCGACATCGGGTCATGCACTAAAGTCAATACAAGCTGCGGTTTGGCGCCTTTTGCTACATTAATTGTATTCCAACGCGTTTTCAGGCCCAGGCGTGCTCCATCGCTCCGGGTGCTCTCTTCATCATCCAGCCGTTCCAGTTCAATTTCAGACTGCTCAAAACGGTACAAAAGGAAATGTTCATCCTTCGCTTCAATGATACTTTCGGTTTCGTCTTCATTGCCATTCAGGAAAACAGCACGAACGATATAGTTTCGTCCGTTCTTTAATTTGATTTCCGGCTGCACAGGCGCATTCATGGTGTAATTATAAGTTTCTGCCACACCGGTCAGTTCGTCTTTCACCACCAGAATTATATTGGAAATATCTTCCTGAGAGAGCACATCATCTTCTTCATCAGCGCGGCTGCACTGCACTAGTACCCATGCTGAAAACAGCAGCATTAAAAATCTGTATATATGAGGGTGTCGCATTTTAATTAAAATTTATAGTGTAAAGTAAGTACTACGTTTCTGCCCGAATCGTAGGAAAAATAACGAAGGCGGTTTAAGTAGTCTTTGTATTTCGTGTTAAAAACATTGTGAACATTCATCATCACCGAAAAGTTTTTTGCAATATCCGCTCCTGCCTGTACAGACCATAAAGTATAAGCTGGCGGCGGTGTGGACAAATCAAGTGTTTTCTCGGTTTGCTCGCCATTCTCAAAAACAGTAACGGTCGGGTTGTACACCGGAAAGCGGTCTTGCGCTAAGATGGTTTGCTGCTGAACTTTTACAAATAAATTATTCAGCTGTTCATTTTTAAATTCCAGGCTGTTATTGAAATTGGTGGGCAACATTAATATCAGTGGCTGGTCATTGCTCAGATCCTGACCGTATAAGTAAGAAAAGGCTCCCTGATACTTTAGCTGCGGTGTTATCTCGAGCGACAAATCTGCATCCAATCCGTACATCTTGGCTTCTACCTGTTGATACGCCCATACCTGAAATACACCGCGAATGGTATTCTGAATATCCACCGGCACTTCCGTGATGAAATTATGGGTGCGGAATACATAAGGATTGAGACTTAAGCGCGCACCTTCCAGCACATTGATTTTGGCATCAATATTAAGGTTAAGCTGGTGCCCGTCTTCCTTCTTTAGGGAAAGATCACCGCGCTCGATCACTGCTGCCGAATGGTGCAAACCGTCTGCAAACAGTTCCGCGACATTAGGCGTTCGCCCCACGTGGGCATAGTTTAATCTAATATCCAGTTTCGGCACAGGCTGATAATCGATTCCAGCATTAAAAGAAACATGGTTAAAAGTAAGTTCCGGCTGCGTGAACACGCGGTTTCCTTCCGCACGACGGTAAAACTGCGGGAAACGTTCGGCATATTGCCGCTCCCAATCACTCAGGTCATACCATTTATTGACCTGATACTTTGTATAATCATACCGGGCACCGGCTTCTGCGGTAATTTTCGGCAAAATTTTATATTTACCAATAGCATAGGCCCCGCCACCGTATTGTTCGTAATTCGGAACCAACCTGCGCGCCATGGTTTCGGGCGTCGAGTAGTTATATTGATATTTAAATTCCAGGCCGGTTTCCAGGCTCCATTTTGCTCTCTCGATCAAATCATTCAGCCGCAGCTGATTAGTAAAAAGTTCCAGATCCAGCGAGGGCAATTCCGCCAGCTCACCACGGCGGATGTCGTATTCCTTGCGGTGGTTATACTGAAAACTGTAATCCAACGAAACCTTTCCTAATCTCTCCAGACGGCGGAAGGCAGAAATCTTCGCAATATGATGCTGCACTTCCTGCTTCGGATTCTGAATTTTATAAGAAAAGTCACCGGTGTACAGAGGAATATCCGAAGTCAGGGCTTTATAAAAATCTTCGAGATTTCCCAGGTCAGACCCGCGATAAATGCCGGTTTCCTGCGCCGTCAGTGTATAATCAAATGAAACTCCCTGCAGAAAAGAATTGTTCTGTACCGTGAAGGCAAGCGACTGTTGTTCCGCGCCGGTATTCATTAAATAATATTCAGGCGTTTTCAGGTCTCCTGTTTTGCGGTAGCCACCAGCCGTTTTCACTGCCCAGCCGTTTTCCCAGGTTTTCAGAACATCCAGCGCCAGCGCACCGCCGCGACCATTGGAAATCCCCGAAATTTTCGCATTTCCCTGCAGTGTGTCGCGCCTCTTGAAAACAGCCGGCTCCAGCACCACCACACCGCCTACTGCATCACTGCCGTATTTCAGCGCAGAGGCGCCTTTGATGACATCGAGATGGTCATAATGATTGATGTCCACATTCGGCGCATGCTCCACGCCCCATTCCTGCTCGGCCAGCTTCACACCATTGCTGATGATCGGCACACGGCTTCCATACAGTCCATGGATAATCGGTTTGGAAATCTGGTTACCAGTTTTCAGTGCGCCCACACCGGATAAGGAACTTAGTGCGTTTCCGAGATTCTCGGTTGTATTGCGTTCAATCTCCTGCCGGTCCAGTGTTTTAACGATCAATGAATTGGCATTTTTGTGCGGGATGTGCAGCGTAATGGTTTCGATCTCTTCCACATGATGTTCCATCTGGATCGTTATTTCCAGGTCCGCATGAACATTCAGTGTTTCCAGGTAGGGTTCGCAGGAAGGATGCGTTGCCTGCAGGTTGTGAGCGCCGGCAGGAATTTTTTTAAAGGTGAAGGAGCCGGAATTGTCGCTTTGGGTTTGTTTGCCGGCCAGTGAAATCCGTGCTTCTTTGAGTGGAGTTTTATCGTGATAGTCCAGGATTTTTCCGCGGACGGTAAAAGTTTGTTGCGCGTGCATCCATAAACCACAAAGCAGCGCCGTGAAACTAAATATAAATTTCATTTAATAATTTTTAGAGAGTAAAAAGGTGAAACAGGACAAAGCTCAATGTACAAGCCGTCCTTTCAACGAAAAAATTAAATGAAATATGCCGGTGGCCCGCGCGCCGGATAGGGATGCTGCGAAACGGCAGCCCAGAAACTGGATAGTAAACTGAAATCCTGTGCAAAGGAAACAGATGTAAAAATCTCGAAAGGCGCGCCAAAGCTTGGAACGAATTTCGCGTCGTGCAGCAGGTGGCAGGACAAACAATCCGAGTACGCAAAATCAGTAGTAGTTTTGTACTGCCTTTCCGTACCGCGGAGCTGCAAATCTTTCAGCACCGCACCACTGCCGTGCTCATGGAAATTTTGCGAGAAAAGAGCCACGAAAAGATACAGCGCTGCAAACAGCATCGCCGAATATTTCCTGTAATCCTTTTTTACGCACATGCCGCAAAAATACAAAATAATACCAACCTTTGCCCGGAAACATCCAAGCCCTAACTCTTATGGTGTTTCGCCCGAAAATAAACGAAACAAAGATGCATGGCGAGCGCAGGGTTTTATTGACCGATATTTCGTAAATTCGCACTGAATTTTTTTTCTATGGAAAACAGTGCAGTCAAAAAGATTGTAGTTCTTACTTCCGGCGGTGATGCACCGGGCATGAATGCCGCGCTGCGCGCCGTGGTCCGCACGGCGAGCCATTACAAAATCGATTGTTATGGCGTACGCGAAGGCTTCAACGGCCTGATGACGGACAGCCTTATCAAAATGGGCCCGCGCTCTGTGAAACATATTATTTCCGAAGGCGGTACCATCCTGAAATCTGCCCGCTCCGCAGAATTTAAAACCTACGAAGGACGCAAAAAAGCGTTTGAAAATTGCCGGAAACACGGCATTGATGGCATGGTCTGCATCGGTGGCGACGGAACCTTTAAAGGTGCCAACATTTTCAGTGAAGAATTCGGTATTAAGGTCATTGGCGTACCGGGAACCATTGATAATGACATTTTCGGCACCGATAATACCATCGGCTATGACACTGCGCTCAATACCGCGATGGAAGCCATTGATAAAATTCGTGACACAGCAACCTCGCATAACCGTGTTTTCTTTGTGGAAGTCATGGGCCGCGACGCCGGTTTCATTGCACTGAACAGCGGCATGGCCACCGGTGCGGTGGACATCCTGATTCCCGAACGCAAAGATAGCATTGAGGATCTTTTTGCCACTTTCGAGCGTGCTGAAAAAGCAGGCAAAACCTCCAGCATTGTCGTGGTGGCCGAAGGGGAGCAACTGGGCAGCATTTATGATATCGCGAAAGCGACACAGGCCGGCTTCCCGGATTATGACATCCGTGTGGCCGTACTGGGGCACATGCAGCGCGGCGGTTCTCCCAGTTGTGCCGATCGTGTACTCGCCAGCCGCCTGGGCTACGGCGCTGTCATCGGTTTAATGCAGGGCAAATCCAATGTCATGGCCGGGATGCAATCCAACAGGCTGGTATTCACCCCCATTGTGGAAGCCATTAAAAAACATAACGAACTCGATCAGGAACTTTTAAAAATATCAGAAATCCTGGCTATTTAAATACATCTAATTTTAAACTAAAAATTATGTCAACAATCAAAGTAGGAATTAACGGATTTGGGCGTATCGGCCGCCTCGTGTTCAGAGCAATGGCAGAGCGCGACAATATCGAAGTAGTGGGGATCAATGACCTGATCAACGCTGAATATATGGCCTACATGCTGAAGTATGACTCTGTGCACGGAGAATTTAAAGGAGACGTTTCCGTGGAAGGAAATGACCTGGTCGTGAACGGAAAAAGAATCCGCGTAACTGCAGAAAAAGACCCAAACAACCTGAAATGGAACGAGGTAGGTGCTGAATACATCGTGGAATCTACCGGTTTATTCCTATCCAAGGAAGCTGCACAGGCACACATCAATGCCGGTGCAAAAAAAGTAGTTCTGTCTGCTCCTTCCAAAGATGATACCCCAATGTTTGTAATGGGCGTGAACCATAAGGATCTGACGGATGATATCAAAATCTTCTCCAACGCTTCCTGTACGACGAACTGTCTGGCACCCGTAGCCAAAGTACTTCATGATAACTTCGGCATCGTGGAAGGACTGATGACTACCGTACACGCTACGACTGCTACCCAAAAAACAGTAGACGGACCTTCCATGAAAGACTGGAGAGGCGGACGCTCTGCACTGAACAATATCATCCCTTCCTCCACCGGTGCTGCCAAAGCAGTAGGAAAAGTAATTCCTTCGCTGAACGGTAAACTCACCGGGATGTCATTCCGCGTACCGACCGTAGACGTTTCTGTGGTGGACTTAACCGTTCGTCTGGAAAAAGCAACTTCTTACGAAGAAATCTGCGCAGCTATGAAAAATGCAGCAGAAGGTGACCTGAAAGGAATTTTAGGATATACCGAAGATGCCGTAGTGTCTCAGGATTTCGTGGGTGAAAAACGAACTTCCGTGTTTGATAAAGATGCCGGAATCATGTTGTCACCGAACTTCGTGAAAGTGGTTTCCTGGTATGACAATGAAATGGGTTATTCCAACAAACTGGCCGACCTGCTCGTTCATTCAGCATCTCTATAGACAAGAAACATATAAGAGTAAACCTTCCGCTTCCGTGGGAGGTTTTTTGTTTGGGCAATCCCCTCGCCTGCGCCGGTGCCAACGCGTGGGTCGGGCTTTACACTACAATTCCTCCCGTCCTCCTGCCGT
Organism: Kaistella sp.; assembly: GCA_032057205.1. Taxonomy (GTDB): domain Bacteria; phylum Bacteroidota; class Bacteroidia; order Flavobacteriales; family Weeksellaceae; genus Kaistella. The sequence goes on from DAMCFT010000002.1 coordinate 134,536, forward strand.
CGGCCGGTCCGGGATTTCCGCTGCAATCCCTATTGCAGGGAAGTTTTCAACTTGCAGTAACGGCTCAGAAATTGCAGCCATCAACCCCGTATGATCACTCCAAAATTTCAGCATTCACCACACTTTCAGCACTTCTGGGAACAGGGAAACGGCCATGAGCTTCTGGTTCAGGCACAGGTTCAGCCAAACACGGAATTTTTCAGCCGCTACAGCCCGCTTTATCACTCGGTGGATGAATTGGGCGATGAGGTGGTCCGGCAAACTTATCACCGGATGCCTTTCAAAAAAGCCGAAGAACTCATCAACAACGCCCTCCAAAAACCAACCGCTGAAACTCCTGAGGCACTCACCACCATGCTGCAACAGATGCGCGCATTGCCACACTGGTATCAGCCCGAGCTGGCCAAAGCAGGCGCCAGGCTTTGTATGCGCGCCGGTACAAATGCGCTCATCATTCTCCGCGACTTTTCACTGATGGGCGGTTATGATTTTGCAAACCTTGCCAAACCGCTCGTCATGACCGGTGCCCTGAAAAAGGGCGCAGTCAAGCGTTTGAAAGACACTCTTGAATTCTGGGTTCATGTCACCCGCGAGGACGGACAGCAGAATCCCCGCACATTTGAACTGCTGGTCCGTACCCGGCTGATGCATTCCTACGCCCGGCTGGAAATCCGAAAACGTCTGCCCGACTGGAACTACGAAGCCTGGGGTGAACCGATTAACCTTTGGGATATGATTGCCACCTACACCGGTTTTTCTCTGGTGTTTATGCAGGGTCTGAAAAAGCTTGGGTTACACATCTCCGAAACCGAAGAAAAAGGACTGTTTCATTTGTGGAAACACGTGGGCTATCAACTGGGAATACCGGCTGCGTTTATTCCGGAAGACCGGCAAACAGCCACGCAGCAGTTCTACTGGTGGGCCACCTTGCAGGACCACGCCGATGCCAATGCCGCGCAACTGGCCCGCGCGCTTCTTGATGAGAATATGGAAAACACGATTTACAAATACCAGTTTCAGCGCAGCATGCTCCGAAACCTGCACCAGAGCATGAACTGGTTTTTACTGGACCCGGAAGTTAACAGGCGCCTGGAAATTCCAAAACCTGCTGCTCCTTTTCGCGTTTTTCCGCGACTGATAAAAGCGGCAAACCGCGTGAGTCAGAAAGTATATGCTTTGGATAATCCTGTGAAATATGAAAAACTGGTACAGATCGGAAATGAGCAGCAAGTGAAAGTGCTGGCTGATTATTTGGAACACACACCGGCTTAGGATTCAGCAGGACTTGTCGGCGGCAGCGCCTGCGGCGCTGCCGCCGACGATATCAGTTCAGGATTCTGCAAAGAAAGTCCCTTGGCCGACAGAAGCTCCGTCAGCAAAGTACGCATCTGCTCCGCCGCAACCATGGGCAGCCGTGATTGTTTGGCTGCTTCGATTACCTGCTTTTTGCCGTTATTTTGAATATTCGACAGATCTTCACGACTGAACAGGTTAAAAAACTGCTCTTCGATATTATAATATTTATAGTCGGTTTCAGTGGAAAGAATTTCCGGCGGCGGAAAATGAATCAGCCTGACTTGTTGCTTTTCGGTATCCAGTTCCCATTTCAGCTTTTCAAAGTCATAACCAATCAAAACTTTAGCTTCCACGATTACCAGTGCTTTCTTTTTGGAAGGAATAAACTTCAGCAGTTTCGTGGTGTCTTCGTAATTATAAATTTCGCTGAACTGGCCTTCTGCCGTAACAACTTTAAAAACCTTTCGTAAGCTTTCCGCCAGCGTGTGTGATTCCACGCGCACCGCAGGTGCATCCGGTTTCATGTTGCGCACGATTAAATACACAATTACGCCACCGAGAACCAGGCCCACGACCAGCATTCCGAAAATCAGCATCGGACTCAACGCGCCGGGTGCGGAGGGTTTGAACAACAGCCCCACGATCAGTAAAATGATAAATGCTGCGAAAACAATCAGAAACAGTTTGCCTTTAGATACTTTCATAAACCGAATTTAAGTAAAAATCCAAAAGCGCCAAATCCTGTACCGAAGCGAACTCTTACTTTTTTATGGAAGCTTTCGGCGGAAGGATGAGTTCCTCAAACCGTCCCTTCGCTTCGAGTTTTTTGTAAAAGAAATTGCGCGCCATCGTTCGCAACATTAAATCTTTATCAAACAATGTCCAGAACGAATCTCCGTGCACCGTTTTGGCCGGCCGCACCACGTGGAAAGTGGTTTCCCAGGCATCGGGATTGTGATAAAATTCAATAATGCCGCAATACGGCGGAATCTCTTCTGCTTCCACCATTCCCTGCGGGATCAGGAAACTAAAACTATTACACGGATAGTCACCACACGCGATCTTGTCGTGTTTCAAAAATTTCTGGCCTGTCTGGTGGTGCTCATATTTCTTTTTGAAATCATTTTTAAAATCTGCACGCGAGAGTTTGATTTCAATTTCATGGCTGCATCCGTCTTCGCCGATGACGAGAATATCTGCTTCCCAATCAGAATGGAAATGATTGGTCAGCACGACATCTTTCTCGAAATCGCAAAAGGTGCAAATATAGTTGTAGGTAAGTTCCTCTACTTTTAACATCATAATAACTTCTCAGGACACCAGCAGGCTGCACCCGCGAATATCGGAATGATCAATTCGTCCCATCACCTGAAACTGCTGCTGCAAGCCGCTGCCACCCGTAATTCTACCTAGATCCTGCGTCGCAATAAAACTACAGGAATGGCGGTTGGCCAGATCGATAATATTCACCGCGCCGTTTCGTCCGGCGGGCATATAGGAAAAAGGATCTTCGGTATTCCGGATCAGGATACGCATCCAGGGTGGGCACTGATACACATTCCCTCCCAAGGAATACGCCTGCGACAAAAGTTCTGTCATCGAATATTCCGAGAAAATCCGTTCTGTACCTAAACCTTTCTGCAACATACTGAGCAACTCATCTTTGGTCATTTCTTCCTTGCGGCCTTTCATTCCGCCGGTTTCGATGACCGTCAGTTCCGGGTTGTACAGCAACTCTGCCGGCAGCGCTTCCATAAAATCCAGTAGCGCAAAGGAAACACCAAATAAAATCACTCTTTTCTTTTCTGCCGCCAGCTGATTCAGTATCTCGAACAGGTCCGCATGGTTGTATAAATAATAACCATTTTCGGGTTTGCCGGAGATATTCATCAGATGATTCACCATATAAATCAGTGACGAATTCTGCTTTTCCAGATAACTCGGTAACAGCCCTAAAAAAATATAGTCGGACGGTTCGCCTAAAAACCGGGAAAAGCTCTGCACAATGCTTTCCTCATATAAGCCCGGATCGGCAATATAGTGTCTGGACAAATTCTGTTGTGTGGTCCCTGAACTCTGAAAGTACAAATCCGAAGTGAAAGACCCGTCCGTAATCTGATGTTTTTTAAACATTTCAATCGGGAGAAACGGAATCTCTTCCACCTGGTTAATACCTGCCGGATCTATCTGTAAAAAATCTACAAATTTACGGTAAACATCAACGTTTTTATATTGATATTCAAAGGTTTCCAGACAGTGCGCACGGAAATCTGCGTCGGTTGTGATTGTAAAAAAGGAATGCATGCAATAGGTGCTGCAAAGTTCCTAAAACCAAGGCAGATATCAAAACATTTAGGTAAACTATGCCTTGTTAATTTCCTCTATAGGTAGAATACCCGTAAGGCGATACCGTGATCGGTACGTGGTAGTGCGCCTCATCAGCTATTTTGAAGACAACTTCGATAAAGGGATAAAAACTGTCAGTCTTCTGCTGCTGGAAATAAGGCTGTGTGAAAAACGTCAGTTTATAAATCCCGGCATTATCCGCAGTGAAAGGAAGGAAATCGCCTACGCGGCCGTTTTTATCGGTTGCGCGACGGTCCACTACCGTCCAGGTTTTGGAAGTTTCATTCATTTTTTCGAGCTGAATCTGCACACCGGGTGCCGGCTGACCTTTACCAATATCCAGAATATGGCTGGAAAGCTGGTAGGAAGTTTTTTGCGCGGACAGTAAAAGAACAAAACAAACAGAGAAGAACGTCAATAATTTTTTCATGATATTTTTTTGTCCCTCTGCATCAAATTAAATGCTGAAAAGTTTTAAATTCGATAGATAACATCTATTCAGATTTTAGCCTCGGTATTCCTTTAACTCAAAATTATGCTGATAAACCCCATAAGTAAAGTATCCAATCCAGTCGCCGAGGTTAATATACTTTGCTGCTCCTTCATTCAGATCCAAAACCATGGGCAAATGGCGGTGACCGAAAACGAAGTAATCGATTTGTTCAGTTTTGAGTTTTTCCTTCGCATATAATATCAAAAACTCTTTGTCTTCCCCCAGAAATGCTTTATCCTCTTCGCCGGAGATGAGTTTATTTTTAGTGGAAAAATACACTGCCAAGCGCATTGCCAAATCAGGATGAAACCACCGGAACAACCATTGCGCCACTGGATTGGTAAAAAGTTTCTTCATCCGTTTATAGCCCTTGTCGCCGGGACCCAGACCGTCGCCGTGTGCCAGTAAGAAGTTCTTGCCGTTAATAATGAAATATTGTTTTTCAAAATAAACCTTGCAACCGATTTCTGTTTCAAAGTAGTCTTTCATCCATAAGTCGTGATTGCCAACAAACAGGTACAGCTCCACTCCACGATCTTTCAGTTCCGCAAGCTTGCCCAACACCCGCACATAGCCGCGGGGAATTACATATTTCCACTCGTGCCAGAAATCAAACAGGTCGCCCATGAGAAAAAGAACTTGGGCATCGTCTTTAATTTCATCCAGCCAGCGCACAAATTTTTCTTCGCGTGGGCGGCTTTCTTCCGGCGTCGGCGCACCGAAATGCTGATCACTGGCGAAATATACTTTCTTTTCGGGCTGCAGGTCAATTGTCATTAAAAGAATATTATAGCGTAAAGTGGCTGATAAGAAATTAAATATTTACACAGGATTTTCTTCTGCGAACCATTCACCGTACGAGTTTTCGGTTTCGTGAAGTTTCAGGTATGCGAGGGAAACAACTTCCGGCAGGCGTTTGCGGAGGATATTAGCAATCGCGTACAGCATATTTTCGCAGGTGGGCTGATAATCACAATAAATAACGTTATGACCCTGGCGCTGCAACTCTTCGCCCAGTTCGCGGTGCGGTGAAAGGCCGTTCAGCAAAACTGCGTGATCCCAAATGTCCACAATATGTTCTTTTACGATCTTTTTAATATCACCAAAATCGACCACCATGCCGTTTTTCGGGTCTTGCAGATTATTAATCGGCGCACCTTTCACAGTCACAAACAATTTATAGGAATGGCCGTGCATATTTTTACATTTACCATCGTAATTGTACAACACATGCGCGGTTTCGAAGGTGAATATTTTCGTAATTCGTATCATGGCGCAAAGATAAAGATTAAAGGACGATCCATAACATTTGCAACGAATTGAAAAATCCGGCTTTCAGGTCGCGACTGTACATATTGTTAGCAGAAAAAGCGTAACTTTCATCATTATAGCCGGTTATGTTTCTACTGAACACTTTCTTCCCGAACCGTTGCCTGGAATGCCGGCGGATTATTTCCGGCCGGGATTTAATTTGTGGTTTGTGTTATCAGCAGATCAGTTTTTTGCATCATAACTGGGGCAAGGCCAATATTTTTACTGAAGAATGCCGCCTGCTGTTTCCGGTGCACCAGGCCTTTGCCTTATTGCAGTTTGAGGAAGAAGGAATCGCCAGAAAGTTAATCCATCAGCTGAAGTATAACCACCGGGCGGATGTCGGTGCCTTACTGGCCGGCTGGGTTACCGAGCGTCTTCATTTAAAAAACGATATACCGACACGAATCGTGACAGTGCCATTGCATCCGAAGAAAGAAAAATTACGCGGTTATAATCAGCTTCACACCTTCGCCAATGCGCTGTCCGGACATTATAAAATTCCGTGTGATCACAATTTATTAAAAAGAAACTTTCACAAAAAAGCGCAGGCAAAAAAGAAGCGTGAACAACGAAGTGTGCGCCAGGATTTGTTCAGTTGTACGCAAAAGGTCAGCGGCGAGCATATTCTGCTCATCGACGATGTTTTTACGACAGGCAATACGCTGAGCACCATTGCTTGGAAAATTTTAGAACAGGGGAAAAATAAAGTCAGCGTGCTCGTGATGGCCCTGGACTGATTAGCGCTGCAGCTTTTCGCCGTACGAGAGATCGCCGGCGTCGCCCAAACCGGGAGAAATATATCCCTTCTCAGTTAATTCCGGATCCACAACACCTACCCAAAGATGCGCTTCAGGATACGCTTCTTCGATGGTTTTCACACCGAGTTCGCTGGCAATCGCTACCACGATATGCAGCTGAGAAGGTGTTCCGTGATTCAGCAAATCTTTGATCGCCTCAATTAAACTGGCACCCGTGGCGAGCATCGGATCGGCAACAATCAGCGGCCGGCCTTCTATATTGGGACAGGTCAGATAATCCTGTTTGATGGAAAAATAATCATTGGCATCATGCTTACGGTACGCGGCTACGAAACCGCAGTCCGCGCCATCGAAATAATTCAGAACGCCCTGAAACAGCGGCACGCCTGCCCGCAAGATCGTAGTGATCACCGGCTGCACGGAAATTTCCTGCGCTTCCACTGACGCAAGCGGCGTTTGAATGGCTACCGTTTTATATTCCAGCTTTTTACTGATTTCAAAAGCGGCAATTTCCCCGATGCGTTCCATATTACGGCGAAAGCGCAATCTGTCCTGCTGAATTTCCACGTTCCGAAGTTCATTAATCCAGGTATTGACAAGGGAAGAAGTTGCTGATAAAACGGTAGTCATAAATTATTTTTAAATGATAAAAAGATGCAGGTTTTATTTTTGTCGGAAATATACTTCAATCGGCACACCGGTAAACCCGAAATGCTTGCGAAGCTGGTTTTCCGTAAAACGCTTGTAGGGTTCCTTCACATACTGCGGCAGATTACAGAAGAATACGAACTGCGGGCTCGGTGTTGGTAACTGCACACAATATTTAATTTTCACATATTTGCCCTTCAGCGCAGGTGGCGGCGTATTTTCGAAAACCGGCAACATCACTTCATTCAGTTTTGAAGTTTTTATTTTTTTCGCACGGTTTTCATACACTTCCATTGCGACTTCTACTGCTTTCAGGATACGCTGTTTCGTGAGTGCGGAGATAAACAGGATAGGAATATCCGTGAACTGCCCGATTCTTTCCTTGATTACATTTTCAAAGTCGCGCATGGTATTGGTTGATTTCTCCACCAAATCCCACTTGTTGACCAGAATCACGATGCCTTTCCGGTTCTTCTGCGCCAGCCCGAAAATATTCATATCCTGGGATTCCCAACCAAGAGTCGCATCCACCATGATGATAACCACATCAGAATATTCGATAGAGCGAATGGAGCGCATCACCGAATAAAACTCCAGGTCTTCTTTTACTTTGGCTTTCCGGCGCATCCCGGCGGTATCCACCAGCACAAACTCATGACCGAATTTGTTATATAACGTTTCAATGGAATCCCGCGTGGTACCAGCAATATCTGTTACAATATTTCTTTCAACATCCAGCAGGGCGTTGGTCAGCGTGGACTTTCCTACGTTGGGACGGCCGGCAATTGTAATCTTAGGCAGCCCCTCAAAAGGATCCTTGTATTCGGTCGTTGGGAAATCTTTCACGATATCATCCAACAGCTCCCCTGTGCCCGAACCGGTTGCAGAGGCAAGTGTATAATATTTTTCTATACCCAACTGGTAAAATTCCGTCGCGGCAAGTTCTTCCTTGGCAGAATCAACCTTGTTCACGACGATATAGACAGGCTTATTTGACCGGCGCAGCATTTCATAAATTTCGCGGTCCGTGTCGGTAAGGCCATCTGCCACGCTCATCATAAAGATAATCGAAGTAGCTTCATCTACGGCTAGCGCAACCTGCTTGGAAATTTCTTCCTGGAAAATATCTTCGGTATTCACCTCATATCCACCGGTATCAATCACCGTGAAATCAACTCCGTTCCAGTCGGATTTGCCGTAATGGCGGTCTCTGGTGACGCCGGCAGTGGCATCTACAATGGCTTCCCTGCGTTCCAGCAGACGGTTGAACAGTGTGGACTTTCCTACATTGGGACGTCCGACTATGGCGACAATATTCGACATAAAAATTTGTTTAATAAAAAGATTATTAATGGGTTACCCGGACACTCCGAGCCCAAAATTTTTGCAAAGATAGTGTATTTCACTGCTTTATACGGCAGCAGCCAACAAGAACTGCCGGCTGGTGCTGAAAATCAGACGATTTTCTGTGAATTATATTAAAATTCCTACGATTTCTTCTCTTCACATTGTTGTTTAATAAATTCAAACAGCAAACGTACACCGGCACCGGTGCCGCCACTTTGTTTGTAGCCTTCGGCTTCCTTCAGGAAAGACGGGCCGGCAATATCCAGGTGAATCCACGGGTAATCCGTAAAATGCTGAAGAAATGCTGAAGAAGTACTCACACCACCAACCGGACCTCCCAGGTTGGAAATGTCTGCAATCTTAGAATTCAGCAGTTCCCGGTATTCTTTCCAAAGTGGCAGTTGTACCAGGCGCTCGTACACCTGTTCACCTGTTTGTTTTAATTCTTCAATTTTTTCCTGCGCGGTGCCCAGTACTGCAATTCCGTAACTACCGGTAATGGCGGCAGCAGCACCGGTTAAAGTTGCCAGATCGATGACGAGTTCCGGAGCATACTGCTTTGCATACGTGAGCCCATCTGCCAGCACCAGGCGGCCTTCCGCGTCCGTGTTCTGAACTTCTACCGTGGTTCCGTCCATCATGGTGATCACATCATCTACCACCAGAGCATTGGCTGAAATTTTATTATCCGTTGCGGGCACCAAACCGATTACGTGATATGGCAGTTTATTGGCAGCCACTGCCGCCAAGGTTCCCAAAACTGCTGCACCACCCGCCATATCAGATTTCATCGTCAGCATGTTTCCACTGATTTTTAAGGAATAACCGCCGGTGTCAAACATGACGCCTTTGCCTACTAAAACCAACGGCTTTTCGTTGATCGCATTTTCGGGCTTGTATTCGAAGATATTGAACGTCGGCGGCGTTTCGGAACCTTTGTTTACCGCCAGCAGACCGCCCATCTTTAATTCCCTGATTTTTTCTAAGTGAAGCACTTCGGCGGTAAAGCCAAACTCCTCACCTGCCTGTTTTGCCACTTCCGCAAATGAAAGCGCATCCAGCACATTCACGGGTTCGTTCACAAGTGTTTTGGTCAGTGAAACAGCCTTGGTCAGCAATTGAAGTTCCTCCAGCTGCTTTTCAGTCAATATGTCATCTTCTACATAAAGTTTTATTTCTTGTGTTTCCTGCTCTTTTTTATATTTATTAAAATCATAAGAGTCCAGCAGAAATCCTTCCATAAAAGCATAGCACTGCAGAGCAGAAAGAATTTCGTTATTCTTAAAAATCAGCTGCTTCTCTTTATGTTCCTTAACTTTCTTATACAGCGCTGCACCTGCTTTGCGCAACGCTTCCAGGTCCAGATCAGGTAAAAACTGCAAATATTGATTGGTTTCTTTGTGGAAAACAAATAGCGCGTTTTTATCGCTGTCCAGCGTTTTTTTCACAGACGGAAAAGAGGTTTCTTCAAAATCACCTGCATTTCTGGTTGACATAATGTGAACCGCCGCTGTGTTCTGACCAAGATTTGCCTCGTCAGATAGTAAGGAAATGGACGCCTGATTGTAATTTAATTTCATTAAAATAATTTTAAAATAGTAAGACTTAAACGCAAAGGTACTTAATACCTTTTCGGCTCTGAGCAGATACATTTTATTTTTCTTTATATTTACTTTTATAAAATAACAAACTATGATTGCTTTACTCATCGTGGCTGCCATTGCAGTACTTATTATTTTCTACGGCGTTTCCATTTACAACCGGCTGGTGCGGCTGCGTACGCTGGTGCAGGAAGCGTGGAGCAGTATTGATGTCATGCTGAAAAAAAGACATGACCTGATTCCCAATCTGGTGGAAACAGTGAAAGGATACGCCTCGCACGAGCGTGAAACTTTTGATTCCGTCACCCGTGCGCGTGCAGCGGCCATGAGTGCCAACTCGGTGCAGGAAAAAGAAGCTGCCGAAAAAAATCTGAGTCAGGCGATGATGCACCTGAACGCGGTGGCCGAACAATATCCGGATCTTAAAGCGAACACGAACTTTATGCAACTGCAAGGCGAACTTTCAGCGCTGGAAGGAGATATTGAAAAAGCCCGCCGATACTATAACGGAACCGTGCGCGAGAATAATATCATGGTGGAAACCTTCCCCAGCAATATTGTTGCAAACATGTACAAGTTTACCAAAGCCACCTTCTTTGAACTGGAAAATACGGCTGAAAGAAACGTGCCGTCAGTGAAATTTTAAAACACAGCATGCGGCAGTCTTTTTTAATACTTATATTTTTTCTGGCGGGTTTCATCAGTCCGGCGCAGGAACCCTACCCTGCCGAAGACAGCCGAAATCAGTATGAGCACATTCTTTCCTTTGATTCAGATATCATACTGGAGAAAAGCGGAAAAGTGACGATTACGGAAAAAATCCGCGTATATGCAGCCGGCCACAATATCCGCCGCGGTATTTTCCGGACACTGCCGCGTTGGCGAAATCTGAATAACCGGCGAAAGCGTGTGAAGTATGACATCACCTCAGTTCAGCGCGGCGGCCAGAAAGAGTCTTTTCATACAGAGTCTTCCAACGACAATCTCGTGATTTATTTCGGAAGCAAAAACCGCCAGCTCGAAACTGGCGTGCATGAATATGTGCTAACATATGAAACCGAAAATCAGGTTGGCTTTTTCGATACGTATGACGAGTTTTACTGGAATGTAAACGGGACTATGTGGGATTTCGCGACGGACAGAGTAAGCGCGCGGCTGCATCTGCCTGACGGAGCTACTATTCTGCAGTCGAGCTGTTACACCGGTTCATATGGCAATACAAACCAACAGTGTTCAAAAGATAAAGAAAGTGCCTCCACCATTTCCTTTGCCGCCAGCGGTCTTCAGCAAAACGAGGGTTTAACCATTGCGGTCGGTTTTAACAAAGGCGTGATCGCAGCACCGCCGCCGCCTACTTTGCTGGAAAAGTTTGGGATTCCTTTATTACTGCTGTTTTCAGCAGTTGGTTTTGTTTTGTATTTCTATTTGACCTGGAATAAATACGGCCGTGACCCTGAAAAGCCGGTGGTTTATCCGCAGTTTAATCCGCCCGCAGAAATTTCGCCCGCTTCTTTAGGTTTTATTAAAGATGAATATTACCAGTCCCAGTTGATCTCTGCAAGCCTGGTGAATCTCGCTGTGAAAGGTTATGTGAAAATAATCGAGAAAGACAATCGCGTGCTCGGGATTTTCGGAAGCACCAGCTACAATATTGAAAAATTAAAAGACAGCGACGATACCCTCCCGACCGAGGAAAAACAGCTGATGGACAAATTATTCGGTGGCAAGCGTACCCAGGTTTCTTTTGATGGCACCTACCGCTCTTACGTGGAAAACGCCGTCAGCAATTTCCAGGCGAACCTGAAATATCAGCATCAAACATTTTTAAACAAAGGTAATAACACGAAGCTGGCAGTTACGCCCTTATTACTGATGATAGGACTAGTAATGCTGTGTGCATTTTTAATTCAGGCTTTTGATCTGGCAGAAATTTCTTTTTTCCTACTCGGTGTTACCGGAGTTCCTTTACTGATTGCCGGCGTGGTACTGGTCTCTTTTTTCGGCCGTTCTGTCTGGCCAAAAATTATGTACGGTATCATCAGTGTTGTGCTGATTATTGCATTTTTTAGCATAGGCAACCTTGTTTCTGCATCTCTGAATGTGCAGGCTTTGTTTGGTTTTATTATTTTCAGTTTTATCACGCTGGTGCTCTATAGTTATCTGATTAAAAAACCAAGTCCTGAAAAGCTGGAAATGCAGTCGCTGATCGAAGGTTTTAAAATGTATTTATCGGCAGCCGAAGAAAAAACCCTGCAGTTCCACAATCCACCGAAACTCACGCCGGAAGTTTTCGAAAAGATGCTTCCCTATGCAATGGTGCTCGGGGTGGAAAAGATATGGGGTGAAAAGTTTCAGTCTGCACTGGCCAAGTCTGCCGTGGGTGGCAGCGCCGAGTATCACAGTGGCTGGTTTATCGGAAATTCGATTACCAACATGCATTTTGCTTCTGCTCTGAATCAGTCGCTGACTTCATCGATCGCAAGCACGGCTACGCAGCCTTCCAGTTCAGGAAGCGGTTCCGGTGGCGGCGGCTTTTCCGGCGGCGGCGGCGGCGGTGGCGGTGGCGGCGGTTGGTAACTTGCTACGTTTAGTTAAAGTAAAGAGGCTGTCTTCCAGGGAAGACAGCCTCTTTATTTAGCTAGATTATATTTTATATCCTTTCGATATCAGCACCGATGGCGCGCAAACGTCCGTCAATATTTTCATAACCACGGTCAATCTGCTCAATATTCTGGATCACCGATTTTCCTTCGGCACTCAGCGCGGCGATCAGCAGGGCGTTACCGGCACGAATATCGGGAGAAACCAAAGTGGTTCCACGCAGAGGATATTCATGATTTAAGCCAACCACCGTCGCACGGTGCGGATCACACAGGATGATCTGCGCGCCCATATCGATCAGTTTATCGACGAAAAACAATCTGGATTCAAACATTTTCTGATGAACCAGCAGCGTCCCTTTGGCCTGAGTGGCCACCACCAGAATAATGGAAAGCAAATCCGGTGTAAAGCCCGGCCATGGCGCATCTGAAACCGTCAGGATAGAACCGTCAATAAATTTTTGGATTTTATAATCTTCCTGTGCCGGAATGAAAATATCATCGCCGCGCAACTCCATATCAATTCCCAGCTTGCGGAAGGTGTCCGGGATGAGACCCAGTTCTTTATAGCAAACATTTTTTATGGTAATTTCGGAACGGGTCATAGCGGCCAGCCCGATCCAGGAACCGATCTCCACCATATCAGGAAGTATACGGTGTTCTGTTCCGTGCAATTCAACCACTCCCTCGATCGTGAGTAAATTGGAGCCGATGCCGGAAATCTGAGCACCCATACGATTCAGCATTTTGCAAAGCTGCTGCAGATAGGGTTCACAGGCGGCATTATAAATCGTCGTTTTTCCGGTGGCCAAAACGGCTGCCATAATAATATTGGCTGTTCCCGTCACCGAAGCTTCTTCAAGCAGAATATAGGTCCCTTTTAATTCCTGGCAATGCAGACTGTAGAAACCATGCTTTTCATCATATTCAAAGCCGGCACCTAAGCTTACCAATCCCTGGAAGTGGGTATCCAGGCGACGACGGCCAATCTTATCACCACCGGGCGTCGGCATATAGGCTTCTCCGAATCGGGCCAGCATCGGTCCCAGCAGCATGATCGAACCACGCAGTTTGGCGCCGTCCTGCTTGAAGTCATCAGATTTCACATAGTCAAAATCAACCTCATCTGCCTGGAAAGTATAATCACCGGCGCCATTCTTCGTAATTTTCACATTAAAATCACCCAGAATTTCGATAAGACGGTTCACATCATGGATATCGGGGATATTCGAAATGCGCACCTGATCTTTGGTTAAAAGCACGGCGCATAATATCTGCAAGGCTTCATTTTTGGCACCCTGCGGTGTAATTTCTCCGTGCAGCTTTTTGCCGCCATGTATTACAAAACTTCCGCTCATCTTTATTTGCGGTTTTTATTGTTTTGGTAATTCCTTCTTTTCCCCTGCATATTCTGATAATTTCTGCCGTTATTTTTATTTGTGCGGTTGTTGCCGTAGTAAATCTTGCTTTTCTCCAGTGAATCAAGGCTGGTGAGATCTAAGCGGTTTTGCGATAAATCTTTCAGGTGGCGGAAAATCACATCGTCCTGCACATGCTCACGGTTGTACACATTGTAAGACTTTTTCATATTATTGGCAATCACCTGAATCAGCGCATCTTTCTCTTCACCGTCTTCCAACTGAATGGCTTTATCGATTAACTGAAGAATGCTTTTTCCGTAGAACTTAAATTCGCCCTGCAGTGCCGGGTAGGCCATCGGTGCAGGCTTCACGTGCAATTCTTCAGGTGTGGGAATGTGGTAGGGGCTGTCCACATCCAGATCATAATCTGCAAGAATGAACAGATGGTCCCATAATTTATGACGGTAATTCTCTTCATCGCGCAATTGCGGGTTTCGCTGGCCCATGAACTCCACGATGGCTACGGCCATTTCGTTTCGTTCGGTGCGGTTTGCCACTTCTTTGCAGCGTTCGACCAACTGCTGGGTTATGCGCCCGTATTCCGGCATATGCAGCCGGGTTTTTTGTGTGTTGTATTGCATAGGTTGCAAATATAAGGATTTGTAAGGCTATTTTTTTATACCTGCAAACAGGTACAGCAATGCATAATGCGCGCTTATACAAAAGTTAAAATGGAATCAGGTTGCCCGCATGATTTACAATTACTTTTCCGCCTTGGCAAACAGTTAAAGTAATTTCCCGGATACAACTTGCGTATCAGACACTTCATCGAATTGTTTCAGCAATTCTTTTTTAGAGCTAATGGCAGGAAAGGGAACTTCCCAATGCAGTGGGTATAAAATATCGTCTGCGATCTGACCGCGGTCACTTTTTTAAAAAGATTTATTAAATGAAGAATATTGCGCTGCTGTTCCGGCTTTAAATCCTGAGCAAAAGTGGGTGTGGTGAGGCGGTATAAACTCCACAGCATAACTTGTTCAGATTAACCATCAAAACTGTAAACCGTTGTTAGGCAATAAACTTCTTTCGCTCCTCGGAAGTGGGGATTTCGCAGGCACCGGTTCCGATTTTTTTACGGTTAGCGGCGACACGGTCGTACATAAAATCAGTAATAAAGGTAGGCAGATAGCGCAGGTAAGAAATCAGCTTATATTTTCCGCCCAGCACTTCCGCAATTTTGAAAACCGCGTGAGATTTCTGCAGATAGTATTTGCCCGGCTTCCAAAGGTATAAAGTATCCAGATCATGCAGTTTTCGGCCACGTTCACTAAGAAACTTTTGCCCAAAGTCAGATTGCAGGGAAGCAAAAAGAAAACGGTCCGAGGTATCGCGCTTCAGAATCCAGTGTACCCAGAAATTGCAGAAACCGCACTCACCGTCATAAAAAACATAAAATTTATCATCCTGTATTGTCATGGTTGTCCAATTTTAAAATCCGACGGCTCTGTAGTGAACGGTGCTTCACGCACTATCTTTAAATCCCGGGCCACTCTGCGAAAATATGCACTGAGTTGCCGCCGATCCTGCGCCGAAAGATTTGCTTCCCCATGCGCGAGCAAATACGAGTCCAAAGGCATGTCGCCCTGCTCCACCATCTCCGCCGCATCCTCGAGTTTTTTAAGCTGACGTTTATAATCGTATGTCGCGAAGGTGGAAAAGTTCAGTTCCTTTCGTCCTTCCCGAATATGGTTCTGCACAAACCAACCCAGCGGTTGAATCCGCGCATAGGCAGGGTATTTTGTTTCATTGCTGTGGCAATCATAGCAGCTGCTGCGGATTTTTTCAGCAATGGGCGCAGGCGTTTGTTTGATGGAAAGAAAATCAAGTTGGGGCGTCGCAGCCGGAATTTCGCGGTCAATCGGAAAAAACTGCAGAAATATAAAGATGATAATCAGCGCAATAATGACTTTTTTCATAGGACTAACTTTGCTATTGTGAATGTAATGCTTTATCTTTAAACCATCATCATCTGTAACGGTTATAGATTTTATTAATCGCTTTTTGTTTTTTGATTGATGAAAACTTTATATCTTTGCACTATAATTTTAAAACCATAAAAAATATGTCACTAGTAGGAAAAAAATTCCCGAACTGCACAATCGATGCCATGTCTGAAATGGGCGATGATTTAAGAATCAACGTACTTGAAGAAGCTACCAAAAACCAGAGCAAAGTTCTTCTTTTCTGGTACCCAAAAGACTTTACTTTTGTGTGCCCGACAGAACTTCACGCATTCCAGGAGGCACTGGGTGAGTTCGAAAAAAGAAACACAAAGGTAATTGGCGCTTCGTGCGATACCAATGAAGTACACTTCGCATGGCTGAACACCCCGAAAGATAACGGCGGTATCGAAGGCGTTACGTATCCGATCCTGGCAGATACACACCGTCAGCTGGCGAATCAACTGGGAATTGTGGATCAGGATTTTGATTATGACGAAGAAGGGAATGAAACCTGCACCGGTTCCAACGTTACCTACCGCGCTACGTACCTGATTGATGAAGAAGGGAAAATCTTCCATGAATCTGTAAATGATATGCCACTGGGCCGTAACGTAAAAGAATTCTTAAGAATGATTGATGCCTACGCTCACGTTCAAAAACACGGTGAAGTGTGCCCGGCCAACTGGGAAGAAGGAAAAGATGCGATGCAGGCCAACAGAAAATCTACAGCAGAATATCTGGCTCAACAAAAATAAAAACCGAAAATTATGTACACAGAATTAGCAGAAGACAACCTGCAGCAGTTGGTTGCAGATCATGACAAAGTCGTGGTGCAGTACGGTGCTACATGGTGCGGTAACTGCAGAATTATGAAGCCGAAGTTCAAGAAACTGGCTTCTGAAAACGAGGACATCCCTTTCCTGTACGTGGACGCCGAGAAATATCCGGAAAGCCGCAAACTGGCAACCGTGGATAATCTGCCAACGTTTGCGATTTTCCAGAATGGTGAACTTGTAAACCAGGTACAGAGCAATCAGGCAGAAAGCCTCACGAACCTTTTTAACGAATTTAAGTAATGAAGCTTCCGATTATCCGACAATTTTATCAAAACCAGTCTGCAGAGAACCTGGAGAAAACCCTGGAAGTCCTGGAGTCTTTCTCGGAGTTTCGAGGCACGACTGAAGAGGATCTGAACGTTACAGGCGAGCTGATTACCAACATTTGCGGTGCGCTGGAGGTGCACGCCAAAGTAGCCGAAGGAATGGCGGAGCGTGATGCGCTGAATTCCTTTGCTCAAAAGGTATTGGGGTCGATTGACCGGTAAATTACCGGAATGAGTATAAAAGAAAAGCAGCGGAAAATTTCCGCTGCTTTTTTTATTAATCATCATCGCGATCGCGATATTTCTTGTACTGCTTGTAATAATTTTTCCGCTGTTTTTCCAAGCGCTTGCGATATTCCTTCTGTCTGTCCTTGTAATCGTCGTCATCATCGTCATCGTCCCAATCCTTATATTTTTTATATTTATAAGACTTGTGTTTGCCGTAGTGTCTGCCGTCTTTATGACATCCGTTATTTTTGCGATATCGCTTATCTTGTGGGTAATAAACAGTATTATTATTTCCGCGGCGAATAATTCCCGGCCGGCCATACACATT
The DNA here is from genome assembly GCA_032057205.1 of Kaistella sp. Taxonomy (GTDB): domain Bacteria; phylum Bacteroidota; class Bacteroidia; order Flavobacteriales; family Weeksellaceae; genus Kaistella. The sequence goes on from DAMCFT010000002.1 coordinate 151,961, forward strand.
GGTTCGTTCTATAATTCTGCCATTGCGGTATAAGTTGCCGTTCCGGTCACGGTAGATTTCATTCTGGCGGTATCGGGTTCCGTCATTCGCACGGTAAATTCTTCCGTCATACACTGTTTCCGATGGATACCGGTTCGCCGGGTACGTATCCGCGGCGCCATCCATTGCTGTGCAGGAAGCGAATAACATCGTTACCGCAACACTGGCCAGTATATTTTTAAATACCATCATATCTTTCAATTTTAAGAGTTACGAACTACACCTTTCAACTAAGATGCCAAACAGACGTTTAATTCTTTAACCAAATCTCCAAAAGATATGCCCGCCATAAGGACAGCGGGCATTTCAGTATTAAATTTTTATCAAATTATTTCGATGGCAGTTCTTTTTTAAGAAAGCGCGCCGTTAGGGATTTGCGAGACCGCGCCACTTCTTCAGGCGTGCCTTTTGCGATAATTTCCCCACCATTCTTTCCACCTTCGGGACCTACATCGATGATATAATCTGCCAGCTTAATCACATCCATATTATGTTCAATAATAATAAAAGAGTTCCCCAAATCCACCAGTTTATTTATTGCGTCCATTAAAACTTTCACATCTTCAAAGTGCAGTCCGGTGGTCGGCTCATCCAAAATGTACAGCGTATTTCCTGTTTGTCTTTTAGACAATTCGGTGGCCAGTTTAATGCGCTGCGCCTCACCACCGCTCAGGGTTGTGGATTGCTGGCCAAGGGTAATATATCCCAAACCGACGTCCTGCAAGGTTTTCACTTTTGCGTAAATCTTGGGAATCGGCTGGAAGAATTCGGTTGCTTCATCGATCGTCATCTCCAATACATCCGAAATAGATTTTCCTTTGTAGCGTACTTCCAGCGTTTCACGATTGAACCGCTTTCCGTTACAGGTTTCGCAATGCACGTAAACATCGGGCAGGAAATTCATTTCAATCACTTTCAGCCCACCGCCCTGACAGGTTTCGCAGCGTCCGCCCTTCACATTAAAAGAAAAACGGCCTGCTTTATACCCGCGGATTTTAGACTCCGGCAATTCAGCAAAAAGGTTACGAATATCGGTGAACATGCCGGTATAGGTAGCCGGATTGGAACGTGGTGTCCGCCCGATAGGCGTCTGGTCTACATCTACAATCTTGTCAATATTGTCGATGCCTTCAATCTTTTTATATGGCAAAGGCTCCTGCACGCTTCGGTAGAAATGACGGTTCAGAATGGGATACAGCGTACCGTTAATCAACGAAGATTTTCCGCTTCCGCTGATGCCTGTTACCACCACCAGTTTTCCCAACGGGATTTCAAGTGTTACATTCTTCAGGTTATTTCCCGTTGCACCTTTTAAGATTAAAGATTTACCATTGCCTTTCCGTCTTTCAGCCGGCACTTCAATTTCCCGCTTTCCGGTTAAGTAATCTGCTGTAATCGTATCAGCTTTCAGCAGGTCGGCCGGTTTTCCCTGCCACAGCACTTCACCACCGAACTTTCCGGCGCGTGGGCCTACATCCAGGACTTCATCTGCCTCCAGAATCATATCCTTATCATGCTCCACGACCAGCACAGAATTTCCGATATCGCGCAGGTTTTTAAGCGAATTAATAAGCCGTTCATTATCGCGCTGATGCAAACCGATAGAAGGCTCATCCAGAATATAAAGAACATTCACCAGCTGCGATCCGATTTGCGTGGCCAAACGAATCCGCTGCGATTCGCCACCGGACAAGGTTCTGGTACTGCGGCTCAGGCTTAAATATTCCAATCCCACATCCAGCAAAAACTGCAATCGCGTGCGCAATTCTTTCAGGATTTCATGAGCGATGATTTTGTTTTTATTGCTGAAATGGTCTTCAATTTCCACCAGCCAGACCATAAAATCAGACAAAGACATCGCGCTTACTTCCGCAATATTTTTATCTGCTATTTTAAAACTCAAGCTCGAGGGCTGCAAACGTGTTCCCTTACATTCCGGGCAGTTTTCTTCAGTGGTGAAATGGCGTTCCAGCAGTACCGCGTCATAACTGTCTTTATCATCAATCAGTTCGTTGATCATCGGCACCAGGCCATCAAAACTGATTTTAATTTTTTTATTGACGCCGGCGTATTTCAGGTCTTTATTAAATTCTTTATGACAACCGTTGTAGATATAATCCAACGCTTCCTTCGGAATATCCTTCATCGGAGTAGACAAAGACAAACCGAAAATTTCCAGAATATTCTTAATCTGAGAAAGAATCCATTTATTAGATTTAATATCTTCCAGCGGCAGCAAACCACCCTGATTAATGGACAGTTTGGGGTTCTCCACAAAATAATCTGTGTTCACCTTCTTCACCGTGCCCAGACCTTTGCAATAAAAACAGCTTCCTTTTGGAGAGTTAAAAGAGAAAGTATTCGGCTCCGGCAGTGCCAGGGAATGACCGCTTTCCGCATCCATCAGATTTCGCGAAAAGTATTCGATATTGTCACTATCAAGTTTCTGAATCCCAATAATCCCATCACCCATTTGGAGGGCAGTAGATAAGGATTTCTCCATGCGGCCTTCGGACGAGGCTTCGCCGATAATCCAGCGGTCGATCACAATGTCGATATCGTGGGTTTTGTACCGGTCCAGTTTCAGATTGTATTCCAGTTCACGGATTTCTCCGTCGATTCTTGCCTGGCCGTATCCTTTCTTGGCCATCTGCACAAAAAGCTCGTGGTAATGTCCTTTCCGCGACCGCACCACCGGCGCGAGCAGCATTACTTTTTCGTTTTTATAATTATTCTGAATGGCGTGCAGGATTTGCTCTTCCGTATAACTCACCAGTTTTTTACCGGAGGTTAAGGAATAGGCATCGGAAACACGGGCAAATAACAAACGGAGAAAGTCATACAGTTCCGTAACCGTTCCTACAGTTGAGCGAGGATTTTTGTTGGTCGTTTTCTGTTCAATGGCGATCACCGGCGAAAGACCGTCAATTTTATCAACATCCGGCCGTTCCAGGCCACCGAGAAATTGCCTGGCGTAGGCCGAAAAGGTTTCAATGTAGCGGCGCTGGCCTTCCGCGAAAATGGTATCAAACGCCAGCGAGGATTTTCCACTCCCGGAGAGGCCGGTAATCACGACGAGTTCGTTGCGCGGAATCTTTACGTTTATGTTTTTAAGGTTGTGTTCACGGGCTCCGTAAACTTCAATATACTCTTTGGAATCTTTCATGTAGTAAGTAGTCACGAAATCAATTTTTTCGCGGTGCAAATTTACGGATTTTTTAGCGCATTATCAATTAAGACAGGCATTTATGAAACTGCGGTATCTGCCGTGACAGGCAGCGAATCCGCAGTGGCTGAAGGTGTGCAAAATGTGTGCTAAGCCAGATCCGGCTTGCGGATTCGCTCCAATACTTCATTAAACAGAAATACGATTAGTTATTCTATTTCAAAAAAATTAAAACTTAAAAACAGATACGGGTGAAATTTTATAGAGATATAGGCAAACGTACTACATCAGCCACAGGAATGCCGGCCTTATTACGTGCAGGTTCCCACCGAATATGATCGGTTACCTGGTGTGCCGCTTTCTTTATAACATGATTTAATGCTTCGTCTGGAGCGTGAACAGATATATTTTGAACCTCCCCAGCCGGTGATATTTTTAGGATTAAAGTAGCTTTGTGCTTTGGTACAATTTTATGCTCAAAAGAGATACTCTCTTTTACTTTTGTCACAAAAGTTTTGTTGCCGCCCGGATATACAGCCGGATGAAGCATCACAGGCGGCGCAGGAACATCAGGAGCCGAAGGGCGAGACTGTTCAAATTTTTGCTGAACGGTACCAGAATTTTGAGCTGCGCAAATCGCGGTGAAACTAATGCATATTAATAAGATAATCCTGGTCATAATTAAATCTTTAAACATTAAAAATAGTTGATAAAAACATCATCCGCTGGCTCTTTCTTGAAAAAAATAAAAAGCAAACCTTTCAGCTTGCTTTACATATTAAATCGTCATCGAAAAAATGCGGGTTTCGGGTTTGTTGCGCATCATTCGCAAATCGAAGGTCATGGCTACATTCCGCGTGAAAGCACGCCCCTTTTCAGTTATCTTAATGGTATTCTCACCGATCTCGACCAAGCCGTCTTTTTCCATTTCTTTCAGTGCATCCAATGCCTGCTCAAGCTCCGGGAAGCTCGTTTGCAAATCCCAGGAAGTTTCCAGGCGGCACATCAGATTCAGGATGTGCTTACGGATGACCAAATCTTCATCACTCAAAATATGACCGCGAACCACCGGAATGATCCCCTGCTCCACCATTTCCTGATATTTTTCCACGCTTTTCTCGTTCTGTGCGAAAGCATACCAAGAATCTGAAATCGAGGACATTCCCAAACCAACCATCAGCTGTGTTTTTCCGGAGGAATAGCCCATAAAATTCCGGTGAATATCGCCTGATAGCATCGCCTGGTATAAATCGTCGTGTTCCAGCGCAAAGTGATCCATCCCTACCTCGCGGTAACCAAGTTCTTCCAGCAACCGCTTGCCGTTTTCATACAGTTTGCGTTTTTCTTCGCCGCTCGGCAAATCATTTTCATCAAAACCGCGCTGGCCCACACCTTTGATCCAGGGCACGTGTGCATAGGAATAGAAAGCAAGACGATCGGGTTTTAGTTCCAAGGTTTTACGAATGGTGTATTCCATTTTTTCCCAGGAATGGAAAGGCAGCCCGAAGACCAGGTCATGAGAAATGCCGCGATAACCGATTTCACGCGCCCACTCCGTTACATTTTTCACATTTTCGAAAGGCTGGATGCGGTTAATGGCTTTTTGTACTTTCGGGTCGTAATCCTGTACGCCAAAACTGCAGCGGCGGAAACCTAAATCATACAAAGTCTGTAAATGCTCGCGCGTCGTATTATTCGGATGACCTTCAAAAGAAAATTCAGGATTTTCTGCAATTTCCGCTTTAGCGAAAATTCCTTCTAACATTCGTTTCAGATTTGCCGGCGAGAAGAATGTCGGTGTTCCCCCACCCAAATGCAGTTCTTTGATTTTAGGGCGACGACCAAACAGTTCCACATATAAATCCCATTCTTTCAAAACCGTATCAATGTAAGGTGTTTCCACCGAATGCTGCTTGGTAATCCGCTTATGGCAAGCACAGAAGGTACACAGCGCTTCGCAGAACGGCAGGTGAATATAAATGGAGATTCCTTCTTCGTGATTGGTTTCATCAAAGGTCCGAAGTACGGATTCCTTCCAAAGTTCCGGCGTGAAACCGGCATCATCCCAGTAAGGAACCGTTGGATACGAGGTATATCTTGGCCCTGGAATATTATATTTATCAATTAAAGATTGCATGTGCTCACTTGATTTAAGGTACAACAGGCAAAATTACGAAATTAGAAACCGACAGCCCATCAATGCCACCTGACATATTATTGCTTTTGACAAATACCACTATAGACAGAAAGCAATAGTTTAAGGGCTTCTTAGAGTACAATCGTTCGTGATTCAGTTTCACTTTTACTAATTTTGCACCACTTTAATTAAAAATACGATAACAGCCCGCGCGCGAAATGGACAGACACCAGATTAAAAACCGACACCTGCTTAAACTTCTGGCAGCTTCTGCTGTAGTAAGTTGCGTTACCATTCTATTGATTTACGGGGTCAAACTAGTCACTGAACATTTGGAAGAAATACTGTTTGATTGGCTCTTCAGCCGTTCTGCTCTACTGTTTATCATCACACCCACCATCGGCATTACCGCCATATATTTTTTGAGGAAATACGCTTTCAAAGGCAGAAAGAACAAGGGAATTACTGAAATCTACAAAACGCTGGATCAGCGCAAGGAACATTTGCCTTTCTTCAAGATACCTTCGCATTTACTGAACGGAATGCTAACGGTGATATTCGGTGGTTCCACCGGAATCGAGGTATCTTCGGTCGTAGCATCTGCCACAGTCGGAAACCAGATTCACATTCGTAATTTTGCAGCGAATCAATATAAAAGAGAACTCGTTTGCGCCGGAGTGACGGCTGCTGTGGCGATACTTTTCGTGAGTCCCGTAGCCGGAATGCTTTTCGCGCTGGAAGTTATTTCCCGTAAAGTTCGCAGCACCCTTCTTTTATCCTGTGGAACAGCAGCGCTGCTCTCGTGGCTTTTTATTCACGTTGCCGGACTTGAACCGCTGCTGGCGTTTGAGGACTTCACGTGGAGTTGGCACGCGATGCCCGGTTTCATTATTTTAAGTTTACTTGGTGCACTTCTTTCTGTTTATTTTACGCTGCTGGTGACAAGGATGAAAAGGCTGTTCGGCAATATCAACAATAATTTTATCCGGGTGAATACGGGTGCCATTGCTGTGGGAGTCGGCTTATGTGTTTTTCCGGCATTGTACGGTGATTCCTACCACGGTATGCAAGGCGCCATGACTGCTACGGGCATTTCTCTGGGTACGCTGGCCATCCTGGCGCTGCTGAAACCATTGGCGGCTTCGCTTACGCTGGGTGCGGGCGGCGACGGCGGTGTCTTTGCGCCAAGCATTGTGGCCGGCGCGTTTTTAGGCTTACTGGTCGCGAAGGCGGGAAATATCTATTTAGACTTGAATCTCATCCCGCTGAATTTTGCCCTGGTAGGTGCCGCGGCTACATTATCCGCCTCTATTTATGCTCCTTTTACCGCGCTTATTCTGGTATGCGGCCTGGCGCCCGGAGGTTTTCAGCTTTTTGTGCCGGTACTGGTGGGTTGTATTATTGCACGTTACTTTGCGCAGAAAGTGTTGCCTTATAATGTGTACACTTATGATTTCTATCTGAATACGCAGGCCTTAAAAAAGACGAACTAAACAAGCTAATTTATTTCTGCTCAAAGGTCATTTTCAGGATTTTGTTTTTACCGGCGAGCACAGCCGTGTTCCGGTCTACCCAGGCGCAGACATATAATCCTTTCTCATTAGAAATAATGTTCCAGGATTTTCCGCCATCTGCAGAATATTCCACCATTTGGTCTCCGACTGCGAGGATATCGTTGCCATGCAATCCGGGCCGGTATTTTACACACGTTTTATAGCCACCATTCTTTCCGGAAGCACGAATCTGCCAGGTTTTGCCGCCATCGCTGGTTGTGGCGATATTGTTACGATTTTCCTTCTGTTTCGTATAATCACCACCGACCGCAATCCCTTTCTTAGCGTTATAAAAATCAAGGGCATACATTCCCTGCGTAGAATTTCCCTGCACAAAAGGCGTTTCAAATATTTGCGTCGCGCCGGTCTTTTTATGATATCGAAAAATTCGTGAAACTACTCCGCCGGTTGCCAGCCAGACATAATCACCGGCTGAGGCAATATTGGAATTACTGGCTGCAAAGGCTGCTTCTCCTTTTTTCATTTGTAAAGCAGGTGCCAAGGGTTTTAATTCAGGAAAATCAGCATCTTTAAAACGGCTCCATTGCAAGACCAAGTCTTCCGCCGGATCGCTGAAGGTATAAAAGTATCCTTCTGAATAATGCAGGGCATCATAAAAAGCAGTGGCAGCCGCATCTGTTACGCCCGAAGTTACGGTCAGGTCTTTTTTATCAATACGAAAGATATGCGCGGGGCTTTCGATGTTAATGGTATAAAAAGCAGCATCGTTCTGTGCCAGGGTACGAAACTGAAGATTTGTCGGCGCTACTTTAATCTGCTTGCGCTCCGCCGGATTGGCAATACCCACATATCCGAACTTAGAAGCGGTGCCGGTGTACCAAACTTTACCGTCCCAGATTTCGAGTGCGCGAATAGAAATATCATCTTCCAGCAGTGTTTCAATACGGACTTTTTGACCAAATGAAATTGCAAGTGTGTTTACTAAACAAAGGAGTATCAAAATCTTTTTCATGGTATAAACTTAAAAAAAATCCCGCTGCAGGAGCGGGAATATAAACTGTTATTTCTGTTTGTATTTAAGGAAGTAATATCCGTACAATACCGTGTGCACAATTATCATTATAACCGAGAAGATGATCAGTCCGCTGTCATCGGTTTCTGCATTCTGATGGTGCAGATACGTCAGAACGGCCAGCACAATGGTGAGAATCGCCCCCGAAATTGCACTTACGGTGTAATTCTTCGGATTATCGGTGGTGCTGTTATGCTTCCCTAAGATTGAGTTGCGAATTCCGCGGTACAAATACACATCCAGACCAATCATCATCCAGCAGACCAAGCGGATCCAGGTATCAAACGGCAGGAACGCCATCATCCCGAAACATACCAGAATTCCCAGCACAGGAATCAGCGGCACGAGTGGCGTACGGAAAGCACGCGGCGCATTTGGCTGTGTTTTTCTGAGTACCAGAACACCGGCACAAACCAGGATGAAGGCAAACAGAGTTCCGATACTCGTCATCTCGCCGACCACACGTCCCGGAATAAACGCCGCAAATAAGCTCACGAAAACAAGGAAGAAAATATTGGATTTGTACGGTGTACGGAATTTCGGATGCACCTCACTAAATACTTTTGGCAACAGGCCATCTTTACTCATGGAATAAAAAACACGGCTTTGCCCCATCAGCATTACCAGAATTACCGAAGCGTATCCTAACAAAATTGCTAAAATAATAGAGGTATTTAACCAGGGATAAGCAGGTACAACCGTACCGTTCACCACCTCGCCCATCGCATCAATCGCAATAGCTACCGGTGCCAGGTGATCGCCACCGCCGCCAGCCGTAAAGGTTTTGTAGTGCGTAACACCCACCATTACATAAGCGAAAATAATATAGAGTACGGTACAAATCAAAAGGGAACCCATGATCCCGATCGGCATCGACTTTTTCGGGTCTTTTGTTTCCTGGGCAGCAGTAGATACGGCATCAAACCCGATGTAGGCAAAGAAGACGACCGCGGCAGCCCGTATGACGCCGGTCCAGCCGTATTCACCGAATTTGCCGGTGTTCTCCGGAATCAGCGGTGTCAGGTTTTCCGGACGCACATATTTAAAACCAACTACGATGAAGACAATAACAATGGAAACCTTCAGGATAACAATCAAAGTATTCACAAACGCAGACTCGCTGGTCCCTTTGATCAGCACCAAAGACATGATGGACACAATGAACACGGCCGGCAGGTTGATGAGCCCCATCTCGCCGGCAGAGGTGACATCAAACGGCGTTGTCATCAGCGCTTCCGGCAAGGCGACGCCAAAATTGGAGAAGAACTTTCCGAGATAGCCGGACCAACTCGAGGCTACCGTGGCAGCGCCCACCGCGTATTCCAGCACCAGGTCCCAGCCGATAATCCAGGCAATAAATTCGCCCATGGTGGCATACGAATAGGTATAGGCACTCCCGGCTACAGGAATCATCGAGGCGAATTCAGCATAACACAGGCCGGCAAAAGCACAGCCGATGGCAGCGATGATAAATGAGATCATAATTCCGGGACCCGCATAATTTGCGGCGGCCATGCCGGTAATCGAAAAAAGGCCGGCTCCGATGATAGCACCGATTCCCAATGCGACCAGCGAAGCAGAAGAGAGGGTTTTTTTCAGCCCCTGTTCCGATTCATCTGCTTCTGACAGCAACTGCGTAAGGGACTTCGTTCTCCAAAGATTTGACATTTGATTTTGTTTAAGATTTCCAAAAATATAAAATTTAATAAATATTAACGTATTTTCGGCAGATTCTTTTCCAATTTAGTTTCTCCGCGCATCCTTTAGCACTGAAACACACTGCGAACGTGCAATCTATGATTTTATTCTCTTTTGTTTTATAAAAAGTGATTCCGGCAACAAACCGCAGTTCTGGCAGTGAATTGTAAGATTAATTGCAGTTCCCAACTTTCATTTTATACTATCTTTGGCTTCATGAATTTTTATGAACTTTTTCTGCAGCCATATGAATCTTATGCCGGGTATCAGATTGCGCTGGAGGCCATTGCTACTATTTTTGGTCTACTAAGTGTTTTCTTTTCGATCAGAAAAAACATCTGGGTTTACCCCACCGGTATTATCTCCACCGCGATTTATGTTTATATTTTGTTTGTGTTTGGGCTGCTGGGTGATATGATGATTAACGTGTACTACACAGCGATGAGTATCTATGGCTGGATCCTCTGGTCCAAAAGTTCGGACGATCACGTTCATGTTTCTGTATCCAAAACCACGCGCCGGGAATGGATGTATTCCTCACTTCTGTTCGTACTCAGCCTGGGACTGGTCACTTTAGTCTATTATTATAAACCGATCCTGGATGATGGGTATGCCTCGGCGCAACTGGGTCTGTATCACCTGGATTGGGCCAACTGGCTGGACGTCTTGACGACGGCAATCTTCCTGGTTGGTATGTTTTTAATGGCACGACGCCGGATCGAGAACTGGATTTTCTGGATCGTGGGCGACCTGATCAGTGTTCCCATGATGATTTACAAGGGTCTGGGAATAACTTCCGTGCAATACTTTATTTTCACCATCATGGCGGTGATCGGCTACCGTGAATGGCTCCGGAGCGCGCGATCCGACGCCTGATTTTGGGAAGTATTTAACACCTTCGCTTTTCCGCTGCTGTAACGCATTAATTATCTTTGCGTCCGTTCGCAAAGCCTCTGCGGCATGTGAACTTAAAAAAATATCATGTATGGTACAGTTTCATAAATACCAGGGCACCGGCAATGACTTTATTATGGTGGACAACCGAAGCCTGGAATTTTACAAAGACAAAGCGTATATCAGAAAATTATGCAACCGCCGTTTCGGGATTGGAGCCGATGGCCTTATCCTGCTCGAAAATACTCCGGAAGCTGATTTTAAAATGGTGTACTATAATGCCGATGGTGGCGAAAGTTCCATGTGTGGTAACGGCGGGCGGTGCATTGTTGCCTTCGCGGCCTATTTGGAAATCATTACCTACGCTACCCGCTTTATTGCTGCAGATGGTCTGCACGAGGCTACATTAAAAAACGGAAAGGTAAAACTTAAAATGTCTGATGTAGCTCAGTGGCATACGGACGGTGATGATTTTGTCCTGAATACCGGCTCCCCGCATTATGTGCGCTTCGTGGAGGACGCAAAAAACACAGATGTGCCGGTACTTGGTAACAAAATCAGGAATTCTGCGACATACTGTGCTGAAGGTATTAATGTGAACTTTGCCGAAAAACGCGGAAACAATGAATTGTTCGTGAGAACGTACGAGCGCGGTGTGGAAGATGAAACTTACAGCTGCGGAACCGGTGCCACTGCCGCCGCACTGATGTTTCTGAAAGACCATGACGCAGACCATGTGACCGTGGAAGTGCCCGGCGGACGTTTGTTCGTCTATGCAAAGCAAAACGGTGCAGGATTTTCCGACATCTGGCTGGAAGGGCCGGCCGCTCATGTTTTTACCGGATTTATTAACTGATTTTGAAATTGTATGAAATACAGTAAAGTGCTGCTGGCCGTGCTGGCGGTTGTTTTCGGAATTGCTGCTTTCTTCGGATACCGTTATTACCAGCTTTATTTTGGTAACAACGTGGCGAAGGAAGGATATGTGCTGATTCCGCATACGGCTACTTTTGCCTCCATTCTGGACAGCATCGCTCCTTACGTGGAAGACCGTGAAGCGTTTAAAAAAGTGGCGAAAGACAAAAATATGGACCAGGTATTTAAGGCGGGCCGCTATAAGATAAATGCCGGCACCGGAAATACTGACCTTGTTAATATGATCAAAGCCGGAAACCAGACCGAAGACAAATTCCGGATTGGTGATTTTTACAGCGTGTATCAAATGGTGGGCCGCGTAGCCAAGAAAACGGAAGCGGATTCTGCCACGTTCGCAAAAGAACTGAACCAAATCGCCGTGGAGAAAGGTTTCAGCGATGCAGAAGATTTGAAGAGATATTTCTTTATCGATACCTATCATTTTTTCTGGACCGTATCGCCCGCGGAATTCTTCAAAACTTTCGAAAAACAATATGAAGATTTCTGGACACCGGAAAGACTTCAGAAAGAAAAACAACTTGGTTTATCCAGAGCGCAGGTGTATGCACTAGCCTCTTTAGTTTATAAAGAAACCGGCGGCAAACCCGATGAGATGAAAACTGTGGCCGGCCTGTACCTGAACCGCCACCGCAAAGGGATGAAACTGCAAAGTGACCCAACGGTTATTTACGCTGTCAGCAAGGCAGAAAACTTTAAAAACCCGCCTTTGAAAAGAGTTTTTTATAAACACCTGCGCGAACCATCACCCTATAACACCTACTATTCTGCCGGAATTCCGCCGGGGCCGATTTGCGTGGTAGACCAGTCTTCGGTACAAGCCGTGCTGAATGCGGAAAACAACAATCACATTTATATGTGCGCTGATCCCGCACGGCCGGGTTATCACAAATTTACGGCGAGTGCAGAAGAGCATACCAACAACGCCAAAGAATACCAGGACTGGCTGAATGCCAGAAACATCCGGTGATGCGCTGCTTGATATTATGTTAAAAACCCTTTATTCATCGCTGTTTGCGTCAAAACTGGATTTAACTTTTTAAGAGAAAGGCAATCTGTATACTTTAAACTATATATATGAGGAACAAAACTGAGATTTCAACCGTCGTGAGAAAGCGGTCCTTGGGTCTTACTTTTGTGCTGAGTGCCGCGAGTCTGGCCTTCGCACAGGAAAAATTAAACATCAATGGTAAAATTGTGGACAAGCAGAACCAGCCGGTTCCCTACGCTTCAGTTACGTTCAGCAACAAGGCGAATAAAATGTTCAGCGATGCTGCTTTGACCGATGAGAAAGGAAGCTATCAGCTTAATCTGGTCCCGGGCAATTATGATGTAATCATTGAAGCTATTGATTATAAAAAAAGTACCGTAGCACGGGATATCAGAACGGGCGGCAGTTTGGGTTCCTTTACCATTGAAAGTGAAAGTTCCGCAACGTTAACCAAGACGCAGGATATCCAGGGCGTCACCATTACCGCAGCCAGCTCCAAGCCATACCGTGTGGAACTGGACAAAAAAGTATATGACCCGTCCACCGATGTGATCAGCAAAGGCGGAAATCTGCAGGATGTTTTGAATAATGTTCCTTCTGTTTCCGTAGATGCAGATGGTACCGTAAACATGCGCGGAAGCTCGAATGTAAAATTCCTGATCAACGGAAAACCTTCTTCTTTACTGGGTATTGATGATGGCGCGAACGCACTGCAATCCATCCCGGCGGAGCAGATTGAGCGAATCGAGGTAATTACCAATCCATCCTCCAAGTTTGAAGCCAGCGGAACAGCAGGGATCTTAAATATTATTTTAAAGAAAACAGCGCGCGTTGGTTTTAACGGCAGCGTGACGGGAGCTTTGGGATATTTACCACAAACCAGCCTGAACACCAACCTAAGCTGGAGACGCGGCGACTGGATCTGGTTTGTGAACGGCGGCGGCGGTTACCGCGAGCGTGAAGGTAAAAATGACACCTTTACGACCAATTTATTTAATGGACAAGCTACTGATTTTGAAGCCTCTAACAGTACCAGCAACAGCAAGAGCGAATTCTATAATATTAATACCGGATTCAGCCGGGATCTTTCGGAGAAAACATCCATAAACCTGTCCGTGCTGGCCAGAACTTTTAATAACAACAATGAGAACACGGTAGAGAATATTGCCTATGATGGCAATATGAATCTTCTTCGTGCTGAAAATACGTTAAGCAAAGGAAATTCTGAATCCACTGCACTGCAGGGAGACGTGGGCCTGGACCATAAATTCAATGAGCAGGGCCACCAGATTTCTGTTTCATTTAGTGCCCAGTCCAACAAGTCGAACGGAGATGAGAATGTGGATAATTCCGTTCTCTTCGACCTTCCGTACAACAGCACTTCCTTTAACAATAACCGCAGTACTACCTATATTGGCAAGATAGATTATGAGCTTCCGATTGGGGAAGCCTCGAAAATTGAAGCCGGTTACCGCCTGGATGCGAATGACAACCAGTACAGCTTTACGAACGCGGACGATTTCAACAGTGCCGGCGTCGTTGCAGTACTGCCTGATTTCAGCGGTGATTCCCGCTACGATGAAAAGATAAATGCACTCTACGGACAGTTTAAGAGCAAAACCGGAAAGCTCGGTTACCAGCTTGGTTTGCGTGCGGAGTTTACTAATCTGGATATTGACTTCAGCAATCAGGCAGGCAAAAGTTTCGATAAAAACAAAAACTATGTTGATTTCTTCCCAAGCGTTTTCCTGAGTTATGACCTGGGCGAAAAAAACAATCAACTATTGGTGAACTACAGCCGCCGGATCAACCGTCCGCGTTCCTGGTTCCTGACGCCTTTCCCAAACAGCATTTCCAACAGAAGAAACATCTTCCAGGGGAATCCTGATCTGGATCCGCAATACACTGACTCTTTCGAAGTGGGTTACGCTTTCCAAAAGAAGAGCATCACTATTAACCCAACTGTATATTACCGCCACACCAGTGGAGAAACGCAAATCGTGGTGAAAAGAGATGCAGATGATCCCCGCTTTTTCATGAGTATGCCGTTTAATGTGGGCCAGGCGCAGCGTTATGGTTTGGATATTAACGCAACTGCCGATATTTTCCGCTGGTGGAAAGTAATGGGAAGCCTCGATTTATATGGCTATAAAGTGGAAGGTGTTTTTGATGACCTTACCTATGTTGATGAGCCAATAGATTATGCCGGAACAGGTTTTTCCACGCGCGCCAGATTGAGCAACACGTTCAGAATTGACAAAACATTCAGCGTACAGCTACAAGGCTTTTACCGCGGTGGCGAAAAAACGGCAGCCAGTGAGCGCGAACCGATGTATATGGCCAGTTTGGGACTATCCAAAACCGTGTGGAACGGCAACGGAACATTTACCTTTAATGTTCAGGACTTGTTCAACACCGGAGGTTTCAACCGTACGCAGATCAACCCGACCTTTATCCGCGAAACTACCATGAAGTGGAATCCGCGACAGGTGAATCTGTCCTTTACCTACCGTTTTAAACAGGGTGATAAAGTGGAACAGAAACGTAAGCCGCGTAATGACCGTCCAGAAATGGGCGACGACGAGATGCCGCCAATGTAATAAAAGCAAGCCCCGAAATATTTCGGGGCTTGCTTTTATTTTTAACTAAAAATTTTTAGTTTCTGGACTCCAGATATTTCTGCCATTGCCAGGTGGTGCGCAAAGCTTCTTCCAGCGGCGTATCTGCCGTCCAGCCAAGTTCTGCGGCAGCCTTATCTGCATTCGCGTAAGCTATCGTAATATCGCCGGCGCGGCGGTTACAGATTTTGTACGGAACTTCTACGTCATTTGCAGCTTCGAAGGCATGAACTACTTCCAGTACGGAAGAACCCTTTCCGGTTCCCAGATTATAAATATCAATTACGGTTCCTTCGGGCTCATTCAGGAGTTTCTCCAAAGCTTTGACGTGTGCCCTGGCCAGATCTACCACGTAGATATAATCGCGGATAGCGGTGCCGTCTGGCGTCGGATAATCATCTCCGAACACGGAAAGGTTTTCGCGGATTCCGGCCGCCGTCTGGGTAACAAAAGGCACCAGGTTATTCGGCACACCAATCGGAAGCTCACCCAGCAAAGCTGAAGGATGGGCGCCAATCGGATTAAAGTACCGCAACAAAGAAATTTTGCGGCCGTAGCCAATTGCAAAGTCTTTCAGGATTTCCTCGCCCATTTGCTTGGTCTTGCCATACACGGATTCGGGCATCTTCAGCGGCGTTTCTTCGTGAATCGGCATTTCGTCTGCCTGGCCGTACACGGTACAGGAGGAACTGAAAATGAAATTGGATATATTTCTGTTTTTAAATTCCTGTAATATATTAATTAAGGAA
Source organism: Kaistella sp. (assembly GCA_032057205.1). Classification (GTDB taxonomy): domain Bacteria; phylum Bacteroidota; class Bacteroidia; order Flavobacteriales; family Weeksellaceae; genus Kaistella. The sequence continues at coordinate 167,772 of DAMCFT010000002.1, forward strand.
AATAGGTTATTTTCATAATAATCCAGCGGTTTTTCCTGGCTCTCTCCTACTGCCTTGAACGCCGCGAAATTGATACAGCCGTCTATCTGATGAGCTTCAAACAGCTGAGCCAGCAGTTCTTTTCGCTTCAAATCAAAAGGATAAAAAACAGGTTTTTTCCCGGCTACCTTTTCAATATTATCAAGAATAAACTTTTCAGAATTAGACAAATCGTCTACGATGATCACCTCAAATCCACCCGCCAACAGTTCCACCACGGTATGCGAGCCGATATAACCCAATCCGCCGGTAACTAAAATCGTTTTGCTCATGCGTCCGTGTTCTGTTTTTGCATAAACTCCAGCACAGCATCAGTAATGTATTTCAGCTGTTCTTCGTCCAGTTCGGTATGCATCGGTAAAGAAATCACTTCACCCAGCAAACGGTCCGTATTGCGGAACTCAGCATCATCACTTTCCTGGAAATACGCTTTCTGTTTACGAAGCGCCACCGGATAATAAATCATCGCCGGAATTTCCTTTTCGGTCAGGAATTGCTGCAGCTCATTTCTTTTTCCGTTCAGGATGCGCAGCGTGTATTGGTGGAAAGCATGAGAAGAATAAGAAGCGCGGGCCGGCGTGAGAATCTGATCGTGTCCGGCAAATGCTTCATCATAAAAATCTGCTGCTTTGCGGCGTGCCTCGTTGTAGGAATCCAGCAGCGGCAGCTTCTTTCTCAGCACCGCAGCCTGCAGGCTGTCCAGTCGGGAGTTTACTCCCACTTCGTCATGGTAATATCTTTCGTACATCCCGTGGTTCACAATGCCCCGGATTTTGTGCGCGAGTTCATCATCACTGGTGAAAATCGCACCACCGTCGCCATAGCAACCGAGGTTTTTGGACGGAAAGAAAGAAGTGGTACCAATGATTCCCATGGTCCCGGATTTTTTAACCGTACCGTCGCTGAAGGTATAATCCGCACCGATGGCCTGTGCATTATCCTCAATCACGTACAGATTATGCTCTTTGGCAATTTTCAGAATGGCTTCCATATTGGCGCATTGTCCGAATAGGTGCACCGGAATAATCGCTTTTGTTTTATCAGTAATAGCCGCTTTCAGCTTTTCGGTATCCATGGTGAAAGTATCATAATCCACATCTACCAGCACAGCTTTCAGTTTCAGCAAATGGATTACCTCCACTGTTGCAGCAAAGGTGAAATCAGCCGTAATTACTTCATCACCTTCTTTCAGGTCCAGCGCCATCAGTGCAATCTGCAGCGCATCGGTACCATTGGCACACGGAATTACGTGCGGAATATCGAGATAGTTTTCCAGTTCCGTTTGGAAGAATTTCACTTCAGGACCATTAATAAAAGATGCCGAATCCAGCACATTCAGCATTGCGTTATCCACTTCAGGTTTTATCTTGTAATACTGACTCACGAGGTCAACCATCTGAATCTTTTTCATAAATAATATTTGCTCAAATTTAGCAAATTTAAATTTTGGATAAAATTTTTATTCGCGTTTGGGTACGGGCTCAATTAAAGTGGACGTTCGGTGGCTTTAACTATTTACTCTAATCTGAATGAATTAGTGATACTCGCAAATAATTCGCAATTCAGATACCTATTAAAAATAAATTGTTTTAAAATCACGCTACATCAATACAGATTCGGAAATATCTCTTTAATTTTATTCGGAGATTATTTACATTTGTTATTAAATCCAATCAATTCCTCATGAAAAGACTGATCTTTTTCTTTCTTATTACAGCTTCCCTAAACATCTTTGCTCAAACAGAATTGGTATTTGTTTATTTTAAGGACAAACCGAACAAGGCCAGCTTCTATCAGCAGCCATTAACGGAGCTCAGCCAGAAATCGCTGGATCGCCGTTCGCGGTTGGGAATTTCGCTGAATGATCAGGATGCGCCCATAGAATCTTCTTACATCGCTGCCGTTCGCGATCTTGGCTTTACGGTAAAAGACCAGTCGAAATGGATGAACGGTGTCGCAGTGCAGGCCACTCCCTCCCAGATTTCGCAGCTGGCCGCGCTGTCATTTGTGCAGGCAGTCGAAAGTTTTATTAAACATCCCGGCACCGTCCCGGTCCAGAAAAAAACAAATAAGTTCGACGAATTCAACCGTACCGCCGGTAAAACGGAATTTAATTACGGACAAGGCCTGGAGCAGATAAATCAAGTCAACCTGCGTCCGCTGCATGTGGCAGGTTTCACTGGTGCGGGAATGACCATCGCCGTGCTGGATACCGGTTTTCCCTATGTAAATACCGGCTCCGCCTACGAGCGTTTGCGCAGCCGCGGGCAGATAAAAGGCGGTTATAATTTCATTAATAAATCGACGAATATTTACAGTACTTCGCTCAATAATCACGGCAGCTACTGTCTTGGCGTCATCGGCGGATATATTCAAAATGGCTTTGCCGGTTCGGCTCCTGACGCTGATTTTTATTTATATGCTACTGAAGATGCCGCAAACGAAATCCCGGAAGAGCAGTTGTACTGGGCGCAGGCCGCCGAAGAAGCCGACCGCGTGGGCGCTGACGTCATTACCAGTTCGCTGGGGTATTATAATTTTGATGACCCGCGCTATAATCTTGTATTCGCGGACATGAACGGAACTACCTCTTTCATCGCGCGCTCAGCCCAGATTGCAGTGGAAAAAGGAATATTTGTGGTGACCGCCGCCGGCAACGAAGGCACCAATGCTTGGAAGCGAATTGTAACACCGGGTGACAATGAAAAGGTTTTCACCATAGGCTCGGTAAATTCCACAGGCAGCAGCTCCTCGTTTTCCTCTTACGGTCCGAATGCCAATGGCAGCATAAAGCCCGATGCCAGCGCCCGGGGCTCCAATACAGCAATTGCCTATAATAACTCTGTGACGTACGGTAGCGGAACCTCTTTTGCGACCCCGCTCGCCGCCGGCGGAATTGCCTGCCTGATCCAGGCGTTTCCCGACAAGCCGCGGCAGGATTTGCAAAATACACTGCGGCAGACTGCCTCTCTTTTTCCAAATACGAATGCACAGCAGGGATACGGAATTTTAAATTTTGAAAAAGCGCGGCAGCAAAGTCAACTGAATGCTTCTGAATTGCAAACAGCCAAATTACAGGTGTATCCGAACCCTGTTCACCACACTTTCGGTGTGAAGACGGCAGAAAAAATAAAACATATTGAACTGTATAATACACTGGGGCAGCGCATCAAAACATTTGAACCTGCCGATGAATATAAAGTAAATGATCTGCCGGCTGGAATTTATTTTCTGAAGATTTCAACAGCGTCGCAAACGGTCATTGAAAAGATGGTTAAAAAATAAAAAAAAACAGACCCACGCACGATATGAAATTTCTGGTGTTGCTTTCACTGATTTGCTTTACCCGCGGCATTGCACAGCCGGGCTTTTCGGTGCTGAGCGACAGGAAAACAACCATTAAGTTTCAGTTTATCAATAACCTGATTTTAATTCCGGTCACGGTCAACGGAACGCCACTCACCTTTTTGCTGGACTCGGGTGTCAGCGAAACAATTTTATTTAGTCTTAGCGATCAGATACTCGATTTGAAAGAGGTGGAAAAAATTAAGTTTTCCGGTCTCGGCGAGAGCCGCCAGCTGGAGGGTTTGCGCGCTGTGCACAACACGGTAATGATTGGTAAATCACTGCAGGATTCTGATCATACCATTTATGTGATTCCGGATGAAAGCATCAATTTTTCCTCACATATCGGGATTCCGGTACACGGCATTATCGGCTATCATTTCTTTAAAAACCATCCGGTGCAAATAGATTACGGCCGACGGAAAATCACGGTATATAAAGACTCGCAATACCTTCCTAAGAATCTGAGTCGCTTTAAAAGATTCGACATTAGCATTGAAGGAAATAAACCTTATCTGCAAACACAATCCGCTGTCCGCGACGATTTTTATGATACTAAAATGCTGCTGGACCTCGGTAACAGCGATGGCGTTTGGCTTTTCCCAAAATACCGCGCGCTTCTTCCTTCCTCGGCGGTCAGTTTCACCGATTATCTGGGCCGCGGGTTTAACGGAGATATTTACGGACAGCGGAGCCGGATTAAAAGCGTGCAAATCGGTAATTTTAATTTCAATAAACCGCTGGCTGCGTTCCCGGACAGTACTTCTCTGGAACATCTGAAAATGGCTGCCGGCCGCTCCGGCTCTATCGGCAATGAAATTTTGCGCCGGTTCACCATCGTTTTTGATTATCCCAATCAGAAGTTGTATCTAAAAAAAAACAGCGATTACCGCGATCCCTTCCGGTTCAACAGCAGCGGACTGGAAGTACAGCACAGCGGCATGGAATGGCAGCAGGATGTGGTTCGCATTCAGGTGAAACCTGCCGGTGAGCAAAATCCTGTTTATGAAAGTCAGGATGTATTTCGTTATAATTTTGTTTTAAAGCCTGTTTATTCCATCGCCGGCTGCCGGAAAGATTCGCCCTGCGATACCGCCGGCCTTCGGAAAAATGATCAGATAGAAACCATCAACCGGCAAAAAACCGCCAACATGACCCTGCAAGAAATCAATGATTTACTGAAGGGCGAAGACGGCACGCAGCTCCGGTTTGAAGTAAGACGTGCCGGCGAACTCCTGAAATCCACCGTTACACTGAAAGACCCATTGCCCTATGAAGATTGAACAAAGCATTCTGGACAGCATCCGTTCGCGACCCCGCTTTAAAATACACTCCGACATCAGCAAAGAAAATTACGCGCAGTATCTTAAATCCTATATTCAGGAAAACGAGCGAGCCTATACCGGTAATGTCAACACCGAAATATCCGTCATTTGTGCAAAAACTGATCAAGACGCTTACTGGAAACCCTGCCTGACCCTGCGGGCGGAACAGGATGAGGATGAACGAAAAACGGTAATCACGGGAATATTCGGACCTACCTCCGCGGTCTGGACTTTTTTCATGTTCTTATATTTCATCCTGGCAATTCTGTGGATGGTGTTCTTCACGCTGTGGTTTGTGGAAAGACAAATTAAAAGCGACGATTTCCCCTGGGCGCTGCCGGTGTCTTTCGTCATGCTCGCGTTGCTTGCGGCCACTTATACCGCCGCCAGGATCGGAAAACTACGTGCAAAGAAAGAAATGCAGCATTTAAGGAAATTCGCAGAGGAAAGCATCATCCGTTTTGAGCGGGATCATGCTGCTGATCAGGCAGTCTGAGCGTTTTGCACAGCGTGGCGTTTTTCCTGTTCAGCAAGGATTTTGTCTAAATGCTCTTCAACGAGACTATCCAGTTCATCGGCAGCAACCATATTGCTTTCCGGCTCATTTTCCAAGTGCTTCCACGGCTTTCTCTGTCCCCAGCCATAATCACCAAAGACAATGACCGGTGTTCCATTTGCCTTGACAGTGGCACCGCCTTTATTGAGAACCCAAGTGTCTGCCCAGTTGTACAGATATTTCGCATCATCATGCAGCAAGCGCAGGCAGGAATGCGAAGCCGGGTAGCCGGGCAGGTCATATTCATGCCAGCCGATGCCCAGCGTATTATGGATATTAAAGTTATAAGGCAATTTCCAGTCGCTGTCCACAGTTGAAATAGCGAGTTCTTTTTTCCAGTTGGCAAACATGAGTCCGCGCTTGGTCTGAGCGTTTTTTTTGCCCATGCTGGTAGGGCCCCATTTCACTAATTTACCGTGCTCATACAACGCATACGCCTGAATGGGATAAGAGAAAAATGCAATCTTGTCCACCTTGTCCAACTTTGCAATATGAGCCGGAAACGGAGAATAGCGCATCAGCGTTTCGTCAAATTTATCGGGAACAGAAAGCGTATCTGCGCGCCATTTATTGTCCATGTCCAGCCGGTTCAGGGCAAGTATGATTCGTTGCTGGTCTTTATCAAACTCTTCATTAAACGCTTTCATCACTGAATCCTTTTTCTTTTTCGGGAAAATAATGGTTCGGTAGGTGATACGGTTCTTTTCAATGGAATCCTGAATCAGGGAGTCTTTTTTAGCTTTTGCGATGGAATCCTGCCGTGCAGTTTCTGCCGGGTTCGGGCCGGCGGGTGTTGTTTCTTTATTACATTGAAACATTAACACTAAAAACAACGAAAGACAGATTACACTTTTAAAAACTTTAACAAGATCCTTCTTCATAATTTTATTTTCACAAGGCTTTACAATTTTAAGACCAGAGCGCGAAAAACGATCCGGTGACAGCCACAGGATTTCAGGAATGGTACAATAAAAAACAGCTACTTATGTTCTTTTTCTTTAATAACTTCCTTGAGCTCAGTATCTTTCAGTTTCGCTTCTATTTTTTCAGCTTTCAGGTTTTGACGCAGGAATCCGAACAGGCTCATGTACAGGTTGGCGATATACACCACGGTGAAAAAGGACAGCAGATAGCCGCGCCAGTCTTCGAAATATAATTTGAAACCTGTTACAATTAAAAAGAATGCCGTCACGTAATGACTGAAACAGTACTCGCAGGTAAAGAGATAGAAAAACTTGCGTTTCAGGAGCGTTGCCGAGTTTTGGGAGCGCTTCACACAATATTCACGAGGCTCACGGAAAATCTCTTCGTGCGTGACCGTCCAGGCAACACAGGCCACGGGAATGGCCAGGGCAAAAGCGGCAAAAAGCTGGGTATAAATACTTTCCATCAGTGTATTTTTTAATCCCACATGAAAGGCAAATTGTATGCAACTGTAGTAAGTTTCATAAAAGATTTATGCAATTATATACAGATGACACTTCCAGACAGAATGTTCAAGCAACTTAGAATAAACATATAACTTGAACTTAGAATCATTAGTAATATTTTACTTTAGCTTAAGAGTATCCAGCTCAAACGACCAACGGTATTAACTCGGTAAATTTTCTTATTTTTAGGCAAATTTTTGAACAATGAATAAAAGGAATATTTTGCTTTCGGCGCTGTTGTTTCCGGCTGTCATGGCTTTTGCACAGCAATACGGCGGCATGTGGATTCCCACGGAGCTGAATGAGAAAGAAATGAAGGAACTGGGAATGAAAATTTCTGCCAAAGATATTTTCGACCCGTCCAAACCAAGTATAAAAGATGCAGTTGTGCAGTTCAACGGAGGCTGCACCGCTGAAATGATCTCGCCTCAGGGACTTTTGCTGACAAACCACCACTGCGGATACGGCCAGATTCAGAAGCACTCCTCTGTGGAAAATGACTACCTGAGCAATGGTTTCTGGGCCAGCAATATGACGGCCGAACTTCCGAACCCGGGTGTCACCGTAGACTTTATTGCAGATATTCACGAGGTAACTGCTGAAGTGCTCAAGGGTACACAAAAACTGCAGGGAAAAGCGGCAGATGATAAAATCAATGCCAACATTGAAAATGTTAAAGCCGGTTTTAAACCAAAAGCCTGGCAGAAAGTCGTAGTGAAACCAGTGTACTACGGTAATAAATACTACGCGTACATTATTGAAACCTTTAAAGATGTGCGTCTGGTAGGAGCGCCCCCAAGCTCCATCGGGAAATTCGGTTCCGATACGGATAACTGGACCTGGCCAAGACATACGGGCGACTTCGCTATGTTCCGCGTGTACGCCGATAAAAACAATATGCCGGCGGAATACTCCAAAGATAATGTTCCGTACAAGCCAAAACACTTCCTGCCGATTTCCATTAAGGACAAAAAGGAAAATGATTTCACTTTTGTATTTGGATTCCCGGGACGAACTACCGAGTACCTTCCGGCCATCGCAGTGGAAAAAATCATGAATGAAACTGATCCGGCCATGATTTCTGTGCGTGAAGTTGCGCTGAAAATTCTAAACGAAAAAATGCGCGCCGATGATGAAACGCGTATCAAGTACGCCTCCAAATATGCTTCGGTTGCCAACTACTGGAAAAAGTGGATCGGCGAAGTGGAAGGCCTGAAAAAATCTGACGCTGTCGGGAAGAAAAAGCAATATGAACAAATGTTGGCCAGCAAGAACCCGGCGATCAGCAAGACGATTGACCAGCTGAATGCCCTGTACACCGAGCAAGGTCCGTATGCCCTGAACCGTGCTTACTTCGGTGAACTAATGCGCAACGCGGAAACGCTTTCGCTGGCGAGCCAGTTCATTAATTATATTCAGAGTTACGAGGAAGGTAAAGTAAATGAACAGTCACTCAACAACTTTAAAAAACGCCTGACAAACATCTACCGTGACTACAGCGGCGAACTGGATGCAAAAGTAACCGCAGAGCTTTTGGCTTTATATAATGCCAAAACACCCAAGCAGTTCCTGCCGGCAGGATTTGATCAGTTCAGCGACGGGAAGAAAAACCTGGAAACCGTAGAAAACTGGTCCCGCAATTCTATCGTGAGCGGACGCGGCAGCCTGAATGGCGCTACTACGATTTCTGATATTGATAAGGTATTTGCAAACCAGGCGGAACTCATTAAAACACTGAAAAACGATCCGCTGATCCAGTTGACTGCTGCAATCCGTAACCAGTACGCGGTACATACAGAAGCGAAATACAATGCGCTGCAGCAGCAAATTGATGCGATGCAGAAAACATACATGGCGCAGCAAATGGAAACCGACAAAGACCGCCAGTTCTTCCCGGATGCCAACTCTACGCTGCGTGTTACATACGGACAGGTGAAAGGAAGTAATCCGCGTGACGCTGTATACTACGGCTACCAAACGCACCTGAGTGGTGTGATGGAAAAATACGTTCCGGGCGACTACGAGTTTGATGTGCCGGCAAAGCTGGTCAACCTGTACAATACCAAAGATTATGGAGTGTATAAGGATCAAACGGGTGATGTTCCGGTTAACTTTACGGCCACGAATCACACGACCGGCGGCAATTCCGGTTCTCCGGCACTGGATGCAGAGGGCAATCTGATCGGTCTGAATTTCGACCGCCAGTGGGAAGGAACGATGAGCGATATTAACTTCGATCCGCGCTTCAGCCGAAACATTATGGTGGATTCCAAATATATTCTGTTTATTGTTGATAAATACGCAGATGCCAAATGGCTGCTGAACGAGATGAAGATTGTGAAATAATCTATATTAAGTAAGTACAAAAGAAAACCTTAAAGCAAACGCTTCAAGGTTTTTTTATACCTGAACTCGTCAGGTTGCGACAAGACCAGAGCGTGGTCCGCGATCAGGTTCGCACGGTTATTAGTTTCATCATTTGACTGGAACAAAGGTGCACAAAAGCAGATTTGGAATCAAGCTGGAATCGCCCATTTAAGTATCGTTTAATCACCTGATTTCATCTACTCAAATAAAATGTAACATAAAAAAAGCCGCTTTAATTATAAGCGGCTTCCATTTGATTTAAATAAAATTAATACCCAAAAATCTCCTCCAAACTCACCTCATGGAAATTGCCCAGCTTGCCTAGCGCAGCCATATCCAAATTTTCCTTTTTGCCAATGATGGCCGTGTTGTACTTCATCGGTTTCATTTGGTTATTGTAGAACTTGGTAAGTTCCGGCAGGGTCAGATTTTCAATCTCTGCATAGAGATTTTTTCTGATGTCGTAATCCACACCCAGCTTCTTCAGGTTCAACTGATTGAAGAATAAATTGGTTCTCGTAATGCGGCTGCTGGCAATCTGTTTCAGGGCGGAGTTGCGCGCATTTTCAAACTGTGCCGGAATTTGCGGTAAATCTGCCATCAGTTCATCCATTGCGTGTACGGCCTGCGGAAGTTTGTTTGCCTGTGTGCCAATGTAAGTAGTTACATAATCTGCATGCCCCAGTTCTGCGGCAGTTGCATAGGAGACGTAGGCGCTGTAGGCCAAGCTCTTACTTTCACGAATTTCCTGGAAAACAATAGAGGACAATCCGCGTCCGAAATATTCGTTAAACACGCTGATCTTGCCGAAATTGTTCAGATTAACCACCGGTCCTTTGGCCACCCGCGCCATTTCCGTCTGCACCATATCATAGTTGGTGAAATAGACCTGGTTCTGGGTTGCCGGTTCCGGATAAACTTTCTTAGCCGGTGCTGTTTTGGTTTCTTTTTCTATAAAAGGTTTCGCATAATTCTTAAATGAATTGAAATCCTGCCCGTAAAAGAAAATCTCGTAGGGCATCGCGAGCATTTCCTTAATTTTCGCTGTAAGCTGAGCCGGATTCATGGTTTTCATTTGCTCCGCAGAAATTACATCGGTAAAGCGGGAATTTTTGCCATATTTTGCATAATTACTCAATGCAGCCATAATGCGGCCTTTGTCCTTTTTTGCAACTTCGCGGCTTTCCAGAATGGTATTGACGGTTTTTTGATAAACCTCCTGATCGGCCTTGGCGGTGCTCAGCCAGTCCTTTAATAAGGTAATGGCTTTTGGCATATTCTGCTCCAACCCGCTCAGCGAAACGCGGATTTGATCCGGCATGACACGGATGTTATGCGAAATTCCAAGTTTGAAAAATTCTTCCTTCAGTTTTTCTGCGCTTAGCTTTTCAGTGCCGTGATAATCCAGATACTGTGCTGCCAGCGCCAGTTCCTTATCATTGTCGCTGCCGAATGGGAAAATAAAATAAGCCTGGGCAATATCATTGTACTTATTATGAACGAAACTTGCTTTCTTGCCGGCAATTTTATCGGTTTTAATCACCGCGTTGTAGTCAATGAACTCGGGACGTATGTCGGTGGATTTGGTATTCATCAAGTCCTTCAGGAAAACAGACTGGCTGTCGCGGTTGAGTTTAATCGGTGTAATACCGGGATTTTCCACGCGTACTAACTTATCATTAACGCCTTTTTCTTTGCGGACCACCACATAATTATCCTTGAAGAAATCGTTTGCAAATTTCACTACATCTGCTTTGGTGATTTTTTCGTATTCATTAATTTCATTCAGTTCATCCTGCCACGTGCGGTCGTTAATGTAGGCACCGTATAAACTGGTGGCCAGACCATCTGCCGTTTCATAGGTTTTCATGCGCTGAATTTTCATATCCGTAACAATCGCCGGAATTAGCCAGTCCGGAAAATGTCCTTTTTTAACCAGATCGAGCTGCGCGAGTAACAGCTGTTTTGCTTCGTCCAGGGTTTGTTCATTTTTAGGCACAATCACCATGGAGAAGCCGCCGTATTGCTTGAACGCTGATTCGTAAGCAGCCGCTCTCAGCGCTTTCTGACTTTGATTAATATTTAAATCAATCAGTCCCGTTTCGCCGGAGTTCGTCAGGATGTTCGCCACCATATCTGCCAGGCGCGCTTCCTGAGTTCCGTACGAATCGGTTCTCCAGGCAAGCTGCAAACGTGGCGTGGATGGACTTTTGACGGTGCGCTCCACAATTTTGGTCATCGGCTGTTCGGTAATTTTCGCTTTTTTTGGTAAATCTTTGTATTTAAAACTTCCAAAGTACTGATCGACCAACTTGATGGTTTTGTCATAATCCAGATCACCTACGAGTACCATTGCGTAATTATTAGGCACGTAAAATTCATCGAAATATTTGTGAATCGCTTCCATGGAAGGATTTTTCAGATGCTCGGATTTCCCGATGGTGGTCTGCTGTCCGTTGGGATGCATCGGGAATAAAGCGTCCATCAGCTCGTAATTAACCAGGCGGCCGTCATTGTCCTGTGCGCGGTTAAACTCTTCATACACTGCCTCCAGTTCTGTGTGGAATAAACGCAAAGTAAGCTCCGAGAATCTTTCCTTTTCTACTTTGAGCCAGCGCTCCAGTTCATTGTTGGGAATATTGTTCTTGTACACAGTTTCATCCAGCCAGGTGTGGGCGTTGGTTCCGCTCGCCCCCAGCGAGGAGATGGCTTTGTCATATTCATTAGCGAGTGCGTATTTACTTGCTTCCTGAGATACTGCATCGATTTGTTTATAAATCTCCTTTTTCTTTTCGGGATCTTTCTCGGCTTTGTGCTGCTCGTATAAATCCGAAATCTTTTTCAGCAAAGGTTTCTCCTTGTTCCAATCAGAGCTGGCGAGTTTAGAAGTCCCTTTAAACATCATGTGTTCCAGGTAATGCGCAAGGCCGGTATTATCTGCCGGGTCATTATTGCTCCCGGTTCGCACCGGAATATAGGTTTGTATTCTGGGCGCATCATCATTTTTTGCCAGATATACTTTAAGGCCGTTTTTAAGCGTATAAATTCGTACGCCAGTTTTATCATTCAGTACCGTTTCGTAGCGGTAACCGGCGGGGTCTGTTGCGGTTTTGGTTTCAAATTGCTGTGCGTTGGTCATCATCAGGGTTCCAATCAGGGTTAAGGTGGTAATGATTTTTTTCATGCAAAAGTTTTTATGGTTTGGTTTATATAGTAAAAGCCGGTCTGTATTTTTTGTTCAGCCCGGCTTTTTTTATCATTTACATCGGCTGATGGGGTTTCAGCATATTCACCGGATCAAGAATCTCATTGAGTCTTTCTTCAGATAAGATACCGCGCTCCAAAACGAGGTCATAAACGCTTCTTCCGGTTTCAAGTGCTTCCTTTGCAATCGTTGTGGAGGTTTTATACCCAATATAGGGGTTCAGCGCCGTCACAATTCCGATACTGTGGCGCACCATCTGCAGGCAGATATCTTTGTTGGCGGTGATCCCGGTGATACATTTTTCACGCAGCGTGTCCATTGCATTCCCAAGAAAATTAATGCTTTCCATAATGGAATGCGCCAGTACCGGTTCCATCACATTCAGCTGTAATTGTCCGGCTTCCGCAGCGAAGGTTACCGTAAGATCATTTCCGATAACTTTAAAACATACCTGATTCACTACTTCCGGAATTACAGGATTCACCTTACCGGGCATAATGGAAGAACCGGGCTGCATGGGCGGAAGATTGATTTCAAATAAGCCTGCACGCGGGCCAGACGCCAGCAAACGCAGGTCATTACAAATCTTGGATAACTTGACTGCCAGCCTTTTTAATGCAGAAGAATAGATTACATAAGAGCCGGTATCAGGCGTAGCTTCCACCAGATTCGGTGCGGAAACGATCGGGAAACCGGTAATTGCAGCGAGACTTTCGGCACATTTTACTGCATATCCTACCGGTGCATTTAGGCCCGTTCCAATGGCGGTAGCACCCATATTAATTTCCACGAACAAACCGGCGTTGGCATTGAGTTTTGAAATATCTTCCTCTAAGGTTGCAGCAAAGGCTTCGAACTCCTGCCCAAGCGTCATCGGAACGGCATCCTGCAGCTGGGTGCGTCCCATTTTAATCACTTCGGTAAACTCCTTCCCTTTTTCGCGGAAGGCTTCCACAATTTTTTCAAGCTTCTGAACCAGCGCTGCGTTCATGGTTAATAAAGCCATTTTAAGCGCTGTAGGATACGCATCATTGGTTGACTGCGACAGGTTTACATGGTCGTTGGGAGAGCAATATTGATACTCGCCTTTCTGGTGGCCCATCATTTCGAGTACGCGGTTGGCAATCACCTCATTGGCGTTCATGTTTACAGAAGTGCCGGCACCGCCCTGAATCATATCAATCGGAAACTGATCATGCAGTTCACCACTCATGAGTTCGTCGCAGGCTTTGACAATATCGCGGAACAGTTCTTCGTCCAGCAAGCCTAATTCATGATTCGTCTGTGCAGCAGCTTTTTTGACCGCGGCCAGTGCGTTGATCATGTGCGGATAGGAAGACAGTGTTTGCCCTGATATTTTAAAATTATGCATCGCGCGCTGCGTTTGCACGCCATAATATGCTTGTGCCGGAACCTGAAGTGTGCCCAGCAAATCACTTTCATTTCTGTAGTTTTCCATAAAAGCAGGAATTGTATAGAGTTATAATTTAATTTTATTTACGCGGATATTTCTGCAGCAGTGCCTGCAAAATTGCCCAGGTTTCCGCATCTACCATACCGGAATAATTTTCTGGCCGGAAATGATACTGGAATGCTTCCACTGTTTTTTTGGTTGCATCGTCATATATTCCTGTCGGGTTGACATCATAACCAAAATCCCGAAGCGCGGTTTGTATTTTAAAGACAAAAGAAGGTACCGTCATTTGCTGCACATAATCCTCTGTTATCGCGGTCTGCATGAAAACATCTTTGGTGCTTTCATCATACCACATCCCGATCTGATGCTGTTCATATAACTGCTTCCACGGGAAAGTAGGTCCCGGGTCCTGTTTGCGCGTTGGTGCAATATCAGAGTGCCCCAGGATATTGGTAGCCGGAATCATATATCGCTCTGCCAGATCTTTCACGAGGGAGGCCACTTTATCCACCTGCTCCGGCGGGAACAGTGTGAAAATCTTCATTCCGCTGGCATCTGTGGTATACCCTGCATTGACAATTTCAATACCGATAGAGGTATCATTTAAATTACGATCATTTCGCCAGGCACTGATTCCTGCGTGGTATGCACGTTTGTTTTCATCAACCAACTGATAGATTTCATTATCATCGAGGTCATTTACCAAATAGTGGGCGCTGACGGCCTGCTGGGTGAGTACGCGAACGGATTTCTCATGATCGAGCGCAGTGTAATGCAGAATAATATAGCGCTGACGGAAATTTTGCGCAACTGCCGGAAAGTAATCTTTCACCACTTTGTACCCTGGTGTTTCCGCCGTAACGATAGAACCATAGCTGGCGGTATTGTCATTTTTATCAGGATTGGCAATATTTTCCCGGAAAAACTCCGCTCCTCCCTGCCGTTGTACTTTAGGTTTGTGAACCGGTTCGGGTTTAGGTTTAGGCGCCGGTGTTGGTGTTTTAACCGTGGTTGGTGCTTTTTTTACAGGTTGCTTCGCGGGCTTCTGAGTACCGCAGGAAATTGTTAAAATTCCTAAAGCTATGAGCGCGAATGGTTTACGCATATATTCTGTGATTAATCGGTTATTAAGTCAAAAATACAATTATTTTTTAGGAAAAAGTTTTGGTTTGTAATGAAAACTCTTCTATATTTGCACTCGCAATTACAGAGGAAACGTTCTTATAAATATTGCAAGGAGAGGTGCCGGAGTGGTAACGGAGCAGATTGCTAATCTGTCGACGGGCAACCGTCGCCAGGGTTCGAGTCCCTGTCTCTCCGCAATCCTTTGGACTGATTTTATCGGGGCGTAGCGTAGTCCGGTCATCGCGCCTGGTTTGGGACCAGGAGGTCGCAGGTTCGAATCCTGCCGCCCCGACAATTTAAAAATTCCTTCGGGAATTTTTTAGTTTACACCCAGTTGGTAAACATTTTTTAAAGCATTAAGGGTGCGTATCCGCCTAGGCGGATGGATAGAGCATCCCGTCTTAAAACGGGACGGTCCCAGGCGAGTGATAAAAATTAAGGGTGCGTAGCTCAGCTGGATAGAGCATCCCGTCTTAAAACGGGACAGTCCCAGGCGAGTGATAAAAATTAAGGGTGCGTAGCTCAGCTGGATAGAGCATCTGCCTTCTAAGCAGACGGTCCCAGGTTCGAATCCTGGCGCGCTCACCAAGAGAAATCTATTTTTTAGGTTTCTCTTTTTTTTATGTTTACCGTTTATATTCTTTTTTCAGAAACAGCAGATAGATTCTATATTGGCTTTACCTTAGCGCCTGTGGAGGCACGGTTGCGGAAACATCTGTCAAACCATTCCGGGTTTACAGCCAAAACTAAAGACTGGAAAATTGTGCACACGGAACAATTCGAGAACAAGTCGGAAGCTTTACGGCGTGAAAAAGAAATTAAATACTGGAAAAGTAAGTCACGAATTTTAAAATTAATCAGCTCAGCCGGATAGAGCATCCCGATTATAATCGGGACGGGCCGTTTCGAATCCTGGCGCGCTCACCAAGAGAAATCTATTTTTTAGGTTTCTCTTTTTTTATGTTTACCGTTTATATTCTTTTTTCAGAAACAGCAGATAAATTCTACATTGGCTTTACCTCAGAGCCTGTGGAGGAACGTTTGCGGAAACATCTGTCAAATCATTTACAGCCAAAACTAAAGACTGGAAAATTGTACACACGGAGCAATTCGAGAACAAGTCGGAAGCTTTACGGCGTGAAAAAGAAATTAAATACTGGA
>DAMCFT010000002.1:183841-389225 GCA_032057205.1 Kaistella sp.
CGTGAAAAAGAAATTAAATACTGGAAAAGTAAGTCACGAATTTTAAAATTAATCAACTCAGCCGGATAGAGCATCCCGATTTTAATCGGGACGGCCCGTTTCATATCCTGGCGCGCTCACCAAGAGAAATCTATTTTTTAGGTTTCTCTTTTTTTTATGTTTACCGTTTATATTCTTTTTTCAGAAACAGCAGATAGATTCTATATTGGCTTTACCTTAGCGCCTGTGGAGGCACGGTTGCGGAAACATCTGTCAAACCATTCCGGGTTTACAGCCAAAACTAAAGACTGGAAAATTGTGCACACGGAACAATTCGAGAACAAGTCGGAAGCTTTACGGCGTGAAAAAGAAATTAAATACTGGAAAAGTAAGTCACGAATTTTAAAATTAATCAACTCAGCCGGATAGAGCATCCCGATTTTAATCGGGACGGCCCGTTTCATATCCTGGCGCGCTCACCAAGAGAAATCTATTTTTTAGGTTTCTCTTTTTTTTTATGTTTAGCGTTTATATTCTTTTTTCAGAAACAGCAGCTAAATTCTATATTGGCTTTACCTCAGAGCCTGTGGAGGAACGTTTGCGGAAAAAATTTGGAAAATTATTTTACAGTATAAATAGCAGATCGAAATTGTACCCGTCTTTATGTACCTTTGCGCAAACTGCTTTATAAATGTCGCTTCAGATTAATAACCTAACGAAGAACTACGGGAGCCAGACGGCACTTAACCAAATCAATCTGACCATTGACCGTCATGAAATCATCGGCTTACTGGGACCCAACGGTGCCGGAAAATCCACACTGATGAAATCGATTGTTGGCGCGCTGAATATTGAAGCAGGTGAGATTATTTTTAACGGGGCAGATATTCGCGCCAATCCGAAACAAACTAAAAAACAAATAGGCTTCTTACCGGAAAATAATCCTTTGTACATTGATATGTACGTGCAGGAATTTTTGGGTTTTGCAGCGCAGTTGCATCAGGTGAAGACTGCAAGGGTCCAGGAAGTCATCGAACTGGTCGGACTGCAACCGGAACGAAACAAAAAAATCGGGCAGTTATCCAAGGGATACCGTCAGCGCGTAGGCCTGGCACATGCCATTTTGCATGAGCCGGAACTGCTGATTCTGGACGAACCGACAAACGGTTTGGACCCGAACCAGATTCTGGAAATACGCAGCGTTATCCGCGAGATTGGCAGGCACAAAACCGTACTGCTCTCCACCCATCTCATGCAGGAAGTGGAAGCACTCTGTACGCGCGTTATTTTGTTGCACAAAGGCTCTGTTATCCAGGATACAAGCATTGAGGATTTCCGCGGAAAATACGAAAGTCTGGAACAGGCTTTTGCTACCTATACCAACTAAAAAACTCCGGCGGGACCGGAGTTTATATATTGATTTAAAAGACGAATTACAGTTTCTCTATATTATCTGTGAGAGTTTCCAGGAAAGATTTTAAAGGCTTCTCCACCATCATTTTGATAAAGGGATTGAATTTTCCTTCAAACAGTAACTGAACCTCCGTTTTATTGGCATCCACCGGAGTCATCACGCCACGCAGTTCAAAGTCCAGGCTGGAATTGGCCGATTTCAGGATGGCCTGCTGCTCATTAACTTCGGCAATCTTCAGGGCGATTTCGGGCATACCTTTAAGGCTGAATTTAAAGCCATCTTCACGTGCCTCGAAGTTTTGCAGCGAATCCGGCATTAAGCTTTTATAATCCTCGGGATTCTTCAGCATTTCAACCAGTTCAGCCGGCGATTTATTTACTGTTATCTTACGTCCTTCTAAATTCATTTTTATATTTTTGTATTAATTAAAGCCTTACAAATGTATAAAGTTTTTGTGAATGAAAAAAAACTGACGCTGAGTAAATATCCGGAAGATATTGAAAAAAAGCTGCGTTTTGAAGGTTTTGCCACGCTGGAAATCGGTGTGGATCTGCTGGAGAATACTTCGTGCCCCGAGCTGAATGTGTACGCTGATAATATCGAAGAAATGTGGGAAGACTTCACCCATATGTTCAAAGTGATTGAAGCAGCCGGCGGTGTGGTCTATAACCAAAAAAAGGAAGTACTTTTTATTCAGCGTCTCGGTCGCTGGGACTTGCCGAAAGGAAAGATTGAAGACGGTGAATCGCTGGAACAAACTGCCCTGCGGGAAGTTGAAGAAGAAACGGCGCTGAAAGATCTGATGCTGGAAGAATATTTAAACACCACTTTTCATATTTATACCGAGCGCAACGGAACCAAGGTTTTGAAAACGACCCACTGGTTTCAGATGAAATATCTGGGCTCTGCCGAGCCTGTTCCCCAAACGGAAGAAGGAATTTCTGATGTGCAATGGAAAAATGAACAACAGATTCAGAAGGAAGTGTTTCCAGGTACTTTTGAAAACATAAAACTCATCCTGAATCAGTACTGGAATTACTGCTAAACCAGGTCCAGAATTTTCTCGAGCGCAACCCCGCGCGAGCCTTTTACCAAAATATTTTCTGCGGTAAGCGGGTGATCTTTCAGGTAATTTCCCAATTCAGTTACCGTATCAAAATGCTTTGTAGCGCCATGGGAATTTCCAAAATGCTTTCCTACCGTAAAGATTGACTCGAAACTAAGTTCCTGCGCTAAATCAAGTATTTGCTGATGTTCGGTTTCTGCCTCCGTTCCCAGTTCAAGCATATCCCCGATAATCACTGTTTTACTCCCTTTGAATTGCGAAAAATTCCGGAGCGCCTCACACATCGAGCTTGGGTTCGCGTTGTAGGTATCTAAAACCCAGGTGGCGTCATTCTTTTTTAATAACTGAGAGCGCATGTTGGTTGGCGTGTACTGTTCCAGCGCAGCCTTGATCTCAGGGAAGGCTATTCCAAAATATAAACCCAGCGCAGCCGCGGCGGCCATATTGGTAAAATTATACTTCCCGGTGAGTTGCGACACCACGGTTTCATGATTATAATTTAGACCCACGTAAGGTGGCTGACTAACCGGTTCAAAAGTATAGTTTCCGGCAGCGGTTCCGAAACTTATAGTATCTGCGTACTCCCCAGCTTTTTCCTGCTGTAAGGAGTCATCATTATTTATAAGAAGTGTCTGCAGGTTCTCCTTCAAAAAATCATATAACTCAGATTTTCCTTTAATTACTCCTTCATAACCACCAAATCCTTCGAGGTGCGCTTTTCCGAAATTGGTGATATAACCGATGGTTGGTTTTGCCAGCCCGGACAGAAAAGCGATTTCCCCCTGGTGGTTGGCACCCATTTCAACAACCGCCATTTCGTGCTTCTTACGAATACTTAAGAGCGTTAAAGGAACACCGATATGATTATTCAGATTTCCTTTTGTGTACTGAACGTTAAATTTGCGGCTGAGAACGGCATGCATCAGTTCTTTGGTTGTCGTTTTGCCGTTGCTGCCGGTCAGGCCAATAACCGGAATTGACAGTTGCGCACGGTGATGCCTGGCTAAATCCTGAAGAAACTGCAACGTGGACGGCACAAAATAAATATGCTGCTTTGGATCACTGAACTCTTCCCTTTCGACAATTACAGCAATGGCTCCGTTTGCTATCGCCTCCTGCGCTTTTTCAGCGGCATTAAAGTTTTCACCCGAAAACGCAAAAAACACAGAACCTTGCTGTACCGTACGGCTGTCAATAGTTACCGAAGAAGACTCCAAAAAAAGCGGATAAAAAGCAGTTGCATTCATGCTGCAAAAATAAAGAATCCTTCCCGAAAGCGGGAAGGATTTTTAAGTTGTTTACGGTTGAGAGATTATCTCTTGGTGCGTCCTTTGGAGTTGGATTTAGCATCCTGAGCGACCCGGAAGCCCACCCAGCCAAATGCTTTACCTTCATCACGGTAGCGGCGCTGTCCCGGATCCAGCCAGTATGCTGCATCCTGCCAGGAACCACCTTTGATGACACGAACCTCATTTGAAATTCGGGTGGTGCGCATAGAATTATCTTTCTCCAGAATCACACGTCCGCGGTCATCCACGAAGAAACGTTTTTGCTTAGAGTTGTACATGTTGTATCCAACCGTAGAACTGTCTTCCGCGCGGCCGTATCCTGCATCAAGTGAAGACTGGAAGTCACCATCACGGAAGTTTCGGTTATCCGCTACTACTTCGCGCTCATATTGACCCGGAAGACCTCTGTACACCAAACGTCCGTCAGCCAGCGTATCATACTTAACTTCATCGATTTTCTTCACGGTGCCATCTGCATTCTTCACAACAGCGCGGCTTACGTTTCCGCGGTAGTAATTAAAGTCACTTGCTTCTTCATCGATAATCGGACGATACACATCAGCGGTCCACTCGGACACGTTACCGAACATTCCGTAAATACCCAGGTTGTTGGACGGATACTGGCGAACATCTGAAGTGGTTGGCGAACCGTCATTTTTCCAGCCCGGTACGCCGGAGTAGTCACCACGCCCCTGTTTGAAGTTTTCCAGGTACATTCCGCGGTTGCGGCCTTTCTTGCCTTTCAGCTTTTCAATCTCCGGTTTTTTATTGGTGAAGAGGTTATACTCACGTTCTTTTTGCATTCCCAGGGCAGCGAATTCCCACTCCACTTCTGTTGGAAGACGGAATTTGGTTACTCCTCCTGCGTTTGCATTTCGGTTGGCAGCAATAATTCTTTCGTTTTTGGTTTTGATGCCGGTTTTTTGCTGAAGACGTTGTTTATTGATGTACGCCTCCATCTCCATGTCGTTACCTTTGTATTTATCCAGGTTAAAAGCAGAGCCTCCCTGGTTATTGCTGTCGTTCGTATAGAGATCTTTGGAAATAATTCCCTGCTCCATCAGTGATTTTTCCGCGGCACGGTCTGTCAGCCATTCGCAATAGCGCGAAGCCTGCAGCCACGAAACACCCACTACCGGATAATAATCATATTCCGGCGTACGGAAATAGGTTTCTGCAAAGTCATTTCGTGACAGTTTATTATTCCAAACCAGGGTATCCGGCAAAGCACCGGTATAAATATCTTTATAGCTCGGGTCAGAGGGCGGAAAAACAAATTTCAGCCAGGTTACATATTCACGGTATTCGTAATTGGTAATTTCGGTTTCACCGATAAAGAAAGAGCTTACCTGCATTCTTTTCGGCGTGTTGTTCCAATCGTGCATCACATCATCCTTCACCATGCCCATGGTAAAAGTTCCGCCTTCCACGTATACCATACCGGGCCATCCTTTCTGTTTTTGTTGTTTACCGGTAAAGAACCAACCTTTCGGATCATTAGGCTTCCATCCGGTTTTACTGGTAAACCGTTTTGTTCCCCCTCCTTTTTTAGTATTACCACCGCCGCAGCTCACTAAAATTGCGGCAGACAGTACGGTCAGCAGCGAGAACAACTTAAATTTGCTCATAGTGATTTCAATATAATTTATGAAAGTACAAAGAAAACTGAATTTATCTAATTAATCAAGCCACAGCCTGACTTTTTTTGCAAAACGCGGACAACTTTAATTTATTGCCTTGATATTATTATAAAAATATTTTCGTTTAATTTGTAATCCTTCTAAAACAGCCTTGATGAAACGTCTGCTTACGCTGGCCTTTTTTTGCAGTATCTGCTCTTTTATTCTTGCACAAAAAATTACTATCGACTGGAAAGGAACCACGGTAGTTGATTATGGAAGTTCGCAGGTAACGCTTCCCTATTTCAGCAATGCGGGTTTCGCTTATGAAAACCATTCTGTGGTGATAAGAGTAACGCAGCCTTATACCGGCAGCCGAAAAACAGTCAGCAATTTGGTCTGGGAAGCTGTTTCGCCATCAGCTTTATATGATTTGAACGCGCAGTTTTTGCCGGAAAATGAAATAACCGATGTTGCTGTAAATAAAAATCCTTTTACCGGAGCGCGCACAACTTCTATCCTGGTCAACGCCTTTAAAAAAGAAAACGGAAAAGTCTACCGCCTGTCGTCTTTTACCATTAGCGACGAAAGTGCTGCACGAGGTCTGGCAGAGCAACTTCCAGCTCCGCTCGGCACCACTGACAATCCGTTGAAAACCGGAACTTTTTATAAAATTAAAGTAGATAAATCGGGAATATTTAAAATCACTTCTAAATTCCTGAGAGATAATGGCATCAATCCAGCCAATATTAATCCGCAAAACTTCAGAATATATGGCAACGGCGGCCTGATGTTGCCCGAACATAACCTCGAACCACGCTATGGCGGCTTA
Source organism: Kaistella sp. (assembly GCA_032057205.1). Lineage (GTDB taxonomy): Bacteria > Bacteroidota > Bacteroidia > Flavobacteriales > Weeksellaceae > Kaistella. The sequence goes on from DAMCFT010000002.1 coordinate 190,041, forward strand.
CAGGAAATGGCGATTCAAATCAGTGATGCAGCTGCTACTACCTGGACTGAAGATACCTTTGCGCTATTTTATGCACAGGGCCCGCACGGCTTTCATGTCTTTGACAAAAACAGTCCCGGCCGAAGAAAGCAGGATTTGCGAAACGATAAGCCGGACAATTTCATCAATATATATGATGACTACGCCTATTATTTTATCAATTTTGATCTTGGACCGGGTAAAAGAGTTCCGGAAGCAGAAGATATTGACGGCGGTCTATTGATTACGCGCTATGATGATTTTCAGTTTGTCAACGAAGAAAAATACAATTTGCTAAAGCTGGGCCGCATCTGGACAGGCGACATCATTAAACCCAATCAGGTCCAGACATTTACTACCCGTGAGCCGCTACAATCTACAGACGAGGTGAAATACCGAACACGTGTGATTGCCTTCCAGTCGCAAGGAAATAAAATATCGATAGGCTTTAGCGGCGCGGAAACTTCTCAACTAGAGTCGGGAAACAGCGCCGGGTACCCCTTCGCTTCTCCGATAAAAAATGGTGTCATTACCGGCGTTAGCGGAAACACCTTAACTTTCACCTACAATCCCGATACGTCAGCGAATCCCACCGGGAATTTTTATTTTGATTATGCCGAAGTTTCCTACCCGCAGAACCTGACTTTTAACGGTAGCCAGATGAGTTTCAGGAAATTTAAGCTTCCTTTGGGTAACGCGACTTTCGTTCTTTCCAACGCGGGAACTGCCGAACAGGTTTGGGACGTCTCTGATCTTACCAATGCCGTGCGCACCAAAAACAATTCCGGTACGCCAGGAGTTTACCAGTTTAATTATAACCAGACTGAAACATTCGCTAATGAGTTTGTGGCGTTTCGTCATCAGGACGCATATGCTCCCCAATTTGTCGGGAGGATCGACAATCAGGATTTGGCCGGACTTTCAAGGATCGATTATGTAATGATTACCCAAACAGAAATGCTGGGCCAGGCGCAGCGGCTGGCAGATTATTATAAGGACCAGTTTAGTGTCGCGGTTGTAGACGTAAATAAAATTTATAACGAATACAGCAGTGGCCGGAAAGACCTCACCGCTATCCGCGACTTTATCACCCAGATGCACGGGAAAACGCCTTTAAAATATATTTTCCTGTTAGGTGACACCTCTTTTGATTTCCGCGGGCGCCTGTATCCGGGATCTGATATTATTCCGTCGTACCAAAGCGAAGAAAGCGGCAGTTTCTCCACTTCTTTTGTCACCGATGATTATCTTGTGATGACAGAACCTCAGACTAACGGCAGTACCATGATCAGCAATCAGTTACCGGATATCCCGATCGGTCGCCTGCCGGCCGCAAATATTGCAGAAGCAAAATTATTAATCGATAAAACGCTGGCCTATTATAACGCGTTGCCCGGGCAGTCTACTCCTTTCGGAGAATGGCGGATGAAACTCGATTTTGTGGTAGATGATGACAAGGATGCCGGCACGCCTTTCCACAAAACAATGGAAGAAACCCTGAAAGCGGAATTTGAACAGGGAATCCGCAGCGAGTATAATGTGCGCAAACTCTATATTGATGCTTTCCCGGCCGAAACAGCAGCCGGTGGGCAGCGCTACCCGGCAGTGAACCAGGCCATATCCAATGATATGGGAAATACATTATATATGTTCTATTTCGGCCATGGCGGGATTAATGGCTGGGCGCAGGAGCGGATCCTGACTATTGATATGATCCGTAATTTCCGGAATTATAATAATGTCTATTCCCGGCTTCCGCTGGTTTCCACCATTACCTGTGAATTTACTCTTTGGGATGAGCCGGGCACTTTCTCCGCAGGTGAACAGGTGATCAAATCCAAAGAAGGCGGTGCAGCTACGATGATCACTTCCAGCCGCGCCATCGGAGTTGGATACGGTGAGAGTTTCACCAAATTGTTTACCACCGAAATTTTCCGCTTCACGAACAATAATGATTTCGATACGCTGGGTAATGCTTTTTTAGAAGCAAAAGAGAAAAAAGGCACACAACAAGACCACCTTCGGGTTAATTTCCTGGGTGATCCCGCAATGAAATTGGCCCGGCCAAAACAGAATATTATTATTAATGAAATTATTGCGGCCGGACAATCCAATCCGGATAAACTCCGGGCGCTGGATTTCGTCACGGTCAAGGGAATTGTTACAAAAGCTGATGATAGTACTGATACTGATTTCACCGGACGAATTGCGGTGAACGTTTTCGATAAAAAAGTAAAAAAGAAAACTTTAAATAACGACGGCGGTATGGGTGTCATGGAGTTTCAGGAAGAACCTGGTACTCTCGTGAAATCATCGGCTGAAGTAGTAAACGGCGAGTTCACTGTGGAGTTCTATATGCCCAAAGATATTAACTATACCGATGGTAACGGGCGGATTTTGCTGTACGCAGATAATAAAAAGTTCGATGTTTTTACTAATGAAGTTCAAAAAATCGGCGGTATTAATCCGAACGGAATTGATGACAAGGAAGCACCCAAGGTGAAACTCTACATGAACAACACCAATTTTGCCGATGGTGGTATTACGGACCAAAACCCTACCCTGCTCGCCTGTGTGAGCGACAATACTGGAATTAATTCGACCGGCGCCGGTATCGGGCACGATATCACGGTGGTATTGGACGGAAAAATCATAGATACAACTGTACTCAATGATTTCTACTTTTCCGGAGATAATAACGGCTGCCTTAATCCCTCCTTAAAAGACTATCAGAAAGGTGCTGTTTCTTATCCTTTTCGCAATCTGAGCCCCGGCGAACACCAGCTGAGCTTTAAAGTATGGGACATCAATAATAATTCAACCACTGCTACGTTAAACTTTATAGTTCAGGACGAAGCTGACCGGAAACTGGTCTTAAACAGACTGCTGAACTGGCCGAATCCGTTCACCAGCAAAACATACGTTCATTTTGAACATAACTGTGATGATATGCTGGATGTGCATGTGCAGATCTTCACCATCACCGGGAAACTGGTTCGCACACTGAACACCACGGTGACTGCGGAACCTTTTTTCCAGGGGTACCGTACACCGCGCACCGCAATTGAATGGGATGGCACCGACGATTTTGGTGACACCGTTGGGAAAGGAACCTATATTTTTAAGGTTTATGCCCGCAGCCAGAATCAGGACAAATGCCCGGGCAGTGCTACGGCAGTAGAAAAAATGGTTTTACTTAAATAACAAACAACGATAAAAAAACTTTACTTTATGGCAATTACAAAAAAGCTCCTGTTGGGCCTGGGAATTGGGATGGGCATTGCAGCACAGGCGCAGGTAGGCGACATTCAGCCTGTACTTACCGGTGCTCCTTTCCTGCGTATTTCACCGGATGCCCGCGCGGGTGGAATGGGTGATCAGGGGGTAGCAACTACATCCGATGCATTCTCCCAATTCTGGAACGCAGCGAAATATCCGTTCAGCAAAACAACTTCCGCCATTGGACTGAATTACACACCTTACATGGGTAAGGTAACCAATGATGTGTTTCTGCTTTATGGTGCGTACCATCAGTTTCTTGGTGATGAGGAGCGTTCCACCATTTCGGCGAGTATCTATTACTTCAATATGGGTTCTGTGGACCTGACGAAATTAGTAGGTTCCGAAGTAGTAACAGAAGGTACTGCCAAGCCAAACGAATTTTCAATCGACGTGGCGTATGGGCTGAAATTATCGGATTACTACTCCATGGCGGTTACCGGCCGATTTATCCGTTCTGATTTGTCCGGCGGATTCAATTCAGATAACACTTTAAAGGCAGCAAATTCCTTCGCCGTGGATGTTTCGGGATATTTCCAGTCCGAAAAACACACTTCCTTCGGTGATTACGAAGGCCGCGCGCGTGGAGGTTTCGCAGTGCAAAATCTGGGACCAAGACTTGACTACACCGGCGATGATGAATCCCGTTCTTATCTTCCTACTATGGCGAGAATCGGTGCCGGATATGACCTTTTCATTGATGACCTGAACCGCGTGGGCGTAAACCTGGAAGCTTCCAAATTGCTGGTAGCCGGACCGGATGCCACCGGAGACGTTCCCAATGTGGGCGTGATTGAGGGAATCGGTAAATCATTCAGCAATAAAAAAAGCATGATGTTCAGCGGTGCGCTTGAGTATGAGTATGATAATGCCTTCGCAGTGCGTGGTGGTTATTTTTATGAAAGTCCTGAGCAAGGTGCCAGACAATATGCTACTTTGGGCGTTGGTCTGAAATATCAGTCTTTCGGGCTGGACATGTCTTACCTGATCAACACGTCCAAATTAAATTCAGCATTGGATAACACACTTCGTTTCGGGCTGACCTGGAATATTGGTGAGGAATCTTCCAACGCAGACTATTAATATTACTGTTAAAAAATATAACCCAAACCCGGAAACCTCATCCGGGTTTCTTTGTACTTAAAAACGTAGCTTTGTAAGATGAACCTTGCCACAGAATTCAGAAAATTTGCCACCAGCCAGGCGATTTACTCTGCGGTACGGATTACTTTATCCATTGTGCTGCCCAGTGTCGTGCTGGCCCATTTCGGTGTACTGAAAGAATATTTCCTTTTTCCGCTGGCGACCAGTTTCGTGGGTCTTACCGATCAGGCCGGGCCGTTTGTCCGCCGGCGCAATGCATTGCTTATTGCAGTCGCGCTGTTTTTTATTGTGGCTGTGACCGCCAACCTGCTGATGAATTATCCGCTGCTGATTTACGCGGAGCTTATTTTCTTCGGAATTGTACTGACGATGATTGGCGTTTTCGGACAACGGATGGCAGCGGTGGGCGGACTTGCGCTGGTGGTTTTAGCCATTTTTATCGACGGGCACCTGACGGGTGGTGATGTGATTCACAGTTCGCTAGTTTTTCTGGCCGGATCGCTTTGCTATTTTTTTATTTTTCTCATCGTTTCTAAAATTCAACCGTATAAACTCGCCGGACAGATGATCGGTGAAAATTATATGGCACTGGCTCGCTATCTTACTTTAAAATCAAAGTTTTATAATCGTCAGCCGGATTTTGATGAACTCTACCGTGAAGTGATTTCCCAGCAAATTTCCATTAAAAACTTGCAGGAAGAAACGCGCGAAACCGTTTTTAAGACCAGGCAGATTGTAAACGAATCCACACGCACCAGCCGTCTGCTGATGCTGATGTTCCTGAATTCCATCGACCTCCACGAAAAACTGATGACCTCTGAGAGTGATTACCAGAAGATCCACGAGCAGTTTGGCGATTCTGGCTTTCTGGATCAGCTGAGTGCCTACCTGCAAAAGATTGCGGAAGAAATGAACCACATCGGGGTTGCGCTTCAGGGTGCACGCCGCGCCCGGCCATTGTATGATCTGGATGAGGAACTGGAAAAGATTTATAACCAATATTTCAATCTCAGAAACAGGAGGCTGAAACCCGAAAATCTGGAATATTTCATGACCTTGCGGCTGATTTTAAACCGGGTTACCTCTATTTCAGATGATATCAAAACCATCTATAAAGTTTTCGATCAGGAACAGTCGGTACAAAAAACCGGAAAGGACAGACTGGATTACCAGAAGTTTGTGTCATCCGAAGAAAAACTGAACTGGCGGATTTTCCGCGGTAACTTTTCTTTGCAGTCCGCGCATTTCCGGCATGCCTTGCGTGTGACCACGGCGCTGGTGGTAGGTTATTTTATCTCTACATTCGAAGTGCTGGGAATCGGGCATTCCTATTGGATTTTGATTACCGTGATTGCGATTATGCGGCCGGCTTTTGCCACAACCAAACACCGGAATATGCTGCGGTTGTACGGTACCATCAGCGGTGCGATCGTTGCCTATGCCATGATTTACTTTATCAGTAATTCCAGCGTGCTCTTCTCATTGCTGTTACTGTCCATGATTCTTTGCTTTTCGATGCTTAAGAACAAGTATGCCTGGGCGGTATTTTTTATGACCATTTACATTTTCCTGGCCTTTAATTTTTTAAATCCCGGAAACTTAAATACTATTTTTAAAGACAGAATTCTGGATACTTTTATCGCCGGTGGCGTGGCGTATCTGGTTTCCTATCTCGTCTTGCCTGTCTGGGAGCATACCCACAACCGGCAGTTTATGAAACGTGCGGCCCGCAGTAACCTCGCCTATTTCGAAAGCGCCGTGCGACGATTCACCAGCGGCGTGAGCGAGGAGCAGCAGTACAAACTTACCAGAAAAGCGGCCGTAATAGATCTGGCCAATCTTTCGGATAATTTCCAGCGGATGATCTCCGATCCGAAAAACCAGCAGAAGAAGATGGAATACCTTCATCAGTTTGTGATTACCGCCCATTTGATTACAGCGTATATCGCTTCTTTTGCGCAGTATGCAAGGCCCGGAAAATCCTATCCGGAAATTGATTTTGAAAGCTGGCACACCAAAATATCAGCGGAGCTCACACGAACTGATTTATTACTGAACGAATTGAATGAAGACGAAACCGTGAAACAGGATGCTGCACTGCAACCCAATGACTCTGTGGAAAAACTTCTGCAAAAACGCAAAAAGGAACTTCAGGAAAATGAATTTTTCGATCGCCGCGATCCTTCTCACATGACACATTTAACCGAAGTCAAGAGCCTGCGCGAAGTATTGGAACTCATCTTCGATGCTGCCCGGGAACATAGAAAGGTAACGGAAAAAATTCATTCCGGCGGTCAGTGAACGATGGTCAGGCAGTAATTGTCAAAAAATTCCACGCGCGCTTCGAACAGGTCAGATACGGTTTCATCGTGTACGCGGCATTTCAGCCGTTCAGGTTGTCCCAAGGTAAAAGGTTTCACTTCGTAATGCTTCTTCAGCGACCAATAGTTGGAATGATGCAATTTATAGAGGCTTTCCTTCACTGACCAAATAACGGTCAGGTATTCTGTTTCCTGTTCTTCCGGGAAAAAAGCGTCTTCTTCGGGTTGTATAAACTTGTGGCGGATTCGCTTTATTTTTGGGTTAAAAGGTTCCAGGTCAATACCGGTTTTGTCTTTTGAAACAGCCAGGGCGGCATAGGGGAAGGAATGCGTGATCGATATTTCCAGTCCTGCCGGCGACAAATAAGGTTCACGGTCATTGTACAGAATTTTGTGCTCCGGTAAAATCATTTTCAACAGCCCGCGCACCATCAGCACTTCCTTAATTTTAACCGGATGATAGTGTAAAATCCGCTCTTTATTTTCCGGTTCCAGCAATTTTTCATCAAGCGCATCGGTATTATCGTATTTCCACACAAGTACTGTCGTTTGATCGTCGGAAAAATCACGGAAGAGTGGCATATTTTACTTTAATTTTAATACAAAAATAAACAGTTTTTATATTAATAAAAGTTTGTCCATAACCTGCCGCTTAGTGCATCAGTTTATTCCTTATCCTGTGCCCACGGCTACTGCACAGAATACAAAGCCTTCCGCACCTTTTCCGTATCTTTGCACCAAATTTTATTTCAAATGGAAACCAAAACACAATATCTTCCTTACAAAGTAAAGGACATCTCCCTGGCAGATTGGGGACGCAAGGAAATTGCACTGGCGGAAGCAGAAATGCCCGGCCTGATGGCGATCCGCGAAGAGTACGGACCTTCCCAGCCACTGAAAGGTGCACGCATCGCCGGCTGTCTTCACATGACGATCCAGACTGCCGTTTTGATTGAAACGCTGGTAGCACTGGGTGCTGAAGTTACCTGGTCGTCCTGCAATATTTTCTCCACCCAGGACCACGCTGCCGCGGCAATTGCAGCTGCCGGCATTCCGGTGTACGCCTGGAAAGGGATGAACGAGGAAGAATTTAACTGGTGTATCGAACAAACCTTATTTTTCGGGGAAGACAGAAAACCGCTGAACCTGATTCTGGATGACGGCGGTGACCTGACGAATATGGTTTTCGATCAATATCCTGAACTTGCTGAAGGCATCAAAGGTCTTTCAGAAGAAACAACCACAGGTGTTCACCGTTTGTATGAGCGCATGAAAAACGGTACGCTGGTCATGCCCGCGATCAACGTGAACGATTCCGTAACAAAATCTAAATTCGATAACAAATACGGCTGCCGCGAGTCTGCAGTTGATGCTATTCGTCGTGCAACCGATGTAATGCTGGCCGGCAAACGCGTGGTCGTTTGTGGTTATGGTGACGTGGGCAAAGGAACGGCGGCTTCTTTCCGTGGCGCCGGCTCTATTGTAACCGTAACTGAAATTGACCCGATCTGCGCACTGCAGGCTGCGATGGAAGGTTTCGAAGTGAAGAAGCTGGAAACCGTGGTGGACAATGCTGATATCGTGATTACAACAACCGGTAACTACAATATCGTGAAAGCGGAGCACTTCAAAAAAATGAAGGATAAAACCATCGTTTGTAATATCGGCCACTTCGATAATGAAATTGATATGGCGTGGCTGAATCAAAATTACGGCGATACCAAAACCGAGGTAAAACCACAGGTTGACATCTATACGATTGACGGGAAGGAAATCATCATTCTGGCAGAAGGCCGTTTGGTGAACCTGGGCTGTGCTACCGGACACCCAAGTTTTGTAATGAGTAATTCCTTCACCAACCAAACGCTGGCGCAGATTGAACTGTGGACCAACCGCGAGGCATATGAAAACAAAGTGTATACCTTACCAAAACATCTGGATGAGAAAGTAGCTGCGTTGCACCTGAGCAAACTGGGTGTGGAACTGGAAACACTTTCACAGGAACAGGCTGATTATATTGGCGTAACAGTAGACGGGCCGTTCAAGCCGGAGTATTATCGTTATTAATATTTGCTTTTCTTAAAGCAATCTTTGCCAGACAACCGGACTTTTTCAGTCCGGTTTTTTTATTTAAAAAACTGCAATTCTATTTTTAATAAACCTTTAACGCAGCATCCGCGCATCATTTTGTAAATTTGAGAAAAAGATATTACGATGCTGAACTTCGAATTTAAAAATCCGACAAAAATATTATTCGGCGCAGGACAAATTGCACACCTGCGCGATGAGATTTCTCCCCGCGAAAACATCCTGATGCTGTATGGCGGCGGGAGCATAAAAAAGAATGGCATTTACGAACAGGTTATGGAGGGCCTGCAGGGCTTTACGGTTCATGAATTCGGAGGTATTCCGGCCAATCCCGAATATGAAGTTTTGCTCGAGGCACTGGCTTATATTCGCGAACATCATATCACCTACCTCCTTGCGGTCGGTGGCGGCTCCGTGATTGACGGAACCAAGTTTCTGGCGGCAGCAGCAAAATATGAAGGTGCCGATCCGTGGGATATTTTAACGAAAAACATTCGTACGGCGGAAGGCGAAGGCCTGCCTTTTGCAACTGTGCTTACCATTCCCGCGACCGGCTCCGAGATGAATTCCGGCTATGTGGTTTCGCGCCGCAGCACCAATGAGAAACTCTCTACCGGTGGACCGGGGCTTTTCCCGCAGTTTTCCGTACTGGACCCGAACGTCATTCGTTCACTTCCTAAAAAGCAGGTAGCCAATGGTATTGCTGATGCCTATTCCCATGTCCTGGAACAATACATGACCTTCCCGACGCCGGCCACGTTGCAGGAACGTTTCATGGAAAGTATTTTCCAGACTTTGCAGGAAGTGGCTCCGAAAGTAATGGCAGATGAATTTGATTATGACGCCGCGGCTAATTTTATGTGGTGCTGTACCATGGCGCTCAACGGCCTGGTTTCAAAAGGCGTGAAAACCGACTGGGCTGTACACTCCATGGGTCACGAGCTTACCGCACACTTCGGCATCGACCATGCGCGCACGCTGGCGATTATTGCACCTTCGCACTACCGCTATTTCTTTGATAATAAAAAAGAAAAACTCGCACAGTACGCCGAGCGTGTCTGGAATGTGCAAAACGGAAGTCTGGAAGAAAAGGCAGAAGCAGGCATCCAAAAACTGACGGAGTTTTTCCAAAGTCTGGGAATTCAGACACGACTTTCGGATTACACCTCAGAATACCAGGGAACGGCCGAGAAAGTGGAACAGGCATTTGCCGGGCGTAACTGGACCGGACTTGGTGAACACAAAGCCCTTACGCCGCAGGATGCCGCGAAGATTGTGGAGATGAGTTATTAATCATTTCTGCTTTAAAAAAATAGTACTGATGAAAAGACATGAAGCGCTGGTTCAGCTTAGCCGTGACCATCATTTTGGCTTACTGCTCTGCTGGAAACTAAAACAGGGATTGAAGAAAGAAATCGACGTGGACAGGATGGCCAAATATATTGAGCTGTTTTACCACCATAATTTAAAGCCGCATTTTGCAGAAGAGGAGCATGATTTATTTCCGCTGCTGGGCGAAGAACATCCGCTGATCGCGGAAGCCATAGCCGAGCATCATGAGTTCGCCGAGATGGTTATACGTGGATTCACGACCGCGGAAGAGATTCAGCATTTCCGGGATCTGCTGGAGAAACATATCCGTACTGAGGAACGGCAGATTTTCCCGGCCATTGAGGAAGCCGCTACTGAAGAACAGCTGCAGGCACTACTCAACCAGGAACATGCTGCACTGAAAGAACCGGAATACGATGATGAATTCTGGAAATAAATGAAGGAACTAAGTCCGGCGAATAAGCCGGGCTTATTTTTTTCGGCGTGCTTTGGATTTGGCTTTTTGCTGCGCACGGTTGGCACCCACTTTTTTGGCAGGTTTGCGTTTGTGCGGTCCGCCCCAGTTTTCTTTTTTGTTTTTGTCCTTCTTTTCGTGGAATGCGCCGCCGCCTTCTTCCAGTTTTACAGTGTGTGCATTTTTCATCACCACTTCATCTTTCTCGGAAGCAATTTTCACTGGATTCACTTTTACCTGTTCCGGCAGAATTTGCAGCGGCACTTCTTTATCCATCAGCACCTCAATTTCCAACAGAGCGGCTTCTTCCTTTTTTGTCACAAAAGAGATAGCGGTACCCGGTTTATCGGCACGGCCGGTTCGTCCGATACGGTGAATGTACTGCTCGGGAACCTCGGGGATTTCGAAATTAATGACCTGGGTGATATCAGAAATATCGAGGCCGCGTGCCATGATATCGGTAGTGATGAGCCCGCGCACCTCTTGATTTTCAAACTGGCGCATGGCGTTCAAGCGGTAGTTCTGCGATTTATTGGAATGGATGACATCAAATTCACCCGGAAACAGTTCATCTACTTTTGTGAATAAATAATCTGCGTGCTTTTTATTATTGCAGAAAATTAAGACTTTACTAAAATCGTCTTCCGTCGTCAGCAAATGCTGCAGCAGATTAATTTTCGTATTAAAATTGGTCACTTGATAACCATATTGCTCAATTTTCTCCAACGGCGTGCCCGACTTGGCTAGCGAAATCTCCACTGGGCCGGCAAAGTACTCATCCAGAATGGCATCCACCGCTTCGGTCATGGTCGCGGAGAAAAGGATGTTCTGCCGCTTCTCCTTCATCATTTCAAAAATGTGGGTAAGTTGCGCTTTGAATCCGAGATTCAGCATTTCATCGAACTCATCGATAATTAACTTCTGTACTTCACGCAAAGAAATGGCGTTGTCGATCGAAAGGTCCATCACACGCCCCGGCGTTCCTACCAGAATATCGCAGCCGTCATTAAATAATAATTTCTGGGTATTGATATTTTTACCACCATACACGCCAATGACTCTTGCTGTCAGATTTTCCGTAAGCTTTTCCAGAATTTCAGTCACCTGTACAACCAGTTCGCGCGTCGGAACCAGCACCAACACAGTGGGATTACCGCTTTTGTTATACTTCCAAAGATGCAGTACCGGCAGTAGATACGCCAGTGTTTTCCCAGTGCCGGTTTGGGCAATGCCCATTACATCCCGTCCGGAAAGAATGGGTTTAAAAGCCTTTTCCTGGATAGGGGTGGGTTCAAATAATTCGAGATCCGCAAGCACATCCAGGATTTTTTCAGATAAGTCGAAATCGGAAAAGGTAGTGGTATTCATCCCGCAAAGATACGCGAAATCTATTTTTTCAGCAGACGCAGCACTAAGACCGGAATCAGGATAGCCGAAAGCAATAAACTGAAAATAAGAAAACCTGCTTTGAAGGGATGCTCGGCCGGCCATCCGTCAGTTAATAACATAGCTGATGAAACGATATTGGCGCACAACACCAAAGAAAGGATTAGATTAACGATCAGCGTTTTGAGCAGTTGCTGCTGCTTTTCCAGCCCTTTTTGTTCCGTCTGAATAGTGAAACGGTTTTCATCCAGTTTTAGTAATATCGATCGTAGTTCGGCCGGAATCTCTTCCAGACTTTCTGCCAGCAACGCCATCTTTTGTGTACCTGATTTCAGCAAATGTTGTGGCGACAGTTTTTTAAATAGCATCTTTCTGGTGAAGGGTTGCAGGCTCTTCACCACATCGAGCTCGGGATTGATGGTGCGCCCGACGCCTTCGATTAAACTGATCCCTTTTAATAACAAATATAGATACTCCGGCATCAGGATGCGGTTATTCTTCAGCGTGTCGGTCATCATCGCGAGCAACGCCGGCACTTCAATCTCCTGCAAAGAAGTACGGTGCACATAATCGAGAACGGTTTGTACATCTTTCTGAAAGCCGCGTTCATCGGGAATATCGTATTCGATGGCCATTTTTTTCAAATACTTGACAATCCGGGAGGCATTGGCAGAAACAAAAGCAATGATCAGCTGCTCCAGAATTTCCTTTTCATTGGGCTGAATACTACCTACTGCACCAAAATCGATGAAGACAATACGCCCATCACGCAAAACCAGAATATTGCCGGCATGCGGATCGGCATGAAAAAAACCATAATCCAGAATCTGTGAAACGAACAGCTGCAAACCGGCTTCCGACAATTGTACCGGATTCAGGTCTGCTTCCTGCAACTGCGCAGTATCGGTGATTTTGATTCCGTCAATAAACTCCATGCAGAGCACGCTGTTACTGCAAAACTCATCGTACACTTTTGGGACATAGGTCTTCGGATTTTCACGGAAATTTAAAGCAAAACGCCGGATATTATTTTTCTCATTCGAAAGTGAAAGTTCTTCCAGCAATGATTTTTCAAAAGTATTAATGGCCTGTTTCAGATTCAGCCGTTCACCGATATCGGAATAGGTTGTAATTACTTTAACCAGATCATGAATAAGCAGCAGGTCGTCCTGAATCTGCTCGTCCACACCGGGCTTTTTTATTTTCAGAATAACCGGTGAGCCATCTGTAAGCACGGCGCGATACACCTGCGCAATGGAAGCCACGGCAATCGGATTATCATTTAATTCCTGAAAAAAATCAGCCGGCTCGATGTTGAACTGCTGTGCGAGCACACCAGACGGGTCCAGCGCTACCGGTTCCACTTTATCCTGAAGTTTCTGCAGTTCCAAAATAAGTTCGGGTGGCAGCAGATCTTCACGATTGGAAAAAGCCTGACCCAGTTTCACGAAAGTAGGTCCCAGCTCCTCGATGGCGAGGCGGATTCGTTCATATACAGAATGATTGCCGGCCAGGTCATCAGCCGGCTCATTCGTGCTGCGTACATTCATACGCGCCAGAATATCCCGGAAACCATATTTGCTGAGAATACCAATCAGTTTGGCGGAGCGGCGGAACTTGCGCTGCTGTTTATCGAACATAAAAAAGCTTTTGCAGGGTGCGGCAAAAAGTATTCCCCGACCATGGGCCAGGGAATTTGTTAAGAAGGATGGTTTGTTATTCCCATTCAATCGTTGCAGGCGGTTTGCTGCTGATATCGTACGTAACCCGGTTGATTCCGCGCACCTCATTGATAATCCGGCTGGAAACGGTATCCAGGAATTCGTATGGCAGGCGGCTCCAGGTGGCCGTCATAAAGTCAATGGTATTGGCCGAGCGAACCACGGCTGTATATTCATAAGTCCGTTCATCTCCCATCACGCCCACGGATTTAACCGGCAACAATACCACGAAAGCCTGAGAAACTGTGTCATATAATTTATTTTTATATAATTCTTCGATGAAGATATCATCGGCTTCCTGCAGAATACGTACTTTTTCTGCATCCACTTCGCCCAAAATACGAATGCCCAGACCCGGGCCCGGGAACGGATGACGATGCACCAAGTGTGCAGGAATGCCCAGCTCCTCGCCTACTTTGCGAACTTCATCCTTAAAGAGTTCCCGCAGCGGTTCCAATAACTCAAACTCCATTTCCTCCGGCAACCCGCCCACATTGTGGTGTGATTTAATGACAGAAGAAGGCCCTTTGACAGACTGGCTTTCAATTACATCAGGATAAATAGTTCCCTGCGCCAAAAACTTAGCACCGGCAAAATCATGTTTCTGTTCATCGAAAACGGCCACGAATTCTTTGCCGATAATCTTCCGTTTTTCTTCCGGATCCGAAACGCCTTGCAGTTTGTTCAGAAAGCGGTCCGCAGCATCAATCATTTTAATATTGAGATGAAAATGCTCGCCGTAATTTTCCATTACTTTTTTACCTTCATCCTTGCGGAGCAAGCCGGTATCCACGAAGATGCATTGCAATTGGTCGCCAATGGCTTTGTGAATCAATACGGCGGCCACAGAAGAATCCACCCCGCCGGAAAGGCCCAGAATGACTTTCTGGTCACCCACCTTCTCGCGGATTTGTTCGATCGTGGTTTCAATATAATTGGTCAGTTTCCAATTTTTCGGTGCCTGGCAGATCGTGAAGACAAAATTCTCGAGCATGCGCCAGCCTTCCTCGGTATGAGATACTTCAGGATGAAACTGAACGCCATAAATTTTTCGGGACGGATCGCTGATGGCGGAAATCACATCACTGACGGCATTGATCGCAAAGCCGGGCGGAACTTCCTGCACTTCGTCAAAATGGCTCATCCAGACGGTAGAAAAGCGACCAACACCGGCCAGCAAATCATTTGATTTCTGAATTTGCAAAGTAGCTTTGCCGTACTCACCTTTGACGCCCTTTTTCACCACGCCGCCCAGGAGATGGGTGGTAAGCTGCATACCGTAGCAAATTCCCAGGATAGGAATATGCTGGTCGAATATTTCCTTTTCAATGAGGTGGGCATTTTCTACATTGACGGAACTCGGTCCGCCGGACAAAATAATGCCCGAAGGTTCACGCGCCAGGATTTCGCTGAGCGGTGTGTAATACGGAAGGACTTCGGAGTATACACCCATTTCGCGGATTCTGCGGCCGATGAGCTGATTGTACTGGGAACCAAAGTCGAGGATGATAATTCCGTTTTGCATAATGATGTTGATGGTTTTATATAAATGCGGATACATTGTACGCGCCCTATTTTCTGAAGGGTTAAAGATACGACGGCCCGCGGTTTTTAAAAAGTATTTATAGTAATAAGGAACAGGATATAAACTGCACCTAAATACATTGCTGGTTCTTCAAAAGCAAACTGCCCTCTTAGCCCTGATCGCAGCGGATACCCCGCAACAAGCGATGGATTAAGCATGTGCGTGCGGAGTATGAGCGGAGAGCAGGTTCCCGGCTCCTTATAAAAAAAGACGCGGAAAATCTCCCGCGTCCTGGTATATTAATAATCACCGATGTCTTCCCGGTAATACTCATAATCATAGTGAATGGTTCGGGCATCAGTGTACACCTTATCACGTGCTTCCTGGAAGGAATTGCCGGTTGCCACGAGGCTGAGCACACGGCCACCGGTGGTCACAATACGATCACCGCGGTGCTGCGCGCCCGCAAAGAGAATCTGACTATGTGTGACTTTCTCCGTATTGCGGATTTCAAAACCGGTTTCAATGCGGCGCGGGTAACCACCTGAGCACATCACGAGACAGACTGCTTTCTGTCCGCTGAAGCGAAGTTCAATATCGTTTCCGGCGAGACAGTCCGTAATCACATCATAGAGATTGTTTTCCAAAAGCGCGAAAATGACCTGTGTTTCCGGATCGCCGAGGCGCATGTTATATTCCAGTAAGTACGTTCCGCGGTCAGTAACCATCAGGCCAAAGAAAATAAACCCTTTGAAATGGATGTTGTGGGAATGCAGACCTTCCAGCGTGGGCTGCAGGATATGCTGCTCAAAATCCTGCATATGCGCTTCGGTAAATTCCGGACTGGGAGCTACGGAGCCCATACCACCGGTGTTAGGCCCGGTATCGCCGTTGCCGGCTTTCTTGTAATCCTTCACCGGAATACACGGGAACAATTTCTTTCCATTGGAAAACGCAATAATGGACGCTTCGAAGCCGCGCAGGTATTCCTCAATCACCAGCTGAATGCCGGCATCGCCGTGAATACGTTCAATCATAAAGCTGTGAATGGTTGCTTCCGCTTCCTCCAAATCGTCGGCAATCACTACTCCTTTTCCGCCCGCCAGGCCGCTCGCCTTGATGACGATCGGGAACTCCTGCTGGCGTACATAATCAATCGCATCATGATACGCATCGAACACCACGGCTTTTGCAGTCTTGATGTTGTGCGTCTGCATAAAGCGTTTCGAGAAAGCTTTGCTGCCTTCCAGTTCGGCGGTGCGTTTCCGCGGACCGAAGATATTCAGACTATGGCTTTTGAACTCGTCCACGATGCCTTCCACTAAAGGAGCCTCGGGGCCAACGATGGTTAAATCTATCTGTTCTTTGATGGCAAAGTCGCGCAGACCTTCAATGCTCTCTTCATGCACATTCTGCCCAAGCAAATCCGTGGTCGCGTTTCCTTTGGCAAAATAAAGTTTAGAAATGCGGGTATCGCTTTTCAGCTTCATGGCCAGCGCAGACTCACGTGCGCCGTTTCCTACGATTAATATTTTCATTTTTTTAATGTTTATTATTACTGTTCAGGCAGATAGCACAAGCGGCGGTCATTCCGCCGGCAGCGCTCATTCTGCCTGCCCGGACATACAGCAAAATCAGTGCAGAAAATGACGCATGCCGGTAAATTGCATCGGAATCTGATGTTCATCAGCTGCCTGGATACTCTCCTCATCGCGCATGCTGCCGCCGGGCTGGATAATCGCGGTAATGCCTTCTGCGGCACAGAAATCCACTACATCGCGGAAAGGGAAGAAAGCATCGGAAGCCAGTACCAGGTCACCATCAAACTTTGCTTTGGCTCTTTCCACGGCGTGCTGCGTAGCCCAGATGCGGTTCACCTGCCCGCCGCCGATGCCCAGCGCCTGGCGACCATCTGAAACAACAATTGCATTGGACTTCACATATTTAACGACACGCTGCGCAAACAAAAGAGCTGACTTCTGCGCGTTGGTAGGTTCAGTTTTGGTAACGGTTTTTATGTCTTCCGAGAACTGGTTGTCATTATCCTGTACCAGCATTCCGCCATCGGTTTTCACCCAGGTTTGTTTATCGGACACCGGATTTTTTATTTTAATAATCCGAAGGTTCTTTTTCTGACGCAGAATTTCCAGCGCTTCATCCTCAAAATCGGGAGCCATTACGATTTCCAGAAATGTTTTATTCAGTTCTTCCGCGGTGGCTGCATCCACGGTAAAGTTCATCCCGACAATGCCGCCGAAAATAGAAACGGGGTCGCATTCAAAGGTCAGTTTATAAGTTTCCACCGCGCTACTGCCGGTAGCTACACCACAAGGCGTAGAATGTTTTACGGCACAACACGCCATTTCATTTTTAAATTCCTGGACGACTTTCCAGCATAAGTCCATATCGCGCAGGTTATTAAAGGAAAGTTCCTTTCCGCCGAGAATTTCGAAATCCTTCATCGCACCGTTTTCCGTGGTCGAAACGTAATAAGCAGCAGACTGATGCGGATTTTCACCGTAGCGCAGGTCGGATACTTTGCGATAGGAAGCGTTCAGGTACTGCGGATAGTCTTCTTCCAAAAGAATACCTGCAATGGCTGCGTCATAAGCGGAAGTCAGGTTAAATACTTTACCGGACAGGCGGCGGCGGGTCTCCAGTGTAGTTTCTCCGTTTGCAGCCAATTCCTGTTGCACAGTTTCATAATCATTTACATCGGTAATTACGGTCACGGACTTGAAATTTTTCGCGCCGGAACGCAGCATGGAGGGACCGCCAATATCGATGAATTCCACTTTTTCGTCCAGTGAAATATCCGCGGTGGCATGGTCAAAGAAGGGATAGAGATTTACGATCACCATGTCGATCAGGCCGATTCCGTGTTCTTCCGCGGTACGCATGTGTTCCGCATTATCGCGCACCGCCAGCAATCCGCCGTGAACTTTAGGGTGAAGTGTTTTCACGCGGCCGTCCAACATTTCGGGAAAGCCGGTGACCTCATCAATCTGAATGGGATGCAAACCCGCTTCCTCCAGATGGCGAAAGGTGCCACCAGTGGAAACAAGTTCGTAGCCGCTCTTTTCTAAAAATTCAGCAAAACCGAGCAAGCCGCTTTTGTCTGATACTGAAATAAGTGCTCTTTTCTTTGACATTTCTTTTTTTCTTTCTTTTTACTTTTTATATGTACAGCCGGAGCTGCTCTTTCTTTTTTAAGAAGTTCTGTTTAAAACTTTTTCGATCGCCTGCGGATAGATCCGGTGTTCCACTTGCTGAACTTTTCGGGCGAGTGCTGCCACGTCGTCACCAGGTTCTACAGTAAAACATTCCTGGAGGATAACAGCGCCTTCATCAATTCCGGGCGTAACGTAATGCACAGTGGCGCCACTTTGCAGTTCCTGTGCATTTAAAACTGCCTGGTGCACATGATGGCCCCACATCCCTTTACCGCCATATTTGGGTAAAAGTGCCGGGTGAATATTGATGATTTTGCCCGCATGGGCGCGACAGAATTCTTCACTGAGGATGGAGAGAAAACCGGCCAGCACTATCAGTGCAGTATCTTCCGGCAACGCAGCCTCCAGTTGGGCGGAAAAATCTTTACCGCGCGGAATGAGCAAAGTTTTGAAATCCTGTGCTGCTGCGCGCTCAATTCCATAGCAAGCCCGGTCTGCCACGACCAGAGCGATTTCAGCGTTGGTAATTTCTTCTGCAGCTACCGCCTCGATGATGCGCTGCAAATTAGAGCCACTCCCCGAAACCAGAATAACCAGTTTTTTCATTATCCTTTAGACCAATTCTATTTTCTCGGCTCCTTCTGTGATTTCGCCAATCAGGTACGCATCTTCCAACAGGTTCAGTACTTTGTCGTAATGCTTTTCATCTGCAATGATGACCATCCCCACGCCCATATTGAAGGTGCCATACATTTCCATACGGTCAATATTTCCGCGGCGTTCCAGTTCGAGCATGACGGACGGGATTTTAATTTTATCGGTTTCCACACGGGCGCACAAACCTTCCGGAACGACACGCGGGATATTCTCAATAATTCCCCCGCCGGTGATATGCGCAATGCCGCACACTTTCATTTCTTCCAGAATTTTATGTACCGGCTGATAGTATAATCTCGTAGGCTCGAGCAGTGTTTCATATAGCGGCCTGCCTTCAAACTCTTCATTAAAATCCGTGAATATTTTTCGTACGAGCGAGAAACCATTGGAGTGAAAACCAGAACTCGGCAAGGCAATGATTTTGCAGCCGGCTTTAATGGCTGAACCGTCGATGATTCGGTTCTTTTCGACAATACCTACACAGAAACCTGCCACGTCATAATCGCCCGGCTGATACATGCCCGGCATTTCGGCTGTTTCGCCACCGATGAGGGCGCACTGGTTGTCCTTGCAGGCTTTCACCATTCCCAAAACGATCTCTGCTGCGATATCGGCGTCGAGCTTTCCGCAGGCCAGGTAATCCAGAAAGAACAATGGTTTCGCGCCGTGACATAAGATATCATTGGCACACATAGCAAAGCAGTCAATCCCGATTGAATCGTATTTCTTTGCATCCAGCGCTACTTTCAGTTTAGTGCCTACCCCATCGGTGCCGCTGACGAGAACGGGATTCTGGTAGCCGGCAATTTCATAAAAAGCACCAAAACTGCCCAGGCTGTTCAACACATGGCTGTTATGGGTTTCAGCAACCGCAGATTTAATTTTATCTACCGTTCTGTAGCCTTCTTCTTTATCGACACCGGCGGATTTATATGTATTGCTCATGACTGTTTTTTTCTCTGGTTAAGGTAAATAAAAAAGCCGACAATCATTCAGACGGTCGGCTTGCATTTATTTTATTTTTGCGGCGCAGCTTGTATTTCCATAATCCTGGAACGGTTCGTTCGGAGATGATACGCAGGTACGCTTCACTTTTATTAATATTAAGTGTTGCGAAAATACGGCTTTTATGTGAAAACTGAAAATTTATATTTTAAAAATGTGCGACAAAGCCAAGGCGGTACTATGCTTGCTAATGACTTAGATTAAAAATAAAAACTACAAAATATGGCTTCAGGATTTTTTGCAGTACTGGATGATATTGCCGCATTGATGGACGACGTGGCCGTTTCCTCGAAAATCGCTACACGGCAAACGGCAGGTATTCTGGGAGACGACCTGGCGGTGAACGCGGAAAAAGCCACAGGGTTTCTGGCCTCGCGTGAACTGCCGGTACTGTGGGCGATCACCAAAGGTTCTTTTTTAAATAAACTGATTATTATTCCGCTGGCTTTTATTCTGCAGGCGATCTACGCGCCGGCGATACAAATTGTTCTTATTCTGGGTGGCCTGTACCTCGCTTATGAAGGCATGGAAAAAATTGTGGAAGCCATTTTCCATCGCGCAGAAAAAGCCGAAGAAGTGGAAGAAGATCTTACAGGTGCCGATGCAGCCACCATTGAAAATACGAAGGTGAAATCGGCGATTGCCACGGATTTTATTTTGTCGCTGGAGATTGTGATTATCGCCTTAGGGTCCGTATTGCATCAGAGCCTGATTACCCAGATTGTAACGGTGGCCATTGTCGCCATTCTCGCAACGGTCGGTGTATATGGTATCGTTGCTTTAATTGTGCGCATGGACGATGCAGGACGCCACCTGATTCGCAAGTCACACAACAAAGGATTTTTCACCTCACTGGGCACTTTGCTGGTGAAGGCATTGCCGGTCGTTATAAAAACACTCGGCATTGTGGGAACCATTGCCCTGCTGCTGGTTTCGGGCGGCATCTTTGAGCATAATATACCTGCAATTCATCATTGGCTGCCGGAAGTGCCGGGAATGCTGAAGCAGGCCATTTTGGGAATTTTAGCAGGACTGGCAATGGTACTGCTGGTAACGCTTTTTAAAAAGATAAAAAACAGTTTTGCAAAACAGTAAAATCCTGATCTTTTACATTTAAATAAAAAAGGCTGCCTTGTTTCCAAGACAGCCTTTCCTTTCACTTTTGCATATTTAAATCAGTATCCGAAGATTTCCTTCAAGCTTAATTTGCGGTAAGTACCAAGCTTTTCCAAATCTGCTTTGGACAGATTTTTCTCGGAAGCTACTACAGAATACGTGTACGGTCTAACGGCAATATTCTTTTTATAAAACTCGTTCAGTTCTGCCAGTGTAATCGAACCGGCTTTTCCGTACACCTTACGGCGAATATCATAATTAATGCCCAAATCGCGTGCAGCGAGATAATCAAAAATGATATCATCCTGAGTGATACGCTCATTCTCAATATCCTGCAGCGTCTGACTTTTGGCCAGCGCCAGGTTTTCCGGGTATTGCGGGAAGGTGTTGAGCAATTCGTTCATCGCTTTTGAGGCTTCGGGGAATTTATCTGCCTGAGAACCCACATAAGCGGTCACGAAATAATGGTCGTTCTTTTTCTTTGGTGTCACAAACAGAGCATAGGTACTGTATGCCAGCGCTTTACTTTCGCGAATCGTCTGGTTAACAATGGTACCCATACCACCTCCGAAATAATTATTAAATACAGTTACTTCAGGCTGCAGGTCCGGATTAAATGTTCCGGCTGTGCGGGTCCACTGGGTTTCAGACTGCACCATATCATAATCTACAAAAAGCACTTCAGCGGTTTTCGGGGTTTGCTGTCTGAACACTTTTGGTGCCGGCGCAGTGGCAAATCTGGACGGTACTTTGTGCATTTTCTTCAGACTTTTCTGAAGTTTCGCCAAAGGCTGCGGCCCGTAATACAATACCGATTGCTGATAATTGTTCAGGCTTTTTATAATGGAAACCAGCTCTTCCGCGGTTACAGCCTGCAGTTGTTCATCGGTGAAGGTATAGTTGAACTTATTCTCCGGGCCGTACATGGAGTAGTTAATCAGACCCTGCATGATGGCACCTTTGTTCTTTTTCAGGTCGCCGCGGGATTTCATCATACGAGCCTTTAAAGATTGCAAAGCTTCAGCATCGGGCTTTGCATTGCGCACCAGGTCTTCATATAAAGCCACCGCTTTGGTGAAATTCTCCTGCAAACCTTCGATGGTAACCAGGGTAAAATCTTCGCCGGTGAAAATACTGAAACTGCCCGCAATATCATAAAACTCTTTCGAGATTTGTTCCGCAGACTTTTTGTTGGTGCCCAGGAACTGCAGATATTTCGCGGCAAGGTCTAGTTTCAGGTTGTTATTCTTACCAATATCATAACGGTAGCGAAGGCGGAATAACTGGTTTGTGGTATTAGGTACATACAGAATTTCTGCTTTGCCTAAGGTACTGTGCTTAATATCTTTATCATAATCCAGGAACAAAGGTTCAATCTTGGTGGACGGCATTTCCTCAATCATTTTTACAAAAGCACTTTGCTTATCAGCATTGGTTTCTACCGGTGTGATGGCCGGTTTTTCAATTTTAGCCATTGCCGGACTTTCGCCCTGTCTTTTATAGACCGCTACATAATTATTTTTAAAATAACGGTTCGCGAAGTCCACTACCTGCTGTTTGGTAATTTTAGACATGGTTTCGGTAGCCGCAATCTGGTCGCGCCAGTCGAGCTCGCTGGTGAACGCTTCCATCAGAGCATTGGCCCGCGTGCTGTAATGCTCGCTTTCTGTGATTTCGCTTTTCTTGATATTATTGACGATGGAGGTAATCAGGCTTTCATCAAAATCACCGGCTTTCAGTTTGGCAATCTGCTCCATCAGGAGCGCCTGTACCTGCTCCAGTGTCTGGCCCTCTGTGGGTGCGGCCTGAACGGTGAAAATTCCGTAGTCAATCAGCGGCATCACACTGACGGACGCCCAGAGTA
This sequence comes from Kaistella sp., assembly GCA_032057205.1. Taxonomy (GTDB): domain Bacteria; phylum Bacteroidota; class Bacteroidia; order Flavobacteriales; family Weeksellaceae; genus Kaistella. The sequence continues at coordinate 213,084 of DAMCFT010000002.1, forward strand.
CTTTCTGTTTTTTAACCAGGTTTAAATCCAATAATCCGGCGCGGCCATTACTTAAAATTTCGCCCACGAGTTCGGCAATCAGAATGTCCTTGTCCTTATTGTTTGGCAAACGGTACCCAAGCATTAGTTTCTCCGCGTTCGGGCCGGTTACTTCTTTAATGATGGGTTGTTCCAGTGCTTTTTCGGGTGTAAATTTATACGGCTGTACCGGTTTGTTTTTCAGGAAAGAAAAATCGCGGTCAATCGTGGCAATAACCTGATCGGGATTAAAATCACCAGATAAGATCAGGCCGATATTGTTTGGTACGTAATACTTTTCATAATACTTACGGATTTCCACCAAGGATGGATTCTTCAGGTGTTCCACCACGCCAATGGTAGTTTGCTGCCCGTAGTTGTGATTCTGGAACATATTCTCCAGCATGGTTTCGAAGGCACGCGCGCCATCATTATCCAGGCTGCGGTTTTTTTCTTCGTACACAGCTTCCAGCTCAGTGTGGAAAATACGGAAAACCGGATTGCGCAATCTTTCTGCCTGCACGGCCAGATATTTATTTAATGAATTACCGGGAATATCATCGGTGTACACCGTTTCCTCAAAGCTGGTGAAAGCGTTGGTTCCCTGCGCACCCATGGCGCTCATCATTTTATCGTACTCGTTGGCAATCGCATATTTGGAAGCTACGCCGGAAATAGAATCAATCTGATGATAAATCTGCTTGCGGCGGCTCTCATCTTTGGTTTTGTTGTACTGCTCGTACAGCGCATCGATTTTATCGAGTTCCGGTTTTTCTTTTGCCCAGTTTAGAGATCCGTATTTATCTGTTCCTTTAAACATCAGGTGTTCCAGATAGTGCGCAAGACCGGTGTGCGTGGACGGATCGGTTTTGCTTCCCGCTTTCACGGCGACGAAAGCCTGAACGCGCGGATCTTTTTTGGTGGGACTCAGGATGACGTTCAGGCCGTTTTTTAAAGTATAAAAGCGCGCCTGCATCGGGTCATTGGTCACATACCGATACGTGTAGCCGCCGGAAGTTGCTGTTTTCCATTCATGCTGCTGCTGCGCGGTGAGCTGCATAAAAAAGCCCACTAACAGCGACAACATGCTGAATTTTGAGATAAGTTTCATTTATTTATTATAATTATTTTTAAAGTAATCCAGGCCGCATTGCAGGAAGTTCCGGAAATCTTCTTTCGGCATATATCCGGAAACCGGTGTGTTGATCAACTGACCATCCGGCGTTAGCAATACGTAGTGTGGCTGGGAATTATTATTGAAGTTAATCTGCTGGAACAAACTCCATTTGTCACCGATGGATTTCATCTTCTTGAGTTTACCGTTGCCCATGTCAATCATTTTCTGGTCAGCTTCGGGCAGCGCTTCCTTATCATCCACATACAAAGAGGCGAGAATAAATTCGTTCTGAAGCAAAGGCAAAACATCCGGCTGGTTCCAGACGAACTCTTCCATCTTACGGCAGTTTTCGCAACCGTAGCCGGTGAAGTCGATCAGGATCGGTTTGTTTTGTTTGGCAGCTTCGGCCAGAGCAGCATCAAAGTCATGTTTTGGTTCAAGTCCGAAGAGGCCCTCATCTGCATCGTGGAAATAACTCACATTCAGCGGCGGCAAAATACCGGAGAGCATCTGCAGCTTCGGCTTTTCAGAAGGGATAAGCCCCTGAATTAAATACACTAAAAATGCAACACTGATTAAACCGAAAATTTTACGGCCGGTGCTGATTTTAGGTTTGCGGTCGTCGTGCGGAAATCTGATTAATCCAAACAGATACAGCACCAACCCAATGGTGATGATAATCCACAAAACAATAAACAATTCACGCTTCAGCAAGAAGGTTTTTGTAACCAAGTCTGCTTTTGATAAAAATTTCAGCGCCAGGCCCAGTTCGATGAATCCTAAGACCACTTTCACGGTATTCATCCAGCCGCCGGATTTCGGCAAAGACTGCAATGCCTGCGGGAACAGTGCTAACAAGCCAAAGACAATTGCCCAGGAAAAACCAAAGCCTGCCAGCGCGAAGGTCAGCAGCATGGGCACATCAGACGAACCCGTCACCGCGCTTCCCAGCAAACTGCCCAAAATCGGACCTGTGCAGGAAAAAGAAACGATGACCAGCGTGAGTGCCATAAAGAAAATACCAATCAGTCCGCCTGCTTCTTCCGCACGCGAGGATTTATTGGCAATCGCGCTTGGCAGTGTAATATCATAATATCCGAAGAAGCTTCCCGCAAAGAACAGGAAGATAACAAAGAAGAAGATATTCAGCCAGACTGAGGTAGAAATTTCATTAAATATATTACCGGCAATGCCATCAATCAAGTGGAAAGGCACACTCAGCAGAACGAAAATCAACAGGATAAAGAAACCATATAATAACGCATCTTTTTTCCCTTTTCCTTTGGCACCTTTATCGGCACTTTTCGTGAAGAAGGAGACTGTGAGCGGAATCATCGGGAAAACGCAAGGGGTGAGCAAAGCAATCAGTCCACCGATAAAACCTAGCAGCAGGTAAGACCAGTAATTTTCGGAGCTTTCCTGTGCGGCAATTCCGCAGTCGGTCAGTGGCGCATCCGCTTTCAGATTAGAGAGTCGGAGATCGTCGCCGGTGCCGGCATTTTCAGCGGCAGCAGCGGCAGCTTCCACGACCTGTCCGTTCTCAATTTTCTTCTGGAAAACCAATGTATTGGGCGCGAGGCAGATTTTATCATCACAGGTCTGGTAATAAATTTCGGCCTCAACTTCAGTGACTTTGGATGGATCAGTGAGTTTAAATTTCTGAACAATATCCACCGTATTGGAATAATAGACAATACGTGCTTTAAAGGCTTCTGAATACTCATCTATCTTCTCACCGCGTTCTTCAACGCTGCCCACGAGTTCCACCCCGTCGCCGGAAACCGTAATTTCCGTTGGGATCCCGGAATCGGGCGGCAGGTCTTTGGAATAAATGTGCCAGCCATTGTCGATCTTGGCGTGAAATACAGCTTCATATACATTGTCGCCCAGAGAATTGATTTTAAAATCTACCTTCACGGGATCCTTGACCTGCGCGGTAAACAGATAGCTTACCAGGGTCATAAAGATCAGGAGTAATTTCTTCATTAGAGTAAAAATCTTGGAAATAAAAAACTGCCGGAAGAAGGAGCGGGTTACAGTGAAAAAAAGCGATATGAAGTCACCCGTATTCCTGCAGCCGGCAGTTTCGTTTTTATATGTTATTTAAGATGCTGAGACAGTGTGCGGTCCAATGCGAACTCACGAAGCTCATCATTGGATGCCACGATGGTCCCGTTCTGGTCAATCAGGTAAGAAGCAGGAATTCCCACGATACCGTATTTTGCCACATCAGAGTTGCGGAACTCACCTTCCACCAGCACGTTTGGCCAGTTTTGTTTTTCCTCGTCCATTGCTTTCAGCCAGGCAGCTTCTTTAGAGTCCAGGGAAACGGAATAGATTTCCAGTCCCTTGTCCTTGTATTTGCTATAAGCTGCTTTCAGGTTCGGAATTTCACCGCGGCACGGTCCGCACCAGCTGGCCCAGAATTCCAGGATGGTGTATTTATTTTTCGCTACCAGGTCCGATAGTTTGATCACGTTTCCATCACGGTCTTTCCCGGAGATTTCCATATACTTATTTCCAACGGAAGCGTTTTTGGCGTTTTCTTCCATCTGCTGATATTCCTTCATCATTTTTTCGTAATACGTAATGTACCCGTTCTCCCCTGTTTCTTTTTTATATTTCTCCAGGTTCGCCAGCATTTTATCAGCGGTGTATTCGCGGTCGCTGTACATGGTTGCTGCAATTGCTTTTGCGATGGCTGGATTATCACCCTCCATTACTTCCTTCAGGCTTGCATTTTTGATTTTAAACATCTTATCACCCACGGTATTCACGATTTTGCGGGCCTCCTCCACTTTGGCCTCATCATTCATATCCAGATTTCCGAAATGTTTTTTCACCAGCTCTCTGCGCTCGGCATCCAGCTTTTGATATTCGGGATCTTTTTCATAAGCATAAATCATTTCATGGATTTCGCCTCCCTTGATGTCTGTATTCTTCTGCTTATCCTTAACATTGATTGTGATGACATCATTCTCCAAAATGAAAGGGATATAGAGGTTGGATTTTGTATGAAGGATACCGGCCGGCGCGATCTCTTTTGCCTTGCCATTGAAGACAAACTGTTTGTCTGCATTTGCGGTAGCTCCCTGGATTTTTTCACCTTCGTAATCCACCAGGTACAGTGAATCCACCTGAACGTCACTTGGCATGGTTACCGTGACCTGATAATCTGATTTCTCCTTGTTACATGACGCCAAAAACAAGGCGACCAGCGACATAACAAGAAATACTCCTTTAAATTTGTTCATTTTTCTATTTTAAATTTCTGATTGATATTTTTTTTTAATTCTGTGGCATGCTCGGATTGAACTTAAGCACCTGCGCAGGAATTGGCAGAACGAGCTTGCTGCTGTTGGGTTCAGCTGTAATTTCCAGCGGGTTGTTTCCCACTACTTTGTGTACGGCTGTTTTCGCGTAAGCACCGTCCAGATTTTCACGTTTCAGATCGAAAAGACGGGTATTGGTATATACCATTTCACGGCGGCGTTCCTCCAGGCAGAATTTCACCAGACCGGTTTGACCCGCGAAATCTCCCAGCGTAAGTTCCACGTTGCCATCCACGCGGTTATTGCGAAGTGTATTCAGCAAGGTTACGGCTGTTCCCAGGTTGCCCAGGCGCGCTTCGGCTTCTGCCAGCGTAATGTACATTTCCGGCACTGAAACGGAAGTGGAACCACGGTAATTGTAATCATAGGATCCCATTGTGTAGCGTACGCCAACCACCTGACCGTCTTCGGTTACCTCTCTCGGAATAAACTGCTCAGACAGACGCTTGTCATCAAAACCACTTTCTTCGAAAAGTGCCACCATTTCATCATTCAGGAAACCGCTGCCGGGCAGCGCCATATAATGTTGTGTGTACTGCTCAGCATATTTCAGTGACAGGGAATAATTGCTGAAATCCGGCTGGGTGTAATCTACCAGGTCCGATTTTTCTTGCAGCGCCATTTCCGCATATTTTTTTGCATTAGCATAGTCACTTTGGTACAGATACGTCCGCGCCATCAGGGCATAACCTGCACCCAACGTTGGTAGCAACTGAATCTGAGATTCCTGCGGCAGGTATTTCACTGCTTCACCCAAATCGCTCAGGATTTGGTTATACACACCTTCCACCGTTCCGCGGGACGGCAAAGTCTGGGTCACATCTGCCTGCAGCACCAGCGGAACACCCGGATCAGATCCGGCCGTGGACTGATTGTACTGCTTGGCAAAGGTATTTACCAGAAACAGGTATTCATACGCGCGGCCGTAATACGCCTGTGCTTTCACGCGCCGGCGTTTTTCTTCGGTATCTCCTACTTCAAAAGTAGCTTCATCAATTTCATTGATGATTTTGTTGTAGGTATAAATATTCTTGTACCCGTCATTCCAGGCAGGATTGGGAACGGAAGAATCCGAAAAGCGGTAATTGCTCCAGGAATACAGCGCAAAATTGATGTTCCCGGTATTGTTGGTATTTCCTACTTCCTGAGAAGTCAGGTAGAAGTTATCATTGGTCAGGTGCAGAACCGTTTCATTTTTGGTACGGTGCGGCCCGTTGTCACCACCAATCAGCAGTAATTCATACTCCTTCACCGAGGTCGGGATCACATATCCTTTGGGTACTACATCCAGGTAATCGCGGCAGGAAAAAAGCAGCAGCGAACCGGCGAGCAGAGTGAGATATTTTTTCATTGTCTTTTTAAAATTAATAGGTTAGAAAGTAACATTTAAACCAAGGCTCACCGTGCGCGGAATTTTGTAATAGCGCATTCCAAGGCCGTGAGATTCGGGATCAATTCCTTCTTTGTTTTTGGTCCAAAGTGCCAGGTTATTTCCGCGAAGGTTGACTGTGAATTCAGAGAAACCAAAGCTTTTGCTCATTTCCTGTGGAATGGTATAGCTCAGGATCACGTCTCTCAGACGAATGAAGTCACCATCCACAATATTCTTGGTAGAATATGCCACGTACGAGTACGGGAAGGTACTGTTCAGGCGCGGAACATCAGTAAAGGCTTCATCACCCGGCGCTGCCCAGGCGTTGGCCGCATCTTTATTGATCATGGCGATTTCATCCATAACAGACTCTCCGTTGTAGCTGTCCTTCAGCAGAGAGAAGCCACCCTGGTACACAAACATAAATGATAAACCGAATCCTTTGTAAAACAAGTTATTATTCAGGGAAGCGGTATATTTCGGCAAGGTAGTTCCACCGGAAATCAGGTCGCTCTGCGCAAATCTCACACTGAAAGAATCATCATTCACGCGAACCAGAGAACCGTCTGCTTTACGGATCAAACCATATCCTTCGTCATCCAGGCCGGCATAATCAAGCACCAGAATAGAATTAGGTTCAAAACCTTTCACATTCTGCACGCGGCCCAGTACGGTTCGCACTTCGGTATTATTGGTATACGACTCGGTTACTTTTCCTTTGTTATAGCGGAAGTTGAGCTGAGTGTCCCAACGCAGATTTTCGGTATCTACGTTACGTGAAGTTAAAGATGCTTCATATCCGTTATTAATGATAGAGGCCGTATTCTTGAATACCGGTGAAGCTCCCAAAGTTGGATCCGCTTCGATAATCGATAACAGGTCATGAGAATCTTTTCGGTAATAATCCAGGTTCAGGTTGAGTCGCTTGTTTAATAAGGACAAGTCAGCTCCCACGTTCAGGATATCAGTACGTTCCCAGCGCAGGTCAGAAATCTTATAATTCTCAATCTGCAGTCCCGGAATATAATTGGTGATAGAACCCTGCACGATACGGCCCACATCGTACGGCCCGTACTTATTGGCAATATTACCGTTCACCCCATAAGAAGCACGCAGGTCAATGGTTTGCTTACCGTTTCCGGCAAACTCTTCGTTCCCCAAACGCCATTTTGCAGCCACGGACCAGAATGGTTTGTACCGGTATTTAGGATCCGTTCCGAAGAAGTTGGACTGGTCAATGCGCGCACTACCTGTCAGGATATATTTATTCTTAAAGGAATAATTCGCATTGGCATAAAAGGAAACAAAACGGTCATCGATATCCACAAGTTCATCAAAGAAGCGAATACCCTCGATATATTCTCCCGGATTGTACACAAAGAAAATAAGATCCTGAGAAGCCAGTTGCTTATTCACCGGCACGAAAGTATTGCTCGCGCGGTTGTACCCGAACTTATCTGTTACGGTGCTGGTCGTGTGCTGGCGCTGAACTTCAGAACCTGCAATGGCACTCAGATAGTGATCGCCGAAACGCTTGTCATAATCTGCCTGCAAACGAAGCAAATAGTTCGTCTGGTCGGTACGTGTCTCAATCATGCGACCACCTTCCGGCAACAGCATTTCCTTCACCCCGCCGGTGTATTCCAGCATGGTAGTGGTATTGTTCAGCAAAGAGGCCATTTCCCAGGAATCACCATCAGCAATACGCCGGTTGGTAAAGCTGTTGCGCATGAACTGTCCGCCGAAGTTCAGTTTCAGGTCATTGGTGATTTTATAATTGAAAAGCCCTTGCACGCGGGAGGTCCAGGTATCTGTGGTGTTGGTATACTTTCCAAAGTCAGCAGCCGGACGATAGGTTTCATCATATAAACCCAAATCCTTCAAACGCTGAATTTCATACGGCTCCTTTCCACCAAAACTATACGTGGTGTCATAGTTGAAAGGTTTATACACAGCCAGTGCGGAACCGTCCGGGCCATAGAAATTCTGGTAGGAGCTGATATCAAAAACACTGCTCAGATCATCCGGATTTACGTTGTAAAAATCAATTGGTTTTGAATCTTCTTTCTGTAGAGAAAAATTCGTTTCCAGATCGAGGGTTAATCTTGGCGAAAGACGGGCTTCGGTAACAAAGTCGAAAATTCCTTTATTGTCTTCAGAACCGTTAATATTACCAAACTGCTTGGTATAATTTAAGGACGTACGGTACTTAAACCCTTCCGTACCACCGGAGGCAGACAGGTTGTGCTGCGCAATCATCGGTGTTTGCAGATACAGTTTGCGGATATCGTTGGTATTGTCGCGGGTACGCAGCAGCGCCAGGCGCGCATTCAGTTCCGCTTCGGTGATACGTCCCTGCTGATAACTTGCATACAATAAATACACTTCGTTCTTGGCATAAGCATACATATTCCCGAAGAAGTTATACGGATCATTAAATTCACTTTCATAATCTGTGAGCAAACCGCCGGACTCTATCACAGATCTTGGATAAGCACTTTGGGCATCTACCAACTGCGAAGAATTCACCCGGTTCATGGCATATCCCAGATCAATTTTATCACTGATGGAATAATTGGTTGTATAGCGGAATACCGTATCGCCCTTGCGGCCTTTCTTGGTAGAAATTACGATCACCCCGTTGCTGGACTTAGCACCATAGATCGAAGCAGAGGCCGCATCTTTCAGTAAAGTAATGCTTTCCACTTCATAGGGGTTAATGCTGCTGAGATCACCGTCATACTGGAAGCCATCCACTACAATCAGCGGTTTGGTATTTCCGGAAAGGGTGGCCACCCCACGCAGGTTAAACAACTTAGAACCCGGATTTGACGGATCAGAATATACCGTAAGTGCCGGCGTCAGACCTTCCAGAGAAGAGACAATATCCGGATTTCCGCGGCGTTCGAAATTCTGCATATTCACCGTGGTGTACGAGGCAGCGGCGCGGTTCGGATCCACCTTCTGGTATCCTGTAATCAGTACGCCTTCAATGGCGGTTTCATTATCGCTTTCCATCACGGCAAACTGTGGTTGCAGTGTCACCTCTACGGCGTTTCCGTCAACCGTTGCATTTTCTGCATACACGCCATTGCTGATCTGCAGGCGGTCACCCAGTTTTGCCTGAATGGTGAAATTACCGCTGGCATCGGAAGTAGCAGTAGTTCCGCCGGTCAGGTTGGTAATTTTCGCATTGGCAATTCCCTGTTGTGCCGCATCGGAAACAGTACCGGTTACGGACATCGCTTCGATTTCGCTAGCGATAATCTGCTTACCGATCACGGTAAACTTCAGTCCGGTTTTGCGGGTCAGTTCGGCCAGGTAAGCCTCAATGTCGCCATTGTGGTCCTGCAAACTGATGCGCGCATCGGCATTCAGCAGTTCTTTTTTGTAAAAGATGCTGTAGCCGGTTTTTTGTTCCACCGTTTTAAATGCATTTTCGATCGTCATAGTCCGACTGCTGTCGGTGATTTGCGCCTGCGAGAGACCGAAAATCAAAAAACTGGCAGCAATTCCCAATCGCACATTCGGGATGCGCGTTGGGCGGTACTTCGTTTTCTTCATGTTTAATGGATTGGTTTTTATTAATTTTTAGAAAGAAGGATCAGTTTATGACCATCTTTCCGGATTTTGCAGTTGAGCAGCACTTCCAGGCTGTGAGTAATTTCGTCCAGATTTTCAATTTTAAAGGTTCCGGAGAAATGGAAGTTTTCTACTTCCACGCGGTTGCGGATAATCTGCAGGCCGTAGACCCGTTCGATTTTTGTCAGCACTTCGTCGGTCGTATTATTATCAAAGGCGATTTCGCGGTGCAGCCAGTCCATATCCTGAACCGGACGCGCGGGCTGAACTATCGCTGTTTTTTCTTCAGGAATAAAAGTCATCTTCTGGCCGGGCGTGAGCACCTTGGAAGTTCCGCTGTTTCCCTGCACGGCAATGCTGCCTTCCACGAGGTTCACATACGGCTGTCTTTCATTCTTATAAGAAGAGACATTGAACTTAGTTCCGAGTACTTTGGTGGTGAACTCATCCGTTTTCACATAAAAAGGATGTGCTTTATCCGACGCGACATGAAAGAAAGCCTGCCCGGAAAGGCTGACTTCGCGCGGGCCTTTTTTGCCAAAGTCAGCATCAAAGGACAAGCGTGTACCGGCATTAAGCAAGATTTCGGAACCATCGGAAAGCAGAACTTTCAGGTTTTTGCCGTTGGGTACGTGAACGGTCATTTCATTGGACGACGAATTCCGCAGCAACTCAAGTGTTCCTTTTTCCACTTTGGCAAGCTGTACTTTATTTTTATCATCAATGCTTTGAGAAGTCTCCACATCCTGGAGCACGGTATAATTTCCATTAATACCTACACTGACAAATTCGTTGCTTGGCGCCTGTTTTTCCGGCAGGCTCCATCTCCAGATTCCGGCCGCTGACAGTAACAGCAGCAGCACCGCCGCGATGCTGAGCAGCGGACGAAGCGTCCGTAGTTTTCCGATCTTTTTTTCTTCTTCCTGATATGGTGTGGCGGCCGCCAGATAATTGGCTTTGGCGTAGGATTTAAAAAGCTCTTTATTTGCCGGGTTCTTCAGCCATTCGTTTAAGATTTCACGCTGCCGGTCTGAAATTTCTCCCGTAAAATAACCGGTTATTATGCTGAAAATTTCCGGGTTATCATTCATAAGGTTTACTTTTGTTTAATGATATGATGCAGACGTTTTAATAATCCCCTATCTTTTTTTGAAAAATTATAATTTTGTCTTAAATTTTTATCCGCTTTGTTTGGCATAACCAACGATATTGCCCTTTTTAACTCGATAAAGAATAATTCAGAAACTGCTTTTAAGGTTGTTTATAATGAATACTTTGGGCAGCTGCAGCAATTTATTTCGAGGATGAGCCAAGACCAGGATCTGGCCGAGGAAGTTGTGCAGCGCACGATGGTGAAAGTGTGGGAACAACGCGATAAAATTGTGCTGAAAACATCGCTCAAGGCGTATCTTTATAAGATAGCCTACCACGAATACCTGATGTATCTGCGCAAAAAAAGCCGCTTTCCCGCGATTGAAGACGCCGCTATGGAAGCGATTGATGAAATAGAAGATGAACAGGAGAATCAGCTCCTGCTTGAAAAGATCCGGCAGGAGATTGATAAACTGCCGCCCAAGTGCCGCGAAGTTTTTATCATGAGCAAAGTACGCGGAATGAAATACAAGGAAATCGCTGAAGAACTCGGCATTTCGACCAAGACGATTGAAAATCACATGACCAAAGCCCTGCGCAGCATCCGCGAGGCGCTGTCACAATCTTAGTGTTTGATTTCTTCGATCAGCGGTTCTTCCAGAGGCGTTTTCAGTTTCACAACTTCTTTGCTTAAAGCATTCGGAATTGCCATGGACAGTACGTATTGCCGTACTTTCCAGCCCTCTTTTGTCTTTTCGAGCACACCGCTGCCGCGGCAGATTTTCATTTGGGTGTCCAACACTTCATCGAACCAGGCGATGGTGCCGTCCTTGCTGAGCGTTACCTGCCTTTTCAGTGGGGTGAAAGACCAGGAGCGGCCTTTATCGAAGTGTGGTTTCGCATACGCCATAAACTGAGCCTTGGTCCAGACTTCAGTCGCATCCGTCCCGATGAACACTGACTCATCAGCATATAAATTGAAATAATCATTAAAGTTTGCTGCCGCCGCGAGTCGGTGTAAGTCATCCAACACAGCATTCACCTGAGCTACAGCCTCAGCACCGGAAGATTTATTGGTTGGGTAAACAGAACAGGAACTTATTATAACAGAGAGAAAAAAGAACACGAAAAGCCGGCGCAGATTCATAACGAAATATTTGATGGCAATTTAGCACATCCTCCGTTAGCATTCTTCCACTTATTATAAAGATTTCGGCAGGCGTTGCTTCTTGCTGTTTTCGCGGACAGGTCAGAACCCTTATCTTTGCAAAAAATAAAAAAGCATGTCTCAAAAGAAGATTATTACGGCAGCCCTTCCCTATGCCAACGGCCCGGTGCATATCGGCCATCTCGCAGGAGTGTATATTCCGGCAGATGTGTATGCGCGTTTTCAGCGGCGGCAGGGGCGCGAAGTTGCTTTCATCTGCGGTTCCGATGAGCATGGGATTCCCATTACCATCCGCGCCAAGAAAGAAGGAGTAACGCCACAGGATATTGTAGATAAATACCACGTCCTGATCAAAGATTCTTTTGAGCAACTGGGGATTTCCTTTGATGAATATTCCCGCACCACTTCGCCGCGGCATCATAAAGTGAGCCAGGATTTTTTCAAGACGCTGTATGATAAAGGTGCGTTTACCGAGGAAGTTTCTGAGCAGTATTATGATGAGCAGGCCCAGGAATTTCTGGCGGACCGCTACATTACCGGGACCTGCCCAAGCTGCGGAAATGATAATGCGTACGGTGACCAGTGCGAGAAGTGCGGTGCCACCCTGTCGCCCACAGAACTCATTAATCCTAAATCAGCCCTCAGCGGAAATGTGCCCGTTTTAAAAGAAACCAAAAACTGGTATCTGCCACTGAATGAATATGAAGATTTTCTGAACGAATGGATTATTAAAGGACATCAGGAAGACTGGAAAACCAATGTGTACGGACAGGTGAAATCCTGGTTGAATGACGGGCTGAAGCCGCGTGCCATGACGCGCGACCTGAACTGGGGCGTGCCGGTACCGTTGCCGGGTGCAGACGGGAAAGTATTATATGTCTGGTTTGATGCACCTATCGGCTATATTTCTTTTACGCAGGAATGGGCGGAGAAACACGGCAAGAACTGGAAGGACTTCTGGCAAAGCGATGAGGCAGATTTAATCCACTTTATCGGAAAAGACAATATTGTGTTTCACTGTATTATTTTCCCGATTATGATGAAAGAGCACGGCGATTACAAAATGCCGGTGAATGTGCCCGCTTTTGAATTCCTGAACCTGGAAAATGATAAAATTTCCACTTCCCGAAACTGGGCTGTCTGGGCACATGAATATTTGCAGGACTTCCCGGGACAGCAGGATGTGCTGCGTTATGCTCTTCTTTCCTCCGCGCCGGAAACCAAGGATAATAACTTTACATGGAAAGATTTCCAGACTAAAAATAACTCTGAACTGGTTGGCATTTTTGGCAATTTTATTAACCGCGTGGCGGTGCTGATGCATAAATATTACGACGGTGTCATTCCGGTGGCAGCAATTCAGCCGGAAATGCTGGAGCAGATTGCTCAGACAGCAAAAGAGATTGAGCACGCGCTGGAACATTATGAATTCAGAAACGCGTTGACAGCGCTGATGAATCTGGCGCGCACCGGAAACCAGTATCTGCAGACCGAAGAGCCGTGGAAAACAATCAAAGACCAGCCTGAAAAAGCAGCTGAAGCCCTGGCAACGGCAGCGCAAATTGCGGTGGGACTCGCGCAGATGTGCGAACCATTCCTGCCTTTCAGCGCTGAAAAATTGCTGACGATGTTTAACGTCCCGGCAGCCAACTGGCCCGCATTGAAAGAAGCACATATTCTGATCCAACCGGGCCACAAAATTAATCCGGCGGAACTGCTCTTTTCCAAAATCGAAGACAACGCCATTGAGGCACAACTGCAGAAGCTGGAACAAACCAAACAAAATAACAAGCGCACCAATCCTAACGCAAAACCTATGAAAGACGAAATACAATACGACGATTTTACCAAAGTGGACCTGCGAACCGCCACCATTCTGGAAGCTGAGAAAGTTGAAAAAGCAGACAAGCTTTTAAAATTTAAAGTGGATACCGGTGTGGACGTACGCACTGTAGTTTCCGGCGTAGCAGAAAGCTTTACTCCCGAAGAATGTGTGGGCAAGCAGGTGATGATCTTGCTGAATCTGGCACCGCGCAAAATCCGTGGGATTGAATCGCAGGGCATGCTGCTACTCACGACCAAACCTGATGGAAAACTGGCTTTTGTAACGCCTGAGGTTCCGGTAGAAAATGGAATTGAAATCAGCTAATAGGCTGAATTTAAAATAAAAGATGAAACGCGCGGCCGAACAGCCGCGCGTTTTTTAATAATACTTTTAACACAACCATTTCTGGAACTTCACTACATGTTCAGCTGGTTTTTTAAGATAAGTTTGTTTAAATTTGTATCCAGGTGAATACATTTCGAGATGTTTCAAATTGAAAAGACAGCTGAATTCGACAAGTGGTTTCGCAGGCTTAAAGATCTGAAAGCAAAAGCAAAAATTTTGTTCCGGCTTCAGAAGTTAGCTGAGGATGAACATTTTGGTGATTATAAAAATATCCGGGAAGGCATCAAAGAATTAAGAATAAATTATGCGAAAGGATATAGAATATACTTTGTTGAAAAAAGTGGAAAGATCATAATACTCCTCACAGGCGGTGATAAATCCACGCAGGAAAAAGATATTGAAAAAGCACTAAAAATCTGGAATACTTTAAAAGCAAACAGAAAATGAATACGACAACATTTGATATTACAGATTACCTCGACAGTCAGGAAATGATTGCAGAATACCTTAATACGGTCCTGGAAGAAGGCACAGATAAAGATATTATTGTGGCCATTGGAAATGTTGCAAAAGCTATAGGAATGACCAAGATTGCCGAGGAAACAGGACTGAGCCGGCCAAGCCTTTATAAAGCATTGTCCGAAGACGCAAAGCCTCAGTTTACGACCATCATGAAAGTGTTAAAAGCAATCGGCGGACAACTACAGATAAATCCAACGGCCGTTTAGCTCTAATTTCCCAACACAAACACCGCCGGAACCTTATGCAAATCCGGCTTTTCTTTTTGCCAAAGTTTTATCGGTAAGGTGCGGATGTATTCTCCGCCGGGATTATTAATATCTGCTGCAATGCATAACTGCGTTTTGGGTGATAAGGTTTTGCACAAATCCTCCAACAACTGGAGGTTGCGGTAAGGGGTTTCCATAAAAATCTGCGCATAACCTGTCTTTTGTACCTGCGCTTCCAGCCATTGGATTTTAGCTTTTTTCTCGGCTTTATCAATTGGCAGATACCCGTGGAAAGTAAACTGCTGGCCATTAAATCCACTCGAAATCAGCGCCAGAATAATCGACGAAGGCCCATTAACCGGCACCACGCGGATGTTTTGCTCATGGCACCACTTCACCATGATATTTCCCGGATCTGCAATACATGGCAGGCCCGCCTCGGAGAGCAGCCCGAAATCCTGTCCTTTCTTCATCAGCTCTCTGGCTTCCTGCAGGTCTTCTGCCGCCGAATGCTTATTGAGCAGAAATAATTTCAGGTCCGGCTGTTTCTTCTCCGGCGCGAAAAACTTGATAACCCGCCGCGCGGTCTTTTCATTTTCCACGAAGAAATAATCGGTCTTCATGATATACTCTTGGATGACCGGCGCAAAATAGGTGAGCGGCGACTTTTCGGAAAGGTAGGCAGGAATCAGGAACAACATGGGCAGAACTTATGATTGCAGCAATTCGGCTGCTATTTTTTTGGACGCGTCATCCAGTAGTTTGTACACATCTTCGAAGTCAGCATGCTCGCCCCAATACGGATCCGGCACTTCTGCGTCGGGTAAAATTAATTCCACTTTTTGGCGGTCTTCTTCATTACGTGCTAATTTTAAGACATCATTCAGGTTGCTGCGGTCCATGCAGTAAATACGGTCATACGTATCAAAATCTTCGACCGTAAACGGCCGCGACTGCTGCGCGGAAATGTCCAGGCCGAACTGGTCTGCTACTTTAATGGAACGGTGGTCAGGGGCCTGCCCCTGGTGCATATCAATTGTGCCGGCAGAATCCACGGTGTACCCTTCCGGTAGTTTTGATTGCAGGATTCCCTCTGCCAGCGGACTGCGGCAAATATTGCCTAAACAAACCATCAGTATCTTCATAGTCGCTTTTTTATATAAAAAAAGGAACCGCACCGTTCCTTTTATCTTTATTTCTTTATTGTCTAATTCTCTCGGTGAGGTCTTTCACATATTTCTTGACCTCTTTATCAATTTTGGAAACATCCTTAATCGTGTCACATGCGTACATTACCGTAGAGTGGTCTTTACCACCCATTTCTTCACCAATTTTATTATAGGTCGCATTGGTGTATTCTTTTGCAAAATACATGGCCAGCTGACGCGGCAAAGCGATTTCACGTTTGCGCGTTTTGGAAAGCAACTGCTCCCGCTGGATGCCAAAATATTCGCAAACGACTTCCTGAATGTACGGAATATTAATCACCTTCTTCTGGTTAGAGGCAATTTTATTAATCGTCTCCTTCAGCAGTTCCAGCGACAAATCCGATTTGTAAATCGTGGAATAAGCAATCACTGAATTGATCACACCGATGAGTTCGCGCACGTTGGTCTTCACTTCCGACGCCAGGAAATCCAGCATATCTTCCGTCAGTTCAATTCCGTCGCGGCTTAATTTATCGACAATAATTTTACGTCGCGTCTCGAAGTCCGGCGATTTAATTTCGGCACTTAAACCCCATTTAAAGCGGGAAACAATCCGGTCCTGAATATCCAGGATGTCCACCGGCGCTTTATCAGAAGTCAGGATAATCTGCTTTCCGTTCTGGTGCAGGTAATCGAAAATGTGGAAGAAACTGTCCTGGGTAGATTTCTTACCGGAGAGGAACTGAATATCATCGATAATCAGCACATCCACCATTTGGTAAAAATTGGCAAATTCTGTTTGCTTATGCGCTTTGGCTGCAGCAACGAACTGCTGAATAAATTTTTCGGAAGAAAGATATAAAACAACTTTATCGGGAAAAGAGTTTTTCACTTCCAGACCTACGGCATGTCCCAGGTGGGTTTTTCCGACACCATACCCACCGTATAAAAACAAGGGGTTAAAAGCCGTAGCACCCGGACGCTTGGCGATAGAGCGTGCTACCTTTGCCGCAAAACTATTGCTCTCGCCTTCCACATAACTGTCGAAAGAAAAATCAGCTTTCAGGTTGGAATCAATGGTAACTTTCTTAGGTTCCGGCGCGGTAAAAGGATTGACAACATTGGTGGCGAACTGCGGCGGAATGGTTTCCTGCACCCGCGGTGTGGCCACACTCTTCCCTTTCATGTTCATGGTGACCTGCTTTTCCTGAGCGGCCGGTTTATTTTCCATGACACTGTACCACAGTTTTACGCCGCGGCCGATGTTCTTTTTCAGGGCAGCGGAAAGCAACGAAAGATAATTATCCTCAATATATTCTTTGTAGAAATCACTGGGAACCAGCAGCGTAAGATTATTACTGACCAATGACACAGGCTGCACATTGTCAAATAATAAATCAAAGGAATTTTCAAGTTTTTTCAGGTCCGAACTGTCTTCCGCAGCATTGAGATTGTCTCTCATAAACTGCAGACACCGTCCCCAAACCAAAGTTAAATTATCATCCATTTTCTGCTGCAATTAGTCCTTCTTTCGTTAAATTTCACGGGAAGACAAATATGAGCTTTTATATCCTTAAAAAAAAGTTTTTGCGGTATTGGTTATTTCAAAATATATTTGTATGATTATATACTACTGCCTATGATACACACAAAACACTCAATACGAGTACGTTATAGCGAAACCGATTCCATGAAATACGTGTATTACGGCAACTATGCCACCTACTTTGAAGTGGCCCGTGTGGAGCTGTTCCGCACCCTCGGAATGTCCTATGCGGAGATCGAAGAGCGCGGCATCTGGCTGCCGGTGGCGGACTATAAAATCAAATATCTGAAGCCGGCTTTTTATGACCAAGAGCTGCAGATTCATACCTCCATCCGCACCCTGCCCGGTGTCAAAATTTTATTTGAATATGAAGTGTATAATCCCGAGGGAATCAAAATTACCGAAGCCAGCACAACCCTCTTTTTCCTCGATGCGGTGACCGGAAAAGTAACGCGTTGCCCTGCATTTTTATTAGAGTTAATGAAACCTCACTTCGAAATTGAGTAACTAACTCAATACACTTCCTGGTTCGATTTCATACGGTTCTTTATCGCGCTCAAAAATCCGGGTGCTTTCGCTGCCCTGCACCGTCATGTGATTTCCTTCGCGGCGGATCCAGTTTCCTTCCCGCAACCCGACCACTTTTGTATCGTTTTGCGTTAAAAATTCCAGAATGCGGGTTTCGCGGGTTTCGCCATTGTGCTGCAGATCAGGATTCGGGTCCAGATAATGCGGATTCAGGTTAAACGGAACCAGGCCCATACAGTCAAAACTTGGCGGATATACAATCGGCATATCATTGGTCGTTTTCATGTTCAGCCCGCCAATATTGGAACCAGCGCTGGTCCCCAGGTATGCTTTTCCCCTCCTTACTTCATCTGCCAGCACATTCATCAAACCATGTTCATGCAAAGTGCGGACGAGCAGAAAGGTATTTCCGCCACCGGTAAAATAAGCTTCCGCATTGGTGATGGCGGCCGCCATATCTTCGAATTCATGCAGACCGCGGACAGAAAGGCCCAGTTCCGTGAAAAAGCTTCGCGCCTTTTCGGTGTACGCTTCGTGAGAAATCCCGCCCGGGCGGGCAAAAGGAACGAATAAAATCTCAGAAACGCCGCGGAATAAAACCGGAAGTTCATCGCGCAAATAGTCCAGATATTTCCCACCGTAGAGTGTGGAAGTAGAAGCCAGCAGAATATTCATAAGTTGAAATGTAAGTGTAGAGACAAAGGTAAGAAATCAGTACACAATGCTGCATCAAACTCAATGCTGCCGGTTCGCAAATACATTTCGGAACCGGATTCTGTGCGCTGCAAAGATTTATAAAACTGTATTTTTGCTTCTGTTAATTTGAATTTTCCTTACATTAAATAATAAATATGACGTTCACCAGAATTTTATTTTTTACACTTCTTATAGCCGTATCTTTTCACGCGCAACAGCCTGTTGGAGAAAAATTTAATGCGGCACGGGAACGACAAAACATTGCCGGTCAGACGATGGGCCAGAAAATGGAAAGCCTGCTGTTCTGGACACAACCGGAAAAGAACGATCGCTTTCCGCAGATGCACACCATTTTTCCAAGCTTTGAAGTGAGAACCAGCAAAACAACAAAACCCTTGTCCAAGGGAGTTTCACTTGAAAAGACGATGGGCGGTGATAAATTAGACACATACTTTAAAGAAAATCATATTGCAGGAGTCGTTGTTTTAAAGAACGGAAAAATACGGCTGGAGAAATATGGCCCGAACGCGGACCAAAGTACAAAGTGGACGTCCTTCTCTGTGGCAAAATCAGTCACCTCGATGCTATTGGGTGCAGCGCTCAAAGATGGCTCTATTCAAAATATGGATGATCCGCTGGAAAAGTACATTAAAGCCTTTGTAAACGAAGATTACGGAAAAGTAACCGTTCGCCAGCTGCTCACCATGACCTCCGGCATTGCGTGGAATGAAGATTACGCTGATGCGCATTCCGATGTGGCTCAGATGTACCGCGAGCCGTGCCACGGAAAGGAAGCGCACATTATCAGTTATATGAAAAAACTGAAATCGGTGCAGCCGGCCGGCAGTGCATTTAATTACAGTACCGGCGAAACTGATTTGCTGGGCATTCTGATTCAGGAAGCGACCGGTAAAAACCTGGCGGCCTATTTATCCGAAAAGATCTGGCAGCCGTGGGGCATGGAACACAGTGGGTACTGGCTCGCCGACGAATGCAGCGGACAGAATATCGGTGGCAGCGGCCTTTCAGCTACCTTGCGGGATTTTGCGCGCCTGGGCGAAGCGATGCTCTATCGCGACACGAACGGACATCATCCCTTCCTGGCTGATGAATACCTGCAAAATGCCACTTCGCTTTTAATTCCGACCGGAAAAGACGGCAGTGGTTACGGGTATTTGTGGTGGCGTTTCCCGAACGGAAGTTATGCCGCATTTGGAATTTTCGGGCAGATGATTTACATCAATCCGGCAACCAAGGTAGTGATTGCCCAGAATGCAGCCTGGCCGGCAGCCGGCTCGAAGGAACTTTCAGCAAGACGGGCGGCATTTATTGAGGAAGTTGAACGTGCGCTGGAATAAAGAAGCGTGCGTTATTTTGATTTATTGATGAT
The DNA here is from genome assembly GCA_032057205.1 of Kaistella sp. Classification (GTDB taxonomy): domain Bacteria; phylum Bacteroidota; class Bacteroidia; order Flavobacteriales; family Weeksellaceae; genus Kaistella. The sequence goes on from DAMCFT010000002.1 coordinate 232,971, forward strand.
TTTTCGGAAATACGTTTTCTCAGCGCCTTGGTCATGTAGTATCAACACGGAGTCGTTCATTAGTTTAAACGGCACTTTGCGCGCGACATTTGTTTCCGGATTGGTTATGAAGATCATATTCCGGTCTTGATCAATTTTATATTGATCGGGTGTGCTTGCATTGGGAGCACCAAGCCTGTGAACTTTGTTATAAAAGAAGTAAATTTCCTCTGCATCAGAATTTGTTTCTGTGGCACTATGTCCGCTGTCACCATAGGTCCACATAAAAGGTTTGTTGTTAATAAAATCACCGCTCAACTGGTCACGGCTGTTTTTATATCCGATAAGTTCAGGAATAATTAAAAAGCCTAACATAATAAGTAATGCAATATTGGCAAACCACTCAAGGTTTCTTTTTTGATAGCTTTTATCAGGTTGAAGGATTAGTGTCCACAGTACCTTAATCACCGGATAATGTAATGTAATCACAAGCAAATTTAATAGAAGCAGAACCGCCGAACTGATTTTTGTTGCTACCCATAAATCCAGTGCCTGATTGATTAAAAAAACATTCAGGCTTACAGGTAGTAGGAGCAACGCACCCAGCAAAGCGGTGCGCCGAAAAAGCAATAGAATTGCCGGCAGTAATTCAAAAATGCCCAGCAGTATCTGGAACCAACCGGAGTAGCCTAAGAATGCCCACGCCAACGTAGTTCCAGCTGTATTTTCCAAAGTTTTTTGCCAAGAATCTACCGGGATTACTACAAATTGCGTTTTAAGAATTTTAGAAATCCCAAAAGGAATAATGTAGAGTCCAAGCACATAACGACAAATGCCCGCATAGAACCGTGAGTTGACTAATAATTTTCGAAAGGACATGGCAAGATTCTTTCCTGTAAATTTAGGAAAGACATCACCCTGCAGCGGCCGTCTTTAAACCTGAAATTGATTCAATAAATTGTGGATTTTTTTTAATATCTATTATCATATTCTTTCTGAAAAGATTACGATATTGCCAAATTAGCCGAAAATAACAGATCAAATATTTATGCTTAAGCTGTAAGGTACATTTCCTATCAAAACGATTGCATTAATGTCATTTATTTCAGGAGTTAAATAGTTTGATTAATTAAACCTGCTTTTATGTTTTTGCAAATAGTTTTCTACATAATTTTCATAATCCAATCGGGCTTTATCTGTTTCATTAGTAAAATACTGAACGGCAGCAGAAGCAGTTTTTAAATGCTTTTGCAACGCTATAACAAGTCTAATGAGCTGAAACCCAAGAAAACATGAAATTATGACGCACAGGATGAAAGCAATTATAATGTATTTTTTGGAAATATCGAAGTAAGCAGAATCCAGCATACTTTTAACTGTTGCATAAATTAGGTATATCACCGTGAAAATGCCAATAGCGCAAACTGCCAGATGTATATATTGTTTTTTATTAAGCGCTTCTAGATCTTTTGTCAAGATAGAGAACTCGTGCTCACGTGTTCTAAGCTGCTGAATTTTAAAGAGTTTATAATTCCGTATTTCATCGTGTGTTTTTTCATTATCGATCATAAATGTTGTGCTAAAAATAGCTGCAAAATTATGCAGCTATCGTGATTTTAAATTTAGGGAGTGAACCAATATAATAGATATTAGCAGAAGGTTCTTTTTGAGTTAGAGATTTTTAAAATAAGCAACAAGCTTATCATCGGTTCCATCACTATTAAAATCATAACCTTCCACATTTTCCAACTCCATTTCTCTGGTATTCTTTTTTCTAACTAAATATTCCTCACTATAATCTTCATCAGTAAAGACTAACATTTTCGTAGCGGGTGTGTACGTATATGTTCCAGTTGAAGTATCAATTCTTTCGCATGTTTCAGGATCTACTTCTGTGATTTTTACTTGATTCTTCTTTAAAAACTCAATTTCTCCGCCGCAACTGATTGCCTCCGAAAGTAATTCTTTGCTTGTTTTACCATCCAGTACCGCAACCTTAAAAAGTTTCCAGTTTCCGGTCAGCTCATTTGAAGTTAATTCATCTTCGTCCTTTCTACATCCTGTTAAAAGTAAAAACGCGGAAGCAATAATAAATAATTTTCTCATACAATTTTGATTTAAAATTCGCTCCTAAAATTACCCTTATTTTTAACCAGTGCAATTATTTTAACAAAAAAATCATAAGTATTTCGGTTTAATAAGCACATCCTTTTATTCATAAGTAAACTCTGTCATCGAAATAAGAATAGAATCCCCTTTTCGCCATCGGAGCCAGCCTGTCGCGGGCGTTTCGCTATTGTCCAGAGAAACCTGAATCCAGTCTTTTTCCACTTGTTGAACTCGCCCGAAAAAAAATTCGTTTCCAGCGAAATTATTAACTGCTGTTTCACCAGTTTTCAGGTAATAGTTTCTTGCAAGGTTTACTGTTTTACCGGCCATATTTTTGAGTTCATCTGTAATCATCAATACAGCTTTTGTAAAATATATTCGTTGCTTTTAAGAAGCCTAAAAACATTGTAAAATAAATGTATCATTTATACTTCCCCTTCCACTTTTCCTCCAGCTGTTTCGCGATCTTGTCTTCGGTGGAGTTGCGGCCCGGTGTGTAGAAACGGGTACCGCTGACTTCTTCCGGCAGAAATTCCTGATCCACGAAATTGCCTTCGTGCGCGTGTGCATAACCGTAGTTTTTGCCGTACTCCAGATCTTTCATCAGTTTGGTAGGCGCATTGCGCAGGTGCAAAGGCACGGGCAGGTTTCCGGTTTTTTTCACAAAAGCCAAAGCTTCGTTGATGGCTGTGTAGGTGGAATTGCTCTTCGGTGACACGGCCAGATAGACTGCTGTTTCGCTCAGGATAATGCGCGCTTCGGGATTACCGATCACGTTTACCGCCTGGAAACAGGCGTTGGCCATCATCAGGGCATTTGGATTGGCCAAACCAATATCTTCGGAAGCGAGAATCACGAGGCGTCGCGCAATAAATTTAATATCCTCACCGCCGGCCAGCATCCGCGCGAGCCAGTACACCGCAGCATTTGGATCGGAACCGCGAATGGACTTAATAAAAGCCGAGATAATATCATAATGCTGCTCGCCGTTTTTGTCATAGAGCGCCATATTCTCCTGCAGCACCTCCAGCACTTCTTCATTACCAATTTGCTGGGTTTTGGTGTTCAGATATTGGTTCAGAACATTCTCTACGGCATTGATGAGTTTACGCGCATCCCCGCCGGAATACTGAATCAGCGCTTCATGTTCGGTAATCGTGAATTGCGAGGAGTGCAGCTGATTGTATTTTTCTAAAGCCGTGGTCAGCAATTCTTCCAGTTGCGTGTAGTCCAGTGCTTTTAAAATATACACCTGCGAACGGGACAATAAGGCGGACACAATCTCAAAACTCGGATTTTCGGTAGTGGCGCCCATCAGAATTACCCAGCCTTTTTCCACCGCATGAAGCAGCGAATCCTGCTGCGATTTATTAAAACGGTGAATTTCATCGATAAAAAGAATCGGTGATTTTCCAGAAAATAAGTGCTGTTTCTTCGCATCCTCGATGACTTCCCGCACATCTTTCACGCCGCTGGAAACGGCGGATAACTTATAAAACCGCCTGCCTGAAGTTTCCGAGATAATTTCAGCCAATGTGGTTTTTCCGGTGCCGGGCGGCCCCCAGAAAATCAGCGAATTCAGGGTGTCGTTTTGCAGCATTTTCCGGATCGGGCCATTCGGGCCGGTGAGATGCTGCTGGCCTACCACCTGGTCGAGCGTTTTCGGGCGCAGGATTTCTGCCAAAGGCGTATTGGTATTCTGCATTCTGATAGTCTAAAGTACAAAGGTAAGTGAACTCTCAGGAATTCTAAATTTATGCCGCCTTGCCGGAAGATTTGCAACTATTTGGTTACTTTTGCACCTATGCTGAACAGGATTCTCACATTCCCGCTGATTCTGCTGGTGCGGTTTTACCAGGGCGCGATTTCGCCGCTGCTGCCGAAAAGCTGCCGCTACGAACCCACCTGTTCGCAGTATATGGTGATCGCGCTGCAGCGCCACGGCCTTATCAAAGGACTCTGGCTGGGAACCAAACGTATTGCGCGCTGCCATCCATGGGGTGGCGAAGGGTACGACCCGGTTCCACCGAAAAAATGTAATCATTCCTAAATTTTAATAAAAGAAACTATTATATGCTCACATTGCTCTACACTACCTGGGACCCGTCTACCGGCATACCTCTGGGGCCGATCACACTTCACTATTACAGCCTGATGTTCATTCTGGCGTTCGGGTTGGGTTATATGCTGATGACCAAAATTTACAAAATCGACAATGTAAATGAAAAATACGTAGAGCCGCTTTTTACCTGGACCTTAATCGGAACCATTCTCGGCGCCCGGCTGGGACATGTGATTTTTTATCAGCCGGAACTTTTTAAGGAAGATTTCTGGTCTGTCTTTCTGCCTATCCGCACGAAGCCTACTTTGGAATTTACCGGATTTATGGGACTTGCCAGCCACGGAGCTACCATTGCTTTGATTTTCACGACGCTTTATTACGCTTATAAAATTATTCGCAAAAATCCGTTCTGGGTGTACGACCGAATCGGTATTCCGGTGGCGCTGGGCGGTGCTTTTGTGCGGATGGGAAACTTTTTCAATTCCGAAATTATCGGGAAACCGGCGCCGGCAGACTCTCCTTTTGCCATTCTTTTTCCGCAACAAAGTTCGGAATACGGTGCCATCGTGCCGCGATATCCCACCCAGCTATTTGAAGCGGCCGGCTATTTTCTGCTCTTTATTTTGCTTTGGATCCTTTACCGGTACACACGCAAAAAATACCAGCAAGGCTGGCTGTTTGGTTTATTCTTCATCATCCTTTGGGCGGTACGCTTCTTTGTGGAATTCCTGAAAGAACCGCAGGGCGATGAGTTTATCCAGTTGGGCGGTTTGAACACCGGACAGGTACTTTCGATTCCGTTTATGCTGGCCGGCTTTGTCATCATGTACACCTCTAAAAACCGGACGATCACCGAAGCCGAAAACGAAAAACCGGAATAATTAATAATAGTATAATCCACTTCTCACAAGGTGGATTTTTTCTTTGCAAGCTGCCGGAAAACTTCTCCTATCGAATCGATCAGATTTCCGGGCAGCATGGCTTCCTGAGAAAAACGGCGAGCTGCAACGTCGCCGGCAGCGCCGTGCAGCCAGACACCGAACAAAGCAGCTTCTGCCGGCGAATAATTTTGTGCCAGCAAAGAAACGAGCATTCCGGTCAGCACATCACCACTTCCGCCTTTTGCCATACCGGCGTTGCCACTCATGTTATAAAAAACAGCACCGTCCGGCAGAATAACCTGTGTGCGATGTCCCTTGAGAATAATGATTAACTGATGTTCCGCCGCTTTTTCGGAAGCCAGTTTTTTCTGCTCCATTGAGTTTTCGGTCGGGCCAAATAGCCGTTCAAATTCTTTCGGATGTGGCGTCAGAATGCTTTGCGCAGGGATGTAGTGAAGAAGCTCCGGTTTTTTTGCAATTAAATTTAAGGCATCTGCATCCAGCACGCAGGGTTCTTTCCATTCTTTTAGAAATTTCTCCAGTGCTTTTGCCATTTCGGGTTCTGTGCCAATGCCGGGCCCGACGGCCACGGTCAGTTCTTCCTCTGGGTCAATGGTAGTGAGATGTTTTTCACCGCCGGCAGTAAACATCGCTTCGGGACAAGATATTTGCAGGATTTCATGCCCGCAGGAAGGTGCCAGGGTTGTCGTCAGGCCCGCGCCGGTATGCAGCGCGGCGCGCGTTGCCAGAACGGCAGCGCCCATTTTGCCGTAACTGCCGGCAGCGATGAGCACTTTGCCAAAAGTGCCTTTGTGAGAAAAAGACGGACGCGGCCGGTATATATTTTCTGCCGCCTGCTGATTAAAAGCAAACAAATGCGTTTCCGGCTCAAGGCTTCTTTCAAATCCCAGATCCAGCAAGGTAATTTTTCCGTACAGCGGCGCCGTTTCCGGATGCAGCATGGTTTTCTTGAGTGACTGGAAAGTAAAGGTTTCGTCTGCGCAGAAAATAGCTATTTCTTTTTCAGGAACAGTATCAGCAGACATCCCCGATGGAAGATCGACCGCTATTTTATATTGAGTGGAATTATTTGCTGCCTTGATGACCGCTGCAAATATTCCCGTGAGCGGACGGTTCAGTCCGAGGCCAAACAGTGCGTCGATCAACAGCGCGGACGCATTGGAGGACGCCGGAAAGTTTTCCAGCGGATAAATATTTGTGTTGTCATCTGCTTTATACTGCTGACGGTAATATTCCGCGGCATTGCTTTGGTTCGCGCCGGAATCTGCAAAAACTGAAACAGCTACCCCTTCCCTTTTAAGCAGCGCAGCAATCGCCCAGCCATCTGCTCCGTTGTTGCCATTACCGCAAAGTATCTGCACAGGTTTTTCTTTTCCGAACTGCTGCAGAAATTTGTCGGTAAAGGCTGCTGCGGCTTGTTGCACCAAATCAATTTCAGTGCAGTGCGTTTCCTTCATCACAGTGTCCTCCCAGTTGCGGATTTGAATGGCGCTGTAAATCGGGTAACAGTTCTCTTTTATTGTTTCTGCACGGTTGCTCATTTTTTTATTTTTAAAGTTCGTTTAAAATACAAGAAATTCACCAGCCGTACGCCATGCGATTTTTTAATTAAAATAAATATCTTAGCCCTCGTTTTTAAGAATAAACAGAATGAAACTTTTAGATGAATTTAAGGCATTTGCCTTCAAAGGGAATGTAATGGACCTGGCGGTCGGGGTGATTATCGGGGCAGCGTTTGGCAAAATTGTCTCGTCACTGGTGGAAGATGTCATCACACCTTTGCTGCTGAATCCCGCGCTGAAGGCAGCCGGCGCAGAAAACATTGCCAAGCTGAGCTGGAACGGCGTTGCTTACGGAAATTTTTTGTCGGCGGTGATTAGTTTTCTGTGTATTGCCGTGGTGCTGTTCTGGCTCATGAAAGGTGCCCATAAAATACAACGCAGCGCCGAAGCCAAGAAAGCGGAAGAGCCGGCCAAACCGGTACAGCCCACCCAGGAAGAACTGCTGATGCAAATCCGCGATATCCTGAAGGAGAAACAGGCACCTTAAACGAAAACAAAAACAACGTTTGCTCCTTACGCGCGAGAATAATATTTCGGCAATCGCGTAATTAACGCTACTTTTGTAAGGATGGAAGAACAAGTTGTTTTAATCTCGGAGCAGGATGAAGTCCTGGGCCTGATGGATAAGATGCAGGCACACCAAAACGGCCTGCTCCACCGCGCTTTCTCGGTGTTTTTATTTAATGACGCCGGCGAACTTCTGCTGCAGCGCCGCGCCGACAGCAAATACCATTCACCCGGCCAATGGACCAATGCCGTTTGCTCCCACCCGCGCGACGGTGAAACTTATGAAGAGGCAGCGCACCGCCGGATGCAGGAAGAACTGGGTATCGAGGCGGAACTCACACACCGTTTCTTTTTTATTTATAAAGCTGAAGTGGGCGGCAATCTCTGGGAACACGAACTGGATCATGTGTTCACCGGAACGTATAACGGCGCTTTCCAGCTTAATCCGGAAGAAGTTTCCGAGATCCGTTTTATCACTATGGAAGACCTGGATCGTGAAATGGCGGTGCACCCGGAACAGTTCACCGAATGGTTTAAGATTATCCTGAACGAATACAAACATCATTTATAAAAAGTTGCAGGTACAGCACGACGCGGCCAGAATAGCCCCGATTGCAGCGGATACCCCGCAGCACGCAGCGGGCCTGGCGCGGGCGCGAGGAGTATGAGCGGAAAGCGGGACTGTACTTTAAAAGAGGCGTACCCTGCCTGCTCCCAATAAAAAAAATCTAATTATAAGTTATATGAAAAAGACGGCTTTATTTGATAAGCATCAGGCGCTGGGCGCAAAAATAGTAGATTTTGCCGGTTTTGAAATGCCGGTGCAATATGCGGGTGTTACGCAGGAGCACTTCGCAGTGCGCGAAAAAGCAGGACTGTTTGACGTGTCGCACATGGGACAGTTTTATGTGGAGGGGCCGGAAGCCAAGGATTTGCTGCAATACGTCGGGACGAACAACATCGAAACGCTGCAGGACGGCAAGGCGCAGTACACTTGCTGGCCGAACGGCGAGGGCGGAATTGTGGATGACCTGATCATCTATAAAATGGGAGATGAAAAATATTTCCTGGTGGTGAATGCTTCCAATATTGAAAAAGACTGGAATCACCTCACAAAGCACAATGAGAAATTTGGCGCGACGCTGCGCAACGTGTCAGATGAAATGTCGCTGCTGGCAATTCAGGGCCCGGAAGCCACTTCTATTTTGCAGAGACTGACCGAGGTGCAGTTGAGCGATTTACCCTATTATCATTTTACGACCGGAACTGTGGCCGGTGTAGAAGATGTCATTATTTCCAACACCGGATATACCGGCAGCGGCGGTTTTGAGATTTATTTTAAAAATGAAGCGGCCGAACAACTGTGGGATGCGCTGATGGAAGCCGGTGCAGAGTACGGCATGATCCCTTGCGGACTGGCGGCGCGTGATACGCTGAGACTCGAGAAAGGATTTTGCCTCTACGGAAACGATATTGATGATACCACTTCCCCACTGGAGGCCGGCCTGGGCTGGATTACCAAACTGGACACGGATTTTGTGGACAAAGAACGTTTTGCACAGCAAAAGGCAGAAGGCCTGAAGAAAAAGCTGGTGGGCTTCGAAATGCAGGAACGCGCGATCCCGCGCCATGGTTATGCAATCGTGGATAAAAACGGTACTGAAATCGGCCACGTAACCAGTGGTACCATGAGCCCGATGAAGAATATCGGCATCGGCCTGGCGTATGTAAATATAGAATTCAGTAAGCCGGGAGATGATATTTTTATTGCCATCCGCAACAAACAGGTTCCGGCGAAGGTGGTGAAAACGCCGTTTGTATAACACATCACAGCGTGGTGCTGGCACTATTTTCGCACTCGGCTGTGCATATAAAATAAACGATTATGTCTTATATTAACAGAAGTATTGCCGGACTGGCCGGTGCGCTGGCGCTGACCGGTGTTCACCAGTTATTTAAAAAATGTATGGACGATGCGCCACACCTGGAGCAGGTGGGCGAAGAAGCAGTGAAGGAGTCACTGGAAGCCGTGGACGTAGAACTGAGCGACGAGGACCAGGTGTACAATGCTGCTTTGGGCGGAAATATTCTATCGAATGCGGTGTTGTTTTCCACACTGGCTACCTCGACGAGTCCGACGCAGATTGTGACGAAATCTTTGGGTACCGGTTTGCTGGGTGCGGCGGGAACGCTGGGACTGGCAGAGCAACTGCTTGGGAACAACAAAGCCACCAATACCGATAAAAAGAAATGGATGACCGCTGGCTATTATCTGCTGGGGGCACTGGTGACGGTAGGCGTTTATAACGTATTGGAGCGAAATAAGAAATAACATTTTCTTACAAGAATAAAGACCGGCGGCGGGAACGAATGTTCCCGCCGCCGGCTTTTTTGGCTCCGCTGCCGGGAGCTGCTTATTTAATCTCGATCGTCTTCATTGGTTGGGAAGCCGGTGCTTTTTTGGGTACGGCAATATTCAGAATGCCGTTTTTATACTCAGCTTCAATACCGTCCTGCTCCACCGTGTCGGGCAACACAAAGGAACGGGTAAACGAACTGTAATTAAACTCACGTCGCGTGTAATGCTGATGCTGCTCGTCCTGCTCCTCCTTTGCAGTTCCGGAAATAGTCAGCCGGTTTTTATCCAGGCTTACACTGAAGTTTTCTTTTTCCATGCCCGGTGCTGCCACGTGAATTTCATAACGGTCTTCCAGATCCTGAACATTGACCGACGGAAGGGTTACATTGGGCTGAGAAAAATTGTTAGTGTTAAAATCAAACAAATCCTTCGTGAAGAAGTCATCAAAAAAATTGCTTCGTTTCATTAATCCGTTCATAGCATTTCATTTTTAAGGTTAGATTTGTTAAGACGTCCGCAAACAATATTCCAGTGCTATTTTTATAGGTAACATACTGCCATATAGAACATTATGACATATTTAAAATGAAAATTTGACATTTCTGGTGAAAAAATGTCAACGCTTTTACAGGTAAACTTAACAGGTTATTATCTGCAGACGCTGCATTTTCCCTTTTCTTTTGCACAGTGCTTGCAACCGGTACAGTTTTTACAGGCGGTGCATTTTCCGGTCGGGCTGCACTTGCGGCCATAGTCTGCTTTGTCCGTGGCAATGGCGGCGCCCGCCAGGCCGAGATACGAAATAAAAAATACAGCGGTAAACAGGTTTTTCATCATTGTTTTTTTAATTCAGGCAAATATAGATTCTTCTCGTAAATATTGTCGAAGGATTGTATAAAGTTTATCAATATCAGCTTCCCGGATATTTTCCAAATCGATGATTTTGTTTTTCGTGTACAGCATTTTGAGAATAAGTTTTCCGTTATTATACTGAAAACTATGAACTGCGGAAAACTGAACTGAGGTGCCGAAAAATGAATTTATTTTAATGAAGGCACCTTTGTTATTCCATTGCACAATGTTTTTGTACCAGAAAATTTTGGACTGTATAAACATGATTATGAGAAACGGCAACACAAAGGTCAGTTTATTTACAATTTTACTTTCAAACTGAATTTCTTCAAACATTTGTAACAACAGGGCAAGTAGTCCCACTATTAACAGAATGAAACGAAGAATTTGCTTTTTTAGAATTATATGATCAAAGTGGATTTCTTTCATAAGTTTTCTCTCATTATCGCACCGGGTAGGTGATCATTTTGTCTTTCTCGATGGGGTTGTTGTTTCTTCGGATGCGTTCCTGTTCGTTTCGTGTAATTTCATTCAGGCCTTCCACCGTGTTGATGGTTTTGCCATTTTGCGTAATTCCCCAACTGCCGGCCTGCATGCTGCGGTACTTATTATACGGATCATTATAATGTGTGACCAGAATTTCCTGATATTTTTTGAAGGGTATTTTTAAGGCATTCTGCCGGAAAAGTGTTTCCACTATATCGGGATTGGTAACTTTTAGTTTTTTAACAGCACTGAGGGCATATACAAAATTACTTTCAGCATCACTCACGTCTGTTACCAAGCCGGGCAGGCCCGTAAATTTATAAGGACCTTCTGGAAACGGCAGGTCGGTGGTAAACCAGGCGGTCCACTGCCGTCCGCCGAATTGAGCAATCGCTTTTTGCACTCTGAAATCATCTCTTTCTTTAGTATCGTCCGTTATCTGCCAGGTAATCGGATCAGTTGAATCCCAAGTATAGTACTGGCTGCCTTCCAGCTGATAATTCCGGTTTGCTGAACTGCCGGTCGTGCGAACTAATTTTTCGTAGGGAAACTCATACGTATAAAAATCGGAGGTGGTTCTGTTTAGTGAATCCATTTTCAGGGCTTTGAACTCATAGAACTGTGTCTTGTCACCATCAACATCCAGCACCATTTTCACAGTGCGGCCGTCTTTCTGCGTAGAATCTGATTTATAAGTAAAGTCATATATAAAGCGGTGCGTCTGCGCGGCGGTAAGGCCGAACCAGAAAGAGCAGACAAGCGCAAAAATATTTTTCATTTTAATCACGGTTTTTACGGTAAAAATACTGGTCCAGACGTTCAATGGTATGGTGGCTGTTGCCGATGAAAATCTCATATTCAGTAACAAATACCGGCCGCTTCAAAAAAGAATAATGGCTGAGCAGCAATGCCTGGAAATCGCTTTCCGTAAGATCATTCAGGATCAGTCCGCGCGCTTTAATCTGGGCAGACCGCTTACTGAATAAAGCTTCGTAGGAATGCGTATGTTGATATAATTCCTGCAGCTCTTCTGCTGATAAAGGCTGGCTTTTCAGTTCGCGCAGTTCCCATCCGGTGAGGTCGAAACGGCTCATAATACGGGTGCAGGTAGAACAGGTTTTGAGATAATATACTGTTGGCATAGTTCAAATATAAGTATTATTACTATTTAAAATAAGTTCATCTGTCGTTTAAAATAAAATGTATTTTTTAATTAATTTAAGTTGGAGCGTTCATTCCCGAAATGGCTCCGTATTTGTTAGAAAGCAGCTGATTATCAACCAAACACTGACTTTATGAAAACCTACTTCACCCTTGCAGCCGCCAGTGCTTTTATTACCCTGAGCGCCTGCGAAAAGAAAACAACCGACTATCAGACGGAAAATATGAACCCCACGCAAGCTACCACAGCTCCAGCCAATACGGCACCGGCAGCTTCAACCGCCACCACAGAGCCGGCAAATGCTGATACCAGCGTAAGCAATGCTGCACAGGAATTACCGTCGAAAATCCATGACTTCCTGAAACAGCATTATCCCAATATTTCCATTGCAAAATATAAAGTAAAAAACGAAATGGCGACTGGCAGAGAATATGAGGTTAAACTCAATAATGGCGTGGAAGCGGAATTTGACGGCGACGGGAATTTAAAGGAAATTAAAGATTACCAAGGCGTACACACTGCTTTGGTTCCACAAAAAATTCAGGCCTACGCTTCGAAAAATTATCCGAATATCAAAATCAAAAAAGTCGACTGGAAATCCACAAAGAATAAAATCAAAGTGGAACTTTTAAATGATACCGACCTCGAATTTGATATGGATGGTAATTTCCTGCGAATTGATTAACTTTTTAAACTACTGAAAAAGCAAGGCGTAACCGTCTTGCTGTTTTGTTTTCTGTAAGCAATAGTCACATCCCCCCAAATAAACTTAAAAATAATTGTTTCCTATTTCGGAAACAATTAACTTTGTGATAAACTTTTCGGGATGAACGATTATAAATTTCGCGTTCAATTTTTAGAGGATGCTAAGACTTTTCTGGATAGCCTGGAAAATAATGCCCGAAAAAAATATTATATAATATCTGGAAAGCGCGGTATACAAATGATGAAGTCTTGCTGAAGAAACTGCAAAACGAAATCTGGGAATTCAGAACTAAGTATAACAAAAGCTATTTTCGGCTGTTTGCATTTTGGGATAAAACAACAAAAGAAGATACTGTGGTTATTTGCACCCATGGACTTATTAAGAAAACAGACAAAATTTCTAAGAACGACTTGCAGCGCGCGGAAGATTTACGAAGGAAATATTTTAAAAGTAAAGGTTATGAAAACATATGATTTAGAAGATTTAACCAACGAATACATTGGTAATAAAGGCTCGAAAGAACGTGATTCTTTTGAGAATGAATTGCGATTAGATTTACTGGGAAAAGCAATCAGGCAGGCCCGCCTCGAGCGCAACCTAAGCCAGGAGGAGTTAGGAGCACTTGTAGGAGTGAGAAGAGCGCAGATCTCTAAAATAGAAAACAGTACAACGGATGCACGATTTACAACGGTTTTAAAGGTTTTCGAAGCTTTAGGTGCTCATGTGCGCTTTCAGGTAGAACTTGACAACCAACAGATCGTGTACTGATATTTTATAAACAGTTCACTGTTTAATTTTTGTCAGTTTTTATTTCCTTAGCAGCTCAAGCAGCCCATTTTCCTGCAATACTAACACGCCCTCGATGAGGCCTGCCGGATGCGCAGTGAACCCTTTCAACTTCGAGGTTTTCTTTTTCTGTACCAGATCCAGCAACTGCTTTTCCGACAGTTTTTTACCAAACACCTCGAACGGAATTTTAAAACCACATTGCTGATAATCTGCGCAGCCGACGGCAGTTTTTCCCTTACGCAATTTCTGCACGGCGCATTTAGGACAAATCGTTTCTTCCCAGACGATTGCCGTACTCTTTTTGGGTGCAGCCGCTTTTTTATCTTTAGCCTGCACCTCCTCTACGGCGATGACCTTTGGTTTTTCATTAATCACTTTGCGCGTCAGGTTGGTCACCAGTTCAATGAGCTCTTCCTTGAAACGGGCCGCTTCATATTCGCCGCGTTCAATCATTCGCAGTTTCAGTTCCCATTCGCCGGTAAGTTCCGGGCTCTTTAATACTTCATCTTCAATGGTATCGATCAGGTCCGCACCGGTTGCGGTGGCGAAGAGGTTTTTCTTTTTACGTTCAATATATTTCCGCCGAAACAGCATTTCGATAATGTTCGCCCGCGTGGAAGGCCGGCCGATGCCGTTGTTTTTGAGCAGTTCACGCAGTTCTTCGTCTTCCACTTGTTTGCCTGCAGTTTCCATCGCACGGAGTAAAGTCGCTTCCGTGTAAGGTTTGGGCGGACTTGTTTTTCCCTGATGTATTAAGGGTTCATGTGGTCCCTGCTCGCCGGCGGTAAACTCCGGAATAAGCTGTTCTTCGTCTTTTTCTTTTTTATCGGTTTCGTCCTTTTTGTCGCGTGCGTACACTTCGCGCCAGCCGGGTTCGAGGATTTGTTTTCCGGTTGCTTTAAACGGAATGGTGCCCACCTTTCCCTCCACGAGCGTATTGGAGATTTTACATTCCGGATAAAATACTGCGATGAAGCGGCGCGCTACCAGATCGTACACCAGTTTCTCCTCACGGGAAAGCCCGGTGGACGACGGTGTAATTTCCGTGGGAATAATCGCGTGGTGGTCCGTCACTTTAGTATCGTCAAAAACACTTTTTGATTTTGGAATCGGCAGTGCCAGCACGGGTGCCGTTAAATCAGCATACATGGTCAGGCTGCGCAGGATATCCCCCACCTGGTCATACAAACTTTCGGAGAGATAGGTAGTGTCCACACGCGGATAAGTGGTGTGTTTTTTCTCATAAAGACTCTGGATGTACTTGAGCGTATTGTCGGCAGAAAAACCGTATTTCCGGTTGGCTTCTACCTGCAGTGCCGTCAGGTCGAACAGGCGGGGATTTTTTTCGCGGCCTTCTTTAATTTCGAAAGAAACAATTTCAAAGGGATGCTGCTTCAGGTATTCCAGTCCTTTCCCGGCTTTTTCCTGGCTTTTCAGCCGGTCGATGGTGGCGTTAAATAAGACTTCACGGTATTTGGTTTTTAATTCCCAGTATTCTTCCGCCGTGAAGGCATCTATTTCTTTCTGCCGTTTCACCAGCATCGCCAGCGTAGGCGTCTGCACCCTGCCCACGGAGAGCACCATCTTCTGGCTTCCGAATTTTCGGGTAAATAAGCGTGTTGCATTAATGCCCAGCAGCCAGTCACCCACGGCGCGGGCGTTGCCTGCCTGGTATAAATTATCATACTGCTCCGCCGGTTTCAGCTTTTTAAAACCTTCGCGAATCGCCTGTTCTGTGAGCGAGGAAATCCAAAGGCGGTAGACCGGCTTGCGGCAGCGCGCTTTTTGCAGGACCCACCGCTGAATCAGTTCCCCTTCCTGGCCCGCATCTCCGCAGTTGATCACCTCTTCGCAATCATTGACCAACTGCTCGATAATGGAAAACTGCTTTTCCACCCCGGCATTGGGAATCAGCTTAATACCAAATGAATCCGGGATGATGGGCAGAGTGAAAAGATTCCAGCTTTTCAGGTGTGGGCCGTAATCATGCGGCTCCTTGAGTGTGCACAAATGCCCAAAAGTCCAGGTAACCCAATAGCCATTGCCTTCATAATATCCCTGTTTCGGCATATCCGCACCAATTACTTTGGCAATATCCCGCGCCACGCTGGGTTTTTCGGCAATACATAATTTCATAGGTCAGCTTCATTTAGGAACCGCTGCAAATTTCCGTAAAATTTTAGGATTGGGGAAAGGTTGGGAAGAAAGAGGAAAGAAGAAAGAGAATAGATAATATAGAATAGATAATAGATGAAAGAAATTGTGGTCGTTGGCTCAAATTCCAAATGGTAAGTTATAGATTAAATAATAAGCATACTAACTTTGAATTTATATTTCCTGCCAATGTTTAAAGATAAAAAAAGCGCAGCTTTTCTGCCGCGCTTTTCCTTGTTATTCAGTTTGTTTTTGCGTTTCCGTTTTTTGCTTTCGCCGATACAACCAATAGAGTCCACAACCGATTAATACCAACGGCCAGATACGGAAAATACCAATGATGAGGAGCTGTAGAATTTCATAACCACCGGTGAGCGCGTTTTTCAGATCGTACCAAAAATTGACCGAATACAGCTGATCCGAAGTACTGGTGTTGGCCACCGGAATCTGCGCAACGCTGAGACCGGGTGCTTTCAGGTCAATTTGTACTACGCTGTATTTCACATCATGCGCCAGATTTGCCTTTTGAATCGTTTGATCGTATTTCTCCGTTTCATTTTCATCGGTCAGCTGCACCTTTTTTTCTCCGGGTTTGAGCTGGTTAATCTGCGCTGCCGTGCGGCGGTTCCGGTCCGCTTCCATTTCCGCATATTTAATACTTGTGGTAACATCATCAGCATTGATCACGCGGGAATTCAGAAAAATATTCTGATCGCCGAGACTCTTCAAAAAGCCGCTTAATTCTACCGTTGGCACACGCGCTTCCATTTTATTCGCCGACTGGAACTTGCGCACAATTACGGCTTCCGTATCGGAAGTATTGTAGGTTTTTTCACTCACCACAAAATTATCGAGATTGCTGTGCACCACAAAGCCGCCCAGACCGGCGAGAGACTTTTCAATAGCCATCGTGGCTTCGTACACATTTTGAACTTCCATATCGACCTGTGCCGTTTTGACAAACTGCCGGCCGGGCACCTTAAAGCTGGCTGCCTATTAAACCGCATTTTCTGCCGATAAGGAAGAGTCAGAATCAGCTACAATTTCAGCAGAAGCCTCATTTTGATTTTGCTGACAGGAATATACACTCGCCACAACGGCCGCTGCCAGCATTACTTTTTGAATCTTTGTTTTCATAACAATATAACTTTTGAGATTTGTTACCCCAAAGTTTGGCTTAATTAGGAAGACGGCTTTGTAAATGCTTTGTGAAAGGCTTGTAAAGTTTGATTGTCCGTTTTAAAACATTGCATATCAGTGTATTGTAAAATAAACTAAAACTTGCCCAGGTTGCTGCGTATAGCTAATTGCTGTTTGGTTTCACTAAATTAGTTTCTTTACAACCATGATATTGTTTTGCCGAAAATTGTAAATTAAACTTCTGTCCATAATATCTGTAGAAAACACAAACTATTTTATAAGGTGACTTTTGAGAAAAACAGTACGCAGATAAGCTACGTTTTTCTTTTAAAAATTAATTGTAATTATGCGCTGGTTATTATAAAGTGAATCTATGAGTAATAAAAGATTGGTTGTGTTATTTCTTCTGCTGATAATTTATCTTGCATCCATAGGAGTTGATCCTATCCTGGGCGACAGTTTAGTTTTCACAGTAACAGCAGCGCAAGAATTTGATCTGGCGACAAATGCCACCAACCATTTTTTATATGTTAACTTCCTTGCGTTGATCTATAAACTTTTCCCTGGTTTTAACGCGCATTATATTTTTGCCGTCTTCAGCAGTATATGTTCCGTGACCGCGCTGTATTTTATGGCTAAATGGCTGGATCTGCAAAAACTAAAAGAGAAAACCACCAATCTGGTACTGCTGCTGTTCGGTCTTAGTTTTATTTTTTGGCGAATTTCCGTGATTACTGAAGTTTACAGTTTCTATTTACTCTTTGTCAGTATTTTTTTATATAAAAGTTTGCTTTACCAACTGCGGAGAAAGACAGCAGATGCATACGCAAGCGCGATTATTTTCGGACTTTTATTCCTCATTCATATTCAAACCATATTACTTGTTCCATTTTATCTGTATTTTCTGTATTGCAATTTCCGGCAAGACTGGCGTAAAGTCATCATTCTGTTAGTCCTTCCCGCAGCGGTCGCTTCTATCCTAATAATTCCCGTTGTGTTTGGCGATCAAAGCTTTATGGCTATTTTAACGGATGACGCCTGGGGGAAATCATTTTTTAGTCTGGATATTATACAATCTTTAAAAAGTCTCATTCGAAACACAGGTTTTCTGGTCTACAATTTTTTATTCGTCCTCTTTTTTATCGTTATTGGTATAAAAAATGTCAGAAACAAATGGTCGACCACCATCGTTATGGTGCCCTACCTTTTTTTTATCTTAAAACATGATGTATCAGATTCCTATGTTTTCCATCTTGTTCCGTACCTTTTCATTTTACCTGCAGCAGGAAAGGGTTTTGAAAGATTTAATAAATTTAAAAAAGGGTACCTGATCTTACTGATGCCTTTAATTTATTTGATCTGCTGGCAAACTGTTGAGCAAACCAGCATTGGAAAAAGCATTAATCAAAAAACCGGATTTAAAGGCGGCACAAAGTATTTATTATTTCCATCGTTACACGGAAACCCAGGGTTGGAAGAATTTACCAGGGCGTACGAAAATGGAGAACTGAATGACACCTTGCTTTATGAAAGGCAGTACCGATATGCAAAACAGTGGTTAACATTAAAAGAAAAAAAATAAAACTGGAAATACTATTTCTGAAAAATGCTGTTTAGACCAAATGTTTCATTTGCAAAAAATCCTGATAGAGAAGAAATCAGAATGACGAACTAGCAATAAGACACCTTCCTTAATTTTCTTACTTTTACCCATATTCGCAATAAATGATGAACCGCATTTTCAACCTCGAGCAGGGAGAAGAACAAAAAGAGAAAGTATTGGCCAATGTGCAGGCGAGTATTGTATTTTCGGGAGCCAATTTATGGATTCTGGCCTGCGCGATTATGATTGCATCTGTAGGTTTAAATGTGAATTCAACTGCGGTGGTAATTGGTGCGATGCTTATTTCACCACTGATGGGTCCGATTGTCGGAGCCGGGTTTGCGCTGGCGATGTTCGATTTTGTTCTACTGCGGAAAGCGCTTAAAAACCTGGGGATTTCAACCTTGATTGGGCTGGTGGTTTCGTTTATTTATTTTAGCGTCAGTCCATTTAAAGAAGCACAATCGGAAATTCTGTCGCGCACGGCTCCCAATATTTATGATGTGCTGATTGCTTTCTTCGGTGGCCTGGTGGGCGTGATTGCAGTTACGCGCGTTGAAAAAGGTAATCCGATTCCCGGCGTTGCAATTGCGACCGCACTGATGCCTCCGCTCTGCACGGCTGGCTACGGACTAGCGACCGGAAATTTCACCTTCCTTGCAGGCGCTTTATTTTTATATACCATTAACTGTGTATTTATTTGTCTGGCCACCTACTTTATCGCGAAGTTGCTGAAATATCCGGCCATTGGATTTGTAGATGAAAAGCAGGAACGCCGTATTCGCACCTGGGTTTCGGTTATCACCATTTCAATGATTGTTCCCAGTGTGTATTTCGCCTATCAGTTCATCCAGGAACAAAGGTTCAAGGAAAAAGTAAACCAGTTCGTAAGCCAGGAATTTGAGAGCCGCGGCTATACGATTTTATATCGGAAAACGAGTTATGCACCGGCCGGGCCGCGAAAACTGGAACTGGCCTTCCTGGCGCGAAAGTTCACCGGTGAAGAAATCAAAGCCGAAAATGAGAAGCTCGCGCATTACGGTTTGCATCAAACGCAGCTTGTCATTCGGCAGGACAGCGCCTTTCTGGCCCGTGCATCTGCCGGAAAGATCGAAACAAATGAAGCAGATCCGGCGCAAAACCGCATGATAAATGAATTAAAAACAGAACTGAACCAGTATCGCATTGATGCAGAAAACATTTTGCCGGAAGCACGCGCAATTATTCCTGAGCTGCAGTCACTGTCGGTAAGCAGGCAAAAAATTCTCACCGCGCAGGATTCCGCTTATTTTATGCCCGTCGCTTTATACCAAACCGAGAAACCACTAAAAACCGCACAGGAAGAAACACTGCGCACCTGGTTAAAAGTAAAAATAAAAACTGATACGGTGGAAATTTTCCGAAGAAAATAAAGGGGAAATTTTAGATTTTAGATTATAAATTTTAGATTATAAATTCTTCAAAATTAAAAATGACAGCCTTGTTAAATGCCCAGCATTCAGGCATTTAAAACTGTATAAACTTTAATATTTTAGAACACAAAAGCTATTGATCTGCTGCTTATAAACATGAAATACGATGAAACTTTTTAAAAAAACCTGAGCCCAAAACCGTCGAAGTAAAAGGCAACCCACTCTGCTGCCCGGTATGTGACAACAAATATTTCTGGTCGCGAAAGGCTCTGCTTAACTCTGCCGTTTCTACCTTTTTCAATCTGGACTGGACGGACCGTAATGCGACCTGCTTTGTCTGTTCGGAATGTACGTATGTATTTTGGTTTTTAGCTTAAGACTAAAATAAAGTCAACGTAAGCCTGCACGACCTTTCTAATTTTCCTACATATTTTTATACAAAAAAAGTCCGGCAGCCGCCGGACTTTCTATAATATATTTATATAAAACTATCTCGCAATATTCACCGTACGTGTTTCACGAATAACCGTGACGCGAACCTGGCCCGGATAGGTCAGTTCATTCTGAATTTTTTCAGAGATGTCGTATGATAACTGCGCGGACTGATCGTCGTTGACTTTGCCGCTTTCTACCATCACACGCAGCTCGCGTCCCGCCTGAATTGCATAGGCGCTCGAAACGCCGTCAAAGCTCAGCGCTGCTGCTTCCAGGTCTTTCAGTCGCTGAATATAAGATTCCAACACCTGGCGTCTGGCACCCGGTCTGGCGCCGGAAATGGCGTCCGCTACCTGAATGATGGGTGACAGTAATGATGTCATTTCAATCTCATCGTGGTGCGCTCCAATGGCGTTTACCACCTCTGCATTTTCACCAAATTTCTCCGCCCATTGCATTCCCAAGAGTGCGTGTGGCAGTTCAGATTCCTGCTCCGGCACTTTCCCGATGTCATGCAGCAAACCGGCCCTTTTCGCCAGTTTCACATTCAGTCCCAGTTCAGCAGCCATGGTCGCAGCGATATTCGCTACTTCACGCGAGTGCTGCAACAGGTTTTGGCCATAAGAAGAACGGTATTTCATGCGTCCCACAATTTTCACCAGCTCCGGATGCAATCCATGAATGCCCAGATCAATAATGGTTCTTTTTCCTACTTCAATGATTTCCTCTTCGATTTGCCTTTTTGTTTTATCCACTACTTCCTCGATACGAGCCGGGTGAATGCGGCCGTCCGTTACCAGGCGGTGCAGGGACAGGCGGGCAATCTCGCGACGTACCGGATCAAAGCAGGAAAGCAGGATCGCTTCCGGGGTATCATCCACGATGATTTCTACGCCGGTAGCTGCTTCCAGCGCGCGGATATTACGTCCTTCGCGGCCGATGATACGACCTTTTACTTCATCAGATTCAATGTTGAATACCGACACCGAATTTTCGATCGCCTGCTCCGTTCCGATTCTCTGGATCGTCTGAATTACGATTTTACGTGCTTCCTGTTTGGCATTCAGCTGTGCTTCTTCCATAATGGTTTGCACGTGACTTTGCGCCTTGGTTTTAGCTTCCGCTTTCAGTGCTTCCACCAGTTCGTTTTTGGCATCTTCCGCGGAATATCCGGAGATGCGCTCCAGGATTTCCACTTTCTGTGCCGTGATCACTTCCAGCTCCTGTTGCTTGCGGTCCAGCACTTCATTTTTCTTTGCATATTCTGCGAGCTGGCGGTTCAGGTCTTTCTCCAGTTTGCCGGTTTTGCTCAGTTCGTCATTCAGTTTATGCTCTTTATCTTTAATCCGTTTTTCGGACTCGGTCATTTTCTTTTCGCGCTGCTGAATATCGGCGTCGTGCTGGCTTTTGAGTTCCATAAACTTTTCCTTTGCCTGCAGTTGTTTTTCCTTCTTCACGGATTCTGCCTGCACCGTTGCTTTCTCGATCAGGTTTTCCGCATTCTTTTTTGCATCATCAATGATAAAGCGCGCTTTGGTATTGAGTGAGCTTTTGCAGTACATCATGCCGGCTACAGCACCGATGACCAGGCAAACCAAGCCCACGAGTATTGTGGTTGTTCCCATATATTTGTTTTAATTTTTAATGTTATCTGTTATCTATCTTCTTCAGAAAGAAACTTTTCCTTCTGTTTTTTGCACAAAAAAAACCTACAACAGTTCAGTGATAAAGAGTAAACTCCTGATCTACACGATTTGGACTGATTTTCACTTTCTGTAATCCGGGCAAGCCGGCACGCCATTAAGTGAACTTTCGTCCGGTAATAGTTTAGCGTTGAGTTTACCTATAATGTGTTAGAACTATTGTAGGCAGCGTTTCCGGAAAAGAATAATCTACTTTTCCAGCTCATCCAGGAGGCGGCCGTATTGCTGCAGCCGTTCCGTGGTCTGATGTATGTTTTTCTCATTAAGGATTTTGGTGGTTTCCGCATCGGTTCCCAGCCGCAGGGCGCACATGGCCAGCGCATCCTGTTTATCCCTAATATCAAAATTCTTTTCAAAATCTTTAATCATCGCTTCAATGTTTTTCCCCACGCGCCTCAGCACTTCTTCATCATCTGCGGGTACATTCAGCGGGTAATTCCGGCCGGCAATAGAGATATTAATTCTGCGCATGCTGCTCATTACAATCCACTGTTTTGAAGTTCTGCAATACAGTAATCCACTTCTTTGATGAGCCTGTTCAGGTGATGTTTCATCAACCGGTTATGCTCCGGATTTCCGGATATTGCTGAGTAAAGTTTTATATTTCTCTGTTCTTCTGCCAATACCTGATTTTGCCGGCGCTCCTCTTCATACTTCGTCTTCATCTCCTGGTAATCGCGCTCCAGTTCGGCTAATTTCTCCTGCAGCAGGCGGTAATTTTTCTGTACCGCAAAGATTTTTTTTTCGAGCTCGGAAAAATTTTTATCTAAATCTTCAGGCATTTTGGCAGCTTACTATATTCTAACTCCTGAGCAAAAATAGAAAAAATAAATGAGTAAACATGATAATTTCCTATGATTTTGACCAAGAAGAATAAGTCCCGAAAGGCTGGTTTATTTTTATTTGAAGTTACTCAAATTTCAGAACAAACATAAAAGCGCGGCTCTTCAGCACAGAAATAGCATCGGCCCAATAAGGCGGCGTGTCAGGATTATCTTCCACCAGTTCATTATTGATCATAAAAGTACCGCGGAAGGCCGGTGTCAGCTTAAAACGGTTGAAGTAAAACTGAATCCCGATTTCACCCGAGTATGCAAAGTTGCTCATGGTGCTGCGGAAAATCCCCTGCTGATTATCGTCCTCAGAATTGCGGTTGGACTGCAGATTAAGCATGTAATTGATGCCGGCAGCAGCATACGGCCGTGAATTATACCAGCGGTCACCGTGGATTTCTACCAATACCGGAATATCAACATAGGTGGATTTTATGGTGCGCAGTTTATCGGCGTCCGTTAATGTCCTCGGCGTGAATGGATCATTCGCCGGCGTGCCGGCTGCATACTGATCATTGGTTTGGGTGTCAAAATAAATTTCCCGCTGTACAAAGTGCAGGCCGGGTTCCACGCGCAGATCCACATTCTCATGCAAACGCATGCGTCCGATCAGGCCGGCACCAAAACTGTAGGTGGACTTCGGCGTTACGAGACTTTTTTGTCCATCCATCCCGAACTTTGGATGCTGTACGATTTTATAATCAAAGTTATTGGCTGCCAGATAAAAACCGTAGCTGAACTTCTGCATGTCAAAACCTTCCAGGTTATCCGGGCGGTCTTTTGTGCGGAAGAGCTGTGCCGGCAGCAAGTTGCTGGCTCCCAAAAGCAAGGCGGCACCCAATCCCAAAAGTTGTCTTTTCATATTATTTGGTCGCTTTATAGATGGTGGCAATGCCCAGGCTTAATTTTTTATATTCCACTTTTTTGTATCCCACATTCAACAGAATTTGTTTCATCTTTTCACCAAAAGGAAATGCATTCACGGAATCCGGCAGATACGTGTAAGCTCTGTTGTCCTTTGAAACCAGGCGGCCGATGAGCGGAAGAATGTTCTTAAAATAAAACATATACAGCGGTCCCATGAAACCTTCCACTTTGGAAAATTCCAGAATATAGACGCTTTTTTGCTCCTTCAGCACCCGCCGGATTTCAGCCAGGCCTTTTTCCAGGTTTTCAAAATTCCGGACACCGAATGCCACACAGGCTGCATCGAAGGCGTTATCTTCAAAAGGCAGATGTTCAGCATCGCCTTTAATCATATCAATCTCACCGGACAGTTGCTGCTTTTTAATTTTCTCAATACCCACATTCAGCATCTGCTGGGACAAGTCCAGGCCGGTAATATGCGCACCGGTTCCCTTCTGTACCGCGAGTGCTAAATCTCCTGTTCCGGTGGCTACGTCCAGCACCTGTTTCGGCTGGTCGGCTTTCATCCACTTTACCAGGGTGTTCCGCCAGAGCACATCGACTTTGAGAGAAAGCACATGATTCAGCAGGTCATATTTCGGAGCGATATTATCAAACATATCTTCGACCTCCTTTTTCTTGCCGGCTTGTGTATTATAGGGAGTTACTTGTTTCAAAACCTGTAATTAAAATTGGTAATATTCTTTGTAGTACTTCAGGAAATCAGCTTTACGGAAAATTTTCGTGCGCGATTCTACCTGCTGAACGTTTTTAATGACTCTATCGTATTCCTCATCGATATTATAATAAAAGTCATCGGTATATAATTTATTAAAAAGCTTCGGATCGTTTACGTACAGCTTACCGTCAATCTTAGTCTGGGGCCGCACGGCGATCAGCGAGTCTTTATCAAGGTTGTAGCCGTAAAACTGCTCATTAATGTAATAATCCTGGTGCGCAATATTCACCAGTCCGCGATTTTTCTTCACTGTAAAAGCAGAATCATATAAATCCTTTTTTTGTGCATCCATCACCCGGATATGGTTTTGCCCTTCTTTCAGGTCCACCTTCACAAACTGTCCGGCTGCCAGAATCTGCTCGGAGCCATTATTAATTTTAAAGTAATAGGTATCGCCGGTTGGATTATCCACCAGATAGTAATTTCTCTTTGCCAAAAACAGAAAATAAATTCCAAAGGCCAGAAGCACGGTAACGGCAGAAATTAGGAGTCCACGGGTGGACGGACTGAGTTTCATATGCAGGAGTTTAGCCACAAAGCGCTACAAATTTAATAATAAATTTGTTTCTTGAAGGAACAATATTAATTGCTAACTTTGCCCTGAATTTTCAGAAAAAACAGAATGTCCAATACAATTATAATAGGTTCAGGCAGTTATATTCCGTCACGTGTGATCGGCAGAGATCATTTTATGGATTCCGTATTTTATGGGGAAGACGGGCTGAAGATTGACAAGCCTAACGATGAAGTAATTCAGAAGTTTGTTGACATTACTGAAATTGAAAACCGCCGCTACCTGGAAGATCATGAGGTTAATTCTGACCTCGGCTATCATGCCGCGAAAGCTGCGATTGAAGATGCCGGAATTGATCCCGAAACGCTGGACTATATTATTTATGCCAGTAATTTCGGTGATGTGGGCCTCAGTGGCCGCAGCAACTTTATGCCGTCTATGTCTGCACGGCTGAAAAACAAGTTGGGGATCAAAAACCGCCACACTGTGAATTACGATATGATTTTCGGGTGCCCGGGCTGGGTTGAAGGGATGATTATGGCTGATACGCTAATTAAAGCCGGCCGCGCCAAACGAATTCTGGTAGTAGGCTCCGAAACACTAAGCCGCGTGACTGATGCCTACGATCGCAACCGGATGATTTTCGCCGATGGAGCCGGCGCTGTGGTAGTGGAAGCAACCGAGCAGGAAAATGTGGGTATGATTGCAGATGCAACTCTCTGCGACAACAGTCAGGAAATTGGTTATCTGGAAAGTGCTCCATCTCTGAAAGAAGATGAAAACCGGGACGAACTGTTTATCCGCATGCACGGCCGAAAGATCTATGAATATGCGTTGAAAAATGTACCGGTCGCCATTAAGGAAACTATTGACAAAGCCGGGCTTTCCATTGAAGACATCGATAAAATCCTGATTCATCAGGCAAACGCCAAAATGGACTATGCGATGATTTCGCGCCTCTTCCGTTTATA
The DNA here is from genome assembly GCA_032057205.1 of Kaistella sp. GTDB lineage: Bacteria > Bacteroidota > Bacteroidia > Flavobacteriales > Weeksellaceae > Kaistella. The sequence continues at coordinate 258,856 of DAMCFT010000002.1, forward strand.
TGGCATCAAAGATTATGATCACGACATCGCACCGATGACGATTCAGGAGTTTGGAAACTCTTCCGTGGCCACCATTCCCACGATGTTTGATCTGATCCGCCGCGGTGAAATGCAGCCGCATCAATTTGCCGAAAAAGGAAACATCGTCTTTGCTTCTGTGGGTGCTGGCATGAATATTAATGCAATTGTATATCGCTTTCCCTAAAAACAACACTTTACCTCAGCCGCAATATGCTGCGGTCATTCCATAAATAAAGGATTAAAGCTGTTTTCATCATCAAAGGAAACGGCTTTTCTATTTTACATATTATGCAAAAAAACATACTCATTTTCACCGGTCTCCTTTTCGTACTGGAGTTTTATATTTATCAGGCTTTTAAAACCATCACATCCAATCAGATACTCCGGATCGGGTATTGGGTAGTGACTGTGCTGGTCTATGCCTTTTTGATTTACGAAGTAGTTGGTTTCGACCGCACGGAGCGCGACCAGCATCGCGTACAGCTGATCGCTTCTGTATTTCTTATTTTCTTTTTGCCTAAACTGCTGGTTATCGTCTTTTTATTAATTGATGATTTGCTGCGCGTGGTTACTTGGGCCAGCCGGAAAATGCAGGATCAGCACACGCATTATCCGGAAAGGCGTTCCTTTCTGGCTTTTATAGGCTTAGGTACTGCAGCCGTATTATCAGCGTTGTTTGTGGATGGAATTATCTTTGGAAAATACCGTCATTTTGCGCGGAAGGTAAAACTTAAAATCAAAGGTTTACCACAGAACTTTGCCGGTTACCGCATCGTCCAAATTTCTGATGTGCACTCAGGCAGCTTTTTTCATCCTGAAAAATTACAGAAGGCGATTGACCTTATTAACGAACAAAATGCAGATCTCATTTTATTCACCGGGGATATGGTAAATAATTATGCCACTGAATTTGAACCTTTTGTTAACCTCTTCAGCACCATAACCGCGAAAGACGGAAAACTGAGCGTGTTAGGAAATCATGATTATGGTGATTATGGAAGCTGGACCTCGGCAGAAGAAAAAGCCCAGAATATCCCCCATCTGGCTGCCCTTCAAAAAACTGCCGGTTTCCGGCTGCTGAGAAACGAACATGTCGTACTGGAGCGCGATGGTGAAAAATTATATATCATCGGGGTCGAAAACTGGGGCGAAAAACCTTTCCCGCAATATGGAGATCTGGATAAGGCTGCTGCCGGCATTCCGGCCGAGGCTGCCAAAGTGCTCATGAGCCACGACCCTACTCATTTTGATGCTATCGTGAAGCACCACCCTTCCAATGTGCAGCTCACTTTGTCCGGACATACGCATGGGATGCAGTTCGGCCTGGACCTGAAAAATGTGAAATGGTCGCCGGTGCAATATCGCTACCCGAAATGGGCAGATTTGTACGAAAGCGCCGGAAAATATCTGTATGTCAACCGCGGTTTTGGCGTGATCGGATATCCCGGCCGCGTAGGCATCAACCCTGAAATTACGGTCTTCGAACTTTATCCGGAAGCATAATGATTACCTTCAGGAAAGCGACCAGCGCCGATATCGCGCTGATTCAGGAGCTGGCAGAAAAATCGTGGCGTGCAGCGTACACTGAAATTCTCTCTGCCAAACAGATTGATTATATGTTGGGAACCATGTATTCCGTGGTTGAATTAAAGAAGCAAATTGAAAATCCTAGTCTCAGCTATGAAATTATTCTATGCGATCATGAGTCCGCCGGTTTCATGGGGTATGAACTGAACCTGGAAAGCGGCACAGCCAAACTGCATAAACTCTATCTCCTGGCGGAATTCAAAGGAAAAAAAATTGGTGTTGCGGCGATGAATCATTTAAAAGAAGAAATTCTTGCTGCGGGTAATACACGGCTGATTTTAAATGTAAACAAATACAACCCCGCATTGCATTTTTATAAAAGCCAGGGATTTACGGTATATGCTGAAGGTGTTTTTGATATTGGCAACGGCTTCGTGATGGATGATTTTTTAATGGAATGTATTTTAAAATAAAGTCATTTTAAAGGTAAATTTTCATTTTGGTACAGTTATAGAAGGTAAGGTTTTCAATAACATTAAAAACATAAAATTATGGCACGTACTAATTTGATCTCGAAAATGCAGTTGTTTGCACTGGCTATAGTGGCTAATCTGGTAACCGTTTGGGTAAAAGCACAGGACGCAGCTCCGGACCTGAAAGTAGATATGAATGTTGATAAAGGAAGTGATGCCGGTTTCATGTCTGGCCCGCTGCTGTGGGTAATTATCGCACTAGCTGTCATCATTCTTATTGCAGTAGTCGCTCGCGGTAACGGCAATAAATAAAAAAATTACACGACAACAAAAATCCCGACTACTCTACATACGAGCGTCGGGATTTTTTGTATTTAATAGTATGGTTACTGGATTACAGTTCAAGCGCTTTTTCATAGGCTGCCTGAAGGCCGGCCGGATTTTTTCCTCCTGCCGTGGCAAAACCGGGGTTACCGCCACCGCCGCCCTGGATTTCACGTGCCAGGTCCTTTACAATGGTGCCCGCCTGATATTCTTTTTCAAGGTCAGCAGAAACGCCTACCGTGATCATCGGTTTTCCTTCATTTTCAGAAAGGATAACAATTAAAGCGCGTGGTGTTTCTTTTTTTAATTTAAAAACAAGATCCTTCACCGCTGCCGCCGGCAGGTTCGCTTTTTTCACCAGCAGGTTTTTTCCGCTTTTCTCCTGGAAATCTTTGCTCCAATCTGCAGTTTGGGCCTGCACTTTTTCGCGTTTTAAGGTATCGTTTTCTGCTTTTAAAGCAGCGTTTTCCTCCATGAGCTTTTGCACGGCCTTGTTTATATCCTTAGATTTCAACAGAGCAGCGACTTCCTGAAATTTGCTTTCCAGCTCCGAGAAATGTGCGGTCGCCCGATCACGGGAAATCGCTTCAATACGGCGGATGCCTGCTGCCGTGGAACTCTCGGCCTGAATTTTAAAGTGTCCGATTTCACCGGTATTCTGCACATGTGTTCCCCCGCAAAGTTCACGCGAATTACCAAATTGAATCATACGCACCTTGTCACCATATTTTTCACCGAATAAGGCCATAGCTCCTTTTTCAATTGCCTCAGCCATCGGGATCTCGCGGTGCTCTTCAAGTGCAATATTTTCTTTTATCCGCTCGTTGACCTGTGTTTCAATCTGCGCCAGTTCTTCTTCAGAAAGTTTAGAGAAGTGCGAGAAGTCGAACCGCAGATAGTCCGGACCTACATACGAACCTTTCTGTTCCACGTGTGTGCCCAAAACATCGCGCAGTGCCTCATGAAGCAAATGGGTCACTGAGTGATTCGCCTGCGTATTGCGGCGATCATTTTCATTGACCTTAGCGTAAAACCTTGCGCCCACGTCTTTTGGCAGTTCACGCACGGTAGAGACGATCAGATTATTTTCTTTCTTCGTATCCAGCACTTCGATGATTTCCGAGCAGTCTTCCACCGCATGTACATTCGGACTGGAAATATCAAATCCACGCGCGTAACTCGGAATCAGAATTCCGCGGTCGCCCACCTGGCCGCCACCTTCCGGATAGAACGGAGTTTGCGCCAGCACGATCTGATAGAAATCGCCGTCATTATTTTCAATCCTGCGGTAGCGCGTGATGTACGTTTCTGCCGCCATCTGGTCATAACCAATAAACTTTTCCGGCGTTTCTTCCAGCACCACCCAGTCATGAACTTTCTGCGCAGATGATTTACGCGAACGCTGCTTTTGCTTTTCCATTTCAGCTTCAAAGCCGGCTTCATCCACGGTCAGGTGTTTCTCCTCCGCGATGATACGCGAAAGGTCTGCCGGGAAACCGTACGTGTCATACAGCTCGAAAACTGCGGCACCGGGCAGCATTTTCTCGCCTTTCGCCACTGTTTCGCTGATCACAGCATCAATTCTTTTGAGGCCGTGCTCAATCGTTTTCAGGAAAGAAGTCTCTTCCTCTCGTACGACCTCCGTAACCAGTTGCTGCTGCTTTTTCAACTCCGGAAAGAAATCCCCCATTTCTGCAGCGAGTACGCCTACCAACTGAAACAGGAACGGCTCTTTGGCACCCAGAAAACGGTAGGCGTAGGAAATGGCGCGTCGCAGAATACGGCGGATTACATACCCGGCTCCTCCATTGGACGGCAGCTGCCCGTCGGCAATTGCAAAAGCAACCGCGCGGATGTGGTCTACCACCACCCGAATGGCGATATCCTGGTCATTTTCCAGAACGCCTGTATATTTTTTACCAGAAAGTTCTTCCACTTTCTGGATCAGTGGTGTGAACACATCGGTATCATAATTTGATTTTTTATGCTGCAAGGCCATGCACAAACGCTCGAAACCCATTCCGGTATCTACGTGTTGTTTCGGAAGTTTTTCCAGCGAACCGTCCGCTTTCCGGTTAAACTCCATGAAAACGAGGTTCCAGATTTCCACCACCTGCGGATGATCATTGTTCACCAGTTGAATTCCGGGCACAGCCGCTTTTTCTTCCTCCGAGCGCAGGTCCACATGGATTTCCGAGCACGGGCCGCAAGGACCGGATTCTCCCATTTCCCAGAAGTTGTCTTTCTTGTTTCCGTTGATGATGCGGTCTTCTGCGATATGCTGTTTCCAGAAATCATAGGCCTGCTGGTCACGCGCCAGATTCTCGGTAAGATCTCCTTCAAAGATGGTTACGTACAGGTTTTCTTTCGGAATTTTATAAACATCTGTCAATAGTTCCCACGCGAAAGCAATCGCATCTTCCTTGAAATAATCACCGAAAGACCAGTTGCCAAGCATCTCGAACATGGTGTGGTGATAGGTATCGCGGCCTACGTCATCCAGGTCGTTATGTTTACCCGACACGCGCAGGCACTTCTGGGTATCAGCCACGCGCACATCTGCCGGTTGTTTGTAGCCCAGAAAGTAATCTTTGAACTGGGTCATTCCGGAGTTGGAAAACATCAGAGTGGGATCATCCTTCAGCACGATGGGTGCAGAGGGTACGATCCGGTGTCCTTTTGATTGAAAAAAGTCCAAAAACTGCCGGCGGATTTGTTGTGACGTCATAGTTGTGTAATTCTCTGTAATTAAGCGGCAAATTTAATCAATTTTAAGCAATATCCGGATGTGTTGCCAGGGACGCGATTACACAAAAAAAGCAGGAAAACGCTTCCTGCTCTTTTATATTTAAAATAAACTGTTATTATTTTTTCTCCTGCGCTTTGATGTAAATCTGAACGTTGATTTCGTCCTTGATGACTCCGTTTGCCAATGGCATCTGGAATTTCACGCCAAACTGCTCACGGCTGATGTCTTTCGGTTCCGTGGCGATGGTTACTTCGTTATCAGTTACAGAAACGTTTGCCAGGAACTGTACCGGCTTGGTAATTCCTTTCAGGGTCAGGTTTCCGTCCAGCAAAGTATTATAATCTCCCTCCGTTTGCTTTGATACTTTGGTGATTTCGAAGGTGGCATTCGGGAACTTTTCAGTTTCGAAGAAATCTTCGCTGCGCAGGTGTCCGTTCAGTTTATTTTGCTGCTCGGCATCGTCTTTTAAATCAAGCGCCGTCATTGACGTCATATCTGCAACAAAGGAACCGCTTTCCAGCATTCCGTCATGCACAGTTACCTCTCCGCTTTCGAACATAATGGTTCCGAAATGGCTGGTCTGGTCTGACTTAACCACTTTGTATCCTTTCCACTCAATCTTACTGGCTGTGGTATCAATCGCATAGGAAGCACCATTTGTGGTGGTAGTTACGTCGTTGCTTTCGCTGGTCACCGCCTGCTCTTTACTGCACGCCGCCAGAATAAACGAACCCGCCATCAGCGATAAAAAAGTAGTTTTGATTGTGTTTTTCATTATCTGTTTTTATTAATGTTGGAGGCTAAAATACTAAATTAAAATTTTATCCTGCGAAATATATTACTTTTGTCTTATGCTTGTTACGATTCGCCAGCTTAATTTTTCATACTTGCCCGAACGGCCGCTCTTCCGGAATTTTACGCTGGAAATTGCAGCCGGGCAGACGGTGGCGATTGCCGGTGAAAGCGGCTGCGGAAAATCCACACTGCTGAGCTTACTATATGGGCTGCTGGATTTCAAAGAAGGAGAAATCCTGTTTGAAGGGAAACCCATCTTGGGGCCAAAAAACAATCTGGTGCCCGGCGAGCCGCAAATGAAAATGGTGGCGCAAAATTATGACCTGATGCCGTATGCAACCGTGGCAGAGAATATCGGTAAATATATTTCCAATATCAATCTGGCGGAGAAAAAAGCACAGGTTGACGAACTGCTGGACCTTATTGAATTAACAACCTTTCGCAATACTTTGCCGAAATACCTGAGTGGCGGGCAGCAACAGCGTGTTGCCCTGGCGCGCGCACTCGCGGTCATGCCTAAATTGTTGCTGCTCGATGAACCCTTCAGTAACCTGGATTTTGCGCGGACGAGTAAACTGCGGGAAAATCTGTTCCGCTACGTAAAGGATAAGGAAATCGGATTGATTATTTCCACGCACGACCTGCAGGAAGTTCTTCCGTGGCTGGACCGGATTGTGGTCTTGCAGGACGGCCGTCTGATTCAGAATGATACCCCGGCGGAAACTTTTCACCAACCGTATAACGCATACGTGGCGCGGCTCTTTGGTGAAGTTAATGAACTGACAGAAGAAGCCAGAATTGAGTGGCAACTCCCGAAAAATCTTTATTATCCGCATGAGATCGTGCCGGATTCCGAAGGCCTGCAAATGGAAGTACTCGAAAGTCGCTTTGCCGGCAGCCATTTTCGAACACTGCTTTCGCTCGGAGATACTTCGCTGATCAGTTATACCGCTGAGAAACTGCACGGTACAATACACGTGCGGTTTAAATAAAAATCCGGAACAAAACACAGCAGTCCTGTTGTTTTATTCCGGAAATATTCTGTAGCTTTGTATTTGTATCGCTTAAGGAAATCTTTGGTTAATTCTCTTTCTGCCCTGAGACGAAATTAGTACCATCCGGCACAACTAGTCTTCGAAACGGAACCCTGTCCAATTTTTTCCTTTTTTTTATGCCTTTTTCACAAATTCTGATTTCAGTGCCATCGACCCGAAACCTTCTATTTTACAGTCGATATTATGGTCGCTGTCCGGGCGCAGGCGGATATTCTTCACTTTAGTTCCCGCTTTTACCGGCTTCGGCGCTCCTTTTACGGGCAGGTCTTTGATGACCGTTACGGAATCACCATCCTTCAGCTCATTACCGTTGGCATCCAAAATCTTATCTTCTTCGGCGGTTTCACCGGGCACCCATTCGTGGAAGCACTGCGAGCACACCATCTGGTTATCCTGCTCATACGTGAACTCCGACTGGCATTTCGGACAAAGTACTGTATCACTCATATTATAGATTTCGCGCAAAGGTACCATTATTAAAACCCGGTTGCAAGATGGCGGCCTGCAAACGTGGCAGGAGCCTGCCTCTCACAATCTGCCTGCTGAGCGCGGCGGTTGCTGCGCCCCGGCTTGAGCGGAGCTCTCCCGCGCCTGCGAAGGCGCGGGAAGCGGGAGCGGAAGACGGATCCAGGCGCCCAAATAAAAAGAAAGCACACCCCTGAAAAAAACCGTATTTTTGCACCAAATTCAGAAACCGGCGATGGAACTTATACACAGAAACTTACTTATCGGAATACACGACGCTTTGCAGGAAACCTTTTTTGGCGACCGGAAATACGCAGACAAAGTCCTGGAAAGACTGCTGAAAGCCCACAAAAAATGGGGCAGCGAAGACCGCAAAGTGGTCTCCGAAATCTTTTACAACATCATCCGCTGGAAGAAAAGGTTGGAATATTACATGGGCGAAGGCGCCAAGCCGGGCAATATTTATAAAATGATCCTGGCATACTGCCTCTGGAGCCAGACACACTATAAAAAGTTTGTGGAATTCGATGGCATTAAGACCGCGGATATCCTGACCAAACTGAAGAAAAACACCGTACCTACGAAAGCCATTCAACACTCGGTGCCGGAGTGGCTGGCGGAAACATTGGAACAGGAACTTGGCGACAACTGGGAAAGAGAAATGACGGCCCTGAACGAGCAGGCGCCCACCATCCTGCGTGCCAACACACTGAAAACCACGGCCCGCGAACTGGTGGAAGACCTGAAACACGAAAATGTGGACAGTTTCCAAGTACCGCAATACCCTGCCGCCGTTCAGCTGGAAGAAAAGAAAAATGTATTCCTGACCTCCGCGTTCAAGGATGGCCTCTTCGAAGTGCAGGACGCTTCCTCACAACGCATTGGTGAACTGCTGGATGTGCAGGAAGGGATGCGCGTGGTAGATGCCTGCGCCGGCGCCGGCGGAAAAACGCTGCACCTGGCCGCGCTGATGAAGAACAAAGGCCAGATTATCGCGCTGGATATTTACGAATGGAAACTCGCGGAACTGAAACGCCGCGCCAAGAGAGCCGGTGCGCACAATATTGAAGCGCGCGTGATCGATGATAATAAAGTAATCAAAAGACTCCACGAAAAGGCAGACCGGCTGCTGATCGACGCGCCCTGCTCGGGGCTTGGCGTACTGAAGCGCAACCCGGATTCCAAGTGGAAAATCGACCAGGATTTCATTGACCGGATCCGTGGCGAGCAGCAGCAGATCCTGCAGGATTATGCTAAGATTCTGAAAAAGGGAGGCAAAATGATCTATGCTACCTGCTCGATTTTGCCGAGTGAAAACAGCGCCCAAGTGCGTACTTTTCTGGAAAACAATCCGGGCTACTCACTCATCAAGGAGGAGCACATCATGCCGAGCGAAGGCTTTGATGGATTCTATATGGCGCTGATGAGCCGCAATTCCTGATTTATTTTTTGGAGCAGGACGGTTACGCTTCTTTTGAAGAACCGTCCGGCTGTCCGCTGTATCTCCGGGCGGCGCTGTATCTCCGGGCGGCGCTGGCGCGCCCCCGGGAGGATGCCAGTTTATCTTGGCCTAAGACGAGACTTCCATCCGGGCTATGGTGGCAGCAATGTTTTGTTTCTGCAGGAGATTACCTGAAAAACTACAATGCATTTCACAGCAAATTTATTCTCGCAGCAGCGTCCTGTACGCTTTTTGCAAGGGTTGCGGCATGAACCGCAAAGATTTTTTACAACTGAGCGGCCTGAGTATGGCTGCTTTTTTCTTTTTGGGCACGCGCGCCTTTGCCGGCAGTCAGCCCACCGTTCAGATCGAACCCACCCTAATTGATTCCGACAAACGGGTGATCATCATTGGCAGCGGCTACGGCGGTGCCGTTGCTGCCCTTAGGTTATGCGAGGCCGGCATTCCGGTAACGATGCTGGAAATGGGCCTGAACTGGGAAAAGTCCGGCGAACGGTTTTCCACCATGATTAAACCCGGTCATTCAGCAGCCTGGCTGCGCAACCGCACCATTGCGCCGTTCTTTAATGTCTTTCACTTAGAGAAATTTACGGGTGCACTCGATCGGCTGGATTTCGAACATATTAAAATCTGGCTCGGACGCGGCGTGGGTGGCGGTTCACTGGTCAACGGTGGTATGGCGGTAACGCCCAAGCGCGCCTATTTTTCGGAAATATTTCCGGACCTGGACGCAGATGCTTTTTATAATCATTATTTCCCGCTGGCTAATCGTGAACTTAAAACAAATGTCATCGATGAGAAATTTTTGAATGAGTGCGAGTTTTATAAATTCAATAAAGTAGGTGAAGCCGAAGCACATAAAGCCGGATTTAAAACAGTCCGTGTTCCCAACGTGTACGATTTCGATTATATGGAGCGCGAATACCGAAATGAAGTTCCCCGCTCCGCGCTGGCCGGTGAAGTGATTTATGGCAATAACCACGGCAAAAACTCATTGGACAAAACCTACCTGAAAAAAGCGCTGGCCACCGGTCTGCTGGAAATTCTGGATTTGCACAAAGTGAATCACATTACGCATCAGCCGGATCATTCCTATACATTGGACGTTTCCGTGATCAACACCAGCGGCGAGCAGGTACAACACAAATTAATGCACGCTGCAAAGCTTTTTCTGGCGGCCGGCACCATGGGAACGCTGGAGCTGCTGTTGAAATCAAAAGCGCAGAACCGCCTCACAACGGATGAGCATGTTGGAAAAGATTGGGGTAATAATGGTAACTTTATGACCGGCCGCAACTGGGTGCGGGCTTTCTCGGGCGGTACCGGCTTCCGGCAGTCGACGATTCCGGTGGGCGGCATTGATCATTGGGAAGATAAAAAGCATCCCTTCTTTGTGGAAATCGCGCCACTGCCGATGGGAATGAATGTGGCCACCTCACTCTACCTGATGGTGAATAAAGTTCCCAAGCCCGGCAAGGTTTGCTACGACCCGCAGCGGCAGAAACTGGAACTCACCTGGAACACTTCGCATACGGCTCATATGCGGAACAATGCCCAATATTTTATACGCAAAATGAATAAAGCCAATGGCGGCACACGCTCACATTTGCTGTTTCACAATGGTTACGGTGCCGATATCTGCTATCATCCGCTGGGCGGTGTTGTACTTGGGAAAGCGACCAATGAATTCGGAAAACTGAATGCGCATGAAAACTTATATGTTATCGACGGGTCACTGATTCCGGCCAGCATTGGTGTTAATCCTTTTGTGACCATTACCGCGCTGGCTGAATACTGTATGGAACAAATCATTAAACAGGATTTCAAGGTAACAGACGAGATATTTTTCGCTAAATAACCGCAAAACAGGTAAAATGTAAACGCATTAATATAGAAAACGTATAGTTTCACCTGTAATGAAATTAATGTAGTTTAAAATTTACGTTATAATATCGTGCTTTACATCTTTAAGTTTATATTATAAACGTACATTTATTTTTTTACACTATTTTTTTAACCACATTAAAATAATCATTGTAATATATTCACACATTCAATACGTTTGTAGCATAAACAAAACTAATTACCAATCTAAAAAGAAAAGTTATGTGTGGAATTGTATGTGCTTTTGACCTTCAGCAGCCCGCCGATTTGCTGCGCCAGCAGATTTTAACAATGTCTAAAAAGATCCGCCACCGCGGTCCGGATTGGAGCGGAATTTTTCAGCACCAGAACGCATTGTTTGCGCACGAAAGGCTGGCGATTGTAGACCCGGCTTCCGGCAAGCAACCGCTTTTATCAGCTGATAAAAAAATCGTTTTGGCTATTAATGGTGAAATTTATAACCATCGGGACCTGCGTGGAGAGTTTCCGGATTATGCCTTCCAAACCGCTTCTGACTGCGAAGTTATTATTCCACTGTATCAGAAATACGGCGCAGCTTTTATCGATAAACTAAACGGGATCTTTGCCTTTGCACTTTACGATCTGGAAAATGAAGTGTATCTGATTGCCCGCGATCACATGGGGATTTGCCCGCTTTATCAGGGGCGCGATGCTGCCGGCACATATTATATTGCATCTGAACTCAAAGCGCTGCAGGACGTTTGCAAAACAGTAGATACCTTTCCACCAGGACATTATTTGTTCAGTGCGGAAAGCCGGGAACCGAAACAGTGGTATCAGCGTGATTGGGAAATATATAAAAACGTAAAGGACAACCCAACTGATATTCAGGAACTACGTACTGCGCTGGAAGAGGCCGTAAAACGCCAGCTTATGAGTGATGTTCCTTACGGAGTCTTATTGTCCGGTGGTTTGGATTCTTCCATCATCTCTGCCGTTACCGCAAAATATGCGCGTCGACGCATCGAAACCGAAGACAGCCAGGAAGCGTGGTATCCGCGTTTGCATAGTTTTGCGGTCGGACTCGAAGGCAGCCCGGACCTGGCCGCGGCACGAAAAGCAGCGGACCACATTGGCTCCATTCACCATGAGGTTCACTTTACCGTGCAGGAAGGCCTGGATGCCATTCGCGATGTAATCTATCATTTGGAAACCTACGATGTGACGACCGTTCGTGCCTCCACGCCGATGTATTTGCTGGCACGGGTGATTAAATCGATGGGCATCAAAATGGTACTGTCCGGTGAAGGCAGTGATGAACTGTTCGGTGGTTACCTCTATTTTCACAAAGCACCGAACGCACAGGAATTTCACGAAGAGAATGTCCGCAAACTGGGCAAACTCCATCTTTACGATTGCCTGCGCGCGAACAAAGCGCTGATGAGCTGGGGAATCGAAGGACGCGTTCCTTTCCTGGACAAAGAGTTTATGGATGTAGCGATGCGGCTGAACCCGGTGGACAAAATGGTGAGCGCGCACGAACCGAGAATTGAAAAATGGGTGCTGCGTGAAGCCTTCAGCGATATGCTGCCGGAAGATATAGCCTGGCGGCAAAAAGAACAATTTTCAGATGGCGTCGGGTACTCCTGGATTGATTCGCTTAAAGAGAAAGCGGAAGAAGAAGTGACTGATACCATGATGGCGACCGCGCATTTCCGGTTTCCGGTGCATACGCCACAAAATAAAGAGGAGTATCGCTACCGTGCGATATTCGAGGAGTTCTTCCCCGGCGACAGTGCCGCGAAAACAGTTCCTTCAGTTCCGTCCGTAGCCTGTTCTACGCCTATCGCTTTGGAATGGGACGCAGCCTTTAAAGCAATGAACGATCCCAGCGGCCGCGCCGTACTGTCGGTGCACGCGGACTCATATTAAGATACTATTCATATTCATCCATAAAAACGATGAACCAAAACACAGCAATGGCAATGCCTTTGCTGTGTTTGTGCGTAAAAATATTCGGAATGAATGAAACTGCATCTGCCTCTGTGAAAAAATTCCTGCCACTGATTCTGGCAACTTCTATTTTCATGCAGATGCTCGACTCTACCATCCTGAACACCAGTCTTCCGTCTATTGCGGCTGATTTACAGGAATCGCCGCTGGACATGCAAAATGCCATTATCAGTTACGTGCTGACGCTGGCGGTTTTTATGCCGGTCAGCGGTTTTTTGGCAGATAAATTTGGGACACGCCGGGTTTTTATGGCCGCGTTGATTATTTTCGTGCTGGGTTCCATTTTCTGCGCGATGTCGCAAAGCCTGAACCAACTGGTGCTGGCGAGAGTTGTGCAGGGCCTCGGCGGCAGTTTGATGACACCGGTCGGCCGGCTGGCGCTAATCAAAACATTTCATAAGAATGAACTTGTGCAGGCGATGAATTATGCCATTGTGCCCGCGCTGATTGGTCCCGTGCTCGGTCCGCTGGTCGGTGGTTACATGGTAGATTACCTGTCCTGGCACTGGATATTTTTAATTAATGTACCGATCGGCCTGCTCGGTATTATTCTAAGTTTAAAGTACATGCCGGAATACAATGCCCGGGATACCCATTTTGATTTGAAAGGCTTCTTAATTTTTGCCGGTGCATCGCTTTTTTTATCGGTAGCGCTGGAAATGTTTGGGAATACAACGCATACCACACTTATTTTATTAGTGTTTATCCTTGGCTTTTTACTGATTTACTACTATTATCGTCATGCGAAGAAAGTGGAGAATCCTTTATTTCCCTTAAACTTATTTCAGGTGCGAACTTTTCGCGTGGGTATTATCGGCAACCTGGCGACGCGGTTGGGCATTAGCGCCATTCCGTTGCTGTTGCCGCTGATGATTCAGATTGCGTATGGCGAAACAGCCGTGGTGTCCGGGTGGATTGTGGCACCAATGGCGCTCACCGCAATGTTCGGCAAATCAAAAGTAATACAGATTCTGGATTATTTCGGGTACCGCAGAACGCTGATGACGAACACCATTATTATCGGATTGCTGATTGCAGCGCTGGGTATTCCGGGTATTCATACTTCGATTTACTGGTTTATTCCGATTATTGCGATTCTCGGCTTTTTTAATTCGATTCAGTTTACGAGCATGAACACGATTGCCATTGCAGATCTGCGGGCATCGCATACCAGCAGTGGCAACTCTTTACTCGCCGTTAATCAGCAACTCGCCGTTGGTTTCGGTATTGCCTGCGGATTAATTGCGCTGAAACTCTTTGAAAACAGAATTACCGCCATGGGTGCGCCGGTGCATCTGGCCTTCCGGTACACCTTTTATTTTGTGGGCGTTCTGACCATGCTATCAGGATTTGTCTTCCGGAAATTGCACTCACGCGATGGTGAAAATATGAAATCCCAGGCATAAACGTAAGCTACTATTTACCATAGATCAATGGTTTAAAACACTGAGGCGCAATATCTTTGAATAAAGTTTACAAGATGGAAACAATTAAAAAAACAGCATTTATCGCAGCGCCCCGTCCGGCTCATTTTGTTGGCGACGGTTTCCGCGTTCATAATTTCATACCGGGCGACAGCCGCCTGAGCATGGAGCGAATGGATCCCTTTATCCTGCTGGATTACAACTCAAAGTTTCATTTCGGGCCGACACAGGTCCCGCGTGGGGTGGATGTCCATCCGCACCGCGGTTTCGAAACAGTGACGATTGCGTACCAGGGCAAAGTGGAACATCATGATTCCGCAGGTGGCGGCGGGATCATCGGTCAGGGTGATGTGCAATGGATGACGGCAGCCAGCGGTGTATTGCATAAAGAATTCCACGAAACGGAATGGGCAAAAGCCGGCGGAATTTTCCAGATGGTACAATTATGGGTGAATCTTCCCAGCAAAGACAAAATGGGCACCCCGCGCTATCAGGCGATTGAAAATCAGATGATGGGAAAGGCGGACTTAGGTGAAAACGGGTATATTGAAGTGATTGCAGGCGATTATAAAGGAACAGCAGGGCCGGCCAAAACCTACAGCCCGGTGCAGATGATGAACGCCAAATTGAAAGCCGGCGGAAAGGCGGACTTTGCATTTCCGGCCGACTGGAATACGGCCGCTTTGGTTATTGATGGCAGCATTACGGTGAATGAGAGTGAGACCGCAGCAGCAGACCATCTGGTCGTTTTCGAAAATGCGGGCGAAAAATTCAGTATTACGGCGAAGGAAGAAAGCGTGGTGCTTATCCTGAGCGGGCAACCCCTTCGTGAGCCGATTGCCGCCCACGGCCCTTTTGTAATGAACACAAGAAAAGAAATTATGCAGGCATTCGCAGATTTCCAAAGTGGAAAATTTGGCGACCTGTAAAGAGCAGATTTAAAATAAATATAAAATATCATGGCAGAAGTTACTAAATCAGGCGACCGTTTCATTGTGTCGGTGGATGGGAAAGAAGCCGGAACCATTGAATTTAACTGGCTGGGCGAGAACAAAATCGACATTATCCACACAGAGGTGGACAGCGAATACAGCGGACAAGGCTTAGGCAAACAACTGGTGGAAGCCGTTGCGCAGTTCGCAGATCAAAACTCGCACAAACTGCAGGCATCGTGCCCGTATGCGAAAAAGACCTTGCAAAGGATGCCTGAGTACGAACATCTGCTGCAATAAAGGAATGACCTACTTCCCGCAACACCTTGCTGCGGGATTTTGTTTATAAAATCAAACGGTCTTGGCTAGTTCCGCGTACACTCCGGGAAAAGCGCTCGCTGCGCCCCGGCCTGAGCGGAGCTCTTTTTTGCAGAGCGCAGCGGCGCGAAAAAAGCGGGAGCGGAGGACGGATGAAGGCGCCCATATCAGGCTAAAAAAACTATATTTGTGGAAATTTTTTCCAAATGAATCCACTTGTTCTGCTCCTGATTATCCTTGCTTATTTCGGACTTTTATTTTGGGTCGCGTATAAAACGGGAAAGGACAGCAACAATGACAGTTTCTTCATCGGGAACCGCAAGAGCAACTGGATGCTGGTGGCTTTCGGGATGATTGGTACCTCCTTATCGGGTGTTACCTTTGTGTCAGTACCCGGCGCAGTAGGTGCAGATCAGTTTCATTACCTGCAAATCACCATCGGCTATCTCATTGGCTATGTGGTTATTGCCTATGTACTTTTGCCGCTCTACTACCGCCTGCAGCTTACTTCTATCTACGGTTATCTGCAACACCGGATGGGTCATTTGTCCTATAAATCGGGTGCCTGGATTTTCATTGTTTCGCGCCTGGTGGGTGCTACGGCCCGCTTGTATCTGGTGGTGAATATTCTACAGGTGGCGATTCTGGACAGCCTGGGTGTTCCGTTTATTGTGACCACACTGGTGATTCTGGCGATGATTATTTTGTACACCTACGAAGGCGGTGTGAAAACCATTGTCTGGACGGACACGCTGCAGACTACCTGTATGCTGCTGGGACTGATTATCTGCTCTGTGTATATGATGAATCACTTGGGCCTGGATTTCATGGAGAGTATTTCGGAAATGAACCGCCTGGGTTACACGGAAGTATTTAATACGGATGTGAACAGCAAGGCATTTTTCTTCAAGCAGGTGCTGGCGGGCGCTTTTATTACCATTACGATGACGGGTATTGATCAGGAAATGATGCAGAAATCGCTGTCGGTAACCAAACTGAAGGATTCGCAAAAGAACATGGTGACACTCGGTTTTATTCTGGTGGGTGTAATCGCTTTGTTCTTGTTCATGGGCGGTTTACTTCACTTGTACGGAAATACAGAACATGTAGTTTCCGCGGGAGATCAGCTGTTCCCGGATATTGCACTGAACCACATGCCTCCGGTGATTTCCATTATCTTTATTATCGCGCTTATTTCTGCGCTGTTCCCGAGTGCGGATGGCGCGATGACCGCACTCACCTCTTCACTCTGTATTGACATTTTCGGTCTGAAAGACAAACACATGGCCGCAACCGATAAAGAAAAATTCCGGAAGCGCGTTCACCTGATTGTCGCCGTAGCTTTCCTGGTGATGGTGATTATCTTTAAACTGATTAATGACAACTCGATGATCGGTCTGATCCTGAAAATGGCCGGCTTTACCTATGGACCTTTGCTGGGCTTATTTGCTTTCGGAATTTTCACCAAGTTTAAAGTACAGGACCGCCTGGTTCCTTATGTGTGTGTGGCAGCGCCGGTGGTATCATATCTCATCGATAAATACCAGGAAAACATTTTCGGTGACTTTAAGATTGGGCTGGAACTTTTGATTATCAATGGGTTGCTGACTTTTGCGGGATTGTGGCTGATTCGGAAGAAGTAAATGAATAACGCCCTTTTAGCGTGGAATTAAAATTATTTATTTCGTAGACGAAAAAGAAAATCCTCAGTTACATCCTGAAAGCGGATTTTTCCAAAATCTTTTTGGGTCCAGCTTCGTGAAGGAATTTCCTGTTCGTGATTTGCTTTGTCAAAATACTCCTCACTGTATCGGTGCAGTAATATGTCGTTATTTACGACTTTAAAGGTGAGGTACGAGCTCACCAGGATATTGTAGTCGTAACAAGTCTGGCCTTCCAAAGTAAAATAATTTTGCTTAGCGACCAGTTGACTGAATCCTTCGGCAATACAGTTCCCGCTATTACTATATTTTATACCTGAATTGGTAAAGGTAAGAGGTTTCCGGCCATTGTCAGAAAGTTCTATTTTAAATTCTAGGTTAAAATGCTCCGCTTCAAAATCACCATCGGCGGTACCGGATTTTAATGCGTAAAGATAATCAGGAACTCCATCCGCGTTCAGTTCAGCGGTTAATTTTTGGATTAAGTTACTTTTCTCTCTCGCTGGTTTGATCTGGGCTGCGGATGTTGATGTTTCTGTCAGCCAGCGCAGATCTTCCTGAACCGTTCCTGTATCGATCGGATACGCGTCTCTTTTTAAAAAATCCACGTGTTGTCCGTTTTTTAATTTGGCGAAAAACTGGGGCTTTCCACCTCCCGTTGCAAAAATTTTATAAGGTTGATTCAGCAGTTGCGGCAGTTCAATGGACTGGATAAAATTAAAGCTGCTTTGCGAAAAGAAATAAACGCTGAAAGAATCAAATTCCTCGCTATACTCAGGCAACAGAAGATAACCATCCTGTTTCCCGGCAACTATCCGGATTTGTTTCTCAGCATCTTTGAAAGATGAATTGTAATTAAAATTATAGATCACCGGCTGCCAGTTTTTAACTAACTTTTGATGATCATAAAAACGGGCATAAGTGCGGTCTTCTACAAACTGCAGGAAAAACTGCCGGTTTTCGGTATTGACTTCCAGGTATGGATGTGCAGAATCGTAATCGCTTGTAAGATTAAAAGTTACTTCGCTATATTCCTGTGCGCGTTCCGACATAATCTGGGTGCCGGCCGGTTTGGCAGGGGTTTCGGCGCAACTGTATGACAACCAAAAAACCATCAGCACAATTATCAGGCGCATTCTGTTTAAAATCATAGTGTATATTATTTTACCTTTTTTCCGTTGACGTTGACAATTCTTCCGGCAGCTGCTGTTTTTTTCTGGAGTTCAATTTCAGCAGTTGTTTGCTGAGCAGGACCTCTGAAGTGTACGTAATAACCAGGATTGCAACGGTAGCTTAACCCTTTTCCTACCGCATACAATGTAGTGAAAATTTCGAAGTGCAAATGAGGCGCAGCAGTCCCACCAACAATTCCGGAAACACCTGATATTGCAATTTCAGTTCCAGCGATCACATCATCACCTTCATTTACCAGCACTTCTTCTACATGTGCATAAAAGAGAAATATATCTTTAGTCTTATCAAAGGATGGTCCCTGAATAATTTCACCCCTATCTTTATGCAGCAAAACATACTCTCTCCGATGATCATAGAATGCCTGCTTATCCGTTATTTTAATCGTTACAGTATTTCCATAACCGGTATGCCATTTTACATGCTCCACCGTGCCTTTTGCACAAGCATATATTTTTTGTTTTGGGAGTACAAATAAGTCTACACCCTGATGGACCTTACCATTACGGGTGTTTCCAAACAATCCCCAGTTCTCGCCGACACTTCCTACGCCTCCGCCTCCGCTTTGCATGTAAAGCGTAGTAATAGGATTGTCGACGGGCTCATGCCATTTGCCTTTTTCTTCTTGTACAGGAGCAGCAGTATCACCGGTGCATTTCTCCAGCTGAAATATCGTAATCATTTTCTGCAAGTGCCTCCACCTGTCATCCCTTGAAGGTGTGTGTTTATTTACGATATCCACAATACTGTCTAAATCAGCACGTGTTACACCAGCAGCGGCTTTCTGCTGACAGCCATATTCTTTCCAGTAGGCCATACTTGCTACTGTTCCCTCTCGCAAATTATTAATGTTACCGGCGTCAATTAATATTTTAAATTCCGGATAGTCGGATGATATCCGTTTATTTAGTTTATCATATTTATCTTTACCGGTAATCTGAATGATACCGCGGCCTCTATACTTCCAACCGTCCCCACTTTCTATGCTACCATTACCCATTCTGTTGGAATAAGCAACATTAGCAATCATTTCCTGATTAGCAGGTTGATTCTTTAAGTTGGTTTTGTTGTACTGAGATTTTAACTGTTGGAGATTTTTACTATCGATTCGGCCGTATTTAAATGCTAAATTGTTCGGACTTCCTCCGGCCTTTCCTGTTGTACTAAATTTACTGAATATTTGTGGCAACCTTTCGACGGGATAATTCATATTCTCACCGTTTTTCACGTTAATAGAAATTCCAATTTCTTCCAGGACTTGTGCGAAAAAATGCGCTTTCTGCCTGCAGGAATCCAAGCCAAATTTAAGATTTGCTTCATTGAATGCATTTAAAATACTTGATTTCCGGTCAATAGGAGCTGCTGTAAAAATCTGACTAAGTTCTGCGAGCTGCAATATCTTACATCGAGGACAGCCTGTTTCTGGACTTTTTTGTTCTTTGACAACCGTAACAGTTTTACCTTCGGCGGTTTGTGGAGCGGGCATTAAATCTTTTACGATAGTCCCCTTATTTTCTACCCAGTCCCAGATGGGTATATTCTTAAACCAATCTTCCACCTTTTGTATAACACCTGTTTCTTCCTTCTTGCTAGGCCCCTTCTCTTGTGCGGGTGAAGAGGGTTGCATTGATGGTTTTTCGTCAGAGGTTATGTTCTTAATAAAAGGGTTTACTATATTGGTATTGGTGGTAGCGTGCTTTTTAGTCGGATAGTATTCTGCAGTAACATAAAATTCCAGTTCTGCGACATCCGTTTCTCCTTCTAGCGCTTTTTTCATTAAAGCCTCTGTCAGTAGAAATTCAGCCTGGGCGATTCCCTTTGCGTTTACCTTCCCTTTTCTGGTAGCGATCATTAGATTGCTGGCATGATGCCCTGGTCCGGGCTGGTCATCTTCCCAGAGTGAAAACACTATTTCTTTGTTAAACATTCCGCTGGTGTTAGCCTCAACCCGCAGCCGATCCATAAAACTAAAAGTTGTTGCAGGACCAGCGTTTACTTTTTGTA
Source organism: Kaistella sp. (assembly GCA_032057205.1). Taxonomy (GTDB): domain Bacteria; phylum Bacteroidota; class Bacteroidia; order Flavobacteriales; family Weeksellaceae; genus Kaistella. Next base: position 279,115 of record DAMCFT010000002.1, read on the forward strand.
GATCAACGCCTAATATTCGAGGAATTTTGGCTGGTGCTGGTGACACTATAATTCCTGGCGGAAATTTTACTTCAGGGGCGAAAACGTATGCTTCTATCAACAAATCATGACCAAGCCATTTTTCTGGAAAGGTATAAGTCACACGGCGCCCTGTTTTTAATGGCCCCTTCAGTTCACGCCATTTGCCGGATCGTTGCCGAGCATATAATTTCCATTTAATGCTGTTATCTTCAATATTTGTAGTGCCAGGATAAAAATCAATTACTTCATATATGCTTGCTTCGCCCACCTGGGGTTTTCTATCACCGGTAACTCGCTGAACTCCTTTCTTCATACTGACAAACTTTTATATTAACCCCGAAATTAAGTGTAATAGCAGATTTGTTAGTCACAATTTAAAAATAATTTATAAAATGTAGTAGAATTACTACTTTTCAAAACAAATAACAAAACATGTCAAAAGCATTAAGATTCACTGCTAACGCCCTTTTTGATGTTTAGGAAAATTTCAAGGTAGAATCGATGACGAATGTCTATTTACCAACTAAGGATGCCGGACGATACATCCCTCGAAAATTCGTAAATTCGCTGCTGAATAAATCCAATAAAATGAGTAAATCAATTGAAGAACTGAAATCGCTGACGACCCAGATCCGACGCGATATTCTCCGCATGGTTCATGCCGTGAACTCCGGGCATCCGGGCGGCAGTTTAGGGTGTACTGAATATTTTACGGCGCTGTATGGCAAAGTGATGAATTATTCCCTGCCCTTCAGCATGGAAGGCAAAAACGAAGACCTGTTCTTTTTGTCCAACGGTCATATTTCGCCGGTCTTTTATTCCACGCTGGCGCGCTTTGGCTTCTTCCCTGTTTCCGAACTGGCTACTTTCAGAAAGCTGGATTCCCGCCTGCAGGGCCACCCTACTACACACGAAGGCCTGCCGGGCATCCGCGTAGCTTCCGGTTCTTTGGGACAGGGATTATCCGTGGGAATCGGTGCTGCCTTAGGTAAAAAACTGGATGGTGACGAAGGCTTAATCTACACCCTTCACGGTGATGGTGAATTACAGGAAGGCCAAATCTGGGAAGCACTGATGTTTGCGGCCGCTAAAAAAGTGGATAATATCATTGCGACCATTGACTATAACGGACGTCAGATTGATGGTGACACTGACGATGTACTGAGCCTCGGCGATCTGCATGCTAAACTGGAAGCTTTCGGCTGGCTGGTATTAAATGAAAAGAACGGCAACGACCTGGATGCGGTAATTGCTATTCTGGAAAAAGCTAAGGCAGAAACCGGAAACGGAAAACCGGTCGTTATTATTTTAAATACAGAGATGGGCTTTGGTGTAGATTTCATGACCGGAACACACGCCTGGCATGGAAAAGCACCGAATGATGAACAACTGGAAACCGCTTTCAAACAATTATATCTGGAAGCTCCGGCTGATTATTAAAAAGTTATAACAGCTGTTAATCCTCTTCATACCCATTGGTTACTTAAAATAAAAGAAAATGAAATTTACATATACAGAACAAAAAGATACACGCAGCGGATTCGGCGCCGGCTTGGCCGAACTGGCCGAGAAAAACCCGAATGTAGTTGCTCTTTGCGCGGACCTGATCGGCTCGCTCAAAATGGAGAAATTCATTGAGAAAGCACCGGAACGCTTTTTCCAGGTAGGAATCGCTGAAGCCAATATGATGGGCATCGCGGCAGGACTTACCATTAATGGTAAAATTCCGTTCACGGGCACTTTTGCCAACTTTTCAACCTCGCGCGTGTACGACCAGATTCGTCAATCCATTGCCTACTCAAATAAAAACGTGAAAATTTGCGCTTCGCACGCGGGGTTGACATTAGGTGAAGACGGCGCCACACACCAGGTCCTGGAAGATATCGGAATGATGAAAATGCTTCCCGGAATGGTGGTCATCAATCCGTGCGATTACAACCAGACCAAAGCAGCTACTTTGGCTATTGCTGAATACGAAGGACCCGTTTATTTGCGTTTCGGCCGCCCGGTCGTTCCGGTGTTCATGCCCGAAGATATGCCGTTTGAGATCGGGAAAGGAATTATGCTCCAGGAAGGCACTGATGTAACCATCGTGGCAACAGGCCATCTCGTCTGGGAATCTCTGCAGGCTGCTGAGCAACTGGAAAAAGAAGGCATTTCCTGTGAGGTGATTAACATCCACACCATTAAACCGCTGGATGAAGAAATCATTTTAAAATCCGTGGAAAAAACCGGCCGTATCGTTACTGCCGAGGAGCATAACTATCTTGGGGGCTTAGGTGAATCTGTAGCAGGAATGTTGTCTCGGAAACGTCCGACACCACAGGAGTACGTTGCCGTGAATGACACTTTTGGTGAATCTGCAACACCGGCCGAGCTCATGAAGAAATATAAAATTGATGCTGAGGCAGTGAAAGAGGCCGTGAAGCGAGCCCTCGGCCGATAAACTTTTTATTACAATACGATCAATCCGCTGGTTTTTGCCCGCGGATTTTTTATTGAAATGAAGTACGGCACTTTTTATGTTGAGTTTGCAGTCATGATTACGGAATTACCTCTTTACACAATCGGGCACTCTACTCATCCCATCGAAACGTTTTTGGAAATGCTGATTTCTTTTGAGATCAAGGTTTTAGCAGATGTGCGCAGCATGCCGGGTTCCCGCAAGTTTCCGCAATATGATCAGGAAGCTCTTGCCGCAACGCTGGCGGAGCATGGCATTGAGTATATGTATTTTGATAAACTGGGTGGCCGGCGCCGTCAGAAAGATGCACCCACTGATACTTTGTGGAGAAACAAGTCATTTGCTGCCTACGCGGGCTATATGCGCAGTGAGGAATTTAAAGAAGGCGTGGATGAACTGGCCGTCACGGCAGAAAAAAACGCGACTGCCATGATGTGTTCTGAAGCTGTCTGGTGGCGCTGCCACCGCAGTATGGTCGCTGATTATTTTAAAGCAAAAAAATGGGATGTTCAGCACATTATGGGGATTGATAAAGCAACGGAACATCCATACACATCGCCGGCACGAGTAGTGGGCGGGGAAGTATATTACACTGAAAAATAAAATACAATGAGCAAAGAATTTAAAGCCGGTGACCAGGTTTCCTGGAATTATGCCGGTAACACCGTTAAGGGAAAGGTAATAAAAGTACACACCAAAGATTTCACCTTTAAAGGAAAACAGCGCCGCTGCTCGAAGGAAGATCCGCAATACGAGGTAGAAAGCGATGAAACCGGAGAGACTGCCGTGCATACACCGGATGCTTTGACGAAGAAGTGAAATCTGTCAAATAAAAAGCCTGCCGCAGAATTACTCCGCAACAGGCCCCTCAAAAAACAGATAATTTAGTTTATTAAAAAGTTTTCTCCAGCTCAATGGCTTTGGGGAACAGGATGTTATTTTCCAGGTGAATATGTTTGTGCAGATCCTGCTCAAAATCTTCCAGCATTCGGAACGTTACCTGATACGTTCCGCACGCATCTTCCGGAAACTGATAATTGTTCGTGAGTTCCGCAATTTTCTGGAAGCGCTCTCCTTCTGTAGTATGCTCGTGCTTCATCATCGCCACAGGATTCTCCACGGTTCCGAAATGCGGTTTTGGCAGTTCTTCACCGTTTTGTTTCGCAGCTACCATTCTTTTAATGAAAGGGAAAAGGATTAATTCTTCCTTCTTCATGTGTGCTGCCAGTTCCTGCGCGCTTTCGGTAAACAGTTTGTTAATTTCAAACAATTCCGGATGGCGGTCGCCGTGTACCTTGCATAGCTTGTTCAGATACTGCAGCAGCACGGTAGAATTTTCTTCCACATAGCGGTGATGCGTTTTCTCTACATAATCTGCCAGTAAATCCAGCGGCCAGGAGTTAAAATCAATATCGCCTGCTTTTGCCTGGTTCAGTGCATCCAGGTCTTTATAAATTTCTTCGGGGGTCACTTTTTTATTATCGCAGGCTTCTTCGATTGTTCTGTTGCCTTTGCAGCAGAAATCGATTTTATATTTTCTGAAGACAGCAGCGGCGCGGAAATCTTCTGCTACCATCTGGCCGATTGTTTTTTCTTGTACTAACATGTGGGTGTCGTTTTTAATTTTGATGATACAAATGTACGCAAATTTTCAATTCGGACAAATTTATCTTATTTAAAATGATAAAAAACATGTTTCGTTTTTGAGCCTTATTTTTTTGCTATTTAAGCCAAGCGAGTCCGCTTTCGGTTTTTTGTGCTAAATCGTAGAAAGTGTGCTCTTTTACAAGCTGCGTCAGTCCTTCGCGGATGACTTTAAATTCGTTGTGAACCGGACACGGATTTTCAGAAGAACATCTGTGGAGACCAAGACCACACTTCGTGAAAATCCCCGGACCATCGATGAGGACTACTACTTCGTAAATAGTGATACTTTTCTGTTTTTCGACATCGAAGATGAAACCGCCCTGCTTTCCTCGTGTGGAAGTAAGAATGTTTTCGCGGCAAAGCTGCTGCAGTAATTTGGCGGTAAATGCTTCGGGCGCATCTACGGCCATGGCAGCTTCCTTTACATTCACACGGCGGCCCTGCCCGGTTTGCTGGGCAATATAAATCGCAGTCTTCAGCGCGTACTCACAAGCTTTGGAGAACATCAAGAGAAATTATTTATAGAACTGCCACTTGGGAATAATTACGAATAATCCCAATGTACAATACAAGAACATATTAGTCACGTCGGTGTACAGAAACGTGGACAGATAATAGTTATGCGCCAGGAAATGAATAATCAGTGCTGCCGGGAACAAATACACGGCAAACTTCCGGTAAAAGAAAATAAAGAGCAGCGAAGCGACCATCACCGCATCAATAAAGAATATGAAGTAAAAATAGGCCGTCGGAATATTGAGATCCGGATGCTGTATGAATTCATCTGCATCAATCCCGATTCCCATAAAGGTAAAGAGAAACAAAGCTGCCAGCGCAAGACTGAAGCCTAATCCTTTACGCGGCGTTTCATCTGAAAAATCATTATTCATAATTGTAAAAATAAAGAAACTTTCGACAGCAGATCGAAAGTTTCCATAAAAGTTGAGAAATATCAGTCTTAAATCAGGACTGCATCAATCAGACGGTTTTTGTCAGAAATATATTCTTCCATGGAAATCATACTTTCTGTGCGCATCACGTCCTGGATGTCATCAATCTGATAAATAATGCGTTTGGCATCTTCTGTATTCTTTGCGCGAACCTTGCAGAAAATGTTGTATTTGCCGGAGATCACGCTTGCTTCGGTTACATTTGGAATGGTAGCCAGCTCTTTCAGGACTTCCTGCGTACGGTTGGACTTGGTCAGCAAAATTCCGATAAAAGCGGTAAAATGATAATCCAGTTTGCCGTAGTCGATATTAAGAGACGAACCCAGGATAATACCTGCATCCTCCATCTTTTTCACACGCACGTGGATGGTTCCTGCGGAAACGTCCATTTGTTTTGCGATTTCTGTAAAAGGCATCCGTGTATTTTCTACCAGGAAATCAAGAATCTTCTTGTCTATTTCGTCTAATTGATAGTTCATTTTTCTGTATTAATAATATTAAATGTAGTCTTCTAAATTTTTTGCAAAAATACATAAAAATATTATAAAGAGAAAATTATCTCAAACATTAATACATTTTAACTATTTATTACACATCAACATGATTTTTATCAGTGATTATTGATATTTTTCACAGAATCATTTTTGATTGAATCTTTTGGCTTCTGCGAAGTCGCTGCTTTCTTGCGCCGTCTGAAGATGGTATTAAAACTCTTGCTGTACACCACACCTACGCCGTAGCTTTGGTTTGCACCTGCATTGGCAGCGGCTGCACCGTTCAGGCCGATGTTGGTTGGCTTACTATAGGCACGCAGCAATCGGGAGCCGTCATTCTTCCGCGACCAGTCATATTCGATGATGCCTTCGCCGGACAGATAATCATAAGCTGTGTTCTCGGATTTGGAAATAGGAATGCCCAGGCCTGTTTTCACCGTCACACGCGGAGACAAGGCGAAACTCACACTGGCATTAGCCCGGTCGCCGGTATTGGAGTTGGGATCACCTTTCAGATAATTCAGATCCACCTGGAATTCATTGCTGATGGTATTCAGTACAGAGCCCAGTTGCTTAAAGAGTAGGTTATAACCGGAAGTTTCCAGGGTGTTTCCTAAATTAATATCAAAGGCGGAGTTGCCGACATTGAAACTGTTCAGCACCAGGATAGAACCGAACTGGACAATTTTCTCGTCCTCATTGCTCATTTTCTCCGCCAGCGTTTCTTTCAGGTTCGAGGATACATCCTGTGCGTCCACGCCCAGCTCGATTTTAGGATTATTGAGCGTCTGCGTAATTCTGGTACTCAGCAGCACGTTAATTGGCTGCAGGCTTCCCACATTGAGGTATTGCCCGGCATTGCTGACCGTTCGAAGATACGTTGCATTAATATCCAACTGCGGTGCCAGCGCATCACCGTCCCAGCGGATGGAACTTCCCTTGGCAATCTGGAAGGTGCGGTTCAGAATCGCTTTGGAAACAAAGGTTCCGCTGTCCACGAAATAATTTCCGTTCATGCTGATAGATCCGTTTCTGGCCAACACAAACCGGAGCCGCTCGGAATTACCTCGCACCGAGATATCGCCGATATCATCACCCACCAAAACATTTACCGTTGTTCCGCGGTCCACCGCCAGGTTGAAATCCACATTCATGTTAGCACCGGATTTCACCGGTTTTTCCACGGTTACTGTACCGCCTTCATCACGCTGCAGGAAGCGCAGCATCTTAAATTCTTCTACATTGGACGTGGAATTGGAATTAAAGGTAAAAACCGAATTGCTCAAAGCACGCATTTCCGGGGTGGAGATGCTTAAGCCGCTCACCGGGCCGTCCACATACACGGTTCCGGTTCCATACACTCGGCCCCAGAAAAGGTCGTAGTCTTTTTGGGTTGTGTTCAGCAGCATCAGATTATCAGCACGCATCACAAGGTTGACGCCCATGGACGATAAGGTTTCAAACTGAATCGCCCCGGAGATCGAGCCGCGGGAACCGGTACGTCCGTCACGCACTCCAATGTCATTGAGAATCGCCAGTCCACGCGAAAGTGAAACCACGGTATCATCAAATGAGTAATCCACGCCGGTGAAATCCAGCTTCAGCCCGAATTCCGTGAGCGCAATATCACCGCTGTAATCGATATCGTTCAGCGGACCACTAATCTGCAGATCGCCGGTGGCCTTTCCTCTTAGATTAGAAAATACACCGGTGAGAAACTGCTGGGCAAAACCTAAGTCAAACCCTTTCATCTCAGCGGTGAGATCTAGTTCCGGCGAGGCGGTGTTATTGTCAATGGTGCCGGTCAGGTGCAAATCATTATCGCCCATAATTCCGGTTGAAATTACTTTGGCATCCACATCAAACACGTTGCGGCGACTGCTTTTCTGGGTTTGTACTTCAATGCGGCCCATTTCGCGGCCGTTCATCGAAATGCCGGTCACCTGCAAGTCCAGCAATGGCTCCAGATTACTTTTATCCATCACGATGTTGAAGGTTCCGTTGGCTTTCCCCGTCAGTTCCATATCATTATTGGTTTGCGCCAGCGCGAAAACTTTCCCGATATCAAGATTATCTATTTTGCCTTCCGCAGAGAAATCACTGCCCGATTTAAATACAGCATCTTCCACGAGCAAAGCACTGTCATCAGAAATAATTTTAAGGTTATGAATCAGGAAGTTCCCCGTCTTTTTCTGATAGGTAATGCTGTGCTGCAGCGAAGGGTCCGTATCCACACTCCAGGCAACATCATTAAACCGGACGGTGGTCGGCTCAAACCTGAACACCAGATCTCCTGCGCCATTTACTGACTGGTTAAAATTGACTGCGTATTCTTTCAGGTTCTGCTTCACTTCCTCGTCAGGCGTGCCGTGTTTAAAGCTGGCCGCAACGTGGAGCAACTGTTGATTTTCATTGCGTCCGCTGAGGGTAATATCCTTGAAAATATTGTTATTGTACGCCAGCCTGTAAACAGAGGCAGCGATTTGTTCTTCGGCCCTCGCGGTGTTAATCCGCACCTGAAGTTGCTCGGCCATCGCACTATCGCGTGTTACCTGCTGCCTTTCCGTGAGGCGGTAAGCGGGATTTGCCTTTGCCAAAGCACGGTCTGCGTCGGTGATTTCTTTTTTGCTTGTTAGTACGTATTTTAACTGCTGCGCGTCCAGATTCAGAATTAAATTATTGCTGCTCCCATCGTACGCGCCGTCCATCGTGGCACCGGCCGGCAAATATAAATCCGGCACGAAGTAGGCGATTAAATCCTGCTTCACATCGAAAGCCATGGTGAAGTGCTGGCCGCGGTACAATTTTTTAGGCGCGGGTCCCACCAGAATTTTACCCAAACCATTTTCGATCATACCCGGTAAATCAGCCAGGTTGAAGCGCCCCGAGATCCGGCCATTCACCACATTGGGCGCATTCACAGCCAGCACGCGGTTTCCGTCTTCGAAAAAAGCTTTCACACTGCCGTCCGGAATATTGAATTTCTGTTTCCCGTCATTAAAACTTACGTGCCGAAGGGTGGCATCCAGCGTTAAGTCGTTCAGATCTTTCATGGCGAGTTTTCCGTCCACCTGACCTGAAACAATCTGACTGCCTTTCGCTCCTGTGAAATAATTAATGTTTAAGTAGTCGATATCGGCTTTAATATCGGCCAGCAGCCGTGGCTGGCTAAAGTTGATAAGACCGCGTACGACGCCGCGCGCCGGTGTATCATTAATCGCTACCAGACCATCATATTTCATATGGTCCAGTTCGCCGTCCAATTTTATATTTCTTAAAGTTTTACCTAAAATCTGAATACTGGAAATATCCGAGCGCGTGCGGATTCTCATAGTCGGCACGTCGAAACTTTGTCCCTGCAAAGTAAAGTTACCACTAATGAGGCCCACTTCAGGACTTTTGCTGATGACTGTGCTATTAAAATCTTTCAGGATGGCATTTCCGCGATATTTTGGCAGATCAGTACTATAATCTTCGAGATAAAAATTCCGGACCTGCGCCTGTCCGACGCCGGTCATAATGTTGGCCGACGGCACATACACCTGCCGGGGATTCACCCGCGCTGCTCCGCTGTAGCGGATGCGCCCGAAATCATCGGCAAAGTTTTTCATTTTTTCAGCAATGAAGGTCGGCATCATCGCCTTCAGATTTTTGTACGTAAAATCCGTGTTCAGGTTGTTGCTTTCAATCTGGAAATCGCCTTTGAGAATACGTGCCACCTTCATCGTGCTGGTCCGGATGTTTACCTGCGGATTGCTGATCCGGAAATCGTCCAGATAAAACATATTCAGCGGACCGGTCATCGTCCCGGAGATATTGATGGGTTTATAATTATCCCAGTCCGTCACGAAATAACTGATGTCATAGCCGCTGATCTGGCTACCCGGTTTCAGCACCATGTCCCAACGTACTTTGTCGGTAAAATCAGCAAAGGAACCATTTGGCAGATTAAATTTTAAATCTCCCTGCAGCAAGCTGTGATCAGTATTTAAAGTTAAATCCTTTAATGCAAGAAACTGTTTGGTAAGCGCAAATTCTGCCGAGAACGTATCCACAAAATGTTTCTTGCCCCAGCGTTCTGTCTCAAAACGGAAATTGTTGATTTTTGCGTGAATATTTGCACCATTTACACGAAGTTCGGGCACAATCAGGTTTACATTATTCGCCTGGAGCCATTTGCCGTCCTCTCCTTCCGAATTCTGATTAACAATAGAAACCTTGGAATCGGAAACAAAAACGCGGGATTTAAGCTGAAACGGTTCGCGGCCGGGCTCCGTAGGCGTATCTGAATCAAATAAATCGATGAACCGGATAAAATTGGAAATACTGTCATTCTTATAGGTAATGACTTTCAGGTCCAGTTTTTTTAAAGACAAAGATTGAAACTGCAGGTTGCGCGAATCGCTGATGATGGAAAACCAGTCGGAATCTGCATATAACTCCTCGGCACGCAGGAATTTATAGCCTTTATGATCTTTTACCGCTACGTTATGAATGTGGATATCACCAAAATAGCTCACATCTACACTTTCAAAAGACATCTGGGATTTCAGGTCTTTATTGAGTTTGGTAATCACCTTTTGGGCTACCCAGTTTTTAGTGGCCGGTAAATTAACAACGATAATAAAAGAGACAACGATGAACAGAGCGGACCAGAACAGTACCAATAAGAGCTTAGCCCACCAGGTATAACTCGTGACATCACGGGCGGCCTGCTGCACAAATTCGCCGGCAGTTTCCACCGGATGCGTAATGGCATCAGAGGCAAGATTAGCCGCGTCCTTCACGGTTTCCTTCACGGTCTCGCCTACGCTTTCCACGCCTTTCTGCAGCGAGTCACCGAGCTGTCCGGCGCGCGATTTTTTATCTTCCTTATCGTTATTATTCTCTAAATTTGCCATGTGATGAGTGACTCAATAATTTTAGGGATAGAATCATCCTGCGACGATACCTCGGCAGCGGTTATCCGGGGAAATACCATCCTTTCTAACGTGGCGGCCAGCCAGGAAATTCACCGCCTGTACGGAGGTGTGGTACCGGAACTGGCTTCGCGCGCGCACCAGCAAAACATTATTCCCGTGGTTGCTCAGGCGCTGCGGCAAGCAAATATACAACAAAAAGAGATTTCTGCGGTGGGCTTTACCCGCGGTCCCGGCCTGCTGGGCTCGCTGCTGGTAGGTACTTCTTTCGCCAAATCCATGGCCATGAGCCTGGAGGTTCCGCTGATTGAAGTGAACCATTTGCAGGCGCATATTCTGGCGCATTTTATTGCAGATGCCAATCCGCAGCCGCCGAAGTTTCCGTTCCTCTGCCTGACTGTTTCGGGTGGCCATACGATGATCGTAGTAGTTCGCGACTATTTCAACATGCAGATTGTGGGCAAGACCATCGATGATGCCGCCGGAGAAGCATTTGACAAAATCGGTAAAATTTTCGGATTGGATTATCCGGCCGGACCGATTATCGACAAGCTGGCCAAATCAGGAAACCCCAGGAAGTTTTCATTCGGAAAGCCCAAGGTCGATGGTTACGACTATTCTTTCAGCGGTATTAAAACCTCGGTGCTTTATTTTATACAAAAAGAAGTGCAGAAGAATGCTGATTTTATTAAAGAAAACCTGAACGACCTCTGCGCCTCCGTTCAGCAATCGATTATTGATATCCTAATGCAAAAGCTGGTGAAAGCTGCCGAAGATTTCGGAATTCTGGAAGTGGCTATTGCCGGTGGTGTTTCAGCCAATTCAGGTTTGCGCGCTGCCATGAAACAGCAGGAAGAAGCCCGTGGGTGGAAAACCTACATCCCAAAATTTGAATATACAACGGATAATGCCGCAATGATTGCCATGACGGCAGCGTTAAAAAAAGAACGCGGACAGTTTGCTGATCTCAGCATCGCGGCGACGGCCCGCTATGATCTGGAGCAGGATTTCAACAACACGACAACTACGCCGGAGCAATGAAATTATTCTATGGAAATATTACCGGTGACGAAGTAACGATTGCCGACGAAGAACAGCAGCACATCTCGAAAGTACTGAGAATGCGCAGCGGAGATGAAATCTATGTGACGGATGGTGAGGGCACACTTGCCCGTGGCGATATCCGGCTGGAAGGCAAAAAAGTTTTGCTTGACACGAAGGAGATTCAGCGTGAGCTACCCGCTTTTTCACGAAGGCTGCATATTGCCATTGCACCCACGAAAAACATAGACCGTATTGAATTTTTCACGGAGAAATCTACTGAACTGGGCATTACAGAAATTACCTTTTTGCAGACAGCGCAGAGCGAAAGGAAACACCTGAATATCGATAAACTGCGAAAGCAGGCGATGGCTGCTTCCAAGCAAAGTCTGCGCACGCATTTTCCAGTGCTGAATGATGTACAAAAGCTAACCGACTTTATCAAAACAGTTAATCCGGCGGCGACGTTCGTGGCGCATTGCAATGAACAGCTGGAAAGAAGCAGCCTGCAGGAAATCGCTGCCCTGAAAGACCTGACCGTGTTTATCGGGCCGGAAGGTGATTTTTCGGAAAGTGAAATTGACCTGCTCGCCAGCAAAGGGATCAAAGCCATCAGTCTGGGAAATCAGCGTTTGCGCACGGAAACGGCGGGCCTGTATGTGGCTGCGTGGAATTACGGGTTAATGTAAACTTTCCTTTTGCACATTTTTCAAGTAGTGCGTTAATATTTCCTCGCCGCTGCGAATGGAGTTCACTGCCCAGCGAACCTTCATTTCCCAGAGTTTGTCCTCACTCAGCAGATAATCCAGGCCGGAGCGAATCAGCTTTTGCTTGAGTTCGTACATGCAGATGGCAGCAGCTACGGATACATTAAAACTTTCGGTGAATCCATACATCGGAATGGCTACCGTTTCATCGGCAAAGTTGAGCATTTCCGGGGTAACTCCTTCCTTCTCAGTTCCAAAGACCAGTGCTACCGGTCCGGTGATCTCAAAGTCCGGCAACGGTGTGGCGTTTTTCTCCGGTGAAACGGCCACGATTTTATATCCCTGGTTGCGAATGTTCTGCAGTGTTTCCAGCGTGTGCGGCAGCCGTTGCACTTCTACCCAGGTTTCAGCGCCTTTCGTTACCCGAAGATTCGGATTGAACACATTCTCACTCTCCATCGCGACAATTTTATGAAACCCGCACGCTTCCACGGAACGCACAATAGCTGCGGCATTCCGGAACTGATACACATCCTCGATCACCGGCAGCACAAAATCAGAGCTGGCGGCGGCAAAGTGATTGATTTTCTGCAGCCGTTCTTCGGTAAGGAATTGCTGAAGATAGTGGAAGGTTTGCTGGTGATTCATGGAGGCAAAAATAGCAATTTAGACCAATAGAGTATAGATTTTTAGATAACAGACGGGTTGGGATTTTAGATTTTAGATTATAAATTTTAAATTGAGATTAAGACTTAGGAAAAGCACAGAAAAGAAGAAAAAAAAGCAATGAGCAAAGAGTATAGACGAAAGAAAAAAGAGGAAGAAGACAAAAGACTTTTTTGAGAATTATAATTTACATTACATATTTTAGATAAAGTGCGAAAACATTGAATGATTAGCAATAAAATTTCACTGTTTCCATACATTCCGAAAAATAAATTTTACATGTAAATTGAATGCTTTTCTTGTATGGGCATTAAAACAAAAGGTCCAAAAAAAAGGTGAGAAAAAAAGGCGGGAAAGCCGATGGATAGGACAAAAGGAGTGCTTTTAGCTTGAGATGCATTGCCAAAACGAAATGTCTTTAATGCCCACTTAATTACCATTGCACCGGCCATGAAAGCCGGTTTTATTACACCTGAGCGAAAAGGAAGCCGTAAGCTACGATAATAACTACCATGCCATCCCGAGGAAGCCCATAAAACCGCGTAAATCTGGACTTAAACGACACCGCAACCCGCTACAATCGCTGCTCCTTTTGGCGGCTTTTTTTACGTCTTCTGCGAAAAACCTGCAACCGTTCGTAAATTTACAAAAAGTGTTAAAACACCTATTGCGCACCCCATTGGGCGGACAAATGGGCGGACAAAACAAGGAATGCCGTAACCAGTTAAAAAACCGATAGAGAAAATAAAACACAGATTAAACAGACTAAAACAAGCAATGCGCTACCTATAAAACCAATAAAAAGGACAGAGAAAATGCCGCAAAGCCTTTATTTGCGGCGTTTTTAGATAAAAGCAGATGCTTGTGCGTGTGTGTAGGGTTTAATTCATTAATCTTTTGATCTGCTGCATCTCCGCTTCGAGGTCGTTCATGCGGTCGTACAGGTCGCCGGGATCCGGCAGGCTGAAATTCAGATGCAGTTTTACCTCCCAGACTTCCCGTATGCTGGACGGATCAACGTTCTGAGTAGGATATTCGCGGCGGTTATCAGATTTACAGATCAGGTTATTGTATTTACTGATGCGGTTGATACAGCGCTTCACCAGGCCGTCTTCCAGTTCCTGCGAAATAATTACGTACACCTGGTTGTCTTTAATATCGCCGCTCCAGTCTTCCACAAATTGGCCGACCACATAGCTTCGCGCCGGCACCGTTGGGAACATGGAATTTCCGCGAACCTCAAACATTCGGAAAACGCCGTTATCCAGGCCGGGCATCCGGTAGGTAGGCAGTTTCTGTATAAACTTCGGTTCACTGAAGCCGCCCTGTAGGTAGCCTGCCTGCACCGCTTGTGGTACCAATACAATATTGTCGCGATTATGGTTATCTATAGTTATAACAGATGGAGTTTTAGGCGGTGAATAAAGACTGCCTTTCTGCTTTATCTCCTCATCATTCTTTTTTATCATTGGACCATCGTGAGTTAATAACCAATTTGCATCAATAACTTCGCATTTTGCGTATATCAATTCCGTATCAAAGGTGTTACGGCTGTGCCATGTCGAAAGTGTTTGCGGCTTTATTTCTAAAAATCGCGCAAATTCGGCATCGCTCTTAAATTTAAAATACGACTTTATATCGTTTAAAATCAATGACTTAATTTTTTTCGTACTCATTTTGCGTATTTTAATTTGCTTTTATTCGCATTTTGTTTATACATTTGCCATAACAATTATGCAAAAGTATATAAAATATGGAATGGTCAGAGATTAAACAAAATTTAAAGTACGGCGACGCCCGAGCGGTGGCAATGTTATTAGACATTCCTACAGCCACAGTTTATAGCACAATACAGCGCGAAAGCGGCAGAAAAGACGACGAGATACGCAAAGCATTAGCTGTTTTGGTCGCAACGCGAAAAAAGGCAGAAAAAGAATTTAACCAACTTCTAAAAAGCATCTAAAATGAAAAAACTACTCCACGCAATCTACCGCCGCGTAGTATGCCAGTCCACGCCGGTAACCGATTTAGCCACCGGCCGCAAAGAAATAGCCACGTACACCGAGGTACTGGGCTTCATTACTAAAGTAACTTATAAACCCGCATAAATGAAAACTGATTTATTACACATATGGTTTAGCCATTTTCGGTATCGTCAAGCTCCTTTAGTCTGGTCGAAACAAACATTAAAAAATCAAGCTGATGGCTAACGGAAATCGGGCTGAAGGTCATATTGTCAATGTTTGAAAATACGTCTTCCATTCCTTCCTTCAATCGCTCATAATAGTTGCGGTGGATAGTCCTCCAGGTTTTTTCAGGCAAAGTCTCCGAATACATGCTCAAAACCATGTTGGTAAGTAGCTTCAAATGAACTGTATTCATTGTCTCCTGAAGTAATAACTGATCCGCTACCGCTTTAAGGTCTTCAATGTCTTTTTTCATAACTATATTTTTTGTTAGCACACCAAATATAGCAAATCCCGCCACGGCTTTGCCCGGTTTCGACACCGGGGCGGGAACAATTTACAAATGACGTACTACAATAACATATTAGCCTGCACGGCGGAAGAACTCCTGACGATCTGCACCAAAAGTAACTACGATAAGTTGGTACAACGTGGCAAGATCACCCGCCTGCGCCGTGCCTGCAAGGGAACGCCTGCTCTAATTGAGTTCAGTTCCCTGCCGGCAGATTACCGCGATGCGCTGATAAAGAAGTACGGAGACCCGAACGAAGCCGCCAAATGGCAAAGCGTGGCTGATGCGGTTCAGGCCGACATGGAAGCTATTAAGTATTATGCCGATTTCCGCCTGCGCGACGGCAACGAACTGCCGAAGAAAAACCAGAAGCTGTACAGCAACGAAGCCAGCATTTTAAACGCCTTTGAAGCACTGATGAAAAAGACCTTAAAATATCAAAGTTCCGGCGCCACCCTGAAGGGGTTCTGGAGCATGTGCGGCAGCGCGCTGGAAGGCCTGCAACTGGAATGGCCCCACAAATTGCCGAAAACAGAAAAACGCCTTCGCGAAAAGTACGAACTGTACAAAGAGCAGGGTTACCGGGCACTGATCTCTAATAAGTTCGGCAACCAAAATACCCGCATAGTAAACGAGCATCTGGAAAGCCTGCTGTTAAATATCTACATGCAGACATGGAAACCAAATTATAAAAAAGTACACGCCGGATATATGGAATTTCTGCACGGTAAAAAAGGTATCGTAAACAAAGAGACCGGCGAGATCTACGACCGCAATAATTATGAACCTATTTCCGAAAGCACTGTGCGCAACTATATGACAAAATGGAGCAACGCCGTAGGCACGCACAAAAAGCGCAGCGGCAGCCGCATCGGTTACAACAGCAAATACCGCTCTTACGCAGATACGGTAACCGATTACGCCGGCACTATCATCAGTATGGATGATCGCGACCTGCCGTGGAAAATGCACAACGGCAAACGGCCGGTGGCTTACCTGACACTGGACGTAGGTTCTAAATGTTTTATTGGCTGGGCGTTCGCGAAACCAAAACTGCGCGAAGACGACAACGTAAACGGAAAAGGCATGCGCCTCGTCATGGATTGCTTCCGTAACACCTTCGATCAGCTGGAGTATTACGGTGTAAACATGCCGGCCGAGGTGGAAGTGGAAAACCATCTGATGAGTACACTGAAGGAAACCACGCTGAAAGAGGGCAACCTTTTCCGATTCGTGCGGTTTGCCGGAGCCGAGAACCCTCAGGAAAAAGAAATTGAGCGCGCCTTCCGCGTACTGCGTTATGAATTTGATAAGCGGCAAAATAACGGTGCCGGTTGGCAGCCCCGCCCCTTCGCAAAAGATGAATCAAATCAGAAGGGTTTGCGTGATGATATAAAATACACTTTTGAAGAAATCTGCGAAATGGCGGAAAACAGCATTAACGAATTTAATAACTCGCTGCACCCGGATCAGAAAAAATACGAAGGTATGAGCCGTCTGGATGTTTTCCTCGCTAATCAGCACCCACAGCTGCTGCCGATCAACTGGCGCGATGTGAGCCGATGGGTAGGACACAGCGTAACCACCAGCGTCAACCGCGGGCAGGTGATCGCCAACAACCAGCGTTTCCTGCTGGAAGACAGCTCGATGATGGACAGAACCGGACAGGGCCGCGAACTTAAAGCCTACTGGTTTAATCATAACCAAAACCGCAATGCCATCTACCTGTACGACGGTGAAGAATATATCTGCGAGGCGCGCACCAAACCACGCTTCCACAAAGGACGCCTGGAGCAGACCGCCGAGGATTTCCGCCAGATGCGCGAAATGCAGGCTTACACCGCCAGCATTGACAGCCAGGCGAAAGAAACCATCAGCAAACTGGAGCCGGTCACCTTTATAGATATTGAGGCGGTAGAAAAAGCGGCTGAGCGTTCGCGCTCCGTGCAGATCGTGGAAAACAGCGATGAAGAATTTGATTACAAAACCGCCTGCCGCAATACCGGCAGCGGCACACATAACTTACTAAACGCACTTTAAGAATATGGTAACAACAGATTACAAAAACCGAGTACTGGCCGCAATGGAGGCCGCCCGGGACAACTTTATGAACTCCGATACAGCCTTTGCGAAGTCCTTAGGTATTAACAGCTCCGTGTACAGCCGCATTAAAGGCGGGCAAACCGAAGGCATGCTCAGCGATGCCAAATGGCTGCAGATCGGGCGCATGCTCGACGTGAAAGTATTCGATAAAAAGTGGATCACCGCCCGCACAGAAGTATATGCAAAGATAGAAAGCGACCTGCAAAATTGCCAGCAGCACAGCACATCACTCGTACTGGTGGATGAGTGCGGAATCGGCAAAACGTACTGCGCAAAGCAGATAGCCCGCCAGCTGAAAAATGCCTTCTACATTGACTGCAGCCAGGCAAAGACAAAGCAGCAGTTCGTGCGCACCCTCGCCCGCGCGGTAGGCGTGGACAGTACCGGCCGGTATGTAGATGTAAAAAAGGATTTGAAATACACCCTTGCCTATCTGGAGCGCGCCCTGGTGATTCTGGACGAAGCCGGCGACCTGGACTACACTGCTTTTCTGGAGCTGAAGGAACTGTGGAACGCTACCGAAGGAACTACCGGCTGGTACATGATGGGGGCGGATGGGCTGCGTGCTAAGATCCAGCGCGGCATCAGTAATAAGAAAGTGGGTTACCGCGAAATCTTCGACCGCTTTAATAACAAGTTTATGAAAGCCGTACCCAGCGGAACCGCCAGCAAGGAAGAGTTTTATGCCATTATGATTGCCGATGTGCTGGCAGCCAACCTGCCGGAAGATGAACACCACCAGATCAATGAGCTGGTAAAAAAGATCATGGGCACAGACAGCAGCGAGCTGGGCGGCCTGCGCCGTGCGGAAACATTTGTTAACCTGATAAAAAACCAACATGCAGAGAGCACTCACGCCGGGTAACATTAAAAATAAGCGCCGGAAAATCTACGATTTTGAAGGTGACTGGCTGGAAGCTTTCGGGCGGATCGAGCAGGGCGCGCGCATCCTGATTTGGGGAGAATCCGGCAACGGAAAAACGCGGTTTATGCTCCAGCTGGCGAAATACCTGATGAACTTCGGCCGCGTGGCTTATAACAGTTTGGAGCTGGGCGACTCGCAGGCACTGAACATTGCGCTGCAGGAAGTAGGGATTGAAAAGGGACTGCTGATCTACAACCGCGAAACGGTGGAAATGATGGAAACGCGGCTGAAAAAGCACAAAAGCCCGGATATCCTGCTGATTGACAGCCTTCAGTATTTCAGGGATGACAACGGGCGCGGGATGACCTACGGGCGTTACATAGACTTTACCGGACAGTTTCCCAACAAGACGATCATCTTCATTAGCCACGGCGAAGGAAAGCATCCCGCCGGGCGGGTGGCCAAGTCGGTAAAGTTTGATACTGACTGTAAGGTCTTCGTTAAAGGCTTTCGCGCCTTCGTCACCAGCCGTTACGGTGGTGGTGAACCTTTAACCATATGGGAGCAGGGTGCACGCGAGTACTGGAATGAATTTGAAACCAAATAATATGAATGAAATAACCAACTACGCGCACATGATCCTCCGCCTGGACAGTATCTACAACCTGCTGCACTGGACCGAGCGCATCCGCCTACACCTGGCGATCAACGGGCGGCTGGAACTGGAGCCCACGCCGATGATGATCGCGCTCCACGGGTACATCATCCGCACAGCTTGGATTCCGCCGGAGATGCGCTACCTGAAAGATAACGACGGCCTGTTCTGCCACCACCGCGGACAGTGGATCCCGGCAGAAGAATACAAAGAATTAAACCCAATTAAATATAATGACTGATGGAAAAGACAATTAAAATAACATTTACAGAAAAGGGTAAAAATATATCCACATCCTCTACCATGGATCGAGATTTATCGGTGTACTCTGCTATTTCAGCGATGGAAGCTCTCATTGAGGGACTTAAAAACAAATTAGGAGAGTACATGCACGAAAATATGATCACACCGGAAAGCGATGGCTTTGCGGAGCGGATAAAGGATATTTCAATCAACGACCTCGCATCATGACAGACTTTAACGAAATGTTCCCGCCCGATGAGGAGGAACTGGAGGAGATCATCGCCGGCCTGAAAGAAAAAATGAACGACGCCGAGAGCCAACTGGAGTATGACGAGTATAAGCTGCAGCTCCAGCAGCGCGAAAAGCAGTTACAACAATTAATTATAACCAATAATACGCTATGACAGCAATCAACCTAAAAGAACTAAGCGCAGACCAGCGACGGGAACTCATGAAAGAGGCCGCCGAGCTGGAGAAGCAGGAAAAGCAGAAACGCGCAAACAATGTGGAAGCCTTCAAAAAGCTTTCTGAGGAGTTTGTAAACGAACACATCGATCCGCTGGTCCACCACCACGAAATTACCGAGGCACTGATCGAAAAGCTTTGGAGAGGATATGAGAGCATCCGCGACCTGAAGGCGGATATCTATGGAACCCGCGTCAATGAGCAGGACAGCCACACCAGTACCACTGAAGACGGCAGCGCCAGCATTACCATCGGCTGGAACGTAACGATCGGGTTCGACGGTACCGAGAGCGCAGGCGTGGAAAAGATAAAAGACTTTATCGCTTCCCTTTCCACCGAAGATAGCAACAACAAAAAACTGTCTGCAGCCGTAAACACTTTTCTAAAGCCCAACGCCAAAACCGGCATGCTGAACCCCTCCAAGATTATTGAGCTCAGCAAACTAAAGAATGAGTTTAACGATCCGCGCTTTGATGACGGTCTGGAAATCATTTTTAACGCCCAGCAGCGCCGCCAGAACAGCATGTATGTAAGCGGCTGGAAGGTAGTTCAGGTGGACGGCCTGCCGAAGAAGCTGGAATTTAGATTTACGGTGTAATGGAATGGGCAAAGTTAATCAGCGAGCTGTATATCGCGCTGCTGCTCATATTCGCGCTTGCATTCGTCTTTTTCCGGTTCTGCAAGCCAAAAGGATAACAGCTTATAAAAAGCCGATATAAGCCCCGGAACTTATATCGCAATGATGCCACCACGGTGGCTGGGCCTCCGCCTCGAAGTGGTAGCATGTGGGTTCGACTCCCACCGGAGGTGCAAAAGATAAAATCAATGTTTACAGACGTATCTGTTCTATTTACACAAGATAATAGCATCTATCATAAATTTAATGCCGACTGCTGGGATATCAGTAGAGATGCAAGAAATTACGATGGCAAAAATCCTGTGGTGGCACACCCGCCCTGCAGAGCGTGGGGTCAGCTTTCACACATGGCCAAACCCCGGCCTGACGAAAAGGAGTTGGCACTCTTTGCAATTGACCAGGTCAGAAGAGTCGGAGGTGTGCTGGAGCATCCGGCCGCGTCAAAACTTTGGCCGCAGTATCTGCCATTGCCGGGAACTAAAGACAATTGGGGGGGGTACTCAATCTGTATTGATCAATTCTGGTTCGGGCACCGGTGCAAAAAGAAAACACTGCTCTATATAGTTGGTGTGGCAGAAAGACATCTTCCCGACATACCAATAAGATATGATGCCATCACGCATATAATAGGTACCAGCGGTCGGCGGAAAGACGGAAAACGGGCATCCAGTAGAAAAGAAGTCAGCAAAAAGGAAAGAGAGGCTACGCCGGAGCAATTGGCGCAATGGTTACTTGAAACGGCCAGATTAACACGAATAAACAAATAAACAGCTTAACAACTTAACATAAACCCAACTGATATGAATGTAAGAAGCAATTTAGAAAAACTCTTCGAGGGCAAAACGCCCTTCGAGACAGCAATGGTCGTTTCCGGCTTTACCGGCTTCCGATGTACACGCCTGGAAGAACTAACCGAAGATGAAGCCGCCGCACTCTGGCAGCAATACGCACCCAAAGTGCAGGATCCGGCCGAAGTACTGCGCGCCGTGGCCGATGAGCTGGAGCGCCGCGACCTTAAAAGCAACATCCTGGCGCTGGCCGAACGGACCGGCATTAAAGAGCCGAAAAGCTGGGACCGGTTCAACGGCTGGATGCTGAACCGCAGCAGGTTTAAAAAACACCTGAATGCGCACAACCTGGAGGAACTGAAAGACCTGTATAAGCAGCTGCGCGGCGTGGAGCAAAACAACGCCCTGAGCGCAGCAAAGCCGCTTAACAAAGCGTGGTGGAATAAAGGGAATGAACTTAAAAACTGGAACTGAGATGGAAAAGACGAAAGAAAAAAGAGAAAAGACAAAAGACGACTTATCGCTTACGGCGGAGGGTCTTATTAGTTTAGGATTTACAAGGTACGAGGCGGAAGATGAGGTGGAGTTTAAGCAAACAGGGTGCTACCCGGTATATTATGAAAAGGAATTCCCGCTGCTTAATCGAAATATTTGCGCCAGCAGGAATTTGCAGGGACAGTGGGAAATCATTGTGAGTACAAACGCTGGCGATATAATGTATCACGTAGAAGATCGGGCCTTAATTAACTTAACAGAGGAATTTAGCTGCAGGGTGGATATGTTTTCAGAAAGTTTTAAATATTTAGAAAGATTTGAGAATAAATTAAAGATTATCAAGAAATGAGCACCACAGTACCCCCCGCCGACCCCGCCGAGATCCTCACCTACCTGAACCAGATCACCGGCCGCCGCTTCCGCCCGATAAAAACAAATTTAAACGGCATTGCAAGGGTCATGAAAGAAGGTTTCACGGAGCAGGAAATACACGAGGTGATCCAGGTGAAAACGCTCGAATGGAAAAACAACCCGGAAATGAGCGTGCACCTGAACCCGATCACCCTCTTCCGGCCCCGCAATTTTGAAAAGTATATTAACCAGGTGATTGCCATTAAAGAAAATCCTACCCTTTATGCCAAATACTTCGCGAAACTTAATAAAGCAACCGGACGCAGCGCCGCCGACGACGCTGATGCAATTAACGACCTGTACGGCTAAGCAGTTTAACAATCAACTGGCGAAGCTGGAGCAAAGCCTCACCATCCGCCGCAGTCTGGAGGAATGCCCGCTGCTGGCGGTGCAGGGCGAAAAGAAAGACGTGGTGCGCGAGATCATCCGGGTCATTGAGTTTTTCCTGCTCGTCACCGGCAAGGAAATGGAGCCCTTCCAGATCACCATCCTGGCGGGCGACCTGTACGACCGTTTCCGCACCGACACGCTGGAAGATGTGATCCTGATGCTGAAGCTGGCCAGAACCGGCGAATTTGGCAAAGTGTACAGCTTTAACAGTATGACGGTAATGGATTGGGCGCAGCTGTACCTGGAGCGCAAATCCGAGGAGCGCGAAAAACTGGTGCGCGCACCGCGAAAGGTAAAGGAACTACCGGAACCGGGATTGAAAAGCTTTAGCGAGCTGCCGCCGGAACTACAGGAAAAGTTTAACAACCTAAATAAAGAAAAAAGCGGTTTTAAGCTTATCCCCGACAAAGCGCGCGAGGCGCTGACCAACGAGAAATTTTTGAGAAACTTAGAGAAGAGCAAAGATGAAAGATAAAAGATTAAAGATTTACATTGCCGGCAAAGTGAGCGGCGAGGACATGGCTGCCTGCACCATGAAGTTTGGGCAAGCGCAAAAGGAA
The DNA here is from genome assembly GCA_032057205.1 of Kaistella sp. Taxonomy (GTDB): domain Bacteria; phylum Bacteroidota; class Bacteroidia; order Flavobacteriales; family Weeksellaceae; genus Kaistella. The sequence continues at coordinate 302,114 of DAMCFT010000002.1, forward strand.
ATAGAAAAGCAGGGCTTTGAGGCGCTGAACCCGCTGGAGATCGTGGGGACATGGCACGTCACCTGGGAAGCCGCCATGCGCAAGTGCATTACAGCAATGATGGATGCAGATGCAGTACTTTTCCTGCCCTGCTGGACGGAGAGTAAGGGTGCAATTATAGAGAACCGCATCGCGGCGGACCTGAACATGATTACATTGACCGGAACACGCGGCCTGAAAGAACGGCTGACAAAACAATATAATCTGAAAGTATGAAGACTGTACGCTTCCGCGTTGGGCGCACATTTTACCGCATAGAGCTGCCGACTCAGGCAGATGCCGCACACGAGATCCGGGAAACCGGTTTTACCAACTTTACAATTTTAAAATTATGCTAAAATTATATGGGCACTGGTTCTCTCACGACGAGATTGCTGAGGCGCTGAAGAAAAAAGGCTATACGGTGGTGACGCTCGAAGTGAGCACCCACCCTCGGGATTATCCCCTGTATAAAACTTACGCCTTTAAAGACAAAGAAAAACCCGATATCACCGATACCTTGCAAAGCGCAGCACTAAAGGAGTTTCATAAAAAGCCGGCGCTGGTGTAAAAAAGCAGCTAAAAAGTTATCAATTTAAAATAATTATGTATGTTTGTCGTGTCAAACCATTTTGGAGAAATCCAAAATAAAATTTTCAACGATAAGAGTTCACCTACGGTGACAGAATCCGAAAGGGCTGTGATTCCATTCCAAAATGGTTTGACGCACCTACGGGTGAACTCGCATACATTTAAACGTCAAATAAAATGAATGTACTAAATCAAAGTCTTGGCGAGACTGTAAACGCGCTCGAAGTTTTCACTTTCAACTATTCTGAGAGTAAAAACCCTGTAAGGACTTTGCTGGTAGATGGCGAAGTCTTTTTTGTTGGTTCGGATGTCGCTAAAACACTGGGCTACAAGGAACCACACAAGGCGATTACGCGGCATTGCAGGTACGGGATGAAACGCACCATACCCCATCCACAGAATCCGGATAAATCTTTGCAGGTACTCACAATACCTGAAGGTGATGTTTTTCGGCTAATTATTAGTTCGGAGCTGCCAAGCGCACAAGCGTTTGAAAGTTGGGTAATGGATGAGTTACTACCAACGCTTCGCAAAAAGGGCTATTATGTAATGCAGGCCGCAAAAAAGCAGGTGTATATAGATTTCCGCCATAACCTTCACCATCGGCGCGAGTTTCTGGGCAAAGTCGTGCGGTTTGTGGAGTATGAAAACGATGAATGGTTTTCCATTAACGATTTGCATCAGGCAATCGGGAGTACCACTAAAAGCGGCCAGACGGCGAAAGTGCTCAACCTGCATAAAGTATTGGCGCAAAAATTTTGGCTGGCCGGTAATACGCACCCTGCGTGGTTCTGCAATCACCACGGCGCACAGCTAATATTGAATGGTTCCAAAAAAGCTAAAGAAAGTATGCGTATTAACTTTAAAATTAATGCCTAATGGAAAAGGTTATCAAAGAAAGGATGGAGCGCTTTTTCCAGCATCAGATCTGCACAGATGAGTTTGCACGACACCTGCGCCGCATGGATGACCAGATGATCAATATCATCCTGCGCCTGGAAGATGACCAGTACGATAAGAAGTGGATAGAAGACGGACATTACTACCTCACCCGCTTCTGCGAAGTTCTGGATCCCGTACTGGAAGACCCGCAGGCTACGGAGGACGCTTTATAAAATCTCTCACATCTTTGAGCCGGTGAAAGTCCGGCTTTTTATTTTATCTTTAAACCCTAAAAATTATATGTTATGAAAAGAATTTTATTATTATTTGTTTTTTTGCCGGCATTTGCGTTTTCTCAAACTCTCGTGAAAGATCCTGTTACTACAAACTACAAAATAGATACGGTTATTAACGCTGATTTAAAAAAAGAAGCACTGTATAGCAATTCGCTTCGCTGGATTAGCTCAAACTTTAAGGACTCCCGTAACGTAATTGAATCAAAGGATGTCGAAACTGGCGAGGTTACTTTTAAAGGCCACATGAGCGGATATGCAGAAGTTTTAGTGAAGAAAAAAGTTACTTTCCCTCCAGTTGATCTTCATTTTACAGGTAAAGTAATCACAAAGGATGGTAAGTACAGGTTGATAATGTCTGACCTATTTTTCACATATATTACACCTACGCTTAAAACAGGTCTTCGCCCATCTGATAAAACATTAATACCGGATGATCCCTACAATAAACAGGCGTTGAAAATGCTTGGTTTTTTAACAGAAAATCTCATTTATTCTATGGCACAAAGTTCAGATCAGGACTTTTAAATCATAAAATAAACTACAAACCCCGGCTTTTTTCAGCCGGGGTTTTTATTTATCTTGCAACCATGATACGCACTCCGGGCCGCAGCCGCGAACGCATTTTAGCAAGAAACAGCAAACTGGCTGCACGCTATTATTTTTACAGCACCATTGCCGGGCTGAAGCTTTCCCGCTGTCTGGAAATACTGCAGGCTGAGTTCGATCTAAGCGAGTCGCGCATCTGCGATTTAATTGGCGATATTTCAGACCAGATCAAAGCGCACGAGCGCAGCGGCACCACAGTTCCGGAACTCCGCGACCTGTTCCCTTTTCTGGTCTGGTCGTATAAGGTTTAAGCCAGATCCTCGCGCCACGAAGTACTAAACGTGCGCTCCACCGTTTTTAATCCTTTCCGCAGCAGTTGCTCCACCGCGCCGGTCTGGGAAAACGCCTCAAATATTTCATCTTCATAACCCTGCAGCTTGCGGTATATCTTTTCGCTTATATCCAGATATGCCAGCGCCTGCTCGCGCCGCACGGCCGGTGCCAGGCTGTTCGTTTCGCCCGCCATTTTGCACACCAGCAGCAGCGTAAACTGCGCCGTGTGGAGTTGGTAAAGATCATCAATGTTTTCAGACGTTTGCCGCATGCCCACCAGCACAGCCGGATAAGCCAGCGGCGGCTGTTCCTCCTGCAGCTGTCCATACTGCAGGTCAATGTGCCGGATTTCGGGAATGGTTTCCAGCAGTTCGAGAATTTTCAGGTATAAAGTTTTCATTTTGAGTAATTGGGTGTTTGAGTGATTGAGTTGTTCAGGAGCGTATGGCTTATTGCTTATGGCTTACAGCCCACGCATTGCCCGGCGGATTTCGGCTACGCACACACGGCGGATCCGTGCCTTCAGGTGCGGGCTGTCTTTCTGGCCACCAATAAACTGCCGCTGCGGGATGTTTTGGTTAATGGTCCGTGTGAAGGCGGAAACCTTTGTTTTCCCGCCTTTCTTATTGCGTCGCAGGTGCTCGTTTACCTGCTGCGTTACTTTGCCGCGAAAGCCCTCGTTATGCACGCGTGCATACGGCACATCGGGACCACCGGCACCAATGAAAACCCGGTCCTGCTGGATGCGCGTCACCCGGATGCTGCGGCGGAGTTTGCCGGATCCTTTACCTACCAGCAGTGCGCGGTCCGTCTCATCGCGCTTGCCCCACTTGGTCGGGTTCTTGCGCTTCGGCCACACATCCTGCGAGTAGCCGCTCCAGGCTTCCTGCCGGAAACTGTCCAGCGAGAAGTTCACCGCCTCCTCACCCACAATAGCGGGCAAGGTGCGGATCGTAGCCGCCAGGCGGTTCTGGAGTTTAGCGAAGGCATCTTCGGCTTTGCCCATAATTGTTTGGTATTAGGATTGTTTGTATATTTGTCATTCATAACCGCGCTGAGTGTGACTAATGGGAGCTAAATCCCAGGTGTAGCTGCAGCGCGGTTTCTTTATTTTATAGCCTGAACGATACTGTAAAATTGTTTTTCTCCAGTGTCCCTAATTTCCCTGAGTACAATGTACATTTTCTCAATTCCGCGAACTTGGTAATAATGGTAATTAAAGTTTCTGCCTTTATGATCAGCCGCTGATTTAATATAAGTTGCTTGCTTTAAAACCTCATCCAGTTTAAGGCCCAGCAGATTTTTACTTATAATATCATCGTGCGACTGATTGAGAAAGTGTTTTATTCCTTTTTTGCTAACCGTTATTTTTTCGCCTGAGCTGCTGTATAGCGTTTTACCGATGTAATTTTGCTCTGCATGTGCCATAACCACGCTGCGGGATGCCTTTACTGTAACAATTTTCGGCGTATTCGAGATATATTTATTTTCGTCCGTGAAAATCTCACCGGTCACGCCGGCATTATTTTTCCAGTCATCCGGGATTTCCACGCTTTCCCACGCGCTGGTATTGGTTGGTACGCCACGTCGCAGCCTGCGCACCGTCGTACGGCAGTTAAAGTGGTTCGGCGGGAAAAAGTAAGCCAGGCGCGGATCATCTACCGTACAGATCACGCCATCCAGCGGCGCGCAGATATCCGACGTGCGGCCATCGCGCACTACATCAAACTGGGCGTAAGGGAAAATATGCTTATCGCGCTGGATCTCCTGCCAAAGCCGCGACATTTGTGCGCCGGCCACGGCTGTATCGTATTCCGTTTTCAGATACCGGTTACTGGCACCTACCACAAACATCGCTTCGCGTTTAAACTCATTCCAAGGCCGTAGGCTGCCATCGGGCCGCACCAGTAAATTGCTGAGGCGCACACAGTCGTTATAATTTTTTGCTACGGCAAACTTCCAGGTGTTGCGTTTCAAATATTCGCGCATGGCATAATCTGGACTGTCGTAATCCACCTCGCCAAAGCCTTCATCTACGCCCTGTGCCAGTTTGGTACCGGTCGCTTTGATGACCGATTTACTTACCGGTTCGCCGCCGCCTTTCTCTTTGTAGATATCGCGAATGGCTTCCGTCCATTCCGCGGCCAGCAGATCGGCCCAATCAGGTTCGTTTGCACTCAGCTGTGCATGGTGATCGCAACAGCCGTAATAATCGTGCTCAAGCTGATTCCAGTCCAGCTCCTCGCGTAGCGTAAGTTCTACCGAGGAGCGTGGGCGAAAAAATCCTTTAGCTTCTCAAAAAATGAAAGTTCACGGGCGGTTAGCTTTTGCGCTTTCGGCTTTTCATTTTCGTCTTTTTCCCGGCTTTCTTCCTCCTCTTCCGTAAGATCATCTAATCCTTTTTTAACGGCGGCCGCGCGTTCGGTCGCTTTCTTGCCTTTCGGCAGGCCGAATTCTTCGTAGAAATAGTCATCATCCACCCCTTCAGCGGTGGCACTATCCACAGCCAGCGCGATGTCCAGCTTTTCCTGTGGCGTGGCTTTTTCCTTTTCCACAAAATTAAACCAGCCGTTTTGCACCGGATAGCCGCGTTTTTCCAAAAGCGGCAACAGCATGCGGTTCAGCACGCGCTGCACGTAGCGGCGGTCAGCTTTGTTCAGGTCGTTCTCCACTTCCAGGTGAACCTTGCCCTGCGCAAGGCTGGAACCGTCCATTGTGGTCATGGTTTGGGAAACAATGCCGATCAGGATTTGCTGATCGCACCATTTCAGGAAGCCCTCGTGTACCGGTGTGCCTTTGCTGCCTGCCTCGCCGATTACCTTAATATCGCCTTTGTTACTCATCGTTACCGAACCGCCGGCACCGCGTTTGCGGAAAGCATTTTCCATTTCCTCGCGGCCACCTTCGTCTTCGGGGTCATAGAGACCGGCAAGGATTGGAATACCAAAGAGTTCGCAGAACTGCGCATAATCGGACCCACCGTTTCGTTTAAAAATTGCATAGGGCGCGACGCGCATCAGTGTGCCCAGATCGTCATCTTTGCCCAGGTTCAGCAGGAAAGGGTTATCTTCATACGGAATACCGTCCTGGTCGGAAAGGCTTCGCAGGATTTGTTTCTTCTGCGTTTGCAGGTGGCCGCGCGGCACTGAAAATAGTTTGAAACCATCTTTAAACGACAGTTCAATGACGGTTTTGCCCATCAGTTTGGTGAGCATTATTTCTGTCAGCAGGTCTTCGAATTCCGGCGTGTCGATAAAATCGGCCATCACGTCGATCTCTTTGCCGTCGCTCAGGAACTTCAGATCGAAGTTGGTCACCGCGCGGATACGCTTATCGATCGCATCGGCTAAGACAGGATCCATCTGGATCAGATTGCTGAACAAATTAATAAGCAGTGCTCGGTTGCCACGATCCGCCGCACGCACGGCGTTGGTGCACGTGCTGATATCAATCGTTTCCCGCCGGATCGGGTTTACTACCAGCACCTGCGATATTTTCAGACCGTTGTTTTTCGGGCGGCTTTCTTTCGCCTGCGCGGCGAGTGTTTGAAAGCCTATATGTTTTTGATCTTCCATTAGAAATAATTTTCACGTTTAGGATTGGAATGCATGGTGAAACTGGTGCCGGCACCGTCGAGCGGCGGCAGTTTCGGGAAGTTGGCGGGCATGCCTTTGTACACCGCCGTCAACCAGTTCACGGCTTCCTGGTACCGGAACTTCTTGTCTTCATAATCGATGGAAGGATTCGCCAGGCCTACCAGTTCCCACAGAGCAATGTCTTTAATAAACTTGAGTAAAAGCGGCGAACGGTCCGCGCCGGTTTTGTCAAAAATCTGGGCGGTAACATAATGGCGGCTTAGTTTGCTTTCGGCGTATTCAATCGCCATATCGATACACGCCAGGGCGATGGTCTCATCGCCGCGGATGATGGCCTGTATTTCCTCTTCGTAGGCGTGGGTACTGAGTTCTTCGGGGGTTAGGTACATGGTTGGAGTTTTTGAGTGGTTGAGTTGTTGAGTTTGTTTATACGCGCCCTTCCAGCTTCAAAATATTCTTCGTCAATTTCCGTAGCAATCCCTTTAAAAATCTTATCAGGATTTTGTTCCTGAAGATTAATAACAGCTTCCATCGTGCTCATGGAACCCGCAAAGAAATCAGCAACCGTTATTTCTTCTTTCCCTTTTGGCAGCACAAGATTTAAAAGCCTTTCCAGCAAACGGACTGGCTTTTGTGTAGGGTGAATCGCTGAATAATGGTCGCGAATCTGTTTAATTATTGATTTTTCATTCATCCCTACCTCAAAGCTGTTTAATACTTTAACACAGCGATCACGATCACCTGCGGAATGAATATCCGTTGTTACACCGCTTTTGGCAAAAGCTTCTGATTTATAAAAATCTGCCTTTATAATAGATTTTTCATTCAATCCATTATTTAAACAATCCATTACGGCGGCGGATCTATCCTTATTAAAAAGTTTAGAGGGCTGTACTGAAACATTGGTACCCTGAACTCTTTCACTGCTATTTATGTGGACATTATTCTCTAAAAATCTTTGCACCGCTTCCAAAGATTTAGGGTTTTTCAGAATTGAACGTATGCGTTTCACGTCCGCAATAACCGCCGCAACATCGTGCGATTTCATCTCCATGTATGGAACTTTCACTTTGTTGATAGTTCCTTTTGCTTTAGTAAAAATCGCGATGGTTTCGTGAACCCGCGAAAGATTCATCAGCGGACTTGTACAGTGTGATTTATTCCAAACGATTTCTTCCTTAAAGACAAAACCTAAATCTGCGAGCATTGTATTCCAGCGGTAGAAACTTTCACCACGCCCAAACATTACGATAAAACCGTTTTTCGTTAAAAGCCGTTTGCATTCAGAAAAGAATTTATGCTCATCAAATACCCTTTCGAGCTTTTGATTTTTAAGGTACAGATATGGCGGATCGATACAGATAATGTCTATGCTCTCGTCTGGAAGGGTGGACATTATTTTGAGGTTGTCGGTGTGGTGGAGGTGAATGTTTTTCATTTTTAATATCTTCTGTTATTGTTAGGCAGGCTATATGTTTTCGGCGGTGCGCTGTTCTGCGCGTTACGGATGATGTAGTTGATTTTCCAGACGGCACCTTCCACCGCATCTGGGCCGTCGTCATTGGCTTTAGACTTGGGTGAGAGTGCCAGGAACTGAAAGGCCATGTTTTCCATGTAGGGCTTTTTCTCCAGCTTCTCGTTGAAGATGAGTTTGCCCGCACGGTTCAGTGGCTCCAGGAGCGACTCAATACGGTAGAATTTATCCGACTTGGTTCGATCATCGGCCTTCAGCGATAAGGTGACGCCGTGGCGGCGGTTGGCCAGTTTGATCTCGTCTTTCAGGGTCTCGTCGATCCACGGCCACTCGATGAAGAAATACACCGCTGTTTTACTTCCCACGAGGTCGAGAATTTCAAACTGCCAGTCGAGCATTTGCGCCACGCTGGTCTGGTCGTCACCTACCCAGATCACATGATACTCGTCGCGCCACTTACCCACGAGGGCCGTGGCTTTATAGTCGCCTTTCTTTTTGTAAGACGGGTCGGTGTATGCCACAAGAAATTTGTAATCCTTCAGCGGCCGCATTTTGCCGTAGTGGATTTCTTTAAAGACTTTCCCGATCTTGAGCGGGTTATTAAAGTATTCACCCTGCACGCTGGCCATGCTGATTTTGGAAAGTACGCGGTCAATGTGCGCCTCGCTGTTTTTGTTCGGCCAGGTGGATTTTCCGTCCTTATCGCGAATGTTCACGATCTCGTAGAAATCCGCTTTTTCCATCGCTTTCTTTATACAGCAGTAATCAGCGATAATGTTTCCGTTAAAAAGGACCAGCAAGGGATTGGAAATGGACCGCGTGGCGTACAACGCCTTTTCAAACCATTCCCATTTTTTGTCCACCATTTCGGGATTTCGGCAGTCCTCGTCAGTATCGAAGTCATCCACCAGAATAGCATCCGGCCGGATTTCTTCATTACGTGCACCCCTCGGAGCGTTCCCGGCTCCTACAGCCACGAACATGGCACCGGCGCGAATGGTGAACTGATCCGTTTTCCAATGGCCGTGGTTCTGCTGCCGCCCGTAATCGTTTATGATCCTTTGGTTTTTCTCAAAGGTGAGTTTAAACGGTTTAAGCAAACGCTCCGCACTGTCAGAAGTGGCGGAGGCAAGAATGATAAACCGCTTCCTCTTAGTTAAAGCCAGGTAGCAAAACTCCATCATAGCCCGCCCGGACTTGGCAAGCTCACGCGACCAGGGCCGCACTTCGTACCACTCATCATTTCCCAGAATCCTTTTGGTGGACTTGGTATGGAATGGCATCGGCTCCGAGGTGTAGTATTTATGGAAGTAGTATTTAAACCATTCCTCCGGATTGGCTTCCAGTTTACGTATCCGTTCGCGCTTGGCGTCTTTCGGTTCCAGCGGATCTACCGCGCCGGCCTGTTTGGTGGAGCTGTAATAATTATCCCAAAAATCCAGCGCGCGGCGGTCATCCGGCGTATGTCGTTTAATCAGCTCCATTATAATTTTGATTTAATGAAGAGATCAGAATAATCGGCGATCATCTGCGCATGCTCCAGGCTTTCCTTTCGCACGAAATCCAGGAACTGCACCTGTACACTGATCGCATCGGCAAGGCCCAGGCTTTCGGCTTCGAGATCTTTAATATCACGGATCAGCTTGCGGCGCACGTCGGCGGTTTTGGAGTCGGCAAATTGCAGCGCGGAATCTTTAATAAAGTCATTCAGCCGCTCCAGCTCATCCATCAGGTTGGCGTGCTGCTGCTGACGGGTCAGTACGATATTCTGTTTCAGCTTTCGCCACTGTCCGTCCTCTATCCATTTACCGATCGTTTTCTCACCCACGCCCACGCGCTCGGCCAGTTCCTTCTGAGTCGTGATGTTATCGCGGGTGTAGAGCAGTTTGGCGTGCTCCTTCAGCCGCTCCTGCCTTTCCCTGGTTAATCTTGCCATGCTTATTAGTTTGCACAAAGGTGCCGCGAACGCGCTAAAAAAGGAAACCAATGTTTTTAAAAACCCTGTAAACAAGGGTATTATACCCTTTAATTAAAGGTAATTAGAATCGTCGGTTTTTAAATAATTCGATAAAAACGAACCTTTGCCCTGCATAAAGACCGGAACCGCCGGCAACGCTAAAAAAGACCGCTTCACATGAGCAAAAAGACCTTTATCCTGAATGATGAGAATGTTAAGAACTCCTATGGGTTCCGTGTACTTACCGCCGGCATCGGCATGGAGCGGTTTAACGCAAATCCTGTTTGCCTTAACAACCACTCGAACCATACGAAAGATGTACTGGGCGCGTGGACTGATATTAAAGCGGACGGGGCACTCTTAACCGCTACACCGGACTTTGATACGGAAGATGAAGACGGCAAAGAGGTCGTGCGCAAGGTAGAAGCCGGCAAACTGAAAGCGTGCAGCATCGGAATTATGATCGAGCCGGAGCATGTGCTGGCACTGGAAAACGGCGATGTCGTAGTGACCAAGTGCGAACTGATGGAAGCCAGTATCGTGGCCGTGCCAAGCAATGCCAACGCCGTGGTGCTCTATAACCAGGAAGGCAACCCGCTCACCGAGCAGCAGACCAAACAGATCGTGCTGGCCGCCCAGACCGCAAAACCATTTATAAAACCTGATAACCCAGATAACATGAAAATTCTTTTATCGCACCTGCAGCTGGCCGAAGGCTCCACAGAAGCTGCCGTGCTGGAAGCCATTAAAGGTATTGAGGCAAAACTTACTGCTTCCGAAAACAAAAACGTGAAACTGCAGGCGGATTACGATGCACTGAAAAAGGCAGAGGCAGACCGCCAGACCGCAGAACTGAATGCGCTGCTGGACGGCGCCGTGAAAGATGGCCGCATTGATGCCGCCGCTAAAGCAACCTTTGCCGAGCTGTCTTACGACCAGGCAACCAAGCTGCTGGCTACTTTCAAACCGCGCGAGTCCGTAGAGGGGCAAATTGATAAGCCCGCTGCTGCCGCCGCAAAGTATGAAAAGCTAAGCTTTGAAGATTTGCGCAAGCAGAACAAACTTGCCGCACTGAAGGCAGAATTCCCGGACATCTACGAACAGAAGTTTGAGGAGCAATTCGGCCACAAACCGGGCGAAAAATAATAACTGATAACCATCAAAACCCAAATTAAACCATGAGTTTACAAGTAGAAATCTGGGACCGCGCGATCCAGGAAAAACTGCGAGACGATAATACTTTCCTGGAGGCCATCTCTGATGTGCAGGACAGCAATATTATTAACGGCTCTATCGTGCACATCCCGCAGGCAGGCGCGCCCTCCGCGGTGGTGAAAAACAGAACCACGCTGCCGGCCGAAGTGAAACAACGCCAGGACGGCGAAGTGTTGTACAAGATCGACGAGTACACCACCGATCCGGTGCACATTAAGCACAGTGAAACCGTAGAGCTTTCCTACGATAAGACCAGATCCGTACTGGATCAGGACATCGCCAACTTGTCCGATGAAGTAGCTGAAGGGATGCTGACCAACATGGTCGTAAGCCCGGTGGGTGATAATGCGGCCTTGCCGAAGTCGCACATCCTGATGACCTCCGGCGCCAACATCGCTGCGACCGCAGATGGAGCCACCGGCCAAAGAAAAGCCTTTGACCTGAGCGACCTGCAGAGAATGCGCGGTTTGCTGAAAAGGCAAAAGGCGTGGACCGAAGGGCAAATGTTCGGGCTGCTGACCGCTGAAATGGAAGCGCAGCTTTTCCCGGCTAACAGTATGCTGACGGCTACGTATATGGCCGCCGTAACTGAGGAGGAGCGCAGATCCGGCGTAATGTACAAAGTACAGGGCTTTAAGCTGTACAGCCGCGGGTCCGTGTACACACTGACGCCGGACAAAGATTTTAAAGCTTTCGGTGCCGTAGGGACTGCGACCGACTGCGAGGGCTCCATTTTCTGGAATAAAAATATGGTGGAAAAAGCAATCGGTACGACCGAAGCTTTTGAGCGCCTGAAAGACCCGCAGTGGTACGGAGACATTTACTCCTTCCTGGTGCGAATGGGTGGCCGCGCGAAGCGCAAAGGCTACGAAGGCGTAGGCGTGCTGATGCAGGCGCCTGCCGTGTAAGAACACTTTTTTCTTTTTCATATCAGCCGGTCCGGCGGGGCCGTAATTCCGCCGGACTTTTTTAAAACAAAACTAACCATGCAACTAACGCCCAACTTCAATACAAAAGAGTTTGCCTGCAAAGATGGCTCACCCGTACCGGATGAACTGCTGTCCAACGTGAGCAAACTTGCAAAAAACTTACAGATCCTGCGCGATCACCTGGGTAAACCGATTGTAATCAACAGCGGTTACCGTACGCCTGCGTACAATGCCCGAATTGGCGGTGCCCCTGCCTCGCAGCATAAGCTGGCAAAGGCGGCCGATATCCGGGTGCCGGGCATGACCAGCGTACAAGTGCAGAAGGAAATCCTGAAACTCATTGCCGCGGGAAAAATGCACAATGGCGGCGTAGGCCTTTACAACACTTTTGTACACTATGATGTGCGGCCCGGTGCTGCCAGATGGGATTTAAGAACCAAATAAAAAAATGACACCCGAACTGCCGCAACCCTTCGGACAGGAAGACATCCGACAGGACCCGAAAGCGGTGGTGATAGCATTGCTGATTGGCCTGCTGCTGCTGTTTGGCAGTGTGATCGGGGTGCTCTACTACCGGAAAGAGGAGCAAGACAACAAATGCACGGAGAAAACAGACAGGCTCTATGAGGCCATGATCCGCGTACGAAATGAACGCATCACCTTCTACGAGCAAATGATTTTCTACAAGCAGGAAAACGAAATATTAAAACGGCGCGACAGCCTCACGAAAGGCAAAACGCTGCCGTATGTGGAAAAAATATTGGAATGAAAACAAAACTTTTAATCACCGCGACCATTTGCATCACCGTGATGCTGGTACTGAGTATCCTTCTCAACTTCCGCCAGAACTGGCAGCTGGACCAAAAGGATATCCACTTCAGTAAACTGCTGGAACAGGGCGGCCAGAACACCGTAACGGACCATTACACGAAAGATAGTATCACCCATACGATCTACCAGGAAAAAATGATTACCAACGGGATCGCCGAAAAAGAGGCAGCGCTCGGCAAATCCTATGCAGACAGCCTGCAGCGGGCTTTAAAGGTGAGCCTGGCAAAAGTGGACCAGGCAACCAAAATACAGGCACAGCTGGAGGCAAGGCTTGCACTCAAGGAGCAACCCGCCACAGAAACCGGCCGCAAAGTCCTGAGCCACCGCGATAAAAACCTGCAACTGGATTATTACCCGGATACGGACAGCGTGAAGCTCGCAATGGATATCAGCCTAAACGAAGCCAGGTACAGCAAAAGAAAATACCTGCTCGGGCCGCGACAGCACTACATCGACATCTCCGCCAATGATCCGCGGGTTACGATTAAAGGGCTGAAATCATTCACCGTACAGGAAAAACCACAAAAGAGGCTCGGCATCGGTGTAAGCGCCGGATATGGAATCACACATCATAACAACGCTATTTACACGGCACCTTACATCGGTGTAGGCCTTAATTACAACTTAATCGAATTTTAAAATTACAGACATGTCAAAAATTAAAAATCCGTTTGCCCTCGCAGCCATTGCACTGTTTGCGGCGCACAAAGAATTAAACCAGGTTTATATCACTTCCGACGGGCAGGGCTTCACGAATGGCCACAAAGCCGACGATCACGCGAAGTACCTCGACAACAAAGAGGTGCAGAAATTCAAACGCGACTTCGAAGATGATTACTCTGAAGGCGACGGCGACAGCCAGATCGAAAAGGTCGTTAACCTGGAAGATGAAGAGCTTCGCGCGCAGCTGCTCGCAGATTACGAAAACCTGTACGGTGAAAAAGCCCCGGATCACCTGGACACTGCTGCACTTACTGCCGAAATTGCCAAGAAACGCGACGAAGCCAAAGGCGGCGCGGAAAACACCGAAAATAAAGGTAAAAACCCGGATGCCGACACCGAAAAGCAAAGCGACCGCGAAAAGCTGGCCGCTGAGTACAAAGAGCTGTTTGGCAAGGAACCAGCGCACAATGCGAAAACGGAAACCATTGCCGAAAAGATCGCCGAAAAGAAGGCTGCAAAGTAATTTAATAACCATTTAAACTTAAATAAAATGCCAGAAGTAAAAACATACGGCCTTAAAAGCATCAAGTTTGGAGAGGCAGCGGAAGACGGCACGATGCCAACACCACTGACTGCATTGTTTCGCACCTACCGTGACTCGGTTTCCTTCGTGGAGGATGATGCCGACGTGCAGGATGAATACAGCGACCAGGACGACGCGCCCGTAATCTCCATCGGTACGAAGGGCAAGAAGACCATCAAAGTTTCCACTTTCGATTATAGCCCCGAGGTATTGACTGCAATGAAGGGCGGCACCACGCTGAATGGTCAATGGGTGGAACCGGTAGGATTTCAAACCATTCATAAAGCAGTAGAAATTACGACGGACACTGACCTTCCGTTCCAGTGCTCCAAAGTGCAGATCTTCACAAAGTTCAACGCGGAATTTAAGAAGAAAGGCCTTGCGCTGCTGGAGATTACAATGGTGCCGCAGGTACCTATCAAAATCGGTAAGAAAACAGGACCATAACCATGAACGCGGAAAAGAAAACCGCCAACATACTAATGCAAAGAGGCGTAGCGGTTCCGGTCGCCGCGCCTCTTTTTTTTAGGCTGTTTGGAAAGAAGAAAATAGAATTGGTGGTTCGGGCACCCGACGTGCGGACGTCATTAAAAGTAGCGTATCGATATCTCCAGCTCGGCATCGAAAATACCGGAGAAATGAGTTTGCCCGAAGCTTTTATGTTACTTAAAGCACATGGAAAGTCTATCACTCAGATTATTGCACTATGCATCTCACCAACTTGGTTTAGGCCCCTTAGCTGGTTGCTGATGCGCCGCCTAACCCATCAGGAGCAAAGTTACCTCTTTCAACTCATCATCCTTTACGGAGGAATAGAGGATTTTATAAACACTATCAGATCGATCGAGGCAACGAGGATCACGAAGCCGATGAATCTGAGTCCAAACGAGCCGACGAGTTAACAAGCGAAAGCTTCCATAGCGTCGCCGGATTTATTTGCCACGTGGCTGATAAGACCGGATGGAGCAAAAAGGAAATCCTAAACAGCAGTTTACCCGAGCTGCTGATGTATCTGGCCGATGCGCCGAAAATGACCCGCAAAAAGAAAACAACAAAATTTGAGTCCGACGACGAACTCGCCGCCTGGCTCGGAGCTGAATAAAAGAATTATGAGCGACCTGGATCCGATAGAATTGGAAATAATCATGAACTCCACAGTAGTGGCCGCGCAGTCCGAAATGGTACGCGGTGCGCTG
Organism: Kaistella sp.; assembly: GCA_032057205.1. Classification (GTDB taxonomy): domain Bacteria; phylum Bacteroidota; class Bacteroidia; order Flavobacteriales; family Weeksellaceae; genus Kaistella. Next base: position 317,224 of record DAMCFT010000002.1, read on the forward strand.
CGTGGCGTGGACAGCGCGGCGGAAAATACCCGCCGCCAGTTTAATGCAATAACTCAGGAACAACTGAAAAGCCGCGCCGCAACCGACGATCTCGCGTCTGCTTTTAATCGTCTTACGCCTGCCGTCGCTGCTTATTTTTCCTACAATACTGCAAAGAGCTTTGTTACCGAACTCATCAATGTGCGCGGTGAATTCCAGAAAACGGAGATTGCCCTGAAGACCATGCTCGGCAGCGAGGAAAAGGCAAACGAGCTTATGAAAGATGCTATCGACTTGGCAGCTAAAACGCCGTTCGAAATGAAAGACGTGAGCAACGGTATCAAACAGTTGCTCGCCTTCCAGGTTCCGGCAGAGGAAGTGATCGACACGCTTACCAGGATGGGCAACGTGGCCTCCGGACTGGGCGTGCCGATTGACCGCCTGCAGCTGGTATTCGGTCAGGTCCGCGCAAAGGGTAAGCTCATGGGAGATGACCTCCGCCAGTTCACAGAGGCGGGCGTGCCTATGGTGGCGGAACTGGCTAAGAAATTCGGCGAATCTGAGTCGGCTATCTACAATATGGTTTCCGCCGGCAAAATCGGCTTTAATGATGTGAAGGATGTCCTGTGGCAAATGACCAATGAGGGCGGTATGTTCTTTAACCTGATGGAAGAGCAGTCCAAGTCTGTGGCCGGTCAGGCGTCCAATCTGGAAGATGCCGTTACGCAGATGTTCAATGAGATGGGCAAAAGCTCGCAGAACTCCCTGAGCTCTGGTATTGAGGGCGTGGCCTATTTGGTGGAAAATTACAAAACCGTACTGGATGTACTGGGAGGTGTGATTGCCATGTACGGAAGCTATAAAGCGGCGATTATGTTGGTCTCCGCTGTGGAATCCGCACGTGCCAAAACATTGGCTACGGAAATTGCCAGCTTAGGTATTGCCGAAAAAATGCAGCTGGGCCGCGCCCTGGTCACCGAAAGACAGGCAAAGGCCGCACTGGATGCCACCCGCGCGGAACTGGTGCAGGCGCAGTCCGTGTATGCCTCCAGCCAGGCAGAAGTAGCGTCTCTGCAAATCAAAAAAGAAAAATTGGTCCTGCTTGCCACTGAGAACAGGCAGCTGTTAAAAAATGCACAAACACAACTCAGTGTGGCACAGGCGGAACTGCAAAGCCTTGGCGCAGGGGCGACCGCAAGGCAGATAAAAGCGGCACAAAAGACCGTGGAAACACAGCAAAATAATGTACTGGCAGCACAGGAAGAAGCTACCATTGCCCGGACCAATGCGCTTACTGCTGCACGCGCGGCCAACACCGCACAAACAAACGTAGGGAACGCCGCCAAAGCGGTCAGCGTAGCCAGAACCAACGCGGAGGCTGCGGCCGATGCCTTAGCTGTAGCCTCTAAAAATGCCAGTGCGGTGGCTACGTCACGCCTCACTGTTATGCAACAATTGCAGGTGCACTGGTCCCAATTAGTCACCCGTGCTCAGGCATTGCTTAATGCTACCATGCTCAGTAATCCAATTGTGGCAGTTATTGCCGCCGTGGGCGGACTCATTTATGCGTATGTAAGTTTGCGCGATAGTACCACGCAGGCAGAAAAGGTAGAACAGCGGCTAAAGGAGCAGCGCGAAGAGCATATAAAGGTACTGGATGATTTAAAGCAAAAAACCTCGGACTACATCAATGTAATTCAAAGTAACACCAATACGGAACTACAACAATACCAGGCATATCAAAAGTTGCAAAATCTGTATCCTAGCATATTAAAGGCGATTGACCTGGAAACCTTCAAAAAAATGGAGTTAGTTAAAGTTAATCAGCTATTAGCGCAGGCACAAGATCAGAAGGGAAAAGATTTGCTTTCTGAACAAATAGAGAAAGCCAGACGCGAGGCGGAAAGGCTTAAACAGGAAATCGAAATATTGATGGATAGCCTCGGAAAAGGTACCGGATCAAATGCAGGGATTGTGGCGGAATTAGATCGCCGCCAAAAGGCTCTCGAACGCGAGAATGATATTATTGAGAAAAATACTGCTGCGCTTGCTAAAAGAAATCTTGATGAGAAAATAGCCAATATGACACTGGACGAGCGAAAGGCTTATTACCAGAAAATAGCAGAAGAGCTACAGGCATCTTTAAACTTAAAAAATCAAAACAACGGTAAACTGCAAGAAGGTAATGCTCTTGCCGCCAAAACCCGCGATTTGTTCGCTAGTTGGAGTGTAGATAGCGTGCAGCGTGCTCTGGGCGGTATTCAATCCAGACTTTTAGGAATTAATTCAGCACTTGGTGACGCCAGCAAACCAAAAGCGGACAAAACCAAGGCGGATTGGGAGGCTCAAAGAAAAGCCGCTCAGGAAGCTATCGACGGCATGGCCGGCGGCCGAAATAATGCGGGCGCACGCGAACACCTGAAACTGATCGCTGAGGCGGACAATGCCCTGAAAGCGTACGATTACACTAATCGCGAAACTATTAAAACCGAAAACAAAGCCGCGTCTGAGGCAAAGAAAGCGGCGGCCGAAAGGGAGCGGCTTGCCAAGCAATTGCAGGCAAAACAAAAAGACGCCCTCCGCGATATCGCCGAGGCGGAGCGCAGCCTGGAAAAAGAGCGGATGGGCCGCGAAATGCGCGAGATCGCCAACATTGAAGATAAATACAAAAAGCTTCGGGAACAGGCGAAAGAAGCAAAGCTCAGCGTGGCTGAAATCGCCCGCATCAATGGCATGCAGAAAACCGAAACCGAAGACCAGCAATACCGCCAGCAAACTGCCGAGTACCTGAAGCACCTGGAGGAGGAAAAAGAACTCTTTGCAGCCTACGAAGCATTAAAGGAAAAAGTGGGCACAGAGGCTGCCCGCGAACGTTACGGCGCACAATTAAAGGAATTCCAGACCTACGGCGAAAGGCTGCAGGGCGAGATTGCCGCACTGGAAAATGCCGGAGCCACTGAAGGCCCGCAGCTGGAAAGACTGCAGGCCTTCAAAGACATGCTGGCGGAGTTTAATAGAAACAAGCTTAAAGAAGAAACTGAGGCCTATTCCAACGCATATATTGCCGCCATGACGCACCAGGAAAAGCTGGCGCAAATTGAGCGCGACTATCAGCTGCAACGCCTGGAACTGGAGAAAATTACCGATGAGCAACTGCGCGCGGCCAAGATCGCCGAACTGGACCTGCAGAAAAACGCGGCAATTGACACGGCCAATGCGGAGGCTTTTGCCAAGACCGAAATATTTACCCGCCTCAGCGAAAACCTGATCGGCATTACCCGCCGCGATTTAAAACTAAGAATCCAGGCTTTAAAGGAATATCTGCAAATCTCTACCGGCTTAACCGATGAGCAAAAGGCAAAAATGCAGAAGGAGCTGCAGCGCGCAGAGAAAATGCTCGGCGCCACGCAGCAGCAGACCAAAATAAACCAGTTGCTGCAGCGCCGTCAAACCATTCTGGAGGCAATGCAGGGTTATGGGCAAAAGTCCACTGATGATGCCGAAAAACTCAAAAACGAATGGATTGAGATTAACCGCCTGATTAAAGAAGCGGCCGCCGATCACCTGCGCCAGTTCGCGCAATACGCACAGGACGCCTCCGGAATTTTCGGACAGATGGCCGGTGCCGTTGGTGACAGCAACGAAGGGCTGAGTGATACCCTTTCCACGATTGGCGAAATTGCGGGTATTGCCGGTAATGCCGCCAGCGCCTTTGCCTCTTTTGCAACCGGTGATATTGTGGGCGGAATTAAGTCCGCAATTTCTGCCATCTCCGGCATTTTCTCAATCGGTAAAAAATCCCGCGAATCCGAGCGCAAGGCTAATGAGGAAATGCGGAAGTATTATGAAGAAATGGCGGAAAAGGAACGCGCATACCAGCGAATGCTGCGTGAGCGTGAGCGCCAGATCGTTCGTAATAATAAGTTAACGCTGGATGGCCTGCGCGACTCCTTTAAACTGATGGGCCAGCAGCAGGGCCAAATCCAAAGCCAGTACGAACGCCTGCTGCAGCAAATCCAGGGAAGCGGACAACAGGTGACCGGGCAGCATACGGAAAAGTACGGCGGTTTCTTAGGTATCGGCAGGAAAACCCGCGTGGTGCAGGATCTCGCCGGCGTGGGCGGCATGGGCTTCGAACAACTGGAGGCGCTCTACGAACAGGGCAAACTGACCGAAGGCACGGCCAAACTATTTGAGCAGCTGCGTAAGCTTAAAGAAGAAGGCGCAAATGTGGCGCAAACGCTGGAGGACCTGGCACGCGAAGCGCGCGAGCTTTGGACCGGAACCACGGCCGACAGCATTACCGATGCCATTGTGGACGGTTTCCGAAATGGCTACCGCACGGCTGAGGATTTCGCCGACAACTTCGAGGACATGATGAAGAATGCCATGCTGAACAGCTTTAAATATAAAGTTGTTGAAAAGCAGATCGAGGCATTTTACAACAACTTCGCTGCGGCCGCGGATGAGGGCGGACTGAATGAAGAAAAGATCGCACAGCTGCGCGAACAGTACGCGGCCATGATTGCCGCGATGGGTGAAGAATTCAACAACCTGGCGAGTATCACGGGCTTAGGCTTCGAGGAGTTTAGTGCAAACAGTCTGCAGGGTGCCTACAAAGCAGCCAGCCAGGAAAGTATTGACCTGCTGGCCGGACAAACCGGCGGCATGCGCCTGGCGCAGCTGGAGACGAACCAAATTCTCCGAAATGGGTATGCGCAGCAGCTGGAGCACGCGAGCCACAGCATCAGATTGCAAATCCAGATTGAAGAAAATACCCGCCGCACGGCTAATAATACTGAAGAACTGTACACGATCAGTGATACTTTAAAGGATGTTAAAACATCATTGAAAGACGGTAAAAACGCGCTGAACAGCGTAGGAATAAAATAATATGGCACTTACTACAGCTACTTACAAAGATACCCTGAACGGGGTGAACCTGCTGACCGGGTTCGGGATGATTATCCAGACGGGGGCCGCCGCGCTGCTGGAATTCCCGGAGCGTAAAGAGGGTATTAAATACGACTGGCCAGAGGAAAACGGCACGCAGTACGACCTCGGCGCGCCGCGCTTTAAGGATAAAGAAATTACGCTGCGCTGCGCGATCCTGAAAGATACGCACACGCAATTCTGGACGGCGTACAACGCGCTTTTCGTTCAGCTTAGCAAGCCAGGCACACAGGCGCTTTACATCGACGATCACGGAAAGACTTATAATGTTTTTTATAAAAAATCCGGTGGCTTCAATATCCGCCTCAAGCGGCTTAAAAATGTTTCTAAGGTGTTTGTAAAATTTGACCTAACACTTCAGGTAGTATCATGAATTACACAATAAAGAGAGGGGCACTGAATGTGCTGACGGTGCGGCCGGAGGGTAAGATCAGCCGCAAGATCATGGCGGAGGAGATTGTGGATATGTCCTTTAAACTGCCGCAATTCACCAAGCTGCAAATCGGCGACCGCGTGGAGGTCTTCGGTAATACCTATTTCATGGCCACCGAGCCCCAGGTGCAGAAGGTCAGTGCCCGCGAGTTTGTGTACACAGTGCAGTTTACCGGCATCAAGTACAAACTGGCTGAGGTACAGCTGCTGTTTCCGGATGGTGAAAACGAACTCACCGTGCCGGATTTTAGCATTATGGGCACGGCCGAAACGGTGCTGGACCTGATTATCCAAAACGCGAACCGGCTGCAAACCGGCTGGACAAAAGGCGTGGTGGACCAAACCGAAACGAAGCTGATGACCTTCGGCGGGCATAACTGCCTCACGGCGGTGGCGAAAGTCGCGGAAGAGTTCGGACTGGAATTCTGGATTGACGGCGATAAGAGCATCCACTTTACCGAACGTAAGGGGGTAAGCGGTTATACGCTGGAATATGGACGTGCCAAAGGTTTGCGTGGCCTGAACCGCTCGCCGCTTTCCGGTGCAAACCTGATTACCCGGCTGTATGCGACCGGAAGCGACCGGAACCTGCCAAAAAATTACCGCAACGGCCAAACCCGCCTCCGTATGGATGTACCGTTTCTGGAGAAAAACGTACTGGAGTACGGTATCATCGAACATACCGAAAAATTTGAGGACGTGTACCCGAAGCGCATCGGAACGGTGACCGCGGTAGATGCGGCCAATCCTTTAATTTTCACCGATGCCACATTAGATTTTGATTTAAACGAGGCCGACAGCAACGGCACTAAAATACTAATCCCGAAGGTGCCGGCAAAGGTGATCTTCCAGACGGGTCAACTGGCCGGGTACAGACTGGAAGTCCGCGAGCACGGGTACAACACCGCGACCAAGACTTTTATTTTAAACAAAAACGAAGACGAGCGCGCGCTGGAAATCCCCAATGAGCTGATGCGGCCGGCTGTGGGTGACACTTATATCTTAGAGGACATTTACATGCCTGCCGCTTACGTGACTGCCGCGGAGGCTGAGTTGAAGGTAAAGGCACAGGAATACTTGGACGCGAACAGCCTGCAACGGTTCACGTATGCCGCGGTGGCAGATCCGATCTACTTCCGGGCGATGAATATTAATATGCAGCTCGGCAATACTGTGAATTTGCAGGATCCTGATTTTTTGACAAATGATGATATCCGCGTAGTTACCATTGTGCAGGACCTGAATGATCCGCACGATGTGCAGTTTGAGCTGGCCGATGTGGCCACGCTCACCGCGATCACCCGCGAATATTTCGAGCAGGAAAATAACCAGACGATTATTCAGCAGGGAATTAAATATAATGCTGAGCAGGCGCGGCGCTCCTACCAGTTTGCACGTGAGTTCCACGACCATGTTTTTGACGGTGAGGGATATTTCGACATGGAAAACATTAAACCGCTTTCCATTGAAACTAAAATGCTTTCGCTGGGTTCACGCCTCCAGCAGTTCGGCTTGCCCGGTATTGATTTTAAGTTAACTAACAATACGACGCTCACCTACACGGCCGGCAAGATCGTACACCAGACCATTAACCCGGACGGCCTGCGCGAATGGATTATCCCGGCCAATACGGTGAGCGGAATTTCCACCGCTTTCAATAATATCTACGTGAAGTGTCAGCGCGTGGGCAATAACGCCAGTATTATCGTCACCACGCAGCAGATTAAGGTTGAGCAGGATCCTGATTTCTTTCACTTTGAAGTTGGGTACTTATCCAGCATCATCGACGGGATAAGGAAGATCAAAACAACCTACGGATTTGCGCAACTGAACCCGGCGGAACTGTCGATCGGGCGGATCAGCTCGCCCAGTGGCGGCAACTTTATCGACCTGAAGCCGGACGGGATTGATATAAATGGTAGGGTGACCTTTGCTGCGGGATCGCCAGCGCAAACGTATGTGGATGGGCTGGTTTCAAATGTGACCCAATTAGCGAATAGCGCGAATACAGCTGCCAACAATGCTCAAAGTTCCGCTAATGCTGCTAACGCTGCGGTAGGGAATTTAAACACCTATATCGACGGTGCGTTTGCAGATGGACTGATTTCCGAAACTGAAGCGATTGCCATAGAAAAGTATATCAATACGATTAATGCGGAAAAGTCCGCGTTTGATAAGCAATTCACGACGCTGTACGCAAACGGCTTTTTAGCCGGTACACCCAAAACGAATCTAAACAGCGCGAAAACCGCCTACAATACGGCAACTACTAATCTGATTAATTCGATTAATTCGGCGATTGCGGATAAGAAGGTGACTCCGGCTGAGAAAACGGATGTAAATAATAAGTTCACGGCGTACAACACGGCCGCCGGCACGCTGCAACAAAGAATTGAGGAGGCTAATTCGGCAATCCAAACGGCAATTAACACCAACGCCACTAATGCGCAAACAGCCGCAAACAATGCCCAGGCTACTGCAAATAACGCTATCGGGCAGATAACGGATATTGGAAGCGATAACAAGCTGAGTCCATCCGAAAAGCAGCAGACGCTTATGGAGTGGAACAGAATCCAAGCGGAGTATGCACAGTATTCCGGCATTGCGTCCACCCTGCAAGTGCCTGCAACCACATACACGACCGCGTATAATACGCTAAACAACTATATCACGCCGCTACTGGCAAACCTGAGTGTTACTTCTGACATTATCGGCAATACCTTCCGGGCAAACTTTACAGCGTATTACACGCAGTTTGTGCAGATTGTAACGGCAATTGAGAATAAGAAGATTGAGAATGTGCAGGTCGGGGGCAGGAATTTAATTCTGGGAAGCAAAAGGTATTTAGACAGCAACTCATACTGGCTTGGTGATTTTAATTTGACGAAAAATGTTGAAGTTGGAAAGCAATATACAGTTACCGTCTGGACACGCGCTGTTAATCAGAACGCACAGGCGACGTTTAGAATTGGTGATGCAGGAGGCGACATTATCACACTATCAAAAATTGGCTCAAAAAAATTTACAGCCATATTTACAGCACCTCGTGCCGCGAACAAGATAATCCTATTTAGGGAGCCCAACGACGGCTCATATTATCAGTTTGAGTTTATAAAGTTGGAAGAGGGCAACAAAGCTACCGACTGGACGCCAGCACCGGAAGACTTGGACGCGGCAATCGGCACGGTAGCCACACAGTCCGCAAACGCCCTCGCACAGGCGCAAAACGCGCAGAATACAGTAGCGGCATTGCAGCAGGTTACCAGCTTTATGCAAACAACCGTAGAAGGCAATGTCATAGCAACCGGAACGCTGGCCGTGGGCGATGTGAACGGAGGGAACGCGGGGATTACAGGGGCGACGGATCGGGGTACAAAATCAGTAAGGTTTTGGGCGGGTTCAGATTACGCCGGCAAAAACATGGCTGGATGGCTGGTTCGGCATGACGGTGTAACGGAACGCTGGTTTAATGGCGTACTCATCGAGCAGGCTGGCGTAATAAACGGGCAATGGCAAAATTTAAAGTTCAACTTAGACGGTGTGTTGGCTAAAAAGGAGGCAATTATCAACGGAAAGATTGTCGAGGAGTGGTATAATAACGGGAATTTGGCTTACCAAATCGGGCAGAATGGGATTTACTATGTCATGGAAATCGCGGAGAGCTACACTTTAAGAAGATTGGTGAACTTAGCCTCTAACGCATCAACTTCAGATGGATCAATCTTCCACAATACCTTGCGAGGGAGAATGTGGCAAAAATCCGGGAATCCGCAGCAATTTGAACTGAGGGGCAATAAGGATTCTTACCTATACAGTGCCGGACAAAACGTGTATTCCGAAGGAAACAAGCAATACGAAGGTTACAAAAACAGTAAAACAAAAACAGACAATATTGCTGATGGCTGGTATGCCTTTGAGCAGCTCGGATGGATGCTTGAAGATGGCACTAATCCGACTAAAAAAATAGCTAATTTAATTAGGACCTCAGGCGGTAAGGTTGCTCAGCAAATAAATACTCTGATAGAAACAGATGGCTATGTATTTCAACAATTTTAAATAAATAAAAATGCAAAATCTAACAATTACAAACAGACAGACAACCGTTAATGCTACACAGGAAATTAACGGCAACACAGCAAATTTTAGCTGGACGAAAAACGAAGGCGAGGACATCAGCGCGATTAATTTCTACGTGCAGCGCGGCGTTGTTGGCGGCGAGGGTTTCACAGGCAACAACGTGATCTCTGGTCAGTATTACCCACAAAGCGCAAAATTCGACGTACAAAATAACAATCTGCAGGCAGGTGATTTGGAAATGTACGCGGATATTCTGGTAATTTGCGAGGGTATTGCGACTGAAAATGTAGCGAAACCGAAAAGGTAATTCTACAGGGAGGATAAAAACGTCCTCCGCTTTTCAAAAGCCGGATTTAAACAACAATTAAACACCATTGCAATAGCATTGCAATAAAACAGAAAAAGACCGCCTGAGAGTGGTCTTTTTTTTGGACATTTCGTTTTGAATGTTGGGACATTTGGTTTTGCCGATTATACTTGGTAAAACGCGTAATAAAGTCAGAGATTGAATATACATCTAAGGAAACATTTTACAATAAGGGAGACTGCCGCTACTGATTATCATTTAAAATCTAAAATTTTTAATTTAAAATATCTTCTTTCCAAAGGATTTGCAGCCTACCTAGGTAGATATTGTACCAGAAACGAGGCATACGCTGCGATAGGGATTGCAGTGGAAATCCCGGACCGGCCGACGGCAGGAGGACGGGAGGAATTGCAACGAAAAGCCCGGTCTCGTCGCAGGTTGTAAAACCTGTGACGAGAATCGCCCGGAAAATTGGCTTTCTTAGTGCAATTAATTGCCGTATTTTTGGGCATATGAAAAGAAAAGTACTGCTGATTTATACAGGCGGCACCATTGGGATGGAAAAGGATTACGAAACGGGAAGCCTGCATCCGTTTGATTTTCACCATATTTTCGACCGGCTGCCGGAAATGCAGTTGCTGGAGTGCGCGGTTTCGGTGTATCCGTTCCGGAAACCACTCGATTCCTCGGATATGGGCCCGCATGAATGGCGCCTGATCGCACGGTATATCGCCAAAAAATATGATGCCTACGACGGTTTCCTGATTCTGCACGGCACGGACACCATGTCCTACACCGCATCGGCACTTAGTTTTATGCTGCAGCACCTGCGCAAGCCCGTGATTCTGACGGGCTCGCAACTGCCCATCGGTGACCTGCGGACTGATGCGCGCGAAAATCTGCTGACCAGCCTGTACTACGCGAGCCTGTATGAGAATGACGAGGCGGTAATTCAGGAAGTGGCGGTTTATTTTGAATACAAACTGCTGCGCGGCAACCGTACGCTGAAATATTCGGCCGAGTATTTTGATGCGTATATGTCGCCTAATTATCCGGTGCTGGGACAGTCGGGTGTGCATCTGAATATTGAGAAAGATTTTCTATGGAGGCCGCCGGCTAACTCAAAGTTTCGACTGGATACGCATTTGTCCCAAGATGTTTTATTCTGGCGCATTTTTCCGGGGATGCACCTGAATCATTTTGCAGAACTGCCACGGGTGAAAGTGCTGGTGCTGCATGTATTTGGGTCCGGTACGATTTTCAATACCGCAGAGACAGGAAAAGTGTTGCGCTCGCTGCGCGAGAACGGGACCGAAATTGTGGTGATATCGCAGTGTATTTCGGGCGGCATTAGTTTCGGGAAATACAGCAATTCCAATATCTTCCGCGAAATCGGCGCGATCAGTGGCGGCGACCTGACGGCGGAAAGTGCACTGACCAAAGCGATGCACCTGCTGGACAATCCCGATTATGCAGGAAGCTTCGCCGAGAACTTCAGCCGCAGCCTGTGCGGGGAAATTTCGGAGTAAGTGCATTTATTTTCAGTTTTGTATTTTTTAGTTTCAGGAAAATAGATTACTTTTGCACTCACCATTTAGAGAGGTGTCCGAGTGGTCGAAGGAGCCAGCCTGGAAAGTTGGTATACGGGCAACTGTATCGAGGGTTCGAATCCCTTCCTCTCTGCTTTTATCAAAACAAAGTACATCAAAACCCTTTAAAACGCACGTTTTAAGGGGTTTTTTATAAGTAAAGGATTCAAACTTGTTATGCAAATTGTGTCCGGAATAACAGTTTGTCATTTCTTTTATATCCTATTTTTTTAAACTTCACCAATCCCAATATCTGTTAATTCTACCAAACCGGTAAGTCTTTGGCGGAGCGTTTGTTGCAACTTTTATCTAAATTACAAATTATGAAAGCAGCAGTTATCCACGGTCCCGGTAAAATTACCTGTGACACGGTAGATGATCCTACCATCAAAGAACCAACAGACGTTATACTGAAAGTAACAGCCACCGCCATTTGCGGAAGTGATCTGCACATGTATTCCGGTGCGATTCCGCAGCCCCGCCCAATGGTGATGGGCCATGAGTTTATGGGTATTGTCGAAGAAGTAGGCAGTGAAGTAAAAAACCTGCGCCGCGGTGACCGGGTTGTTGTACCGTTTCCGGTGGCGTGTGGTGCATGTTATTTTTGCCAGCACGATCTTCCCTCGGCGTGTGAACACAGCAATGAAGAAAATTACGGACCCGAAGGCGGCCTGGTAACCGAAAAAGGCGGAGGAATGTTTGGCTACACGGACTTATACGGCGGCTACGATGGTGGCCAGGCGCAATATGTCCGCGTGCCGTATGCTGACTTTGGACCGCGTGTGGTGCCGGATCATCTGACGGATGAACAGGCGCTTTTTCTTACTGATATTTTCCCGACGGGATACACCGGTGTCATGTGGGCCGATTTAAAAGGAGGGGAAACCGTAGCGGTTTTTGGTGCCGGTCCAGTAGGCAGTATGGCAGCTAAAAGTGCAATTCTGAAAAAAGCCGGTCAGGTCATCGTCATTGACACGGTGCAATACCGCCTGGATCAGATTAAGACGCTTACCGGTTGCGAAACTATTCTGTGGAAGAATGCAGATGATGTGGTGGAGCAAATTCGCAGCATGACCCACGGCCGCGGTGCTGACGTTTGTATCGATGCCGTTGGTTTTGAACCTGACCGAAATTTAATAGACCGCGCCAAGGCCGTCATCAATTTTGAGAAAGGCTCCATCAAAGTAGTGGAAGCCTGCTTTAGTGCGGTGCGCCGCGGTGGCAGGGTCTCTATCTTGGGTGTTTACCCTTATAATTACGATAACTTTAAGCTGGGGCAGATATTTGACAAAGGCCTTCGAATCCAGGCCGGACAGGCGCCGGTACAGGCAGTTATTGACGAACTGATGCAATACGTGCAGAACGGCGATATTATTTTAGATGATATTATCACGCACCGGATGTCACTCGATGAGGTAGCGAAAGGCTATGAAATATTTGATAAGAAGGAAGATAACTGCGTCAAGGTGGTGCTGGACCCGTGGAGTTAATCAGTTATTATCAAAACGACGCAAATCTACTTCAGGAGACACCGGTTTTCCGGTTTCGATCAAATCAAATAACTCCCGGGAAAACCAGCTGCCGTTCAGAATACCGCGTGCTCCCAGCCCATTAAATACATACCTATTTGCAATACTGTGATGGCGGCCGAGAATCGGCCGTCTGTCTTTTACGGTAGGACGGTAGCCAAGATGCACTTCTTCTACGGTAAAAGGATACGGATAAAATTCTGCCAGTCCGTTGGTTAATTGTGCAACAGCCGTTTCATCAACCTCCGCGCCGGAACCTTCGCGGTCATAAGTACCGCCATAATAATAATACGTGCCGTTTCCTATAGGAAACAGAAAATGCTTCTTTTTAACAGTATAATCAAATGGCAGCGGCTTGCTTAACCTGACAATCAAATGATGGCCTTTGTTCGGATAGATAGGCAGCTCTGAGAAATATGGATTATCTTGTACTGCTGTTCCCTCACAAAAAACGATGTGCTGATATTCCAGTTCGCCGTAAGTATGATGTTTTAGCTGATCATAGTTGAAAGCTTCGTAACAGAGATTTTCCTTTCCATTCAGATATTCATAAAAATCTGTAAAAAAACGCTGCACGTCCCAGCGGGCACTTTGTCTCACCCGGCCGGAACCGAAAGGATTTTTAACTACATCTAAAGGCTCGGTTTCTTTGGATAAGAACGGTTGCAGTTCTTCCGACTCTGCTTTTTTCAGCCATAAAGTTTTTTCATTTTCATCATGGAAGATACGGCGAATATTTTCGCGGATGATATAATTATGACCCGTATAGGCCGCGATCTCCTCGGCAACAATATTCAGATATTCAATCTGCTCAGTAGCTTTCCAGAAGGTGGTGAATTTTTTAAGAATCGCAGGATTAATAATGCCGGCTGAAACTTGGGAGGCACTTTCATGAGGCTTGGTAAACAGAATAAACGACTTATTATTTTTAATGAGCTGATGCGCAAAGAACAATCCGGCATACCCGCCGCCAACAATAATATAATCTACCTTTTTCATACAAAAAAACCTGAGCAAAGATACTCAGGTTTTAGTATAGAAGAATGAAATTTTTAGTAATTCCACATATCGCTTTCCATCTGCAGGATTTGCGCTTTAATACGCTCACTTTCTTCCAGCTGTGCATCTGCATCATTAGGAATGTAATCCTTAATCACACCGTTGCCCAGGCCGTTATCAGACTTGTAAATCACGGTACTGAAGCGGCGTGCATTCAGCAGGTCATCAAAGGTAATATCTGAACTCAGGTTTTTATTATTAAAAACAACAGCGTTCGCTAATACTTCACGTGCATCCGGATAGAACACCCAGAAGAGATCGATCAGTTCATCTTTGGAAGCGAGCGGCTGCCCGTCTGGCCCGAACTGTCCCATGGTTGAAGGATCCTGGCCCATAGCGGCGATTCCCAGCAGACGGTATTTCATTTCACCATCGCGACGGTCGATGTACCACATGCCTTTAATCTTAAGAACCTTCACATTTTCCGTTTTGGTCTCATACACGTTGGTGTACTGCAGTTTCTGATCTTCGGTCAGATAGCCTTGCTCATTGATCACATCAACCCCTGCATCACTCAGAATTGCATTTTTAATACGCGCCTGAATTGCTTCCGGGCTTAAGCGGGTTTCGAAGAGTTCATCATCATACACTTCCGTAATACGGCCATCATTGATCGCATCAAAAAGCAACTGGTACAGCGAACGGTTCTGCGTTACAAGACCGTCACCGTTATGATAGAAAGGCTGGTTGATCTTATCATTCATATCAATGATTTCCCACACGACCATACTTTTCAGAATGTCCTTGTCTTCGATGAATCCATAATCAAGTGGCGTTACTTTTGTCGAAACAATAGAATCACCTTTCTGGATCATGTTCAGTTCGCGATACTTACGGAATGCTTCCGGAGATTTCGCGTTCAGAATCGACATCGAAGCCGGCGGGGTATCATGCACATTTCCACCTGCAGCCTCCTGCGGGACTTCTGCCACCGGTTCCGGCTCAGGTGCTGGTTGCTGAACCGCAGCAGCTTTTGGTTTGCTGCTGCGTTTCGGTTTTTTCTTCGTCTGTGCTCCCAGTGTCAAACAACTAAAAGCGGCCAATACGAATATGATTTTTTTCATTCTATTTTATTTATACAATAAAGTTGTCCTTTTGCAATAACGCAATTATTGTACGTTTATTACCACAGGCGGAATCTGTTTTAATGTTTGCCCGCCTAATCCTGAGGCTGATGCCTGGATGTTGAAAACATACGCAATATCGCCGTTTCTCAGGTTCTTCACCAGGTTTTCAACCGATCTCATGGAACTTCCGTTCACCTGCATTGCAGCTTTGCCCGGAACTTTGAACATGAAACTGTTCACCGTGAAACTTACCGGGAAATCGAAGTCCGGCATATCTACCGTCACCTGCTGGTTCGGGATCGAACTTGTAGGCAATGAGACCACTGTTTTACCCTGGATCATACCCACTGGTGGCGGTACGTTTTTGATTCGGAACGGGAATGCCTGCGAAATAACGCCGCCTTTCGGATCACGTCCGGAAATCGTCAGCGTTGCAGTGCTACCCGTGCCCGGAGTCACTGTCCATTTTCCACCGCCTCCGCTTACGCTAGCGCCAGAAGCCGTCAGTGAAATTCCTGACATGTCTGCGCCCAGGATGGAGCCGGAGATCGGGTTTGGTAGTCCGCGGTACAGTACATTCATTTTATCTGCAGTTACGATGGCGCCTTTCTGCGCTTTCAGTTCCTGAGCACCAGCCACTACTCTATAGGTGTGACTATATGGCAGCGGAATTGATTTTCCGTTTACATCCTGGAAACTGATCGTTCCGGCAAAGGTGTGGTCACCTAAAGCAGAACTGTTCAGGCTGGCAACACCCTGTCCGTTTTGGACATTAAGACCCGGCATGGATAAGCCCGGCACGTTGCTCGAGTAGTTTCCGATAGTAACTTTAGCCTGAGCCGGTTCACCCTGGATTATAACCGTAGGTGCAGAAACGATCGCCTGATATGCATCAAATTTAATATCCGCATCAATTTTTTCCTGCAGCATTACTGATAATGCATCACCCTGAATTGCACGCACAGAAGACTGGATTATTTCCAGGTTAGAAAGTGCGGCGATCAATGGCTGATTGTAAAATTTATACTGCAGCCAGTTTTTGTTGTTTCTTTTCTCCTTGAATTCAGTGATCATCTGCTGATTGGTGCGGTTCACCACTTCCTTCATCATTTTGTTTCCACCGAACGTCTGGTTAACATACGTTTTAAAGTCTTCGATTTTTGCCTTGAGATCAGCTGCGCGTTTCGAAGGAATGTTTTCGTCTCCTTTCTCAAAGAAAATAGAGGTTGCCGGTTCTGTATTCCCCAGTGCGGCGTAACTTTCCTCGATTTCGGCTTCGCGGTTGTATTCCGCTTCTTTCGACAGATCAGTTTTCAGACCTTCGATCACTTTCACGAGTTCATTTGCTTTGGTGGCGAGTCCTTTATAATTATTTAAAGGTTGTTCAAAACTTTCAGGCGTGTTTTTCGCCTTTTCTTCGAGGACAGTTTCGAAAATGCCGTTGTTATTTTCGGTAAGTCCTCGTGTTTCTTCCAGTGAGTAGGTAGTATCTTTATAGGAGCGGATGATTTCCTGATCGATCTGCATTGCAAGCATTGCAATGAAAACCAGGTACATCAGGTTGATCATCTTCTGACGAGGTGTCTGTTTTCCCTGTGCCATTCTTATTTAATAAAAGTTGATAATAAGTTGATATTTAAAAGGGTAAACAGTTTATGATTTCATTGCCGTCAGCATGCCACCGTACACGCGGTTCAGGCTGTTCAGGTTGTCGGTAAGACCGGAAAGTTCCTGGTTGAAGCGCTCAGACTGCGCTGCTGATTTCTGCATATCTTCCACATACTTTTTGCTGTATTCGGTTTGTGTTTTACCATGCTCCAGCTGCAGTGCGTACAGTGCATTCATGCTTTCCAGGTGGCTGGCCGCCAGCATCAGCTGATCGTTGTATTTTTGGGTAGAACCGGTAACGTCTACGGTTTGGTTAATCTGGTCAACAGAGGTCGAAAATTTCTCGATTCCGGTACGCAGTCTTTCGAAAAGAGTCACATCAAGTTTGGCATCTTTCAGCATCTCGTCCAGTTTGTCAGATAAAGAAACTTCAAGCTCTTTCACATTCTCGGGCTGCATTACGGCATTGGTTCTCTTCACTGGTACGGCATCTGCTTCGAGGAGTTCCGGATATACATTTTCCCAAGAGTAATTTGTTTCCGGTTTTGGCGCATCAAAGGCAAAGATGAGGAAGATAATCGCTTCCGTGATAAGACCGGCGGCAAGCATTACGTTTCCGGACAGAGGACCGATGCTCCAGTGCGTCATTTTGAAAAGTGCACCGATAATTACGATGGCAGCACCAAATGAGTATACGAAGTTGTATACAGCTTCTTTTGTTTTGAACATGTGTTTGAGTAGTTTTTAAGTAGTTTTATTTGTGTCGTTATTTTGTTCTTTTCTTGAACTTGGCTGTTCCTTCCGGAATGTCCTGTACCGTACGGAAACCGATGTAGCTGCGTGCTGAATCTTTCCTTTCATAATCACGGTAGCCGGTCATCAGTAGGTACCCTACATCTTTCCAGGAGCCGCCGCGCACCGTTTTCTTAGGCTCGCGGTATGCCTGGTTTGATAAATAAGGATTTAAGGTAGAAGCAAACTGATAGGTCGAGTTGTTATAAGGAGACTCTGTCCATTCCGCTACGTTACCTGCCATATCATAAAGACCAAACCCGTTCTTCGGGAATTTTTTCACAGGTGCTGTGTAGGTATAGGTTCCTTTCTTTTCGTCCTCTATATAATTACCTCTTTTAGGTTTAAAGTTCGCCAGGTAGCAACCACGGTCATCCTGCAGATAAGGTCCGCCCCATGGGTAGGTAGCATTTTCTTTTCCGCCGCGCGCCGCATATTCCCACTCCGCCTCTGTTGGCAGTCGGAAGGCCATTGCTTTTTGCTTCTTTTTCTTTAAGGATTCGTTATAATCTGATTTCAATTTGGAACGGAAATTACAGAAAGCCCGTGCCTGATCCCAGGTAACACCTACCACAGGATAATTCTTGTAGGCACTGTGCCAGAAATAACCGTCATATAAAGGTTCATTATAGGCGTAATTGAAATCTTTAAGCCAAACGGTTGTGTCGGGATAAACGGCAATACTTTCTCTTTTTAAGTATTTATCACCGCGGGAACGGTCTTTTACAGCAGACTCAATATCTTCCCAGGCATACGCATACATCAGCTTACGCGTATCAATAATTCTTTCATTATTAATACGTTCTGCCGGCGGGATATACAATGACTCCATAATTTCAGCATACTGCGCATCGGGGTAATCACTTGTTTTCCAGCGCAGCGGCACAGACCAGTCCAGTTTTTTAGACTCGTCATAACCATCTCTTCCGCCTTGAGATTCGATGTATTCCTGGTAGGCATTGGCATTTTCCGCTTTTTTGGAAGCATAAGCAAAATCACCTATCGAGGTACCATTTCCGGTTGACCCCCCATCACCCGCTGCTTCAGCTAATAGTGTTCTGGCAATCGAATCGCGCACATAATTAATGAACACACGATATTCCGCATTGGTGATTTCAGTTTCATCCATGAAAAAAGAAGAAACCGTTACTGTTTTCAGCGGAGCTTTTTCAGGGGTATTGGTAAAATCCTGATCTGCTAATCCCATTACATAAGATCCTGCAGGAATAGCCACCATTCCGTACGGACGCTCGGAAACGAAAGATTTGCTGCCTGAGCGGGGCACGAGTTCACCTTTGGAACCCGGTTTTCCGGCAGAGGAACCTCCTCGTTTTGAACAAGATACGATCACCGTAGCGGATAAGGCTATAAGAAAAATTCTTTTCATTCTAAATTTCGACATTAGGCGGTAAATATATAATATTTTTACAAAAAGATAGCGTCTCTTTTTTCGGAAACGTAATATTTGCCGTAATATTTTATAAGGTCTTTTTTATTCTACCGTTACAGATTTTGCCAGGTTACGCGGTTGGTCCACATTCGCGCCGCGGTACACTGCTACATAATACGACAGTAACTGCAACGGAACGGAGGCGATAATCGGAGAGAAACATTCAGATGTTTCCGGGAATTCGATCACATAATCCGCGACTGATGCTACCTGCGTATCTCCTTTGTTTACGACTGCAATCACTTGCCCTTTTCTGGCTTTGATTTCCTGAACATTGCTTACGATTTTGTCGTAATGCCCTTGCTTTGGTGCAATAATCACGATCGGCATATTTTCATCTATCAGAGCGATCGGCCCGTGCTTCATTTCGGCAGCCGGATATCCTTCTGCGTGGATGTAGGAAATTTCTTTTAGTTTTAAGGCTCCTTCCAGTGCTGCCGGGAAGTTGTAGCCACGGCCCAGGTATAAGAAGTTTTGCGCATCCACGAAATTGCGGGAAATTTCTTTCACCGTTTCGTGCGTGGATTCCAGCACTTCCTGCACGCGTTGTGGAATGGCATCCAGTTCGGCAATGAGTTCCATAAATTCCTGGTTGCCCAGGTTGCCATTATGTTTTCCTAGTTTAAGTGCGATCAGGGACAAGATGGTCAGCTGTGCAGTAAAAGCCTTAGTAGAAGCTACGCCAATTTCAGGACCGGCGTGCGTGTAAGAACCAGCATCGGTAATACGCGCAATGGAGGAATCCACTACGTTGCAAATACCATAAATAAAGGCACCTTTTTCTTTCGCCAGTTTGATAGCTGCCATGGTGTCAGCAGTTTCCCCCGATTGGGAAATGGCGATCACTACGTCTTTCTCGCTGATGATTGGATTGCGGTAGCGGAATTCGGAAGCATATTCCACTTCCACCGGGATACGGGCAAACTCTTCAATCAGATATTCCCCGATCAGACCGGCATGCCAGGAAGTTCCGCAGGCAATAATAATTATTCTTTCGGCACGGTTAATTCTCTCCAGGTGATCCCAGATCCCGGCCATTTTGATAATTCCCTCTTCTACCAACAGTCGTCCGCGAAGGGTATCCTGAATTGATTTAGGCTGCTCGAAAATTTCCTTTAACATGAAATGTTCGTAACCTCCTTTTTCTATTTGCTCCAGACTCATTTTTAATTCCTGAACCTGTGGCGTAATCTTTACGTTGTCTTTGATATTGCGGATATCCACGCCACCTTCCAGAGAGATGGTCGCCATGTGTCCTTCTTCCAGATAAACAGCCTGTTTGGTAAATTCTACAAACGGAGACGCATCAGAAGCGATGAAATATTCATTTTCACCTAGACCAATAGCAAGTGGAGAACCGAGTCTCGCAACGACCAGCAAGCCCGGATAATCATCGTGCATTACGGTGATGGCGTAGGCACCGAAGACTTCGTTCAAGGCATAGCGAACGGCAGTCGGGAAATCGAGTTCCGGGTTGGAAACCATAATATACTCAATCAGGTTCACCAGTACTTCTGTATCGGTTTCCGAATGGAACACATATCCTTTCTCGGTCAGCATGGTTTTAATGGTATCATAGTTTTCGATAATACCATTATGCACCAGCGCTATCTTCCCATTATTGGACAGATGCGGATGCGAATTCTGATCGCTCGGTACGCCGTGGGTAGCCCAACGGGTGTGGCCCATCCCTACTCTACTGGTCCCGGCCAGGTTTTCAGAAATCGCCACCAGGTCATCCACTTTTCCTTTGGTTTTTGCTACCTGAAAAGCTTCACCTTTATCATCCAGCACAATTCCTGCACTGTCATATCCTCTGTATTCCAATCTGCGCAATCCATTGATCACCACTTCATAAGCATCCTGAAAGCCGGTGTACCCTACAATTCCACACATAATTATTGTCTCTGTTTAAGTTTTTTTTATTTTTTACCGTAAGTTAAAATCAGGCTTGCGCTTTTGGCATTGCCCGGGTCGGTACCAACAAGTACTACGCGGTTCGGCGTAAAACTTCTGGTATTGTATTGCTGTGCTTTTGTGGGATACTGCATACCCAGCAGGGAACCATTGCCGTCCTGCAGATAGGCGCCTACATTCACAATGAAAGGTGCAGCCGTAGCTTCTTTTTCAATAATATTCTTAATGGTTTGTGTAATGCTGATGTCGTAATACGCGTTGCTTTTCTCCAGGTCGACTCCGCGGACCAATTGATAAAGTCCCGTTCCGTAGAGGGTTTTCAGATCTTCGAGGAACGTATCAAGTCCGTCACCTTCCTGCTGGACCGTAAATTCTTGTGGCTTTCTGTATGTATTGTTCCACACATCTTCAGCAACATACAGGCGCATCTTCGCGGAAATGATGCCGATCTGCTGATTTTTATACATTTCTTTGATGTCAGCAATCGTTTGTGCCGGGATCTTCAAAGCGAAGCCGGGTCCGCCCATTCCCTGCGCATATAATCTGACATCACCTGTTTCTGAATTTGCAGAGGCAGCGGCAGTTTGTGCATTGGAACCTGCACTAAATTCGATTTGGCTGAAGTGCGTGTTGGCCGCACCGGCGTTCAAATCAAAAACTTTATTTACGCGCGTGGTCGTAGTTCCTTCTGTTTTATCGTTTTTATAATATAATTTAAGCTCAACAGAATTTGGATCGAAACTGAAAATATAACCGTCATTTTCCTGAACGGAAACCCTGATCCCTTTGAAGTAGCGGATAAATGAAGCAGCATCTGTCAGCTGTGGTGCGTTTCCTTTGGTAATAATCTTATTCTGGAAAAATGCACTGTCCAGCGGAATGCGGATTCCGGCGGCGCGTTCAAATAACAGATTGGTGTCATCTGTTTTTTTTGTGATCTTTATGGAAGAAACGTTGCCATCAAAAAGCTTCGTGCCGAGCTCTGCTCCTGTATTAACCGTTTTATCAGAATTAAATTCTTCATCAGGCGAATACAGGAAATCAGTTACTTCCTGTACTTTTATGTTAAAAATCGTTTTGCCGTTCAGTTTCGCTTTACCGTATTTGGCAATTGGATAGGTATTCACCACTTTTTTGGCAGCAACAGAATCCTGTGGCCAGATGTAATCCTCATTGGTCGTTGTAGTTACAGAGTCTGGGGCATAATACGGCTTAATCACCAGCACCGCCGAATCCAAAACCGGATTGGTTCCAAAATCAGGGCTGTAGGAAGACAAACGCAATTGGGTTACGTATGAAGACTTCTGCATCCCGAACTGCGGCTCATTAAAGGCGCCAAGCGTGGCACTTTGTAGCCGGTCATCATCCGAGCGGATTTTTTGTCCGTTGCTTACATTATATGCAGTTAAGCCAAAAGTTTTAATAATCCCCTCGGCGCCATCACCAAAAAACTGGGATCCCAGCCCGTCCGTTTCAGGTTCACAGGCAAGCAGCACAAAGCTCCCGATTGCCAGCGCTGCTGCAGTCCGGAAGCTGTTCTTAATAAATCTTATCATCAAAGTAAGTCTTGTATTAGTAGATGTTCATGATGGACTCCGGGTCCAGGTATTCAGACTTCGCTGTAGTGGTTTTCTCGAAAGCTTCTTTCAGGTCATCCTGCAGAAACTCATCGCCTTTAACTACTTTATCCACCAGTCCCATACTCTCGATCACAAAGTTGTGAAAGTTAGGTTGCTTAAACGCGGAAAGATCCGAAATATTATCAAAATTCATTTTTTCTTCCACGGAAGCATCCAGCGGCAGGTTCTCTTCGTTGTAAACTGAAAGAACGAGTTTGGAATCATTGAAGTATGAATCGTTTTTATAGAAAGTTTTCAGGTACACCGGAATAAAGGACGCCATCCAGCCATTCAGGTGAATCACATCCGGCACCCAGTTGAGCTTTTTAATGGTTTCAATAACACCGCGCGCAAAGAAAATGGCGCGCTCATCATTGTCATCGAAAGCTTTTCCGTCGGCATCAGTATAAAAATGCTTGCGCTTGAAATACTCCTCGTTATCAATAAAATAAACCTGCAAACGCTCACCGGGCAAAGAGGCCACTTTAATAATCAGCGGTTGGTCCAGATCATTAATAATAATATTCATCCCCGAAAGGCGGATTACTTCATGCAACTGGAATTTGCGCTCACTAATCTGGCCAAAACGCGGCATAAATACTCGGACATCATTTCCCTCCTGATGCATCTTCAGGGCCATCTTACTTACCATCGTCGCCATATTACTGTCTTCCTGATACGGAAACATCTCGGTGGTAACGTACAAAATCTTTTGGTTTTGCATAAATTCTCTCTTTCTTCTTAGTGTTAAGGCAGAATATTCTACGGCGCAAAAATACGAAATTTTAAACTAATAAATTTTACGATAGATATTATTAATCAATATTATAATTAATGGAAATCAGCTACGCCAAATATCAGCATTGGCAGTAGGAAACGATGTGGATTTTATCTTACATTTACGCCGGAAAAGAATTTTTATATGGAAGTTTTCAGGGATCGAAATACGTTCAGAGCGTACATTGAAAGACACAAAGAAATGGGATTGCGCATTGGATTTGCACCAACTATGGGGGCTTTGCATGAAGGCCATTTATCATTATATAATGAAGCTGCCCGTGAAAACGATTTGGTTATTTCTTCCATATTTGTGAATCCGACACAGTTTAACAACGCGGCCGACCTGGAAAAATATCCGCGCGACGTGGAACGAGATCTTAAACTCCTTAGTGAAACCGGTCAGGTGGATGCTGTGTACGTGCCTTCTGAAACCGATCTGTATCCGGACGGACTCAAAAGTAAGAACTACAACTTCGGCGGTATGGAAAACGAAATGGAAGGGAAATTCCGGCCGGGACATTTTGATGGTGTAGGTACCGTGGTGGAAGAATTGCTGCGACAAGTGCAGCCGGATCATGCCTATTTCGGTGAAAAAGATTTTCAGCAACTGGCCATCATCCGGGAGCTGGTGAAACAACTGGAACTTCCGGTGAAAATTCATGGCGTGGCTACCTTTCGTGAGAAGTCTGGCCTGGCGATGAGTTCACGCAATATGCGACTCTCCGAAACCCAGCGCGCGGCGGCTGCGGTTATCTATGAAACACTGCAAAAAGTAAACGATTGGTTCCGTGTGATCAGCGTTGAAGAAATCAACAAAAGAGTGAAAGACATCTTTGATGATCAGCGTGGTATGCAGCTGGAATATTTTGAAATTGCAGATGAAAACACCTTAAAGCAGACGGATTTTTTCTATAAAGACCACTCCTACCGTGCTTTCATTGTAGTTTTTGTGAATGATGTGCGCCTGATCGACAATATGCACCTGGATTAGGAATGGACAGAAAAATCAAAAGTCTTCCGGAAGGAAGACTTTTGAACACCAAATCACAAAATATTAATATGAAAAAAATTCACTTTGATAAAGTAAACTTGTGACCTGGCTGGGATTCGAACCCAGGACCCATACATTAAAAGTGTATTGCTCTACCAGCTGAGCTACCAGGTCTTTCTGCCTCGGAACTGATTTGAAATTCCTTAACAAAAAATATTTTTAGTTGTGCCTGCGACTGGACTCGAACCAGCACATCCGTAGGAAACCACCCCCTCAAGATGGCGTGTCTACCAATTTCACCACGCAGGCAAAAAAGTCCGCTGCCAATAATAAGGAAGCTTTCCTTTGAGTGACCTGGCTGGGATTCGAACCCAGGACCCATACATTAAAAGTGTATTGCTCTACCAGCTGAGCTACCAGGTCGGCCACCTTATAAACCGGAATTTCTTCCCTGTTTTAAAGTGGTGCAAAGATACTTCTTTTTTTAAACTCTCAAAATTTTTTTGGTAATTTGTACAAAATAAAAATATGATCATTTCCCTGCTGGGATATATGGGAAGCGGCAAGTCCCACATTTCCAAAATATTGAGCAAGAAAATCAATTATTCCTGCATTGATCTGGATAAAGAAATTTCTCAGCGTCACCAACTTTCGATACCCGAAATTTTTGCGCAGCGCGGTGAATTGTTCTTTCGCCGACAGGAAAGACTGATGCTGGAAGAGATTCTTGAGACGCATGAAAACTGTATCCTGAGCCTGGGTGGCGGTACACCGGCCTATTATGGTAATATGGCTTTATTAAAGGAGAAGACAACGACGGTGTACCTGCGGGCATCCATTCCTACCTTAGTGAGCAGATTATCGAGACATAAGGAACGACGCCCCATGATTGCGCGACTGTCGGATGAGGAACTGCCCGAATATATTGCCAAGCACCTCTTCGAGCGGCAGGCATTTTACACTCAGGCAAAATACACAGTTATTACGGACAATAAAACGCCTGAAGAAATCGCAGCGGAGATTGCAGCACTGGTTTAGTCCTCATCGTCGCGAAAGAAGGCATCCCAGTCTTCCACTTCACCAGGGCTGGTTTCCACAAAATCATCAATGTCACGACGATCCTTTTTGGTAGGCCTGCCCTCGCCTTTATTGCGGTAGTGCTCCTGGCTGAGGCGGCGCATCTGCAGCAGTTCGTACTGATCCGGTGCGGTACGGTCAGCAATATAATCTGCGACCAGTTTGGCGCCTACCCGGCTTTTCGGGAACTGCAGGACTTTCAGCTGGTAATCGATCTGGTTCTTGCGGATGGTGATCAGGTCGCCCTCTTTCACTTCCCGGGATGATTTTACGGTTTGTCCGCCGATCGACACGCGGTTTTTCTTAATTTCATCAGCAGCCAGGCTTCTTGTTTTATAAAAACGCACACACCATAAAAACTTATCGATTCTCATATTTTATTTATACTTTTGCTGGACTTTTAATTGCAGCAATTTACTGATAATATACTTATGAAAAAAGCAATCCTCTGCCTCGTGATGTTTGCCCTGGCTACGGTTTCCTGCCGTAAAGATGAAGATACCGTTGTTCCTGAGGTGGAAATTACAACACAGAATTCCTATGATGACCAGGCGGTTCAGAAATACCTGCAGACGCATTATCTGGACAACAAAGGCAATGTGAAAGATTTTGCAGAAGGAGATACGGTAAATGTGAAGCTGATCGATATGGAACCGGTAATCTTGCCTTCAGGCGTGGTATATATCGCGCGTCCGGGCGCACAGCCTGAGCCGGGAACTACCATTGGCAGCACGGATATCATTCATTTAATGGGTAGCATCATGACCTATGTCGCTACCGAAACGGACGGTAAAGTAGGATTTAATTCTCCCTACCCTTTTATTAATACCCTGACGCAAACGGGCGTTCCACAGGAAGATCCTGCTTATTATTACGTAAAACAAAGCGTGCTGGACGCCGCCTCTGCCGGTGTTGCCAAGGAGCGCAGCTATTACGAAATCGAGGGGTTCCGCGAAGCTTTACAGAAGTTTAAAGCGTTCGATCTGCCGGAAGATGCTGATTATAATTTGCAGGGCGTGATCATAGTGCCTTCCCGGGCTGCTTTTGCGCGTGATGCTCATTTCAATTACAATAATATTTCCCTGCGCAACCGAAGTTTTGTTTTTAATTTCCAGGTATATAAATCAATGACAAGACCGTAAGGAATCTTTTATAAAAATCTAAACGCTCCTGCTGACTGCAGGAGCGTTTTTTTAGTCAAAGATTTCACGAACCACAGCGAGCGACTGCGGAATATGAAAACCGGTAATGTGGTATTGACAGTACAACATCAGGGAATCCAGGAAAGCGCTGCGTTGGCTGCGTTTTAATGTGACATTATAAACAGGGTCGGCTTTTAAAAACTGCTGCCAGATCGCTGAGATCTGTTCATCAAAAAAAGTGTGGGAAATTTCATCTTCAAAAACGCCACTTTCCGGATTAAGAAAAGGTTTGGAACCAGGCAGCGGCGCAACGCCTGAGATTTGCAAATACCGGATAATAAAGGCCAGATAAGCATCAGATTTCTTGGAGGAAATAGCTTCACGCACGGCTTCTATTTCGAGAAATAAACGGCCATTGGCACCTTCATCGCGCAGCACTTGATTGAGAAAGTCTGCAACGAAAAAGAGCACCGTGCTTACCGCAATATTTTGGTCACCGTAAAAACTGCCGGTACTTTCTATTTTGCTCATCCGCAACATGGTATCGTGGGAACCACGGCGCGACACGGTAATGAATAGCTGATTTAAGGGAAAGAGATAAGGTTTCTTTTTATTCTTCGCCGCGTAAATTCCCCTGGCAAAAAAACTCAGGTAACCGTGATCTTCCGTGAAACAATGCAGGATGGCATCGTGATCGCCGTATTTTAAATAAGAAAGTAAATAAGAGTTGTAGGTTTCCATCAGTTCACGACGGCAATTTTAGCTGTAGCTGTATCGGTTCCGTCCTCGTTCGTCATCAGAACAAAATACACGCCGCTTGCCACCCGAGTCCCGCGAAGATTCAGTAAATTCCATTCATAAGAGCCGCCGCGGGCTACCGCCTGATGGACCAGATTTCCGGCGGCGTCTGTAATCCGGATATTGGTTTTGGCGGCCAGCCCCCGGATTTTCACATTGCCTTTAAACTGAGCACGCACCACAGGATTTGGATATACCAGAACATCACCAAAATTTTCAGTTACCTCCAGCACATCACCCTGGTAAACAACAATGCCATCTAGTGTTGCAAAATATACTTTGCCGGTTTTTGGATCTATTTTAATATCAGTTGCGCTGTTGGTGGGCAGCGGTGAGTTTTCTTTGGTGAAATGCAGTTTGGTTTGGGTTCCGTCCGCGCTCAGATAAAAGACACCACCGCCTTCGGTAGATACCCACTTTTGATTTCCGTTATCCACGGCGATTTGCAAAATTTCCGTATCGCGGAACAGTTCTTCGCCGACGCCGTTTTCTTCGATGATGATAGGTTCTGCCTGCGGATTGTTCTTTACAGCAGAAGGTGCTGATCGCAAAATGCGCAATCCACGATCTGTTCCTATCCAGGCGTCGTCCGTTTTATCCAGCACCACGGAAATAACTCCTTCTGCATTGGAGGGCAAGCCATTATTTTTTACCACTGCAAAAAACTGATCATCGGAAAAAGTCGCTGTTTTTTTATAATCAATAACGGATAAGTGTGTAGAGCGCGGCACCGGGTACCAGATATATCCCTCAGCGATTAAAGGTTTTTGCGCACCTTCGCTTACATTGATGCTTTTAAATTTAAAAGTATCGGCAGCACGGTCATAAGTAAAATAAGCAGATTCAGTAGTTCCATTATAAAAAGCCAGGGTTCCTAAAAGCAAATTGTTTTCATCAAACACCAGCCCGACCGGCCGGTTAAAACTTGCTCCTACGGTCTGATTGAAGTTATAGTATTCTTGAGGTACGAAATCTTCAATCGTCTCATCAAATCTAAACTTATAAATCCCCTGCCCGGTGGTCTGACTATAGTTTGCAAAAAAAACTTCTGCGGGATCAGACGGATTGGCTGCGACATCGAGTACATTTAAACGAGGTGGATTTTTGAGAAAGAATGAAGAATAATACCATTTTGTGCCATTAAAATAATAAAACCCCAGATTGTTCGGATCCGCATTCGCATTATTCAGACGGTCTTTCCGTTTACCGGTAGAAACAAAAAGTTTGTTTCCCAACATCGTAATTTTATACGAAACATTGCTATACGGCCCATCCGGTTTAATCATCTCATTAGCCTGATTGCTGATCCCGGAAGTTTTAGTGCCACCGTACAGTTCATTATTAAAATAAAATCCGGTGGTAAAACTTTGACCTGTTAAAGATTCTAATTGCTGCCCGCTTTCATTGAAAACAGATATTTGATTTGCATCTGCAACAATTATATTCGCACCCGAAACCGACAGATCTTGTATCTCACCAAATCCGCCGCCTACTGCAGTTCCGGCTTCCGTGTATACGCCATTTCCGGCAGTATAATATAAACTTGCGTTTGTTGCCGTTATATTCGTATAAACACCACTTTTAAAAAGAGTCCAGGTGCTGTAGACCGGGAAATCATTCGCAGCCAGGCTTTTCGATTTGATACCATCGGTAGTGATGGCGTATACAGTTTCATTAAAAATCACTGCTTTCCTGGCGTCATCAAAACCGGCTCCATTGGTAAAAAAAGCAGACTCGCCGAATTCCTTTTTTTCAAGATTAAATAAAGAAACGCCATATCCTGAGGAAATTACCGCAGTTTTGCCGCTGATGAATATATGATTGATCTTTTTATCGCCCGTATAACCGGTGGCCAGCGGAATATCAACCACATAGGTAATTCCTTCCGGCGTGATTACATCCAAGGCTCCGGATTTATAGCCAATCAATCCATACCCGCTTTCGCCATTGAAATCAAAAGCAGAGATTTTAACTTCATGCAGGCCATTGGTTTTAGAAAGTTTAGAGATCTCCCCTGTTTGCGGCGTATAAAAAAACAATCCGTTTTCTGTTGCAGCTACCAGCCTGTTGCCATCATCGCGGATCGCGAGCACGTTATTGTACGAAAACAAATCTGTCCAGCGCTTGGAAGATATTTGCTGCGCAGCGGAATGCAGGCAAAATAACAGAAACAGAACCGGGAAGAGTTTTTTCATAATCTAAGCAAGGATGCGATCATCTATAACCTGATTGTGCCAGGAAATATTGTGAACCTGGCGGTGCTTATCAAAATAAAAATCAATTTTACCCAGCAGCAGCCCGGCCCAGCCCACCTGATTCACCAGCATGTTTTTTCCAGCTTTATTTTGGAACACTTGCGGTTCAGGCAGAAAAGTGTGGGTATGACCGCCTAAGATAACATCAATTCCCTCGGTTTGCGCGGCCAGATGTTTATCTGAAATTTTATTGGGATCCTTATCATAATCGTAGCCAAGGTGCGACAGGCAGATCACCAGATCACACTTCTTTTCTTTACGAAGCAAATCTGCATAATGCTGGGAAATTTCCACCGGATCGAGATACTCAGTTTCGCCATATTGTTTTTTGCCTACCAGGCCCGCCAGTTGAATCCCGACACCAAAAATGCCGACGCGGATCCCGTTTTTGTCGAACACTTTATACGGTTGCGTGAGGCCTTCCAGCATGGTGTTTTTAAAATCGTAATTGGCGCACAGGAAGGGAAATTTTGCATTAGGCAATACTTTTTTGAATCCTTCCAGGCCATTATCAAAATCGTGATTCCCCATGGTGGAAGCGTCATATCCCATCATGGACATCAGTTTGAATTCCAGTTCACCGCCAAAGAAATTAAAATAAGGTGTTCCCTGAAAGGTATCTCCTGAATCCAGCAACAGTACATTCTTTTGTTCTTTGCGAATCTTTTGCACCAGTGCAGCCCGCCGGGCAAATCCACCCTGATTTGGATTTTTGGTATAGCTGGCATCAAAGGGTTCAATGCGGCTGTGCTGATCGTTCGTATGAAGTATGGTGAGCTTGCGCGAGGATGGGGCCTCCAGGAAAGAACTGGTTTCGCCAAACATTAAATTGGGTGCAAGCGTGGCAGCCAATGTTCCGCCGCCTATGGTTTTCAGAAATTGTTTTCTGTTCATTTTTTAATTTTATTTTTAAAGAGTAGGCGCACATCATCCGGCACTGTTACTTTTGGATTTGCCCGGAATTTTTCCAGAAAGAGGTCACGGAGTTTCAGGCCGGTGCCGATCATTTCTCCTTTTTTAAAAAAGTCCATGTAGTCGCCGCCGTATGCCAGATAATCCGAAGTGGCGATGTAATAAGTCTTCTGCGGGTCCAGCGGTTTGCCGTCGATCAGTTGCTTTGTTATCTGATCTCCGTCTGTTTCGATCTGCAGGCGGGCGACCGGATTATTCACCTGAGTTTTAAGATAATAATCAAAAAGTCCCTGCAGATCAGAACCTTTCATCTTCATAATCATCACCTCGTTTTCAAAAGGCATTACCTCATAAATCTGGCGGGTATGGATATCGCCGGCCGCAATCGTGGTCCGGATTCCGCCGATATTAATCACTGCCGCATCAATATGCGGAATACCGTTGGCTTTTGCCCAGGTTTCTGCACCTTCCAAAGTGTAATCTGCCAGCAGATTCCCGAGATTGCTGTTATCACCTGCTTTGGTAAGGTCCACCGGTGTATAGGAAATCACCGTATTCATAATGCCTTCCAGCTCGGCTTTGTACGGCGCGATGGTTTTATTGAATTCCGGGTCTTCCGGCAGGCCGTCCGCAATGGATATATTTTGCTCCGGCTGCACCCCCGATATCGCCAGCGGTGCCTTACAGGAAGCTGCAAGCATCAGAGCTGCTACCGCATATAGTGAGTGTTTTAAATATATTTTCCTCATCCTGCAAATATAAAGATATGAATACAAACTAAAATAAAGCAACGGAAAATCGCCGCTTAAATTTTGTACATTTACCACTTTAAAAACCTTTGGAATGAATCAACTCAAAGGCCTCGGCGTGGCATTGGTAACGCCCTTTCAGCAGGATTTGTCCATCGATTTCGATGCGCTCACCCGCTTAATCGAGTACAACATCAGCAACGGCACGAACTATCTGGTAGTGCTGGGAACCACGGCAGAAGCTGCGACCCTTTCCGCAGAGGAGAAACAACAGGTCATCCGCCATATTATTAAAGTGAATAATAAACGGCTGCCGCTTGTCCTTGGCATCGGGGGAAATAATACGCTCGAAGTTAAAAAACAGATCGAGGAAACAGACCTTTCAGATTTCACAGCAGTTCTGTCGGTTTCACCTTATTATAACAGGCCAAATCAGGAAGGTTTGTATCAGCACTATAAAATGCTGGCGCAAACAGGGAAAAACATTATCATCTATAATGTCCCTTCCCGCACCGGTCAAAACATCGAGGCTTCCACCACATTGCGGCTGGCTGAAGAGTTCCCGAATCTTGTGATGATCAAAGAAGCTGCCCCTAATATTCTTCAGTATTTTGATATCCTGCGCCTGAAACCCTCATCTTTCAATTTGGTTTCCGGTGATGATGAGTTTACCTTACCGGTAGCGCTGGCAGGCGGAAACGGTGTTATCTCGGTGATTGGTCAGGCGTATCCGTGGGAATTTGCAGACATGCTGAAACATGCATTTGAAGGAAATATAGCAGAAGCATACAAAATTCATAACCGCCTGGTTGAGATCACACGCCTGATTTTTGCCGAAGGAAACCCGGCCGGCATTAAAACTGTGCTCGCTGAAATGGGCGTTATTCAAAATTATGTGCGCCTGCCGTTGGTTCAGGCCAGCGAATCATTGCAGAAAAGAATAAAACAGGAAATGCTGCAGGTAAGGCCAGCATAAAGTAAAAAAGAGATTCGTTGAGTCTCTTTTTTGTTTTTAAAACTATTTCAAAAGTCTGCTGCGCAATTCCTCAAAGTACGGACCGGCACTTGCCAAATGGCTCCCAAACCAGGAAAAAGCTTCGCCATCTACCAGCTCAATCTGTGCATGCGGAAATTTTTGTTTCATTTCCGCGATATGTTTTTCTTTAAAGGGATATGGTTCTGATGACAGCAAAATAAGTTCAGCTTCGGCCAGGTCTTCCTCTTCAATCTGCGGATAGCGCGTGCGGTTTCTGAAGATATTTTCAAAGCCCAGCGTGCGCAAAATATCGTGGATAAAAGTATCATTCCCAACGGTCATCATCGGGTTTTGCCAGATTAGGTAGGCGGTCTTCGGTTTTTTTAAGACAAAACCGCTCAGCGCTGTATTAATGCTGTTACTAAACTCTTTCGCTTTATCCGGCTGATTCAGCAGCGTTCCCAAGTCGTAAAGAAAGATTTTATTTTCTGCAATGGTCGAAACATCTGTTACCCACACGCGGTGTGTTTTCATGAGTTCCTCTATCTGGCTGCGTTCATTTTCCTCTTTATTGGCAATAATAAGGTCCGGTTGTAAGGCTGCAATTTTATCAATATGAATATTTTTGGTACCACCGACTATGGCAACCTGCTGCACTTCCGCAGCCGGATGAATACAGAATTTAGTGCGTCCTACGACTTCAGCAGCCGTCAGTCCAAAATCAAACAGAGTTTCCGTAATGCTGGGAACCAGGGAAACAATACGCATCAGTTATTTCTTTTAAAGAAGTTTGCCTGCCAGGAACATTCCGGCAATACTGAAATAGATAATCAGTCCGGTTACATCCACCAGGGTAGCTACGAAAGGCGCGGAAGAAGTAGCAGGATCCAACTTCAGTTTTTTGAGCACGAAAGGAATCATCGAACCCGAAAGAGTGCCCCACAAAACAATCAAAACCAGCGAAACAGAAATACTCAAAGCAATAAAAACCCAATATTCACCGTAGTCAAACAGGCCGGCTTTCTGCCACATCATAATCCGGATGAAACCGATAAAGCCCAGAATCCCGCCTAAACATAAACCCGAGATAATTTCCTTGCGCATCACATACCACCAGTCCCGCAGCGTGATTTCCTGCAGTGCCATCGCCCGGATAATCAGCGTAGCTGCCTGTGAGCCGGAGTTTCCGCCACTGGAAATGATCAGCGGAACAAATAAAGCCAGCACCACGGCCTTTTCAATTTCATGCTCAAAATAACCCATCGCCGAGGCTGTCAGCATTTCTGAAAAGAAAAGAATCACGAGCCAAGTGGCGCGCTTCTTAATCATTTCTGTCCAGCTGGTTTGGGTATAGGGCAGATCCAGCGCTTCCAGACCCCCGAATTTCTGAATATCTTCGGTATTCTGCTGGGCAATCTGGTCCAGGATATCGTCGATGGTTACGATTCCCACCAACACCCCATTCTCTGTTACGATAGGCAAAGCCGAACGGTCATATTTTTCAAAATAAGGAACCGCATCTTCTTTAGACGTGGTTGTGGTAATGGCCACGAAATGATTATCGGTAATATCCGAAATCAAAGTATCTTCTTCTGCCAAAAGCAGAGAACCGATGGCAATATCATCAATCAGCCGGTTCGCTTCATCCACCACGTACAGGTGGTTCATGGTTTCCACTTTGCGGCCGACTTTTTTTATCTGTTCAAAACATCTTTTCACCGTCCATTCCTTGCGGATCTGGATATAATACGGCGTCATCAGACGTGCAATAGAATCGGAATCATAGCCGAGCAGTTTCAGCGCCACCCTTCTTTCCTGCGGATTCAGGTGATTAATCGAATACTTGATGAGCTCATCCGGAAAATCTTCGAAAAGCGCGGTACGGTCATCCGGCGACATGGCATTCAGAATCTCCGATACCTGCTCACTGCCAATGCCCCGTATGGTATCTTCCTGGAAATCAGGATCCAGGTGCGAAAACACATCAGCCTTGTACTGCTTGGGAACTTTCAGAAATGCAATCAGCCGCTCATCTGCCGGAAGCTCACTCAGTCTTTCAGCAATATCAGCGGGATTAAAAATCATTTCTTTCGTTGGCACCTTTTCTCTTTAAACACTGCAAAAGTAACTAAATTTAAAGGGAATTCGCAAGTAGCCGTACAATCACGCGCAGCTTCATTTTTGTTTTCTAAAGTTTAGCAAAAACAAAAATTTCTCTTTCTCGACGAAAAATTAAATGATTGTTTTATTTTAACAATTGTTAACCTGCCCTGGCCTGCGCAATTATGTATATTTGAGAGATGAAAAATTTTGGCAGAAATTTGTTAGCGAAAATCCGGGAAGCGGACCTGCAGGGTGAAAATGCGCATAAGATATATTCACCGCCCTACCGCCCTTTGTTTACGTATGAGGAAATCCTGCAGCGCAATCCTAAATTTGCGGCAGTAAATATTTTACTGTATTGGAAAAATGATGAATGGTTCCTGCCACTTATTGTGCGCAGCAAAAATGAACGGGACCGACACAGCGGGCAAATCTCCCTGCCCGGCGGCAAAAAGGAAACCTACGATATTGACTTTGCTGCAACAGCGAAGAGAGAAACTTCTGAGGAAGTAGGAATTGATCCGTATTACATCCGAATGATCCGCCAATTGTCGCCGATTTACATTCCGCCCAGTAATTTTTATGTAAATGCTTTTGTGTCTTATACCGGTAAAAACCCGCTTTTTGCTTTGCAGGAAACCGAAGCCGTGGAACTGATTGAATTTCCTATATCGGCTGTGCTGGAGCTGCCGCAGGAACCCGAAATGCGTGTGCTGCCGTCCTCGCGCGGCGCTGCTGTTCCGGTCATTGATTTCAACGGGTACATCATCTGGGGCGCTACTTCCATGATCCTAAGCGAATTCAGCCACTTGCTTAAAAATTTGTAAATTTGCCACCTGTTATGCAGTTACCCTAATGGCGAAAAAAAACATATTTACCGATGCTTTCGGAAACCTTTATTTTCTGAAACGACTGATTATTTTCGTACTGGGAATCGTTTCCTACCGCCGCTTCAATGGCTTTAATAAACTGAAAATCAGCGGCACGGAACATCTGGTGGACCTGCCGGATTCCAATGTGCTGTTCGTCTCCAATCACCAGACTTATTTCGCGGATGTGGCCGCCATGTATCACGCTTTTTGTGCGGTGAATAACGGCTACTTAAATTCTATTAAAAACCCGGTATATCTTCTTAATCCCAAAGTGGATTTCTATTATGTAGCGGCAGAAGAAACCATGAATAAAGGGTTAATGACCAAAATCTTTAAGCTGGCCGGCGCTGTTACGGTGAAGCGAACCTGGCGTGCCGAAGGTCAGAATGTGAACCGCATGGTGGATTTAACCGAGGTTGAAAACATTATGAAAGCGCTGGATAACGGCTGGGTAATTACCTTTCCGCAAGGCACTACTTCTGCTTTTGCGCAGGGCCGAAAGGGAACCGCAAAACTGGTGAAGAACCAAAAACCAATTGTAGTTCCTATTAAAATTAACGGTTTCCGCCGCGCGTTCGATAAAAAAGGATTAAAAGTTAAGGTGACCGGTGTGAAGCCGACGATGGAATTTAAACCACCCATCGACATTGATTATGATGAAGACAATGCACAAACAATCCTGAATAAAATTATGGTCGCTATCGAACAGACCGAGGATTTCAATGTGCTCCACGAATATGATGAAGAACTGAAAGCTCAGAAAGCTGCCAACCCAAAAAGCAACTGATCGCATGAAGAAACTTATTTTTTTATTTTCTGTTATACTGGTGGCCTCTTGTGCCACCAAGAAGCCCTATACCAATTTTGATTACAGCTATGCCCGCAGCGGCGGCTTTGATCCGATTTATGAAAACTTATGGATCAAAGGCCACCAGGCGTATTATTCCTTTGAGGGTCGCAAGCAGAAGATTAAAAAGAATTTCAGGCTAAGCACACAGGATCTGAAGGTTATTGAAACCGTTTTAACGACCAATAATTTCCGCACCATTCAGGAGGATTACAAAAAGCAGTACGACAATATTGCCATAGCCATCAACGTGAAGAAAGGGCCGAACTCCGGCAGCAAAAGCAATGCCTCCGATATTATGGATCCGGACCGTGAGCGCTGGAATAACGTGGCCGCTGTCTTTCAGAAAATAATTGAAGAAAAAGTGCAGCCCGCACCTGCCCGGTAATTCAGATGGAAAACAAGAAAACCCGTGTTCTGCTGCTGGATACCAACAGTGAATCAGCAGACTTACTTTTGCGGATTCTGGATTTTCACAGCGTTCAGATTGCAACTTCTACGGAGGCGGCAGAAACTGGTGACTTTTTGGTTCAATATACCTCAGATACTGAGGCAGTTTCAGCTGCAAAACCCAATATCCTGTTTGCAGGCAGCAGCTGTACGGAAAATATGCTCTCCGCAGCTGTACCTTTTATTTCGGATGGCGGCGTCCTGATATTCCCGGCATCCTTCGCTGATTGCAACTGGGAAACCTCCACTTTTTTTCGCCGACTAACTTATGAGGCGCCCATTTTATTCTCGTCAGATATGATGGAAAGCCCGATTGGTCCCGTGCCGGTTTCGTTTCCCACCGCCGCAGTAGAAAATATGTCAGGACTGCAATTGCTGGCGCAGCAGTTCGGCATTATGGAAGAATCGTTTTACGAAACACTGACAGAAATTCAGTAAACATTCAACTGACTTTTCCGAAGCTTCCAACAGCTTTTCTTCTGTTATTTCAAAAATGGTTAAATTTACTACGATTAAATTGTAACCCATGAGATATCAGCAGGCCGGCACTATTCCACCAAAGAGACACACCGTTTTTAAATCACCCGACGATCGCTTTTATTATGAACAGCTTTTCGGGACCGAAGGATTTCACGGTATTTCGTCCTTGTTATACCATATCCATCGTCCCACGCAGATTCGCAGCATCGGTGAACCAAAGGATGTGACTCCCAAAATTGCCGTCAGCCGCAATGTGACACCGCGCATGTTCAAGGGAATGAATGTTTCCGCGGAAGATGATTTCCTGGACAGCCGCAAGGTGTTGCTGATTAATAATGACCTGAAACTGGGCCTTGCCAAACCACGCCGCTCCACTGATTATTTTTATAAAAATGCGGAGTGTGATGAGCTTCTGTTCGTTCATCAGGGTGAAGGCATTCTGCACACCTTCCTGGGCGATTTACCGTTTGTGCCGGGTGATTATTTAATCATTCCGCGCGGCACCATATATACTATTGAATTTAAAAGCGAGGAGAATGTGCTCATGTTTATTGAAAGTCATTCGCCCATTTACACACCGAAGCGTTATCGTAACGAATTCGGGCAGCTTCTGGAACATTCGCCTTTCTGTGAACGCGACATGGTAGCACCTGTATTTCAGGAACCGGCCGATGAAAAAGGCGATTTCCTGATCCGGGTCAAAAAACAAAATCAAATCTATGATTTTATTTATGCCACGCATCCGTTTGATGTTGTGGGCTGGGACGGTTATTTCTATCCATACAAATTCAGCATTAAAAATTTTGAGCCGATTACCGGCCGGATCCACCTGCCGCCACCGATTCATCAGAATTTCGAAGCGCATAATTTTGTAGTCTGTTCTTTTGTGGCGCGTATGTATGATTACCATCCGCAGGCGATTCCTGCGCCGTACAATCATTCCAACATCGATTCAGATGAGGTGCTTTTTTATACCGAAGGAGATTTCATGAGTCGCAATCATATTGACTTAATGGATTTTACGCTGCATCCCGGTGGTGTCGTGCATGGTCCGCATCCCGGTGCGATGGAACGCAGTATTGGTAAAAAATTCACCGAGGAATACGCCGTCATGGTAGATCCCTTCCGCCCGTTTCAGATTACCGAGGAAGCCATGAAGGTAGAAGATCCTTCTTATCTCACTTCCTGGCTGGAAGAGAATGATCATGGCCAAAAAGACCGGCTGCAGGAGTAATAAATATCATCTTTATATTTGCCCGAAACCTGACTTTGCTCACCTGTACTGAGCAGCATTAACCTTATTTTTGATTAACAATAAAAACACGTAAATAACAACCGATATGATTTCATTTGTCAGTGCTGAAGAAGCTGTAAGCGTAGTGAAAAGTGGCGACCGAATTTTTTCTCATGGCAGTGCCTGTACTCCCAATCTGCTGATCGATGCGCTGGCAAAGCAAGCCGACCGGCTGCGCGATGTGGAATTTGTTTCCATTACCCAGCAGGGCCGTGTAGAGATCGCAAAGCCCGAATATCAAGATAGTTTTTATATCAACTCTCTTTTTGTTTCTACGCCTGTGCGCGAAGCAGTGAACTCCGAACGCGGTGATTTCGTGCCCGTATTTTTAAGTGAAATCCCAACACTTTTTAAAAATAATGTAATGCCGCTGGATGTGGCGATGGTCACCGTTTCTCCACCGGATGCCCATGGATATTGCACTCTGGGAACTTCGGTTGATGTCGCCAGAAGCGCAGTGGACAATGCAAAAATCATTATTGCACAGGTCAATCCGCGCATGCCCAGAACCCATGGCGACGGTATGATTCACTACAGCCGCATCAGTAAAATGGTTTGGCATGAAGAAGAACTGCTCACCATCGATTACGGCGCGAAAGTCGGTGAAGAAGAAATGCTTATCGGGAAGAATGTCGCCGAACTCATCGATGACCGCTCAACGCTGCAAATGGGTATCGGGACCATTCCGGATGCTGTGCTGAAATGTCTTAACAATCACAAAGACCTGGGCATTCATACCGAAATGATCAGCGACGGCATTGTGGATCTGGTTGCCAATGATGTAATCACCAATAAATTCAAAGGCACCCATTCCAACCGCACCATTACCAGTTTTGCCTTTGGGACCCGCCGTCTCTATGATTATATTGATGACAACCCGTCTTTCGCTTTTATGGATGTGGAGCATGTGAACTATCCGATTAATATTATGAAAAATAAGAAGATGGTCGCCATTAACTCCGCGATTGAAATCGACCTTACAGGGCAGGTTTGTGCGGATTCTATCGGCACGTATCAGTTCAGCGGCATCGGTGGTCAGATGGACTTTATGCGTGGAGCTGCTTTATCCGAGGGCGGAAAACCCATTATTGCCATTTCCTCACGCACGAAAAAAGGAGTGCCGCGCATTACGCCTTTCCTGAAACAGGGCGCCGGCGTCGTGACCACCCGTGGGCACATGCATTATGTAGTGACTGAATATGGCGTGGCGTATTTGTACGGCAAGAACCTGCGTCAGCGTGCGAAAGCTTTAATTGAAATATCGCACCCGGATGACCGCGAAATGCTTGAAGAAGCGGCGTTTCACCGATTTCAGACCGCAGTTCGGTAATGATGATGTTTTTATGTTGCTAAAGCCTGCCTCTTTTGTGCAGGCTTTTTTCGTTTTTTAGGGTGACTTTTCACAAATTCAAATTTTTGTAATTTGCAGGATATAAAAAGAAAAACACATGTCAACACTCACATTTGCTGAAAAGATTGCGCAGGCCGAAAATTTTCTGCCAATCAACGGAACAGATTATATCGAGTTCTATGTGGGCAATGCCAAGCAGGCAGCACACTATTATAAAACAGCCTTCGGTTTCCAGTCCGTGGCGTATGCAGGACCGGAAACGGGCGTTCGTGACCGCGCTTCCTACGTTCTGCAACAGGGAAAAATCAGATTGGTTTTAACGTCTGGCTTAAAATCAGATTCACCGATTTGTGAACATCAAAGAATCCATGGCGATGGTGTAAAAGTTCTGGCATTATGGGTGGAAGATGCGTATGCTGCATTTGAGGAAACAACCAAAAGAGGCGGTAAACCGTATTTGGAACCGATGACTTTGACAGATGAGCACGGCGAAGTACGCATGTCGGGCATCTACACCTATGGTGAAACCGTTCACATGTTTATCGAAAGAAAAAACTACTCCGGTGCCTTTATGCCGGGCTATGAGAAATGGGAAAGTGATTACAATCCATCGGATGTAGGTTTGCTTTACGTGGACCACTGTGTGGGGAATGTGGGCTGGGACCGCATGATTCCGGTCGTGCGCTGGTATGAGGAAGTGATGGGCTTTGTGAATATTCTGAGCTTTGATGACAAACAAATTAACACCGAATATTCGGCCCTGATGTCGAAGGTAATGAGCAATGGAAACGGATACGCCAAATTTCCTATTAACGAACCCGCCGAAGGAAAGAAAAAATCTCAGGTGGAAGAATACCTGGACTTTTACGAAGGCGAAGGCGTACAGCACATCGCGGTGGCCACCAAAGATATCATCCGTACGGTAACTGAACTGAAAGCGCGCGGCGTGGAATTCCTGTCGCCACCACCCGAAGCGTATTATGAAATGGTTCCTGAACGCGTTGGCCATATTGATGAAGACATTAAAAAACTGCAGGAACTCGGCATTCTGATTGATCATGATGAAGAAGGTTACCTGCTGCAAATCTTTACCAAACCGGTGGAAGACCGCCCTACTCTTTTTTATGAAATCATTGAACGCCACGGAGCCCAGAGTTTTGGCGCCGGAAACTTTAAGGCACTTTTTGAAGCACTGGAAAGAGAACAGGCCCGCCGCGGAAATTTATAAACAATGATGAAAAAAAAATTGCTGGCCACCCTGCTGCTTCTGGCAGGATTTATGGCGCAGGCGCAATACGGCGCGATCAATGATATCCTCACCAAACTGGAAGAAAGGCGCGGCTTTGCGAAGAATCTCGCAGATGAGAATTTAGATGACCGCAGATTTGTCTTAATTAAAGAATTTGATGACCACACGGAACGGCACTTCATCGTATTAAAGGGAAATGCCGCTACCTACGTGGAAGTATTTGATGATAAGGCAAACGGACAAAGCACCTCCAATGTTTTCAGCGGCGATTATGTGCGCACACCGCAGCAAATTATTTCCCTGAGAGCGGATAAACTGGAAGGCCGGAAGATTGCCATGCCCATCACCCGTACGCTGCTTTTAAATAAACAGAAGAAAATATTATACCTCATCGATGTTAATACCCGCGAACGCTGGATTGACGAGAAAGCGCTGAGCAAAAACTAAATTAAATTAATGGCACCACAAAGTATCGCCCGGTGCGGGCGGTACTTTCTTTTAAATATTATTATGAAATCATTTATTGACTATTCTGAAAACTCTGATTTTTCCATCCACAATATCCCGTTTGGTGTGGGTGTTTTTAATAATGAATATATTTCCTGCTGCACGCGCATCGGTGACCAGGTTGCTGATTTGGCAGCGGTATATGAACTGGGATACCTCGACGTAATCTCAGGTCTGGAGGAAAATATCTTTGAAGCCTATACGCTCAATGAATTTATCGGCTTAGGAAAGGAGGTAACCGTTCCTGTACGCGAACGTCTGCAGCAGCTCTTCTCCGCAGGATCCGACTTAGCGAAAAATGAAGAACATTTGCAGGAATGTCTGCATCCGGCCGACAGCGTGCAGATGATTATGCCGCTCCACGTACCGAACTACACCGACTTTTACAGCAGCATCGAGCACGCTACCAACGTCGGCAAAATGTTTCGTGGCGAAGAAAACGCGCTCCTGCCAAATTGGAAACATTTACCGGTGGGCTATCACGGCCGTGCTTCCTCTATCGTGGTTTCCGGAATGGAATTTCACCGTCCGAAGGGACAAATGAAACCTGCCGATGCTGACAAACCGGTGTTCGGGCCGTGTAAACAATTAGATTTCGAACTGGAGATAGCATTTGTAGTAAACCAAAATACAGAAATGGGCGATTCCATCAGCGCGAAAGAGGCAGAGGATGCCATCTTCGGTCTGGTTTTATTTAATGACTGGTCAGCGCGTGATATCCAGAGCTGGGAATATGTTCCGCTTGGACCCTTTTTAGGGAAAAACTTCTGTTCCTCCATTTCACCATGGATTGTCACGCTGGAAGCACTGGCGCCTTTCCGCACAGAAACTCCCAAGCAGGAACCTGAGGTATTGGATTATTTAAAAACCGATGGCAAGCGCAACATCGATATTAATTTGCAGGTGCTCCTGCAACCGGAAGGCGGCCGGGAAACTCTTATCTGCGAAAGCAATTATAAGTACATGTATTGGAACATGGCGCAGCAGCTGGCGCACCACACCGTGAACGGCTGCAATGTGGAAGCAGGCGATCTGTACGCCTCCGGAACTATTTCCGGTCCGGACAAAGAATCCTTTGGCTCCATGCTGGAGCTCACCTGGCGCGGCACTGAGCCACTGAAACTGGAAGATGGCAGCGAACGAAAATTCATCCATGATATGGACACTGTGATTATGCGCGGCTATGCGGAGAAAGACGGCATGCGCGTCGGATTCGGGGAAGTAAGCGGGAAAGTTTTACCGGCAAAAGCCTGAGCCATGACGAAAACCATTTACCCGGCTGAGGTGTCGGGGCAGGATTTGCAGTTTATGCTGCAGACCGCCATTGCACCGCGGCCGATTGCGCTGGCTTCTACCGTGGATGCCGCGGGACGCAGCAACCTGAGTCCGTTCAGTTTCTTTAATATGTTTAGCTCCAATCCGCCGGTTGTTATTTTTTCACCGGCACGGCGCGTGCGCGACAATACGACAAAGCACACACTTGAAAATGTGCGTACAGTG
Organism: Kaistella sp.; assembly: GCA_032057205.1. Lineage (GTDB taxonomy): Bacteria > Bacteroidota > Bacteroidia > Flavobacteriales > Weeksellaceae > Kaistella. The sequence continues at coordinate 359,935 of DAMCFT010000002.1, forward strand.
CCGGAAGTGGTGATTGGCATTGTGAATTATCCGATCGTTCAGCAGATTTCTTTAGCTTCTACGGAATATGACGCCGACACCAATGAGTTTATTAAGGCCGGACTCACCATGCAGGAGGCGGAGAAAGTAAAGCCGAAACTGATTGCTGAATGTCCTGTGAACCTGGAGTGCAAAGTGTTAGAGATAAAAGAACTGGGTACGGATGGTGGTGCCGGCAATCTGGTCATCTGCGAAGTAATTGCCCTGCATGTTCGCACCGAATACCTGGACGAAAACGGCAAACTGGATGGCCTGAAACTCGACCTCGTAGCGAGACTGGGTGGCAACTGGTACTCCCGGAATAACGCTTATAATATGTTTGAAGTCCCTAAACCTCTGGCGACAAAAGGGATCGGTTTTGACGGATTGCCGGCTGAAATTTTGGGAAGCACCGTTTTTACCGGGAATGATCTGGGCATGCTGGCAAACACAGAAGCACTGCCGCAAGGTAGTTTTTCAGTTAAAGCCGAAATCCATCAGCAGGCAAAAGAATTATTAAAAGAAAACAATATCGAAGGTGCGTGGGCATGCCTCCTGCTATAACTTCATAACTTATTTTACCAATGGGCAGCGTGACAGGTTCACGCTGTTTTTTTATGCGTTTAATTTCACCACAGTCAGTTAGTTACCAGCTTTTTGTAGTTTACAAGCTTTATAAACTGCAGACATAATGGACTTTCAGAGACCGCCTCGTTAGGAATTTTGCAAAATATTTCGTATATTGCAAACATAACTGCTTTTCATTTCTTTTGAAAAGCCTTGCCTCTACCGGAATTGCTTTATTGGCAGCACCTGTATTGATGGCATCATCAGCTGTTAGACACAGCTTTAAAACTAATTTAAGTCCGTTACAGTATTTTCCTTTTTGGAAGGAATTTTCTGTGTAATATTTAAAAGAATTTTTATGAGTACAAGTATGAAAGACAAAAGAGTGGGAATTATTGGAGCCGGTCCCAGTGGCCTGGCACAAATCCGCGCTTTTGAAGCAATGAAGGCGAAGGGAAATGAAATTCCCGAAATCGTGTGTTTTGAAAAACAAAGTAACTGGGGTGGCATGTGGAACTACACCTGGCGTACCGGTGTGGGAAAGTATGGCGAACCGATCCACGGCAGTATGTATAAGTACCTGTGGTCCAATGGCCCGAAAGAATGTCTGGAATTTTCGGACTATTCTTTTGATGAGCATTTTAAAAAACCGATTTCTTCTTATCCGCCGCGTCCGGTGCTGTTTGACTATATCGAGGGCCGTATCAAGAAAAGCGGTGCGCGCGATTATATCCGGTTTGATACCACGGTGCGCTGGGTTTCCTTTGATGAGGATACGCAAAAATTTAAAGTAATCCTGGACGACCTTAAAATCAATAAAACATATGAGGAAGAATTCGATTATCTGGTCGTGGCCTCCGGTCACTTCTCCACTCCGAATATGCCTTATTTCAAAGGCATCGAAAACTTCCCGGGGACAGTGATGCATGCACACGATTTCCGTGGTGCAGACCAGTTTAAGGACCGTCGCCTGCTCCTGATCGGTAGCAGCTATTCCGCGGAAGATATCGGAATCCAGTGTTATAAGCATGGTTCGCAGTCCGTCACCTTAAGCTACCGAAGCAACCCGATTGGGCACGACTGGCCGGAAGGTATCGAGGAGCGTCCGCTGGTGACCCATTTTGAGGACAACAAAGCTTTCTTTAAAGATGGCAGCAGCGAAGCGTATGACGCTGTGATCATGTGCACGGGTTATCAGCATAAATTCCCCTTCCTGCCGGATGAACTGCGACTGAAAACCAAAAACAATCTGTACCCTGATCATTTATACAAAGGCATTTTCTTCAATGCACTGCCGCAGTTAATTTATCTTGGAATGCAGGATCAGTATTATACCTTTAATATGTTTGATGCACAGGCGTGGGTTGCCCGTGATTTCATGATGGAGAAGCTGGAAATCCCTTCTGAAGCGGAACGTCGCATCGATATGGACAAATGGTTGAAAGCAAATGAGGAAGCGGTCACAGGTCCGGAACATGTGGATTTCCAGTCAGATTATATTAAAGATTTACTGAGCATGTCCGATTATCCGGATTTCAGCGTGGATAAAGTAGCGGCTATGTTTAAGGAATGGCTGGAAGACAAGGAGGAAAACATTCTGACCTACCGCGACAAAACCTATCAGAGTGTGGTTACCGGCACGATGGCTGCTGAACACCACACGGAATGGATGGAAGAACTGGACGATAGTAAAGAACGCTATCTCTACGCTGCTGAAGAGGAAGAACTTATTCCTGAAAGAATCTAAAAACAAACACCATTTATATATAAAAAAACCTGCCGGATAAGCTCCGGCAGGTTTTATTTTATTGGCAATATTTCGGTATCTAAAAGTGAATACTGTCTTTCACCAATCCGCGGTTTTCTGCAAAGGGTACCAGTTCTTTTAAAATAAACTCCTGAATTTTTACAGACTCGTTATTATCAGGGAAGAGCAAATGTACATTGGCACCGGCATCCAGGGTGAAGAACAGTGGCAACTGCGTCTCCTTGCGGAACTGCCAGATTTTGTTGATGACGGAGAGTGTTCCGTTTTTCATTAAAATAAAAGCAGGCTCGCTCATCATCATCATCGCGTGCAAAGTTAGTGCTTCATGCTCTACTAACCGGATGAAAGCAGCCATATTACCTGATCTCAGAATGTCCTGCATTTTGGCCATATTTTCATGCGCTTCGCGGAAACGCCGCTCCGCATACGGATGTCCTTCCATTAACTTGTGTCCCACCGTGGAGCTTACCTCTTTGGCACCTTCATGAATCAGCAGCACCCAGTCATTAAAACGGCGAAAGACCGCATGTACTTCTGAGGCAGGATATGGAACCGCAAATAAATCAGAGCTTGCCGCCACGGTTTCCGTTTTGCCCCAAACAATTAAACCGTTGTATAAACTGCGGCAGGCACTCCCACTCCCCAGCCGCGCCAGGAAACTTGCTTTTTGCATGAATGAGTCCTTGCACGTGCATCCCGATAATTCCGTTTCAATTTCCATCAGTGCGAGCGCCAGCGCACCAAATCCTGAGGCGGAACTGGCAATACCGGAACTATGCGGAAAGGTATTTTCGGTATGAATAGTATAAGCACCCTGCAGAATCCACGGTAAATAAATCTCTATCGCACGGAAATACTTTTCGATTTTTTCAGCGAAGGCAGGTTGTGCTTCACCGGATAAAAAGGTAGTCACGCTAAATGGTTTTCCGGCCTGAAATTCCATTTTCGTTTCTGTGCGACAGTGATTCAGGGTATAGCTGATACTGGGATTGGCCGGCAGCTGAGGTTCATATTTTCCCCAGTATTTTATCAGTGCGATATTGGACGGACAAACGGCCTGTACCGTGCAGTCTTTAATTTCGTTGGGATGTTGTCCTTCAAAAATGGCTGTATCTTGGGTTGCTGTCATTATATTTTAAATTGGCTGGTTACCGCTGTACATATTTTCAATCAGCGCTGCGTATTTTTTCAGAATCACATTTCGTTTTACTTTCAGCGTGGGCGTAATTTCGCCTGTACTGATTTCAAACTCCGACGGCATCAGCACAAATTTCTTAATCTTCTCGAAGCCCGGAAGGTGCTGTTGAATTTCATCAATCTTCTGGCGGTACAGATCGCGTATGGTTTCGGTGTTAACCATCTCGGCCCAGTTGGTAAATGCCAAACGCCTGCGCTCAATTTCCTGTTGCAACGCTTCAAAATTGGGAATAATCAGCGCGGTGACATACGGACGGTCTTCCGCCACGATCATCGCCTGCTGAATATAATTATTGTCTGACAGCATATTTTCAATCGGCTGCGGCACTACATATTTACCGTTCGAGGTTTTCATTAAATCCTTGATGCGATCTGTAATCGTCAGGTTTCCTTCTTCATCGATTTTTCCGGCGTCACCGGTGCGGAACCAGCCATCCTCTGTGAAGACCGCCGCAGTTTCTTCAGGTTTCAGGTAATATCCTTTCATAATACCACTCCCCTTTGCCTGAATCTCATCGTTTTCCCCGATTCGGATTTCGGTGTCGCCAAACGGTTGCCCGGCAGAACCGTGAATATAGTGATCAAGCGGAAAAGCAGTCAGTGTCGCCGTGGTTTCTGTAAGTCCGTAGCCCACAGTAATGTGCAGCCCGATGGCTTCAAAGAACCGGGTTACATCCGCCGAAACAGAGGCACCGCCACACGGCATAAACCAAAGCCGGCCGCCCATTTTCTGATGAATCTTATTGAAGACCAGCGTGTGCGCCAGATGAATTCTGAATCTTAACAGGAAAGGCATTTCTTTGTTTACCCGGCGGTATTCCGCGGCCTGCGTTCCCACTTCCAGAGCCCAGTTAAAAATCTTCTTTTTCAGGCCACCGCTGGAGGCTGCCATCTCCAGCACGCCGGCGTATATTTTTTGATAAAATCTCGGCACCGCGCACATCATGGTCGGCTTCACTTCCGTCAGTGCACTGGCGATAAGCTTGGTGTTTTCCAGGAAGTACACTTTGGCACCGCCAAATAAGGAAAGTAAAGTCCAGCTGCGTTCGAACACGTGTGTTAGTGGCAGGAATGCGAGCGAGACTTCATTTTCAAAATTTTTAAATTTAAAATAATCGAAATGCGCTTCAATACAATTAATGAAATTTCCGTGGGTGAGCATCACGCCTTTCGGCACACCGGTGGTGCCACTTGTATAAATCAGGGTGGCCAGTTCCTCGGGCCGGCGCTCGATAATATCGAAATTTTCATCAGCCTCTTTGATAAAATCTTCCAGATAAACTGAATGTTCTTTTTTAATCCAGGTAGCTTTCTTAGCCACGATAATTTTTTCCAGAGCCGTTTCGCCACCGGTCAGCAAGTTCGCCGCCGCATCGTACTGTTCCTGATTTCCGGTCAGGATTATTTTGCACGCCGCTTCCTTTAAGATATAAGCCGCCTGCTCTTCTGTATTGGTCGCGTACACCGGTACGGTAATGCCGCCTAATGCCAGCACGGCAAGATCCATGACAATCCATTCGGCAGAATTATCGGAGAAAATCGCCACACGATCGCCCTCCCCTATTCCGCTGCTGCGCAGAGCATTGGCTGTTTTAAACACCAGGCGCCGGAATGCGTTCCAGCTGATTTCCGTCCATTTATCTTTCTTCTTAAAACCAATGGCTCCTTTGGTCGGAAAACGGTCACAATTTTTATTAAGCAGTTCTGCTATATTCATAATTCAGGATGGTCTGACAAATAATTATTTAAATGAAATTCCAGGCTTTCACGGACCGGTATAAAACTGATATTCAGCCGTTCGCGAATCTTCTCATTAGAAACAATGCGCGTACCGGTAATACTTTCCAGGTTTACTTTGTTAAGCATTCTCAGGGCAGGGATTAGCCAACCTAACAACAAATTCAGGATATAGCCTGCATACAAAACCCACTTAGGTAGTATGCCGGCCGGCTTTTTCCCCATGCGTGTACGCACCAGCGCGGCCACTTCCGGAAAAGGCACCGTTTCGGATACCAGGATATACCGTTCGCCGGAATCATTTTGGTTCATCAATTCTATGCAAATCCGGGAAACATCGCGCACGTCCACATAGGTTACGCTGCCGGGCGGCACAAAAGGCATTTTGCGAAGGCGGTCGAATAAGGTTCCACTGCTGGATTGCCAGTTGCCACTGCCGATGATTACGCCGGGATTCACGATCACAGTCTGCATGCCCTCTGCAGAAGCGCGCCAAACTTCCATTTCGGAGAAATGTTTGGAACGTGCATACGCCGAATGTGCTTCCTTCGGGTTATAGTTGGAATCTTCTGTAATGAATCCCTGCTCGTTTGCCCCATCCAAAACCGACATGGAACTGATGAAGCAAAACTTCTGCACCGTGCTTTGCTCGCAGGCATACAAGAGATTTCGCGTACCCTGGATGTTGCTGCGGTACATCAGCCTTTTATATTTAGGGTGAAAACTGACAAACGCTGCCGTATGGTAGACTTCAGTAACACCTTGTAGCACTTCCTGCAGCCGGTCCTGGTCTTCAAAATCAACCTCTACCCATTCAATCTGATTAAAGTAGAAGTCCGGCTCCTTCGTATAAAACCGAAAGGAATTGCGGGCATCGTCGAGGGTACTGGTGTGCCGCTTAGTGGCACGAACGGTCCTGCCCTGCTTCAGTAAATCCAAAACAAGCACACGCCCCAACAAACCCGTAGCTCCCGTCACCAAAACCATATCAGTTCGTTTTGTTTATTATTTTTCTGCTAAAAAATCGCGCACCACCCTGTTGAAATCAGTTGGGTTTTCGGCCTGCACCCAGTGTCCGGCGTTGGCAATGGAAACCACTTCTGCTTTCGGAAACTGCTGCCGGATCTGAAAATGATCCTGTGGTAAAATATAATTTGATCTGGCACCCGAAATGAACAGCGAGGGACCATCAAAAGTACCAAAGCGCACCGCATTGGAAACAAATTCCGCATACTTTTCTGCGAGAACGGGCAAGTTGAAACGCCAGTTCAGCTGTTTATCGTCGGTCCAGTACAGATTTTTGGTGAGAAACTGAATAACACTTTTCTCCGGGATGTATTGCCCCAGGATATCTTCCACTTCATGACGCGAAGTCACCTGCGAAAAATCCACGCTCTGCAGCGCTTTCATAATTCCCTGGTGATGTGGCGGATAAGCTTTCGGTGTAATATCAACCACAATCAGCTTTTCTACTTTGTCGCCATAGGTTAAAGCAAACTGCATCACCGCTTTCCCACCAAGGGAATGGCCGAGGATGTTAGCCTTCGGAATCTGATGGGCTTCCATATAGCGCAGGATATCATCTGCCAAATCCGTGTGGGACATGCTTTCGCTGTGAAAACTTTTGCCGTGGTTCCTTAAATCTATCAGGTGTACCGGAAACGCATCAGAAAGCTCGCGTCCGAAACTGCCCCAATTATCCAGCATACCGAATAATCCATGGAATACCAGTAACGGAATTCCCGGCTGACCGGCACCATATATTTTTGAATGTAAAACTTCCATTTTCAATATTTAACGAATAACAGAAAGCCTTTTACGGTACGCCTGCACGGTATTTTCCAGACCCATATACAATGCTTCCGAAATCAGCGCATGCCCGATTGAAACTTCGAGCAGGTTCGGAATCTGCTGGGCGAAATAGGCAATATTATCCAAACTTAAATCATGGCCGGCATTCAATCCGAGATTATATTTTTGCGCCTCTTCGGCCGTGGCGATATAAGGAGCAATGGCCTTTTCTTTATCTTGCGGATATCCGGTGGCATAAGCCTCTGTGTACAGCTCAATTCGGTCTGTTCCGGTTTCCGCTGCGTAGCGCACCATTTCCGGATCAGGGTCTAAAAAAATTGACGTGCGAATGCCTGCCTGCTTGAATTCGGCAATTACATTTTTAAGGAAACCGGCATGTTTGCGGCAATCCCAACCCGCATTGGAGGTAATGGCATCTTCCGCATCCGGCACCAGGGTCACCTGTTCAGGCTTAATTTCCAGCACCATATCCAGAAAAGGCCGGTGCGGATTGCCTTCAATATTAAACTCAGTGGTAATCAGCGGTTTTAAATTGTACACGTCCTGGCGCGTAATGTGGCGCTGATCCGGACGCGGATGCACGGTGATGCCTTCTGCCCCGAAATTCTGCAAACGGACGGCCGCCTCGGTTACACTGGGAAGTGTGCCGCCGCGGGCATTCCGGATGGTCGCTATTTTATTAATATTTACACTAAGCTTTGTCATCGTTTTTTAGATTTTATGGAACTGCATAATTTCCAGCCCGAATTCCTTGGAGGCCACGAGCAGGTGGTCGAAAATATCAGACTGAATTTCTTCGTAGGAAGTCCATTCGGATTTATTGGTGAAACAATAGATCTCCAGGGGCATTCCCTGCGGCGTATTCTCTAACTGCCGCACCATTACCGGATTTTCCTGGTCGATGTTCGGGTTGTTTTTTAGAAAATTAAAAGCATATTCGCGGAAAACGCCAATATTCGTCAGCTGACGGCCATTGATCAGCAGATCTGGGTTGGCCAGCCGGCTTCGCTCTTTTTCCAGTTCTTTTTTCTTTTGGGTCAGATAGGAATGGATGAGGTTCACCTTAGAAAGCTCGTCCACTTTTTCCAGGCTTAAAAACGCAAAAGAATTAATATTAAAAATTATAGAACGCTTAATGCGGCGCCGGTTGCTTTCGGAAATTACCTGTAGATTTCTGATCTCCGTGGTCAGCAAATCGTAGGTAGGAATGGTGGAAATCGTCTTGTCGAAATTCTGGATTTTCGTAGTTAAAAGGTTCAGATCTTCGATGGTACCTTCCAGATTATATTTGGGAATACCAATCCAGTCGCCCACTTTCAGGTTCTTGGATGTGGCTACGTGAATACCGGTGACAAAACCTAAAATCGTATCCCTGAAAACCAAAACCAGCACGGCCGTAATGGCACCCAAACTGCCGACAATAGTTGAACCGCTGATTCCAAAGATCACCGATATGGCGACAACCGTGGAAACAAATATCCCGAAAGTTTTCAGTGTTTGCGAAACGGCATTCAGTGCAATGATCTTATAATACTCCTTTTTGATCATGTAAAAGTTCCGCAGCGCGTTCAGCCCTTTATAAAACATATTGGCCACCACGATGACGATAATCAGCATCAGCATCCTCTCCAGAAAGCCATGACTTTTTGGGTGTCGCGCGAAAATAGATTCTACGGTGCCTGAGGCAAATAGTAAAGCAATCAGGTGCGATAAGGAATTGGTAATCTTCGCCGCGTAAATCGATTTCAGAACCGGATATTTATCATTATCGTAAAAAAGGCGGAAGAAGCTGTTGATTACCAATCTGCAGATGAAATCCACCAGCCAGATTAAAACAACAAAAAAGGCGAATTTGAAAAAGATCTGGAAGACCAGAATCCAGCCGTCCGGGAAATAATCCCGCACAGTATAATGAATCACATCACTGATGTTTTCCAGAAAGTTTTTCGTTTCTTTCAGCTCGTTTTTCATGCAGGCAAAAGTACGCAATCTGTTTGTCTTTCCCTGATTTATCAGTACATTTAACAAAATTTACCACCTGAAATGGACACTGCTTTAATCACCTTGGTCAGCCTTGTTTTACTCGTACTCGGCATCATCGGAACTTTTTTGCCGGTTTTGCCAGGCTTATTGCTCAGCCTGTGCGGACTTTTAATTTATAAATTCGGGACGGATGCGCCTCTTTCGATGGTGTACATCTGGATATTCGCCATACTCACCGCTCTTTCGGTTGTGCTGAATTACGTAATTCCCGCGCGAACTACCCGAAAATACGGCGGTACGCGCTGGGGCAGCATCGGTTCGGTGCTTGGGACTTTTTTTGGAATGTTTTTTATTCCATTGCCCTTCGGCTTTTTGATCGGGATGTTTCTGGGTGTTTACCTGGGTGAACTGATGCATGATATGACGGACAGCAAAAAAGCCTGGAATTCAACCAAAGGTGCGTTTATTGGTTTTATTTATGGCACCGGCTTCAATTTCGTTGTAGGACTGGCAATGTTTTTGGTAGTTTTATTTGATATTTTATAAAACCCAAGGCAATGATTTTCAGATTAGCATTAAGCACACTCAGCCTCCTCGCGCTCAGCAATTGCGATACCCAGAAAAAGGCAGCAGAGGCCGCAGCCGATTCCGCAACTACTTCATACGCCGGCAATAGTTCCGCCGCTCAAACCATGAACACAAATTCCAACGATAAAAACCAAAAGGTAGTTTATCTGAAAGAAGGTGAAAATAAATTCCTGAAGGAATACGAGATGAACATCACCTTTAAAAAAATCACGGAAGACAGCCGCTGCCCGAAAGACGCCAACTGCGTCTGGATTGGAAATGCTACCGCCGAGATTGAAGTCATGGGATTGTACACACGCCCAATGACACTGCAGCTCAGCACACAGCCGGACGCAAAGAAGGGACGTTATACCACGCAACAGTTTAACGGATACGCGCTCTCGCTTGTACAGGTTTCGCCTGAGCCGGCAAGCGCAACTTCTTTCAAAAACATGAAAGGCAATTACACGATCGGAATCAGGCTGCAGAAATCAACTGATGGCGGGACTGAAACCGGCACTACCACTCGATAGGTTTCTCATTATGTTCAGTGAGGTACGCGTTGATTTTTGAAAACGGACGACTGCCGAAAAAACCGCGGTGCACAGAAAACGGCGAAGGGTGCGCAGATTTAATAATGTAATGTTTACCCGGGTCAATGAGTTCCTCTTTCTTTTGTGCAAAAGCGCCCCACAACACAAAGACCACATGCTCGCGGTGCTTTGAAATCTGTTCAATAATGTAGTTGGTGAATTTCTCCCAACCCAGATCTTTGTGAGAGTTAGGCGTGTGCGCTTTCACCGTCAATGTTGCATTTAAAAGCAGTACGCCCTGTTCCGCCCAGTCTTCCAGATCTTTGCGGGTACGTTTAATTTGCAGATCATCTTCCAGTTCTTTAAAAATATTTTTTAAAGAGGGCGGCGCGGTTACCGATTCAGAAACGGAAAAAGAAAGTCCGTTGGCCTGGCCCATATTGTGATACGGATCCTGTCCGATAATCACCACTTTCACCTCCTCAAACGGCGTTAACTGAATGGCGCGGAAAATCTGATTTTTGGGCGGATACACCGTAGCGGTATTGTACTCCTGTTTCACTTTTTCCCAAAGATCGGTGAAATAAGGCGTTTCTTTAATCGGTGCAAGAATTTCAGTCCAGGTCATTTTTTAAATTTAAAAACACATATTTTTTGATAGCAAATACGTAACCGAAGCAGTTTGACTTAGAAACAAGCAAATATCTTTTGCTGTTTTCACGGTTTTTGGCTGGTTCTGCGTCAAAACTTTTTCGTAAAAATACAGTAATTTTGTACAGTGCACATACAAACAGAAGATTTACAAGAACTGGAATTTCAGGAACTTCTCGCTGAAATTACCCCTTATGCTTTTTCACCAAAAACAGCGGAGCGGATATTGAATATGCGGCCACTGGAAATTGCTGAAGCGCTGCCTCAATTGCAGAAAACATCCGAATATCTGACGAGTTTCGAAAGTGAAAACGCGATTCCGTTTCATGAGTATGAAGACATTGAAGCGGAATTGAAACTGATGCATATCGAAAATTTCCGGTTGGAAAATGCAGCATTTCTGCGTATCAAAAGTCTCGCAGAACAAATTGCGCGGCTGCAGAAATTCTTTCCGGCGTACGCTGCCATCTTCCCAAATCTGGCAGCCGAGGCGGCGGCGCTGGAATATAAAAAAGAAATTACCGATAAAATTGAACGGGTTTTCAACCGTTTTGGTGAAGTTAAAAGTGAGGCATCTGCAACGCTAAAAGAGCTGCGCACCGGGATTTCACATGCGCGCAAAGCCATTCAGGAAAATTTTAACCGCGTACTCAGTTCACTTACCTCGACAGACTTCCTGGATGACATCCGCGAGAGTATTATTGAAGACCAGCGGGTCCTGGCCGTTAAATCAGGATATAAAAAGCGTATCCCGGGCCGGATTCTGGGCGTTTCCAAAACCGGTTCGATCACTTATATTCAGCCGGAATCTGTTCTAAAGCATCAGTTTGCGCTGCGTGAAAATCTGGAAGAAGAAAAGAAGGAAACCGACCGTATTTTGCGGGCACTCACAGCGGAATTAGCGATATTTCAGCCCGAACTGCAAACGTATCAGGATTTTATTTTCGAACTGGATTTCACCCGTGCAAAAGCCAAGTTTGCAGAAAGAATAAACGGGATATTGCCCAAAATTAATAAACACAAAACCTTGCGGCTGGTGCAGGCGTACCACCCGTTGCTTTTATTGCGAAACCAAGTAGAAGGAAAACAAATCTATCCGCAAACGCTGACGTTGACGGAGCAGAACCGCATTCTGTGCATTTCCGGTCCCAACGCCGGCGGTAAATCGATAACACTGAAAACGGTGGGTTTACTGCAGATTATGATTCAAAGCGGTTTACTGGTGCCGGCACATCCAAAATCGGAAATGTTTTTCTTCGGGAAGCTGATGACCGATATCGGCGACAATCAGTCGATTGAGAATCATCTTTCCACCTACTCTTCGCGCTTAAAGAAAATGTCGAAGATTATCCGCGAAGCCGATGCCAACACGCTTTTGCTGATCGATGAATTCGGGACCGGTTCGGATCCTGAACTTGGCGGTGCGCTGGCGGAAAGCTTTCTGGAATTCTTTTATGACAAGAAATCCTTCAGCATTATCACGACGCACTACACCAACATTAAATTGGTGGTGGAACAATTGCCGCATGCGACCAATGCGGCGATGCTTTTTGATGAATATTCCCTGGAACCCTTGTATAAGCTGGAAGTTGGGCAGGCCGGAAGTTCCTTTACTTTTGAGGTGGCCGAAAAAAACCGCATTCCAAGATTCATCATCCAGTCGGCGAAGAAAAAGGTAGAACATGATATTGTGAATCTGGACAAAACCATTGTTAAACTGCAGCAGGAAAAATTTGAAGTAGAAAAACTAAAATCTGACCTGGCAGAAAAACGGGATTCAACTCAGAATAAAAAAGAAAACCTGGAAAAGCTCAATGAGCAGCTGGAACAAAAACTATTTAATTTTCAGAAGTTGTACGAAGAAGAACACCGCAAACTTCAGTTCGGGAACAAGATTGAAACTTTTATTGAAGCTTATATCAAAGGAAAGCCACGCAAAACGGTGGTCGCTGATTTCGTAAAAATTCTGGAGCAGGAAAAATTCCGGAAGCTGGGTGCAGATAAAGACGAATCCAAAAAGCTGCAAATCGTTAAACGTAAAATAACGCAGCAGCTTAAAAAAGAAAAGGTCCAGGAAAAAATTGTGGAAACCAACGAAAAGCTGGAAGACAAGCGCAAAAAAGAGCGCGCCGTCTGGATGAAGGTGGGACAACGCGTGCGCATTCCCGGCAGTACGAGCGTGGGCACCATTGAAAAAATTGAAAAGAACGGAAAGGTGACCGTGAACTACGGAACCTTCAAAACGCAGATCAGCGGCGAGGAGCTGGAAAGAATTTAATATTAATTACAATGTATAACAACTGCTTTACTTCACGGTGAAGCAGTTTTTTTATTTAAAATCAAGCCATAAAAAAATCACCTGCAAAACTGCAGGTGATTTAAAGGTGGTTTCTCCAGGAATCGAACCAGGGACACATGGATTTTCAATCCATTGCTCTACCAACTGAGCTAAGAAACCGTCTCTCTGATTGAGTGGTGCAAAAATAGAAACATTTTCAATACAAAGCAAGTCCTTTGGCAGAATATTTCTTTTTAAAAGCTGACCTTACTGATTTTCAGCCTCATTATTTTCCTCCCGGCGCATCTGTTCGCTCATTTCTTCCAGCACCGGTTTGATGGTGCTCTCCGGCAGCTCGCTGATCCGGATGTACATTAAACCATCAATCGCATCATTAAAACTTGGGTCCACATTAAACGAAATTACTTTCGCATTCTGCTTAATATATTTTTTGATGAGCACCGGCAAACGCATTTCCGGTTCCAGGTCGTCGATCACTTTATCCAGCTTATTGAGATCCGCCTCCACATCATCAAAAAACAAATGCTTATCTCTCTCCTTTAATTTTACTTTAAATTCATGCTTGGGATGCACATATTGCGCCACGGCAGAATCGTAATAATTGGAGCGCATAAACTCAATCATCAGCGACTTTGAGAATTCAGAGAACTTATCGCTGATGCTGACGCCGCCCATCAGGAATTTATGTTCAGGATTACGCAGGCACACATGTACAATGCCGCGCCACAGCAGGAATAAGGGCAAAGGACGCTGCTGATATTCCGTGGAAATATAGGCGCGACCCATTTCTATCACCTTTCGGAAAAACGGCCGCAGTTCGGGGTCAAATTCAAAAAGTGAACTGGTATAAAAGCCCTGTAAGCCGTGTTTTTTCATCACCTCGCTGCCCAGTGCCATACGATAGGCACCCACCAGACATTCCGCCTCGCTATCCCAAAGGAAAAGATGGTGGTAATGCTCATCATATTCATCCAGGTCAAAAGGAAGATTACTCCCCTCACCCACCTGACGAAAAGTGAGTTCGCGTTGCCGGCCAATCTCCCGCATGATGGAAGGGATCGCTTGGTACTGTGCAAAATACACTTCATAGTTGGCATTGCGGAACATCATTTTATCCTCTTTCTGCAGGGCTGCGATTTCGCGCAGGAGATCTTCCTTCGGTGTGGGATCAATGATATTCTGCACGACATTCGCTTCCTTCATCAGCGGGAAATTCAGTTTCAGGTTGGGCAGATTAAGCCGCTCAGCCAGGGACTTTCTCTTGTCGTAATAGGATTTAAGCAAATGGATTTTCTTTTGCAGAAACTCACCCATTTCTTCCACACTGTCATGATCTTCCAGCATTTTCACCGATACCGGTTTGCCGATACGCACCCGGATGGGTTCTTCGCGCTTGTTCATCATTTCCGCCGGCAGCAGGAGTGTCTGCAAATCGGGGTGTACTTTCGCTACCTGATAGAAAAGGCGGCTGTTTTTTGCATGAAAGTACATCGGCACTACCGGAACTTTGGCTTTTTTAATCAGTTTCAGTGCCGGTGTTTCCCAGGCTTTGTCCAGCACTTCACCATAGGAATTATTCATATTGGAAACTTCGCCGGCCGGAAAAATGCCCACGCAACCGCCTTCCTGCAAATGCTGAAGGGTACCGCGCATGCCGGATGCACTGCTGCGCAGTTCCTTTCGTTTTTCAAAAGGATTCACCGGAATAACATACGGACGCATCGGTTCAATTTTTTCCAGTAAGAAATTGCCCATAATTTTAAAATCAGGACGAATCTCCGTCAGAATTTTTGTCATTAAAATTCCGTCGATCGCGCCCAGTGGGTGGTTGGACACCAAAATAAAAGGACCGGTTTTGGGAATGCGCGCCAGGTCTTCTTCAAAAACAATGTATTTCAGTTCCCGCTCGCGCACAAAAGAATCAAAAAAATCCGGGCCTTTCTTATCTTTCAGCACGTCATACAGCTTATTCACTTCGTTCAGTTTCGTAAGCCGCATCAGCGCAGATGCTACCGGATTTTTCAGAAAGCCGATGCGCGAAAGGCCACTGGCCTGTATCAGGTCATTTTTGGAAATAAGGCTCATGGGCACTTTTATTTAATAACTACCTGCACGGTTTTGCGGGAAATTTGTTCCAGCAAAACATTGCGGTGCAGATAATATTGGTTTGACTGCTCTAAATTAGCATTTCTTATGGTAAACAAAGAAACCCCGTCGGTCACCTGAATTTCAAAACCCTGTTCCAGGTCACGCGCAAAATCTGCCGTGTGGCCGTATAAATCTTCCGCACACAGATCCAGCGAAATGGCGGAGTTCTGCATCAGCGAAATTTTAATTTTATATTTCGCCAGCAGTGAAAAAATCAGGCTCATGTGTTCCTCGGCGATAAAGGAAAAGTCACGCGTGGCAATCCGAAGGAAATGCTGATTTTCTTTTAAAATAAAAGATTCCTTCAGCACAGGATCTCCGCCGCTTCCTACGCGCGTTCCGGCCGCTTTTGGCTTCACAAAAGAGCGCACGAAAAAAGGAATATTTTTCTGCTGCAAAGGCTGCAGGGTTTTCGGGTGGATCACACTGGCTCCGTAATAGGCCATTTCAATTGCTTCTTCATAGGAAATATGCGTCAGGAGCTCCACGTCCTTAAACTTGCGCGGGTCACCGGTCATCACGCCGGGCACATCCTTCCAGATCGTCATCGAGTCAGCGCCGAGGCAGTAGGCGAAAATAGCCGCTGAATAATCTGACCCTTCGCGGCCCAGTGTTACGGTGTAATTATTGGCATCCGAACCAATGAAACCCTGCGTAATATAACAGGTGTTACGGTCGAGTTTCTGAATTCGGCTTTCCGTTTCTGCCCAGTTTACATTTGCTTCACGGTAAGTATTGTCTGTCTTAATGTAATCCCGCACATCGTTCCAGTTGACTTTAAAACCAATACTGTTCAGATAGGCGCTCAATAGTTTGGAGCTGGCCCATTCGCCGCTGCTTACGACCTGATCATAGATAAAATTATAATCCGGTGACTTATTTCTTTCCAGGAAGAAAATAACTTCCTCAAAAAACTTCTGAATCTCAGCAAATAAAGGATGGTCTGTTTCTGTAAATAGTTCAGCTGCTACCTGCAGATGATTTTCTACAATAGCCTGCAGAAGTTCCTGATATGGCTGCTGATCCGCATAGGCGCGCACGACCGCTTCCAGCGCATTGGTGGTTTTCCCCATAGCGGAAATGATGACGACACGGCCACCTTCCGGCTGCATTCTGAGAATTTCGGCAACGTTTCGGATTCCGTCCGCATCTTTCACAGAAGCTCCTCCAAATTTAAAAACATTCATGGGCACAAAGATTTACAGCAACACAGCAGAAAAAAGCATAGGCTGCCGGGCGCAAAATTAATGATTTCCCGATGGATATCAGCGTGGTTGTACGGACAAATCCTGTCTGAAGAATAAAGCAAAAGTTCAATTCGTAAAGCTTTCAGGCTAATCTTTTTAAGCGGGGATTCATAGTCCTGATATAAAAGAATTTTCCGAAATTTGCGCAAATCTAAAAGTAAAAGTAATGTCAGAACAGTCGTTTCAAACCCTCGGTGAGTTTATCATTGACAAGCAGGAGGATTTCATGTATTCCACGGGTGAACTCTCCCGCCTGCTCAGCGCCATCCGCCTGGCTTCCAAAGTGGTGAACCGCGAAGTGAACAAAGCAGGAATTGCAAACATCATCGGCAAAGCCGGCAATGAAAACATTCAGGGTGAGGAACAGCAAAAACTGGACGTATTGGCCAATGAAATCTTCATCGAGGCCCTGTCCCAGCGCGAGGTGGTCTGCGGCATTGCTTCTGAGGAAAACGATGACTTTATTGAAATTCAGGCCGGCTGCAATGCGCATCTGAGTAAATATGTGGTATTAATAGACCCGCTGGACGGCTCCTCAAATATCGACGTGAATGTTTCCGTGGGAACTATTTTCTCAATTTACCGACGCGTTTCCGAACCGGGCACACCGGTGGTGATTGATGACTTCCTGCAAAAAGGGGTGAACCAGATCGCAGCAGGATATGTGGTTTACGGCTCCTCTACCATGATTGTATTTACGACCGGCCGCGGTGTTAATGGTTTCACGCTGGACCCGAGCCTCGGCACTTATTACCTGTCGCATCCCAACATGCAGTTTTCACGCACAGGAAAAATATATTCCATCAATGAAGGAAATTATATTAAGTTCCCGCAGGGCGTAAAAGATTATTTAAAATACTGTCAGATGGAAGAGGACGGCCGCCCGTACACTTCCCGCTATATCGGCAGCCTGGTTTCAGACTTTCACCGGAATATGATTAAAGGCGGAATTTATATTTATCCTTCCACTTCACAATCACCGAACGGAAAACTGCGCCTACTGTACGAATGCAACCCGATGGCATTTATTGCAGAGCAGGCTGGCGGCAAGGCAACCGACGGTTTCCGGCGCATCATGGAAATAGAACCTACGGAACTGCACCAGCGCGTCCCGTTTTTCTGCGGCAGCTACGAGATGGTGGAAAAGGCAGAAGAGTTTATGAAAAACGCCGAAACGAAATAATTTTTATTTAAATCAATACATTTGTCAGAGCCTAACGCTCTGACATTTTTTTTTATGAAACAAGCTACCTACCGTCGCCATGAGTTGATTTTTAAACGACCGGGCGGCACTTCGCGCGGGGTTTTAAAAACGAAAGAAACCTTTTTTCTGGAAGTAACCGAAAATGGTAAAACCGGTTTAGGAGAATGCGCCGTCTTTCGTGGTTTAAGTTATGATGATACACCGGATTATGAAGAGAAGCTGCAATGGCTGTGCGATCATATTAATGAAGAAAAAGAACAGCTTGAAACTGCACTTAAAGAGTATCCTTCCATTTGGTTCGGCTATGAACAGGCACTTCTCAACCTAAAACATGGAAGCGACCTATATTTTCCCAGTGCTTTTACGAATGGTGAGGCTTTTATAAAAATCAACGGATTAATCTGGATGGGCAATGCGGATTTTATGCAGGAGCAGATTCAGGAAAAACTGCAGCTGGGCTTTGATTGTATTAAATTAAAAATAGGCGTTAACTGGAGGGAAGAACGGAATATCCTGACACAGCTGCGGACACAGTTTCCGGCAGAGCAACTGGAACTTCGGGTGGATGCCAATGGCGGCTTTACCCCAATCGAAGCTATTGAAGTGCTGCAGCAACTTTCTGATCTGGGTATACATTCGATTGAGCAACCCATTAAAGCAGGGCAGGCCGAAGAAATGAAAAAACTTTGCGCCACTACACCCACGCCGATTGCACTGGACGAAGAACTGATCGGTGTTGTAAAAAATGATGATAAAATTGCGCTGCTGGAAAACATCAGGCCGCAATATATTATATTAAAACCCTCGCTAGTTGGCGGAATTTCCGGAACGGATGAATGGATTAGCGTCGCGGAAGATTTGCAAATTGGCTGGTGGATTACCTCCGCGCTGGAGAGCAATGTGGGACTGAATGCAATTGCGCAATATACATACACGAAGAACCCGATACTTCCGCAAGGACTGGGGACGGGCGCGTTGTTTACAAACAACACGCCTTCGCCGCTGGAACTCACCGGTGATGAATTGAGGATGCGGAAAAGCTAAACGGTCATACTTTTACTTATAATATCGGCCATGATCAAATTAGCGTGAATGCGCGAGTTTTCAATAAACCATAAATGAGTATCCATTCCGCCGCAGACCACACCTGCCAAATATAATCCCGGCACGTTGGTCTCCATGGTTTTTTCATTATAAACGGGATTAAGGCAATCGCCCTGTAATTCGATGCCGCAGCGCGACAGAAAGTCAAAGTTGGGCAGATAGCCCGTCATCGCCAGGACAAAATCATTTTCTATTTCCTGCGTTTTGCCGTTGGCCGTACGGAACACTACGGACCGTTCTTTAATTTCCAGCAGTTCTGCACCAAAGTGTGCGGCGATGCTACCTTCCGCAATCCGGTTGTCAATATCCGGGCGCACCCAGTATTTCACGCTGTCGGAAATGGTTTGGTGGCGTACAATCATGGTAACCTCTGCTCCTTTCCGGTAGGTTTCCAACGCAGCATCCACGGCGGAATTACTGCCGCCGATTACCACGACTTTTTGCGCAGCATACGGATACGGTTCCGAATAGTAATGCTTCACTTTGGGCAAATCCTCGCCGGGAATATTCATTAATTTGGGGATATCATAAAAACCGGTCGCGATGATGACGTGTGCCGCAGCATATTCAGCTTTATTGGTTTTTACCTGAAAACCTTCTTTACGTTTTTCCACCGTCTGCACTTCTTCGTACAGATGCAGCCGGATTTCACGCTGGCGAGCAATGCCCTGATAATATTCCAAGGCCTCGCGCCGTCCGGGTTTTGGTGCAGTAGAAATAAAGGGAATTCCGGCAATTTCCAGTTTCTCGGCCGTGGAGAAAAAAGTCATATACAGCGGATAATTAAAAAGTGAATTCACAATGGTTCCCTTTTCAATAATCAAATAGCTCAATCCTGCTTTTTCTGCCTCCAGCGCACAGTTCAGACCGATCGGACCTGCGCCCACGATAATGACATCCCAGTTTTTCATACTGCAAAGATACGAACCCTGCTTTTTTCATTTCAGGCCTTACACTTAATTTCGGTCTTTCACCATAATCCAGCCGGTGAATACGCGACCGTCTGCCAGCGTCAGAACATACCAATAAGAATCAGTCGGCACGACACGCGAGGCGGTTTTCCCGTTCCATTCCAATCGGGTGGCGCTGTCCTGTTCATAAATTTTCTGCTGGTAACGGTTGTATATTTTCAGATTGGTTGTTTTGCCGTCGAACACATATAAATCGTCGATAACCCAGGTGTCATTCCGGCCATCGTCATTGGGTGTAAAGGCATTTTTCACATTTAAGATTAAACCTTGCTTCATGTCGCCGAGGCATTCGCGGTCCGCAAACTTCACATAGAAATCGATGACACCTGCCGGCAAATTGGTAAAGACATTGCTTTCCTGGAAATTTTTACCATCAATGGAATACAAAATTTTCCGGCTGCCCGTAGCAATTACGGTGTAGGTATTTCCTTCCGCCACCAGTTTGGTGATAACCGGAACTTCGTAGGCAAATACCTTCACCGGCGCGGTAAACGTACAGCCATTGCGCGCCGTGACGGTAAGATGATACGTTCCCTCCGTCATCACCTTCGGAAGTTTCGCCGTGGTGCCCACTACCTGATTCGCCGGGTTGCGCCATTCATATCCGGTGACATCTAATTCTGACAGGTCCGGCGCAATGGTAATCGGAACGCCCGGGCAGAAATATTGGTCCGGAACAGTGAACATCGGCGTAGTCCTGAGCTTCAAAGTGATTTCTGATTTTTCAGGGCAGAAACCAGGTGCATTTACTTTGACCACGACGGTATTCCTGCCGGATTTCTGGTTAAACTGAAACGCGTTCGGTACCAAAATCTGGTTCTGATTTTTCTTTAAATCTTCAAAAGTCGGATAGTAGGTAAACTGCGCGGTTCCGGCAAACAATTGTCGTTCAAACTGTGTCAGATCCACGGTTTCCAAATGGTCATTACCCGCATCACATTCATCAATAATATAAGGGCCCGGATTGAGGGTTACTTTTTTCCCGACACGCAGGTCTACTGTTGCGACATCAAAACAGCCGGGAATATTTTCCACGCGCACCCAGATTCGGGTCAGAGACGGTTCAAATTCAAACTGAGCAGGGTTTGCAATTTGATTTACATTCCGCTCTGCGTCTGCTTTTGTTTTATAAAATTTAAAAATATTGTTCTGGCTGGCCTGATACACCATACCGGCCGTATGCGCTGTAAGATCCAATTCATATAAACCATCCAGGTTACGGTCGCAGATATCAGCAATGGTTGAATTTCGTGCTTTCGGCGGCATATAGCTCTGAAGTTCCACCGGCGCTACGGAATAGCAGCCATTTGTTTTGGAAGTAAACCTTGCCCAAACAGTAATAAGCGAGCGCGCTGTTACGAAAGGACTCTTAATCTGCGGGCCGCCTGCGTCCGCAGCTTCTTTTGTTTTATGATACGTTATATGTAAATCCGATAAGGGATAGGTATTTTCCGCCGGCTGATACAATTGAGAAACTGCGTCGGATAACACGAAAGATTCATTATTATTGAAATCATAATCACACTTCTGAAGTGCAGCCGGCTGCAGCACAATAGCCGGCAGGAAGTGAAGCCTGATATTAATTTCGCTGGCGGAAGAACAGCCACCGGCGTACGATACGCGTACAAATAATTTCCCGGCACCGGCCACCACGTACGCTTTGGGATCAGAAATCGGTTCACTAAACGCATGGGTATCCGGGTTATACTTTTTAAAATAAGCAAAAGAAACGCCTGCACCGCTAAATATTTCCTTTTCCATCACCGTCAGGTCCACCGGCTCTTCGCCATCGTTATTATTATCACACACTGCGTTTTTAGTCAGTGTGACAATCGGCTTCACGTCGGGCGTTGGTGTTAATTTAATCTCAATCGGGAATATATTAAAACAACCATAGCTCGTGATTCTCACATACAAAGTAAGTATACCGTTCACTTCTGCTTTGCTGATAGGACCGGTATTACTATTCGCCTGATCCTGGGTTTTGAAATAAGAAACCACTGCATTCTGATTTCCGGCAATCGCTTTACTATAGTCAGCTAAAGTCACTTCCTCCCTGCCATCATTTTTCAGGTCGCAGGCGGTGAAGGCATCTTTGGCAATGACCACGTGCACCAGGTTAACAGTCAGTCGCTTCACGGCAAAGCAATCCGTGGCATCGGCAAAGCGTATATAGAAAACCTTGGTAATCAGATTTCCGTTATCCGTAATCAACTGCTGTGGCGAAATTTCATTTTGATTTTGTTCGGCATCTGCTTCCGATTTAAAGTATCCGGTGGTAATCCCCACGGGCGACTGCTTCAGCATCAGCGGTGCATATTGGGATAAATCAACCGCGACATCTTCGGTTCCGTCGAAACAAAGGTTCGCGGTATAGTGGATCGATTCTACTTTGGTAAAGAAAACATCCATTTCAATAACCGCAATACTATAGCAGCCGGCACTGTTTTCCACGCGGGCATAGACTTCATATTTTCCTTCCCGAATGGTCGTCAGGCTGGGGCCGCTGCCACTGATTGCCTGCGCTTTGGTTTGGTAGAACGTAATCGTAAAGTCAGGATTTGTAGTAATCTTCGGCCCGACTACGGCAAGAAAATCATACGGTTCCGTGTTGTCTCTCTTAAAGTCGCAGGTTGAAACCTTCACCGGTATCGGAGATGTAATATCAGGCGACGCCGTAAAATTGATGGTAACCGGCCCGAAAACCTGATTACAGTTCTGTGTCTTATAATTCACAAATAACTGTATTCCGGCTGCCAGGTCCGCGCGTTTCAGCTCGTTTGTACCGGCAGTTGCATCCTGCTCTGTTTTGTAGTATTGCAGCGTACCGTTCAGCGGTGCCGCAAACAGTTTGTCATTTAACTGAGCCAGCAAATAATTACGTTCAACGCCGTCATTTTCATTATCACACAACGTCACCTGATTGGTAAGCATACTTTGTGAAATGAGGTTGAAATTCAATTCAGCCACGCGATAGCAACCGGGATCGCCGGGGTTCTGAACACGCACATAATAGGTGCGGGCGGCCGTTACCTGCGCCTGGTCCGGCTGTGGATTCGCACCGCTGCTGGCATCATCCCTTGTTAGGTGGAAAGTGAACAGCAAATCATCCGGATTCTGACTGGTGAGCTGGCTGCGGTAATCGCGCAGGTTCACCGTCTGGCTGGCGGAGCCGCAAAAAACATGATTGTAATTTCGGGCGAGCGGAAAATCCGGCGCGAAGGTGACCGTGGCTGTATCTTCGAGCACAAAATCCTGCGCCCCGCACAACGGATAACTTACTTTGGCGGTGTATTTCTTATTCTGGTCCGGGCATACCGTTACCGTATCACCGCTACCGACCTGCTTGCCGGTTTCATCAAACCAATGAACGGAAGGCGTAACGGCATCGCCGGAAGGAACAAAGCGGTACGCTTCATTCTGCGCCATCCAGACACCGGAGTTTCTGCCATCCGGTGAGTAGCCAATGGTACGGTCGAAATTGATGATCCCGATTAAGGAGTTTTTAAATTTGGCCGTACTGCAGGGCAACGGCTTGTTTTCCACAAAGATTTCGATGAGGTTCGAACCTTCGTGCAGCACAATCTGCGAAGATATGGGCTGTTCACAACCTACCAGGCGTCCGCGGTAAAAATTAACCACGAGTTTGCGGCAGGGTGCCACGCCGGTAATACTGTAATAAATTTCGGAATCATTATCCGGCCGGAACACCATATCGCTGAAAGCCCCGAAAATGCTGGCACGCGGGAGTGCCTCGCTTGGGTTTTGTTCCTCCACATTCGGATAATTAATGGAACCAAACTGCGCACTTTCAAACGTCAGCATACCGTTGGTCCCGATCACCACCTCGCGGTAATTATTGCCAAAGAAGCAGAAGTCAAAAGGAAGCGTTACTTTCTTTAAAAATAAATCATCCGCATCAGCGTGCAGCGGTGTTCCTTCATTGAATTGTCCGTACGGCTGGAAATTCGCAGGTGATACTTCATACGTCTCCGTACGGTGAAAGGTGGGATACGCCACTTTAAGGGAGAGGCACTCGCCCTGCAATGGATACGCACAATTAATCAGGACATCCTCGTTCCCGAGCGCATCCGTCACTTTTGCATTATTGCAATACTGCTGAGCCGGCATCAGAGATGCAAAGCAGAGGCTTATAAAAAAGAGTACTAATTTCTGCATGTTGGTTTTGGTTATTGATGACACAAAAACGCCGCAGAAACCGAGAAAGTAAACCAAGGCAGATTAAGGCTCTGCCGGGCGCATGTACTCATTTTTTTTCATCAGATAATCAGGATTGATCGTTGTGTTTTGAAGTTGTGTTCCTTCTCAATTCCTGTTTTAATCATAATACCGTAATGGCAAATTCTGCACCATTCAGTTATCAACCTGCTACACCAAAACCTTTATTACAAAGCCTTTTTACAGCCATATTATGATTATGCTTATTTTTTGTCGATTTTTAAGAGTGCAAATTTCAGCAAATAATCTGAATCTACATAGCACTTTTTGATGCAGTTACATGATTTTTAGCATACTGCAGTTTTGCGTAAATTTGCCGCAAGAACATTTCCATGGAAGAAGAAAAAAAATCCCTCAATTTTATTGAACAAATTATAGAAGACGACCTGGCAGCCGGTATGCCGAAAGAACAACTGCGCTTTCGGTTTCCGCCGGAGCCGAATGGTTATCTGCACATCGGCCACACCAAAGCCATCTGTATTAATTTCGGGCTGGGCGAAAAATATAACGCGCCGGTGAATCTGCGATTTGATGACACCAATCCCGAGAAAGAAGAACAGGAATTCGTGGATTCCATTAAAGCTGATATTGACTGGCTGGGTTTCAAATATGATAAAGAAGTGTATGCTTCTGATTATTTCGGACAGTTATATGAGTGGGCAGTGCAAATGATTAAAGACGGGAAAGCCTACGTGGATGAGCAGCCGTCGGAACTAATTACGGCGCAGCGCAAAACGCCGTTTGAGCCCGGCATTGAATCACCATACCGCAACCGTCCCGTGGAAGAAAGCCTGGACTTGTTTGAAAAAATGAAAAACGGAGCATTCGGGGAAGGCAGCATGTCACTGCGTGCAAAAATCGATATGGCCTCGCCGAATATGAATATGCGCGACCCGGTCATGTACCGGATCCTGCGCCGGCCGCACCACCGTACCGGCACCGACTGGAAGATTTATCCGATGTACGACTGGGCACACGGGGAGTCTGATTATATCGAACAAATTTCGCACTCGCTGTGTTCGCTGGAATTTGAAAACCACCGTCCGCTGTACAACTGGTACTTGGATCAGGTGTACGATGAAGGAAACGTGCGCAACAAACAGCGCGAATTTGCAAGGCTGAATGTCACCTACATGATAACCTCCAAACGCAAACTCCAGAGACTGGTGGCAGAAAACGCCGTGACCGGCTGGGACGATCCCAGGATGCCGACCATTTCCGGCATGAGAAGGTTGGGTTATACACCGGCCGCGCTGAAGAACTTTATCGACCGTGTGGGCGTTGCCAAGCGTGAGAACATGATTGACATCCAGCTGCTGGAATTTTTTGTGCGCGAAGACCTGAACAAAATCGCAACACGTGTGATGGCCGTGGTGGACCCGGTGAAACTGGTGATTACCAACTACCCTGAAGGTCAGGAAGAATGGCTGGAAACGGAAAACAACCCTGAAGATGAAAATGCCGGCACACGGCAGGTGCCTTTTTCACGGGAACTGTACATCGAGCGTGAAGACTTTAAAGAAGAAGCCAACAAAAAATTCTTCCGTCTGAAACTGGGCGGCGAAGTGCGCCTGAAATCTGCCTATATCATTAAAGCAGAAAGCGTAGACAAAGACGAGAATGGGGAGATTATGACCATTTATGCAACCTACGACCCGCTGAGCAAATCGGGCAGCGGCACGGAAGAAAGCTTAAGAAAAGTAAAAGGAACCCTGCACTGGGTTTCAGCCGCACACGCGCTGCCGGTAGAAGTCCGCATCTATGACCGGCTGTTTACCCATCCCGAACCGGACGCCGAAAAGGAAACTGATTTCATGGACCTGCTGAATCCGGAAAGTTTAAAAACAGTACAGGGATTTGCGGAACCAAGCCTGAAGGATGCCAGGGTAGGCGCACCGTATCAGTTCCAGCGCATCGGATACTTTACCAAAGACCGCGACTCCAGCGAGGAAAAACTGGTATTCAACAGAACGGTTACCTTAAAAGATTCTTATAAACCAGAATAAAAACAGAAACTCCGGCCGGCCCGGAGTTTTTTTTTTGTGAGTTTAATAAATTCCGTGATGCACGCGTACTTCTTTTATTAATTTCAGCTGATTGCGTTTCCCTTCTTTAATACAAGGATAGCCACGCGTTTTCTGCCTACTTTATTTTTTATAAGTATCTTCGCAGGAAATTTTTAGACTAAAAATCCGATGAAAAAGGCCCTGTCTCTCGTTCTTTTCTGCACTGCCGTTTTATGGTACGCGCAGGAGGGAATCACGTTTCGCGACGGCGATTTTAAAACCGCGCTCGCACAGGCAAAAAAAGAAAAGAAACTCATCTTCATGGACGCTTTTGCTGCCTGGTGCGGCCCGTGTAAACTGATGGAGAAAAATGTGTTTACGCAACCGGCTGTCGGAAAATATTATAATGACAATTTCATCAACGTGCGCTACGATATGGAAAAAGGGGAAGGCCGCGAAATCGCTCAAAAATACGGCGTTCGTTCCTATCCTTCTTTTCTGTTTCTGAATGGTGATGGCGAAGTTGTGCTTCAAAGCTACGGTTACATGGTAGAAAATGATTTCCTGCAGGTAGGCCGGGAAGCCAATCAGCCTGAACTTGCCACAAAATCCTCACGCGAACTTTTCGAAGAGGGAGAGAAAAATCCCGAACTGCTGCTGAACATGATGCGCGCCAATGCACAGACGGATTATGATTTTGCCAGGAGAGTATCTGAGCGCTATTTTCAGGTTAAAAAAGGCCAGCCGCTGACGCGTGATGAAATCGGCACTTTGCTCTTCTTCCTGAAATCACCTGCCGATGCGAACTACGCTATTTTCCGCGAACGAAAAGCCGAGATCGAGCAGATCATGTCACCGGATATTTACCGTCAGTTTGATGTAAACATTAAAATCTCTGCGGTAATGGAAAAAGCAGTGGACCAGACGACAGGTTTGATTAATGATGCTTACTTCCGCCAGCAAGCCACACCGCTTGTTGGGAAAACCGATGCTGAAACGGCATTGCAGCGAATGAAGGTGATTTATTACCCGACCATTGGAAAGTTTGATGAATATGAGCAGGCCGCCCTGGCGTATTATAAAAACACCGAAGAATTTAATCCGGATGAACTGTTGAAAGCCGCCTGGATTTTCAGCGAATATGTGAAAACGCCTGCTTCCCTTAAAAAAGCAGTGGTCTGGGCCGAGAAAGCGGTGATGAAAGCCGAAAGTGCAGATAATACCTTTGTGCTCGCCCGCCTTTATGCTAAAACCGGAAACAAAGAAGGCGCGAAAATGTACGCCGAACAATCCATCAGCCTCGCTGCCCGCACCGGTGCCGATGCTACCGCTGCCCGCCAATTGCTGGAAAGCCTGTAAGAATTACCTGTGAAAAAACTGCTGCTATCTGCTGTCCTTGTGCAGTCTGCGCTCATGAGCGCTCAATCGGAACCTGTTTCAGACAAACCTGAAAACGTTATAAAAGCCAATGGGGTGTTTCTGCCGGCAGGAATGCTGAATGCCGCGTTGGAACATCAGCTCAGCGAAAAGTACACTTTGCAGGGTGATGTTTTTATTTCACCATGGAAATCATTTTTTGGTCATTTTCTGCAGGTATATTCCGCCGGCGTGGAAGGCCGGTATTATTTCACCGAAGCTTTTGATAAATGGTATGTAGGCGCCAATGTTTCCGGCATCCGGTTCATTATGGAAAAGTGGAATTACTGGGGCGACGGCACGTATCAGTATAAAGAAGGTCAGCCTGTTTATAATGTGAAAGACCTTTACCAGGATGGTTTCGGTTTTATGTTGGGCGCAACCGTCGGCTATCAGGTACCGCTGAGCGAACGTTGGAAGCTGGATTTCTTTCTGACCGGCGGCAGCGTGCAGACTTTCTATAAAGGTAAACACAAAACGCTGCCCGTTCGCTACAATGACGAACCCGATCGCACCTGGAACCGCAGCGGCGAATGGCTGCCGTACCGCGGCGGCATTATGATTGGATACACCCTTTAACTATGGATATTAAAAGCACCCGATACCTTATTATTGCGGCCATTACGTTTGTGGTCCTTTTCCTGTTCAACTATCTGGGCAATCAGCTTCCCGATAAGCTGGAGCGCGCGCTGATGACCGCGTTTGCCGGCGTGGTCGGCCTCACCATCGGGATGTGGTTTGTACACCGCAACTCGAAGGATGACGCGCACCATGATTTTGATTAATTTGTGACAATGCCACCGGGCTGGTCAGAAGCAGGAGGGTTGGAAGACTGGAGTTGTTGAGTTCTTCAGTTGTTGAGTTGTCCGGCGAAAGATGGGAAGTCAGAAGCAGGAGGTCCGAAGACTTGAGTTATTGAGTTATTGAGTTGTCAGGCTGAAGGTTCGAAGTCGGAAGCAGGAGGTCCGAAGACTTGAGTTGTTTAGTTGTCAGGCTGAAGATGGGGAGTCGGAAGCAGGAAGTCCGTGCTGACACCCCTCCGGCGGAGGGGAATAAGGGCGGTGCTTTATATGGTTTAAGCCTGTTTTTGGAGTTTATTACACAATGCGAATACCTTTGGCTCCTCTCCAGATCAGGATTTAAAACTGTACTTTTCCAACTGTCTACAGTCCTGCAAAACCAGCGCACCTATTCCCCTCCCTGGGGAGGGGTGGCGCTTTTCGCAAGAAAAGTGTCGGGGTGGTTCTGCCTCGCAGCCAACCATTCGTAACCGGCACTTACAACTGCTCGCCTATCTACTTTCAAAAAATCATCCTATCTTTCCTAAACCAATATCACCCGTACAATATATGTCCCACAATCCTAAAATTATAGCAACCATACACGGAACTGACATAAAAGAAAGGCGGCTGTCACTTCTTCCCTATCAACCATATTTGAAAGGATTTGCCCGCCAGAACAGGAAGGCAGGTTATTTGTGCGAAGTATTGTTCTGGAAACAGGTGCGGGCTAAATCTTTTTACGGGCTCAGCTTTGTTCGTCAGCAGATGATCGACAATTATATTGTTGATTTCTATTGCAGAGCCTTAGGCCTTGCTGTGGAAATTGATGGATGGATACATGAACACCAGGTGGAGCATGATACCTTAAGACAAGCGCAGCTGGAAAAGCTGGGTGTTCGTTTTTTTCGTGTTACAAACGAAGACATATTATACAATATGCAGTGGGTGATGTATCAGTTGGAAAATTATATTGTAGAAAACTTCAGATTGACTTGTCCTAAAATAGGTTTACACAAAAAAGTGTAAAATGAATGTAGAAAGC
>DAMCFT010000003.1:0-310092 GCA_032057205.1 Kaistella sp.
TTTCTTTCCTCTTTCCTCCGCATCTAAAATCTATAATTTAAAATCTAAAATTACTGTTGTCCATTATCTGCCAGTCTATTATCTTTTGTCTTTCCTCTTTCCTCTTCCCTGAAAAATTTCCTGCTTCCAGACAAAAAAAGACCTCCGTTGAGCAGAGGTCTGAAATTAAAAGCTTGTTATGCCGGCAGCGGATCTTCCTCGCGCTCCCAGAAGCGGTGCTGCATGATATCTTGCACGAACTGAGACAAATCACCGTCTGCCGAAATTCCCGGTGCCGGTATCTTGACCGATGGAAGGGCCGCTTCCAGCAAAACGGCGCCCTGGCCCGCTGCTGCAATAGGCTTGCAGTGTTTGAAGGCCTCGGCTACAAAATGAACAGCCGCGTGGTGCCCGGCCAGCGTGCGCGCACCGTCGCCATCAGCCACATATACGGCATCAAACAGAACGGAGGAAGCGGTGAGCAGGCTCTCATCGACCATCTGCTGGTCACCGGACGCCGTGGTCACAAAACCGTGCTTCGGTGCGATCACCATGACCATAGCATCCAGCTCACACAGGGCCATCTTTACTTCGCTGAATGTTTCATCAGCAACGCCGTCCGCAGTCAGCAAGGCGATCCGGCGTACTTTGATATCCGTGGGCAGTTTATTGGCCATACTCAGCGACGGTGCCTCGTCAATTGGCAGCTCGGCGGTAGTGGAGTAGTAGTGCTGCAGATCGGCTCCGGCCGGAATACTGTCGGTCATCGGCTGGCCCAGGCGCTCCGGGATGAGGCCCAGGTTGTCGCCTACCTGCTGCGCCAGCTCTTCGTTCACTTCCAGCAGCATATTGACCATGCGCTGGCGGATAGGCACGGTTTTCACCTTCCCAAGCTCGAAGGAAAAAGCGTTCACAATATGCCGTTTTTCATGCGGGTCCATACTGTTGTAGAACAGCGCAGGCTGGCTGAAATGATCAAAGAAACTTCTGCTGCGCTGCCGGATTTTCACTGAATCGATTCGTTCTTCATAGGATGCAAAGCCCCCTTCGGCAATCCTCGCCTGGAACGGGCAGCCGCCGCCCAGCGAATTGGGGTGGTAGGATACCTTTCCTTTGTTTATCTGCATGCGGTGCATCCCGTTGCGCTGGTTATTGGTGACTTCCGGGATGGATTTGTTGATCGGGATCTCATGAAAGTTAGGGCCGCCCAGCCTGGAAATCTGCGTGTCGGTATAGGAGAACAGGCGTCCGTGCAGCAGCGGATCGTTGGAAAAATCGATGCCTGGCACCACATGTCCGGGGTGAAAAGCGACCTGCTCGGTCTCCGCAAAGAAGTTATCAGGATTGCGGTTCAGGGTCATCTTGCCGATACGCTGCACCGGCACCAGTTCTTCCGGAATTACCTTGGTGGCATCAAGTATATCAAACGGGTACTTATGTTCATCTTCTTCGGGAATGATCTGCACGCCGAGTTCCCACTCGGGGTAATGGCCGTTTTCGATCGCCTCCCAAAGGTCGCGGCGGTGGAAATCGGTATCTTTCCCGGCGATGCGCTGTGCTTCGTCCCAGGCCAGGCCGAGTACGCCCTGCAGCGGTTTCCAATGGAACCGCACGAAATGGGAGACGCCTTCTTCATTTATAAAACGGAAGGTGTTGATGCTGAATCCTTCCATGGTGCGCAGGCTCCTCGGAATGGCGCGATCGCTCATCAGCCACATTACATTGTGCAGCGATTCCGGCATCAGCGACACAAAATCCCAAAAGGTGTCATGAGCGGAGGCTGCCTGCGGAATCTCACAGTCAGGTTCAGGTTTTACAGCGTGTACCAGATCGGGAAACTTAATGCCGTCCTGGATGAAAAAGACACCGGTATTATTGCCCACCAAATCATAAATGCCTTCTTCGGTGTAAAACTTAACGGCAAAGCCGCGGATATCCCGCGCCATATCGGTAGACCCACGGCTGCCCTGCACCGTGGAGAAGCGGCAGAAAACAGGTGTTTTCTTTGAGGTGTCGTTCAGGAATTTAGCCCGGGTGTATTTTCCCAGCGGTTCGTAGAGTTCAAAGACGCCGTGTGCGGCAGACCCCCGCGCGTGGACCACACGCTCCGGAATGCGCTCATGATCAAAGTGCGTTATTTTTTCGCGCAGGATAAAATCTTCCAGCAGGGTCGGGCCGCGGTCACCCGCTTTCAGGGAATTGTTATCGTCGTTGATTTTAATGCCCTGATTGGTCGTCATAAACTCGCCCTGGTCGCTTGTCGTGTATTTGCCGAGTTGTTCTTTCTTGGGGTTCGATCCGTTTGCAAACGGCTCGCTTTCATTTATTTTCATAATATTTTTTTTGTGAGGGTTACATACAGTTCCTCTGGTACTTATGATTATACTGCCGTGATGTCCTTTTCCTTAGAGAGGTGTCCGCCCGCTGCCGCCTGGGAATTCAGATTTGTGTCCGCGATGGTGCTGAGCAGGAAATCTGATTTTTTTTCCTCACCCAGGGTTCGCAGTAACAAGTCCAGTACAGGCTTAAAGTTGAGCGTTTTTGCGAAGGCAGCCAGCGTGCCGTAGGCAGCGATTTCATAGTGTTCAATTTTTTGTGAACTGGCGATAATGCCGGCGTCACGTACGGGCCCCTCAGCGGTTTCCGTCAGGAGTGCCTGACCTTCCTTGATAATGCCCTCGATCGCAAGGCACTTTCTGCCCTCGGCAGCAATATCCAGAAGATCGAAGGCCTGCTCCAGTCGATTAACCTGCTGCCTGGTCTGAAGCAAATGATCCTTAATAGCAGTTTTCAGCTTTTGATCAGTGGCCGCTTCATACATTTGAGGCAGTGCTTCCACCAGTGCATTTTCTGCCCAATAGATACTTTTCATGCTGCTGAGGAACAGATCCTGCAGCGTTTCAGCGGTGGTGTTTCCGCTTCCGGATTTGTTGGTTGTTTTCTTGGTTGCCATAGATTTTGTTTTAATGTATTAATATGTAATTGATTATCAGGATAAAACAGTGCAGTCAGGCAGCTGCTGCACTGTCGAGCCTGCATCAATATTTGCGCCATGCGTCGGAGCTTTTTTGCCAATATAATGTTAAAAATCCCTTCGGCTTATCGTGCTGTGTATGAGGCCTCTCGGTACATTCGAAACAGAGATGGAAAGTCAATCGGATTGAGAATTAGCAAAAATTTAATAAAACCTTTATTATTTCATCAAAAATAAAAAGCGTATCTTTGCACCCAATTAGACGATCTTTTACATGAATTTATTTACGGAGACCAGCTTAAGCCCTGAAATTCTTCAGGCAGTTGGCGAACTGGGGTTCACAAGCCCCACTGAAATCCAAAAACAGACTATTCCTTTTATCTCTTCAGATATTCGCGATCTCATCGCACTTGCGCAAACAGGAACAGGCAAAACAGCAGCATTTTCGCTTCCGATTTTGGATATGATTGACGACGGGAGTCGCAAAATCCAATTATTGGTGCTGTGCCCAACCAGAGAACTGTGTTTGCAGATTACCAAAGACATTAAAAATTACTCGAAATACCTTCCGAACATTAAGACGACTGCCGTCTATGGAGGAAGCAGCATCAGCGACCAGATCCGGTCTCTGCGCGAAAAACCACAGATCATCGTCGGTACGCCCGGACGTGTGATCGACCTGATCAACCGCAAAGCGCTGGACTTTTCGGCCATTCACTGGCTCGTGCTTGACGAGGCGGATGAAATGCTGTCCATGGGCTTTAAAGATGACCTGGAAACCATCATCAGCGAAACACCGGAAACGAAGCAAACGCTGTTGTTCTCGGCGACGATGAACAAGGAAGTGGAGCGTATTTCCAGAAATTACCTCACGAATCCGCACCGTATTTCGGTCGGGTCGATTAACGAGGTGAAGAAAAACATTAAACACGAATACTATGTCGTGGGCTACCGCAATAAAAAGGAAGCGCTGAAGCGGCTGATTGATGCGAACCCCAACCAGTATTCCATTATTTTCTGCCGTACCCGTATGGAAACGCAGGATGTGGCTGATTTCCTGATGCAGAACGGCTATGCCGCTGATGCGCTTCACGGAGACCTTTCTCAGGCGCAACGTGATACGGTAATGAAGAAGTTCCGTTTGAAAAACATCGATATCCTGGTGGCTACCGACGTAGCGGCGCGCGGACTCGATGTGAACTCCCTGACGCACGTAATGCACTACTCACTGCCGGATGACCCGGAAGTATTCGTACACCGCAGCGGACGTACCGGTCGTGCCGGCAAAGACGGGATTTCCATGTCGCTTATCAAACCGGAAGAAGCACGCAAGCTGAAGCAGATTAAAGCTTCGACGAAAATTGAAATTGTTGAGAAAAAAGTACCAACGGGTACTGAAATTATTACAGCGCAGGTAGGTGGTGTTTTTGAGAAATTACTAACGGAACACGAAAACCTTTTTGAATTTGATGATAGCCTCATCCCGGATCTGTCTGCTTTTTCTAAAGAAGAACTGGTTCACCAGCTGCTGCAGTTCCAGTTGCGCGATATGGCCTTATATTATAATAATAAGCCGGATCTTGCCGATCAGCGATTGGGCGATGACCGAGGCGACAGCCGCCGGGACCGCAGAGATCGTGACCGGGACCGAGACCGTGGAGGAAAAGACAAACGCAGCCGTGGCCGTGAGGACCGTGACTTTGAAGGCAAAGGCCGCAAAGCACGTCGCAACAATGCCGACATGGTTCGTTTCTTCTTTAACCTCGGAAAGCGCGATCACCTGAAAAAAATCGACATGCTGGATATCATCAACAAATCAACCGGCAAATCCAAGAAACGTCCGGACATCGGAGAGATTGAAATCCTGGAAAAGTTCTCCTTCTTTGAAGTAGAGAAATCCTTTAAGGATGAAGTCCTGCGCGGGTTGCAGACCCAGAAGTTTAAGGGCAAAGATATGCGTGCGGAAGTAGCTTCCTAAGTACAGCAAAACTTTATATGAAAAACTGGCACTCATTGTGCTGGTTTTTTTTGTTTCCGGACAAAGTGGCTATGTTACGAAAAGTTAATATTAAAACGGGAAACGAACGCCTCTTTTTCGGAGATTTGCAGCAGTAAACATTAAACAAAATAAAATGGGAATCGGAAACATTTTTAAAGCCTTCCAGCCGAAAGACAAAGTATTTTTTGTGTTGTTCGAAAAAGTAGCGGAAACCCTGGTTTCCATGTCAAAGGAATTTCATGAAAGCCTGATGGACTTCGATATTAACGATGATACCATGCTCCAGCACATGAGCGATTATGAGCACAAGATGGACGACCTGACCCATGAAATCTTCGTGCAGCTGGGAGAAAACTTTATTACTCCGTTTGACCGCGAAGACATCAGCCACCTGGCGAGCGGCCTGGATGATATTGCGGATTTCATGTATGCTTCTGCGAAATATATCTATCTCTACAAAGCACCATTGGATTCAGCTTATACCGAATTTACGCTGCTGATTCACAAATCCTGTGTGGAAATCGAAAGCGCGCTGAAAAACATGAAGGATTTCCAGAACCCGAAAGCCGTGAAGGAAAGTTGCATTAAAATTAACTCCTACGAAAACATTGCGGACGATGTCCTGAGCCAGGCAATCGTAAAGCTGTTTGAATCCAACGATGCCATCACCATTATCAAAGTGAAATCGGTGCTGGAATATCTGGAAAATGTAACCGATAAGGCAGAAGATGTCGCCAATACCATCGATGGCATTCTGGTAAAATACGCGTAAAACCTTTAAGAGAAATAAATAAATGGATTTACCCGTTTTACTCGTCGTTATCATCGTCCTGGCGCTGATTTTCGACTATATCAATGGCTTCCACGATGCTGCCAACTCAATTGCCACCATCGTTTCCACCAAAGTACTCACGCCGTTTCAGGCCGTACTTTGGGCAGCCGTTTGGAACTTCGCCGCCTTCTTCCTTGCTGCCTACGTTATCGGTGAATTTAAGATCGGGAACACGATCGCGAAATCGGTCAATGTGGACTTTATTAATCTCGAAGTTATATTTTCCGGCCTAATTGCGGCGATTGCCTGGAACCTGCTCACCTGGTGGTTTGGCATTCCTTCGTCGTCATCACACACCCTGATTGGTGGATTTCTTGGCGCGGCACTGATGTATGCCCTCGTGAGTGACTATCACAACATAGCACTGGCAGAACCGGCGCTTTCCACCTGGGACAAGTTTTTGTTAGCGTGTAAACAACTCTTCACGCAGAACGTGGTCCGGATGGACAAAGTGTTGCCGATCTTCCTGTTTATTTTCCTGGCACCGGTGATCGGCGGAATTATATCAATTATCATTACGCTGATTATTGTGTATCTATCCAAACGCACCAGTCCGCGCAAAGCAGATAATATTTTCAAAAAATTGCAGCTGGTATCTTCGGCCTTATTCAGCCTTGGTCACGGAACCAATGATGCCCAGAAGGTCATGGGGATTATCGGTGCAGCGGTCATTTACCACCACGTGGAAACCTTGCAGGATCCCGTGTATCTGGCTTTGGACAGTACGCATCAGTTCAATTATTTCGTGGAGCATTATTTCTGGGTTCCGTTCACCTCCTTCCTGATGATCGCTTTGGGAACCATGAGCGGCGGCTGGAAAATTGTGAAGACCATGGGTACCCGGATCACGAAAGTAACGCCTTTGGAAGGGGTAAGTGCCGAGACGGCCGGTGCCATGACGCTCTTTATTTCCGAGCATTTCGGCATCCCGGTTTCCACCACGCATACCATTACAGGTTCAATTATCGGGGTTGGTTTAACCAAGCGTGTTTCGGCCGTACGTTGGGGAATTACGGTCAGCTTGTTGTGGGCCTGGATTCTTACCATTCCGATTTCTGCCTTCGTCGCAGGATGCACGTATCTGCTGGTGGTGTTTATCCGCTAATTACATGTAAAAAAAATCAAATCCGTCTCGGTTTTCCGGGGCGGATTTTTTTTGTGATGGCAATGCTGATATTTTATGGCATTGATCTCAGCGGAAGATGTCGTCAGCAGCATACTATTTTTCAGGGCGGACATTTCGCGCTATCCGTTTCTACTCCTCGCTCGGTCGGCTCCGCTGCGCTGCGCCGCCTCGCTGCGGGGTAACCACTTCTATCGCGGCCGCAGGGGGATGCTATATTCGCGGGATCGCATAAGATAAAGGCTGCGGTTTTATGTAAAAAAACCCAAAAATACATCGGTGGTAATCGGCTACATACTCATATCAACCCGTGGGGTTTTTAATAATGCTCTGGTCTTTTTCTATAATAATACCAGCCCTTCGGGCTTTTAATTAAATCTTACCGTAATGAAATAAATCCAGCACATTCATTTCATTCCCAAATCCCCAAAGGATGACATCATCATATATATAGATATCTCAGAGAAGAGCTAATCCCGAAGGGATGACATAATTATAGAATACAATCATGTGAATGGAAAAAAATCCCGAAGGGATGAAATGATTATAGACCAAAATCATTGACGAATGCGTAATGGCGTAGGGGTTAAATATTTATACAAACAAATTCCGCATGATTCAATCCCGAAGGGATGACATGATTATAACAAACAATCCCGTCTATGAAAATAATCTTGAAGGGATGACCTAATTACACAGATAAATTCCGCGCTCAAAAACCTTCCGATGCCCTAAAAATCGGCCCATGCTTGATCCACAACCGATTTAAATTGTATTTTTGCCTTATATGAAACAATCAATGCAGTTTTTAGAAGAATATCAGCAAATTATCGCCGAAGCGGTCGATAAATACACCTTCAGGGACAAACCCGGGGAGCTGTATGAGCCGATGAATTACATTATTTCGCACGGTGGCAAACGCCTCCGCCCCATGATGGTGCTGATGGCCTGCGATATGTTCGGCGGCGACCGCCAGAAGGCCCTGAAGCCTGCATTGGCGATTGAATTCTTTCATAACTTCACGCTGATCCACGACGACATTATGGATGAAGCGCCACTGCGCCGCAACCAGCCCACCATTCATGAGTTGCACGGCGTGAGCGTCGGTATTCTTGCCGGTGATGCTATGATGTTCAAAGCTCTGAAATTCTTTGAAGGTCTGGAAGCCGATTTATACAAAGCATGTATGCGCGTATTTGTGCAAACCGGGCTCCTCCTGTGCGAGGGCCAGCAATACGATATCAATTTTGAAACCCAGGAAGAGGTGTCCTTCAATGAGTATATCCGCATGATTACCTATAAAACCGGGGTGCTCACGGCTTCGTCATTTGAAATCGGCGCCCTGATCGCCGGTGCCGAATTTGCCGATGCGCGTGCCATTTTCAACTTTGGGAAACATGTGGGGATTGCCTTCCAGATTATGGATGATTACCTGGACGTATTCGGGAACCAACAGCAGGTAGGGAAGAAGCACGCAGGTGATATCTATGAAAATAAAAAATCTGTATTGTATCTTCTGGCCATGCAGCATGCTACCGACGAAGAGCGCAAAGAACTGAAATGGTGGTATTCCAAGAAAACGGACAATATCGATAAAGTCTACAGCGTGGAGAAAATTTTCCGCCGTTG
The DNA here is from genome assembly GCA_032057205.1 of Kaistella sp. Classification (GTDB taxonomy): domain Bacteria; phylum Bacteroidota; class Bacteroidia; order Flavobacteriales; family Weeksellaceae; genus Kaistella. The sequence continues at coordinate 8,537 of DAMCFT010000003.1, forward strand.
CCGTGTAGATGAGAAAGCCCTGCAGCTTGTTCAGGAGCACAACGATCAGGCACAGCATTATCTGGATAAAATCAGCCTCAGCGAAGCGCGCAAGCGCCCGTTTGTGGAGCTGGCCAATTACCTGCTGCACCGTGAAAAATAAAGCAAACTGTTCATTTTAAAAGCCCAGACTGTATGAAATTCCGCACCGATGTATCCATCCCTTCTTCCAAAACCAAACTGGAAATAACCGACCGTATTTTTTCCCTGGGGTCTTGTTTTGCGACGGAGATTTCAGCACTGTTACAACGCGGGCAACTGCAGACTCTCAATAACCCTTTCGGAACCTTATTTAATCCGGTTGCACTGAATACGGCTGTTAAAAGAATTCACGATGCGGAATTTTATGACGAAAGTGAACTGATTAAGTTTAATGATGAGATTATTTCGCTCGATCATCACACTTCTTTCACCACCCGGTTTGCCCATCTGACGCTGGACAGAATTAACCGCAATATCGAGGCAGCCAATACCTTCCTGAAGGATACAAAATGGATTATTATTACGTATGGCACCAGCATGGTGTACGAGTTTTTGCCCAAACAGAAACTGGTTGCCAACTGTCATAAAGTTCCGGCCAAGTATTTTAAAAAAAGACAATTAACGCATCTGGAAATTACAGATGCCATTTACGAAACCATTGTCAACCTGCGTGATATTGCGGATGCTGACGTTCAGATTTTGTTTACGGTATCGCCGGTGCGTCATACCAAAGAGGGCATGACGGAAAACAGCCTGAGTAAAGCAAAACTGATCACCGCACTGCACGAAGTGCTTCCTACTTTTGAAAACTGCCACTATCTGCCTGCTTACGAAATTATGATGGATGACCTGCGGGATTATCGTTTTTATAAAGAAGACATGATCCATCCGTCTGCCCAGGCGGTGCTGTACATCTGGGAAAAGTTTGGCAATGCCTGGTTCTCCGAAGCGACCATGGATTTTATTGAGGAAAATTTCAGAATTAACCGGTCGCTCATGCATCAGCCGGCAGATGAACAGGACCCAAAACATCAGGGTTTTATCCAAAAGCTGGAACAGCGCATCGCCGCGCAGCAGTCCAAAGTGAAGCATAAAATCTTTAGCTAAACATCTATGATTGATACCCACACCCATTTATATTCTGACCAGTTTGACGAAGACCGCACTGACATGATTCAGCGCGCGCTGGCCGCCGGTGTCACCCGGTTTTACCTGCCGGCGGTCGATTCGCAGACCCATGAAAAAATGCTGGCTTTGCAGAAGGAATATCCGGAGCACATGTTCCCGATGATGGGCCTGCATCCCTGCTCCGTGCAGCCGGACACCTGGCAGGAAGAATTAGCCATCGTTCTGAATTATCTTGATGATCAGGTATTTTCTGCCATCGGAGAAATCGGAATCGATTTGCATTGGGACGCATCGACTTTGGATATCCAGACCAAAGCTTTTGAAACCCAGATCGACTGGGCGATTGCACGCAATATGCCGATTGTCATTCACACCCGCGAAAGTTTTGATGAGGTATTTGAAGTTCTTGAAAGAAAGAAATGTCCGCAACTGCGTGGCATTTTTCATTGTTTCTCCGGAAATCTGCAACAGGCACAAAAAGCGGTTGACCTCGGTTTTATGCTGGGAATTGGCGGCGTGGTTACTTTTAAAAACGGAAAGATCGATCAGTTTCTGGCGGAGATTCCGCTGGAAAATATTGTGCTGGAAACCGACAGCCCGTACCTGGCGCCGGTACCGCATCGCGGGAAACGGAATGAAAGCAGCTATGTGCCGCTCATCGCCGGTAAGCTTGTGGACATTTATAAAAAAGACTTCCACGAGATCGACCGCATTACGACAGAAAATGCATTGCGGATGTTTAACCGCTCTTAAAATAAAAAACACAGGATTTGCTCCTGTGTTTTTCGTTTATTTCTTACGGCTGAAGTTGCTCTTGTTCTTCGGTTTTTTATAACCAATACTTTCCTTGCTCTGTGGTTTTGGCCGCGGGGTGAACGGTTTGTTATTACTGTCACGCTTTTCCACTACCAAATCGTCGGTATGGAAGGGATGCTCTTTTTCCACCGGAATCTTTTTACCAATCAGTTTTTCGGTGTTTTTTAAATTAACCAGATCCAGTCCGTCCACGAATGAAATCGATTTTCCTTCCGCGCCCGCCCGTCCGGTTCGTCCGATTCGGTGCACATACGTTTCCGACACATCAGAAAGTTCGTAGTTGACCACGTATTTCAGTTCATCGATGTCGATTCCGCGCGCGGCAATATCGGTTGCTACCAAAACGCGTGTCTTGCCGGATTTAAAGTTATTTAAAGCATTCTGTCTTTGGTTCTGGGATTTATTGCCATGGATTGCTTCGGCGGAGATTTTCTCCTTCTGCAACTTTCTGGCGATTTTGTCGGCGCCGTGTTTGGTGCGGGAGAAAACGAGCACTGCATCCGCAATATCTTTTTTCAGAATATGCGTCAGCAGGTCCAGCTTGTTTTCTTTTTCAACGAAATATACTTTCTGCTGAATGGTATCTGCCGTAGCGGAAACCGGTGCCACTTCCACTTTCACCGGATGGGTCAGCATGGACTTTGCCAGATTGCTGATTTCTTCGGGAAACGTGGCGGAAAAGAAAAGAGTCTGGCGCTTCGGAGGCAATAGTTTAATGATTCTTTTTACATCATGAACAAAACCCATATCAAGCATACGGTCGGCTTCATCTAAAACAAAAATATCTAATGTTTTTAATGAAATGAGTCCCTGTCCTATAAAATCAAGCAGGCGTCCCGGCGTTGCTACCAAGATATCTACTCCTTTTTTCAGTGCCTGTTCCTGCGCACCTTGCTTCACGCCACCGAAAATAACCAGTGTGCGCAAAGGCAGATGTCGCCCGTAGGCTTTGAAACTTTCCTCAATCTGAATGGCCAGCTCACGTGTGGGCGTCAGGATAAGGGCTTTAATATGTTTGCTCTTGCTGTTCTGTTTCGTAAGATTCTGAAGAATCGGAATGGCAAAAGCAGCTGTTTTTCCGGTTCCGGTTTGCGCGGTGCCCAGCAGATCTTTTCCTTCCAGGATATGCGGAATGGATTTTTGCTGTATAGGCGTAGGCTGTGTATATCCCTCTTCCTGTAATGCTTTGGCAATGGGATCAATAAGATGTAAATCGCTAAAATTCAAATGAAAATATTTTAAGTTAAGAAGCCTGTATTAAACTGTTATTAAAAAACAAACCGTTTTTTAATCGCGGAGCAGAAGTATTCTGAACTAAGCTTAAATAAGGCAGTGCAAAGATAACTTAAAATAAATTAGGTTATCTATAGTAAAACAGCGGTCCAGCTTACTTCATTTCGGAATTGATTGAGCAGCTGGTATAAATTAATTAACTGCGGCGTGCCGCGCTGCCCGTAATCTTCCGTTGCTGTTACTTTTCCGTTTTGCATTGAAATCCGCAATTTGGACGTCGGTAAATCGGTAATGCGTTTGTCACCATAAAATGATTTCAGGTTCTGCAGATTCAGGTTGAATATGGCAGTTTGAAGCTGTGCCTGCTGCGCTGGATTTAACCGGCCTTTAAATCTGCCGCTGCCTTTTTCAGGTTCCGATTGGGAACTGGTGTACCGGATGGCTTCGTAGATGATCGTTCCGTCAGAATCGATGTCCATTGAAAACATGGGGCAAAAACCGAAACACGGACCGGCTTCGTAATGAAGGGAGGTTATTTTAGGCTGTTCTTTGGTGGAGCTGCAACTAAATATTAGTAATGCAAATATTGCGAAAAGGATGTTTTTCATAAAGTTGTTTTTCCTGCGAAAGCAAAAATATATCCAAAAAAAATCCCGGATCACCGGGATTCTTTTAACGTATAATTTTTAACCATGCAGTTTATTCCAGATCGCATCCTTCAGTTCCTGCAAGCCTTCCTGTGTTACCGCAGAGAAATACAGCGGCTGCCGGTTTTCCGGGAACTCCGCCGAGATTTCAGCCTTCAGTTCTTCATCGAGCAAATCAGCTTTGGAAACAGAAATAATAAAATCTTTGTCCAGCAACTCCGGATTATATTCGCGCAGTTCATTCTCCAAAACTTTAAACTCCTGAAAATGATCATCGGAATCGGCCGGAATTAAAAACAGCAGAATGGAATTTCTTTCAATATGTCTTAAAAACCGATGGCCTAAACCTTTACCTTCGGCTGCCCCTTCGATAATCCCCGGAATGTCCGCCATTACAAATGATTTGTAATTACGGTAATTCACGATACCGAGGTTCGGTGTCAGTGTGGTAAAAGCGTAATTGGCAATTTTTGGTTTTGCAGCAGAAACGGCGGCGAGCAAAGTAGATTTCCCGGCATTGGGAAAGCCCACCAGGCCGACATCTGCCAGTAATTTTAATTCAAAGGTTACGTAACCTTCTTCGCCGGGTAAACCCGGTTGGGCATAGCGCGGCGTTTGGTTCGTGGCCGACTTAAAATGCTCGTTGCCGAGGCCACCTTTACCACCGTGCATCAGGATGATTTCCTGCCCGTCTTCCATGATCTCACCGATGATTTCGCCTTCTTCATTTTTGGCAATGGTGCCCAGCGGCACTTCAATGTAAACATCTGCACCATACGCACCGGTCAGTTGGTTTTTTGCACCGTTCTCTCCGCGTTCCGCTTTCACATGGCGGGTATAACGAAGCGGGAGCAGTGTCCACTCATGCGCATTCCCTTTCATAATTACATGACCGCCGCGGCCGCCGTCACCACCATCGGGGCCGCCCTTGGGGATATACTTTTCCCGCCGCAGGTGTGCAGAACCGGCGCCGCCGTGACCGCTTTTGCAGTGGATTTTAACGTAATCTACAAAGTTTGACATTTTTCTGGTGTTTAATTATAAAAGTAAAAAGCCTGCGAAATGAGGCTTACGAAGTTTTCAGGTGATTGGCTGTTTTGATTCTTTCAATCTCGTGGAAAAGTTTTTCAGCGATTTCCTGGATTTCTCCTACGCCGTTTACTTCCACATATTTTCCCTGCTTTTTATAGAGTTCCGCTACTTCTGCAGTTTTCTTATAATATTCCGCAATGCGGTTCGCAATAATTTCCGGGTTGCGGTCATCGCTGCGGCCGCTGGTTTCGCCGCGCTTCAGCAGGCGTTCCACCAGGATGGCATCTTCCACTACTAAAGAAAGGCAAAGGTCAATATTGCTTTTAAGGACATCCGCTACAATTTCTTCCAGCGCCAGGGTCTGATTGGCCGTGCGCGGGAAACCATCGAAGATATACCCGGCTGCATTACACGGTTTGCGAAGTTCATCGACCAGCATATCGATGGTCACCTGATCCGGAACCAGTTCTCCCTTATCGATATAAGATTTCGCCAGGATCCCAAGCGCGGTGCCGTTTTTAATGTTGAACCGGAACAAGTCTCCGGTAGAGATTTGCTTCAGATTAAATTTCTCAATCAGATTTTGGGCTTGCGTGCCTTTTCCGCTGCCCGGAGGGCCGAAAAGAACGATGTTTATCATGTTGTTCAGCTTTAGTATTAGTGGTTGATCCGTCCTTCGGAAAGTTGGTACAGATCGGGCAGGTTGCGGCCCAGCTCATCGTAGTCCAATCCATATCCCAGCACAAACTTGTTCGGGATTTCTTTGGCTACGTAATCAATTTTAAATTCTTTTTTATACACCTCCGGCTTCAGCAGCAGGGTGGCCACACGCAGCGATTTCGGGCGCTGGGTATTTTTGAAATACTCAAATAAGCTTTCAATGGTGTTTCCGGTATCCACAATGTCTTCCATCAGGACGATATGGCGGCCTTCCACATCTTTGGTCAGATCCATTTTCTTGTACACGATTCCGGTACTGGTGGTACCGCTGTAACTGCTCATCTGGATGAAGGCAATTTCGCATTTTCCGGGGTAATGTTTCAGGAAATCGGAGAAGAACATAATCACGCCGTTCAGCACGCCGATGAAAACCGGAGTTTCATCTTTGTAATCCTCATACACCCGTTCTGCAACTTCTTTAATGATCCGCTGGATCTCCTCATTTTTCAAATAAGGCACGAACTCTTTATCGTGAACTGTAACTGTTTGCATACGTTTTCGTAAACGGCAAATTTACGCAAATAATTCGAAAGAGCTTCCCGAAGCGGCAAAAGCAGGGTGAATATTCCGGCAGTTTTCGCGCGGTTTTTTTGTGCACGTTTATTATTAAAAGTATTTTTGTGGAAATCTAATAAAAAGTAAAATATGGCCACATACGTTGTCGTGGGTCTCCAGTATGGTGACGAAGGTAAAGGAAAGATTACCGATGTGCTCTCCGCAAAATCTGATTATGTTGTTCGCTTTCAGGGCGGCGATAATGCCGGTCACACGGTCTATGCGGGAGAAGAAAAATTTGTGCTTCACCTGCTTCCGTCTGGTGTGCTGCAGTGTCCCGGAAAATGCTTTATTGCCAATGGTGTGGTGGTAAATCCAAAATCCTTCCTGAAGGAAATTGCACAGATCGAAGAAAAAGGAATGCGCACGGATCACGTGTTCATCAGCCGCCGCGCGCATGTCATAATGCCGTACCACCTGCTGCTGGATCAGTACCGCGAGGAAGAAGAGGGTGGCACCCAGATCGGAACTACCAAAAAAGGAATTGGTCCTTGCTATGAAGATAAAATTGCACGCATCGGTATCCGTATGGTTGACCTCTTAAACCCGGAAGTGCTCGCAGAAAAAATCCGCAAAAATCTTAAAATCAAAAATTCACTCTTCGAAAAATATTTTGATAAACCTGCACTGGACTTTGATGAGATTTATAATGAATTCATTGAAATCGGAAAGAAACTGCAGGACCGTATTGTGGATACCGAAATTGAACTGAACCAAGCGATTCAAGACGGTAAAAATATTTTGTTTGAAGGCGCTCAGGCTTTGATGCTCGATATCGATTTCGGAACGTATCCGTACGTCACTTCTTCATCGCCCTCTACAGGCGGTGTTTGTGCCGGCGCAGGTGTGCCGCCCACAAGCCTGCAAAATCTGATTGGTGTCGCCAAGGCTTATACTACCAGAGTTGGTAACGGACCTTTCCCTACTGAACTGCTGGATGAACTGGGCGAGCAAATGCGCGCCACCGGCCACGAGTACGGAGCAACTACCGGACGTCCCCGAAGAACCGGCTGGCTCGATTTAGTATCTCTGAAACATGCGACGATGATCAACGGGATCAACAACCTCGTTATTACCAAACTGGACGTGCTTTCCGGCATCCCGACCCTGAAGGTTGCCACCCAATACCGCACGGAAGATAATAAGGTGATTGATTATTTCACTTCTTCTACCACCAAACTATATGATTACGAGCCGATCTATGAAGAACTGCCGGGCTGGGAAGAAGACATCAGCCACGCACGGAGTTACGATGAATTGCCACAGAACGCCAAAAACTATATCGAGTTCATCGAAAAATACCTGGGTATTAATGTATATCTGGTATCTGTAGGTCCGGAACGTACACAGAATATTATCCGCAAAGAATTATTTTAACTAAATCACAGATTATACTGAATGATATTAACCAAGCTCTTCCGCACGGAGGGGCTTTTTTAGTTTTAAAGTTGAAAATATTCTTTCTGTATGTATGGAATGGTATTTATATGTTAATAAATAACCATATGGTGTATTAATTGTTTATATTTAAACAAAAGAATTTAATTGTTTAATATAAAATAATACAGTATGAAAAATATCTTTAAGAATTCCGACTATCATTTGGATGAAATTGTTTTCGAGAACCGTAACCGTAGTTATGGAGCCTACAATCTGCGGGCAGAAAGCGACCGTGTGCTGACAAAAGCAATGTTCATGGGCATTGGCCTTTTCGCCTGTCTGGCTTTGTCGCCGGTGGTGATTAATGCGTTACATACATCCGAAAAACCAAGCAGCGTCCCGGTAGGTTCAGGACCTTTCATAATTAAAAATGTTGACGAACCTGCTGACCCTCCTGTGCAGCAAACCAGTGCACAGCCAGCCACGCCGGTACAGACGTACGACTCCACGGTTCCAACACCGACTGCCAATCCGGTACAGGAAAGAGATCCGGTAACCATTGACCGTAGTACGGCGGCACCGGGCTTTGAAAATATTGCGGGCGATCCACCGGTGATTTCGGTAATACCACCAGTAATTGACGCTGTCCCAGGACCGGTTAGTACAGCGCCGGCTGTTCCTGCACCGGTTGATAACACGCCGAAGACAGTTGTAGATGTTGCTGCAGATTTTAACGGAGGAATTAACGCGTTCCGGCAGAAGTTTGTTAATGGTTTCGATTCTTCCGCCATGGACGGCAGCGGAGCCACACTGAAAACAGTTCTTACTTTCATTGTGGAGAAAGACGGTACCATTTCCGGCGTAAAAGCTACCGGACCGGATGCTGCTTTCAACCGCGAAGCCGAAAAAACAATCAGAATGATTAAAGGAAAATGGACGCCTGCGAAACTGAATGGCGCACAGGTCCGCAGTTATTTTAAATTTCCGGTAACCATGCAGTTTGAATAGTAATAGTAATAATTGGTTTTATATTTATCCACAAGACACCTCGTTTTGTGGATAATTTTTTATTTTGATAAAACATTGTTTTTTAATCCTTTACATCATCTTGATAAAAGCATCTGCTTCCCTGCATCGTAAAAAATTGTATTTTTGAAACTTAAATGAAAAACTACATGGCTAAAATAATAGGCGTGGCAAACCAGAAGGGCGGCGTAGGCAAAACAACTACTGCCGTGAATCTGGCGGCAGCACTGGGTGTGCTGGAGAAAAAAATCCTGCTGATCGATGCGGATCCGCAGGCGAATGCTACCTCGGGGCTGGGAATTGATGAAGCGGCCTATTCAACGTATAACCTGCTGGAACACAGCGTGGAGGCGGAAAAATGCATCCGCCGAACGGCATCTCCCAATGTGGATATCGTACCTTCACATATTGACTTAGTAGCTGCTGAGATCGAATTGGTAGACCGCGAAAACCGCGAGTATATGCTAAAGCTGGCGCTGGAGCCGGTTCGGCCATTGTATGATTATATTATTATTGATTGTGCGCCGAGTTTAGGTTTAATCACCGTGAACGCGCTCACTGCCTCTGACTCAGTAATCATTCCGATTCAATGCGAGTACTTTGCGCTGGAAGGATTGGGTAAGCTTTTAAATACCATTAAAAATGTCCAGAAGATTCACAATCAGGATCTCGATATTGAAGGTTTGCTGTTAACGATGTACGATTCGCGTCTTCGCCTGTCCAATCAGGTAGTGGAGGAGGTACATCAGCATTTCCCGGAGATGGTCTTCGAGACCATTATCAGCCGCAACGTGCGCCTGAGCGAAGCACCAAGTTTCGGCGAAAGTATCCTGAATTATGATGCAGAGAGCAAGGGCGCCGTGCAGTACCTGCAACTGGCAGAAGAAGTGTTGCTTAAAAACGAAAACCTGATCAGTACCTGAAAAATAATATCGTAGGCAATCAGCCGTTGTTCAGGCTGAACGCAAAACCAAGGGAACATGAAAGATAAAAAAAGAGCGATGGGGCGCGGCCTCGGTGCCATCTTAAGTGCCGAGTCAAAAGCGTCTGTACATACCGCCAGTGATGAAGGAGCAGACCGGTTTGTGGGCAATATCGTAGAGGTTGCTCTGGAAGATATTGAACCCAACGCCGGGCAACCCCGAACCCATTTTGACGAAAAAGCGCTGGAAGATCTGGCGCAGTCTATCCGGAATCTGGGCATTATCCAGCCCATTACATTGCGGAAGGATGGTGATAAATTGATCATTATCTCCGGTGAGCGTCGTTACCGCGCGAGTAAACTGGCGGGCCTGAAAAGCGTGCCGGCCTATATTCGCCTCGTCAACGACCAGGAATTACTGGAAATGGCTTTGGTGGAAAATATTCAGCGTGAAGATCTGGATGCCATCGAAGTTGCACTGACGTATCAGCGCCTGCTGGAAGAAATTGGCTTAACCCAGGAAAATCTGAGTTCACGCGTAGGGAAGGAGCGTAGCACCATTACCAACGCGCTGCGTTTACTGCGCTTGTCGCCTGAAATCCAGAACGCGATTCGGTCTGGAGAAATTTCTGCCGGTCACGGCCGCGCACTGGTGAGTATTGAAGATCCGGTTCTGCAGCAGGAATTATTTCAGAAAATTGTAGCTGGCGGACTTAGTGTACGGCAGGCCGAGAAAGAAGCCAACCTTTTGAAGAAGCCGGCCACGGCAGGTAAAACCAAAGCGGCACTCCCGAATGAATATAAAAAAGCCGAGAAAAACCTGGCTGACATCCTGGACCTGAAAGTTGAAATTAAAACTTCTGGCAACGGTAAAAAAGGAAAGCTGGTGCTGGATTTCAAAAACGAAGAACAGTTGCAGCATATTTTATCTTATTTCAACGGATGAAAATTCTAACCGCAGTTCTGTTATTTTTGTCAGCAAATCTTGTGGCGCAAATCAGCCCCAAGGATACCATTCGTGTGGAAAATTATCCGACGGACTCGGTATCCACTGTCAAAGAAGCGGGCGACGTGCAAGTGCTGGCCGATATACAGGCTGCCAATGCACCGGCAAAAACCTTACAGTTTAATCCCACCAAAGCTGGTTTGTATTCAGCTGTCCTGCCCGGACTCGGTCAGTATTACAACCGTAAGTACTGGAAGATCCCAATTGTTTGGGGTGCGATTGGAACAGGCGTAGGTGTCACCATTTATAATCAGCGGCAATACGACCGCTACCGAAACGCTTTCCTGGCGGAGCTGAATGGCCAGGAGCATGAATTTTCTTCGGTGCCGGGCATCACAAAGCAGGCACTAGGCCGGGCTCAGGACCGGGTGAAAAGACAGCGGGATTATGCCATTGCCGTCACCGCGTTTATTTATGTCTTAAATATTGTGGATGCTGTTGTGGATGCTCATTTGTATGAAGGCCGCCAAGATCCGGATTTAGCCTTAAGTCCGGCGGTGATACAAGATGAACTTTCGGGAAAACAGGCGATGGCACTCGGCGTCCGGTACCGGTTTTAATTAATTTTAATAAAGAAAAAATGAAGATTGCACTGGTAGGCTATGGCAAGATGGGCAAAATTATAGATGATATTGCAACAGGCAAAGGTCATGAAATTGTAGCTCGCCTGCGCGAAACGCCAACCCCTGAATCCTTGAATGGTGCCGAAGTAGCCATTGAATTTTCACATCCGGAAGCGGCGTTTGAAAATATACAGGTTTGCCTGAAAAATCAGATTCCTGTGGTCTGTGGCACTACCGGCTGGCTGCAGCATCGGGCGGAAGTCGAAAAACTGGCAACTGAATGCGGAACTGCTTTTTTATATGGAAGTAATTTTTCCCTCGGCGTGAATCTCTTTTTTGCGCTGAACGAAAAGCTGGCGGCGATGATGAAGCAGTTTACACAGTATCAGGTGCAGCTGGAGGAAATCCACCATACCGCCAAAAAAGATGCGCCCAGTGGCACGGCCATTACTTTAGCGGAGGGAATTATCAGTCAGGATACTCGTTTTGAGGCTTGGAAGCTGGAGGAGACCAACGAAGAAGAACTCGGCATTTTTGCACTGAGAAAAGAGGATGTGCCCGGTACCCATACAGTGTCGTACCGCAGCGCGGAGGACGAAATTGAAATTAAACATACGGCTTACAGCCGCCAGGGTTTTGCAGCCGGCGCTGTGCTTGCCGCCGAATGGCTGAAAGGCCGCCGGGGCGTTTTCACTATGAAAGATGTACTGGGTGAAGCGCTTTCATAAGCTTATCTGTAACATCCAACCTTAATCGTAAACTAATAGCAGTAAAGATTGCTCTATGGAATATTTATTAACTTATTTGCTGTACGTCGCTGTGCTCTCGCTTCTGATGGGAATTTCCACCTGGAAGTTTTTCTGGGCGATGGGGTATCATCCGGCGCTGGCATTTGTTCCTTTTTATAATTACAGTATCATTCAGAAAGAGACAGCGCATCCGCGATGGTGGGTAGTTTTGGCCTATCTGCCAATTGTCGGCCCGATTATGATGTCCGTCTTCCACCTTTTCCTGATGCGCCACTTCGGTCGTCGTTCCCTGGTGGATCAGGTGCTTACCGTGGTGCTGCCTTTTATTTACATGGCCTATGTCAACTACAGCAGTACGCCTGAAGTAGAAAAACCGGCTGCTTTTGACTTTGAGGATGAAGAAGAAACCGGTAAAAAAGACACATTTCTGGGTTCCGTAACGTTTGCCGTTGTTTTCGCTACGGTGATTCACGTATTTTTTACGCAGCCGTTTGGGATTCCGACAGGCTCCATGGAGCGAACACTGATGGTGGGTGACTTTCTGTTTGTTAATAAATGGAGCTATGGTTACCGTTTACCAATGCGCCCGCTGGCCATTCCTTTTCTGCAGGGAACAATAATGGATACCGGTGAAAAAGGGAATCCCAAGGATGATCCAAAATCATACGCAGAAGGTGTAAAACTTCCGTACCAGCGCATATTTCAGTTTAAGAAACCACAGCGAAATGATATCGTGGTGTTTAATTATCCGCAGGATTCAGTACATACCGCAACGGATCGAAAAGATCCATATGTAAAAAGATGTGTGGCCGTGGCCGGTGACGAGCTCGAAATGCGAGCCGGGCGTTTATTTGTCAACGGAAAGCCAGAGGTGGAACTGGGCGACCAGCAGAAACAGCATAAATATATCGTAACGACGGGCAGTCAGCTGGATATTCAGTCTTTATATAAAATATATGGATTTCTGCCTGTGCAGGAGATACCGACTGATAACGGATTTATTTATGACTTTCAGGGCTTAACGGATCAAACGGCTAAAGATATCGAGCAGCTTCCGCAAGTCATTGAAATGAAGGAGCATATCTGGCCAAAAGATTCTGCCGCCGTAGCTTATAAAATCAACGCCGCCCACGATGCGTACACGAAAAATATAGACAGCTCGCAATCGATCTTCCCGATTAACAAAAAATGGAACCAGGACTGGTATGGTCCGTTGCGCGTCCCGAAAAAAGGAGATGTGGTTCCTTTAACGCAGGAAACTTTGCCGGAATATCAGTGGATTATTTCGGAGTATGAGCATCATCACCTGGAAAATAAAAACGGACAGATATTCGTCGACGGGAAACCGGCAACGCAGTACACCATTGAACAGGATTATTATATGATGATCGGTGACAACCGCGATGCTTCCCTGGATGCACGTTTCTTCGGATTCGTGCCCGAAGAAAATATCGTAGGTTCCCCGATGTTCACCTGGTTAAGTGTGGAAGGGCTTTTCCCGGACCGCAGTTCCTCGTACCAGCCCGACGGTAAGAGGCTGAGATGGGACCGCATGTTCAAAGCAACCAACACCGGCGAAGCAGAGAAAACATCCTACTGGTGGATTGCCGCAATCGTGCTTATTTTATTCTTCGGCTGGGATTTCTTCGCGAAACTGTTCCGTAAAAAAGAAGAAGAGTAAAACTGTATTTTAAATTTAATTACCTTTGATGAGCAAACTCTTGCCTGTATTCTACCTGCCTCCGGTTTCCTGGTTTGCCGAATTTTTAGCTGCCGGAGAAGTGGTCCTGGAGCAACATGAAAACTTCCCGAAGCAGACCTACCGTAATCGTGCAAATATTTACGGAGCTAACGGGAAACTGTCTTTGATCATTCCTATCAGCCATGGCGGCAGCCGTGCCCTGAAAGATACGAAAGTATGCAACCGCGAAAATTGGCAGAGCCTGCACTGGAAATCTATAAAAACGGCGTATCAGACCTCAGCGTATTTTGAATATTATGAAGATACACTGGCCGAGATCTATCACATTAAAACAGATCATTTGCTGGAATTTAACCTTCATGCTTTGGAAGTCATCCAACGGGTGTTGCAAACAGAACAAACCTACCGGCTGACCACAAGTTATGAAGCTGCAACGGAAGCTGAAGATTTCCGTGCTGCCTTCTCGCCAAAACAACCAACGGCCTATGATACGCCTGAATACTTTCAGTCCTTTTCTTCAAAGTATGGTTTCCTGCCGGATTTGTCTGTTTTGGATCTGATTTGTAACAAAGGGCCCGAAGCCCGTACTTATATTAAAAGTATTCTCAACCCATAAAATATATACATGAAAAAAATATTGATTGCCGCCTGTTTTATGACAGGGATGACCATCTTCGGACAAACGGAGACAGCTGCGCTTGATCCGATGAAAGATCAGGATCTGATGACCTGGTATCACAAGGACTTCTCCGCGACCAACGTGTACGGAGTGAATACGCAAAATGCGTATAAATATCTTGAGTCAAAGGGCTTAAGTCCAAAACCGGTCATCGTCGGAGTGCTCGACAGTGGTGTTCAGGTGGATCATCCGGGCCTGGCACCCAATATGTGGCGTAATCCAAACGAAGTTCCGGGCAACGGAAAAGATGATGATGGCAATGGCTATGTGGATGATATTTACGGCTGGAACTTCAGCGGTGGCAAAAACGGTGATATCGATGTGGATAACATGGAAGTAACGCGTATTGTTAAAAAATATCAGTCCGTTTTCGAAGGTCCCGATTCAGCAGCCAATAAAGCCAATCAGGCGAAAATGCCAAAGGAATTCGAGATGTACATGACCTCGAAGAAAATCTTCACTGAGAAAAGCATCGCAGCCCGCCAGAGTTATGAAACGTATAAGCGTATTTATGACCTGATTCCTGTAATGGTTTCTTTGCTTAAGGACCAGAATCTGACGCCGGGAAATGTTGCCCTGATTACACCAACAACTCAGGATGAAACCATGGCGGTACAAATCCTGAAGCAGGCTGCGCTTGATCCGGGTATGGCCGGTAAAAAGCCTGCCGAAGTCCGCGAAAAGCTTGAGAAGGAATTCAAAGGTGCACTGGACTATTTCGAACCACAGGCTACCAAACAATACAACCTGGACTATGATCCGCGCGCCTCGATCGTGGGAGATAATTATGACGACTACACCGAAAAGTATTACGGAAATAACCATTACGAAGGTCCGGATGCACAGCATGGCACCCACGTGGCGGGAATTATTGCCGGCGTTCCAAACGGGAATGAAGTGCAGTATGGGGTAGGATATAAAACCGCTAAAATCATGACCGTACGTGCCGTGCCCGACGGTGATGAGCGCGATAAAGATGTGGCCAATGCCATTCGCTACGCGGTAGATAATGGAGCAAAGATCCTGAACATGAGCTTTGGCAAGCCGGTATCTCCGGGCAAAGAAGTCGTGTGGGATGCGTTTAAATATGCCGAATCCAAAGGTGTACTTCTGGTTAAAGCTGCCGGAAATGAAAATGAAGATATCTCTGAAAATATTTATTTCCCGACGAATTACAAGAATGTAACGGATGAGAAACCCTTTGTAAACAATATGATTGTAGTTGGCGCTTCCACCAACGATAATGAATTCCTGCGTGCCGGTTTCTCGAATTACAATGGTAAACTTGTGGACGTGTTCGCTCCGGGAGAACAAATCTATTCAACGGTTCCGCACGATAAATATGAATATCTTCAGGGAACATCAATGGCCTCACCGGTAGTCGCGGGAGCCGCTTCGATTCTTTTGGCTTATATGCCGAACCTGACGCCGGCGCAGATTATTGAATCTTTGGTGAAAACCAGTAATAAATCTACGGTTAACGCCATGCTTAAATCGAACACGAACAACCGTTTCGATCTGATTTCACAGGCCGGCGGTGTCATCGATGTGCGCAATGCAGCTGAATATGCCTATACGCATTTCTATAAACCAATGCCTACGAAAATAGCACCAGCCAAGAAGAAAAGAGCACGTGCTAAGAGCAGATAATTTTTAAATGAAATTAGCTAAAAATCCGGTTCGCCGGATTTTTTTTTGCTCGTGGCACGGTTTTTTGTACATCAATGCTATACTTAAATAAAATACTATGAAAAAGGTACTATTAACAGGAATTTTGGGAACGGCAGTTTTAATGTCGTGTTCTACTGCTAAAACTGCCCAGTCCAACCGGGCAGATTTTCTGAAGATGAAAGGTGACTGGGAAATTACCAGCGTAAATTATGACCGCAATTACAAAGTTAAACCTTTCGATGAGGGAGCAGATGCACAATGTTTTGTTGGGAGTCACTGGAGGCTGATTCCGAACAACTGGTCCGGTTCTTATACGCTGACCGGCGGAGGTGCCTGTCCAAGTGTGGTACAGCCGATCAAGTTTGAGGTGGTAAACGGCAACGAATTCCGTTTCAAGAAAATGCTGGAGGGTTCCAAGGCTAAAGCAGTTACCGAAGGATATTCCCTGAATCTGGTGAGTCAGACCACAGATCAGTTTTCACTGGAGCAGAACGTGCCGGCCAACGGAGAAATGGTACGCATCATTTATAATTTCGAGAGAACCTCGATGAGATAAGAATTTTTTAAATCAAATAATAAAATCAGAAGACAATGAAATTTTTCAATAAAACAAATATCGCAGCTCTGTTCATCTCCGGATCTCTGGTCATGACAAGTTGTGAATCCGTAAGAAACGCAAACAACCAGCAAAAAGGAACTGTAATCGGAACTGCAGCCGGTGCCGTGATCGGGGGAGTGCTCGGTAACAATATCGGTAAAGGTAAAAATGCTCCTGCGGGTGCCGTGCTTGGTGGAATTGTAGGAGGTGTGGCCGGTAACGTGATTGGCCGCAATATGGATAAGCAGGCGAAAGAAATCAAGGAAACACTGCCTGGTGCTGAAGTCGAAAGAGTAGGTGAAGGGATTAAAGTAACCATGAAAGAAAACATGGTGAATTTTGCCTTTGACTCTTCAGACCTGAGTGCTGCGGCGAGAACAAACCTCGATAAATTAGGACAGGTTCTTAATAACAACCCCGATACCAACATTAACATCTACGGGCACACGGACTCGAAAGGGAAGGCGAGCTACAATATGGGACTTTCTGAAAGACGAGCCAATGCAGTGAAATCTTATTTGATTTCCAAAGGCATTTCTTCCTACCGCATGTTTGCCATGGGTATGGGCCAGGATGATCCTATTGCCACTAACAGTACCGATGCAGGACGTGCGCAGAACCGCCGTGTGGAGTTTGCAATCACTGCAAACGAAAATATGATTAATGATGCTAAGACCGCACAGTAAATCATACCAATATCATAAAAAGGAATCCGCTTCGGCGGATTTTTTTGTTTAATATTCAGTATTTTTGCTGCTCACTTTTTTAAATGATAAAAAATTACCTTAAGCTGCTGCGGGTGGAACAATGGGTGAAGAATTTATTTGTCTTTGCGCCGTTATTCTTTTCCGGTAAAATTACGCACGGCGATCTTTTTTTGAAAAGCGTACTTGCTTTTATCGCCTTTTGTCTGGTGGCGAGCAGTATCTATATCATCAATGATTACTCCGATATTGAAGCGGATAGAAAACACCCTGAAAAGAAAAAGCGGCCGCTGGCAAGTGGTGCTATTTCCAAGTCTGCAGCGAAAGGCGTTTTCGCTGCCATTCTGATTATTCTGGTGGGAATGGTTTTGGGAATGCAGTCGTATTTGGGAAATAATATTTGGAAATTCGTGGTCATCATCGGATTTTATTTTGTGATGAACCTTTTCTATACCTTCCGGCTGAAGCACGTTGCCATTGTGGACGTAAGCATCATTGCAATCGGATTTGTTTTAAGGGTCCTGGCAGGCGGATATGCAACCGGTGTTATTATTTCACAGTGGGCCATTCTCCTCACTTTTGTCCTGGCTCTGGTACTTGCCTTAGGAAAAAGAAGAGGAGAACTGATTAATTCCCAGCTGGACGGACCCACGCGCAAAGCCCTGGATGGGTATAACGTACAGTTCGCTGATATCGCTTTGTCGATCAGCTGTACACTGGCGATTGTGTGCTACGTTATGTTTACCCTGTCGCCGGAAGTGCAACAAAATTATCATCCGCGCGTTTTTTATACCGTAATTTTTGTAGTATTTGCTTTTCTAAGGTATCTGCAACAGACGCTGGTTTACAATAAAACCGAGTCTCCTACAAAGGTGGTGTACCGCGACCGTTATATTCAGGTAACGCTGGTGGTTTGGCTCATTGCATTTTTACTCCAAATTTATTTTAAAAATGAAGCCGGATTTCAAGGTTAAGGTGGGCAATTGGGGAAATTACCCAATGGTGGAAAAGGAGGTTATAGCGGAAGACAATCTTAAAAAGATTAAAGAATACGTTCGCACACGGCAGCAGATTATTGCAAGAGGAAACGGCCGGTGCTACGGCGATGCTTCTCTGGCAGAAAATATTTTTTCAACAAGCCGGCTCAACAAGTTCATCAGTTTTGACCGGCTGAACGGCATTATTGAATGCGAGTCCGGCGTACTGCTTTCCGATATTTTGCAGGTGGTGGTTCCTCAGGGTTATTTTCTGGCCGTCACGCCGGGCACGAAATATATTACCGTGGGTGGCGCGATCGCGTCCGATGTGCATGGCAAGAACCATCATGCGGAAGGTAGTTTTTCTGATTACGTCCTGAGTTTTGAGTTAATCAACAGTGAAGCGGAAGCTCTAACCTGTTCCCGCGAAGAAAATGCCGATTTATTTTGGGCCACCGTTGGGGGAATGGGGCTTACCGGAATTATCCTCTCTGCTAAACTGCAGTTAAAGAATATTGAAACCTCATACATCCGGCAGGAAACTATTAAAGCTAAAAACCTGGACGAAATTTTCCACCTGTTTGATGAAAGCGAAAGCTGGACCTACAACGTAGCCTGGATTGACTGTCTGCAAAAAGGGGAGAATATCGGCCGTAGTCTCATGATGCGTGGCGAGCATGCCCTGCGTGCAGAATTGTCGCCTAAGCTGCAGAAAAATCCGCTGGCATTAAAGAAAGATCATATTGCTACCTTGCCTTTTTATTTACCTGGATTTCTGCTTAACTCTCAATCAATTCGTTTGTTTAATTGGCTATACTATCGTAAACAAAATGCTGATTTCAAGGCAGATATCGTTCATTATGAACCCTTCTTTTATCCACTGGACGTTTTGGGAGAATGGAATAAAATGTATGGTAAGAAAGGCTTTATACAATACCAGATGGTAATCCCTAAAAATTCCGGAAAACAAGGTATGCGGGAAATTCTGGAAACCATTGCACATAGCGGCAACGGTTCTTTTCTGGCCGTGCTGAAACTTTTTGGAAAGCAGAACCAACAGGCATATAACGCTTTCCCAATGGAAGGGTACACGCTGGCCTTGGATTTTAAGGTGAATAAAAAACTGCCGGCTTTGGTTCAGGCGCTGGATGCAATTGTGGAGAAATATGACGGCCGGATTTATCGCACAAAGGATTCCATGAGTAAATCTTCGCTGACTTCGTATTTAAAAAATATGGAAAACACGCGATTTTCGTCGCTTCAATCTGAAAGAATTCAGCGTGGCCTCTAACAGCTTTTCTGCTTTAATTTATTTTAGAAAATTATGATTATACTCGGAAGCAATTCAGAAGTTGCGCAGGCATTCGTGGAGCGAGTGTTACAGAGCGGATTTCGGCCAAAAAATATTCACCTGTTTACTTCTGATACTGAAACCACTGAAAAATTTGCCCGTCATCTCGAGGTGAAATATATTCAGCAAAGCAGTATTCATCTGCTTGACCTTTTGCGACATGTGGATTATAATCAACTTGAAACTATTTCGGGCGAATTGCTTTTTTGCGCTACAGGATATCTTGGGCAGGATACCGCTGAAGGACTTTATAACATTAAAAATACGGAACGTATCATCGATATCAACTATGCGAAATTAATTCCCGTTTTAACATATTTCGCCGCGAAAATGGAAAGACAACGCCACGGAACCATGATCGTGCTGTCTTCAGTTGCCGGTGATCGCGGGCGGCAGAGCAACTTTATTTATGGCAGCGCGAAAGCAGGCCTGACTGCCTATCTTAGTGGCTTGCGTAATTATATGTCGGCCCGAAAGGTGCATGTGCTCACCATCAAACCCGGGTTTATGGATACCAAAATGACCGCCGGACTTCAGTTGCCCAAACCTTTAACCGCAACACCTGCACAGGCAGCCGACCATATATTTAAGGCTTACAAAGCCGGAAAAAATACAGCGTACGTACTGCCAGTCTGGTTCTTTATTATGATGGTCATCCGAAACATTCCGGAGTTTATTTTTAAAAAAATGAAACTGTAAGATGAAGAAGTTATACTGTTTCGACTTTGATGGGACACTAACTTTTAAGGATACCATGTTCGGCTTCCTGAAGTTTTACAATAAAAAGCGTTTTTATTTTAATTTCCTCAGGCATGCGCCTTTATTTGCGTTACTGAAAGCAGGTTTGCTGCCCGCCGCAAATGTGAAAAGAAGTTTTATCGCCTCTTGTCTGAAAGGTGAGTCAGAAGAAAGCATTGCTCGGAAAGCACAGTTATACTGCAATCGTCATTTCGAAAAGCTGATGCGTCCCAACGCGTTGGAATTTATTCAGCAAATGGATCCACAAACCAGAGGTGTTATTGTTTCTGCCTCCCTTGACCTTTGGGTAGCTCCTTTTGCGAAACGGTTAAATCTGGGTTTGCTGGCAACGCAGGCAGAATATAAAAATGGATGTTTTACCGGTCATTTTATGGGTGAAAACTGCAACGGTGATGAAAAGGTGAGCCGGCTCAAAACCTATATTGATCGGAAAGACTTTGATAAAGTGATTGCTTTCGGTGATACAGCCGGTGACAAAGCGATGATGGAGTGGGCAGATGAGGCACATTTTAAATTTTTTCACTAAATTTAGCCTCCGTTAAATTTTAATCAACAAATCTCAGCAATGGAAAAAATATATTTGGATAATGCAGCAACCACGCCGCTGTCCGAAGAAGTCATCAGTGCTATGGTGGATGTACTGAAGAACAATTATGGCAATCCCTCATCGCTTCACAGCTTGGGGCAGGAAGCCAAAATTCTTATTGAAAATGTACGACGGCAGGTAGCAGATTATCTTCATGTAACGCCCGCTGAGATTATCTTTACTTCCTGCGGGACCGAGTCCAATAACATGATTATTAAATCATGCGTTAACCATTTGAATGTGGAGCGTATCATCACTTCACCGATGGAACATAAGTGCGTGGCCGAAACGGTACTGGATATGAAAAAACGCCGCGGGGTAGAGGTCGTGTATCTTCGTCCTGACAAGAAAGGTGACCTCGATTTAAATAAACTGGTAGAACTGCTGCAGAATTCAGATAAGAAAACGCTTGTTACACTGATGCATGCGAACAACGAAATCGGTAATATGCTGGATATCAAAAAAACAGCGTTGATTTGCAAGGAGCACGGTGCATTGTTCCATTCCGATACGGTACAGTCTATGGCGCACATGGAATTGGATTTCTCCGATATTCCGGTTGATTTTGCTTCGTGTAGCGCGCATAAGTTCCATGGACCTAAAGGAAGCGGGTTTGCGTTCATCCGTAAATCATCTGGTCTGAAAGGAATTATTACCGGTGGTCCGCAGGAAAGAAGCCTGCGAGCCGGAACTGAAAATGTGACCGGAATCGTAGGTCTTGGTAAAGCCTTGGAGCTTTCTCTTGCAAATCTGGACGCATACCGCGATCACATCAAAGAAATTAAGCAATATGCAATCGATCAACTGCGTGCACAAGTGGATGGCGTGAAGTTCAACGGCCGTAGTGCGGAAATGGATGCCAGTCTCTATACGGTTTTGAATGTGCTGTTACCATTCCATGATCCCATGATCGGTTTAAAATTAGATATGGCAGGAATAGCCGTTTCGCAGGGAAGTGCCTGTTCGTCGGGTGCCGCAAAACCTTCAATGGTCTTAATGATGGTAGTTGATGAAGATGAAATGTCGCAATCCACGCCTCTGCGCGTTTCCTTCAGCCACATGACCAAAAAGAGCGAGATCGACGCGCTTGTCCAGGAGTTACTCAAAATGAGCAAGACGGAAGTTATTGAAAAAACAGATGCTGCTCATTGATAGCTGGAGCCGGCAGTTTGGTAAAATATTTGTAATTTAGTCTTCCTCTAAAACGTAAAACATAAAAATTATATAAAATGGCATTAGAAATTACAGACCAGTCGTTTAAGGAAACGGTTCTGAACTCAGATAAACCAGTACTTGTAGATTTTTGGGCAGTATGGTGCGGACCTTGCCGCATGCTGGGACCGATTATCGAAGAAGTTGCTACAGATTTTGAAGGCAGAGCAGTAGTAGGAAAAGTAGACGTGGACAACAACCAGCAGGTTTCTGTTGACTACGGAATCAGAAACATTCCTACGGTTTTAATCTTTAAAAATGGCGAGGTAGTAGATAAAATTGTAGGGGTGGCTTCCAAAGAAGTCATCAGCGAGAAACTTTCTGCACACCTGTAGAAAATAATCACCTTGATAATGAGAGCTTTCCTTTTCGGGAAAGCTTTTTTTTATAAAAATATTTGGAAAGCTGCACAAAATCTGTATTTTTGCACTCACCAAAACACAAGAAGTGTTTACTGGTAAAGCGCAGAAGCAAAAAGTTTATCAATACTTTATAATATAAATTGATCCGGTAGTTCAGCTGGTTAGAATGCCGCCCTGTCATCTCGTCATGAGTGACGAGACGGGTTCGAGGCCGGGAGCTGCTGCAGAAAAAGTTTATCAATACTTTGTAATAAAAATTGATCCGGTAGTTCAGCTGGTTAGAATGCCGCCCTGTCACGGCGGAGGTCGCGGGTTCGAGTCCCGTCCGGATCGCTTTGAGTCCTTCAGATTTTTCTGAAGGATTTTTTTGTTTAAAAGAGGCTGTTTAGAATGCCGATCTGTCATCTCGTCAAGGCTTTGACGAGACGGGTTCGAGTCCCGTCCGGATCGCTTAATCCTTCAGATGTTTCTGAAGGATTTGTTTTAAAGAGGCTGGTTAGAATGCGCCCTGTCATCTCGTCATGAGTGACGAGACGGGTCCCAAGTCCCGTCCGGATCGCTTAAAGTTCTTCAGATTTTGTTCTGAAGGATTTTTGTTTTAAAGAGGCTGGTTAGAATGCCGCCTTGTCATCTCGTCAAGGCTTTGACGAGACGGGTTCCAGTCCCGTCCGGATCGCTGAATTGTTCAGATTTTTCTGAAGGATTTTTTGTTTAAAAGAGACTGTTTAGAATGCCGCCCTGTCATCTCGTCAAGGGTTTGACGAGACGGGTTCCAAGTCCCGTCCGGATCGCTTAAAATCCTTCAGTTTTTTCTGGAGGATTGTTTGTTTTAAAAAGTATTACCTTTAATATCAGAATTATACGTTTACTATGATGGTATACGCTGCACTGAACTTAACGTTGGAAAAGCCATAATTATCGATAGGCTGCAACGTCATTTAACCAGAAATAATGCACTACGTTTATATCATATATTCTGCTTCGAAAAATGTTTATTATAAAGGCTATTCCACAGACGTGCATAAACGGCTGCAATATCATTTGCAATCAAATAATAAATATACTTCTTCTGCTGTGGATTGGAAGATTGTTTACAGCAAGTTTTTTGCTCACAAAGAAGCAGCACTGGTTGAAGAACGAAGGCTTAAGAAGCTAAACCGGCGCTCGCTTGAAAAATTAATAAGAGAAAACAGAACCATCGAATAAACATCGCTTCAATCCATAAAATAATAATATATCGAGGGCTGCACAAAGCAGGAGTGGCATGGTACCTTAATTGCTTGAATCCAGAGATTATTTTAAACCGGGTCGCATGCAACATCATAACTCTTCGGGAATTTTTGACAAAGCTGTAAAACTTCTTTATATAGCTGCTGCCATCGTTTTTGCCTTTTGGTTTGCGTATGAGGCGGTCGCTGTACTATTTCTTTTCTTTTTCGCTGTTGTACTTACTCTTGTGCTCAACGCGCCCGTCATGTGGCTGGTGAAACGGAATATACCGCGCACAGTGGCAGCGCTGCTTGTTTTTTTTGCAATGCTTCTTTTCCTTGGATTGATCGGGTATCTCGTTGTGCCCAAAGTGCTGGAGCAGGCAAGTGCAGTGATAAATAATATCCCGACGTATTACACAGATTTAAAAGGGCAGTTATCCCGCTTGCTTGCAGATTACCCCTCATTACAGGATAAACTCCTCAGCAGCTCAAACATCCAGGAAAGTCTGCCGTCGATGATGCAGATCCTGCAAAACGTTGGGAAGTATTCTTTTTCCATCGTGGGTGCTGTCTTTTTATTGGTGATGTTTTTTAGCATCGTTTTATATATGCTTATAAAACCAAAACCCCTGATAGAAATGTATCTGCAGCTTTTTAAAAAAGAAAAACGCGGCAAAGCAGCCCACGCCTTAGCCCGCGCTTCCACCATGATGGTAGGCTGGATGTGGTCCAATCTGGTGGTTGGCTCCATGGAAGCGGTGGCAGTATTTATATTTTTAAGTTATATGGGCGTTCCGGGTGTCTGGATCTGGGTAGGTTTGGCTTTATTTGCTGAAATGGTTCCGAAACTGGGCTTGTATATCATGGCAATTCCGCCTGTACTCATCTCCTTATCATTGGATCCGATGACAGCGCTGTGGGTATTGATATTTTATCTTGTTTTAAATGAAATAATGGGCGATCTGGTGATGCCGCGCGTGCGGGCTTCCACGATGGATTTGCATCCGGTGTCGAGCTTATTTGTGATGTTAGCAATGGCCAGTGTCTTCGGCTTATTAGGTGCTTTAATCGCAACGCCGCTTACTGCTTTTATCAAAGCATATTATGAAGAATTCTTCCTGACGAAAGGTTCTGAAAAAGAATTACAGCAGGAGGTGGATGTTGTTTTAAACCGCAAATCTTAGATGCTCGTACCTTAAGATGCAATTCCAATTTAAATTTTCATCTTTAATTTGCAGAAATAGAAAAATGTTCTATATTTGCACCAGCTAAAACGGCAGCACAGGCGCTTACGAAGTTTATCAATACTTTATAATAAAAATTGATCCGGTAGTTCAGCTGGTTAGAATGCCGCCCTGTCATCTCGTCATGAGTGACGAGACGGGTTCGAGGCCGGGAGCTGCTGCAGAAAAAGTTTATCAATACTTTGTAATAAAAATTGATCCGGTAGTTCAGCTGGTTAGAATGCCGCCCTGTCACGGCGGAGGTCGCGGGTTCGAGTCCCGTCCGGATCGCTTAATCCTTCAGATTTTTCTGAAGGATTTTTTGTTTTAAAAAGCTGGTTAGAATGCCGCCTTGTCATCTCGTCAAGTGATTGACGAGACGGGTTCGAGTCCCGTCCGGATCGCTAAATCCTTCAGATTTTTTCTGAAGGATTTTTTGTTTTTAAGAGGTTCGAGTCCGGGAGCTATTGTCGAAGAAATTTTATTAATATTGATAATAAGAAATTGATCCGGTAGTTCAGCTGGTTAGAATGCCGTCCTGTCATCTCGTCAAGGGTTTAATGAAATCGGTCACGAGCTTCGACCGGATTGACTCGGTCATCGCTTTTTATAGAATCTTTACTAACCGATCATTATGCTTATTTCTTATACTTAAAATTCGACATACCTTAAATGGGTGACTTTTAAAAACAAATATTTTATTATTATCCATTAGAGCCTTCAAAACATCATCAAAAAAAATTAGCGCTGCCAGGCTTTTTGATGAAGCGCTTTAATTTCGTTCAGCATTTCACCATCGCCCGGACCGCGAACTATAATGTTTTTGATGATTTTCTCCACGGGTAGGAAGTAAACAGGTCCGTCCGGCTGCCCGGCTTCCCGCTGCCATTCTGTTAACTGCTGCGCAGAACTCAGATAAACTATCGTTCCGACCTCTGCCCAGCCATGCGCACCGGCGCACATCGGGCAATGCTCGCCGGTGGTATAAAGTGTAGCGGAAGCGCATTCTTCAGGTGTTAAATTTTCAGCGGCCCATAAAGCTAAATCATATTCAGGATGTGCCAGCGCCGTTTTTTCATTAACCTTATTTCGCGCCTCTGCCCGTATTTTTCCATCAGCATCCACGAGTACAGAACCAAACGCATGATCACCGGCGTTTACAGCTTCTTCAGCCAGTTCCAGGCATCTTTTCAAGTAAGGAATGTCGTGCGATTGAAGTGATTGAGTCATATTTTTTAGTAATAATTATTATTGATGCTTCAGCATATATTGGACGATGGCAAGCCTGCTGTCGGAGCGCGGATCAGCAGGATCAGTAACAACAGGATACGTTTTTACAATGTCCGGATTTTCGGGCGTGAGGAAAGCCATATTCGTTTCGCCACCGGTTAACAGGAAATCCGCCAAGCCGACATGATACACTTTTTTCGGATCGATGGTCGTACCATTTATTTTCCAGACTTTTTCGGCAGGATTATAAACCACCTTTTCAGAGTACTGTAAAAAGCCGCCCGAACCAGTGTTAAGACGGCCTTCTTCCAGAGTTCGAATGAGCAGACTGCCTTTCATATCTACTTCTACAATACCGCCGCCGTAGGGAAGCGTGCGGATAATATCATATTCCGTAATGGGCATCTGCAGAACATCGTCGACGCGGATAGAGCCGGAATTCAGCAGAATCACCTCTGCTTTCGGTGCCGCTTCCTCCATGGCTTTCACTACCAGCTTCGTCAGGTTGGTTTGTCCGCTACGGATCATTTCCTCTCGTCCGTCCAGCGGTTCGCCCTGCTGTCTGATGACACGCTTCGCCTGAAAGCCCAGTGAGGCGAAATTTTGCTCACCGATATCCATCCATTTTTTAACTACAACGGCTGTTTCCGGGTCTTCGGGGATTGATTCGTCGATCATTCGCAGTTCCGGGACCACTGTTGTTTTTTTATTTTTAACATCAATCGTCAGGTAGTTTACATAGGCTGATTTCGCATTTGCGTGTGCTTTGGTGATGTAAATGTCATTCACTTTTTCAAAACGCATATCATGCTCGTGACCGCCCATAATCATCGAGAATCCCGGCACTTTTTTCGCAAGCGCCATATCTTCTTCAATGGCCAGGTGCGTTAGAGCCACTACTGCATCACAGGAATCTTTGATTTGGCTATATAACATTTCAGCTGCCTTAAATTCATCAGTATATTTCACATACGGAGCTTTGTTGAAGGGAATCGTCAAACCAATAATGCCAATTTTTGCTTTCGTACCGTCGGCGTCCTGTACGTTAATATAGTAAGTTTCGGGAAAGGGTACAGCACCGGACGAAGTGGTTTTAACAAAAGGCGCGATACCGCTGTTTGTCTGGTGAAAAGTATTACTGGCAACCCAGTCAAAGGTAGATTCATTAATCCGGTCCTGCAGTTCATTTTCTTTAATGTCGAATTCATGATTTCCGAAAACAGCCAGATCCAGCCCTGCTGCGTTCAGTGATTCCACCATTTGTTTTCCGCGTATGCGCTGGCCTTCGTATTTGAGGCTGTTGTAAACGGACGGACTTAGGAAATCACCGGCCATCACCAGAAAAGTATTTGGGTTTTTTGCCAGTTCCTGCTTTTTTAAAGTAGCTACTCGCGCAACACCGCCGACTTTGCCGTTCTGCAAAGGTGCGATTTCGTACACGTCATTAATCTGCACAAAAGTCGCCGTTATTTTTCCATCGTCCTGAACGGACGCAACTGAAGCTGTTTTACAGGAGGTTGCCAGTAAACCAATGATACAGGCAGAGGAAAGAAAGCGCAATTTCATAATGCTGAATTTTATTACCACAAGGTATTAATTATTCATCGGTGTTACAAAAAAGTGACATGATTACAGTGAAAATACTACTGGCTGAGCCACGTTCTGAAAGCCGGTGTCTGCGACGCGCTCGTAATCAGCCGTTTTTTCAGATGTTTCATTTTTATAACTAAGCGATCACCGAAATAAGGTTCGATTTGCTCAATGTAATGAATGCTGATAATCTCCCCACGGTTAATCTGAAAGAAATCCTTAGGATTTAATTCTGCCGCGAGCTCACCTAATTTGCTGCGAAATTCATGGCTGTTACTTCGGCAGTCGATTGCAGTTAAAATTCCTGAATCTGATGATACTGCAACGAGTTCGCTGACCGGCAGGACTTTTATGCCATGCTGATTTTTAATAACGAGCCGTTCCTTGTAAGATGTCTGAAGCTGGCTTGCAGCAACTGCAATAGCGCGCCAATCAATTGCTGGTACTGTGGAGGATAAAGCCGCAAACTTTTTCATGGCCATCTCAAAACGGTCGTAAGAAACAGGCTTGAGCAGATATGCAATACCATTAACATCAAAGGCCTGCTGGTAAAACTGATTGTATGCGGTTGTGAAAATAATGGGTGCTGTGATCATATTTTCATTCAAAAGCGAAAAAACATTACCATCGAGTAATTCTATGTCACAAAATACCAAGTCAGGCTGCGGATGTTCTGCAAAGTAGGTTCTGATTTCATCCTTGCTGGCAAGCGTAGCTTTAATAAAAGAATCCGACTGATAGCGACGGATAAATGCCGTAAGTAGCGTCGCATTTAAAGGCTCATCTTCGATAATTACAATATTCATACAATCAAAGGAATTTCGACACGATAGGTATGTACAGTACGAACGAAAGTTACTTTTTTATTAAAATTAACTTCATAGCTTTTCTGCAAAAACTGATTTCCAAGTCCGGCACCGTGGGTATAGTCGACAGGATAAAGTTCATTTTCTACAATAAGGTTATCGTTTTCACGGCGTACCTTAATTTTTAATGGTTGTTCAACTGATGCACGATTGTGTTTGATCGCATTTTCCACAGCCAACTGTGCAGCACAGGGAAGTATGTATCCGCTTTGGTCCGGAATGTTAATTTCTGTCTGATATACTTCGCCGAATCTTGTAGTCATTAACTTTAAATACTTCTTTAAAAATAAAATTTCCTGACGTAGATCTACAAGTTCTTCGCGGCTGTGGTCCAGATAGTATCGGTACACATCACTGAAATCGGAAATGAAACTTTCTGCCTCTTTAGGTTGTTGATGAACCAGACCGGATAGGACACTTAAATTATTAAATAAAAAATGCGGTTCCAGATTCTTTTGCAACATTTTATACTGCAGGAGTTCCTTTTCTTTTTGGATCTGCTGCAATTGAATGGTGGTCTGCGCATGCGCTCTGAAAGTAAGATACGCCAGCATTAAACCACTGATATATAAATGAAAGATAATCGTGGTAAAAACGAAGTTGCCAATCAATAGATCAAAATTCGTTGGTAAACTGTACAAAAGAAAACGGGTGCCAGCGTAGATAATTGCTTCTGAAACTGCATAAATAATAATTGACAAAAAGAAAGATATCACAGCCAGGCGGGCCGGAACTGCGGTTGCTTGTCGGGCCAGTTTCCAGGCCAGGATGGTAGATCCCAGTGAAACGAGGCACGCCATAAAACCAATCAGGTGCGTTGCCGGATTATAAAAATCAATATCACCGAACTGTCGGGTGATGTGCAGCACGTAGGTCTGCACTGTATTGACGCCTGCAATAAAAATGAGGACCAGCACAGCGCTGATCAAAAAGTGACGATTTTTCATCATTTCAAAAATGGGCATTTTCCTGTAAAGAAAATGCCCTTATGGTATTTTATTTTGACGCGGTAACTAAAAAATCTTTTATACTCCCGTCTGCAGCGAAGGTCTGGATTTTGGGCTCGCCTTTTTCGTCCACATAAATCATCAGTTTTGGTTGTCCCGTGTGATCTGCAATAAATAATCCTTGTGAGTTTCCTTTTGTTTTACCCAGAAACAAGAGGTTTTTACTTCCATACTGCTGATTGATTTCCCGAAGTTTTGTGGCACGAAGTTTTTCATCCGATATTTTTTCAGCTTTTTCGTATGCATTGTTGCGCGCATTCACACCGTCCATCGCTGGAAAATTATTAATGGACAGGCCTCGTTCACTAATGATTTTATCACTCAGCACCCGCTCATCATTCAAAATCTGAATGACTTGATCGTCGCGGTACTGGTCCATGGTGACGGACATGCCATTGCGGCGGCTGCCATCCTGTAGTTTTTTAGTTTCGTAGATAAGCCCGCCACACTCATCTCCTTCATCATTGAAGAAGATCAGACCTGCCGGGCGTTCTCTCTGTTCCCAGTCCTGGCCGTCCATTCGGCCGGAATGCTGAAGTTCCTTATTAGAAATAACCATTCGGAGTGTGCCGTCTTTTTCAATAATGTTCAGACGCTTTACATTAATCACATCAAAATTTTCAATTTTGTGTTCCAGCCGGAAAGAATTCAGCAACAGAAAGAGAATAAGTGTACCAGAAAATACGAGCACAGATAGCGGAAGTTTTACAGTAGTTGTCATATGTGGTATTTTTTTATTGAAGTAAAAGTACCGCGCATCTCCGCTGTTTTCAACAGCAAATCAACCAATCAGGGAAAACCGAAAATAAATTCAGGAAAAAGTTAAATGAGTTAAGTGAGGCTCACATTTATCGAAACAAGGACGATTGACATTATCCTATGTAATTTACAAATGCCACAACCTGCGCATAAACTGTAAAGCATTTTCAGAGGACAGATTTTCAGCGCAGCGGGCCCCAAAACGTGCTGCAAACTCCTCCGTTAGCTCCGGATATCGTACCGCAGATTCATGTGCCGGAAAATAAAAGGGAATGCGCGACTTGTCCGGGTGGCTTTTGGTGTAGAAATAATCTGCGCCATAGCATACACTGTGTTCACCACCTAAGTTTATTCCGTGGGCAAGATGATCTGCCAGGGCTTCTTCGTGATCTGGATTGACAAAAGCACGCACAAAGTTTAAACCGATCAGACCTTTACGGTGAATGATTTCCTGGGCGAGTTCATCCGGCAGGTTACGGGCATGCCCGTACACTGAACGGTAATTGGAATGGCTGGCCAGCACGGAAATATCCAGGTTTTGCTTCACGATATAATCCAGTATTCCGTAAGCGAGGGCATCACTGGTGTGTGAAAAATCAACCGCAATGTTACGCCCGTGCAGATAATCCAGCAGAGCCATTCCGTCATTTTTCAGGCCGGCGGTGGAAAAGTTGCCGCCGCCGAAGCGGTTCTCGGCATGATGCGTAAAACCAATATAGAGCGCAGGCCCACTTATTTCCAGCAGCCGTTCAAGGTTTTCAAATCCTTGTTTCAGGGGAGTGTTTTCATCGCAGAAAGCGGAGCCGTTTTCAATGGCTGCAAGCATTCCCACTTTAGAATTCTTGCCAAAACTTGCCACATCCTGTCGACGAAAAGCATACCAGTCGTTTTCTTCTTCTGCCAAACGCCGGAATATTTCTGCCTGTTGCAGACCGTAGGCGGTACTTTCGGTTTGGGTAGGCGCAAAAATCGCCATCACCTGGAGTTTTACATTTCCCTGCTGAAGATTGGGTAGGGCACAACCGATTTCTTTGGTGTCGTTGAAGGTGGTGTTTTCGCGGGTCAGATAACTGAGTAAATCACAGTGAAGGTCTATGACGGGTAAGTTCATCAGGTTTTTATTAAGTTGGGTAAAGATAGGAAAAACAAGGGGTGGCAGTTTGAAGAATTTTAAGTTTGAAGGGCTGGAATTATTGTAGAGATGTTGTTTAGGTACAAATAATCTTTGAAGGGTGGCATGTTAGGCAGTTGTTTAATAAAGTGGATATTTTAATCCAGCTTTAATTTTTCCAAACAAGTAATTGTATCCGTTTGTCAAATTTTGCACAAATCATTACGTAAAAATCATGTCATCCCTTCGGGATTCAATTATTTGTTAAATTCTGTGCTAGAATCATGTCATCCCTTCGGGATTTGATGTTTAATGGATTATTGTGTTAAAATAATGCCATCCCTTCGGGATTCAATTATCTGTTGATTTGTGTGCTAGAATTATGTCATCCCTTCGGAATTTGGTTTTGTGTTCATTGTATATTATGATAATGTCATCCCTTCAGGATTTAAAAATGGGTCGATTTCTGTGCTAGTATAATGTCATCCCTTCGGGATTTAATTTTTATATGATTACTGTGTTAGAATAATTTCATCCCTTCGGGATTTAACAATCGGTTGATTTCTGTGCTAGTATAATGCCATTCCTTCGGGATTTAATCTTGCGTTGGTTGTCCGTTATAATAATTGCATTCCTTCGGGCTTAAGGAATTGGACAATGAAATTTTGGGATAATCCGCGCTAACAAAATCAAAACCTCACACGCTATTATAACATCCACCCGGCCAAATCACTCTTTCCTTTCCACCATAGCCCCGATTGAACGGCCTGTCTGAGCTCTGCTGCGCCGGCGACAGCCAGCGCGACAAGCGAGTAGTGAAAGCGGGACCACTCCTCGGCAGGTGCGGAGCCGTGCTGCTCCTGAAAAGATTAATTCCGTAATTTTGAGGCATGAATCAAGATACCATTTGTGCGCTGGCTACGGCTAACGGCGTAGGTGCACTCGGCATTATCCGGCTGTCCGGGCCACAGGCTATACCGATTGCAGCGCAGGTTTTTCAGGGGCGCGACCTTACGGCGCAGGCGTCGCATACGGTGCATTACGGCTTTCTGAAGGATGGCGACGAAACCGTGGACGAGGTGATGGTATCTGTTTTCAAAGGGCCAAAAACCTTTACGACTGAGGACGTCGCAGAAATTTCTTTTCACGGCTCACCGCATATTGCCCGACGCATTCTGGAAGTGCTGGTGAACCACGGCGCCCGCCTCGCGAAAGCGGGAGAATTCACGATGCGCGCTTTTATGAACGGCCGTATCGACCTGTCGCAGGCGGAATCGATTGCGGACCTGATTGCCTCGGAAAATGAAGCGTCGCGCAAGGTGGCGCTGAACCAGCTGAAGGGCGGGATTACGCAGGAGATTTCGGTGCTGCGGCATGATCTGCTGAATTTTACTTCGCTGATTGAACTGGAGCTTGATTTCGCGGAGGAGGATGTGGAGTTTGCAGACCGTAAGTCTTTGGTGGAACTGATTCACCGTTTGAAAGCCAAAATCCAGAGCCTGACCGAAAGTTTCCGCTATGGCAACGCGATTAAAAATGGCGTAGAAGTAGCCATTGTGGGCAAACCCAACGCGGGCAAGTCCACGCTGCTGAATGCATTGCTGAAGGAGGAGCGCGCCATTGTATCGGATATTGCGGGCACAACGCGGGATACGATTGAGGAAGTGCTGCATATTGACGGTACGGCATTTCGGTTCATCGATACGGCGGGCATCCGGGAGACGAGGGACGTGATCGAAGAAATCGGGGTGAAGAAAGCGCGCGAGAAAATTGCCTCAGCCAAAATCGTTCTGTATCTGTTTGATGAAACGGACAGTACGGCATCTGAAGTCATTGACTTTGTGCAGGAAATCTGGCGCAAGGATGTGAAGATTATTTTGCTGCAGAATAAGATAGATCTGGCAACACAGCAGGACTCGCCGTTTGCAAAGCAGATTCAGTCGGCGCTGATGCCGGAAAAAGTGCAGACGTATCTGGGAATTTCGGCACGAGACCAAACCAATGTGGAACTGATCAAGCACGAACTTTCGGATTATATAGAACAGCTGAAGGACCAAGAAAGCAATGTAGTGATTACCAACCAGCGGCATTATGACGCGTTGCGCAAATCATTGCAGTCGATACAGCAAGTGGAGGACGCGGTAACCGCGGGTATTCACACGGAACTCCTGGCGTACGAACTGCGTGCGGCCCTGGAGCATTTGGGTGAGATCTCCGGGGAATTTACGAACGATGAAGTGCTGGGGAATATTTTCTCGAAGTTTTGTATCGGGAAGTAAGTTGCATTTCCTTTGTTTTACTTTCATGTCTTTTAGTTGATTATTAGATATTTATACGGTTTTTGTTTTCGTATGTAGTGCTTTGTTTATACTTTTGTTACATCTTTTGTACACCTCCTTAAGTTAAGGTGTACAAAAGTGTACAATTAAGGATTTTGACTCATAAAGCATGAAAATCACATTAAAACAAAAAAGATTGAAAGATGGTACGTTCAGTCTATATATTGAATCTTACAAGGGATCATCTATTGGTCAAAATGGAAAAAGGATCCACTTGCGAGAGTTTGAATATCTAAAAATGTACTTGATTGCTGATCCCAAAGACAGATTAGAAAAGCAAAAGAATAAGGAAACGTTACAATTCGCTGAAAATATTTTAGCAATCAGAAAGGCTGAATTTGCTCAGGGCAAATACAATCTGAAAAGCAGTACGAAAACAAAAAGGACTTTCCTGGCTTTCTTCGCAGAACTTGTACAAGAGAAGCAGCAACAGGATTCAGCAAATAACTACGGAAACTGGTTTTCCACCCAACAGCACTTGAAGAAAATTATTGCCCCGACCTTGACTTTCGACGATGTAGATGAAGATTTTGTAAAAAGGGTGCGCAAGTATTTTGAAAAGGAAGCACAAACCAAGAGCAATCTACCATTAAGTCAAAATTCAAAATATTCCTATTTCAATAAATTTAAAGCTGCCTTAAGACGTGCTTTCGATGAGGGATATACTTCTATTAACTTATCTACGAAGACTAAATCTTTTGACCAAGCTGAAAGTCAGCGGGAATATTTGACACACGCCGAAGTTCAATCACTTGCAAATTCGTCGTGTAAATATCCTGTTTTAAAAAATGCCTTTCTTTTTTCCTGCCTTACGGGTATGCGCTGGTCTGATATCAATACACTCGTATGGTCAGAAGTGCGAGACGAAGCGGACGCTTGCAAAATTCATTTTAGACAGCAGAAGACTGATGGAGTAGAGTATTTGTACATCTCAGCGCAGGCCCGCCAGTTACTTGGCGAAAGGGGCGATTTGGGAGATCGCGTATTTACCGGCCTGAAATACGGGATGACTTACAATACTGAAATTGTGCGCTGGTGCAACCGTGCCGGTATTTCCAAACACATTACCTTCCATAGTGCGCGACATACGAATGCAGTGCTGCTGCTTGAAAACGGTGCTGACATTTATACGGTATCTAAAAGGCTTGGCCACCGTGAACTGCGCACAACTCAAATTTATGCGAAAATTGTCGATGAGAAAATGAAAGAAGCAGCAGAAATTATTCCGAAATTAAATGTTGAATTATGATTACAAAGGAACTCGATAAACTAATTAGAGAAATTATTAAAGATGAAGTTTACTCATTGTTTTTTATAAAGAAGCCTTCCCAAACTCCACTAAAGTCTTATATTAAACATCTTGTTTTTGAGGAGATTTCTAAACGTAAAGTTAAACCAGAGCTCATCGAATATTTAGTAGATGAGGAAGAATATAAAAAAAACTCCAATAGCTTTTTTATAGATTTCACTTTACCGCTTGAACGCTTCCACTCTGAGCTTTTAAAGCAACAGAAGATAAATTGTGACTATAAACATTTTATCCAAATTCTGAAAGGTGAACTAGATGAGAAGATATGTTGGATCGATAAAGCTCGTAGAAGTAGAGATTACCAGATAATAACAATATTCGATTTCCTCGATGATGTTAGTAACGCAGATCTTCATAATTTAAATTCATATAACAGAAGAGCGCTAAATAATTTTGTCGTCGGTAAATTTTCTAAAAACGGCGTGGATTTGATTGGTAAAAATATTGGCGAATCCTTTAATAGGTGGTTGAAAAAGAAATAAAGCCAGATTCATGTATTTTTATAGTTGGCACCCTTTCGGTTATTGCTAAACTATAGTACTTCTTCTTCCTTTGCTTTATTAATCAAAACAGATTAGCAGCAATGGAAAATCACCTTATCGTCGCGCAACTAAATCGAATTGAAAAGCGCCTAACTGCCTTGAAGGACATTTTTACTACGGAAGAGCTCGCAGAATATACGGGCTTCAAGCGGTCGTACATTTATAAACTTGTTCATCTTAATCTTATTCCCTATTCGAAACCCAACGGAAAAATTCTGTTCTTTGACCGGAAAAAAGTTGACCAGTGGCTCCTGAGCAATAGCAGTAAATCTATAGCAGAAATCGAAGCTGATGCAACTGAATTTGCAATGAGAAAAAAAAGATAGCATGAATTACTCTAAAGAATTTATGCCCCAGCCACGGACAAAGATTTTAGTGTCCCGCGATTTTGCAGAAATATTGATTGCTAAGGAGTCGTCAATAATCGAACAGCGAATCATTGCGGTTATACTCTCTGCGCTCAAAAGTGATCAAAAACTTTTCTTAAATCGAAGGCAAACTGATATTACTTCCAAAAGTCAGCAATTATCATTTGATGACTATTTTGAGGGGTGGGCAAATCAGGGGCATGTGTCTTTCGCCCTGCCATTTAAGGATACCAATCCAGGGAAAAAAATGAAAAACTCAGCTATTCAGACCGCCTTAATTAACATGAGTAACTTAAAATGGGTCCGTCTTAAGGATGAAAAAATTAGTGGGTATAGAGCAGTTCCTTTTATTATCAATCCCAGCTGGAACCGTCATAGTATCTTATTTCAAATGGATAGGGCAATATTTCAATTGTTAATGAATGTAAGTCATTATTATCAAATGAAAAAAAATCTAGCTTTCGCAACAAGTTCCGCCAACACAATAAAGTTTCTTTTATACATTATGCGCTTCAAGCAAAGGATGTTTGGTAAAGTGCTTTATAAAAATTTGCTGCAGGATTTATCTTTACCACAGGGTAAATATGAAGGTTTGTATAGGTTTAAAAGGGACTTTCTGGATCCGGTGAAAGCGGACCTTGACGAGTACAATGATTTAAGTTTTAACTATGTTATAAAACGAGATCTGTTAAGTTTTGTCCTTTACCACACAAAACAGGCTGTTGGACCTAATCAATCCTATAAAACAGAGGAGGATCTGAAGATCTCTCGTGCCGTTCGATATTTAAAGAAGTTTCGGAAGCTTACCGACGAACAGGGATTCCGAATCCAGCAAACCTATGAATCAGAGGGTTATAAGCCGGTGGCACTTATGACCAAGCGGAAAATAGATTTGCAGCTGAAAGGAGAAGATTACATTAGGGCATTTTATCAACAATTGGCGAAAGATTGAAAATTGCTCCGGGATATTATCTCCGGATATGAGGATATTATTTCCGGATATGGGGATATTATTTCCGAATTTGAGGATATTATCTCCGGATTTGAGGATATTATCTCCGAACTTTACCATACTAAAACGATGTAAACGCTTACTGGATAATGGTTTAGGGGCTTAAGCGAGCTGCTCCTTAACTATACTAACTTTTATTAACTATCTTAATAATACTAATAAATGTGCATAAATAGTTATCCACAAATTAGGTAGAGCAGCGCCTTTACTAAGGCACGGTTGCAGAAGAGAAATAAATTTTTTGGCTAAGGAATTATTTTTTCTTTCTGCAGTAATTTACACGTCCGAGATCCTACAGAACATACAGCAGATGTAAAGCAGATCGAGATGTGCCGAACGGGCCACAAAGCTATCGCAATTTGTGCCGTTCAACGATTCGTTTACTCCCGAAGGTCGCAAAAAATTGTAAGAATCACATGAAAAATAAGATAATAAAATTCCGGGTGTCCAACTTGGAACAGCAGATCATTTACCGCAAGATTGAAAAATCAGGTCTTAGTATATCTGAATTTATGCGCCGTTTGGCGCTGGACCTGGATATTAAAAACAGACTCAGCGAAGATGAAATTAGTTGTTATCAGGCTCTATCGAAGTATTCGGATAACTTTCGTCGCATTTCGAACCTATTTAAATTCGGAGATGTGACGGGAATGAAAAAAGAAACATTGGAAACCGCAAAAGCAATTCGTGCCCATCTTGAAAAATTTAAAAAATGATAGGAAAGGCTAAATCGTGTAATGGAGGTATTTCAATTTTCAACTACGTTATTAAAGATGAAAAGGGGCATGAATTGTTAAGAAACAATTTATGTGGCGAAACGCCAGTGGAACTACTCCGCGAAATGAAAATTATACAGCAGCTCAATCAGCGCGCGACGAACAAACTGTTTTCAATGGTTCTCTCGCCCCATATTGAAGATGGGCAACGGCTTTCGAAAAAAGAGTTGGGGGAAATTACGCAAGACTTCTTAAAAGAGCTGGAAATTGACCCTGATGAAGCACAGTTTTTAGCCTTCGTACATAATGAGAAACAACATAAGCATATACACATTTTATTGAACCGTGTAAAAACTGATGGAAAACTGCTGCCAGACCATCATATTGGTAAAAAGGCTCAATGGGCTGCCCATCGCGTAGCTGAGAAACACGGACTGGTCTCCGCTAAACAAATGAGGATTGATAAAGCTAAAGCGTTAGGAGCTGAAACTAACATGAATAAAAACGTGAAGAAATCTGTTCACCTGAGACATCTTGAAGTTATTTCGCGTAGGCCGCTGTCGCTGGATCGTTACATTTCGCAGATGGCAAACCTGGGTGTTCAGTTCATTCCAGTCATCAACAGGCAGGGCGACTTACAAGGATTCAGGGTGAAAGATAAACAAACGGGTTTAGAATTCAAGGCAAGCGATGTTCATCGCACTATGAGCCTGAATAATTTACTAAAAACTATTTCCGAGCACGCAATTCATTTTTCTGTTCCACAGCAACAAGTAGGTGAAATAGAACTGAAGAAACAAGAGCTTTCTATCAACACGTCTAACAATGAGAACCTACTTGACGTCCTGCTGAAGCCAAATTATACCGGAACTGCTGACGATGAATTAACTAAAAAAAGAAAAAAGCCTTTAAAACGATAAACTATGGCGCAAAAAATAAAACTACAAGATACGCTGGAAATTTTCTTAGATAAGCTGGAAAGAGTGGAGTCTAAATTTGTAAATAATGAACATTTGCTTTCTCAGATCGATTCCAGGATGGCAGAAATACAGAGCATGACAGTTAAGGTGGATAATAAACCAGTACGCGAGGTGATGATTGCGATGAGTTCAGTACAGCAACAAGCTGCCGAAAACTTAAAGGACATAACATCCAACCATATTGCTGATATTTCTCGGTTGCAGAAAGAAAAAGGAAATAATCAATCACTTCTATATCCGCTAATACTGAGCTGTAGCATCACGGCTTGCGCCTTAACCTTTGGTCTTACACAATTGAAAGACAAGCAAGAGGTAAATAGCAAATTACAGATGGAAACGCACCGAAATAAGGTTTTTCAGAATTTTATAAAGGAAAAACAGCTACAGGACACCTATGAAATATGGGTGCACAATAAAGACGAAAAAAGATAGTACTCAGCTAGGCAGGTTATTTTTTATGCAGCCTTCGACCTTTTATGGGTGTATCAATTTTCTTCTTCGTCGCGTTAAGTGTCCAATTACTTCTTTTATTAATACTGTCAGCTTTTGCTGAATCTCTTTTGATCTGCGAAATCTCTTCTACTGAAAATGTCTTGTACTTGGAAACAACTTTATTGAAAGTCGCTTTATCATCTATTTTCGGGAAGGAGAAAGTCTTTTGAGCGGAAAGTTTTGCGCACAGGCAAATTGCAGTAATTGTTGCGAATCTCAGCATGGGTTATTTTAGTAAATTAGTTGTGTATTTAATGATATGGTCTCCGTATCGTGTCGGTTCCGGTAGTAGAATAGAGGGATGTTGTTCCTGGCATGGCCCTGGATAATCGCTTTTTTGTTCTGCATCCTCTTCTTCATTTATCTTCGAGGACAACTTCGGTTGATATTCCACGCCAAGTATTGCCTTGGTGTTGCAGTAAAAATAGTCACTGGTAACATTTAGCACTCTGTCCAAAATATACATGTGGAAAGGATCCGTTGTCATCCCTGAGGGCCGGTTGAAGTCGTTAAAGGTCCTAGCAGTCTTAGCTTCCTCAACTACTTTCATGAGTTTATTTCTAAAATATGTAGTAATGTGCTGTAATGATACTTCGTACGCATGAGAATATCTTAATGTAGATGCCAAGACACTATAAATGATTGCAAATGCTTTAGCCAAACTAAAGTGCGGAATGAGAAGATAAACAGTAAAGCTGATGGTAAAATGGTCGAGCTTAAGTTTCAGTAATTTATTGGAATTGTATTCGATATACTGAAGTATCTCTGCAGAGTATATCTCCTTCCAGAGTTTGAACAATGTTTCCGTGCTGTACTGCTTTACGTCATTACGGGTTGTAAATTCTTCTAAAGATGTTAAGTTATCATTTTCAGTCAAATTTATCGTCCAGTTAAATTGCTCAGGATGACTGTTAATATACACTGGCAGATTATAATAGTATTTCGAAGGATCATAACTTGCAATCGGTTTTAAAATGCGCCTTTTTACGAACGCTTCAAAAGGATCCGTCAGAAAAGTTTTCCGTAGCTCTTTATAGAGTTTCGTTTCTTCTTTTCTTCTTTTTAAATTGAGGAGTTGCTTTTGTCCGTCATAAAATAACTCGACGAAAATTTGTAATTTCAGTTCATCCATGATACTGAGGTCCTCAAGCGCAACTGGAATTTTGAAACTTGTCAGTACGTCCTGATCAAAAACTTGAAAAAAGCGCTGCTCTTCCCGCTCAGATTCTGCCTTTTTCTTTTCCTCGCAATAATTGCATGTACACTTTTTATTGAACTCATGGTTACATTGCGGGCACAGTTTCCTTTCCACCAAGCTGTTATTATCTTTAGCAGTTTTCACGTACACTGTACCTGAACAATTTGGACAAGAGGCATCGCTTTTACTGTAGGGTAGATCTTTAGTAAAACTCACGGATCGCTTTGCCCAAGGATAGATATTGAGCATTTCCTTTCTTGACAATCGGTTTGCTATGTGATTTTCTATGAACTCCCGAAGCTGTACCTCCGGTAAAGCCCTAAATAGAGAGTTGGGATTGTTGAAATAAAATTGATCTCCTGCCATATCAGTGTGTATTGAAACACAGAAGCGTGGAACTGTAATCAATCCGTTTCTGAGGCACCGCTAAGAGCCCGACTTCCAGATATGACTTACAGCCCACGCCATGAGTTGGCACGGGCGTAAGCCTATCATCTTGGGAAGCCTTTTGAAAATTAGCGGTTTTCAGAAACCCGAATGATAGCTTACGCTTTACGTTTATTGTTTAACAAATATAGATATATAAATTGAACTTTTACCGATGTTATTTTTATATATTTTGAAAAGTATTTTTATAACAAGGCATTTCTCCTTATTTATGAGTTTTTAATTGTCCGAAAGCAAAATTTTGATTTCGAGATTTCTGTTGCATCTCATTATTCATTCGCTCAATTGCAGCTTCAAAGAAGTATTTTTCTATCGGCGCAGTTGTTTTTAGATTTTCTGATGTTTTTAAAGCGGTTATGTAACTCTGTTTTTTATCGGAGGTAATAATGATTTGTGGATGGCCGCACTTTGCCAAAATAATATTGGAAAGGAGTCTTGCTAACCTGCCGTTGCCATCTCTGAAAGGATGAAGGTAGATAAATTCTTTATGAAAAACAGCAGCTAATGAAACAGGATGAATAGATTTATTTTCTAAGAAGTATTGAGTTTCCTGCAGCACCGCTGGGAGCTGTTGCAAGTTCAACTTGTGGTCGCCAAAGACCGTTTTCCCCGCGGCCAAGTCGGTTTCAGTGAACTGGCCAGGTTGGGTGCCAGTCTTATGATAGATCGTATCTTCTGTAAGTAAATAATGGATCTTTTTGATCAAGCTTTCAGAAAAACTTTGTTGCAAATTAGACATTGCAAAAGCATAAGCATTAAGGTGATTATATATTTCAAGTGCTTCCAGCAATGTATGATTAAAGATTTTCGCAGAAAGGCCCTTTTCCTTCAGTTCACGCGTGTCATTAACAGAAAATGAGTTTTTTTCCATAGCGCAGCTATGGGCAGTAAATAAGATCTCCGTATATTCCGAATAATCCGCATTATCCATCTTCTCAATAACAGTGCTGGCGTATGCACGTCGCACTTTTTCATACTGTCTTGTTAATCCTTCCAATCGCACTTTTTAAATTTATTCTACAACAAAAAATGTTGATAATTATTTAGGGATTTAAATTGTTAAGGTGATTTACCATAGGGATGTGTGACATCTATGATCATTAGCGCGAAAGTATAGTAAAATTTAGCGCTTTTTCATTCTATCACCTGCTTATTTTCGAGAAACTGATATCAACATGTTTTTGCTACTCTTTGTATGTGAAATTTCCGTGCATTTTTCTTTGATAAATATCCACCAAAAATTGCACGCGATCTACAAGTAGTTTGTCAGTATATGAGCTGGCATAAACCAAGAAGTTGTGGTTTCCGAAATCCTGTAAATTATTGATGAACGCCCGTTCATTAGTATAGTATTTCAGCCATTTTTTTTGAGAATTGATAAGCTGTTTTTTCATATCTGGCTGTAAGAGTTGTAAGGTTTTCTGGTAATACTTATTCAGAAGTTTGTCGTACTCTGTATTATAGAATTGAAGACCTCGATTCATTCCAAAAGTTGTACTGGCGGCATAATAATTATTGTACTCTCGTATGTATTCATTTATTGTTAAAGTGTCTCTGACATACTCCTTATCTTTACTGTCCAAAAACTGGTAGCCATCTTTTTGCTGCATTACCATCTGAAGAAGTTTTTTTTCTATCCGCGGAGCAATCTTTTTTTTAATTTCCTTGTCAACACTTGACTTGATGACAATAAAATTTTCTTTCGTCCGCTCGAAAATGGCTTCCTCTTCATAGTTTTGTGCATTAAACAACATCGAAGCGATGAGAGCAAAGAAGGTTATAAGTTTTGTACTCATAATTTCTGTATTGTGATTTTAAATATTGTATCAGATGCTATTGATTTAAATTCTATTTTTTGGCAGTAATTACTTGTTCTTGTTACTTACATTATCTCCAAAGTATTTCTGTAACAAACGGTACATTTCTTCATGCGATGCAAGACCAATCAGATTAGCAAACATTTGTGTAATGTCAAAATGTTGATCAGGTCCACTTTGATAAAAGCTTTCAAATTGCGGGATCACTTGGGTGGTCGATAAATATGAAACCGCACCCACAATGTGCGAGAAGGCGCTGCTGTCGCCATCATTTTGGAAATGGATATCAGCCTTAGCTCCTTGTTTTAGTAGCTTTCTTGCATTTGTAAAATCGAGACATTCAACTCGGTTGTACAGTTGTAAGTCGATTTCTCTAAATCCATTTTTCAAATAATTTTTTATAGGCTCAAACATAACTTCCTCATAGTCGTCTGGATCATCACAGTTAAAATAATTCCAAAACTGATTGTAGGCAAAAGTCGAATCCAAATCCTGTATAATCCCTTCCGTTCTCCAAAAGTCTCCCAACTGTTTTGTCCGCTGTCGGCTTTTATCAATCAAGGACTTTATCTGGTCGCGCCATTCATCACTGAACCAAATCTTGTAATGAAACAGAGTTAAGCTAGTCAAATCAAAAGGAGTCTGATTTTCTATAAGAAAATAACTTTTTTTAGCGTAAATAGGCGGATGTTTTGTCTTGAACTCAATCACTTTGTCAAGATCATTGAAGTAGATTGCCAGAAATAATTTTTCAAGTATTTTATTTTCACATAATGTTGGGTAAAAAGCCTTCATATCAATAATTTTAAAAAATTTCTAGCTATTCTTGTTCATTCACTGGCATTAGGGCACTGTTTCTGTTACCACTAAAAAAAATCCGATCCGCCTTAAAATTTCTGTGTGTTACTTTCAGACACTTAAAACTTCTAAATATAAACGGTTTACCTATATCATCAAGGTGAAATTTTAATCTGGCAATCCAACTTATCGATTTAAAATTCTTTAGAAAGTTACATTTTTTAAGTGAACAAAAGATAAATTATTTTTCGCTAGTAATCCGTTATGCATAACAAGGTGAACAGCAATCTATTAAGGAAATGATTTACATTAAAAAGCCTATGGTTACAGAATCGTTTAAAGATTAGTATGGTGCTCTTTTTTCTTTTGTCTTCTTTTTCTATATTTAGAAGATTTTAAATTAATGGAAAGAATACATGACAAGGGAACAGGAACGCGATGAATTGCACCGCGCCATTTGGCAAATTGCAAATGACTTGAGAGGAAGTGTGGACGGATGGGATTTTAAATCCTAT
This sequence comes from Kaistella sp., assembly GCA_032057205.1. Lineage (GTDB taxonomy): Bacteria > Bacteroidota > Bacteroidia > Flavobacteriales > Weeksellaceae > Kaistella. Next base: position 52,466 of record DAMCFT010000003.1, read on the forward strand.
GTCCTGGGGATTTTATTTTATCGGTTTATTTCAGAGAATCTGACTGCGCATATCAACAAGGCCGAACGTGAGGCGGGTAGTGCTGATTTTGATTTTGCCACTTTATCAGATGAAGAAGCGGAGTTTGGTCGCAAGGATACAGTTTCCGAGAAAGGCTTCTTCATCCTTCCCTCTGAATTGTTCCAGAATGTACAGCAGAATGCCGAAAGCAATTCTAATCTGAACGTCGATCTGCACCGTATATTTAAGGATATTGAATCCTCTGCAAACGGCTCCGACAGTGAAGATGATTTAAAAGGGCTGTTTGACGACGTAGATGTCAACAGCAATAAGCTGGGCGGCACTGTGGAGCAGCGAAACACGAGACTTGCGAAAATCCTCAAAGCCATTGCAGGACTTAAGCTTGGCGACTATCAGAACAATAATATTGATGCCTTTGGGGATGCTTACGAGTATCTGATGACCATGTACGCCAGCAACGCGGGTAAGTCCGGAGGAGAATTTTTTACTCCGCAGGAAGTGTCCGAGTTATTGGCGGAGATCACGGTGGTCGGTAAAACACAGGTCAATAAAGTGTACGACCCTGCGTGTGGTTCCGGCTCGCTATTGCTGAAATTTGCTAAAGTCTTGGGTAAAGAAAATGTTCGACAGGGCTTTTATGGACAGGAAACAAATATCACCACCTATAACTTGTGCCGGATCAATATGTTTCTGCACGATATTAATTTTGAGAAGTTTAATATTGCGCACGGTGATACGCTTATGGAACCGGCACATTGGGATGATGAGCCGTTTGATGCCATCGTTTCAAATCCGCCGTATTCCATAAAATGGGAAGGGGATGCGAATCCATTGTTGATTAATGACCCACGCTTTGCGCCCGCAGGAGTTTTGGCACCCAAGTCCAAAGCTGACCTGGCCTTTACCATGCATATGCTTTCCTGGCTGGCCACGTCGGGTACAGCGGCTATTGTAGAATTTCCGGGGGTGCTGTATCGTGGTGGCGCGGAGCAGAAAATCCGGAAATATCTGGTGGATAATAATTTTTTAGATGCAGTGATTCAACTACCGCCAGATTTATTCTTTGGGACAAGCATTGCTACGTGTATTATTGTTTTAAAGAAGAGCAAACGCGACAATTCCACTATGTTTATCGATGCTTCGGCTGAGTTTGTTCGCGGCGGCAATAAAAATAAATTATCCGACGACAACCGCAAAAGGATTCTGAACAGCTTTACGGATCGTGAAGATGTGGCGCACTTCGCGCGACTGGTTCCCAATACCGAAATCGCTGAAAATGATTACAACATTGCCGTGAGTTCTTATGTAGAACAGGAAAATACACAGGAGGCAACTGATATTGTGGAACTGAACCAACGCATTAAAGCCATTGTAACGCGGCAGCATGAACTAAGAACGGCCATTGACGCCATTGTAAATGATTTAGAAGAAGTAACGTATGAGCAAGATAGATGATTTAATTGCGGAGTATTGTCCGGATGGGGTGGAATTCAAGCAGTTAGGAGAACTGTTGGTATATCAGCAACCTACTAAGTTTATTGTGAAAACAACTAATTATGATAAGTCATTTAATACCCCGGTTCTTACAGCGGGCCAAAGTTTTATATTAGGTTATACGGATGAAAGAGATGGGATTTACAATGCAACTAGAGAAAATCCCGTAATCATTTTTGACGATTTCACAACATCATTCCATTGGGTTGACTTTCCTTTCAAAATAAAGTCATCCGCAATGAAGCTGATAAGGCCAGCAAACGGGGACAATATTGGTTTTAGATATATATATTACGCAATGAAATGTATATCATATAAGCCACAAGATCATGCAAGGCAATGGATTTCTATATATTCTAAAATTTCTATTCCATTCCCACCAATAGAAATTCAGGAAGAAATCGTGCGCATCCTCGACAAATTTACTGCGCTGGAGGCGGAGCTGGAGGCGGAGCTGGAGGCGCGAAAGCGCCAGTATGAGTATTACCGTTCTAAACTGCTCAGTTTTAGCGAAATAGCGACTGGGGGGGGGGGCAAAACGACTGTAAATCAGTAGGTTATGTCGAATGGAAAACTTTGGGTGAAATTGGAAAATTTATACGAGGTAAACGTTTTGTGCGAGCTGATATGATTGAAAGCGGATTTCCTTGCATTCATTATGGTGAAATGTATACACATTACCATGTATATGCGGCAAATGCAAAATCATTTATAAGTGAAGATTTAGCTGCAAGATTACGTGTGGCAAGCAAAGGAGATGTCGTATTCGTAACTGCTGGTGAAACAACTGAAGATATCGGAAAGGCTACAGCTTGGATGGGCGATTCAGATGTGGTAATTCATGATGCTTGTTTTACTTTTAAAAGCGGATTAAACCCGAAGTATGTAGCATACTTTTCAAGAACAAGACTATTTCATGATCAGATAAAACGATCGATTTCGTCAGGGAAGATTTCGTCAATAAATGCTAAGGGATTAGAAAAGGTAAAAATTCCAGTCCCTTCATTAAAAGAACAAGAACGCATCGTTTCTATCTTAGATAAGTTTGATGCTTTGGTAAATGACATTTCCGTAGGCCTGCCCGGAGAAATACTGGCGCGCCGCCAGCAGTATGAGTATTATCGCGGCAAACTGCTCACATTTCAACCATTGACGGTCCCCGCCGTTTCCTAAAAAATAAAATTTAAACCTATGCCTGCTGAGTATAATATCATTGCAGAAAATCCGGAATCAACCGTTGTCGCTGAATACACCAGCGACTACAAAAGGGAAGTCACCTACCAGTCTGAAGCCGAGCTCGAAAAAGCATTTATCGCTTTGCTGGAACAGCAGGCGTATGAGTATGTACAATTCAACTCTGATTCACACTTACAGGCGAATTTACGGCTGCAGTTAGAGAAACTCAATAACTACCGTTTTACCCAAAAGGAATGGAAGGATTTTTTTGAAGGAGTTTTGTCCAACCCCAACAGCAATATTGAGGATAAAACACGACTGATTCAGGAAGATTATATCCATGCGCTGAAATGTGACGACGGTTCTTTGCGCAACATTTATTTAATCGATAAGACCAACATTCACAACAACCGCCTGCAGGTCATCAACCAATATGAAACCGATCAGGGAAAACGAGCCAACCGGTATGATGTTACTATTTTAGTGAACGGGTTGCCTATGGTGCATATTGAACTTAAGAAGCGCGGAGTGTCGATTCAGGAAGCTTTCAACCAAATCGACCGCTATGAACGTGAATCTTTTTGGGCAGACAGCGGCCTGTTTCAGTTTGTGCAGCTGTTTGTTATTTCCAATGGAACCTTAACCAAATATTACAGCAATACCACACGTTACACGCACGTTAAGGAAAAAGAAAAGCAGGGAGCGAAGAAGTCGAAAACCAGCAGCAGCTATGAGTTCACGTCCTGGTGGGCAGACGGCAGCAATAAACCCATTCTGGATTTGATGGATTTCGGTAAAACTTTTTTCGCAAAGCATTCACTGCTGAATATTTTGACGAAATATTGTGTGTTCACTTCGGACAGTTTGCTGCTGGTCATGCGGCCGTACCAGATCGTGGCCACGGAACGCATCGTGACCAAAATCAATGTCTCCAATAATTACAAAAGATACGGAACTATTTATGCCGGTGGTTTTATCTGGCATACGACCGGCTCTGGAAAAACATTAACATCATTCAAAACAGCGCAGCTGGCCAGTCGGCTGCCTTTTATCGAAAAAGTCATCTTTGTCGTAGACAGGAAAGATCTGGATTACCAGACGATGAAGGAATATGATAAGTTTGAGAAAGGAGCGGCCAACAGCAATACAAATACTGCCGTACTGAAAAAGCAACTGGATGATCCGAACGCGAAAATCATCATAACCACCATTCAGAAGCTTTCTATCCTGATCAAGAAGCAGAAAAATCACCCGGTTTATAATATGCCGGTCGTTTTTATTTTCGACGAGTGCCACCGTTCGCAGTTTGGCGATATGCACGAATCCATTACCAAAACATTTAAAAAATACTTCCTTTTTGGCTTTACAGGGACACCGATCTTTGCTAAAAACTCAAGCAGCGGTGGTAAGGCGCATTTAAAAACGACAGTACAGGCATTCGGCTGTCAATTGCACGGTAATCCGGAGAAATGCGTAGATATACGGCATCAAGCGGCGATTCACACCTACACGATTGTGGATGCTATTTCCGATAAAAACGTGCTACCGTTCCGTATAGACTATATTCGGACCATTAAGGAAAAGGAAAACATTGCAGATCAGCAGGTGCGCGATATTGACCGTGAAGAAGTCCTATTGTCCTCAAAATACATTTCTAATAATGTCAAATACATATTGGGACACTTCGATCAGAAAACAATTCGGAACTCTAAGCCGTATTACATGATGTCGATTGCCAATGTACAGGAAGTGTCGTCTGCAAAAGACCGCAATAAGATTGAGGAGATCAAGAAAAAGATCCGGCAGAGCGGTTTTAACTCCATTTTTGCCGTTGCTTCCATTGATGCAGCCAAACTGTATTATCAGGAGTTTAAACGGCAACAGCAAGAGATTCCGGAACTGCGCAGGCTAAAAATAGCCACTATTTTTAGTTTCGGTCAGAATGATGCCGAGGAGGATGGTGTAGAAGATGAGAATTCAGAATCCACGGAAGGATTAAGCGCTTCGCACCGGGACTTTTTGGATCAGGCAATCCTAGATTATAATTTGCAATTTTACACTAGTTACGATACGTCTTCGGACAAGTTTCAGAATTACTACAAGGACGTTTCACTGCGCATGAAAAACCGCGAGATTGATTTGCTGATCGTGGTGAACATGTTCCTCACCGGTTTTGATGCCACCACGCTGAATACGCTCTGGGTAGATAAGAACTTGCGCATGCACGGCTTGCTGCAAGCTTTTTCGAGGACGAATCGTATTCTAAATTCTGTTAAGACTTTTGGGAACATTGTATGTTTCCGTAATCTGGAAGAAAAAACCAATGAAGCGCTGGCCTTATTCGGCAATAAAGAAGCAGGCGGTATTGTACTGCTGAAAACTTTCGATGAGTACTATTATGGATACAATGATGGCAAAAAAGAAATAAGAGGCTATAAGGAATTGGTGGAAGAACTGTTCGAGCGTTTCCCGGTGGGTGTTTTGATCGAGGGGGAAGAAGCGCAGAAGGAATTTATCCGGTTGTATGGCGCTATTTTAAAATTGATGAATGTGCTGCGCTCGTTCGACGACTTTGCTGATAAAGAACTGCTGTCTGATCGCGACATTCAGGACTACCATAGCATGTATATCGAGCTTTACAATGATTTCCGTACACAAGTCGGTGGCGACCGCGAAAATGTGCTGGATGACATTGAGTTTGAAATGGAACTTATTAAGCAGGTAGAAATTAACATAGACTATATCCTGATGCTAATTCGCAAATACCAAGAGAGCAATCAGCAGAATAAGGAAGTTGTAGTTAACATTCAGAAGGCCATTGATTCCAGCGTTGATCTGCGGAACAAAAAAGACCTGATCGAAAAGTTCGTGGAGTCACTTACGCCTTCAACTGATGTGGATGAACATTGGCAAGAGTATGTTAAGAAACAAAAAAAAGCCGACCTGCAGGCCATCATCGACGAAGAAAGATTAAAAGATGCCGAAACCAAAGCTTTCATGGATAATTCCTTTAAGAACGGTGAAATTCAAGCTGCGGGAACTGCCTTTGCCGAGATCCTTCCGCCCGTTTCACGCTTTTCACCCAGCGGTGATCGTGCTAAGAAAAAGGAAACTGTGTTGGAAAAGATCAGAGGGTATTTTGAGCGGTATTTTGATATAAGTTGAGAGAAAATGAAAATTAGATTGCTTAAAGCAGGAAACGGAGATTCTTTATTCTTGTCATTTAATGATGGGGGCATAAATCGAAACATATTAATTGACGGAGGTGTAGAGCAGACATATTATTCTAATGCTACAAATGTCAATGGAGAGCTATATTCAGAAATTGATTCAATTAGAAAACAGGGTGAATCTATTGACATTCTCATATTGACGCATATAGACAACGATCATATATGCGGTTTACTAAAATGGTTTGAGTTAGATAATAAAGCCCACGAACTGGTAAAAAACGTTTGGTTCAACTCTGGAAAATTGATTGCTACTTATCTCAATGAACCAGAAAATGAAGATTTGCAAGTGGGGTTAAAGATCTTTGCAGATCCCCAAACGGGAGTTCACGAAGCAATAGAATATGAGGATTATTTAGTTGAAAAAGGAATATGGGATAAGAAAATAATACTTCAGGGACAGGAGTTTGAGGAATATGGGGTAAAAATTCAAATCCTATCTCCTAATGAAGTGCAGTTGAAAAATCTTCTAAAGGAGTATAAAAGAGTTACTGGTGATCTCGTATATACTGCTGGAAAAGGAAAAGACTGGAATAAAAATATCAAAGATTTTATTGAGGAAGAAAACAAACCCGATTTCAAATTTAATCAGGATAGTAGTATCAAAAATGGAAGTTCCATTTCATTTATCCTGACTTTGAATGATAAGCGTTTTTTATTTTTAGCCGATTCTCATCCCAAGGGTATAGTAACACAACTAAAAACACTCGGCTATAGTAAAGATAAGCCTTTAGAAGTTGAAGTAATGAATGTCTCTCATCATGGCAGTAAAGCAAACACTAATAAGGAACTGTTAGAAATTGTAAAAACAGAGAATTATATTATCAGTACAGATAGTTCTGGACATAATCATCCCAATAAAAGGACATTAGCTCGAATACTAAATGTAAACCCAAATGCAGTTTTTCACTTTAACTATGAGCATGTTCGAAATGAAGTGTTTTCTGCACAAGACCGACAAGATTTTCAAATAAAAGCCCGAATAACTAAAGAACTAGATTTTTAAGTAATGACATTAGATGAATTAAAGCTGTACACTGTTCGGGTAAAGGATGGAAGTGGATGTTTATTCCAACCCATCTTAAATGAAAATAACTATACGTATATCCTAACCGCCAAGCATCTGTTTGAAGGCATAACGCAGGATAACGATGGCAATGATCTTCCGTATGCAACTCAAGACGGAACAGATATTTCTATTGTTAGGCAAGTGAATGTTGAAGGTCAGTGGCAAGAACAAATAATTCCCTTCGTTCTAACACGAAATCAAACTTATTTCCCCCATAAAGAAGCCGATGCTGCTATATTAAAAGTTGAACCTTCGTTGCTTGGATTTGACAAAATAATATCCATCGAAATCCCTAACAAAATTGACAACTATTCATTATACGGGTTTCCTAAACAAATGGAGAATAATGCAATTGGCAACAGGGATACCGATTACAAAATTAGAGAATCTGGACTACCAGCACAACACTTGCAAAATGCACAACTAATAAACGATACTCTTAACAAGCTTCAAATTGAAGGAATGTCGGGCGGAGGCATCCTATCAATGCAAGGTGAAACTGTTTATATTATTGGAATACAAAGCGAAATGAAACATGCGGCCTGGGCTAACGGAAAAATATGCTTTGTTCCTATGAAATACTTTTCTGAGATAATCAATTATGAAGAGTATAACGCGTTATTAACTAAGCTGCATCCTCCATACGTTGGAAAGTTTGATTTCCTTAAAGATGACGCATTCACGTTAAAAGTTGATGCTTGGGATGAAAACACAATTTCATCAACTAGAATACACTTAAGGAATAAAGCTTTGAGTGTAATTCAGTCAGATGTAACCCCTATTGGTATAAAAGAATTGTTCAAAAAGAGGTTACTGATAGATGAAACTGAGGACCATTGTTTAGATACTAAAAATATATGGATAGCATGGCTGGAATTTCTCACAATAATGAATATAGTAAAGGAAGATAGCCTTACCATCCAACAATTAAGCGAAGTATTTGACAGCATTAGATTTAAGTATTTGGATACTAGTGACTGGACAGATTTAATACCTAACAAACTATCCAAATCGGATTATTTAGGATTACAACCAGACTCAACTGTAATTGTCAGTACTAGGATGCCGCCAGAAAGACCATTTATAATTCCAAAAGGAAAAATAGTTGATATAGCCAGAGTATATGATAAAAGTGGTTTCAGGACAGATAAAGGAATGGATCCCTTTACTTCCTTCAATTTTGTCCATTTAGACTATTTTAAAAAGAAATGCATCATAGATAAAATGGCATCATACCAAAATTTAAGTGAACAAGAGTTTTTAACGCTACTAAAAAAAGAATACAATGAGTTATTTAACTGAAGAATTACAATCTGATATAAAGAATGAGTTCCCTGATATCTTATTCGAATATAGTGAGATAAATTTTGGTGGCATCATTCCAGCTTTCTTTATAAATATTAAAGACGAGAAAAATCTAACAAATAAATGGAAAGCTATTACTGAATTTATTGCTGTACATTTTCAATCATCGCTCAGAAATGAATTTAGCGTATGGAATATTTATCTATTCTTCATTTTGGAACAAGAAATAAAAGATGATTTAAAATATATTATTGAAAACGACACATTCTCAAGCAGAAAAATTATAATATATCCTAAACAAGATATTGAATCAATTATTCAAGAACATATAAAGAATGGAGACACAGAAATACAGTCTATTATTGGCTTTGAAGAAACACCATTTCAACCAAATTCCGATGTTTGGAAAATATTAAATGGAATTACCTATAAAAAGAAAATTACCGATAATATTAAGAATGGGCTTGATGAAATTATTCGCGAATTAAAAAAGGTAGAGAATGATGAAGTTTAAAAAAATAGAGATATCGGGTTTTAGAATATATGATGATCCAAAAGATGCAACATTTGACTTAACAACAACGTCAGATAAACCAGCAGGTTTTATATCATTATACGCACCTAATGGATTTGGTAAAACATCGTTCTATGATGCAGTCGAATATGGCATAACAGGTTCTATAAACAGATTTTTCGTAGGTAATAGAGAACTTGATAAATTAGCCAATTTTCAGAATCAACAGAACGAATTGTCTTTTATTAGAAATATAAAATCTCCACCAGATAGAGAGACATATATAAATATTACTACTGATTCGGATAAAGAGCCCCTTATCAATAAAAAATTTAAAAAACATGGTAACCAAATTCATGATTTAAACTTCAAAATAAAACCAGAAGTCCATGAATTTCAAAAGGTAATATTATCTCAAGAATGGATAACCGCATTTCTCACTGAACAGAATGGTGAGTACCGTTATGAGAAGTTCATGGAAATACCTGAGTTGTCAAGTATAAACGACTATTATAATAAACTTAAGCAAACTTGTTCCGTTCACGAAACTAAAAAGAATAAACTTAAAGAGGATATTGCAGAATTTGAAAAGAGCATTCAAAATATAGATTCTGAAAATCTACTTGAGACTGTTAATAAACAAATTCAATTATTGATAGAAAAGTTTAAAGAACAATCTTTAACATTTTTGTCACTTGCAAGTACGCAGGAAGACATAAAGAGACTTAAAGATATTATCGCAAACAGGACTATTTCCAGTAATCATGAATCTGAATTGGTTAAATTATTGGAGTATGTAGATATCTCAAAATCAGGCAATGATTCGACCATCGGACTTAAAACCTACTTCTCTATTCAAAATATTAATCAAAAAAGTCGCAAGAGGTTATTAGAAATACAACCACTCTTAGAAAAATTTGAAAGTCTTGAAAAGGCAGGAATCGAAATAGATAACATAAAGAAATCACAACAAAACCATATAGATGACAAAAATCGAGTCACCAAGGTGATTTCAGATTTTTTGGAATATGAGCGGATATTAAAAGAAGTACAGGAAAAAAATAGGAAAATATCGCAAACGGAGATTAGTAGTGAGGATATTAATAAGCAATTGGGTGAGCTAAATCGCACAGAAATAGAATTACGAGGCCAACTTGAAACGGTATTGAGACAATTGGAAAAATTGGCAACTAAAAAAGCTAAGATTCCTGAAATGAAAGCAGAATTTGAACATCTAAATAATTTAATTCAAAAAACAGATAAGGAACTAAACGATAAAAAGGGACAAGCCGATAAGAAAGAAAAAGGACAGCGTGAATTAGAAAGTGCTATTACGAATTTACAACGAATAATCAAGGAAATAACTGATGGAATATATCCTCAAATTTCTGAAGGCGAAAATCTAGAAGTAAGTGAATTAGTGCAAAAATTAGAAAGAGGTGAACACTTGCTTTCTAATGAAAATATAACGTTAAAATCTCTCAACACAACTATTAAACAGCAGGAAACATTAAATCAAACAATATCAGATTTTATAAAAGCAGGTTTGTCTATTGTTGATGAACGTCAATCTTCCTCCTGTCCTTTGTGTGAACAGGTATATGGCTCATACAATGCGTTAGTTGAAAAAATCACTAATAATAAGGTATTAGATGAAACATTGAAAACACTTCTTGCTCAAAAAAGTAAGAGTGAACTACGTATTTCTGACTTAACTACAAATGTAAAACAAAGTCGAGAACAGCTTCTAAGTATTTATAGCCAGCAACTAGACAGACTTTCTACTAAAAATCAAGAAAAAAGACAGTTGTTGGAAAGTCTAAGACTGAATATTAAAGATATTGAGGTTGAACTGAATATTTTAAAAGAGAAGAACGAAATCCAAAAACTTGACTTAAAAGGATTGTCGTTTGAAATTTTTGAAAAGCAAATTGATGAAAATATAATAGAAGCTAATAAAGTAAGAGATATTGTTAACCCTAAACTCTCTACTAATAAAAAAGCCATTGATAAGGCAAAGGAGCAGTTAGTTTCCTTGAAAAACCAGATAGATTTACTTAAAAAAGAAAATGAAAATCTAATTAACAACGAAAAATATGTGTCTGTAACAGGATGGTTTAATGAATATTTTCCGGACAAAGAAATAAATAAAGAATTGTTGCTCCAAAGAGACTCTTCATTAACACAAAGTATTAGTCAATTGGCTATTCAACTGAAAGAAACGGATGAAAAAAATGGCGCTTTTAATCAAGAACTAACATCATTTAAAAAAGAGAATTTATTGCAAAAGAAATTAGATTTGGGAAAATTGACCTATGAAAATGATGCTAAACTTGCTGCCTACCGTTACTTCCTAAAAGACAATTTGGATATTGATTCGTCCCAAATGAACGAAACGATCCTATCAAAAATAATTGAAGAAAAGCAGACAAAATACAAGGCTGATTTAGAACATACACGATCTATACAATTGGAATATCAAAAACTGGAAAAATATAGTGAGAATGTTTGGCCATTTCTCCAATCCGAAAATGCTAAAACGAAACTTGCTAATGCAATGGAAGAACTTGACTTTTTAGAACAGAAAGTTGAGCCAGTTATAACAACAGAATGTGATAACGCCAGAACTTATCTTGAAAATCGAATCAAAAATTTTTTCCACGAGGAATTGATCAATAAATTATACAGGAAAATAGACCCGCACCCTGATTTTAAGTCAGTAAAATTTAAAGCTAACTTTGATTCCGATCATCCAAGATTGGATGTTTTTGTTGAAAATACCAAGAATGAAAATGTCCTAATACCAAACCTATATTTTAGTACTGCTCAGATTAATATATTGAGTTTAAGTATCTTCTTAGCAACTGCATTAAATTCAAAAGTCTATAGTTGCATTTTCATTGATGATCCAATTCAGTCCATGGATAGTGTGAATGTGTTATCAACTATAGATTTATTTAGAAGTATAGTGGTAAATGAGGGAAAGCAGATTGTTTTGTCCACACACGATGAGAATTTCCATAATTTGTTAAAGAAAAAAATGCCTTCTGAACTTTTTGAATCTAAGTTTCTGGAATTGCAATCATTTGGAAAGTTAAAGGTGATTTAAGTGCTAGTATTTTAGAAAAGATAATTTATTAGTGATACAGAAATTTACCGTTTATTAACTGCGAACCCGGAGATTTTATTTTGTCGCGACTGTATAAAAATTACAACAAAAAAGGTACAGCCGAGCCCAGGAAACGCTCGCACATTCTCTTCCAGGCAGGATATAATCCTGATAGTCCACGGATGCTGATAGAATTGAAAGGCTGGGTCTGGAAAGGAGAAACGTATCCATCCAACATTTCCACGGAAGGCCACGATATCGACAGAGGCTACGTGAACCTTTTGCTGGGAAATATTATCTATGAAAATCTGGATATGGGACGTGAAGAGGAGTTTTTGCGCAGAGAGTCTTATTCTTACACAAGTGCGAAAAAGCCGCCGCATGCCGGATTGCGCAAGAAAATTGATGACAAGCGAAAAACAAGAATCAAACGTTCCACCGGGAGAATGTAGTTAGTAAGATAAAATTCAACAGTTGATGATGATCAAAGTGTTGCTTTTCTGTAGAACAGTTTAACAGTGAAATGAAAAAATTAAGATATGAAACCCTTACTCATCTTCCTGGTTGTTATAAGCACGTTTCTCGGGTCCTGCAGTTCAGCTGACAAGCAAAAGTCCGCCGATGTGCAGATTATAAAAACGGCGGATACAGTTAAGGTGTTGCAGCAAAATTCAGCAATGGAATACCCTCAGACGGAAACAACCGCGAACAACCTTTCCGACAAAGATCTTCTGTCTTTTAAGGTGGAAAACGGATCAATAACACTTACACTTACGAACGTACATGACCAGCCGATCTTTTATGATTCGCAAATAGCATTTGAAAAATGGAACGGAAGCAAATGGGAAAAGATTGATTTCACAGATACCTATATTTTTGTAAGTATGGAGTATGTGCTGCTTCCCGGAGCAGAAACAACACATCCGTTTCCGTTTACCTCATTTGCGGATCAACCTGCCTGCGGAAGATACCGTGTGATCAAAGGATATTATTTTGCAGATAAATTGAGAAGAGAGGCGGTTAAAGAATTCGATATACAGGCGGCCGGCACACTGTGTTTAGAATTTCCTGCAATTGTTAAACGCGCGGATCTCATGGCGCAGAAATCTCTATTTTATTCAGTGATCAACTTCACAAACAATACTTACATCACCGGCGATCGTTTCTTTTTAGAAAGAAGAAAAAAGGATGGCCAGTGGGAAAAAGTCAAATTAGAGGCAGGCCTGGTAAACGATATCGGTTATAAAATAAACCCGCAGACGGAAAGCAGCCGTATTGAAATGCAGACCTATCTGTTGAGAAACCTACCGGCCGACAATTACAGAATTACCAAGTCCGCCTTTGAATATCCGGGCAAAAAGGAAATAACGCTACAGGCGGAATTTAAGGTAACTGAGTAAGTTGGCCTGTACGAAATGCTTAAAACTTCGATCTGCTTTAACCGCTGAAATGAATTGTGCTGCTATGCAATCTCTGTACTGCGGCAGAATATAAAATCGTTTCGCGACTGTTGATTTGTACTCCGATTCGAAACGGACTATCAGGAATGTAAAATATTGAGAATATAATCGAAAATGGGGCAACAATGTAAAGGGTCGGGACTGGTACGATTTGGACTGGTATATCAGAAAGGTATATCATTGAATCTTGATTATTTTATCGAAAGAGCTGAGGACAGTGGCGACTGGCATAAAAACAGCACTTCAGAAGAGGAATTCAAAACATTACTGGCAAATCGGATTTTCAGTCTTAATTTTGATACTGCAAAAAAGATGTAGAAAGGTTTATAGCGAACACCAAAGCGGTGGACATTTGATCAGCAGTGTATTTTAGCGATTTGGTAAAACATTTGAAAATAAGATCTTAATGTATTTCTTTTGTACACCTCAGTGGCTGCAAAAACCTATAAATAAAGTATTTATTAGATTCAGTTCCCAATCATAATGATGAATTCCGGGCATTACTTGATCGGTATATGCCCAACTGGCGGGAATATCAGCGTGAACTCAATGCGCTTCCTGTGGCAGGAAGTGAAATGATGGATTAGTAAATATTACACTTGTATCCCAAAAGGGGATTGTAACAACTAATCGCAAAATCTACGAACGCTTTTTCCAGAAAGTAACCAATTTTAAACTTTGCGGAGAAAGATCATTTTATTCTCCGCAAAATATGCGGAGAATAAGAAGTATATTTACCGCATCAATCATAAACAATATGGCGATTTACATTCACCAACTCAAAAACTGGACAGATTTCCAATGGAATGAGCAGGAATTTATTTCGCTGTTAAGTGAAGTCAGAAACCTGCACGGAAAGCTCATGGGTAAAGTGGAGATGCTTGGTTTTGAATTAAAGGATGAAGCTAATTTAGAAACATTGATTCAGGATGTTGTTCAGTCCTCCGAAATAGAGGGAGAAATTTTGAACCCTGAACAAGTTCGTTCGTCCATCGCAACAAGATTAGGTTTAGAAGATTCAGGCTTGCAGCATTCTGACAGACATATTGACGGAGTTGTAGAAATGATGCTGGATGCTACGCAAAACAACGATAAGGTATTGAGTGATGAACGGTTATTCGGTTGGCACGCGTCATTATTCCCAGCAGGCAGAAGCGGAATGCACAAAATTGAGGTAGCTAAATGGCGTTCAGGCGATATGCAGGTTGTGTCGGGTGGAATGGGCAGAGAAACTGTGCATTATGAAGCACCAAAAGCAGAACTGTTAGAACAGGAAATGGAACAGTTCATAAATTGGTACAATACAGATTCAAATTTAGATCCTATATTAAAAGCTTCAATAGCCCACTTATGGTTTGTAACCATACACCCGTTTGATGACGGAAACGGTCGTATTGCCCGTGCTATTACTGATATGCAGCTTTCTAAAGCTGACGGAGTAAACCAGCGATTTTACAGTATGTCGGCGCAAATCAAAAATGATAGAAAGTCCTATTACAGAATCTTAGAACATACACAAAAAGGCGATTTAGATATTACGGGATGGATCGTGTGGTTTCTTGAATGTTTGAAGAACGCAATTATTTCATCTGACACGATCATTGATAAGGTGGTGAAGAAACATCAGTTTTGGGTAAAAAATGCAGGTAAGATCAGTAATGAACGCCAGCAAAAAATGCTCAACAGATTCATGGATAACTTTGAGGGCAACTTGACTACTTCTAAGTGGGCAAAAATCACCAAATCATCACAGGATACTGCTTTGAGGGATATTACCGATCTAGTCAATAAAGGGATTTTGATCAAAGCAAAATCGGGAGGAAGAAGCACGCATTACGAATTGAAAACAGCATTGTAAAACAATCTATTTCTGCCTTTGAAAACGTATAAAGAAACGCTGTCTTTTCGCACCACGATTCTAAAAAGGTTTGGTCAAAACAATATTTTAAAGATTTAGTGCATCATCTAAAGTTAAAATAATTGTCTTAAACGCCAAAACCTGGACTATTTTTTCTAAAACTGATTTTTTAAGTGTTTCATCCTCAAGTTTAGATTTGTTCCGAATATCTTGAATTTCAGGAATTATATTCTTTAGCGGAACGATCTTCTTAACATCACGTTCATTGATTACTAGATCCTCGAAGAGATTGCCTGTGCGGACAGTTTCTTTTTTATTTCGAAGGTTAGTTAGTAATCCAATTGCGTCATCCAGATTGCCATGAACGTAAATCTCCGAACGGCCGAAGCGATTGGTTTTCTCCCTAATTTCCCCTAAGATATTTTGTGAGTTTTTATCGAAGTAATCAGAAATATTTTGAGCGGGAGATTGACTATTCTTTTTAAGAATTATAATATCCGTTCCAATTTGTGTACCCGCAAAGGCACCAATTGGCAATCGATAAGCGCTTAACAATTCAGCGTTATTCAGCTTTTTCTGACGGTTTAACCAGCCGGACGGAACAACCATTGCCAAAATACCCTCATGTTTCAAAGCATCGAGACCACCGGGTTGCGATATTCGGACGTAGAAAATTTAAAACGAAGCGACATTAAAGATAATTTCATCGAAATAATAACGGTAAAAACTTCCGATAGTTTAATTATCGAACTCAATGATCACAGCAGAGCCATACTCGAAAAATACAAAGATGAAGTGTATGAAAAATCTAAAGCTTTCCCAGTGATCAGCAATCAAAAAATGAATGAATATTTACGGGAACTAATGGAAATGGCAGAAATTGATGAACCTATTCGCGAAACCTATTATAAAGGTAATCAGAAATTCGATGAAGTTTCCCCAAAATACGCAATTATGAGTTCTCACGCTGGGAGACGAACTTTTATCTGCAACGCTTTGGCATTAGGAATTCCACCGCAGGTCGTGATGAAGTGGACAGGTCACAGTGATTATGCTGCGATGAAGCCCTATATTGATATTGCAGATCAAACTAAAATAAATGCGATGGAAAAATTTAATATGCTGTAATCATAACATGAAGTAAGTCATTGCACAAATACCTACCTCCAATATTGGATAAAAAATAATTTTTCTAACTTAGCGCCCGTGAAAATTATCGCCTTCCTCTTATCCTTATTCTTTATGGCACTCATCGTAGTACCATGCAGCGATGCTGCGAATGGTTTTGGGGATAAGGTGTGTGTCGCAGAGGATGTTCATTTAGAACAAAGTCAGGATCAGCATGCGGATCTTTGTACGCCGTTCTGCGTCTGCAATTGCTGTGGAATATCAATTACTGTTTTGCAAATCACCAAACTACTTCCACAGAAAATTGTTGTATTTATTAAAGATATTCTTCCTGAAAAGAATTACAACTACGCCCTTCTCGCCTCTGCCGGTGTCTGGCAGCCCCCCAAAATAGGTTAATACTTTTCCTTCGGATTTATATTCGTAGGATTATTATACGGCTATTAAATAGTCGTGCATTTCCGTGAACAATACGGAATATGCTCTATCCTTCAATTAACCTTAATTTTTACAAATGCTATATAAAATTATACAGTTTAGTGTAAAGAACAAGCTCATAATTGGGCTCATGACTTTCGCACTAATCATCTGGGGCGTGTATAGTGCTACTAAACTCCCTTTGGATGCTGTACCTGATATTACCAATAATCAGGTTCAGATTATAACCAGTACACCAACATTAGCCGCACAGGAAACAGAACAATTGGTGACTTTTCCAATTGAGCGGAGCCTCGCCAATATTCCTGGAATTACCGAAATGAGATCAATCTCCAGATTTGGCCTGTCGGTAATTACCGTCGTTTTTGAAGAAAGCGTCGATGTTTACTTTGCTCGTCAGCTGATAAGTGAAAAACTGAAAGAAGCCGAGGAAAATATTCCACAAGGTATTGGTACGCCAGAAATGTCTCCGGTATCCACCGGTTTAGGAGAAATCTATCAGTATGTTATTCACCCTAAAAAAGGGTCAGAAGACAAATACTCCGCTACCGACCTTCGAACTATGCAGGATTGGGTCGTGGCCCGCCAACTCTACGGTACACCGGGCGTAACTGAAATTAACAGTTTCGGCGGTAAACTTAAGCAGTATGAGGTGGCTATCAATCCGTACAGACTTAAAGCTATGAACGTGACCATTGCAGATATTTTCACAACCCTTCAAAAAAATAACGAAAATACAGGTGGTGCTTACATTGATAAAAAACCCAACGCTTATTTCATCCGGGGAATCGGCCTTATTTCATCTTTAGATGATATTTCCAATACCGTGATTAAAACTGTTAATGGCATTCCGGTGCTTATAAAAGATGTTGCAGAAACCAGAATTGGTAGTGCAGTCAGATATGGTGCCTTAACTTATAATGGCGATAAAGAAGCAGTGGGTGGTATTGTAATGATGCTGAAAGGTGAAAATTCTGCGCAAGTAGTGAGCCGGGTCAAAGAAAAAATGGTTACCATACAAAAATCACTGCCGCCTGATATTATCGTGGAGCCTTTTCTGGATCGAACGAGTTTAGTGGACCGTGCGATCCGCACCGTAGAAACCAATTTGGTCGAAGGAGCACTCATCGTCGTTCTTGTGTTGGTTCTGTTTCTGGGTAACTTACGGGCTGGGCTTATTGTGGCGTCGGCAATACCACTGTCACTTCTTTTTGCGCTTGGAATGATGAATGTATTTGGTGTCAGTGCAAATTTGATGAGTCTTGGTGCTATTGACTTTGGACTTATTGTAGATGGTGCCGTTATTATTGTTGAAGCAACTCTACATTTTCTTGCTGTCCATCACCGTTCCCGGAAACTGTCTCAAGATACGATGGACCAAGCTGTGCAGTCAAGTGCAAAAAAGATGATGAGTTCTGCGGTGTTTGGTCAGATCATTATCCTCATTGTATATCTCCCGATTCTTTCACTTCAGGGGATTGAAGGTAAAATGTTCCGCCCAATGGCAGAGACGGTGTCTTTTGCAATTATAGGGGCATTAATACTCTCGCTTACCTATATGCCAATGATGTCCGCCTTATTTCTGTCTAAAAATATAAGCGCCAAAAAAACTTTCGCAGATAAAATAATGGCGAAGATCCGGAATTTTCATCTGCCACTTTTGCAGAAAGCAATTGCATTTAAATACGCAGTTGTTGGCGGTGCGGTGGCGCTGCTTGCGATTTCGCTGTTTCTGTTTTCCAGGATGGGTGGTGAATTTATACCGCAGTTGCAGGAAGGCGATTTTGCAGTGCACTGTATTTTACCACAGGGTACCTCACTTTCTCAAAGCATTGAAACGTCAATGCAGGCAAGCCGAATTCTGAAATCTTTTCCTGAAGTGAACACCGTAGTGGGTAAAACCGGTAGTGCCGAAGTTCCCACAGACCCCATGCCGCCCGAGGCAACTGACCTTATTGTGACCCTGAAACCACAAAAAGAATGGAAGGACAGTAACAAATCTTATAAGGACTTAAGTGCTGAGATGATGGAAAAACTCGAAATGATTCCCGGGGTATTCTTCGAGGTTTCACAACCGATACAGATGCGCTTCAACGAGTTAATGACCGGGGTGCGCCAGGACGTAGCGGTCAAAATATTTGGTGAAAACATAGATACCCTTGCGAAACTGGCACCTGAAGTTGCCAAAATAGTACAAAAAGTAGAAGGTGCCACCGAACCACAAATTGAGCAGACGGTGGGTTTGCCCCAAATAACCATTACTTACGACAGAGCCAGGCTGGCCTCTTATGGATTGAATATTGAGGATATAAACCATACAGTGAGCACAGCTTTTGCGGGCGAAACCGCTGGAGTGGTATTTGAGGACGAAAGAAAGTTTAATTTGGTCGCACGGCTCGACAGTGTGAGCAGAAGTTCTATCGATGACGTGAGTAACCTGTTTATTCCAACTGAAAATGGCGTGCAAATTCCGCTTTCTCAGGTAGCAAAGGTTGAATATAAAGACGGACCGGCGCAAATCAGTCGTGAAGATGGCAAACGCCGGATCGTTGTAGGCTTTAATGTAAAAGATAGAGATGTAGAAAGTGTAGTAACTGAAATTCAGAGCAAACTTAATGATGCAAACATCTTACCCGCTGGCTATTACTATACATACGGTGGAACATTCGAAAATTTGAAGCAGGCCTCTTCACGATTGCAAATAGCAGTTCCAGTAGCCTTAGCTCTTATTTTTCTTTTACTGTACTTCACCTTCCGTAACTTCAAAGACAGCATACTTATTTTCACCGCAATACCAATGAGTGCTATCGGTGGGGTCTTTGCACTGCTGATTAGGGATATGCCTTTCAGTATTTCAGCGGGAGTCGGCTTCATTGCGCTATTCGGGGTGGCAGTTCTGAATGGAATTGTTTTAGTCAGTACCTTCAAGGATCTACAGAAATCCGGCGTTAACAATATTTTCAGGAGAGTCATTCAAGGTACGACCACCAGGCTTCGCCCTGTGTTGATGACGGCGGCAGTCGCATCATTCGGATTCTTTCCTATGGCTTTTTCAAATGGTAGCGGCGCAGAAGTACAGAGACCGCTAGCGACCGTGGTAATTGGAGGTTTGGTAACAGCAACCTTACTTACCTTATTTGTCCTGCCTCTACTGTATATCATATTTAATTCTAAGAATCAAATCAAAAATAAATTGAGAATTAGTAAAAAAAAATCGTTTTTAATGCTAATAATTTTACTGTGTTCTTCCGTAGGTGCACTTAGTGCGCAGGAAAGAATTTCACCAAATGACGCGGTAAATATAGCCTTAGATAATAATCTACAGTACACTGTAAACAGTGCCCAAGTCAATAAAGCCGTACTGGAAACTAAAACTGCACGTGAAATTCCGAAGACTGGGATCTTTGTAGAAAACGACGATATGAGACCAAGTGATCCGGATGGCGATTTCAAAATTGGTATCCAGCAGTCCATCCAATGGCCCGGGTTGTATAAGGCGAAAAGAAAATATTTTGAGGAGCAGCTGAAATATCACCAACTGAACAAAAACATGCTGGACGCGGTGATAAAAAGGGAAGTAAATACCGCTTTTTACCAGCTATGGTACCTTCAGGATGTGGGTAAACTCTACCAAAAACTGGATGAATATTATACGTCCATGTACAAAGCTGCTAACCTTCGTTTCAAAACTGGCGAAGCAGCCGGTCTTGAAAATATTGCTGCAGAAGCTCGGATGAAGGAGCTTCAGGCCCAACGCCAGCAAAATTTACAGAATATTGCAGCACAACAGCAACAATTAAGTCTTTATCTTAACAGTCAATCGTTATATCTGCCGAAAGACACAAACCTGGAGAAACTGGAGCTCGATGATTTACCCTCAGACAGTCTTCATCCCTCATTAGCCCTGCAGCGGCAGAATATAGAAATTGCACGGGCGAATATAGATGTTCAGAAAATGCAGAACAAACCTGACTTTTCCGGAAGGATATTTTCTCAGCGATTATACGGAATGAAGGATCCGATCACGGGTTTTTCTGTAGCGGTAGATTTTCCGATTTTTGGAAAAACGGCTTATAAAGCAAAATTGCAATCTGCAAAAGCCGAGGTAGAAATTCAACAGTCTCAGCTGCGTTATCAGCAAAATCAGTTCGCGGCACAAGCTCGCACCACCTATACAGAAATTCTGAAAGCTGCTGAAATGCTTAAATATTATGAAGGCATAGGTTTAAAACAGGCAGATCAAATTTTTAATGCGGCAATGCTCAGTTACAAAGCGGGGGAAATAGGGTTTTCTGAAATGCATCAGTTTTTTACGCAAGCGATAGACATCAGAAAAAACTACTTGGTTGCATTAAATGAGTACAACCTGGCCGTTATTCAGTATAACTATTACATTAAAAATTAAGTACCAAAATAGAATATCACATGAAAAAATATATCACCCTTATTTTTGCAGTTTCTGTCTTGTTGACAGGATGTAAAAAGGAATCGCAAGTCACTGAAAACCAAAAAGCAAGTGAAGTGGAGAAGCATGAAGAACCTAATGTGGCACATTTCACCGACGAACAGATTAGGACAGTTGGAATTCAAATGGGCAGTATTGAAAGTAAGGAGCTTTCAAATACCATAAAAGTAAGCGGTATGCTGACGGTTCCAAATCAGAATAAGGCATTTGTTACTCCATCATACAGCGGCATAGTACGCTCCCTATACGTACAACCTGGAAGTTATGTATCAAAAGGAAAAGTTATCGCAACCATATCAAACCCTGATCTAATTGTGATGCAGCAGCAGTTGCAGCAGGTTAATGGCCAAATCAGGATGGCAGAACTGGAAGTTACCCGTGCACAGCAGCTTTATAAAGGTAATGCCGCACCGCTAAAGAAACTTCAGCAGGCACAGACAGATCTTGCAACATTACGCAGCCAGCGCTCCGGATTGCAGAAACAGTTAGGTAGCATCGGCGCAACACAAAGTTATGGTTCGGCCCTTTCAGTACGCGCACCCATTAGCGGCACGGTAAGTAAAGTAATAGCGCAAATCGGGAGTAATGTAGATATGGCTTCGCCAATTGCCGAAATTGTAAGCAACTCAGCGCTGCATTTGGATATTTATGTATATGAAAAAGACTTGGACAAAGTACAACCGGGGCAAACCATTCACTTTACACTCACCACCAGTCCAGGCAAAGAATATGATGCAAAAATAACTTCAATAGGTACAGCCTTTGAAGGAGAAAGCAAAAGTGTTCCTGTTCATGCGCAAGTCGTCGGAGACCGGACAGGTCTTATTGACGGTATGAGTGTAACCGTCGTTATCAGTCTGGATAACCAAACTGCAGCCTCGGTTCCTACGGACGCAATAGTTAATGATAAGGGTCAGGATTTTATCTTTATTAGGCAAAATGATAAAAACAAAGGAGATCGGGGAAATGTACCGGATTCAGGAGAAGCAAGCAATAACAAAGAATCTGAGGAAAAGGAAGTGCGATTTGAAAAAATTCCAGTGGCTAAAGGAGTTACAGATTTAGGCTATACTCAAATCACACCTTTGAAACCAATTCCCGACAATACTAAAGTAGTAGTTAAAAATGCCTTCTTTATCTTAGCTAAAATGAATAATAAGGGAGAGGAAGGTCATGGACATTAAGAAATTACAATTCAAAGTAAGCACTAAAGCATTATCATAAAATTTAAACTTATGTCAAATAAAAAATTACATACACATACCTACGACGAAAATAGCAATCAATTGTGCTGCACGCCGCAGGAAGGCAAGATATACAAAGATGCAGGCGCTAAAGTTCTGATCGAGGACAGCTGTTGCAGTGTCACTGACAAAGCATATCGTTCCGCAAAAAAATCACCGTCAGGGTCTAAGAAACTGACCGAGGATGATGAACATACGGAGGATGATGGTCATGACCATTCAGCACAGGGGAAATCAACGTTTCAGCTGTTTCTGCCTGCAATTATTTCCTTCGTGATTTTGATGGTGGGATTAGCGATGGATTATTTGATCCTTCAATCCTGGTTCAGGGATTGGGTGCGGATTGGCTGGTATGCAGCAGCATATATTCCGGTAGGTTTGCCGGTTCTTAAAGAAGCGCTTGAAAGTATCCGGAAAGGAGATGTGTTTTCGGAGTTTTTCCTCATGTCCATCGCCACCATTGGGGCTTTCGCCATTGGTGAATATCCTGAAGGGGTTGCGGTAATGCTGTTTTACTCCGTGGGCGAAGTATTCCAAACTTTAGCCGTTCAGCGGGCAAAAGGTAATATCGCTGAATTGTTAGATCAGCGTCCTGATGAAGTGACCATCTTAGTAGATAATCGCCCACAAACCGTTAAAGCTGCAGACGTCGCACTCGAATCGGTCATCCAGTTGAAACCCGGCGAAAAACTGGCCCTGGATGGAATTTTAATTTCAGACAGCGCTTCGTTCAATACATCGGCGCTTACGGGTGAAAGCAGACCGGATACAAAACAGAAAAATGATACCGTCCTTGCAGGGATGATTAATCAGAATACTGTTGCGCAGGTGAAGGTCAATACCCTTTACAGTGATTCGAAACTTTCTAAGATTCTGGAATTGGTACAGAATGCTACGGCTCAGAAGGCACCCACTGAATTGTTCATCAGGAAATTTGCCCGCATTTATACCCCCATTGTGGTGTTTCTCGCCGTGGCAATTTGTCTGACACCGTATTTTTTTGTGGATGAATATATTTTCCGGGACTGGTTATATCGCGCCCTTATATTTCTGGTAATATCCTGTCCATGTGCTTTAGTGATTAGTATTCCACTCGGATACTTTGGTGGAATTGGTGCCGCAAGCAGAAATGGAATTTTATTTAAGGGTAGTAACTTTTTGGATGCGTTAGCAGAGGTCAAAAATGTGGTAATGGATAAAACAGGAACCATGACTGAAGGTGTTTTCAAAGTACAGACCGTAAATCTGAAACCGCAATTCGACCGGGATTTAATTCTAAAATTAGTGAATGTAATCGAAAATTCATCAACCCATCCGGTCGCAACTGCAATTCATGAACACCTCGGTGAACCAGACAATACTGTTATTCTCGACAATGGAGAAGAAATAGCAGGTCATGGCTTGAAAGGATCATATCAGGGAAAAGAGCTACTCGTAGGAAACTTTAAACTGATGGATAAGTTCAACATCGAATATGATGTAAATCCAAATGATATTGTAGAAACATTAATTGCCGTTGCTTATGACGGAAAATTTGCTGGATACCTTACCATTGCAGACAGTATTAAGGAAGACGCAGCTGACACAGTGCAAAAACTTCACAGTCTGGGAGTAAAAGTCACGATGCTTAGCGGTGATAAATCAACCGTGGTCAAAGCCGTGGCAGAAAAACTGGGAATCACGAATGCTTTCGGGGATTTATTGCCGGAAGATAAAGTGCATAAAGTCAAAGAAATAAAAGCACGGAATGAAACGGTGGCATTTGTCGGCGACGGAGTCAACGATGCACCGGTTGTCGCTTTAAGTGACATCGGCATCGCAATGGGCGGCCTTGGCAGCGATGCAACCATAGAAACGGCAGATGTGGTCATACAGGACGACAAACCTTCCAAAATTCCGATGGCCATTAATATGGGCAAGCAGACCAAAAAAATTGTATGGCAAAATATCGCATTGGCTTTTGGGGTAAAAGCGATTGTTCTGGTATTAGGCGCGGGCGGCTTAGCGACGATGTGGGAAGCCGTCTTTGCAGATGTGGGCGTAGCCCTGCTTGCCATTCTGAATGCAGTACGGATTCAGAAGATGAAATTTTAAATATAGCGGGCTTCGGCCCATTTTTTTCACCGCAGCCATCAGTTAAGTTGAAAATAATTCCTACATTTGTACAGCTTTACTTTATAATGCACGGACATTTTAAAATACTGTTGCTTTCCCTCACACTCGCGTTATTGCTGGCGCCGGGGATTTCCTTAGCTTGCAGCAAAAAGGATAAGCAGGTTTTTAAATCAGAGGCACATGCTAAAACTTTCATCAAACAGTCATTTGCGAAATTTCATCCGTCTTGCGACAGCGGCGATTGCAAAGATGAGTGCTGTCACCCCCAATCTCACAATTGTCAAACCGAAGGATGATCAGGAAACTGCAGCGGGAACCTTTGCAGCTCTGCTCAATACACCCTTTTAGCCTACAGTAATTTCCTAGAGGATGCCAAAAATGAAGCCTCCGCTTACTACAGCAACAACTCCAGTTACTATTATCAGAATCCCCATTACTCAGGTGGATTCCATACCATTTGGCAACCGCCAAAAATAGGTTAATACCTTCTTTTACAGCCCGAATTGTGTCTGGTCGTGAAGTGTTTATGACACTTTCCGCAGATTATTTAGCGGTGCTGAATGTCCCTTCGAACTTCCACTTCTCGTTTAAGTAATCTTTTAGAAAAGAATGTTCTTTAAAGAACAACTTGAAGATCAGGATTTTCGTACACAGTCTCTCAAGACGGAGGCTCAAAACTAACCTTTAACGATAATTTAATGAAGAATATTCTTTTAGGAATACTGGCTTTTGTAGCAGTGTTCCTCGTTTCCTGCACCAATTCAAAAGCAGAAACTACCCAAATTACCAATGCACAGTTCAAGACCGGCGACATTGTTCCCCACGACCAGGTCTGTATGGTAAACAACGCCTACATGGGCAAAAAGCAGCTCGAAGTAAAGCATGACGGCAAAACCTACTACGGTTGCTGCGAAAACTGCAAACTCAGAATCCCGCAGGAAGAAAATGCGCGCATGGCGTATGATCCGATATCTCATCAACTCATCGATAAAGCAACCGCAATTATTGCAATCTCTGATAAAAATGATAATGTCGTGTACTTCGAAAATAAAGCAAACTACGAAGCCTTTTTTAATAATAAATAACCTTTAAACTTATAAAATAATGAAAACAATACTATTCAGCCTTTTGGCAATCTTGTCTTAAACGCCAAAACCTGGACTATTTTTTCTAAATATTTTTTGTTCTTATATTGCTGTTAATGAAGCAAGATCGTATCCTTGTTTCTGCAGGAAACTGGCAGGTGAGCGATATTTGAGGCCACCGTGGATTCTGGTAAAGTTATAAAAATCCCGGAACCGGCTGAGTGTATTAATGAAATCCTCTTTATTTTCAAATTCGAACCGCTGGCATACAGCACTTTCCATGATGGAGTAATAGCTTTCAATATGTGCATTTTGCTGCGGTGTAGCAGGCTTGGTGAACTCCTGGATGATGTTTTTCTCTGCAAAATAGGCCTGCACCTCGGCCGCGATGAACTGGCTTCCGTTATCGTTTCTCACAATAAAACTCCTTGGCATGGGATACTGCTGTATGATGCGCTGAAAGAGCGTAATCACATCCTGCTTTCGGATACGGTAGGCAATATACTGTCCCAGGTTCCAGCGGCTGAACACATCGAGGACCGTCAGCACCATGACATTGGTTCTTTTCCCCTGTATATAAACGAACTTGATATCGAACTCCAGAAACTCAAAGGGCTTATTGACCACCGGCACCAGCTCTTTTACCCAGTTGCGGTTGACTCTTTTGGTCTGATCGCGCTGGAATTTCAGCAGATTATGCTCTTTCATGATACGGTAGGTTCGGGAGGAACCGATTGCATAGTCCAGCTCCTGCTTTAAGTGAATATAAGTCTTGTAATAGCCATAATCCACGAACTCATGCGAGAGAAGCTCTTTGATGTCGCTCACCAACTGCTCTTTGCTTACCGCATCGCCCTGCTTATAAAAATAGTTCACAGGGCGCTTTCCCGCCTTGTTGCCGGTGGGTTTATAATAATACGAACTTTTGGGCAGAGATAAAATACGCAGTAGCGGCCTTAACGGGAACTCCTGCTCGAGGAAATCATCCAGCACCATTATTTTTTCTTCTTTAGAAATGCATTTTTTTTTAAAAGCGCATCTTTTACGCGGATGGCCAGTTCGCGCTCAGCGACCATTTTTTTAAGCTCGCTGTTTTCTCTTTTAAGTTGCGCCAGTTCTCGCTCCACAGCAGTTTTGGCCCCTGTTTCCAGACCCGCTGCGCCCAGCTCCTCAAACTTTTTCTTCCAGTTATAAATCGCAGCAGTTGAAACATTGAACTCCCGCGAAGCGCGGCTGATGCCGTGCTGCTCCATAAACAGCAGTATTTCTTCTTTCTCTTTCTGATTCCAATTCTTTCGGTGTAAACTCATGACACAAATTTAATGTTATTACTATATTTTGTGTCCAGGTATTAAGTATGCTATTAGGTAATATTGTACAGCTTTTGTACACCTGAATCTTTGTAATTCGCCCACAGCAAAGGGTTTTCTAAGTTTTGTATCGGCAAATAATACCACCATTCTTTCACGCCTTTTAGATAAATCAACGCATCTGCTCAAAAGGCTATTATCGACTTTTTAAAGGAAAAATTATACCCGAAAAGGTATAATTACCCTTTATGCTTTATCTCTATACCCGAAAGGGTATTATATAGTGTTATGTCCAATTAACGGCTCAATATTATATTCCCCACTGTATGTGCAATTCCCCCGCAAGTCTAAAAACGCTCACCCAATCACCGCAAATACATTTTGGCTTGGTTTTTACTGAGTTATCCGGGGAACTGAGATTGTACCCGGAAACAGGTCTCACATTAAAAAATTAACGATATGAAATCAACTGTTTTAACACTGACTTTTGCGGTGGCCCTGCTGGCAGCTTCCTGCTCGCAGAATAACAAACCCGACAGCAGCGGCTCGGCGGATTATGCCGAAACCTATGAGGAGCTCATCCAGAATAAAAGCGATTCCACCAGCTCGAACAGTACCTCGCCGATGGACGGCCCTTCACTGGCGACCGATACCGCAAAAGCGGATTCTGTACAGAATAATAGGAAACCGCAGTAGGATTTACACCGATATTTGACCGACTTGGAAAAGGTTGCCGCGCCGGCAGCCTTTTGTATGTATATATGAAACCGGAAATATATTCTGGTGTAAAGCCCAAAGTTCCCGCTGCCTCTTTTGCGGTTAAATTTTTTGGAGCAACCAGATTTTGTCACCGTAGCCAGGAAAGTCCTGTGTTCCGCTGTATCTTTTCAGTCGTCGTGCCTCCTCCTGAAAAGGATGCCGCTGCACCCAGGGCTAAAAGCGCAGGAACGTGGTATCCGGCCGGGCAAGGAGAACGCAGATGATAAGAACGTTCAGCTGAAGAACGACATCATTGCAGCCGCACGGTACCATAAACCGTTTTGTTGTTCTTGCTCATGTTACCGCAACCGAACGAAATTACCGCGCAGTTCGGGGGCGAACTGAAGGTTTGTGCAGCATTATTAACTGACCTAAACCTGAACCACGGCCTGCGTTCATTATTTTATTATGATTTTTAGAACTTTCCTTGCTGTGCCGGTACCGCGACAGGAACAAAACTGCCGGCTTATACAATACAATAACTCGCATGACCACTATGAAAATACTGCCCACTTTATCAACCGCTACCGTACTGCTCACGGCCTGCCAGCCCTCACCGAAAGACCCGATTGAAAATAACCCCCAGCCAACGACTGTTGGTGCTGACCGGGACCGTCATGGCTGTATTGGTACGGCAGGATATACCTGGAGCGAAGTGAAGCAGGACTGCGTGCAGCTGTTCAATATTGGTTTCCGGC
This sequence comes from Kaistella sp., assembly GCA_032057205.1. Taxonomy (GTDB): domain Bacteria; phylum Bacteroidota; class Bacteroidia; order Flavobacteriales; family Weeksellaceae; genus Kaistella. Next base: position 80,944 of record DAMCFT010000003.1, read on the forward strand.
TGAATCCGGTTAACCGTGCGCCTGATGAAGAGGTCATCAGTGCTTTTGTGCTGATGAGTGAGGACCAGTCCAAAGCAGAATTATTCCTGCCCGATACCGACGGCCCTTCCCTTGTATTAAATAAATCAGCAGACGGTACCTTCCGCAATCACTCCTATGTTTACGATGCAAACACGTCCAACCTCTATTACGAGGGCAGATTATCGCATACGGGCAATGTCGAATAAAGGTTGTTTGCGCCCGGGATTGAGGAAAGTATAACAGCTCCAGCGTCAGCATAATCTGCAGCGAGGGCAGCGACTGTACTTTATGGACCGTTGTTTTATCTGGAACTTCTCCCTCATCTGCAAAAGAGAAAAAAGTTTGCACCCAGGCTCGCCCTACTGCGCGGTTTCCAGGTTCTCGCCCCCCCAAGAACCGCCCGGATGCCCCATGACATGCACTGCAAAATATTCCGCACGACCATAGCTTGCAATACGAAATGTTTCGCTGATTCCTGGCAATTAGCACAAAAAAAACGTCCCGAAAATCCTTCGGAACGGTTTTTAGATTTGATTTTAATAGTTACCTCGTTTCAAAACTTGCCACGGTTTTGCCGGCCGCATCTTTTAACTGCAAAGTGTTCCCCTTTACCTCGTAGCGGTTTGCCTTCCTGAAAAGCTGAGTTTATTCCTGCTCATTTATATTAACATCCGGGCAGGCCATCATGGTCATTCCCATATTGTCGTCGAAAGAAATGGAATTGGTTCCTGACAAACTGTAGGTCCCGAAGAAGGTATTGCAACCCGCAAAACCTGTTATCTTTCCGTTGCTTCTCAGCATGAACCCCTGTTCTTTCTCCTGGTTCGCAGCTGGGGTCACAGCAGTACCGTTCATTTCTTTGAGGCTCCAGAACTTATTCAGGACCGGGTTGCTATCCATCTCAACAAAAACAGCCAAAGGCGCTCTTCTGCCGACATTCAACATGAGTTTTCCGTTGTTTATCGTAAAATTATCTGCCGTTTTCAAAACGTCCAGCAGCTGATTCTCCACGTTCATATCGGCCGGCGCACACATCATCCGGGTGCTGGCCAACTGCGAAAATCTGACCTGTGTGTTATTGGTAACCGTAAAAGTACCATTCACGGTATTGCAACCGGTTTGGCCGGTTATCTTATTATTCCCAAAGTTCAGATACACCAGTTCACTGGTATTTACTTCCTGTCCGTCCAGAGAAACGAGTTCCCAGGTTTTCTGAATTGAATCAAAGCCGGTAGTTGGCGCCTGCGGTGCACAAGCTGCGAGGGTAGCTGCTGCAGCCAGGGTAAGAATTGATTTCATAGTATGTGATTTTATTTACATTACAAAATTTTGTCTTTATTAAACTTTTCATCAAAGACAACCGGCACTCTTGCAAAAGCCGGTCCGAAACGAAAAAGTTCTGATATTTACGGAGCATGTGCGGAACTGCGCTGCAGATACTGCGAACTTCAGTAAGCATAAAGAGCATGCATGAAGAAAGTTTTTCTTGAGCATCCGTATGTTAGTTTCCTTTTTTCCTTCGGTCCCACCACAGATAGATCCCGAAAATCACCAGACTGACCACAGAGCCATACAGCAGTGTGGTCTTTAAGGTGTCCAGATCCCGGCCGGCAAAGGCAAGCAGTACAATTAACGGTGTGATTCCCAGTGCTGTTGCACCAATAAATTTCCAGTAATTCATTTTCAGGATACCGGCCACAAAGCTGATGGCATCATTCGAGAGAAAGGGATTAACGCGCGTAATGGCTACTGCCCAAAAGCCGTACTTTTCCAGGAAAGAGGTGATTTTGCCGGTACTCTTTTTACCCAATAAACGCTGCACGGATGATATGCCCAGGTATTTTCCCACCGCAAAACCCACTGACGACGCCAGCAGTACGGCCACAAAACTAATGACGCTTCCCCAGACCGGCCCATAGGCAAGTGTGGCTACTACCATCAGCAGGAGCGTCGGGATAATGAGCAGAAACATCTGCACGATCATCGCCACGATGAGCACCGCCGGGCCGAGCCAGCCAAAACCCTCGACCCACTGCTGCATGCGCGCTTCGTCTTCACTGGTAAGCACTTCCCAGGCTTCGTTGAAAAACCCCCGGACCGAAGGAAAGACAACATAACCCACCAGCAGCAGCGCCACTATAAGCAACGAAAGATAGAGGGGCCCTCTGCTTTTTTCGCTGGTCTGTTTTGTCTTCATTTTTTAAAGCTTTCTGCGTAAATGTGCTTCGTTCGTTCGGCTTCCTGTTAAGGACGTTTGCGAAAATGCGCTTTTAACTTAATGTGCAGTTCCAATAATCTGTCGTAATCGCCAAACTGACACATATCCGCGCGCGCTTTTAAACCCATACTTTTTTACTCCTGCGTAGGTTCTTTCAGATATTTCGAGGCGAGCATCCCGGCCGCCAGTGAAAAGATGATCACACCCAGTGACAGCCATTCCGGAATGTCCACCTGATGAGAGAGAATCATTTTTATGCCGACGAAGGCCAGAATGACGACCAGGCTGTAGTTAATGTATTTGAACTTATCCAGCATGCCGACGACTAAAAAATACATGGACCGCAGTCCCATGATCGCCAGAATATTGGAGCTGAAAACGATAAAAGGATCAGCAGTAATCGCTAAAATCGCCGGGATGCTGTCAATCGCGAAAAAGACATCGGTGAGTTCAATAATGATCAGCGCCACGAAGAGCGGAGTCGCATATTTAATCCCATTTTTCCGGATAAAAAAGCGGTCGCCCTCCACCGTAGTAGTCACGGGATAAAGCCTGGAAATCCACCGATAAATTTTAAAGTCTTTCGGGTCTTCCTGCTTATGCTGGCTGAACAGCAGTTTCAGTGCGGTAAGGATCAGGAATGCGCCAAACACATAGATCATCCAGCTGAATCTGGTGATAAGTGCGACCCCAAAAACAATCATGACTGCCCTGAAGACGATGGCACCCAGGACGCCATAAAAAAGTACTTCATGCTGATACTTTTTCGGGATGGCAAATGAAGAAAAAATCAGGGCGATGATGAAAATGTTATCAACGCTCAGCGACAGTTCGATTAAATATCCGGTAACGAACTTTAAAACCGCATCGGTCGGCGTTAAATCCGTTGGGTTACCGATCCAGCTGTGTTCAAAAGAGAGATAAATAATGCCTGAAAAGAGCAAAGCGCAGCTTACCCAGATGCTGGTCCAGATGGCAGCTTCTTTTGTTTTTATTTCGTGGGGCGTACGGTTAAAAACGCCGAGGTCTAAAATCAGCGCAAAGATAACAACAGCGATAAAGACGATCCAGACAATCATAAATTAAAATGTAAAGTGCAACAGGTCATTTAAAAATCAAACAGATCGCCTAAGAATCCTTTTTTCTTTTTGTAATAGCGGTCTTTGTCAGCGTAGTATCTGTCCTGATCGGAAGTGTATCTGCGCTCCGAAGAGAAAGGACTGCCAGCTTGTGGAGTAGCTGGTGCGGCCGAACGTTCAATAATTTTATCCAGTTCTCCGCGGTCCAGCCAGATGCCGCGGCACTGCGGACAGTAATCGATTTCAATTCCGTTGCGGTCGGTCATCGTCAGCGCAACCTGACAGGTAGGGCATTTCATAATAAGCAGTATTAAATGGTTTGATTTATTTTTTCTTTTTTAAAGAACAGCTTCAGGAAAACCGGCGCGGTGACCAGCAGGACGAGGCCCAGTAAAATATATTCCAGGTTCGCCTGTACCCAGGGGATATCGCCCAGAACATAACCCAGGGTAGTGATGCTGCCCACCCAAATGATGGCACCTACCACATTATAGTAAGCAAACTTTTTAAAGTCCATTTCCACCGTACCGGCAATGATGGGCGCAAAAGTGCGTACGATCGGCAGGAAACGGGCAATGGCAATCGCGAAACCGCCCTTCTTTTCATAAAAGTCGTGTGCCGTGCGGATGTGTTTGCGCTTCAGGAACCAGGTGTCTTCGGTCCTGTTGACAATGTGCTTAAATTTAAAACCAAACCAGTAGCCGAAAAAATTTCCGGCAATGGTGGAGATGGTAAAAAGCAGCATCCAGAACAGCAGGTTGAAGAGTTGCGTTTCGAAGAGCTGTGTGCTTTCGCCGGCGGCGGCGAGGACCATACCCGAAACAAACAGAAGCGGGTCGCCCGGCAGGAAAAAACCAAAGATGATCCCGGTTTCTATAAACAAAATGATCAGCACCAGGTACAGGCCGCCATGGCGCATTATCCAGTCGGGGTCGGTAAGGTATTGCAGGAATTCTAAAATAAAATCCATCACTCGCGCATTTCGGTTGCGTACAAAAGTAGAAAAACTATTTTAAATAATAGTAAAACTATCATCAAAAATAATAATTGCTTTCCGTAGTTTTGCAGCAGGCGTTGCGCGCCGGAAAATTGACATGAAATACCAGTTTACCATACAAATGAATGAAGGGCTCTTCCTTCGTAATCCGGAGGACACAGAGCTCGGCCGGAAAATACTGAAACACAGTGTGGAGTTGATCTACAGTCTGGGTTTCGAAGCCTTTACTTTTAAGAAGCTGGCAGAAGTGATCGGTTCCACCGAGGCGGGGATTTACCGTTATTTCGAAAACAAGCATAAATTACTGATCTATATAACAGCCTGGTATTTCGGATGGATTTCGTACCAGATTCATTTTCAGACCAATAATATCCGGGATCCAAAAGTGAAGCTGCACAAAATTATCCATTTGCTGGCCGCGCCGATAGAGGATGATCAGCAAACGAGTTACATAGATGAAAGCCTGCTCCACCCGGTCATTGTGGCGGAAGGCTCCAAAGCGTACCTGACTAAGCAGGTAGCCGAGAACAACAAATCCGAGTTCTTTCAGCCGTATAAAGACTTATGCACGCTAATTGGCAGTGTCATCCTGGAGTACAACCCGCACTACAGATTCCCCAAATCCCTGGCCTCAACGATTGTGGAGATTGCGCATTTTCAGAACTTCTTTATGCATAATATTTCGTCGCTAACGGATTTCAGCAAGAGAAATCAGGAGTCTGAGATTGTGGAGTTTCTGGAAGATCTGGTGTTTGCGAGTTTGGGGTAGGGGTGGCTGGAAAGGCGGAAGGCTTTAAGGAGCAGAGTAATTTCGGACTGGATGGCTCGAAGTGAGGACACCTCGCGTAGCTGGTGTTTGCGAGCTTGGGGTAGGAGTGGTTGGAGGCCCTGTGAAAGTTGTTTGAGTGGTACAGAGTTAGGTGCTTTGGCAGAGCAGCGGGAACTCTGCGTAGTATGGCTCGAAGTGCGGACACTTCGCGCAGCTGGGTTTTCCCTGTTATAAGCCGAGGAACGCCCTCTATTGATACCCATAAATTTGCAACTTAAATTTTAACGCTTTTATTTGTTTTTTGTCATAGAATGCCTTAACAGTCAAATTTAAACATCCAGGCTCCGGAGCTAAAACCGAAAACTTTGCTCAATAAATGCCGGTGCTGCAAGGAGTGAAACCTGGTGACTTGCCGTTTTCGGACAACGGGGCCCGCCTAAGGATTTTCTTTTCGTTACCCAACCTTTGTCTGCAAAGTAAACTTTGCGGGTAAGGGAACCTGTATTCTACACCAAAGAAAAAGCGCAAAAAACCCCTCTTACAGGCAACCAAACGCCACAAAAAAAAGCAGCCCTTCTGAAAGACTGTTTTATAGTTCTGAGTTCTAAAAACGATAACCCCATAAAATGTCAAAAAGCTCCCGTCGGTTCCGTTCAACGGGCTTTCATTGTTGGCTTTTCAAGCCCAACGAAAGCTTAGTTATTGTACGAGGTTTTTATTGTAAAACTTCAGCAGGAATTATTTTTTCAAGTAATATTTTCATTCTCGGATTATCAACTGTTACAAATTTCCAATTAATACTTTCAGCGTTAGAACTTGCTATTACAATTTTATTAGCATTAATTATGAAAAATCCAGATGGTTTATCCAATGATACATTTCCTTTCCCAAATTTTGCTTCAAAAGAATTTAGTAGAGCTTGTACTTTACTTTCATCATTTAAATCAAGATCTTTCATTTTCATTTCAATAAGTGAAATGTATTCAATTTTTATGTAATCAATATTTTCAATTCTTTTTACATCACTAATTTTAGAAATTATTGGTTTTGAAGTTTTATATTCAATATTTGGCATTTTATATACTGCCTCAAGTAAGCTTTTCATTGATTCCTTCGGAATTATTTCGAATAGTTTTGGATTAGTATATTCTAATGCATCATCAATATTTTTATCTAAAATAAGCTGATTGTAATTCATAAAATCTCTTTCAACATTTTCTTTTGCAGTTTGAGCAAACGCAAAGTTTACAGATAAAAAGAGTACAGCTGTAAATATTAATTTTTTCATTTTTAACGTGATGTTTGGAAAAATGTCGTGTAACGTTTGGGCTATGAGCAGTGCGCCAAAAAATGCAATCATTTTTAGGCTATAACTCAGTTTATAAATATTCGATTTCTTTTGGATTTATCACAAAACCAAGCATTGCTTATAGCCTCGTGTTGTGTGCTGGCTTTACTCTATCCGTTTCAGTTTTATTGTGTAATCAAATTGGTCATTTCCGCTGTCAATCGGCACATTTTTTGTCAGTTCTACAATTTTAAATTTTTCTTGAATTCCGTTTATATTTTTTAAAGAGACAAATATATTTTCGTCAGATTCCGTAATTACAAATTCGTAATAGTGATCATTTTTTGAAGCCAATTTTGTTGGCGGTTCATTACAATAATCTGTGAATTCAAGTCGAAATTTATTCCACTCGTAGAAAGTCCAATTAATTATTTTACAATAATCTCTTTTAAAACTTCGAGCAGTGTTGAATGTTAAAGTAGCTTGGGTTTCATAATCGTTTTCGGTGTTGTCATAAAACCAAGAGTTAGTCGCATCTGATACATAATTTCTCGATTTGACTAATGTTTCCTTAAGCATTTTTTTCAATTCACATTTTGAAACAGATTGTCCAAATGATGATATGCTCGTAAATATTAAAATTATTGTAATCAGTTTAATTTTCATCGCAATTTTTTCTGCTTGCACACAACGGTTGGGTATTTCTGCAGGCGGGCTAAAAATACGAAATCTTTCTACTTGCTAAAAACTTAATTAATCGCTAAAATCTTCGATGAAAACTCCATACCCGCTTGTAGAAATACCGTGTTAGCCGTAGTTTCTTCTAAATTTTTATTTGCATTTTTTCCTCTTCAGTTAAATTTTTTATACGAATTTCAACATTTGTGCTCGTGAAATTGGATTCTCCAAACTCAATGTAAACATCATTATTTGAAGAATTTAAATTTAAATTTTTAGGGATAATTATTTCGTCCGCATTTCCAAAATTTTCTTTATAAAATTTGAATTCTTTTGTCGCAATTAATAAACTTCGATAAATTTTACGTTGTAAAAAATTATAATATCCCGCAATAATTAGCGCATCATTCATAAAATAAAGATCGGCCTTTCGATATAAAAAACCTATGTTTTTTCGTCCGCTCGTCATTGTATTACATCTAACATTTTCCTTTTTAGCAATTAATTTAAATTGCATTTTTTTTATTTTCTGTAATTCTAATACTACTTTCTTATGGGAATAAAATCTGTCAAAAAAAATGATTAAAAAGAATATTGGAAATATAATAAAGGGAATGTAATTCATACGGAATCTGATTTTGAAATTACGGCTAACTCTCAAATATACGCAATAATCTATTTCACGACCGCAATAATAAAATCTTATAACGTGCACGCGAACAGGCTTCTATAAGTTTATAAGCAATTGTAACTGTTTATCAGCATTGCGCATTCTGTATTGTCTTAAAATCTGATGGCCGGCACGAAGATTTTAAATGTGCACTTCTTATTTTCGTCTAATATACGCTCATGCAAATCTGCCAAAAGCAGACGCACCAATCGTTAGAGTATTTTACTCCGAAAAAAATAAATTCGATTATCTTATCATCCGTAAGAAGTTATTTGATCAGCGTAAATATTTTTATTTTGAAATAATCCACGAAGTTGGAAAGTGGACAGTTTTTATTAACGCTGCGCCACGGGAGTTTAAAGTAACGTAACTGTTATACGTTCCCGGTTCAACTTTTTCCGCCACTCTCTTTTTCAATTTCCTTTTTGGTGGCTTCTTTTACCTTCTGATTGCCAAACCGTTTCACGAAGGTAAGGTTCACACCGTACCAGTCCCATTTGCTGACATTGCGGAAGGTGCCCACGGTGGTGTACGTGACGAAATCGTTGCCGGGCCGGCGAAAAATAATGTTGAAGCGAAGGCCGGCTTCCATCTGGGTGGCCGGAAAGAGTTTGGTGGCACCGAAACTGTGGAAGAACTGCAGCTGACTGCCCACAGAATTGCCCCAGTTCTGCGACTGTACGCCGAGCCAGCCGGTCAGGTTGAGGTTCTTATTGAAAAGGTTGGTATAGGAAAAGTTGGCGGAACCGTTGAAATTGGTGATGTGTTCCTTCATCCCCACAAAATCGTTGCGCTGCACAAAGTCGCTGTTATCGGTGTAGGTAAGACCCAGATTCAGGTTGACATTCAGTTTGTTCTGCAGCCAGTTCTGATTGGTATTGGCGTAGACAGAATAGTTGTTGACCCGCCCGTAATACGTCATAGGCATGGAGATGGTGCGGTCCCCTTCCACTTCGTAAGCGGCCCAGTAATCCTGATCGGTTGTATTAAAATTAGCGGAAATAAAATACTTTTTATACAGACCCAGCTTAAGGCCGAAACGGTCGTTCAAATTGGGCTGCAGGTCCATATTGCCGCGCTCGTAGGTGCCATTATCGGCCGGCATCAGGAAAGGATTGAATTCCGTGAACCAAGGCCGCCAGATGGTATGTTTATACGTGGCGGTCAGGTTATAATTGTCATTAAAGGAATATTTCACGAGCAGATCAAGCATCAGGGTACCGTAGGAGTCCGTTCTTTCGATCGCGCCCACTTCCTGTTTCACGGTGAAACGGATATACTCGTAGCGCAAGCCGATCCGGGTTTCAAGCTTTTTGAAAAAAGTGCGGCTGTAATTGGTGTAGAGGGAATTCAGGTTTTCCAGATAATGGAAGGTGTTGGTCCGGGAAAGGTCGGGGGTCCAGGCGTCATGCTGAAAATTAAAATAATCATACGGCATCACATTGTTGCGCCAGTTCATTTTGCCGCCGAACTCCAGCTGGCCGCCGTCTGTACCCAGCGGCTGCGAATAATCAAGTTTCAGATAATATTCCCGGCTCTTATCATCGGCCACGGTTTTGATTCCTTCATAGGCTGCCGGCAGCCACAGGGTGGAATGGTAACGGGTATTGTCATTGGCGGAATAATTCACGCCGGAGTTTAGGTCAAAAATGCGGTTCTTCTCCTTATCGTAATACTTATAAAACAGATTAGTACCCAGGAAGTGATCCGTTCCGTCAGAATTCACTGTTTTGGTATAGGATTTCTGCAGGCTGTTATTCAGGAAATAATCGCCTGCGGCCTCGGAAAGCATGGTGCTCGCAGAACCGTAATATTGAAGCAGGAGGCCTAGATTGTTTTTTTCATCCAGTTCCAGTTCGGAGGTGGAGGAGAGGGAAGGCGACTGCCAGTTGCTGTTGCTCTCGGAGCTGATTTTGGTCAGCGACTGATCTGCATAGATCAGGTTTTCGTTATAGGATTTCTGTACGCTGTTGTTATTCCGAAAGCCGGCGCTCAGCGACTGCGTAAAGCCCTTCCGGTGGTAATTCAGGTTCAGTGAGGAACCCTGAGAGTTTTTATAACTTTGCGAATTATTCAGGGAAAGGCTGCCTTTCAGGCCTTCGTTTTCGTTCCTTTTCAGCACGATATTAATAACGGCACCGCTCGTTTCATATTTGGCAGACGGTGTTGTGATCACTTCTATTTTCAGCAGGTTATCCGCTGCGATGGTTTTCAGGTACTCCTTGAGCTCTTTGCCGGTAAAGACTGATTTCCGGTCATTGATATAGACGGTGACGCTGTTGCCTTCCGCCTGCACATTATCATTATTGTCAATATTTACCAGAGGCGTATGCGCAGGACATCCCAGGTGGTATTCCCGGTGAGGATGGCGCTGTTAGCCACATTAAAAACGGTGCGGTCCGCTTTGCTCTCGATGGTGGGTTTTCGTGCCAGCACGATTACTTCTTCCAGGTTCCCGGTTTTCAGGGTATCGCTTTTTGCCTCCTGTGCGAACGTCAGTATGCCGTAAAGCAACGCTGCAGCCGTTATTTTTTTTCTCATAGGTGTTGGTTGTTAGGTATTAGACAACGCAGCCGGACGTAATGTTACACGGTTCCGGCTGATCCATGTAAATTCTTTTAAACAAATGCTACAACATATTGACGTGTTTATTTTTAAAAAGAACATTAAAAACTCCTTCATCATGCAAAACTTAATTCCAGAGCGATTTATTTCTGCGCGTATCGCTTTGCACTCAGGAAGCTGGCTGTTTAAATCTATTTGAAATTGCCTATCTTTGTAAGGCTTTATGAAAAACTTCTTCATCATCCTGCTGACGCTTTTCTATTCCGCGACCTCGTCGGGGATGGTCTGGCAGCTACACCAGTGTATGGAAGAAGTCTTTCTTTCCGTAGGTGCGGAAGAAGGAGCCTGTGGCATCTGCAAGACAGACGGTAAAAAAGACTGCTGTAAGTCGGAGCTGAAGCTGGTAAAAACAGACCTTTCCCAAAAGGCAAATTCTTTTCTGTTTAAGATGATGGCGCAGCCGGGCGCGGTGCCCGCTGTCTTTTCCTTCGTGCTTCCCGGCACCCTCGCAAAAGTTAACCTTGATTTTATTCAGATCAATGCGCCGCCGAACCTTCACCGGCTTGCGCTTTTTGTGATTCATTGTAATTACCGGATTTAGAATCGGACCCGCTTTACCCATAAGGCGGGCATCTGCGGGTATTTTTGTACCCACTTTTAACTCTAAACCCTAAAATTCATTACAATGAAAAAATATTTTTTCACCCTGCTGCTTTCTTTATTTATGTTTAATGCAGTAGCCGCCCAGCAATATGAGGCCACCCTCGGAAACGTTTATTCAAAATACCTGACCCTTAAAAATGCCCTCGTAGCCGATGACGGTGACGGGGCAGCAAAAGCCGCGGACGAATTCATCAAAGCCGCCTCCATGGTTAATTACCGCACACTGTCTGAAGGAAATCTTGACCTGCTTCGGCAGGAGGCCACGGTGATTGCGGAAAGCCGCAGTATCGAAAAGCAGCGTGCCGCTTTTCATAAGCTGTCCGATAACATGGTGAGGCTGACGAAAAAATTCAAACTTGCGCAGCAACCCGTCTATATTCAATACTGTCCCATGGCAAAAGCGCAGTGGCTCAGCAGTGAAAAAGCGGTCAGGAATCCGTATTACGGCAGTTCCATGCTGACTTGCGGTTCGGTGACAGCCGAACTTAAATAATTTAAGAAAGCGCCGGCATGATTGGGCAAGACACCCGCCGCCGGTGTTTTCTGATATTCTCCACTTATTTCTCTGATCAATTTTTAGTATCCCGTAACGTGATATGATTTGTTGTTTGTTTCATTTTATGAACAAGCCTGACAGATTACAGGAGGAGGATACCATCATTATATCTTACGCTAACCGATAAACAATCGATTAAAAAACTTAGAAATGATTCATCAAAATAAAATTGTCCCGCGGTTTGTTATGCTAATGGCAGTATTGCTCGGCGTAACCTTCAGCGCACAGCATCACGGCGCACACCATGTCGCTTCTGCTAAAGAAAGCACCGAGGAAAGTGGCAGTATCTCCTTCGGCGGCAAGACGGTGCGTTACGACCTGTTTGTAAAGGATACGTTGGTAAATTTCACGGGGAAACCGGCGCGCGCCATCGCGACCAACGGTAAACTGCTGGCACCGACCTTATACTTCACGGAAGGCGACACGGCCGAAATTTACCTGCACAATCAACTGAAAGAAAATGCGGGCCTGCACTGGCACGGTGTCATCCTGCCAAATGAAATGGACGGCGTGCCGTATCTGACTACCAAAGAGGTAAGACCCGGCGAGACGCATCTGTATAAGTTCCGCGTTTCCCAGAACGGAACCTACTGGTACCATTCTCACGAAGGTCTGCAGGAACAGATCGGCATGAACGGGATGCTCGTGTTCCGGAAACTTGAAACCCAGCCTGAGCCTGCAGTTGCTGCTGATCTGCCCGTACTGCTGGGCGAATGGACAGACGAAGAACCTAAGGAAGTGATGCGCCGGCTGCACATGGACCAGACAGACTGGTACAACATTAAAAAAGGTACGGTGCAAAGCTACAGTGAAGCCATCAAAGCAGGCCACTTTACAACCAAACTCGTCAACGAATGGAAACGTATGGAAGCTATGGATGTGAGTGACGTGTATTATGACCGCTTCCTGATCAACGGCACACCGTCCACATCATTTCCGGACTTGAAACCGGGCCAGACAGCACGTCTGCGTGTGGTTAATGGCGGTGCCTCTACCTACTTCTGGCTCACCTTTGCAGGCGGAAAAATGAAGATCATCGCCAGTGATGGTAATCGGGTGGAACCGGTGGAAGTGGATAAACTTATCGTGGGTACCTCCGAGAGTTATGATATCGAAGTCACGCTGCCCGACCATAAAAGTTATGAATTCCGCGCTACGTCCGAAGACCGGCAGGGCTATGCCTCCCTCTGGCTGGGAACCGGCGATCAGGTGCCGGCACCTGGTCTGCCGAAACTCATGCTGTTTGAGGGCATGAAAATGATGAACGGCATGATGAAAATGAGTGGCGATATGAAGCCCATGTCGATGAAAATGAGCAATCAGGTGATGGACATGAATGAAGTGATGTATCCTGAAATTCCGAAGGAGCAGCGTATACAGACCATGAAACACATGGATGAGATGATGCAGCCCGCAGCTGAGGAAAAGGGTCACGATATGATGAATCATGACTCCATGCCCGCCGGTGATGAAGGTCATCAGGGAATGGACCACAGCAGCCATCGGTCAACTGGCGGCGAAGATCCGGTACGCCTGAATTATGATAGGTTGCAGTCGCCCTTTAAAACCACATTGCCTGGCGAAAGTGTGCGCGAGCTCAACTTTACGCTGGAAGGTAATATGCGGAATTATCTCTGGACGCTGGATAACAAAACGGTAGGCGAAAGCGACAAGATACTAATTAAAAAAGGAGAAGTGCTACGGATCACCATGTACAATAATTCCATGATGCGCCACCCGATGCACCTGCACGGCCATGATTTCCGGGTGATCAACGCCCACGGCGAATATGCGCCGCTGAAAAACGTACTGGACATCATGCCCATGGAAACCAACACGATTGAATTTCCGGCCAATCAGGACGGCGACTGGTTTTTCCACTGCCATATCCTGTACCATATGATGACCGGAATGGGGCGTGTCTTTACGTATGAAAATTCGGCACCGAATCCGCAGATCCCCGACAAGGAGGCGGCCTATGCAAAGTTTTTGCGTAAAAACCGGATGATCAGCACAACGGCAATGGCGGATGTCAGCTCGAACCGGCTGATGGTGGAAAACATGACCATGTTCGGCGGCCGCTGGGCTTCGGCGGTGGATTTCCACAGCAATTACCAATTTGATCATCTCGAAGGGAATGTGAAAGTGGGCCGTTTCCTCGGCAAATTTCAGTGGGCCTTGCCATACGTCGGGTTTCGTACCACGAAATTGCACGGCAAAGGCACTACCTGGTTTGGTCAGAATGTGCAGCCGCAGGCAGAGAATGTAGCGGTGATCGGCTTGCAGTATATCCTGCCGTTTCTGGTAAAGGCCGATGCTAATATAGACCACACCGGAAAATTACGTCTGGAACTGGGCAGAGAAGACATCGCCCTGTCGCCGCGCCTGCGCGGAAGTTTTGCGGTGAATTCCGATAAGGAATATGATTTTGGCCTGCGGTATATTCTGGGCAAATTTATTTCTGTCTCCACCAATTATGACAGTGAATATGGATTGGGCGCGGGCCTGCGAATTACCTATTAAACATCGTTCCAAGAAAAAAGGAAGCCAGCCCCGATGAAGGGCTGGTTTTTTATTGATCGGATCTAATGTTCTAGGCGTTACTAGCACATGGCCCCCGCCGCGCAAAGTCATCCGCTGCCGCAAAGTCTCCTGACTTTGAGCCATTCAATTTCACATTTCATAATTATTATATTCCAGAATGCATTCTTGCCTAAAGCATCGATCACCGGATTTTCCGCACGTTCGACCTCAATCAATCCTTTGCCAAAAGCATAATTTGAGGCTGAAGAATGTAAAAAATGATTCGCCTTTTCCACAATTCGTGCACGCACGGGATTAAGATGGATATAATTTAGCTTGTAACCCATAAATTTCAGAGTGAAAATTTCTTCGGAATGATTGCCATATTGCCACACTTGAAAATTTTTATTTCTTGAATATGTTTCGGTAGCTTTTGCAAATCATTCTAATATCCAGTCACGTCTGCTTTCCGGTCCGCTTTCTAAATGTTTAATAATCTGGTTCGCTGTGAATTTTTTAAAGTCGCGGATAAGGTCTGAAATTTTGCCGTCTTTGCTTTGCACGATCAGGTGAATGTGGTTAGTTATAATGACATACCCAAACAAAATCATTCCCTTGTTTTTAATGCAGAAATCAAAACAGTTCAGGATGATATCCCGCTAGTTTTGTCTGCTAAAAATATCGATCCAATCTACAATAGTAGAAGTAATGAATTGCGGTTTTTCTTGGTCTCTGATAAAGGTAGCCGGCTTTCATACATTTTGTTTCAATCAAAGATAGAAATTTTAATAATGGCTGTGTTAAGAAAGCTCAAAGTCGGGAGACTTTGCGCAGCGGTGTTCATCTAGGGTAGTTGCAAAGGTGGAAAGTTCTGGTTAATATTTTTGATTTGTACAAAATCTGCGCTTTGACAACTACTAAAATTTTGTGCAGTACGGCACCCAGTAAGGATACTTCGCGCAGCTGGAATATCTCTTGAATTTGCAGAGCACTACTTTTACTTTTCACACCATCTGATAAACTCTTCAAAGAGCTCCTCCCACTTTCCGACAGGTTCTTCTTTATCACTGTCTGGGGCTGTTCTTAATGAATGGTCTAAATCTGGGTAGAATTTGTACGTTAAATTTCTTTTCCCATTTCTAATAAACTCTAGTGGTATCAGCAGACTCGATTCAACCGGTACGCTTTCATCCTTTGCTCCATGAACAACAAATATCGGAATATCGATTTTAAGGAGGTTATTTATAGGCGGTTCAGCAAAGCCAGACCATCGTTTGTAAGTGTTACCAAACCACTGCCTGTCAATGTTATTCGGATCTTCAAATATCTTTATCATTTCCATGGTGAGTGAATCATATTTCATCTTGTATTCGGTATCCGTTATTTTTCCTTTATAAACTTTCCTTCTGTCAAGTAATGCAAAATCATAAAATTGCGTATTTGAACCACCGGACCAAAAACCCAAATGAGTAATTGATTTATTTATAGTAGCTAATTTTGCAGCCACATCTGTTCCTTCTGAGTGGCCTAAAACAACAACCTTTCGCGGTTTTTTTACAATTTTTCTTTTTACGTACTTTAGGACTTCATCTGCCTGCCATACCCGATAATTTAAATCCTCATTTTCGTAATAAGATGTTTGTGCAATTGTGTCGTTGCCTTTTGTTTCAAACTTAAACCCTTTCTTAGAGATTAGTATAAGATTATAGTCTGATGGAAATCTTTTAACGTCAAATGGATTGGTGGAAAAAACATATCTGCTTCTGACGATCTCCGGATTTGCAGATCTCTCTTTTTTAATTGTATCATATTTTTCTACAATATGGTAAATAGCTTGAGGCCCAGAACCTTGGGCAAAAAGTAGAACTTTTTTATTGTTTTTATTCTTAGAGAATATATGAAAGTGTATCGTATCATTATTTTTAATAACCCGATAATGCTCAAATTGTTCAGAAAATCCTTTCTTTTGAGGAAATGATTTAATGCTTATAAGAAATATTATTAATAAAAATATTTTTTTCATATTTTAAAATTACTGTACTCTTCGTTCTTTGAAGCTGCGACCAATGATTACGCCATATGTGGCTCCTATCTTATATTTTCAATGTCTATTTATAATCTTTGCTATTTTTAGAAGACTTTTTAACTCTTGCAATTCCTGTCAGGCCGAAAACAAATTGATTTAGCATTTCATTTCTTTTTCTTATGTACGTCTGATTAATTCCCAAGTACGTTCAAACTCGATTTGTTCGATAGGTTGTCCTATAAAATCTTGATATTTCATGTTTGTATCACACCAAAAGCCATAATTTCGAGTATCTGGTCCACAGAAGATTGGATTGTCGTTTTTATCCAGTGCTATCTCTCTCATCGGTAAAAATTGATTATTGTCTTCTTCAAACTCAATAAGCCAACTTTTTACTAGGTTCATCTTATTTTCATAATCGGGATTGTCTTTTGGAATAAAAAATAAAATTCCGCGGAGAACTTTCGCTTTCCAACTTCGTTCTTTCGGCCATTCCGTTGCCATTTTTGTTTTTAAATATTTCACAGAAGTTTACCAACATGATGCGTTAAAATCCTAATCTATATTCTTAGGAATTTGTTTATAGTCACAGTTTTTACAGCGAATTTTTAATTGACCATTAATGGTTAGAATTGCTGCTGCAGTTTTTTTTAGCATCAGTTGTGGACACTATAACAATATGAATAATTAGCGAAAGTTTTAGTGGATAGAAACTTTCTTTCCACTAATTAAAAGCCGTATTGGCAGTAGTGTTATTTATTAATTTGAATTATATTACTCTTATGAATATTTTTAATCTCTAAATTTCATTAATTCCAAAGTATTTATATCGGACATTCAGTTTTTTACGACTTAAATTATCCAAATATCTGGACCAATTCCATTTACGTTCATGATTATACTATTTTCGTTCTTACAAATAATTTTAATGCCGCATCCAAGCAACCACCTGTTAAAATTTATTCTTTCTTCTTGACCTTAGCAGGCGGCAGAGATAGCGGCAACGGATCATTAATGACAGTTTTATCTTTTGCCGACGCAGAAGTGCTTTCCTTCGTCAGTTCGGACTCGTAACTGTTTTCTGGATCTTCACACAAAGTATAAAATATCGGTTGTTTTGCAACGTCGGTAAGTGTACCCGTACCCATTGAAACTGTTTGTTGTCTGTCATATTTGCGCAGGTATCTGTCGTCAGCGTAAGGATTGCTTTTGAAGTACGCCTCATTAGCCTCAGCGTTTTTCTGGACGTACTGGTTCTTTTTTTGATCGTACTGATATAATGCTTCATCGGCAGTTCTAAAGGTTTTGTAATGTTTATTTGCAAAAACTACCGGCGATTCTGCCGCGCGCGCTATTTCTTCTTTCAGGTTGACCAGCTCCTTCCAATTTTCATCATCACGGGAAATCTGTGCCCGCGTCAGTGCATCACCCTGACCGTAGCTCATGTACAATAATCGGGTCTGGCCGGATTTCTCATCGTCATTTAATACGGCTGTAACGTCCAGATACTCTGGCAGCGGTTTGTTATAAATGAACATAAAATCATTGTACTGCGCTTTATTTTCGTAGCGATATTTGAACAGCATCGGATCTTCATCCTCAGCTAAAAAATCCTTATGATAAAAAGTAAAATCGTCCGCCAGCGCCGCGAAGTTTGCCACAAAAGGAGCATCGAAACAGTTGGCGTCTTCATTGAACACCCGTTGCAGCGGCTGCGTGTCTAACTGCAAATATGTTTCATTGTCTTCAAACCCCGTAAATTCAGCGCGCATTTTGTTGCCCAGCTCCGGATTGTGGGTAGCGAACACCTCAAAAGTTGGCGGGCGGTTAAGGTAAAAATGCAGCAGATCACCCTCAAAATAATAACGCCCGGGAATGGCAGTGGCGTACCCATACAGCAGAAAAGTGCCGTCCTCAAATAAAGCGAGACCGTCGTTACCGCCGTACAGTCCGGCATATTTCCGGTATTGTGCCTGGTGAACCATCGGATCGGCCGGGAGGATAAATTTGACCAAGCCTGCATGTGCTTCGTCAGAGGTTTCCTTTTTTTGCAGCTTCCATTTCATCTGCGCACCAGTACGCTCCACCTGATACACTGCCTTCGCAAAGTAATTCATTTCACACTCGATGGGAGACCGCCGGCGATAGGTCGTCAGCGTGAGCGTTTTACCTTCTGTTGCGTACAGCCCTTCTGCGAAGAGGCACTTTTGCTGTAACGAAAATTCCTTTCCGTATTTAAATTCAACATAGTCAAAAGTTTTTTCCCGGTCTTGCTCGGCGTTTGTCAGTTTTCGCAGCACGTAATCGCCGGAAGCGTTTACGGATTCAATTTTCCAGAGTCCTTCCTGAACTAAGTCAGTCTGCGCCTGCGCGCGGATGGCAAAGAGCAACAGCAAGAGGAGAGAGAGTGTACGCATGGGTTCTAAAGTTTTTAGGTTAAGGTAATATCGTTCAGTGCAGACTAACTATTATTCTGTCAGAAGCACGGCAGCACGGACGTTAGCAAGGAAACCTGATTTTTTTGTTCGTCTCTAAATGCTCGTCAGTTATGAGTTGTCTTTTAAAAGGTTATATAAAATTATGATGAACATTAAACGTTTTCGTATTATCCTTTCTGTAAAGTTTTTTATTATTCATTTAAAAAAAACTTTGTGATTACACTCAAATGTACGTAATAATCTGATTTGCCCCCGGCAATAACAAAAAAGGACAATGTTTTGATTGTCAGACGTGAAAAGTTTCGAAACATACGTAATCGAAAGTGCCCACGTCTATAAAATATTTCAGCTATAACAATCCTGCTGCTGGTGGATAATTCGCTTGATCAGATATACTATTTTTTGTAAAACTGCTCGACTTTGATCCTTAATTTAAAATTGATTGATCGGAGTGAGGACACTTCGCCCAGCAAGTAGTTTTTAAATATTTAACGCCACATTTTGCAAGTACAATTTTAGGTGTAGACTTTCGATTTAGTAACGTTCTCCATTAAAAGTATGAGTGCAACAATTACAAAATTTTTCCATATTGTCGGGATTCAATTGTGGATTGCATTTCTGCAAAAGGTTATTTTCATCAACATATAATCCTGAAAAATAAGATGATTCACCTGTTCGGATAAAATCTTGATTATTATTGTCATTTAGGGAAACCATCCAAAAAATAGGATCAGTTTTATCAAGTCTTGATTTTGATTCGCTAAAAACATCATCCCAATCTTGACCAATTTTTGAAAGCAAAAATTTAAAAAGGGGAGTATAATCCAATCCTCTTGCAATTTTCCTTTTCATCTTTCCTTTGCTTGGGAGCTCGTCAGTTATGAGATGTCGTTTAAAATGCTCTCCATAATTATGATGAACGTTGTACGTTTTCGTATTGACCTTTCTGTAAAGCTTTGCTTTATTCATTTGCTAAAGGTTAAGGTAACGCTCAAATGTACGCAATAATCTAATCCGCCTCAGGAATAATATTGGATGACAACGTGTGGATAGTCAGGCATTTTAAAGTTTATAAGCCTTTATAATGACGGACAACCGCGTTTTTAATCTTGTCAGGACTTTGCTTTCAAGAAATGCACTGGGCGCAGAATACGATCTGATGGTACGCACTTGCCGCGGTTCGGTAAGGCGGTACTCACTGTTTGAAATGTAGACAGGTCGCGCACCTGATTTTTATTAATTATATCGGACTGTGATAATCCGGCATTTTGCGCAGAAGTGAGGATACCTGATTTATTGCACATTAATGAGATATCTCTCCTGAGGATTGAATGCTGTACTGATTCATTTATTATATTTACAAGCCTATAATAAAACCAATTGATGTTCAACGAAAATTCCCGCGTAAAAATTCCGGCTATTCTGCATCTCATGCGGCTGGGCTATCAATATATTCCAGCCGTGGCTCAAAACAGAATCGAAGACCATAATATTTTTAAAGATATTTTTGTAGAAAGTCTGCTGCGCATCAATCCGGATACGGACAGCGAGGAAATCGAAAGAATCTTAGACGAAATTAATCTTGAGCTGGATTACGAGGATCTGGGAAAGAAATTTTATGAAAGGCTGACCGCCACTTCCGGCATAAAACTGATCGACTTTCGGAATTTCGATAACAACAGTTTTCACGTTACCACCGAACTCACCTGCAAAAACGGGGACGAAGAGTTCAGACCCGATATCACCCTTCTGATAAATGGCATGCCGCTCGCCTTTATTGAAGTAAAGAAGCCGCACAACAAGGAAGGGGTAATGGCGGAACGCAACCGGATCAATTCCCGCTTTAAGAATAAGTATTTCCGAAAGTTTGCCAACATTACCCAACTGATGGTCTTCTCCAACAACATGGAGTACGAAGACGGAATTGTTGACCCGGTATATGGCGCTTTTTATGCCACTTCTGCATACAGCGACCTGCATTTTAATTATTTCCGCGAAGATCCCGACTATCCGGTGCAGCAACAAATGCTGGACGTTACCGATGATCAGGAAATTTCTATTCTGAAAGATAATCACCTGATGGTGATCCGCCATAATCCGGAGTTTACCACCAATAAAAACCCCAATTCTCCCACGCACAGAATACTTACCTCGCTGTTTAGCCGGCAAAGACTCAAGTTTATTCTGCAATATGCCATAGCCTACGTGGAAGCAGAAGATAAGGGTAAGATTTATTGGCAGAAACATATTATGCGCTATCCGCAACTTTTTGCTACAAAGGCGATCGCCTCAAAACTGGATGTGGGGCAGCGCAAAGGCATCATTTGGCATACACAGGGGAGCGGCAAGACAGCCTTAGCCTACTTTAATGTAAAACACCTGACCGATTACTTTCAGACGAAAGATGCCATCCCGAAATTCTATTTTATAGTGGACCGGCTTGATCTTTTGGTCCAAGCCTCAGCGGAATTCAGCAACCGTGGTCTGAAAGTTAAAACCGTGAACTCTAAACAGGAATTCATTAAAGATCTGAAGACGGTCGGAGCATTACATAATGACAGTGGCATTCCGGAGGTTAGTGTGGTGAACATACAGAAGTTCAGTGATGATGCGACGGTGATCGAGTATCCCGAGTACGACATCAATGTGCAACGCATTTATTTTCTTGATGAAGCCCACCGAAGCTATAATCCCAAAGGCAGTTACCTGGCAAGCCTGATCAATTCAGATAAAAACGCCATTATTATCGCCTTAACCGGAACACCTTTGCTGAAGGAAGTGGCCAAGGAATATGATTCTAAAATGCTGTTTGGGAATTACTTCCATAAATATTACTATAACATGTCCATTGCCGATGGGTATACGCTGCGGCTGATCCGTGAAGAGATTCGCGGTAATTTCAAAATGCACATGCAGGAAGTGATGGATCAGATCAAGGTGCTGCAGGGTGAGATCAAAAAGTCTGACCTGTATGCACATCCCAAATTTACCGAACCGCTGTTGGACTATATCGTTAAAGATTTGATTCAGTTCCGCCGTGATGAGGAGGACACTTCATTAGGCGGAATGGTGGTATGCGATTCCGCGGCGCAGGCCAAAGAACTCTTCCGGCAGTTTGAAGAAAAATACGGCACTCAGGAAACCGATGCCAGTGTGCTGATGGTGGCGGAAGCGCCTCCGAGGTATGGCAGACACGAGGAACCCCAACTCTCGGCTGCGCTTATCCTGCACGATGAAAATGATAAACTGACCCGGAAAGAACTTATTACAGCTTATAAAAAGGCAAAGGTCGACTTGCTGTTTGTGTATAACATGCTGCTCACCGGTTTCGATGCCAGCCGGTTGAAAAAGCTGTATCTGGCCAGAGTTATTCAGGATCATAATCTGTTGCAGACTTTAACCCGTGTCAACAGGCCCTACAAAAAATACAAATACGGTTATGTGGTGGATTTTGCGGATATTTCCAAAGAATTTGACAAAACCAACAAAATGTATTTCGATGAACTGCAGGAGCAGTTGGGCGATGAAATGGAAATGTACTCCTACCTCTTTAAATCTGAAGCAGAAATTAAAAAGGATCTGGAAGAAATCCGGGAAACCCTTTTTCATTATGATACGCAGAACAAAGAAATCTTTTCACAGCAGATTGAGCAGATCACCGACAAAGGGGAACTGATGAAGCTGATTAAGGCCTTGCGCCTGGCGCGGGAACTCAAAAACATTATCGCCGTAAACGGTTACGAAACACTGAATGGTAATGGCGATTTTGAAGTTTGGAACCGCCTTCTTACCGAGGCGCAAAACCGCCTGGACAATCTGAATTTTGTGGAAAGCATCGGCAATGAGGAAACTTCGCGCAATCTGCTGAATACGGCTTTGGAAGATATCGTTTTCCAGTTTATTAAAGTTTCGGAAAACGAACTGATACTCGCCGACGACTTTAAAAATATCCTGCGCAAAACCCGTGAATCCCTGCAGCTCAATATCGACCAGCATGATCCGCAGTTTATTACTCTACGGGAGGAATTGGAGCGTATCTTTAAAAAGAAAAACCTTAGTGACGTGACGCAGACTGATATGGTGGAGAACATGCATCTGCTGGAAAAGATTTATGACCGCGCCAAAGAACTCAACCGCAAGAATGCACTGATCCGGGCGAAATATGAAAACGACGAAAAATATGCGCGCATTCACAAAAGGCTGAGCGAAAAACCTTTGCTTAACGCAAAGGAAATGCAGCTGCACCGCGCGCTCATGCAGGTGAAATCGCAAGTGGACCAAAAACTGGAAGGCCAGGAAGATATCCTGAAAAACGAAGCCTTCTTTAAAAAATATTTGATGCAGGTGGTCATCAGCGAGTTTAAGAAAAAAGAAAATATTTCACTCGATTACGCTACCACCGAAAACATCAATCATTTGATTTTGAACGAATACATTCAACTATACCAATCAAGATAACCATGACGCAGGACATCAGCTTCATGACCAAAACCAAAGCACTCATAGACAATCTGAAAAGTGTGTGTGCCAATTATGGTTTGGGAAATGACGGCAACGAATTTAAAATTATTACCCAGGTTTTTCTTTATAAATTCCTGAACGACAAGTTTCGCTACGAAGTAAAAAAGGAAAAGCCGGAACTCGCAGATGATAAAAAGTTTACCGACAAACTGAAAAATATGGACGAGGATGAGTACGCCTTTTTATTGGGCAGTCTGGATCCCAATGTCCCGCGGCTGCAGCCGTACCATCTTATTTCGCATCTTTTTTCTAAACAAAACGACGACGATTTTGCCAAGTTATTTGACGATACGCTGCGCCAGATCAGTATTGAGAATGCCGAAGTCTTTTCGGTGAAATCCTTTTCCGGAGCCAAGGATACACTTTTCGACGAGCTTACACAGTTCATTTCCGATTCTTCGCAGCGGGATGCTTTTGCCAAAGCACTCATCAATAAACTTTTTGAATTCAGTTTCGAGGAAATGTTTAAGGAGAAATACGACTTCTTCGCCACCATTTTCGAATACCTGATTAAAGATTACAATACCGATTCCGGTGGTAAATACGCCGAATATTACACGCCGCACGCCGTAGCCCGGATTATGGCCAATATTATGGTGCCCGAACCGGTGAAAGGCATGAAAGTCTATGATCCTAGTGCAGGCTCGGGAACTTTACTCATGAGTCTGGCGCACAAGATTGGCGAGGAAAACTGTATGATTTATTCCGAAGACATCTCCCAGAAGTCGAGCAATATGCTCCGCCTTAACCTGGTGCTAAATGGGCTTACGCATTCCATTCCGAATATTATTAAGACCAACACCATTGCGCATCCGTTTTATCTGGATACGAAGTTCGATTATATTGTGAGCAATCCGCCGTTCAAGCTGGATTTCTCCGATTTTCACAAAGAGCTGGACAAAGACGCCTTCAAGAAACGCTTCTTTGCCGGCATCCCGAATGTTCCGAAGGCCAAGAAGGAATCCATGGCCATCTACCTGCTGTTTATTCAGCACATTATGTACAATCTCAGCGATACCGGCAAGGCCGCCATTGTAGTGCCCACCGGTTTCATTACCGCGCAGAGCGGCATTGAAAAGAAAATCCGTGAGCGCCTGATTACGAACGGTTGGCTGCGCGGCGTGGTAAGCATGCCGAGCAATATTTTTGCGAGTACCGGCACTAATGTCTCGGTGGTTTTTCTGGACAAGGAGGCCGACAGCGAACATATTATTTTAATGGATGCCTCCAAACTGGGCGAAACAATTAAGGAAGGAAAGAACCAGCGAACGGTGCTGACCCGCGATGAAGAGGCGCGGATTGTGGAAACCTTCAACAGCAAAACTGCAGTGGAAGATTTATCGGTAGTAGTTTCCAAAGAAGAGATTGCCGCGAAAAATTATTCCTTTTCAGCCGGGCAGTATTTTGAGGTGAAAATTGAGTATGTGGATATTACACCCGAAGAATTTGCAGAAAAGATGAGTGGATTTGAAAGCCGCTTGGCAGATATGTTTGAGCAGGGAAGTGTTTTGGATAAAGAGATTCGGAAACAATTGAACACGATCAACTATGAATAAGTCTTTTAGTATTTATGAAATTGCAGACCTTAACCGAAGCAGTTTAACTTATAGGGATAATTATGAATATATAAATTATGTTGATACTAGTAATTTGACTAGAAATAAAATTGACAGTATTCAACTCCTTCATAGAAATTTTCCTAGTCGAGCAAAAAGGAAAGTAAAAGCCGATACAATATTATATTCCACTGTTAGACCAAATCAAGAGCACTTTGGGATAGTAGGAAATACGAACATCAATAATTTAATTGTTTCAACGGGTTTTACAACAATCGATGTGAAATCAAATGAGATTAATCCAAAATATCTTTACTATAAACTAACTAATCCCAGTGTAACTAATTATTTACAAACAATTGCAGAGAATTCTGTTTCGGCATACCCGTCAATAAAACCCGAAGAAATTGGGAATTTAAGATTCAAATTTCCGGTAGTGGAAATTCAGCAAAAAATCGCCGCCGTACTTTCTGCTTTAGACGACAAAATAGAACTCAACAATCAAATCAATGCCGAGTTGGAAGCCATGGCAAAAACGCTGTATGATTATTGGTTTGTGCAGTTTGATTTTCCAAATAAAGATGGGAAACCTTACAAATCTTCCGGCGGAAAAATGGTGTATCATGAGGTGCTGAAAAGGGAGATTCCGGAGGGGTGGGAGGTGAAGAAGTTAAGCGAGATTGCACAAGTAAATGCAGGAGGTGATAAACCTAGAGTAATATCGGAATCAATAAATGACGAGTGTAAAATCCCGATATTTTCAAACGGTACATCACACGAGGGCTTGTATGGGTTTACTAACAAAGCTAAAATTTTTGAACCAAGTATTACAATTTCAGCCAGAGGTACCATTGGTTACACGGTATTAAGGGATAAGCCTTATGTGCCCATTATTCGGTTAATTTCTGTAACTCCCAACATGAAAAATAATGAGGTGTTTTATTTTCATACGATAAGAAGACTTGTTTTCGAAAATTCAGGTTCAGTTCAACAGCAATTGACTGTTCCGCAAGTTACAGAATTATCTGTGTTAAAGCCAGATGATCACCTCTTACAAAAGTTTCATGAAATTACATTTCCTATATATACTAAGATTAATTTAAACAAAAATCAAAACCAAGAGCTTGCTCAATTACGGGATTGGCTGCTGCCTATGCTGATGAACGGGCAGGTAACGGTGGGTGATAGGGAAGAAATTGGTATGGTGGCGGAGGAGAGCACAAAATACAAGAGGCAATAAAATATAAATGGATCAAAAACTTAGTTTTTTAACAAAAGAGTTAGTTGATAACGCAGTTCTTGAAATAGATAAAAATGGTATACCGAAGAGTCGGGAGGGAAGTACGTATGCAATACTTATAAGCAATAAAGAATATCCTTTTAAACTGCTGGTAACTGAAGCAGCTAAACTTGCCGGAGTCAGGTTATCCTCAAATGATTTTGGTAGTTCCGATTCCAATCGAAAGGGTTTTGAAAATATATCAGGTTATCAAGTAATTGTGAAAGAAAATAAACAGTCTGAACTTGTCAAATTTAAAAATCTTTTAGAATATTTTGTAGCTCATCTAGAGTATACTGCAAACCAAAATATTATAGGAAGGGGCTATGAAAGATATATAAAACCGTTGGTTGATAGTGGAAACTTCAAAACCAGCGGGCAAGGGTGGAATGGGGCGGCAATTCAGCAACAAGTTCAAACGTGGGATACGTATCCAGATGGAAAAATCTGTATTAATATTCAAAGTAATTATGGTTCATATGCGTCTGTAAAATGCTATTTAAACTGGCAGCATACGGGAATTAATATTCTTGCATCATGGAACAACAGTGAAATCGTAGGATTATATCAGGATGAATTCATCTATTGGGAAAAACCAACGCGACGAACAAATACCGGCAAGGTTTATACAATCGAAATGTTAAAATTGTTCGAGGGCGAAATAATTACAGAACACCTAGAGGACTTTTTTCACTCTTTTATTAGTAAATATGAAATGCTGAAGAAAAAAGAAATAATCAAGGAGCAAATGAAGACTGTCAATAAGTTTAAAGAAATACTGGAGCATAAAAAGCAAATCATCCTCCAAGGACCACCCGGTACTGGGAAAACCCGCCAAGCCAAATTAATAGCCAAAGAAATGTTAGGTCTTGAAAGTGTAGATGAAGTGGCCGCTCAGGAGCAGTTCAAATTGATACAGTTCCACCCAAGCTTCACTTATGAAGATTTTGTGAGAGGAATTGTCGCGAAACCAACAAAAAATGGAAATGGAATACTTTACGAAGCGGAAAATAAAGCATTGGGACGGTTCGCACAAGATGCTCTGAAAAACTATAATGCAAGTAAAAATAATTCTGTAGATTCAAATATTGATAATTGGATTGATGATAAATTTGAAGTTTTTAAAACTGAAATTGAAGCAAAATTACCAGAAGAAGAAACTATATTATCAGGCGATATCTCAATTTTTGAAGTGACTAGCAATTATTTTAAATACGCAAAAAATTGGAATACATCAGGCTATATTAAATTTGGAGAATTTAAAAAATTAGTAAAAGCAGTTGTAAAAGGTGAACTAGAACTATCTACCAAACAATTAGATAAAGAACGTTTTATTCACGCACATTATCGATATACTTATTACAATTCACTGTTAAAACATTTTTCGAACAGTATAATTATAAGAATGAAACGTATTCGGTTGAAGAAAAGAAATATGTCTTGATTATCGACGAGATCAACCGCGCTAATCTTTCTTCGGTTTTAGGCGAATTGATTTACGCTTTGGAATACCGCGGCGAAGAGGTTGCAAGCATGTATGAAGTTGACGGAACACAAAAACTGATCCTCCCTCCAAATCTGTTCATCATCGGCACCATGAATACCGCCGACAGAAGTGTAGGTCACATAGACTATGCAATACGGAGAAGATTTGCTTTTGTGGACGTTTTGCCGGAAGAATTAGAAGATAATGAGGAAATATACTTCAACAAAAATGATTTCCAGCTGGTAGCAAGTCTTTTTACGGATCAGAATATAAGTCCCGAATTTGAAATAAACGCTGTGCAGATTGGCCACAGTTATTTCATTGTAAAAAAATCAGAGGCACAAAATGAAGAAGAGCGGGATAAATTTTTTGATCTTAAAATGCAGTATGAAGTACTACCCATTTTGGAAGAATACGTGCGGGATGGAATTTTACTGGGAAAAGTAGGAGAGCAGCCCATTCTGGAATATATCCGGTCACTTAAAAAGCAGGTATGAAAATTCTGCTTTCAGAACATAAAATCCAAACCATTATCAAGGGAGATCATGTCGGTGCAGAAAATGAAGTAGCGTTTGCTGATGATCTTTTCGCAAGACTGGATGCAAATAAAATCAAAGCCTTTAGATCCGAGCGAGGCCAAAATATTTATCCTTTTCATCTCAGCTTAAAAGAGCATACCTGCGAATTGAGAGCGGATTATTATGTGGGCGTTGACTGGTTAATTGAAGGTGAAAAGTTTGTTCAAGTAGAGCCTAAAATGAACACCTCGGCCATTTCTTCTTTCGTCAAAAAAACGGAATCAGATGAATTTGATCATCAGAACACGCGCGAAGATGACAACCCGTACGACGAAACTACCTCAGAGAAAGATTCGGCTGAGGTAGATTATCTCCGGATGTTGCTTGAATTGGCCGGCAATCCGTACACATCTCCCTTCATTCCTTCAGTATTGAAAATCGATTGGGAAGCAGAGCCAATTACGCTTGAACAGCGAGACGACCGGTTGACTCCTTTTTTAATCGTGCAGTTTTTACAATTGTTGAAGTCTATTGTTAGAAAAGGACTGAAAAAATCCTACTACGCCGTAGAACAAAACCTGGCTAATCGTGTTAAAGGTAAAATCCTGGTAGGGCAGAACATCAAGCAAAATGTTCTCAGAAACAGGATGACCAGGACTGTTTGTAGATATCAGGAATTTGGCGCAGACACGTTAGAAAATCGCTTTTTAAAGAAGGTGTTAACTTTCGCAACACATTATGTGCGAAATGACAAGGTGTTTTTTAAACGGAACAGTGGGAATAAAACGCATTCTACATTCGAGGAGGAATTGCTGCACATCATTAATTACTGTCGTCCCGCTTTCGAGCACGTGTCTGATGACGTCAGAGAAACAGATTTAAAAAATATAAAATATAACCCGTTCTTTCAGGAATACAAGGAAGCGATTCAACTTGGCAGCCATATTTTAAAAAAGTATTCTTATAACATCTCGAATACCGCTGAGGTTAAAGTTAAAACACCACCATTCTGGATCGATATGCCCCTGCTTTTTGAATTGTTTGTCTATCATAAACTTTTAAAAGCAAATCCATCCGCTCAGAAGAAAATCATCTATCAGTTTGGCACCTATGGAAACTACCTGGATCTTCTGGTGAAAGACGGAGCAAACTCGATGATCATCGATGCAAAATATAAACTTCATTACCAGCACAGCCACATTCATCAGGACATCCGGCAGGTTTCGGGTTATGCAAGGTTAAGGAAAGTTCGGCAGGAAGTAGGACTGGATTTAAACGATGACCGGAACATAGCTTGTTTGATTATTTATCCCACCGTGTCAGATGATTTTGAAATTCTGAACCTTGACAGCATGTACAGATTAATAAATGATAATAAAGATGATTCTCCCTTTGCAATCAAAGCCTACCATCAAGTTTATAAAATGGGAGTTGCACTACCGGTTATTTAATTAACCAATAACCATTAATTTTCTTTCGATATGCCGATAAACCCTCTTTTTGCTTTCACCCGCTTTTATAAAGGCCCCGACACAGAACCCGATACTAATGAAAACAATGAACGCCTCATTTGGGACTACGAACGAATGTGGGTACAGCGCGATGAGATGCGTGATGAAAGTAGCGCCATGGTACGGGAGTATATTGATGATGTTCTTCCGCTGTGGAGCGAAGAAGATGGAATTCCGCTTTCGCTGAAAGCGCTGCTATATAATCGTTATTCGCACTGGTTGGGCGGTTACGGTTTGGAATCTGATGTGGCAGGCTTTAAAAAATTTATCAAGCGGGATTACCTGCACCTTGATTTTTAGAAGAGTGACTTCCATGCAAAAAGAACAACGCTTGCAAAGCCCGACGGGCTGAAATTATTTTAACTTCTTATGTGCGCAATCATGGAACCCCGATGGGGTGACATTTATGATGTTGATTCCGTTTTTCTAGGACATGTCTCAAGATGGTAACTGCGCGAGCGAAGCGAGCGTCATAAAATGCTACAAGATGATTTATTTTGACTTAATGGCTGTTATGTAAACGATTCATCATGCATTCAGCTGCGTTGTATATTACTTTTTTTAAAATCTTTGGTAAAATAACAACTTCAAACCTTCAAGGTTTTAAACACCTTGAAGGTTTCAATACACGAAAATTCACAAAAAAACCATCAAAATCCCCAGCCACCCAAAGCCCACCCAAAGCCCAGTCCTTAGCATGGATAGTGCATGGATAATGCATGGAATGGCATATCGGTATGTTCGTGCCGATTTTGCCGGTTTCTGCCGGTTGCCAAACGGGTTTAATACATTTACGAATGTAGAAGCAAGGATGATATGGTTTTAGCGACACACGCACCGTTGCGCAACCATAAAATTATATAGGTCGGATGCGCGCACTTTTAAAATTTATATAAAGCGTGACAGTTAAATTAATCTTTTTTCACATCCGATTTCTTTTTACTGAACAGTGCCAGTCGCCCTTCTTTAAAATCGAATACCTGTTCCTCGGACCAGCTCCAGCTTTGTTCTTCGCGCAAATTCACGCCGCTCGCTTGAAACGAAACGGTAATGCGTTTGCCCTCTACTTTCATATAGATCTCATCAAAGCTTTCCTGAACGGTTGCGGTAATAGGAACTGTAGGGCAGTTTTCCAGCTCTTTCAAAATATTCTTATCCTCCCGAAACCAATGCCTTAGAAATCCCACGTGAGCGGCGGAACACTGATAGCCGAGACCGAGCGCTGAGATGATTTTGCATTTTAAATTCTCCGTGCTGTCGTCCTCCCAGTCGCAGTCGTTTCCTATGAAAGTTGCTACATACGCAAGCGCCGCTTTTTCCGGCTCGGTGATGTTTGTGAAGTAATCTTGGTTAAGCTCCAGATCATGATAGGCGCTCTCCTTATTTCGCCACAAGACTTTAGTCTTACGGTTTTTTAACTGAAGCGGCTGAACAACTTTTGCAGAAACAACAAATGGAACAAAGTCCAGAAATTCAGGATCTCCGGCCGGGCGCAAACTATCCATCTTCCACCGAACGCGTAAATTGTCGCCACGCACGAAGGCCGGCTGCTCTTCATTATAAATCATCGCGACCGAATCTTTGCCCTTTTTAAGGAGCATATAAGAGTCATCATAATCATCTGAAAAACTGATGTATTCGAGGTCATCCGTATATATTGTGCCCAGCTGCAGTTTTTCGCCGGGACGGATGTTGCTCTGTAGAGTGTCGATAGCCAGCTTCGTTGGCGTATTTTTTGGAGCCGCGATCAGCGCGAAGGACGTCGGTTTCTGGCAGGAAAAGACCACCGTGGAACAGATAAAAATGGAAATGATAAAGCATAAACACCATCTCATAGGAACATAATTAGTAACATAATTGATATTAAAGTAGGGTTGTTCATAAAATACGCGGTATAAAATTACAAAAAACAGCAACCTTTAACAGCAAAACAATTACCTATTATTTTTCTGTACTCTTTCTAACTGCAGGTAGTAAAGATGATCTTTTAATACGCTATAAGAACCTTCCAGGTCATCATCTTTTGTTATAAATTTAATGTGCTCATTGTCGGTTTTCCAAGTTCCAATTCCCGAAATGGTATCAATTGTTTTATCACGATTCTCTCGATCATACTGTATGATTTTGTTGAATTTCATAGATCTATCTTTAAACTCAACCTCAATTTCGCGCTCTGCTATACCATCAGGAAGTGTCTGCCGTTCGTTATCTCGCGAACTGTTTGAAGTGTATTTGCGGTACTCACTAAAGAAGTCATGAAGCCTCAGCGTGCTATTATTCACTAGATCTGCTCTAATGAGAAACAGCGTATCCCTTTCAGGTGACATGCTGATTTTCCATTTACCGTTTAATACCGTAGAAGCCTCTACTTTTTCGCCTGTCTTTCTTAAATGAATAGGGTCCAACTTCCATTTTGTTTTGCTGCTAAGTCCGCCACCGTAGCGGTGAAAAACGTGGATATCTTCTTCATTATAACCGTCCTTTCGAATGTGCTCACTTACGAAAAGTGGTGGTGCTTCCAGGTAGAGAAGCTCTGGAATAAAAAACACCTGGTAGGCTTTCGCGGGTAGCCGGTAATAACCATTTTCGTCTGTGAGCGTTTCTCCAACCTTACAACCCTGAATAGGCTGACCCTGAAAATCAAGTATATTTCCACTGATCTCGGGCCTCGCAAGTCTTTTAACAAAAAGAAACGGGACAATAAGTACAAGAAACAGCAATAGCAGGAGTTTTTTCTTATTCTTTTTTATAAATGCGTACGCTGCCATCAGATCTGGTTTTATTCAAATTAGTTTATGTACATACAACTTCAAATCATAATTTGTAGCGAACAATTCATCTATTTACTTCCGTTGTTCAATGCTCAGCTGCTTATTTTATGAAAGGTTATCAGTTGCTCTTACAGCCTGATGACTTTGATCGCCGCTTAGCGCCACCCGCTGCATGGGATACGGCAACGCAATACCATTTTTCTTAAAAGAATCGGTCAGCGCGATAATGATGTGGCTCACAAACTCCAGATAGGCAATTCTTTCGCTGCTGTTGAGCCAGACCATCGCCTTGAAATTCACCGTGCCTTCGCCTATGTTTTCTTATAAAAATAAAGTGTCTGCAGCGATCACGCCGGGTATATCGTGCAGCGCCGCTAAGGCCACCTGCTGCGCTTTGTTGAGATCGGCCGTGGCTTCCAGCGTGCCGGTGATATCTGCGCGCCTTTTACCGAGCCGGGTGTAATTGGTGATGGCATTCTGAAAAACCTCTTTGTTCGGAATCACAATCAGCTGCCCTTGATAGGTTTTTAATGTCGTGTCGCGCAAACTCATATCCTGCACAAACCCTTCCAGTTCTTTAATCCGGATGGCTTCCCCAATGAAAAACGGCCGCTGAAACGTCAGGAATATCCCCGAGATAAAGTTGGCCGCAATATCCTGAAAGGCAAACGCCAGCGCAATTCCCACGATTCCGGCGCCGGCCAGCGCGGTGGTAATGGTTTTATCAAGTTTCAGCACCCGCAGCGCGTGAAGATGACAACACCAATCGCAAATATATATATTAAATTCAGCAATAACTCGCCCAGCGCGCGGTGCTTCAGGTATTTGTCAACTTTGCGCTGTGCCAGATTCCGCAGCTGTTTTGCCAGAAAGATGCCGATGACCAAAATCAGGGTGGCCAGCAAAAGATTGGGTAGCATTTTAATCATCATTGACAGCCACATCTGCAGCTTTTCTGAAATCAGGTGCAACGCATGTTCGAAATCCATAAGTTCTTATTACAGGGAGGAAGGAGCAAAAAGAAAGCCAGTGGCAGGCACTGGCTTTCGGTAGTTATTCAAATAATTTTTAGTTGTCATCCGGCAGGAAACTGTACTCTTTGGCATAATACAACATCTGCTCGGCAAAGGTCTTCGGATACTTCAGGATATAATCCGTTGCTTTGCCATCGGCACCCATCACCGGGGTGATATACGGATTGACGAAACCGCGGTAGGGCGCTTCATCATATTTCGAGTTGCGCTCCAGCACTTCCCGGTGAATCGCCTGGTCTACTTTCACGCCGTAATTTTCCACCAGGTTTTTGGCTGCATTGTAATCACCTTCGGATTTGATGCGCTGGGTTTCGCGCAGTAACTGGCCAAACAGATCGTGCAGTTTTGCGTAATCATTAATGTTATAATACGTTTTTCCGTTGCGAACCACTTTCTCGATTACGTTGTCTTTTTGGCCTTTCTCGAACACCCACGCGCTGACCCACTGGCGGTTGCGCATGTGCGACTCCTCAATGTCGGCACCCTGTTCCAGGCGGACGAGCTGCATCATCAGGCCATTGCGGATGTAGTTGTCGTACGCCGCCATGCCGACTTCTTTCCAGTTGTCAACCAGGCCCAGTTCCTGCAGTTTCGGATCGTATAAGTAATACAGGCCTACCAGGTCAGCACGGCCTTCCTCCATCGTGGAGGCGTAGCTTTTCAAAGTTCCCTTTGGTGTTCCCACACCCGGATTGATCTGGCCGGAAGCGTGGCCCACCACTTCGTGCAGCGCCGTGTGCAGTTTGCCGGCGAGCTCGCCGTACTTTTGTGCCAATCGCAGTTCCTCCTCATCGTGCACGAATTCTTTCAGCCGGCCGGAACCGCCCGCTTTGTTATAGGCTTCAATAATATTCCCCAATGAAATGGATTTGGAGCCGTGTTCCGCGCGGATCCAGTCGGCATTTGGCAGGTTGACGCCAATCGGCGTGCTTGGTGAAGAATCTCCTGACTCAGAAGCCACGATCACCGTCTTATAGCTCACGCCCACCACGTTTTTCTTCTTGTGTTGCGGCATCAGCGGTGAGTTGTCTTCAAACCATTGCGCTTCTCGGGACAGGACTTCCATCTTTTTAGACATATCGAAATCCTTGATTTGCACCACACTTTCATAAGAACCTTTGTGTCCCAGCGGATCGCTGTATACCTCGATAAAACCGTTGTTGTAATCAATGTTTCCTTCCGTGGCTTCCACCCAGGCGATATTATAATCGTCCCAGGTTTTCAGGTCGCCGGTGCGGTAATATTTGATGAGCAGATCAAGTGCGTTCGCTTGTTTCTGATTTTCAGTGACCGTTTTGGCCTTTTCCAGCCAGTAGATCATTTTATCGAGGGCAGCGCCATACATGCCGTCGCTGCGCCAGACCTTCTCTTTCAGCTGACCGTTTTCTTTTACCAGTTTGGAATTCAGACCTGTGGAAAGCGGCCGGTTCGGGTCAGGGCTTTTCATGTTGGCATAAAATTGTTCTGCCTCCGCAGCGGTAACACCTTCACCGTAGAAGTTAACTGCCGAACCGCGCAGTAAACCTTTGTTCAGGTCTAAGTTTACTTTCTTGGCATCCTGGTCATTAAATAATATAGCTACTACCGAAGCCTCCAGTTTGGTGTTTGTTTGTTTTAAAAGTTGTGTGAAATACGATTGCGTGAAAGCCGGCCGGATCTTGTCATTGGAATAATGGTGATGGATCCCGTTGGAAAACCAGATGCGTTTCAGGTAGGTTTCAAAATTCTTCCAGTCGGCACTGTTGCGGTCTCCCTTATAATTTTCGTACACATGTTCCAGCGCCCGGCGGATCTTCAGGTTGTGCTTATAATTCTGATCCCAGCTGATATCGCGTCCGGCATATCCCGCTTGGCTCAGGTAATACACATATTCCTTTTCCTTTAATGTAAGATTGTCCCAGCCGGGCACATCGTACCGCAGGACTTCGATATCGGCAAAACGGTCGATGCTGTTTTGTTCCTTCTGACTCGTCTGCTCCTGATTGTTTCCTGATGCTGCTGTATTTTGTTGAGCTGTGCAGGAAAACAGCAAAGCTGCCGCCAGCGCTAACAAGGTTATTTTGGTTTGTTTCATAACTGAGATTTATACAAAGATATTTATTTCTGGATTGTAAGGCCTCACCTCCGTTGACAGACATCGCGTTAACAGAGGTCATTTTCTATGATTATTTTGATCGGGCGTTAAGACAAACCGCCACGGCATGTTTTTCCAGATTTCGCCGGCGTAATCCACTCCGATTCGCGGTGTAGCCGTTACCCTTCCGGCCAGGGAACTGTCTTCCAGCCACAGCCTTTCGGAAGTGCTGAGATCTTCGCCGTAAAAACTTTTATCCAGTTCGAGCTGCTTCCCGAGACGTCCCGGACCACTCACGCTAGTAAGCCCACGAATCAGCACGGCTTCGGGCGCACCCTCTGTACCGGTGACGATATTCAGCAGCCAATACATGCCATAGATGAGATACACATAAACATAACCTCCATCGCCGAACATAATTTCCGTGCGTGGCGTCCGGCCCTTGCTTGCGTGGCTCGCGAGGTCATCGGTTCCGAAGTACGCTTCTGTCTCGGTGATTTGTCCGCGCAGTTCGCGGCCATCTTCAAAACGGCGCACCAATGTTTTGCCGAGGAGTTGCTGTGCGATTAAAACCGCGTTGCTTTGCTGAAAGAAGGGGAGAAGTAAACGTTTCGACATACCGTAAGGATTCAAAATATGTACCGCGGGACCTTAGCGAAGGTTTACCTTGACACACGCAACATAAGTCAGGAAATCACTTTGTATTCCGGATCCTCCAGTACATTCACATCAATAACGCTGTCGGCGTTTTTCAGCAGACGCCGGCAGTCGGGGCTGAGGTGTTTTAGGTGAACTTTCTTGCCCGCTGCCTGATATCTGGCGGTGAGTTTATGAAGCGCCTCAATCGCCGACATATCCGCTACGCGGCTTTCGCGGAAATCAATGACCACCTCTGCCGGATCGCCCGCCACATCAAACTTTTCCATAAAAGGACTTACCGAACCAAAAAACAAAGGACCATACATTTCATAATGTTTGATGCCTTCCGCATCCGTAAACTTACGCGCGCGGATTCTCTTGGCACTTTCCCAGGCAAAAACCAGTGCGGAAATAACGACGCCAATCAGAACTGCCAGCGCGAGATTATGCAGCAGGATCGTGATTGCCGCCACCAGAACTCCCACAAAAATATCGTGTTTCGGCATCTTGTTAATGATGCGAAGGCTCGCCCACTGGAAGGTGCCAATGGCAACCATCATCATGACACCCACCAAAGCAGCCATGGGAATTTGTTCAATTACCGGACTCGCGATCAGAATTACAAAAAGAATGGTGAGCGCTCCGATGAGGGCAGACAGCCGTGCCCGCGCCCCGGCATTGATGTTGACTAAGGTCTGTGCCACCATCGCACAGCCTCCCATACCGGTGAACACACCGTTCACCATATTGGCCACCCCCTGAGCCGCCGCCTCACGGTTGGCATTTCCGCGCGTGCCGGTCATCTCATCTACCATATTCAGGGTCAGCAGACTTTCAATTAAACCGACGCCGGCCATGAGGAGTGCATAAGGGAAAATAATGCTGAGCGTTTCCCAAGTGGCAGGCACCACCGGAAGATGAAAGGAAGGAAAGCTGCCGCTGACGGAAGCAATATCCACTACTTTTTTGGTCGGAATATCCAGAAAAAAGACCAGGGCGAATACCGCCGAAATCGCGACAAGTGAGGCGGGTACAGCTTTCGTTATTTTCGGAACGAACCAAACCAGGCCAATGGTCAGCAAGGTCAGTCCGCCCATGATATATAGGGCAGCACCTTCCAGCCAGCCGTCGGTGCCGCTGATTTAAAACTGAGCGAGCTGCGCCATAAAGATGATGACAGCCAGCCCGTTCAGAAATCCATACATGACCGGTTGTGGAATCAGACGTACAAATTTACCCAGTTTAAAAACGCCTACGGCCAGCTGCAGTGTTCCCGCGAGCAACACGGCGGCAAAAAGATATTCCACGCCATGTGTTGCGGCCAACGCAATCAGGACGACGACGGTCGCGCCGGCACCACCGGACACCATACCCGGGCGGCCACCCAAAACCGCGGTGACCAGTCCCATTAGGAAGGCAGCGTACAGTCCTGTGAGCGGTGACAGTCCGGCCAGGATGGCGAAAGACAACGACTCGGGAATCATCGTCATCGCCACGGTGAGGCCGGCAAGGATTTCCTTTTGGTAATTTATTTTCTGATTAAAGTTAAAGAGGCGGGTAACGGCTTGCATGTGTTAATGTCGGCAGCAAAAGGCTGGATTAAATTTTGTGCAAAAAAACGACATTTAATTGAAAACCCTGCCGTTGTTATTGTTCTGAAAAGGAATTCCTTCTCCTGCAGCGTTAATGCCTGTATTAAGCAGAAATCGTTATGCTGCCTTTTAAATACAGGACGGCCCTTCCGCTGATCTCCACGCGGTCGCCGAGGCTTTTGCATTTAAGAAATCCGCCGCGCCGGGAAACCTGTTTGGCGGTAAGTTCATCTTTCTGCAACCGTTCAGACCAGTATGGAATCAGCGTCGTATGCGCCGAGCCGGTGACAGGGTCTTCGTCCACGCCCACACGGGGTCCGAAAAAGCGTGATACAAAATCTACCTCATTACCGGGTGCCGTGCAGATAATTCCCCGAGCCGGAATTTTGGAAATGTGCGCAATATCGGGTGTGAAGTTTCTAACCTGTTCTTCATTATCAAAGACCAGCAGGTAATCTGCCGCGCCCTGGTATGCTTCAGCCGGCATGGTACCGACACATTTTGCCAGAATTTCAGTCAGCGAAAGCGGCGCTAAAGTATCGGCCGGAAAATTTAAAGCTAAAAAGCCGTCGGGATGCTGCTGCACGGTCAGGCGTCCGCTTCGGGGCGAATGAAATTCTATAATGTTTCCGCTGTGTCCTTCGCGATGAAAGAGGACAAAGGCAGCCGAAAGCGTCGCGTGGCCACAGAGGTCAACTTCGGTTGTCGGTGTGAACCATCTGATTTCATAATTGTGATCACTTTTAACAAAAAAAGCGGTTTCCGCCAGGTTATTTTCCGCGGCAATTTGCTGCATGAGTTCCGCGGGAAGCCATTCGGTGAGCGGACACACAGCGGCCGGATTGCCTTTAAAAACAGTATCGGTAAAAGCATCAATCTGATAAAGTGTCAGTTCCATTGTCCTGGTATTTAGGTAAGGGTTTCATTGTTCCCTGTTTTAATAAACATTTCATTTTTTTCTTCAGCCACAATATCGAGGAAGCGATCGTAATGTTTCAGCACATCAGAGATCAGCTCGTTTTTGGTGAAATACTGAATGTCATAACTGTCGCGGCTGTCACCGAAATACGCACGCGGATAAAAGGCACCTTTTTCCTTGGCGGCCGGCAGGTTGGCTTCCTCCACGATATAGCCTGAAACTGTTTTGGCAGAAGTTTCCACACCGTAAACAAAATTATTGATGACGTCATACTTAATTTCCAGTTCCAGCCTCATCGGGTTTTCGCTTTCATTAATTTTAGATGTGATTCCGTTTTGTTTCAGTTCTTCCTGTAATTCCTGAAACGCTTCCCGCACCGTCGTATTGATAAAGTTCCGGACGTACGACCTGTCTTTGGTCATCACAATCCGCTGCAGTCTTTGCTTCCACAACCGGCCGGACCAGGGAATCGTGGTCGTATTAAAGCTGCGCTCGTAATAGGCCCGGTCAATAAACAGGGCTTTGGTAAGGCTGATAATAAAGAGAATCATAATGACCGAAAAAGGTAAGGCTGTGATTAAGGTCATGCTCTGCAAGGCTTTCAGGCCTCCGGCATTGAGAAGCAATAAAGACAGCACCGCGAGCAGTACGCCCCAAAGAACGGGCTGCCATTTCGGCGACTTCTCCGCATTTTGGGTAGCAATGCTGTTCATCACAAAAATACCGGAATCGGCCGAAGTCACGAAAAAGACAATGACAATAATAATTGTGAGGAAACTCGCGATAGTGGAAAAAGGAAGGTACTCCAGGAAGCGGAACATCAGGGCATCTGGATCGCCTGCGAGGGCACTCAGAGCACCCTGGCCGATGTTTAAATCAAACCAGATGGCACTGTTGCCAAAGACGGTCATCCAGATAAAATTAAACAGGGAGGGAAGCAGCAATACGGCCACAACAAATTCCCGGATGGTACGCCCTTTCGAAATCTTGGCTATAAACAAGCCCACATACGGCGACCAGGAAATCCACCACGCCCAGTATAATATGGTCCAGTCATAAAACCACGGCAATACTTCCTGATTGTATACGTGGGTATTGAACGTCAAATTAAAAAAGTTATTAATATAATTCCCGAGGCCTTCCGTGAAGCTTCCGATCAGAAAAGTGGTGGGACCTAAAAATAAAACAAAAAGCAGGAGACAGACCACCAGAAATACATTGGTATTACTCAGGATTTTAATTCCCTTATCAACGCCCGTGAGGGCAGAAGTGATCGACAGTGAAACCAGCACGCCCACGATTAAAACCTGATATACGAAACTGGTATCCGGTACCACATCCAGAATCTGCAGCCCTGAATTAATCTGAACCACGCCGAAGCCCAATGTGGTAGTGATCCCGAAAAAGGTACTGCACAGCGCAAAAACATCAATCACATTTCCCCAGGGCCCGCCGGATTTATTTTTAAGCAAAGGATAAA
The DNA here is from genome assembly GCA_032057205.1 of Kaistella sp. Classification (GTDB taxonomy): domain Bacteria; phylum Bacteroidota; class Bacteroidia; order Flavobacteriales; family Weeksellaceae; genus Kaistella. The sequence continues at coordinate 120,815 of DAMCFT010000003.1, forward strand.
AACAACTCCGGAGTGAAAGCGGCATTTTCAGGCGGTAGGCGAAATATGAAAGTGCCAGCCCAACCAGCCCGTAGATCGCCCAGGCGTGAATTCCCCAGTGAAAAAAGGTATAGAGCTGCGCATTTTTAGCTTTATTTACGTAGTGCGTAGCGCCAAAAACTTCAGAGGTATAATGCTGCATGGGTTCCGCCACACCAAAATACATCAATCCGATTCCCATTCCTGCGGAAAAGAGCATCGCGATCCACGAAAAAAAGGAATGCTCGGGGCGGCTGTCATTATCGCCCAGCCGTATATTACCAAAATTACTGAAGAGCAGATACACCAGGAAGATAACAAAGGCGGTGACTGCCCAGACGTACACCCAATTAAAATTAACGAAGATGAAGTTTTTAATAAGGTTCAGTACATTTTCTGTTGTGTCCGGATACAAAACCGAGATCACGGAGACCAGTAAAATAAAGATCAGGCTGGGCAGAAAAATGCCTTTTGTTAAAGTTGTTTTGAACATGGAAATGGATTTCTGACGGATTTGGAAACTCCAAGGTACAAAAATGCGCCAACACTGTTTCGTTTTTGAAAGTGAAGAAAGACAGGAAATATAACATGATCTTGATAGTCGAAAGACCACACGTACGTTTGCTTATGTTCTCCTTAATTATAAAAGTTACAAACGCTTTGCACAGTTCTTGCTGAAATTCAGGTCCAAAATACATCAACACAAAATAATAAAACAATGAGCGAGTACAGTAAGAAAGCCGAAGAAGTAGCAGAAAAGCAGCGGAAGATCCAGGATTTTATTGATAAAAAAGATAAAGAAGCCGCCGCACAGAAAGAAAAGGACGATCAGCAAAAAGCTGCACAGGCCGGGGAGCGCAAAGAACCGGAACCGCCTTTTCCGGGACAAAAGCTGGAAAAGCCCGGCCTGGAAGCAGACATGGATCTCCAGCCGAAATACAAGGCGCCGGATTACAAAGGTTCGGGCAAGCTCGACGGAAAAGTGGCCATCATTACCGGTGGCGACTCCGGCATCGGGCGCGCCGTGGCGGTCCTGTTTGCCAGAGAAGGCGCAGATGTGGCGATCGTGTACCTGACCGAACATGAAGACGCAAAACAAACCCAAAAGGATGTGGAAGCAGAAGGCCGTCGCGCCATCATTATTTCCGGTGACGTTTCCGATTCCGGTTTTTGTCAGGCTGCCGTGGAGCAAACCATACAAGAGTTAGGTAAAGTAAATATTCTCGTTAACAACGCTGCCTTCCAGGCGCATGCCGAAGATATGTCATGGATCACCGATGACCAGTTTGACATGACCATGAAAACCAATCTGTACGGATACTTTTATATGGCGCGTGCCGTGCTGCCGCATCTGCAGGAAGGTGATACGATAATTAACACCAGTTCAGTCAACGGATTATTCGGGAACGATAAGATGATTGATTACTCGCTGACGAAAGGTGGTATCAATGCCTTCACCCAATCTCTGGCTAAGAATCTGGTGGAAAAAGGAATTCGTGTGAATGCCGTAGCGCCCGGCCCGGTCTGGACCCCGCTGAATCCCGCGGACCAGAAAAAAGAAGATGTGGAAAAATTCGGTTCTACCAATCCAATGAAACGCGCCGCGCAGCCGGAAGAACTTTCGCCGTCGTACGTGTTTCTGGCGGCACCTTCCTGTTCGTCTTATATAACCGGACAGATTATCGGCGTGCTGGGTGGTGTGTCCAATTAGTCAGTAGCTTAGTATAAATAAACGCGCTTCAGAAATGAGTTCTGAGGCGCTTTTTTTATAGGTATAAACTCCGAAAAGTTCTTACCATGGGAGGGTAATGCTTTCAGGATTAATGAATTCCGCTGTGTAGGGCTTTTGCAGATAACTCAGCACAGGACGAGGGTAACGGAAGATTTCTTCGCGGGTAATCCCATAAACGGACCAGTAATTCGCCAGCAACTGGGCAAACATATCCTCATCCCAAAAGCCGAATAACGGTCGGTTTTCGTTTTGGACCACAGGCAATGCTTCGATAAACAGTCCGCGCTGGGTCTCGGTGATTTCATACTGCGGATGGTACTGCAAAATATAATCGGCATAATGGAAACGTGCAAACAATTCTTCAAACTGAATAGGGTGGAGGGTGTGCCCTTTAATTTGCTCAACCACTTCGCTTTCTCGCTCCGCCAGCACACCATTATCCTGCAGGCAGGCGATAAATCCAAAACCGTTTACCCCAAACTGAAACAAGAGATTGACTGTGTCATCACGATAACTTACAATATCAGCTGAATATTTAAGCGGAAACAAAACAATACTCCAGGGTTTGCGCGCGCTAAATTCGATGGGTTCCACAATTGATTGCAACATTAAATGGAAGTTGCCGAATCTTTCCTTCAGCATATCGGAGAGCTCGAAGCTTTCGCCCATCTTCCGCAACCGCTGCGTTTCATATTGCATTTCATAATACAGCATGCCATACACAATGCGGCCGGCCCACAAAAACAGCAAACGATCTTCCAGCGCAGCCATTCCTTGATAACCATTTTCGTAGGCCGAACGGAAGGCTTGTTCCAAATCATCAAAAGCTTTCTTGACGCGTGGCGAACACGGAAGCTGCAAATCTTTGTAGCGGTACACTTTGGTTTTATCCATCATTTCAATCCGGTCGTCTGCAAATTTAAAATGCGCCAGCAGCCACTCCGGAAACACCGACATTTTTTCGGTCGTCAGATCACCGGTCAAAAAGCAAAATTGCTCTTCGAAAATCATGTCATCAAAAGGATTAAAAAGGGATACTGCCATAGTAAGAGCGTTTTTTTACGGTGCAAAGATAATGAGAATGCCTTTAAAAATGGCCGATTCCAGGTGTCTTGCCAGGCTTAAAGGAAACCAAGACCGCTGTTAGAGCTCAAAGCTCTAACAGCGGTATGGCGGTAAAAAAGAAATAAAGGTAGATCAACGCACCGCCACCCAAGCAGAAAAACCTTCACTCATGGCGGAGTGAAGGTTGGTTATTTTTAGAATAAATCTGAAACAGATTCACGACAAACGGTTGCGTACGCAGTGACGCGCAGACCGTTATTTGATCAGTTTGATATCGACGGCGACGAGGCCTTTCGGTGATTTTTCGATTTCAAAAGAAACGCGGTTGCCTTTTTTGAGCTCCTCTGAGGTACTGGTATTGTGGAAGAAGACATTTTCCTTCATTTTTTCTTCCGTAATAAAACCGTAACCTTTATCGCTCAGGAACGTGACAATTCCTTTTTTGATCGTTTCTTCCGGTTCAATAGGCGCCGCGCCAAGCTGGATATCGCTCAGTTCAATTTCCTCCTCTTCGCTGCGGTCGGGCGGTGTGGAAGTGAGCTGTCCGTTGGCATCCACATACATAATCATGTCATCCAGCCCTTTGCCTTTGTCGTTGTTTTCTTTACGCTCTTCTCTGCGCAAAGCTTTCTCTTTTTGCTTTTCGAGTTTTTTCTTAAGTTTTTCCTTCTTTGAAAAAGAATCTGCCATAAATTTTTTATTGTATTTTAAATGATGTCAGAAGGTACGGAATATTTTAATGTGAAACAAGATGTATTTGTCAGAATTAACTAAACAGCCCGATTTTAATTTTTTTAAGTCATCATAAAAGCAAATTCGAATGGTGTTCAGTAAGGTCACTGCTGGCTTTTTGGTCAGGTTAGCAGACACCACAGAATAGGAAAAAGATAATTTGTAGTAAAACTACTACATGGTTCTCCTTTTATGTTTTCTATCTTTAACGCAGTACGTTATTAATCAGACGCTTCTGTGTTCTGTGATAATGCAGAAATAATTTGAAATAATATATAAACCCGCGCATTATGGCAACTTATCCAACAAAAGACGGTGACACCTTTGATAATAGCTCAGGAAAGAATGACTTGGACATAGATGACAACCTGCAGGCCACGGATCATTATTCGGCAAGTCAAAGCGGTGAAAGTCAGGGGATTCCTGAGGAAAACATTTCGCATTTCCCTGGACAGCCGGGCATGGAAAATTCTGATGCTGATGTTGCTGCATCAACAGATCCGACTGAAGAAAGTAAGGCTCCTGATGATAAGCCTGATAATAACCAACCGGAAAGCGGTGCTGCCACCGATGCATCGGGCGCAGCGGCATCTTCAACTAATCAGGAAGACCAACCTGCAGCCTCTGCCAGTCCGCATCACGGGAAACATTTTGTGGTACAACGCGGAAAATGCCAGTGTGATCAGGGGATGGCGTTTCCCTCTTTTAAGGTTAGCAGCCATCAAAAACACTATTGGAATGATGCGGACGGACAGGCGGATTATCTTGCCGTTACGGAAGAAGATCTTCAATTTAACCCGTCAGCGCAGCCTTTTGGTTCGCAATGTAAGTTACAGCCATCAGGCAGCAGCTACCTCCCGTGCAGTTATGCACCAGCCGGCAAATGGCAGAAAACATATGACAAGGTGAAAGTCATGGGAAAAAGTTGTGTTACCGAAATTTCGGAACTGCAATGTGCCGTGGGCGGAAAAATTACCATTATGAAACATGGTCAGCAGAGCGAACTGGGAAAAAGCAGTTTGACGAAAGCGAATCCCAATGAACAGAGGATTTATAATCCTTTGGTAGATATTGAAGAATTAAGCGAGGAACTGTTTGGCACTGAAGGCGAAGCCTGGTAATTTAAAATTAATGAGATGGCTAAAAAAGGAGTTTCAAAAATTTCAGGGAATACGGCGCCGGTTATCGGTGAAAAAACAGTGTACCAGATCTCGGAATGGTATCCGGGAACTGCTGCCACACTACGTAATCCGTCTAAAGTAACGTGGGAGCTATTTAAAAAAAGACGCAACGGAAAATTTACAACGACACACATCAAAAAGAAGGGAATTAACCATTTTACCTTCGGCCAGGTGGCAGCCGGCGAAACCTATCGGCTCGAAGCATACCTTTTTCATCCGGAAGGGCGCGGTTTACTTATCACGCCCAAACCGGCGGCCATTCCTAAAATTAATAAGGTAGAACTTTTGTATGTCGATAATTCCAAAGGCACGGTGTTCAGTTTTTTCGAAAAGCTTCGTGCGCAGGCCACCTGTGTGAATATGCTCGGCAAAGAACTGGTGTTTACGCTCTGGGAAGATGACAAAACCGGTCCCGGGCATCATGCCGGTAATCAGCCGATTGAATCAAAAAAAGCAAGAGTAAATAAGAACGGAATTGCTGTGGCGGAATTTGCGCTGACCGCTGCGCTGATGCGTCAGGCCGCAAAAGGTGAACTGTACTCGCAGCTGGAGTTTTATGTCACAGTGGAATATTATGCACATAAAAAACATGCAACCAATAATGTACATGTTGCTAATCCATATTATACGGCGCCTGCCGCCAATCCTGCACCAGCGGCGCCAAAGCCTGAGCAAAATCTTCCGGCTCCGGCTGCACCTGCTCCTGCAACATCCGCTAAGGAAAAAGAAGAAAATAAAAAAGATGTTCCCCAAACGCAGCCAGCAGATTCCCAGCAGGCGAGCGGAACGGCTACTGTGGACCAGCCGCCGACGGCTCCGGTTTCGGACGGCAAAAGTGACGCTGTTGTCAAGGATACTAAAATTGAAGGAATCATCGACGCTTACTTTGCCAAGAAAGATTTTACAAAATTAACCGGTCAGGAAGCCGGAAATTACACCTACACTTTTGGTGGTAAAAAGGCTGCTAATAATACTTCTAACGCTGCAAACAAAGAAAAGGTGGCCAATGCTATTCTAAGTGTCGGAAAAGTAAATGAAAAATTAAAAACTGAAAAGAAGTATACAACCAAGGAGGCAATTGTATCAGCTCTGACCGCGCCCGAATACGGTACGGATACGACCAGCCATAAAACAGTCACCTTTAAAACTTTTGCATTAGGTGAAGAGTTTAAAAAAATCGGAAGCGCTCCGCTGGAAGACAAGGTGTACTTGGTGGTATCTACTTACCTCTTGGAGGGGAAAAACGCGACCGTTACCGTGAAAGAAAAAGAGGGTATTATCCAGGGTTCTGCAGGAGCTGCGCTCCCTATTTCCCAGATAAGCGAAGCTAAAATGAATTCAACCGAGGCGTTGACAGAAGCTGACCGCACGGAAAAGACAACTTTCACCGGAGCTATTGCGAAGGTAGACACAGGAAAAGACGCCGAAGGTAAACCGATCAGTTCCGAAATGCTGGCCATTCCGGTGCAGTTGCGCCCGAAAAGCGATGCGGATTTGGCAAAATGGAAAGAGAAACTCAGCAAGGGCCGGCCAGACGGAACCTATACCTACACTTTTAAAAACAGCTACGGCGTTGTTGATGGCAACAAAGCAGAGCTTGCAGCCGCCATTGTGAAAAATGCCACCAACGGAAGCCATGGCAATACGAAACTGGAGTCAGGTAAAACGGCGCACGCAGACGATGTGAAAAAAGCACTCGAAAAGAAAACCTACGCCAGCGGTGCCACCGTTACTTTTCCGGTTTACAGAAAGGAAACAGAAATGCTGTGGCTGGAGGTGAGTGCAACCGGAAGTAAGGAGCACAAGAAGGAGTTTCTGAAAGGGGAGGGAGCGTATTTTGAGATAGGCAAAAATGCGAATGTGAGGCGAAAATAAGAGCGTTCATGAGAGTTATCAGAATTGCAGAAGGAACAGGAGAATATCTGAAAGGAACAAATCAGGCACGTGATCCTCAGCTAGGGTATACCACATGGTATTCCGGAGGTGGCAACAATTTTAGTGATCTTTCAACACATCCGCAAAAGATAAATTGCAATAAAGCAAGAACTCTGTGCTCCTCTGCTGCTGGCGCCTATCAGATTATGGGATGGAAGTTTGACGAACTGAATGGCTATCTTATTGAACCATACAAAGGTACCTATCGTACTGTAAAGCCATTACGCTACAGCCGAGCTACCGATGTTGCATTAAAATATAATGCAAAAGGATTTTCTGAAATCGCGCAAGACCGGTTAGCAGTTGCAATACTTAAAGCTTTAAGAGTAACTGATAGTTTATTAGAAAATAACATTCAGGAAGCAATCACCAAATCAAAAGGCACTTGGGTTAGTTTACCGGGCGCAACGGCTGGACAGCCGACTGCAACCTTGAAAAGAACGCTTGATTATTATGATGAATTTCTAAAAAAAGAATTAGCTGGAGATTCACATCTGCACATCAAAAAAGGATTCTTGCAGGAATTTGGTATTAGTTGCAACTGTAATGGGTCTGAAACCACAAACGCGGAATGGGTAAATCCGCTCAAAATTATGGCATTGCGAGGATGGTATTCAGATACGCAATGGTCTCCGGAAAAAAGTAATTATAAAGGAAGAACAGGTGGAAAACATGATGGCTTAGATCTATATGCACCCGTCGGAACGCCAGTTTATGCATGTGTAAAAGGTTCGTTAACTTTCTATGAATCGTCTTCATACGGCAAAACATTGACTTTGGAAGGTAAATACAACGGAAAAACTTATTATTTTTTCTATGCACATTTATCTTCAATAGATGTCGATCTTAGCAAACCTGTAGCTGCTGGTCAGCCAATAGGTAAAACAGGCCAAACGGGGAACGCAAGAACGCAACCGGCTAAGTTTGCACATCTTCATTTTGAAGTACGCTCAACGGCGGCCCGCACTGGCGGGCGCTTAAATCCGATGGCCACAATAAAAGAGTTACAAAACATCAATACATCGCCAGACAGAAACTCACAAACGGGAAGATAAAATGAAAAAGTTACAATATATTCTCTTCATTCATGCGGTCTTACTATTTAGTTGCCAGGAACAAAGTGCAGTAGATAGTAAAATTAGTTCCGAGTCGGAAACCAAGGCAGAACTTAGACTGCCTGCTACACTGGCGGAAACTGACACAATTTTTGTTGCAAATGATCCGCAGGTCGATTATATAATTTCAGGAATTAAGCCGGAGGAAGATAAAATCTATGAATATTGGGTTAAAGGTAATACGTTAATTGCTGCCATCTCCTTTCCTTTTTACGAAATTAATCACCGCTGGTTACAGGATTTGGATGGTGATGGCAAATCGGAAATTATCCGCGCTCAAGGATTTGAAGATGGGATAGATTATGGTATTTTCAGACTTAAGGACGGCCAACAGGAAACAATGCTTTACTTTAACCCTGTTTTTCGCGATAGTAAATATCCGAGCCAATTATTTTGGGGCTATCCATGGAATGTGGAAAATTTAGTCGTTGATAAAGAGTATAAATTGCGGTCTTCTGTTGATAATGAGGTTGTTAGAGATGATGACTTTTATATGCCGCCAAACCAAAAACAATTGCCTTATCTATTATTTGAAGGAAAAGTGAAAGATGCGGACCCTTTCAAAATCGAAAATATAAAACCTTTTAATAATCTGTCTTTACAGACCATTATTACGAGGGCATCGTCAGAGGTCCCTTCGAAGAATGGTATCCAGAATAGTGAAGTTGAAACCAATAGCAACTATGCCGGCATCTGGAAAGTTGATTGTAATAAAAGTAATGAAAGTAAATTAATCCTTGAAGGAGCAGACGGGCAGGAAGGAACGCTGGAAATCTACTATAAAAATAATATCCTCGCAAAGTTTCTGGTAAAAGTTGAATCCAGCAAGTTAATTTATGTAGGAACCACTATTCTTGATCGCAGTATTTCACCAGCTACAGTTGATGATTTTTCCGAAGGTCAAATTCTTGGTTATATTGCTCTTAAAAATGGAAATAAACTGAATATAGACTGGCGCGGATTTTCAACTGATAAAAAAGATAATAAACCGTTCCGCAATCATCCTTTTGGAAGTAATGAGACCCTGCTTACACGCTGCGATTAGTCAGCTAAAAGTGTAGCGATCACAGGTTAGTCATAAAGCTTTGGATGGAGCACAGTGATGTGTAAGATGAGAAAGGCGGCACGCTATGACAAACATTGTAGGCTCCCCCTGAATTGAAATTTTAAATTAAAAGTACCTTAAAATATTCAGCATCATACCAATGGCTGTTTCAGCATGTAATTATAGCCACTAAGGTAGGCAATATGATAAGATCGGTCCTCTGCTTACAATTTCCGAACTCGGTGCAGAAGTAAATACATCACCAAAAAAAAGTGACCAACCATGAAAATACGATTATTCGGACTTCTGATTATTGGCTTTTTATTCAACTGTAAAAATCAAAAAGATGACGAAAAGCCTGTCCAAGCAGAAAGTGTTTCAGTGTCAACAAAAGATATTGAGAACCAGGAAGAACTTTACGTCGGAAAAGAATTTTATGCGGCCGATGAATTGGAAAACTACTCATTTATAAAATCCGAGGAGCTGAGTGCGCAGGACAGTTTGTATTATTCTGTTTATCATCGGAATGACGAATCCTATTACCTGATCAGCATAGAAAAAATGATTGCGAACAAGGACGTCGAGCAGTTTAAGATCATCGATAATTTTAAATTGCAGAAGTATGACCCGGATATTTATAAAGTACGGTTTAGCAAAACAAATGAAGGATGCAGCATTTTTTTGTATGAAAGAGAAAGCGTATTGAAAAAGTGGAACCTCAAATGTGCACCAAAAGATGTGACCAATAACTCCACTGCTACCGGCAAGATAGAATTACAACAAGAAGATAACGATCTTTACATTAAAAGGGGAGAAATTGTCATCGTACTTAAGGATGTTTTACGAAACGAAATGTCACTGTCATCTAATTATAAGGTTCTCAACCAAAATGACTTCATACTCGCTTATGAAAGTAATTCTTCTGCGACCAAATCAGTAGAAAAGTACCGCTTCCATTTAGTTAAAGAGAAAGTTAAATTGGTAAGCAAAGAAGTCGTAAAATTTGGTCGGGAAGGAATCAGTGACAATTATTTTACTTATTCAAATAGGTTTGTTGATGACCAATGGAATTATGAACAGTTAAACGATTTAGAACAAAACGCGAAGGAATTTTTTACTAAAAATCCCATTATCCGCTATCAGTACAGAGATTCCAAACTATCTGCTGAAGTACCGGTTGAAGATATTACGCCGGAGCAGTATTTCGTGCAGAAGTCTAAACAGTAATACTTTTTATAAAAGATATTATTATTAAAATAAAAACGTGGTAAGGATTTTAACATTCAGCTTAGTTTTGTTTTGTTGCGGAAAAATTTTTGCCGCTCGGTTTCCCATAAGTAACAAAGGGAATATGATGCCTATAACTACAGATAAAATAGAAGGATTTACTCGTGAAAAGACCCTTATTAACATAAATCATTTGAAAAAGGAAATGGTCACTAACGCTTCTGATTCGATTTTAGTTTTCAATAAAATAGATCATCATCTAATCGGCGACGAAGTTCAGGGTGCTAATAGAGAGCAACGTCTCTACTCTTACAAAAATGCCTTGGGATTGTACTTTGACAGGCCCTATATGTGGGATCTTCTCATAACAGAGAACAGCAGTCAGTTACGATTTTACACTTACAAAAAACCTGATATCGAAGCAAAACGTTATACTTCTTTTTATATCTCAATTAATTATGAAGATGCAAAGTACGAAGGAATTATTCTCTTAACCGATGATGCCGACACAGGTTTTGAAAATAAGGCCCTTTTAGTGTATGAAAATCTTACATCGGAAGAAAGCTACAAACGAATTACTCGTCAGGACTTAGATAATGTATTTAAGACAGAGTTTTTCATAAATAATAAATTAATTAAAACACAATTTTTTATTGTACGGAATAATTTTTTTGTTGAATACTTTAAAAATGATAGAATGGAAGATAATAAATGGGGGAAAGAAGAAGAAATTTCAGCGCCGAATTTATCAGGTAAAACTACAGAATATGCGATGAAAGGCAACATTAAAAATAACGTTAAAAATGGACATTGGGAAGAAAGAAGATATTCTGTTGAGTACGATAAAAATGTTTGGATGGACGGCAATTACGTCGACGGCGTAAGAAATGGTGAATGGAATATGTCACCAGATGGTGCTGTTGACGAAATTGTGTTATATGAAAAAGGAAAGGTTCTGAAATCATTTCGTCCTTAATTAATAGAGAAATTATAGTATCTGTGAATTTGAAAGTTTCTGCAATAAATACAACACTTCTTATCTTGAAAATGAAAACGCTAAAACTCGTTATTCTGTTCCTCGCCTTTAGCAGTTGCAAAAGCTTTGGGCAAGAAAAAGAGATGAAAGTTGCTGCAGACACTGTTTCCGGCGGCTTTAATAATGTTTCAAATTATTATTTCGACTTTGAGCGAAATATTCCGTGCGGTGTGTACCTCAACTCAAAAATTGGTAAGTTTACAATAGAATACTTCCCGATGCACCGTAAAGAAAAACAATATTTTGAAAAGTTTCTTGTCCATCACAATATTCAACTGCAGTACGATCAGCTGAACGACGCAAAATATATCAGCGCATCTGCTCAAATTAAAATTGATAATATTCTTCGCGAAATTTTAGGTAAATCTAATCTATTTGAAAAAACCGGAAGTTTTATAGCCAGCGATTATATAAATTTTGAAAATGACCACGAATATTTAATAGCTTTACCTTACACAGTCAGCTACTATTATCAAAATGAGCGTGGACAGTGGATATTTACGAATGAGAAAGTGATAAATGCCCATTATGTGGAGTGAAATAATGTAAACACAGACTATGAAAATTACAATTCCTTTGTTTTTAATCATTGTATTTTCAATGATCGCCTGTACGAAACCGAAGCTGACTGTGCAAGCAAAGCTGCCGACAGAAAATGCGATGGCGCTCCAACTTAATTTGGATGGTTTTACTGACGTTGACACTGCTTTTATAAAAAATGATCCACAGGTCGATTATATTATTTCCGGCTATCAACCCAAGGAGAGTAAATTTTTTGAATACTGGATTAAAGACAATAAATTGTCCGCTACTTTCTCTTTTCCTGTTTTTGATATTAACTATCGCTGGTTACAGGACCTGGATGGAGATGGCAAATCCGAAATTATCCGGGCCCAGGGATTTGAGGATGGAATTGATTACAGCATTTCAAAATTAGAGGATGCTCAGGAGGTATTGCTCTTCGTTTTTAATCCGGTACTGCGCGATCAAACCCGTCCGGGACAGTTCTTTTGGGGATATCCCTGGGATGTAAAAAATGTGGTAACTGATAAAGGTTATCAACTATTGAGCTCGCTTGGCAATCCAGACGAAAGGGATGACAATTATTTTTTACCTGCCGGTCAAAAGCAATTACCTTATATATTATTTGAAGGAACAACCACACAGCCTGATATGGTGGTTCAGGGAATTCAACCTTTTGAACATCGTACCTTAGATACCATTTTGGAGGAGGTAATGTCAAACAAATCGGATACACCTATAAAACAAGAAACAACAAAACTATTACCTTGGACAGGAGATTACCGTTGTAATTTTCTGCGGCTGCCCGAAGAACATGCTGATCCGCGCGCCTATGGAATGATCTATCTTGTCGTGCAGGAAAATAATATCTTATTTAAACTGGATACCTATGTTGAAATTGTAGATAGAAAACTGGTCGTGGCGAATATAGATCAAAATACACTCTCACTAATTGATCCGGCTGATGATAATTTTAAAATAATTATTGAGAAAAAAGCTGGAAAATACAGGATGACCAGTTCGTTTATGAATAATTTGATGGGGAATTCAGGCACATATATTTTACAAAAAGAATAATGCCTCTCTATAATTTCAAAGTAAGTATTGGACGAGTTATTCATCAAATCGTGCCATCTTATCTTACCCAAATTTTACCTCGCAGCTGCAAGCACACAATTTGCGCTATCCCCAACTAAAAAAAAATGAAAAAAATTCTTTCCGTATTTTTCCTGTTACTCTTCATCTTTTATACTGCGCAACGCGACACCGTCTTTGTGTACGGACCCGGCGGACCGGTTCCCGCAATAAAAGAAATTGCCTCGCAATATAATAAGCACGCTGCGGCCTTTGTGAAAGTAACTGCCGGACCTACCCCGCAATGGAAAAACCTGGCAATGCAGAACGCGCATATCATCTACAGCGGCTCAGAACACATGATGACCGACTTTGCACAAATGATGACGCAAAACGCTTTGCAGATGCGTACGGTTTATCCTTTATACAAAAGACAACTGGGACTGCTCGTGCGCCCCGGAAATCCGAAAAAGATTAAAAAGATTCAGCACCTGGCGCAACCGGGTTTAAAAATTATGGTCGTGCAGGGTTCCGGCCTCACCGGCGCCTGGGAAGATATGCTTGGCCTCCTGCCCATGACAAGTTTTCGTGCGGTTCGCACAAATATTACCGACTTCGCTGCCAACAGCGGTCTCGCCGAGAAGGAGTGGGAAAATGGCAATGCTGATGTCTGGATTACCTGGAACATCTGGCAAACCCGGAACCGCGACGCAGCTGATTTCGTTCATTTGCCAAAAAAATACCGTATTTACCGGGATACCGGCGTAGTGCTTACAGAACTGGGAGCAAATCATGCAGCAGCAAAACAGTTTTATGAATATCTGAAATCAGCTGAAGCAAAAGCCGTCTTTCTTAAATGGGGCTGGGAATAATTTCTAATAATAAGAATGATGAAAATATCTTTATTGCTCATCTGTGCCATCACTTTTTTATCGCTCGGTTCCTGTAAAAATGCGGTTGAAACATCTTCCGGGGTTTCGGTTGAAGCTCAGCGTGTTCACACCGTTTCGGCGAATATATCGGATGCTGACAGCTTGCATTACAATACTGTTTTTTCGCTTGAAGATGGGAACGGGCTGTTTCGGATTTGGGTGAAATCAGGAGACCGCGACAGAAAATATTTTTATGCAGACTCAGTAAATGTATTAATTGCTGAAAATTATGAACGCATCAACGGCACGTGGCGCGAACTCCGGCGGCAAATCCTAGATCGCGGTGAGTGGAATTATTTGAATATTGATTCGGCAAGTTTCAAAACTTTTACACGAAAAAGTCAGACCTATATTCTGTTTTCTGCCTCTAGTGAATTTCAGGGGATAGCTATTCCGGACAAAAATGTGTTTTTCTGGATGGTTAACACCGCCAATCCGCAGGAGGCATTTTCCCTTTTATATAGTGGTTTTGCAGATCCTACATGTGATGGTTGCATTAAAGGCTCTTTTGCAGAAGATCCCGATTTGCCCGAATTCGCCCGAAAAGAATTATTGAAACTCGCTAAAAAATCAACATTTATTTATCAGCCCAGCGACGCTGAGAAGAAGATCTCCGATTATCGCAATTACCGTCAGAAATGGCAGGAGGATAACACCAAAGATTCCAACTACGGTGCCGGCTACGAGGGCGAAATGGACACCATTTATTCAACCTATTATAAAGAAGACTTGTTCGCTCTTTCACAAAGTACGGCCGAAGATATTGAAAACGAGTATTATATTATAAAAAGTTTCTTCCGTGGTGACCTTTTGGCGTACGATAAGAAAAAGAAGAAGTATTTCCCTGTCATCGTGGAATCTTGCGCACATTTCTGCAATAAAGAAGTTGATTTTGAAACGGATCATGTCATTAAAATCTCCTACGAGGATAACCGCAGCTGGACTTTGGACCTGCGTCAGCTTATTTTTAAATAAAAACTTCTAAACTTAATAGCTTTTTTTTAAGGCATGTCCTTTGAAGCTTTATATCCTATGGCAAAACAGGACAACACGCTGAACAATAAGGTAGAGGTACGCGGTGCGCGCGAAAATAATCTGAAAGATATTAATGTTGATATCCCACGTGATGCGCTGGTAGTATTCACCGGCATTTCCGGCTCCGGAAAATCGTCACTCGCCTTTGGAACACTCTATGCCGAAGCGCAACGCCGGTATCTGGAATCGGTATCGCCTTACGCACGGCGTTTATTTCATCAGATGTCGGTCCCCGAAGTTGATGAAATTAATGGTTTGCCGCCCGCGGTCGCCCTGCAGCAGCAGCGTGGGGGCGGAAGTACACGCTCTTCAGTCGGCTCCGTAACTACTTTGTCCAATCTCCTGCGGATGCTTTATTCCCGAGCCGGAACTTATCCGCCCGGGCAGCCACTGCTGTACGCCGAATCGTTTTCACCCAATACGCCGGAAGGCGCGTGCCCGGAGTGCCATGGCTTGGGAAGAGTGTATGAAGTGACGGAAGAAACCATGGTTCCTAATCCGGACCTGACCATTCGGGAACGGGCAATTGCCTCCTGGCCCACCGCCTGGCAGGGGCAAAACCTGCGCGATATTCTGGTGACGCTGGGTTATGACGTTGATGTTCCCTGGAAAGAACTGCCTCAGAAAGACCGTGACTGGATCCTATATACCGAAGAACAGCCGCAGGTTCCGGTGTATGCGGGCCTGACACCGGCACAAACAGCCAAGGCGCTCCGCGAAAAAAGAGAACCGAGCTATATGGGAACGTATATGGGTGCCCGAAAATATGTATTGCACACTTTTGCGAATTCCCAAAGCGCTATGATGAAAAAGCGTGTTTCCCGATATATGCGCGGTACCGATTGTCCGCTTTGTCACGGTAAAAAACTGAAGCCTGAATCACTTTCTGTGCATTTCGCAGGCTTGGATATTGCAGAAATGTCGGCACAGCCGCTGAAAAATATGTATCAGATTTTTCAGCCGTATGCGGACGGAAGCGCAGCTGAACTTCAACATTTAAAAGAGAAGCACGAAGAAAAAATCGTGGTGATTCAGCGTATTGCCACTGACCTGCTGGCGCGGCTGGATATTTTACTGAATTTAGGTTTAGGCTATCTCAGCCTGGACCGCACGACCCCTACCTTATCTCCGGGCGAGCATCAGCGGTTGCGGCTGGCAACGCAGGTTCGAAGCAATTTATTCGGAGTTATGTATGTGCTCGACGAGCCATCCGCCGGACTGCATCCCGCTGATACTTTGTCTTTATTAAAAGCACTGGACGGTTTAAAAGCGGCCGGCAATTCCCTTTTTATCGTCGAGCACGACCTGGAAGTAATTCGGCATGCCGACTGGATCGTGGATGTGGGACCGGGCGCCGGAGAGGGCGGCGGTGAGATTTTGTACAGCGGTCCGCCGCGCGGATTACAGCAGGTCGAACGTTCGAGCACCCGCAAATATCTTTATGATCGTACGCTTCCGAATCAGCATACTTTGCGAAAACCAACCGCTTGGCTGGAACTGACAAACGTTTCGGTTCATAATTTAAAAAACCTGGACGCGCAGATTCCCCTTGGTGTACTCACCAGCGTCACCGGAATTTCCGGTTCCGGCAAAAGCAGCCTCATCAGCAAAGCTTTGGTTGAACTGATGCGAAATTACTTGCAGCCGGATACAACGGCCTCAGCACAGGAGCCTGCCTCAGACCTGGAAAATGAAGCAACAGCTGTGGTTCGCGGAGCACTCAGTGGCGGTCAGCAGCATATTAAAAAAATGGTGGTGGTAGACCAAAAACCCATTGGGCGGACACCACGTTCCAACTTGGCGACTTATACCGGTCTTTTTGATCACGTCCGCAAACTCTTCGCTTCAACACCGCTGGCAAAAAAGAGAAAATATGACGCGGGCCGGTTTTCATTTAATGTGGGAAAGGGCAGGTGCCCTAACTGTGAAGGCGAAGGCTTTGTCATGGTCGAACTGCTTTTCCTGCCGAGCGTTTATGCGCCGTGCCCTGTTTGTAAAGGAACCCGTTATAAAGAATCAACGCTGGAGGTGACGTATCATGATTGTAATATTGCAGAAGTCCTGGCAATGACGGTGGACCAGGCCGCTGATTTCTTCTCAGAAGAGCAGTCCGTGCACCGTGCCTTGAAGGTCCTCCAGGAAGTCGGCCTGGGATATTTGCGGTTAGGTCAGCCGGCAACGGAACTCTCCGGCGGGGAGGCGCAGCGGATCAAACTGGCTACCGAACTGCAGCGGCAGAGCCGGGGCCAGACTTTATTTATTCTGGACGAACCCACCACCGGTCTTCACCCCGCCGATGTGGAAAAACTAATGGCACAACTCCAGGCGCTCGTAGATCTCGGGAACACGGTAGTGCTTGTGGAACACGATATGCGTGTGGTGGCCGCCAGCGATTATGTCATCGATATGGGTCCGGGTGCCGGCGATGAAGGTGGCAATATTGTGGCGCAGGGAACACCTGAAATCGTGGCCGCTTCTAAAAAAAGTCGTACTGCTCCATTTCTTAAACCAGAAACCCTTATATGACTGCATAAAATGAAAATTTTTGACTACTTCAGCCTTCAGGAATTCACAAGAAAGTTTGAATAAATATATCCATCAATTTTGCTATCAATTGTAATATGATATGTTTCGCATATAACATACGGAAAGCAGCAGGATAAAATTTTATTTTCAAAATTACGGTACTTGAAACGTCCTCTACTTATGAAAGTAGTGCACAAACAAATTTATTGTTACATTTAAGTAAAAAGATAATATATTAAAATAAGCTTAAAAATGCTGTCAACGCTCTATGTTAAAGCACGTTCTGTTTTATAAGGCCTATTTTTGCGGCTAAAGCAAAAAAATGAAAAAAATAGTATTTTCTCTTTTGTTATCTGCTGCTTCCTCTTCTTATGCGCAGGTCGGAATTAATACCGAAAGTCCTCATCCTTCAAGTGCGTTGGACATTCGGTCAGACAATAAAGGAATCCTCATTCCCAAAGTAGCTTTGCTGGACAGGTTGGACAGTACAACGATTGTTTCGCCGGCGGAAGCCCTGTTGGTTTACAATACGACTTTAAATACAGTTTTAGCGCCCGGCTTCTATTATTACAGCAGCGGCAGCTGGCATCCCGTGGCAGGCAAAATCGCTGACAGCGCTTGGAAAACCAGCGGAAATACCACACAGGATTCAGCTTTCATCGGAACGATAAATGAAATTCCTCTCGTCTTGGCTGCCCATTCCGAGCGTACCGCTTTATTTTATCCTGGTGGAGGTATTGCCCTTGGAAAAAATGCAGACGCAGAGCAGACCAGCGGAATTGCGTTCGGAAATGTTGCCTATGCTAATGGATTAAACAACATCGCCATCGGTAAAGGCAGCAACAGTTCCGTTTCGAATAGCATCGCCGTGGGCACCTATGCAAATGCCAGTGGTCAGGATGGAGTGGCGGTAGGCACGGAGGCAGCAGCTAAAAGTTTAAATACCGTTGCCGTTGGTCACCTTGCAGAGGCCAGTCTTGAAAAAGCCACCGCTGTGGGCGCACAGGCCAAAGCTTCAGGTGAGGCCTCGGTCGTTGTTGGTGCATTTTCTGAAGCTACCGCTAAAAAATCTTTCGCGCTGGGCCCGAACACCTCAGCGACAGCTGAAAATGCATTTGCGCTGGGTATTGGCACAAAAGCCAGTCAGCCGAATACTATTATTTTAGGTGAAGTTCAGGATCCGGCCAGCTCTACGATAGTTACACCGGCGCTGGTTGGAATTGGTACGGTAGCTCCCAAAGCCCGACTCGATATTCACGACGATTTTAAACTGGGAGCGCTCGGCACCGTACAGAAAGGAGTTTATAGCTTTGAACATATTTTTCCTGCTGGTACAATCATTGGATCCGCTGAAATGATAGAAATAAATTTGCCTGCCGATATCCGCCTGCAAACTGGCAATTACAAAGCAACGATTGTTGCCACGCCTAATCCGCTGTTTCCCGACCAGGCATATATTAATTGGGTGAAACTTGATGCATCCGACAATACAAAAGTTCGTATTCGGTGGCAAAGTGATTCCGGCAGCCAGACGATTCAACCCGGCGGTGGCTTGTATTTTACCATTACAGAGTTTTAAACAAACAGGGAGCAGCAATGCTTCCTTTTTTATTTACATCAATGCCGGTTTTATTTAATAACAGCAGCGCTATTGCATCTGGCGAAGAAATTTGATTTTTTCGATATTTATAAGTATTCACCTGTTGTTTTCCAGAGTATCGGCATTTTTCCGAATGGTTAACTTTAAAATAAAGGATAAAAACATTTAAAATTCTTCTCTCTTGTCATTGTCAGACGGCAGTTTATCCGATGGTTGTCAGTGGTCACAACGTATATTTAAAAAATGCCAATTACGGACGTAAAGTAATCCGTTTCTACCTTTCCTTTTATTATCTTTAATGATGCAACTTACTAAAATTATTCCATGAAAAATATTTTGTCGGGAATATTTCTTTTCTTCCTATCTACTTCTGTAACCGCGCAAATCACTTACCGCGTGCAAGACTTTTCACCGAAATACTACGCCGAGGTTACCATTCCCGAAAACGGCGAAAATGATCCTCTAACTTCAGGTGTCGTCAATATCTATAATAAAAAAACAAATGCTCTTATACTCAGTCACGAATCCGAAGAATTAAGGCTAGATATTAAAAATCAGAAAGTTGTGGCGAACGTAAAGCAACTGCCATATGGTGAACAAAGCGCCCTGATATCAGAAGATTTTAACTTTGATGGGATGGCGGATCTGGCCTTACGGGACGGAAGTAACAGCTGTTATGGCGGACCTTCCTTCACCGTTTATCTGGCAACCCTAAGCGGCTTTCGCAAAAGTCCTGAATTCACGGATCTTGCACAAAGTTATTGTGGGATGTTTTCTGTGGACCCGGAAACTAAAACATTGTCCACCATGACCAAAAGCGGCTGCTGCTGGCATCAGTTTTCCAAGTTTAAAGTCATCAATCATAAACCGGTGCCAATTTATATCACAGAAGAAGCAGTGGATGCCACCGGATTTACAGTCACCATTACCGAGCAGAAAAGAGTGAACGGCAACATGCGGAAAAAGAGCCATCAGCTTTTACTGAAAGAGGAGCTCGAGCCCGTCTGCGAACTATCCTTTGCCAATAAAAAAGAAATGGGACTGTATCAGTTTTCAAGAGATACTGCGGAGCTGCTGTATGTCTTTATGAATGCGGAAGGACACGTAGAACTCATCTACGACGGATCTTTTATATTTAATCAGAAAAACCAAACGCTTTCTTTTAAAAATAAAGAAGTGACTTATACGCTAAAAGCAACTGGAATTTCAGTGCAGCTTCCTGAACGGACGGTGAATATGGCGTCAACCGGAAAATGTTTTAAATGGAGTAAAGAGCAGTTTGGAAAGTTTTCGAATGTAACCGTACTGTAAATTTAATTACTCAAAATAACACACACACCGCATCCTGAAAAGTATACCTTTAATAAAATGATCATGCGAAAGATATTCTGCGTTAAAGCACCGGCAATTCTTATTTTAGTCTATTTCTCATTGACAGATTTACTGTTTGCGCAGCAACTACAAGTCCGGTATACACTCACGTATAAGTCTGGAAACACAGACCGTAAAACGGATTATGTACTGGATGTAGAAAATGAAACATCTGTATTCAGATCAGATATGCGGCGGGCCTCTGATTCCATGATCTGCCGGACCGGATTGGGACTTGGCTACAACCTCGATCCGGACTTTGAGTTGTATTTTATAAAAGACCATCAACAACAGCAGTACCGGAAAAGAATTGTTTTAGGACCCGGGCGGGATGCGTACATGATCGTTATTGCAGAACCTTTGCATTGGAAAATACTGCCGGAAAGACAGGAGGTGGGCGGCTATTCCTGTCAGAAAGCAACTGCCGAGTACGGTGGCCGCCACTGGACCGCCTGGTTTGCCTCGGATATTGCCGTTTCGGAAGGTCCTTATTACTTTCATGGGCTGCCCGGCTTGATTTTGAAAATAGAGGATGACACGAAATCCTATTCTTTCAGTGCTACTGCAGTTTCTGCAGTTTCTGACGTGCCCTGCGTCTCCGCTCAAGGTCTTCAGGTGGACTGGCAGGCATATCGACAAATATTCCTGGATTTTTACTATAATCCATATCAATCAGTCAGAGCGAAAGGACAACGAGTGGTGCAGGATGATGGATCAGGCGGTTATCGCGATATAAATTATGCTGAACGTACGCGCGCCAACCAGCAACAGCTCCTAAAAAATTATAATCCGCTGGAAATTGCGGAAAGGGTGGATTTAAAATAAATAATCGCAGCTGCCGAAGTGTAGTCAGTCATGAAAAGCAGGGATGCACAGGTTGATTTGTTAATGCGATTCGAATTTTATATAAATTCCCAGTATTGTAAAATTTTGTCTTCGTACTCAAATATTATCTTTACTATGTTTTATATCCTTTTGAAATAGTCGGCTCATTAAAAAATGTTTATGATAAGAAGCGGTACATTTCTTTTAGTTTTGTTATCTATTTGGGGCATCACGGTGAATGCGCAATCCCAGCGGTTTACGTATGAGTATGCATTTAAGCCTGATTCACTTAATAGAGAACATGTGGTAAGCGAACTGATGAACCTTGATGTTTCCCCGGAGGGATCGGTTTTTTACAGCAGTTTGCTTTTGGATCGTGATTCCCTCTTTCAAAGCCAGATAGAGCAGGGCAAGAAATCAGGTAATATTGTTTTGGATGCAAGGAAACTCAACAGGAGTCGCGTGAGCTTTGCAGTGACCAAAAATTACCGGGAGGCAAGCACAGCAATGCACACCAGAGTCAATGCAATCAATCTTAAAGTAAAAGATGATCGCCCCCTGGAGTGGACCGTTTTAGCAGATACAAAAAAAATGCAAGGTTTTACTGTTCAGAAAGCGAGCGCCACCTTTGCCGGGCGACACTGGATTGCCTGGTTTACTGATGAAATTCAGTTACAGGATGGACCATACAAGTTTCGTAATTTACCTGGTCTCATTCTGCAGATTGAAGACGCTCAGGCCGATCATGTTTTTACACTTGTGGCAATCAAAAAGCAATTCTCGCGAACTTATGTTAATAAAACACTTTCTAAAGAAATTGCGGTTACACCACAGAAATTTAATGAACTCTGGAATGCGTACATTAATGACCCGGCAAAAAACATAAAGTTAATCCACGGTTCTTCAGCGATGGCAGAAACTCTCTTCTACGATTCAAATACAGGAAATCCACTGACAAAGCAGGACTTGATTCGAAACAAAGAGCGTGGGATGGAAAGATATCTGGAACAGCATAATAATTTTCTGGAACCAGATCTATACAAACGCGCACACTAATTTGGCAAAATTTCAAAATAGACAAAGAACACACAATCTTGTATTCTTAAAACGTCAACTATTATGAACTTCTCACTTCTTTTTCAGTGCTGATTCCTTGTGCGCTGCAATATGCTCGCTTTTGTCACTTTTAATTTCGTATTGCGGCTCATCCGGGCTGGCGTGGTGCGTGTAGCCTTTGTACTGAAAATCTTTTGTGTGAACTTTAATAATGGTGCCGCTGACGTGGCCTGCTTCGGAGTTCCATGTTACGTGGTCTCCTTTTTTAAATTTGGTGCTCATGCCGGATTGAATGCAATTATGATGCAGAAGAGAAACGTTGAAGAATTGCGATCATTTGCCAATCTCAAAGCTCACAGTCCAACAGGCAAGTCAACAAACATCTTGCACCGTGCAAATCGTACCTTGCACCTTGAAACCTGCATCTCACATTTCACCATTATCTCATTTTCAACTGCAATTTACATTCACGGACTGTATCCACCGCCCGCCGATATAAATCCTTGTTACCGGATTTCATCACCGAAAGCAGCGTTTCCATTTCCCGCAGATATACGCGTGCAAAGTGTTTGTCGTGCGCTGTGATATCCACTGCATTGCTGATGATATCTGCATACTTAATGGTTTGCGCCTTAGGCGCGGCCTTTGAAAGCCTTTCGTTTTCCTTATCTTTTCGCTGCCGCCGGTTCAGGTTAGGAAACGCCTGCTTGGTGTACACATCGGTAAGGTCCGCGGTAAGCTTTAGGGTTTCTTTCGCCTCCGCTTGCGACATCAGCGGTTCCAGGAATTGTGCAATGTCGTGCTCCTTTACCGGTGTATCTTCCAGCACGTCGTGCAGTAAAGCAGCGGCCAGTACCGGCAATTCATCGGTGTATTCGTGGCAGATTTCCATCACTTCTTCCGGATGCACAATATACCGTTTTGGTTCATATTTACGCATTTGTTCGCCGTGCGCCTGATCCGCATAATCGCGCACTGCTTGTAAAATCTTATTCATTGTTTCCATACATGTTGAATTTTTCTTCAAATGCTGCGCCATGTAACCGTTAGAAATTTAGAAGCAGGTTTTGTATCTTCGGTAAAAATTCGCACGTGTGCTATTTCGTTTCCAGCAAGCTTACCAATACCGATATCAAAAAAGTATTCAACGCAGAATATCAAGGCCCCGATTATAAAGGGAGCACCTTCATTAATGGTTTTGCCTTTCCGCAGCTGCCGGTGATTACAGATGAAAATCCCCATATAGCTGTTTTAGGTGACTGGGGTTTGGTTCCTCCCTGGAGTCGGGACGAGAACATCCGCAAAATGACGCTGAATGCCCGCGCCGAGACCATAACGGAAAAATCTGCTTTTAAAGCTTCTGTATCGCAACGCTGCCTCATTCTCGTTAATGGATTTTACGAGTGGAAGTGGCTGGATCCGGCCGGTAAAAAGAAACAACGATATTATATTGAATTAAATAATGACCATCAGCCGTTTGCCATTGCCGGAATTTATAACCGATGGCAAAACAATGAAACAGGTCAGCATTTATTGTCGTTTTCTTTGCTTACAACTAAAGCCAATGAATTAATGGCTGAAATTCATAATACCAAGCACCGCATGCCGCTTGTGCTAGCACCTTCTGCACAAAAAAGCTGGCTCGCGGGCAAAAGTGAAGAACATTTTACCTTTCCGAATTATAATACCGAACTGATCGCAACGGAAGCATAATATATATAATAGCCGCTTTCCGATTTTTAAAATAGTTGTTTAGTACTACTGATGCGCTTGTTTGTACCACTTTGTAAGCAATATGGGTCGTATTTTTGTTTACATCATGGAGGCAACAATACAAACCATTCTCGTTACTACTGATTTTTCGTCTAAATCTGATAATGCTGTAAGGGTCGCGGCTTATATGGCGAAACGGCATCAATCCCGCCTGCTATTGGCGCACAGCCAGCCATCCTATTATCTGATCGACCATGCCGGCAAACATCCGGTCGGCGGCACGCAGCTGGAGGAAAATATCAAACAAACCCAGCAAAAACTGGAACAAATTTGCAGCGATTTGGCAACGAATTTTGGCATTATTGCTGAACCACGACTAAGCACGCTTTCGTTACTTGAGATGGTGAATACTTTAATCAGAAAGGAGGAAACAGATCTGGTTGTAGCAGGAACTTCGGGGCGCCAGACGATGAAAGAATTCGTTCTTGGTTCCAATTCCTACGCTTTACTGCAGCACAGCGCCTGCTCACTCATGCTCGTGCCGGAAGATTTCAGCGGAACTGAATTTAAAAAGATTTTGTTTCCGGTACGTTTCGAAGAAGGTCTGCCCGAGAAAACTGAATTATCATTATTGCTCGCCGCACGAAATCAGGGAGAAATCAATGTGCTTGGCCTGGGGCGTACCGAGGATGTCATCGAGCTTCGCAAAGCGGTGCAGGAAACCCGCCGCCAACTTTTGCAGCAGGGTCATCCAACCGAAGGAGGATTTGCCGTGGGCACCGATAATGCCGCCATGATCGTACATCACGCCGGAGAAAGCGAGGCCGAAATTGTACTGCTGGCCGATCAGGATGAAAATTCCTGGCGTTCCTTCCTGGGTGATAATTTCTTTAAAAAAATAATGAACGGAACCCGCGTGCCGCTGCTGGTCGTTAAATCACGGCTGTTGCGCGCGCATGATACCGAGCCGGATAATGATGCTGCCGGTTTCGATATGACCATGCCTGTACCGGGTTAATAGCAAACAAACAATGATAAACATTACAACTTATTCTGAAAAGCAGCCGGCCGATGCCGCTGCTACCGTTCATATTGTGTCTTTTTTGCATAAAAGTCTGGAGCAATATGGCGATCCGGCCGATGACATCCGCAAAGCCATTTCTTACGCCTTTGGCGAGGACGAAAAACCGGGCGGTGTTGTGCTCACCGCTGAAAATGAAGAAGGACTCGTGGGCGCTGTGGTGGTCAACAAGACCGGCATGCAGTCTTATATCCCTGAAAATATCCTGGTGTATATAGCTACAGATCCTGCCGTGCGCGGCCAGGGAGTCGGAAAAAAATTAATGCAGGCTGCAATTGCGCAGACAGAAGGCGCTGTTGCACTGCACTGTGAGCCGGATAATCCGGCGCGCCATTTATATGAAAAGCTGGGATTCACCAGTAAATATCTCGAGATGAGATTACAAAAATAATTATGTCTTATATTACTTTACATACCCGCAAACTTCGTCACAATTACCAGGCACTGGACCGTTTATTCAGCGGCCACCAGATCGAGTGGGCAATTGTGGCCAAGATGCTGTGCGGAAACAAAACTTTTCTGCAGGAACTTCTGCAGGTAACCGACAAGGAAATTTGTGATTCGCGGCTGAGCAATCTGAAAATGATTAAGCAGCTTTCACCTGAAACACAAACTATTTATATTAAACCACCCGCGCAGCGTCTGGCCGCCAGCATTGTCCGGTACGCCGATGTTAGTTTTAATACGGAACTGGCTACGCTGGAAGTGCTGTCCCGGGAAGCCGTAAAACAAAATAAAGTCCACCGTGTTGTGCTCATGGTGGAGATGGGGGAGCTTCGTGAAGGTATCATGGCGCGCAACCTGTTGCAGTTTTATGGCGAAGTGCTGCGGCTGCCTCATATTGAAGTGGTGGGACTGGGCACGAACCTTAAATGCCTGAACGGTATTTTGCCGGACGAGCGCAAACTTACCAAACTTAACCGTTTCAAAGAAATTGTCGAAGAGCATTCCGGGCGTCAGATTCCCTATATCTCAGGCGGTTCGTCGGTTACCATACCGCTTTTGCTCCGAAATGAAATTCCGAATGAAATTAACCATTTTCGTATTGGCGAAACACTTTTCTTCGGGACCGATGTGTATGATAATTCCAGGCTGGAAGGGATGTATCATGATGTTTTCACACTCACAGCGGAGATTATTGAGATGCAGGAAAAACCCTGTGCGCCTTCCGGCAACTGCAGTACCAATCTGACCGGTGAAATGCCTGACTTTTCTGACCGGGACAAAAACGACTTTTCATTCCGTGCGATCGTGGATGTCGGCCTGCTGGACCTAGACCACCGCGATATTACCCCGATGCAGCCCGGCATGGAAATCATTGGTGCCAGTTCAGATATGCTGATCCTGGATCTTGCGGATAATCCCGCGGACTTGCAGGTGGGCGATACCGTAAAATTCGGAATGAATTATATGGCAGTCCTTCGCGCAATGAGTTCCGATTATATTGATAAAAAAGTGGACGGTGATGAAGTAAGAGTGGCCATTCAGCCCGATGGAATGTTTTCTTTAAATTAAATATATAAACCCGCACTGACCATGCGGGTTTCATTTTGAATTATGTAAGTTTGTTCGCAAAGACAAGTGTATGGCGCAACATTTTCTTCGCAGGCTGGCCGCCGAATTTCCTTCACCCTCCTTTAATCAGGAGTTTTTTTTGCTGCCACTTAACGATTTTATTGCCCTGTGCGGAAAGGAAAAGCCGGAACCGGTGCGCTGCTATATTTTGATCAGCATACATAGCAAGACGACCGGCCAGATCAATATTGACGACCGTCAACTGAATCTGCAACCTCGAAGTGTTTTTCTGGTCGTCTATCATCAGATTTTTTCTTTTTCGCCGGAAGCTTCTGCAGAGGGGAGTGTACTCGTGTTTACCCGTTCTTTTTATAATTTAATATACACCGGCAACCGCCGGATTCGCCATGATACTGCCTTCGCCGGTCTTCCGCCTTTTGTGAAACCGGAAAAGAAGCAGTTTAGCCAGTTCCGGCAAACCGTTCTCAATATTAGCGAAGAGTACCAGAATGCAGCGCAGGCTTCGAAAGAAATTATTTGCCTGGAATTAAAGGTGCTGGTACTTCGGTATATGCGCAGTACCGGCGACACGCGTTTCTCTGAACTGCGGACGGATCACAAACAAAGCTATGTCGAGGAGTTTCGCCGCCTCATTGATAAGCATTTCTGCGAACTGAAACGTACCAGTGATTATGCTGAAAAAATGGGCCTTTCACCAAACTATCTGAATGCGCTGGTGCGTGAAAAAACAGATATGACGGCTGAGCGGCTTATTCGTCACCGCGTGATTCTGGAAGCCCAGCGTTTACTGCTGAACACGGATTACTCCGCCGCAGAGATCGGTTTTGAGCTGGGGTTTTCAGACAAATCACACTTCGGCCGTTATTTTAAAAGAATTACCGGCGAGAGCCCGAACAGTTTCCGGCAGAATTTTCCGGCCGGGGAAGTGGTAAAAAATGATGAAACTTCATCGTAAACTGCTCATATAGAGCTATTTTAATTGGTCTGTTTTTCGCTCCTGTTGCTGCCTATGGAATTTAATTTAAAAGAACTGCTGAATCACCGACTGTTTTCCATTGGCGGAACAGGCATTAATCTGTCTTCACTGCTGTTTCTGCTCCTGTTCATCATCGGGGTTTCGCTGCTGTTGCGTTTTATCCGCAAGTTGATTTATAAAACCCAGAAACTCGATGAATCTCAGAAGTTCACCATTTTCAGCCTGACGAAATACATTACCATTGTCATATCGTTCATTCTGGGAATGAATATGATTGGCGTCAATGTTTCGGTGCTGCTAGGTGCTTCAGCCGCTTTACTGGTCGGGATCGGTTTGGGCCTGCAGAGCCTGTTCAGTGACTTTGTTTCGGGAATCGTGTTGCTGCTGGATTCTTCGGTAAAAATGGGCGACGTTATTGAAGTTGATAAAATCGTCTGCCGCGTGCGCGAAATTAATTTAAGAACGACCACAGTGCTCACCCGCGATGACAAGTATATTATTTTGCCCAACACAGTGCTCACCAAAAACAGTCTGATCAACTGGACGCATAACCGCCAGAATTCGCGCTTTGAAGTTGACGTTCGTGTCGCCTACGGCAGTCCGGTACCGGAGGTAATGAAACTGCTGAAAGAGACTACCGAAAAGACTGCGCGGGTCTCGCGGGCACCGCAACCTTTTGTACGTTTTACAGAATACGCCGAGTCCGGGCTGGTGTTTACCATTTTTTTCTGGACCTCAGAAGTTTTTAGAGTAGAAAATGTGAAAAGCGATTTGCGCGTGGCGATATTCGAAGCCTTGCGGGCGCACCGGATCGAGGTGCCCTTGCCACAACGGGTGCTGCATATCCGCGAAGGAAAAGGCGGGTCTTTATCTGCTGAATAAAGGAAGAAATATCCCGAGAGCTGTATCGAACAATAAACCTGTATAAAAAGCGCGGGCTGCCCTAGGGCAGCCCGCGCTCATCATTCCTATCTGATTTACGCCGTTTTCTTTGGGATATTGGCCAGAATATCTTTCAGGAAATCCCAGAATTTCTGCGTGGACGAAATACTCGCTCTTTCATCCGGCGAATGCGCACCGCGAATGGTCGGCCCGAAGCTCACCATTTCCATTTTTGGGTAATTGGCGCCAATCAGCCCGCATTCCAGCCCGGCATGGCAGGCTACGACTGCAGGTTGTTCTTCAAACTTCTGCTGATAGAGTTTTTCCATAATCCGGACAATCTCCGAACCCGGCAGTGGTTTCCAACCGGGGTAGCTTCCGCTGAATTCCACCTCCAGCCCGGCAAGTTCATACACAGCCTGAAGCTGCTGTGCCACATCATCTTTGCTGGATTCTACGGAAGAACGGCTCAGATTCAGAATTTGCAACTTCCCGTCCTGCAGTTCTACCCGCGCAATATTATTAGAAGATTCTACAAGATCTGGCACATCCGGCGACATTCGGTACACACCATTGTGCGCGCCTTTCAACGAACAGATGATATTGCCTGAATCTTTTGCGCTTAGCGCTTTAACGCCGTTTTCTGTTGTATTTATGGTAATGTCCAGGTCTTTTTCAATGGTAGCAAACTCTTCCATAATTTCCTTCTTCAGCGCTTCCATGACCTGTAAGGCTTCCTCCGGGTTATGGCTCACCATCGCTGCCATTCCTTCCCGCGGAATCGCATTACGCAGGCCGCCACTGTCGATGTGTACAAGCTGCACATCTCCTTTTTGCAGTGCTGCATATAATAATCTGCCCAGAAGGACATTGGCATTCCCGAAACCTTTGTGAATATCCATGCCGGAATGGCCGCCCTGCAAACCTTTCACGCGCAGTTCAAATGCCTGTCCGGTCGCTTCCGTTAATTCATATTGTTGTGAAGCAGTTACGTCAATACCACCTGCACAGCCGATATCAATCTCGTCATCCTCTTCGGTATCCAGGTTCAGCAGGATTTCGCCGTTCAGCTCGCCGCCCTGCAGACCTTTTGCGCCGGTCATGCCGGTTTCCTCATCAATGGTGAAGAGTGCTTCCAAAGCCGGATGCGGGATGTCGTGGCTTTCCAGAATACTCATGATGGCTGCTACTCCCAAGCCGTTATCGGCGCCCAGGGTGGTCCCTTTGGCGCGAACCCAGTCACCGTCCACATACATCTGAATTCCTTGGGTGTCAAAATCAAAATCTACATCGTTGTTTTTCTGGCAAACCATATCAAGATGCGACTGTAAAACAATTGGTTTACGATCTTCCATGCCAGCAGTGGCCGGTTTTGTGATGATAACATTTCCGGTTGCGTCCACTCTGGTAGGAAGGCCGAGTTTTTCACCAAATTCCTTCATAAAAGCGATAACGCGTTCTTCTTTTTTAGACGGTCTGGGAACCGAATTCAGGGCCGAAAAGTTTTTCCAGATCACCTGCGGTTCCAGTTGTGATAATTCCATACGTTTAATTTAAGAAATCAAATTTACAAATAAATCGCGGGCACTTTTTCCTTTAGCAACCGCATTCGCCGTAAATGGGCGTCGTAATGGTTTGCCCGTTGCGGTGCTGCACCGTCATACTTCCTTCGAAGCGCATCACTTCTTCCAGTTCGCTTACCTTTTTTCCGGTAATGGTAATATCAACTTCTTCATTACTGATGTGCTTGTTGAAATTTTCCGGATCGAAATCGCCTTCTTCCATCTTCACGCGGATCAGGTTGCCACCCGTTTTCACAAAAGCGTGATTGCCGTAATCATCAATGTAAATATATTTTTCATTTTCGAAATCTTCCTTGTTTTTACTGAAATAGCAGCTGCAGCCTTCCACTTCCGGCGGAAAACCAAAAGTTTCGAGCGGTAGCGTGCCGATAGCGTCGGGCGTGTGAACGGCCACAGAGTCTTCACCTGAAACGGGTTCGGTTCCGGCAGAACTTATTTGTCCTTCTTTCGTGCAGCTTGCCAGTGCTAAGGGCAGCATCAGGATCCAGAGTTTTTTCATAAATATATCTGAGTTTAAATTTGCTATATCATATTTCGTTTTAAGAAATTTCAGGGCATTTATTTTCCATATAATTCCCGCTTTTCTGCGAAATAATTTTTAAAGATAATAAATACAGTGCGACTTGCTGCTTCCTTTTTTTAAGTTTATTTTTGTAATATGGAGTACCCAAGTAAAGTCCTGGCAAAGGCAGTAGAGGAGATTTCAGGGCTGCCCGGGATTGGAAAAAAATCGGCGCTCAGGCTCGCTCTCTATCTACTGAAGCAGCCGGAAAGTCAGGCATTAACGCTGGCTGAATCTTTAAAAAAACTGGTGAATGATATTCAATACTGTCGTGAATGTCATAACTTCTCGGACCAGCCGGTATGCACCATTTGCGCCAGTGAAAAGAGAAGCGATGAGCAACTCTGCATTGTGGAAGATGTGCGCGATGTGATGGCAATTGAAAACACCGGGAAATACCGTGGTAAATATCTGGTACTGGGCGGAAAAATTTCGCCTATGGAAGGAATCGGGCCCAACAAACTCAATATCGGAACCATCGAAAAGAAGCTGCAGGAGGGGCAAGTAAAGGAACTCATCTTCGCTTTAAGCGCTACTATGGAGGGAGATACCACCGCGTATTTCATCTATAAAAAGTTCAAGGATGCACCGGTCAAATTTTCTACCATTGCCCGGGGAATCTCGGTGGGCGATGAACTGGAATATGCGGATGAACTGTCGTTGGGACGTTCGATTCAGAACCGTTTGCCGTACAGCGAGAAAGATTGATGAATGAATACATCTGCTTCTGACCTGATTTCTGTTATTATTCCTGCTTACAATGTGCAGGAAACGCTGGTAACTGCACTGGATTCTGTGCGTGAGCAAACAGGTAATTTTCAGTTCGAAGTATTTGTAATTGATGACGGCTCCACTGACCATACGGCGGAAGTTGCGCAAAAATATGCAGCGCAGCATCCTGAATGCAATCTTATCATTTTGCAGCAGCTGAATCAGGGAGTGTCCGCGGCACGCAATGCAGGAATAAAAAGATCATCTGGCGAATATATCGCACTACTGGATGCAGATGATGAATGGCTGCCGGAAAAAACGGAAAAGCAGATGCAGTATTTTTACTGCGAACACCTCGATTTTATTGCCGCCCGGCGTACAGGTCAGCGATTGCTTTTTCCGTATAAAAGTCAGATAAATAAGCTGGCAAAGATTACATTTAGAAAATTGCTTTTCAGGAATGAAGCGCAGCCGTCAACGGTGATATTTAGAAAAACTCTGATTCAAAAAACCGGAATGTTCAACCAGGATCAACGCCATGCAGAAGATTTAAATCTGTGGCTGCGGATGTCGCTGCAGGGTAAGATGGGCATTTTAGATGAAGAGCTTATTCTGGCCGGAAGCGGCAAACGAAGTTTCGGTGTGGCCGGACTTTCTGCCAATCTTTCTGAGATGGAAAAAGGGTTTCAGCGCAGTCTGAAGGAACTGTACGAGGCGAAGCAACTCAGCCTGATATCGTATATTGGTTATTCTGTTTTTTTTTCAGCAAAATATTTTTTCAGAGTTTCGCGTAACCGGTATTTATTATGGAGAGGAAGATGAAGTTGTCCGTACTGATCGTGAACTACAACGGTACCCGCGTCCTAAGAAACTGCCTGCTTTCTCTGGAAAAATATATTACAGAAGTTGCCCACGAAGTGCTCGTGATCGATAATCTCTCGCCCGATCAGAGCTGGAAAAGTTTAATTAGTGAATTTCCGCGCGTTCAGTTTATTGCTGCGGAAGAAAATGGTGGTTTTGCAAAAGCCAACAACCGTCTCGCTAAATTGGCCAAAGGTGAATTCATCCTTCTTTTAAATCCCGATACGGAACTGGAAGATCATTCGATGGCAGACCTGATTAGATTTGCCGAATCACAGGTTCATTTTGGCTGCCTGGGCGTTCGTCTGCATGACTTGAACGGGAATTTTCTGCCCGAAAGTAAAAGGATCGTACCGGATCCGCTCAGCTCCTTTAAAAAACTCTTCCTGATGGGGAAACAAAAAAGAACTTCATATTATCGTACGGATATTGGCGAGTATGAGGTGGCGCCGGTTGAAGTGATTACCGGTGCGTTTCTGCTCACCCGAAAAGAGGTGTATCTCGCAATTGGCGGCTTGGATGAACAATATTTTATGTACGGGGAAGATATTGACCTTTGTTATACAATGCTGCAGGCCGGCTACACCAACTGGTATTACGGCAAAACCTCGGTGCTGCATATTAAAGGGGAATGTACCGTAAAAGACGACGTCTATCTCGCGCGTTTTTATGGAGCAATGCAGATCTTCGTGAATAAATATTATAAGTCAAATAAAATACTGCATACCGTTTTATCTTTAGGTTTAAAGTCGCGGCATTTTCTGGCCAGATGGCAACAAAAAAAGAACGCGCGGTAAACGCACGTTCTGTATTATTGAAATATCTTTTGCTAATTAAGGAGCCGGTGTCGTCTCCGGAGCTACCGGTGCTGTTCCTGGATTATTAGTGGCAGGC
Organism: Kaistella sp.; assembly: GCA_032057205.1. Taxonomy (GTDB): domain Bacteria; phylum Bacteroidota; class Bacteroidia; order Flavobacteriales; family Weeksellaceae; genus Kaistella. Next base: position 153,641 of record DAMCFT010000003.1, read on the forward strand.
GCTGTTTGCGGTGCACCTTTTTCAATTTGTGCCGGTGCAGTCTGGATCTTTTGAACCGGATTTGCAGTCAGGACTACGCTCAGGATAATCATCACTACAATCAGAATCCCCAGGGTCCAGGTTGATTTTTCCATGAAATCATTGGTACGCTGCACACCGAACTGTGCCGAAGAAGTACCGCCAAAAGTTCCGGATAAACCACCGCCTTTCGGATTCTGTGCCATGACCACGATGATCAGTAACACACTGAGGATCATGATCAGCACCATAAATAAAGTAAATACTGTACTCATTATTGTAGCCTAATTTAGGGTGCAAATATAATACTTTTATTCTTTTTTTAAGGAGTTTTAGGAAAGATAATCCCACTACACTTTTATAATATTTATAAGTTTCAAAGAGGGATATGCTTTCAGACCTATAACCACGAGTAAAAATATTCATTTTTAATAATGAAAATCGGCCGATCCATGTGGTTTCAGCAACCCACGGCTGTACTAAAGCGGTTTCAGAAAGGCGTGAAAATCTGTATCTTTGCGACGAATCAAATTGGGAAAGATGGACTATTTAAAAGGATTGAATGAAGCACAATATAAAGCCGTAACCACGCTCGAAGGGCCACTGATGGTGCTTGCCGGCGCCGGTTCGGGGAAAACCCGTGTCCTCACCATGCGGATTGCGCACCTCATCAACAATCTGGTAGATCCGTTTAATATCCTGGCGCTTACCTTTACCAACAAGGCAGCCAAGGAAATGAAGGAGCGTATCGCTAAGGTAGTAGGGCAGAGCGAAGCCCGCTCGCTGTGGATGGGGACCTTCCACTCGGTTTTTGCCAGGATTCTGCGCTCCGAGGCACATTATCTGGGTTTTCCATCAAACTTTACGATTTATGATTCCCAGGATTCCCTCAACGTTTTAAAAAAGGTATTGAAAGATCTGAAACTTGATTCAGATTTATATAAACCTAAAAAAGTACTGTCGCGGATTTCCACCTACAAGAACAATTTGATTACCGTTAAAGCTTACTTTAATAATCCTGAACTCATTGAAGCGGATGAGCGCACGAATATGAAACATATCGGCACCATTTACCAGAAATATGTGGAGGCCTGCTTTAAAAATGGTGCGATGGATTTTGATGACCTGCTTCTCCGAACCAATGAGCTCCTGACACGCTTTCCCGAAGTGCTGGCAAAATATCAGGACCGCTTCCGGTATATTTTGGTAGATGAGTACCAGGATACCAACCATTCGCAATATCTGATTGTGAAAGCTTTAGCCTCCAAGTTTGAAAACATTTGTGTAGTAGGAGATGATGCCCAGTCGATTTATTCTTTCCGTGGAGCGAATATCTATAATATCTTAAACTTTAAAAAAGATTATCCCGAAGCAGAATCTGTTTCACTGGAACAGAACTACCGTTCCACGCAGAATATTGTTAATGCGGCCAATGTGGTGATTTCCCGAAACGTGCAGCAGTTTAAGAAAAACGTTTTCAGTGAAAACGAAGAAGGTGAAAAAATTAAAGTGTATCGTGCCCTTTCCGATGCAGACGAGGCCAACTTTGTAGCATCGAACATCTGGGAACAGCATAACTCCAACCAGCGGAAGTTCACAGATTTTTCAATTTTATACAGAACCAATTCACAGACCCGCGCCTTTGAAGATGCGCTGCGCCGAAAAAATATTCCGTATCGGGTTTTTGGCGGTCTTTCGTTTTATCAGCGGAAAGAAGTCAAGGATTTAATTGCCTACCTGCGTTTGCTTATTAATGAAAATGATGGCGAAGCTTTAAGCCGGGTTATCAATTATCCGGCGCGCGGCATCGGCGAAACGACCCAGAATAAACTGACAGTTTTTGCAGATTCGCAGAATGTGTCCGTGGCTGAAGTATTATCTAATCTAGGATTTTATGCACCGCGCCTTAACTTAAATAATGGGATCCTGACCAAGCTCGGCGATTTCTGGGCCATGATTAAAGCCTTGCAGGTCATGCTGAAAGAGCACAATGCCTACAATGTGGCCATGGAAACTGCCAAACGCACCGGCTTAATTAAATTCCTGAAAGATGATCAGACGCCGGAGGGGATTTCGCGCGTGGAAAACGTGCAGGAATTAATGAACTCTATGCAGGGCTTCATCGAGGAACAACAGCAGCTCGAAGACGGTGATCCCTCGCTAAGTAATTTCCTGGAAAATATTGCGCTGTCCGCGGACACTCAGGCAGAAAAAGAGGCAGATGGTGATATGGTGTCTTTAATGACGATTCACCTTTCAAAAGGGCTGGAATTTCCGGTTGTGTATCTCGTGGGTCTAGAAGAAAACCTGTTCCCGAGCTTTATGAGTTCCTCCACCCGCGAAGAGCTGGAAGAAGAGCGCCGGTTATTTTATGTGGCACTGACCCGCGCCGAGAAGCAGGCGTACTTTACGTATGCGGTTTCCCGCTTCCAATGGGGGAAAATTACCGATGCAGAACCGTCCCGTTTCTTGAGCGAAGTTGAGGAGCAGTACATCGATTTTATTAATCCTGCCACCGAAAGCCGTTTCATTAATCACTCCGGTTTGCGGTCCAGTATTTTTGATGATACACCGGCTGAGCCACGCTCTTTCCGTAAAAAAGCGGAAAAGAAATCACTGAAACGCGATGAAGATACGCCGGTGCCGCAAAACCTGAAACCGGTGGCCACGGCAAAAATCATTAATCCCAGCGGTACTTCGTCGGAAGATATTGAAGTGGGTGACCGCGTGCGGCATGACCGATTCGGGGTAGGAGAGGTAACGTTCCTGGACGGTACGGATCCTAAAAACATTAAAGCCAAAGTGAAATTTCAGCATGAAGGAGAAAAAAACCTGATTCTGAAATTCGCGAAACTTACCAAACTGGATTAAGTTACAGCACCAGCTCCCGAAATAAGCGATCGAAGGTTTCATCGAGCTGGTTACAGATTCCCGGGTGCGGGCGGGAGGTTTGCACCGTGGCACTGCGCACGGCGGTTAGCCAGCGGAACCGTTCTGGCACATCGAGCAATCCGATTCTTCCGGCTTCTTTCCGGCCGGCAGCGATTGCCTGAAAATGCGCCAGGGTTTCTTCCAGTTCCCCTACTTCAATCGAAGGTTGAAACGTGGTAAATCTCCTGGGACAAATCTGATACTGTACCCGCAGGTAGCGGCTTCTTTTACAAAAAAGAATAAGCCCCACGTTTAAAAATTCCTCCCGTTCCACTTTCGGAACAAAACGAATCACCGCATATTCATACAGATGCTGCTGCATTTTTCGCTTGATTTAAGAAATTAGAGGAATGTTCGAGTCTTGTCATCAGAAAATGGAAATAGGCAAGGCGCAGTTCATCCGGTGTATGGCGGGAGTCTTCCCACTGCAGCCAGTCATCCGGTATTTGATTGGTAATATTTTTTAATATTTCAGGGGTAAGTTTTTCGTGCCCGAAACGATCTGCCTCGTCCAGAAGCGTTGCCTGCGGGAGCAGCACATGATCTTTAATATAAGCAAAAGCACTTTTCGCGTGACGGTCAAGATCTTCCCAGGAATGATGAAAATAAAAGGAAGCACCCTGATCGATGAGCCATAGTTCTTTATGCCACCAAAGCAGATTGGTGTTTTTAAAAGTGCGGTCAATATTGGTGGTAAAGGCATCCAGCCAGACGATTTTGGACGCGAGCAAAGGATCCACCTGGCGCATGCCGTCATAGGCCAACGCGCCGGACAGGAAATGCAGGCCCAGATTCAGACCCTGTGATGCTTTGAGCAAATCCTGAATTTCCTCATCAGGTTCGGTACGGCCGAAGTCCTCATTAAGTTGCGCAAAAACAAGTTCGGGCACCGGCAGCTCCAGGGCTTTGGCGATCAGGCCGCCGAGCAATTCGGAGATCAGCATTTTTACGCCGTGTCCGGCACCGCGAAATTTTAGAACATACGTGAAACCATCGTCTGCTTCCGCCAGGGCCGGTAGCGAGCCGCCTTCACGCAGCGGTAGAATATAGCGTTGAACCTGAACGGTGCGCAGCGAAAAATCTGTCATAAAGCAAAATTACATTTTATATAATAAGAGAAAGCTGTTTGGGACTACTTTGATTTATCCCGGAAACTCTCATCCTTGAAGAGGATATTGTACACCAGAAAAAGACCCAGGCCAATGGCCACTATAAAAAATACAAATGGTAATAAACCATATCCCAGGAAAGAGTACGAGGAAGGAACACGCATGAGCAGCGCCGCGCCAATAATCATCGCCGCCAGAACGAGGCCGGCCGTAATGCGGTTGGCCACTTTTTGAAAACCATCGGTGAGGCGTTTTTCATTAAAGGCATTAATTTTCACTTCCAGCTGGCCGTCGGCGAGTTTCGAGGTAATGATATCCAGCCGGCCAGGCAAATGCTCCAGGAATTTTTTATTGTCCAAAATAAATCCATACAGATCATCAGGTTTCAGATCTTCTGCCATTTTCTGGCGCAGCATTTTTTCGGTAAAGCGGCGAATGGCCTGCTGCATATCATATTTTGGTGTAAGTTCCGCAATAATCTGATCGAGATTTAAAAGGATTTTTCCCAGAATATTCAATTCTACGGTGACTTTAATTCCTTCATTGGCGGCGATACGGTTGATTTGCAAAACAATGCGCCCGGTCTGCATATCGGCAGCGGTAGTAGTTAAATTTTCCAGCACCAGCCGGTTCAGGTTTTTGCGAAAGCGCACTAAAGCGTCTTCATCGTCATGGTCGTATTCGCTCATCGCCAGCAAAGCGTCGGTCATTTCATCACCGTTTTTATGTCCAATGGAAATCAAAAGTTTGGTAATTTTATCCCGCAGTTGGGGACTGAATTTAGCAACCATGCCTAAATCCATAATAGCCAGCCTGTTATTCGGCGTGAGGTGAATGTTGCCCGGATGCGGGTCTGCATGCGCAAAACCGTCAACAATAATTTGCTGCAGATAGGCTTCAATCAGTTGGTCAACCAGCGGTGTGAAATCAGTTTCCAGTTTTCTCAGGTTGCCCAATGAGGTGATTTTTTTGCCGAAGATATAATCCATCGTCAGCACCTTGCCGGTCGAATAGGCAGCAACTGCGTCCGGAATCATCAGCAGATCGAAACGCTCCAAATTGGTCCGAAGTAAGCGGAGATGCTGTGCCTCCTTTTCATAGTCCAGTTCATTGATAAGAATAAAACGCATTTCCTCCACAATGCTGTCCAGTGCATATTTGCGCGCATTTTTGGAATAGGAAACGGCAAGATCCGCCATTTTTTGCAGCGTTTGCAAATCTTCGAGAAACCGCTGGCGAACACCCGGCCGCTGCACCTTAACAACTACCTCACGGCCGGACGGCAGCACAGCGCGGTGGACCTGCCCGATGGAAGCGCTGGCCAAGGGTTCCTTATCGAAACTTTGAAACGCTTTCGAAATACGGACCCCAATTTCTTCTTCAAATATTTCCTGGATTTCTTCATAGCTGATGGTTTCCACATCGTCCTGCAGTTCTGCCAGGGCTTCCAAATACGGATCCGGTAAAAGGTCCGGGCGCGTGGACAGCAGTTGGCCTAGCTTCACGAAGGTGGGACCCATCTTTTTTAAATCCTCTACGAGTTCTTTCGGCGTCTCCTTGAAGTCGTACTCATTTTCAGCCTGCAGTTCATTCAGCGCAGAGTCGGTGGTGGACTGTACCACACCGCTGTTATAATATTTCAGAATAAATGCGAAAAACCGGGAATAGTATTCCAATTGCTCCAGCGCCATGTGTAATTTTCGCAGGAAGATAGAAAAAAATGTACCAGAAAAGCAGCGAATCTTCGCTTAATCATTGTGATACGGGCGGCCCTGCAAAATCTGGTCGGCGCGGTACAATTGTTCCGTGAAGAATAGCCGGATCATCTGGTGGGTGAAAGTCATTTTGGAAAGTGATAATTTCTGCTTCGCCGCGGCATATACTTCATCAGAAAAACCATACGCACCACCAATAACGAAGGCGACATTTTTCACTGCGTTTCCCTGCCAGTGATCAATTTTAGCAGCCAGTTCACGGCTGGTCCACATTGCGCCGTTTTCGTCCAGAAGAATGATCTGGTCACATGCTTCCAGTTGCGACAGGATGAGTTTGCCTTCTTCTTTTTTCAACTGTGCTGGCGATAGGTTTTTAGCATTCCGTACATCCGGGATTTCCATAAAAGAAAAATTCCAGGCGCGCGGCAGCCGTTTGATGTAATAATCCATCAGTGATTGAATTTCCCTGTCGGCGGTTTTTCCGACACAAACCAGATTAATGCGCATTTCCTATCTTTGCTTGCAAATATAACGGAATGCGCCTGAACACGCCCGCCTTTCTTACACGGATTCGTAACTTCCTCGATGAGCTTCACATCCCTTTTTTAGGGATTTCTCTTTGGAAGATGTTCGAGGTGTACGGTCAGGGCGTTTTTAAAATGCAGATTGGCCGCAGCGCCGCGAGTATTTCCTGGAGCTTTTTCCTGAGCCTGTTTCCTTTTATCCTATTTATGTTATCGCTGCTGCCGTATTTGCCGCATTATGACAAGTTGCAGTTTTACATTTTTGATGTATTGATGACCAATATTCTTCCGTCCCGAATTCAGAAGGATGTTTCGGGTTATATTCAGGAGTTTATTCTGCCGAATATGAAAAACATCAGCAACATCACCATTGTTTTTGCCATGGTTTTTGCGGTGAACGGTACCCACTCGCTGATCAACGGATTTAATCAGAACACGAATCTCAAACGCGGCGCCGTCAAGGAATATTTGGTCGCTTTCGTTATAACGATCGCTTTTATTGCCTTAATTCTGGCAACACTGCTGGGGATTTATTATAGTGAAGTTGTGCTGAAACTGTTTGCACCGCGGTTCAGTATTTCCTGGTTTGTCGATAATTTATCGAAGATGATCGGGTTTATTTCGTTTCCGCTGTTTTACCTGATATTGCTGACCCTGTTTTACTGGGTGGGATGCCTGAAGATTACCACCTTTCGCCAGGCGCTGCCCGGCGCCATTTTAACTACCATTCTTTTCGTGGTCGTTACTTATTTCTTCGCGATTTATGTCCGGAATTTTGCGCGGTACAATTTGCTGTACGGATCGATTGGCAGTATTATTCTTGTGATGATCTGGGTTAATATCAATATCATCTTAATTCTGCTCGGCAACGAACTCAACATCGCCATTAAAAAAATACGGCTGGAAAAAATGATTGCTGATGAAATGATTGCGACCGAACTCAGTACTTATTCTTCCGCTGATGAAATACTGCCCTCGGAGACAGATTCGCTGACGACTGATTGATCCTCAGCTTCCACTTCTCTTTTCTTTCCGATGTATTTTAAAAGCACATAACCGGCAAAACCAGAAATGGCGGAGGCCACCAGAATGGCAAATTTCGCCTCGTCCTGAATGTCCACTCTGCCTTTAAACGATAGAATGGATATGAAAATCGACATCGTGAAGCCAATCCCGGCGAGCAAGCCGGCGCCCATCATCTGAGACCAGGACGTGTCCTGCGGTAAAGTACTTATCTTAAGTTTTATAAAAATCCAGGAAAAAAGATTGATGCCGATGATTTTCCCCAACACCAGGCCAAGTATAACACCGTAACCGAGGCTGGAAAAGAGACCGTCCACCATTCCTTCTTTAAACATAATGTTGGTATTGGCCAAAGCAAATACCGGCATGATGAGGAAGTTCACCGGCAGGTGCAGCTTCTGTTCCATAATTTCCAGCGGTGAGGGAACTTCGGCCGACTCATTGGTCGGAATGGTGAAAGCCAGCAGCACGCCCGCAATGGTCGCGTGGATGCCCGAGTGATGCATGCAATACCAAAGTACGATCCCCGGCAGCACATACATGTATTTTTTCGTGACGCCCATTTTATTGAAGACCACCAGCAAAGCCACAATCGCCGCGCTGACCCCCAGGTAAACCCACTGCAGTTGATCGGTATAAAAAATAGCGATGACGAGAATGGCACCCAGATCATCTACAATCGCCAGAGCCGCCAGAAATATTTTCAAGGATAAAGGCGCACGTTTCCCCAGCATGGAAATAATGGCCAGCGAAAACGCTATATCCGTTGCCATAGGGATTGCCCAGCCGTGTTCATATTCCGTATGGTTATTAAAAGCGAGGTAAATCCCCGCAGGAACAACCATTCCACCGATGGCCGCAATAATCGGCAAAGAAGCGGATTTAAGGCTGGAAAGCTCACCCTCAATGATTTCACGCTTTATTTCCAAACCTACGAGCAGGAAGAAAATCGCCATCAGGCCATCATTAATCCAGATCCCGACCGGATAGCGCAGGTGCATAAAATCTGTTCCAAGCTGGGTGTCCAGCAATTGCTGAAAGGCAGGCCCGGCTGATGAATTGGCGATCATCAGCGACACAAGTACGCAGAAGATAAGCAGGAAACCGGACGATTGGGAACTGTGCAGAAATTTTTTAAAGTAGCGGGTAATGGGTGTCATTGATTATATTTAAAGTCTTTTGACGCGTGACACGCCGTTGATGTTTTTAAGTTGTTTAAAGGTTTCTTCGAGCTGGCTGCGGTTCTTCACCTCCAGGTTGATGTTGCCAAGGAAAATACCGTTATTGGATTCAATGGACATACTTTTCATATCCATACTCATGGTATTACTGATGACCGCGGTGATGTCATTAATCATTCCCATGCGGTCGAGGCCTTCGATCTCGATTTTAATACGGTTGCGGAAGCTTTCTTCGTTCACCCATTTGGCCGGAAGTACGCGGTAATCATACTGTGCACGCAGGTTGATGGCATTCGGGCAATTGTCATTGTGGACTTTGATTCCGTCGGAAATGGTAATAAAACCGAAAATTTTGTCACCCGGGATTACGGTGCAGCATTTAGCAAAGGAATAATTCATCTTCTCTTCATCCTTACCGAAAACGATCATATCCAGATTGGTCTGCGGTGTCTCAACAAAGGTTTCGGTTTTATTGGATGATTTCCGTAGTCTTTGCAAGATGTTACTAAAGATCCCTTTGCCTTCGGTGTACTTTTTCACGTCACTGGCATCCAGCTGTCCGCTCTGGAACTTAAGAAATAATTCCTGCGAGGTTTTCAGGCCAAAGAATTTCTGCATCTTATTGATCTCGTCGTCATTGTAATTGATCTTAGCATGACGCATTTTTCGTTGCAGAATTTCCTTGCCTTCTTCGGTGAGTGCGTTTTTCTCGGAATTTAAAATCGCCTTGATTTTAGATTTGGCTTTGGAAGTCACCACGAATTCCAGCCAGTCCGGTTTCGGCTTTTGGTTTTGGGAAGATAAAATATCGACCTGATCGCCGTTTCGTAAAACATAGGAAATCGGAACCAGTTTGCCGTTTACTTTGGCACCCAGACACTTGCTGCCCAGATCAGAGTGTACCGAAAAGGCAAAATCCAGCGCGGTGGAGCCGATTGGCAAAATTTTAATTTCTCCCTTCGGTGTGAAAACAAAAACTTCTTTGGAGTAGAGATTAAGTTTAATGTCATCCAGCAATTCAGTGGTGCTCAGCGACTGCTGGTTTTCAAGCACTTCACGGATTTCCGTTACCCAGCGCTCAAAGTTCCGGTCATCGGAATTTTGGCGGTAGCCTTCTTTGTACTTATAGTGTGCCGCGACGCCTTTTTCGGCGATATCATCCATTCGCTCGGAACGGATCTGTACTTCAATCCATTTTTTATCCGGGCCCAGTATGGTCAGGTGCAAACTTTCATATCCGGTGGAACGCGGTTGCGAAATCCAGTCGCGCATGCGGTGCGGATTGCTGTGGTATAAATCGGTTACGATGGAATAGATTTTCCAGGCCAGGAATTTCTCGTTTTTAGCATCTGATTTATAAATAATCCGGATGGCATAATTATCAAAAACTTCCTCGAAGGTTACCCCTTGCTTCAGCATTTTCCGGTAAATCGAGGAAACCGCTTTTGCCCGGCCCTTGATGGAGAAGTTTAAACCTTCGGCTGATAATTGTTCTGAAACTTCCTTCTTAAACTCTTCAATGTATTTTTCCCGGTTTTCCTTGGCAAGTTCCAGTTTTTCAGAGATGTCGTTGTAGACATCAGGATTATTAAACTTTAAGCTTAAATCTTCCAGCTCTGATTTTATATTATACAGACCCAGACGGTGGGCGAGTGGCGCATAAATGTAAACTGTTTCGCTGGCGATCTTCTTCTGTTTATCCGGGCGCATGCTGTCCAGTGTGCGCATATTGTGCAGGCGGTCCGCAATTTTAATTAAAATCACCCGGAAATCGGTGGATAAAGTGAGTAGCAGCTTCCGGTAGTTTTCAGACTGAATGGAGATATTCTGGTGGTTCATCACCGAAATCTTGGTAAGCCCGTTGACAATATCCGCGATTTTCTGACCGAAGATTTTCTTTAAATCTTCGTAAGTGTAATCTGAATCTTCAATCACGTCGTGAAGCAGGGCACAGGCAATGGAGGTTGCTCCCAAACCGATTTCATTTGCCACAATTTTTGCCACTTCAATCGGATGGTAGATGTAAGGTTCACCCGTTTTGCGCCGCTGATCCTTGTGGGCATCCAGCGCAATATCAAAAGCCTTTCGGATTACTTTGTTTTGTTCCTCATCAAGCTTGCGGTAGGTATTGGAAATTAAATCTTTATACCGCGCCAGGATTTCTTTGTTTTCCTGTTCTAAATCATAAGCCATACTCAACGACATTTAGGTCTTGCAAAATACGAAAAATATGGCAGTTCAAAAGCTTTGCCGATTGATGTCAGCAACGGTTTGCGGTGATTATTTTATCTGATGTTTCCTGCTTCAAAACTAAGTCCGGACGCCCGAAAAAACGATAATGTGTATATTTGAAAACACAATCGATCCGTATGAAATATAAACTGCTGCTTCTGGTATTTTTCACAACCGTAATATGGCATGCGCAAACTGTTTCTCAGAAACTCGACGCAGCTGTACACAAACTTCTCAGCAATTCTGTGGCACAGTCTGCCAGCCTCTCTTTTTATGTTGCAGATAAGAATGGCAAAATGTTTTACGAATATCAGCCCAATACAGGTTTGAGCACGGCGTCGACACAAAAGATCTTTACGGCTGCGGCGGTGCTGGAAGAGCTGGGACCGGAATACCGCTATTTTACCACTTTGTCGTATTCAGGAAATCTATCCAATGAAGTTCTGAAAGGAAATTTATATCTTTTTTCCACCGGTGATCCCACGCTCGGGAGTTGGCGCTACACCGGATTTAAACCGGAAGATTTTAAAAAAGAAATTATTGCGTCGCTGAAACAAAAAAACATTAAAGAGATTACCGGGGATCTGATCATCGATGATTCTTATTTTGATTTCCAGACGGTGCCCGGCGGTTGGCCGTGGAATGATATCGGCAACTACTACGGCGCCGGGGTTTGGGGCGTCAACTGGAGAGAGAACCAATTTGATGTGCAGCTGACGCGGGGCGAAATTAAAAGCATTAATATTCCTTTACCCGGCGTGCAGTGGGTAAACGATGTGGAAGTGAGCGGAAATTATGATCAAAGTCTGATCTTTACGGCGCCGCACAGTCCGGTAGCCCATATCAATGGAAAACTACCCGCAAAAAGCATCACCGTTTCGGGTGCAACGCCAAATCCACCTTTGTCCCTTGGCTACGAATTGAAAGACTGGCTGCAGCAAGCCGGAATCAGCTTTTCGGGGACTATTATTTCCGCCTCCGAAGCGCGCATCTCAGGTACATCTATTCCGGCCGGCTCAAGAACAGAGATATTGAAATATTATTCCCCGACCCTGGAAAAAATGGTGTACTGGTTTATGCGAAAAAGCATTAATTTATACGGAGAGACCTTTGTGAAAACTTTAGCAAAAGAAAAAAAGAACGAAGGGAGTTTTTCCGCCGGTGTAGATTATCTTAAAAGATTCTGGACCAATAAGGGGATTAGCTCGGTGATGCTCAATTTTGCTGATGGCAGCGGGCTGAGTCCGCAAAATTACGTGTCTGCCAAAGCGGAAGTACAGGCGCTGCAATGGTCGCAAAAACAAAGCTGGTATCCAATTTTCCTGGAATCCCTGCCAGTTCAGGGAAATGGAATGAAGATGAAAAGCGGTACCATGAAAAATACTAAATCCTTCGCCGGCTATCACACCTCTAAATCAGGAGAGCAATACACTTTTGCGATTATCATTAATAATTACCAGGGCAGCAACAGCAGTGATGCACTCTACCAAATCCTGAATAATTTAAAATAAATGAAAGCGGCCAGCTTCCTATCTAAACTCAACAACTGGATTATTTACCTGCTGCTGACCACCGCTGTCGGTGCGCTGGTGGTGGCCTCGGTCATGGTGATCGATTATCTTCGGAAGGAAGAAATTAACCGTATAGAATTGTTTGCCACGGCAATGAAATATCAGCAGGAAGAAATGCTGGAAGATCCGAAAACGCTGGAGCTGATTCTGCAGATTAACAAAGCAAATACGACAGTGCCGGTAATCATTACCGATAAAAGTAAAAAGCCGCTGGGGCCGGATTTCCAGGTGAACATTCCGGAATATATTCAGCAGGATCCGGAGCGCCTGAAAATACTGCTGCAGAAAATGGAAAGTTCCTACAAACCTATCGAACTGCAAATGCCCGACGGAAATAACCAATACGTGTATTACACCAACTCGGATCTGTTGAACAATTTGCGTTATTCACCGTATCTGCTGGGCTTATTGATTGTGGCCTATGTGTCTTTTTCTTTCTGGTTTTTGCGCACCATTAAAAAAACCGATGAAGGCTACGTGTGGGCCGGACTGGCCAAAGAAACAGCGCACCAGATTGGAACGCCGCTCTCATCGATGATTGGCTGGATCGAAATTTTACGGCTGGAAAACGAAAACAGCGAAGGCGTTCGCGAAATCGAAAACGACATTAACAGGCTAAAAACCATCAGCGAAAGATTTTCAAAAATAGGTTCCGTGCCGGAACTTAATGACCTGAACATCAATGAAACCATTCAGCTCAATTACGATTACCTGAAATCACGAATATCCAAAAAAGTTCATTTTATGCTCCTCCTGCCGCGCGAGCAGTTGCTTGTGCCGCATAACCGGATCCTGCTCAGCTGGGTGATCGAAAACATGGTGAAAAACGCCGTGGATGCCATGCGCGGTGAAGGCCGGCTCGAGATTGAACTGTATGAAAAACACCGCAATATTGTCATTAATATAAAAGATTCCGGATCGGGCATGACACGCGCCCAGGCACGAAATGCGTTCCGGGCCGGGTACTCCACCAAAAAAAGAGGGTGGGGCCTGGGCTTATCTTTGGCGAAACGGGTGATCCGGGAATATCATAAAGGAGATATTAAAATTGCGGCCACTGCTCCGGGGCACGGAACGACCTTCAGGATCACCATGCGAAACAGCTGACCGCAGTCCAGCAGCTATTATTACTTTTCCAGGTAGTTAATATAATATTCTGCGCTGAACTGAACTGGTGCTTTACTTTTCAGTTTTACTGTTTGCCAGTTTTCCGTCGGATGTAAAGTGATATCAGCATTTGCCGGTCGTACCGGAAGCTGCAAATTGGGAACTGTATTCTGGTAGCGATACTGCAGTTTTCGTCCTTTTTGTTTGTATTCCAGTACCGGGATTTGTACCGTGCGCAGATATTGATCAAATACCGTGGAAAAATCAAAACCGGCTGCCCGGGAAATATAATCCTCCACTTGTTTTGAAGTAACTGTCTGGTGGTAAAAAGTTTTGTTCAGCCCACGCAGGATTTGCCGGAACTTTTCATCCTTATTGATTACCTGGCGAATGGTATGCAACATATTTGCGCCTTTATAATACATGTCTCCGCTGCCGGATTTCGCAACGCCGTACGGTCCGATAATCGGTTTGTCGTTCTTGATGTTTTGCCGGATTCCCTGCACATAAGTGCTGCCGGCCTGCTTATTCATATATCTTTCGGTAAACAGCGTTTCACTGTAATTGGTGAAACTTTCGTGGATCCACATGTCTGCTTTGTCCTGTGCTGTTATGTTATTGGCAAACCATTCATGACCGCTTTCGTGAACGATGATAAAGTCCCAGTTCAGCCCCACGCCGGTACCCGATAAGTCCCGGCCCAGGTAACCGTTCGCATAGCCATTGCCATACCCAACGCCACTTTGGTGCTCCATGCCGAGATATGGCGTTTCGATCAGTTTATACGAATCTTCATAAAACGGATAAGGCCCGAACCAGTACTCAAAGGCAGCGAGCATGGGTTTTACCTGCGTAAACTGCTTTTTCGCTTTCTCCAGATTTTCTTCCAGCACCCAATAGTCCAGATTGAGTGTACCTTTTTCGCCCGAGAACTCCTCCCCGAAGTGAACATACTTTCCTACGTTCGGAACGATGGAGTACGCATTAATCGGATTGGTGACTTGCCAGGTAAATTTGTTTTTCCCGTTAATTTTCTCCTGCCGGATCAGCCGGCCATTTCCAACACCCGTAAGTTCCGGCGCGGTAATAATCGACATCAACATGCCCTGATCAGGCTCGTCGCTCCAGAGGTCTTTCAGCGGTAACCACACCGACGCGCCAATTCCTTCCTGTGCTACGGACATCCACGGATTTCCTTCGGAATCTTTTTTCCACACCCAGCCGCCATCCCAGGGAGCATTATTAGCTTCGGTGGGTTTGCCTTCAAAATAAATTGTGAAAGAAGCGGTTTCGCCTGCGCGGTAGTCGGTGTTTGATTGCAGGAAGATAAAATCACCGTCGCGGCGGGTCGTGTATTTTTTCTGATCTGCTTCTGCTAAGCGGAAACTCATTGGCTGCTGCAAATCAATCTGAAAAACAGGCTTTTGCACATCTTTCAAAATTTTAAAAGAAATGGTATTGCTGCCGCGGAGTGTTTTGGTTTCAAACTGCGGTTCAACTTCAATTTCATATTTCTGCACATCCCAAAAATTGCGGTACGCGGTATTCGAGCCTTTCAGTGTATCCGCTTTGGTGAAAGTTTGTGCACTAAAAATTACCGGAATCAAAGCGAGTGTCAGCAGCGTTTTTTTCATAACAGGAGAAGTATTGCCGCAAAGATAGAAGTTTCCGCACAGTCGGATGATACATAGCAGGTGAATAAATTATAGTATTTTTACGAAAATTTTTACGTTGATGAAAGTCAGACATTTTGCCGTTGCGTGCCTTTTCCTGGTCGCAATTTCCTGTAACAAAGACCAGCAGGTCCTGGATTCCCTTTATGAATACAATGCATCCATGGAAAGCCAGGGATACCATTTCGGTGATACCCTGAAACTACCTAAAGAGGTGACAGATAATGCAGAGACCATTACCATCAGTTTCGGTGATAAAGAAACAACCAGCCTGGTAATTGATCCGGCTTTCTATACGCTGGGCGATAACGCTGTCACTTTTGTGGTTAAAAAGAAAAACGGTGAAGAACTGACGCAGGATGCGACCATCAATGTATTTGCGCGCAATGCCGAAGCTTTACTGAAATATGAAATTGTGGCTGAATATCCGCACGATCCTCAATATTTTGTACAGGGATTTGAGTTGGAAGGCAATATGATTTACGAATCAGACGGGCAGTTTGGGAAGTCAAGAATTATGAAATATCCGCTGGGAACCACAAAACCGGTGATGGAAACCGAGCAGGCAGCCGATGTTTTCTCGGAAGGCTGCACCATCGTGGGGGATAAAATTTACCAGCTGACCTGGCAGAATAAAAAAGGGTTTATTTATGATAAAAATTCACTCAAGCTGCTCAGCGAATTCGACTATCCGAATGTGATGGGCGAGGGCTGGGGCCTTACGTACGACGGGAAGCATTTAATTGCCTCAGATGGAACCAAAAATATTTATTATTTAAAAGTAGAGAATCCTTCGGAAATGGTGCGGCATTTCTCAGTAGCCGGAAAATCCGAAGCATACGACCAGTTGAACGAACTGGAATATAAAGACGGATTCATCTATGCCAATGTTTGGCAGAAACCGATTGTGATTAAAATTAATCCGGCAAACGGTGAAGTAGTGGCAAAATTTGATTTCAGTGAGATCGCGCGCAAGCATACAACCGGAAATGATGATGTATTGAATGGCATTGCTTTCAAAGGTGAGAACATGCTGATCACCGGTAAAAACTGGCCGACGATTTACGAAATTAAAATTTTAAAATAAAAGGTGAAAAAGCTGTCTGTCTTTTTTCTGTTGTTATGCAGTATGGTGTACGGGCAGCAACAGATCATTCCGGCCGATACCGTGGCCTGGAAGGATATAGCAGATGCTCAAATAGATGATCTGAATTATCTTTTCCTTTATAATTCACATAAACAAAGTTTTACAAAGTATGACGCCGCCGGATTGCCGGTTGCCGCCATCGGGTTCCGGCATCCGTTTCGAATACAGTCCGTGCAGAACAGCCTGCGATATCCGGCTTTTTCACAAAATTTGCAGGAACTGTCTTTTTTGGATGCGCGGCTGACCGTGACTGAAAAGATTAAATTTCCGCTAACGCTTGGTTTTATCCGCGCGGTGTTTGTGGAAGATTTGCAGGAAGCCTGGTTGCTGGAAGAAAGCAGGCAGCGCCTGATCCAATACAATTACCGGGAAGATCAAATTCTGCAGGAAATTCCCTTTCCGATCTCATTTGCAGAGGTGAATGATTTCCTAATCTACCGCCGGGAAATATTTTTGCTTACAAAAAACGCACTGCAGGTGTACAACCTGCGCGGCCAGCTTTTAAAACAAATTCCGGTGGAAAATGCAAGACGGCTGCGACGAGAAAATAAAACCATTTTTGTGCTGACGGATCAGGCTGTTTTGCAACTGAGCGATGATCTCCTGCAAATTACCTTCACATGCCCGCACTGCCGCTTTGTGGATAAAAACTCCACCGTCTATTTGGGAATGACTGAGGACAAACTCTATCTTTACCCGCTGAAAAAAGAAGCAGTGAAATAACTGTTTCCGCAGTCAATAAAACTTCTCATTAAATATTTTTATACAACACTATGCATATCGCGGTCACCGGAAACATCGGAGCAGGCAAAACTACACTTACCACCATGCTGGCTAAACATTACGGCTGGGAAGCCCAGTTCGAAGATGTGGACCACAACCCGTATCTCGAAGATTTTTATGCGGATATGAGCAAATGGAGTTTTGCGCTGCAGATTTATTTTCTGGGCAGCAGATTCCGGCAGGTAAAAGAAATCCGCGAGAGCGGTAAAAACATCGTACAGGACCGCACGATTTATGAGGACGCGCATATTTTTGCCCAGAACCTGAACGACATGCAGCTGCTCACCGACCGCGACTACAGAAATTACTCCTCAATTTTCGAGTTAATGAAAAGTTTTGTGTCGGCACCCGACCTGCTTATTTACCTGAAATCAGATGTGCCGAATCTGGTGAAGAAGATTTATAAGCGCGGCCGTGATTATGAAGCCACCATCAGTATTGATTACCTTTCTAAACTTAATCAGAAGTACGAACACTGGATTTCCAACTATAAAGAAGGAAAATTACTGGTGATTGAAGTGGACGATCTGGATTTCGTGGAACGGCCGGAAGACTTCGGATATATCCTGGAAAGAATCGAAGCCGAACTGCACGGCTTATTCTAAATTTTATTTTTTTTAAAAATTGTAACTTTGAACATAATATAACCATCATGCTCAAAGTATTACACAATCCGACCTGTTCCAAAAGCCGCGGCATTCTGGAATTTCTGGATGAAAACGGAGTGCCTTTTGAAATTATTGATTTCATTGCGCATCCGCTCTCTGAGACCGAACTGAGAACTTTGGTGAAAAAGCTGAATGTGCCCGCAGAAATGCTTCTTCGAAAAAATGAGGCTTTATTTAAGGAAAAGTTTGGCCAGGAAACATTAAATGAAGACAGATGTTTTCAAATTCTGGCAGAAAATCCCTCATTGTTGCAACGTCCGATTTTGATCAAGGAACAAATCGCCATGATTGCACGCCCGATGGAAGTGGCAAAACTCTTTATTGAAGATTAACTAATTATACCAAATCACCCAAGGCTGCCGACAGTTTTTTATATTTAAAACTAAAATCAGCGTTTTTAATTTTTGAGTTATCAGCGCGGGTTCCCGTGAGCAGGACTGCACTCATGTCTCCAAAAATAAGTTTCAGCACAAACGAAGGCACCGGAACCGGTAAAAAAAATTTATGTCGTGCGTGTGCCAGCTGTTTCATAACATCAGCATTACTTGGAACTTCATCTGCAAGCGCGTTATAAGGTCCATCGAGCTTTGTATTTTCAATAGCAGCCACGTACATGTTGACCATGTCTTCCAGGTGAATCCAGTTCATCCATTGTTTACCGGAACCAACCGGCGCGGAGAGATTTAAATTCACAATCTGCAGCAACTGTGGCAAGGCGCCACCTTTATTACTCAGCACCATTGAGGTACGCAGATAAGCGACTCTTTCCGCCACATCGCGAAACTGCTCGGCAGCCTGTTCCCAGGCTACACAAAGATCAGACAGAAAATCATGGTGAACTACAGCGTCCGCTTCTGTAAGTATTTGATTACCCGTAAACGTCCCGTAATAATTAATTCCCGAGGCGGAAACAAAGCTATCGAGTTGAATACCGGCCTGCTTCGCATATTGATGAAGGAGATTGGCAGCATCCACTCGGCTGGCGTACATTTCACGCTTGTTTTTTTCAGTCCAGCGCTGGCTGATCGGCGCACCGGCCAGGTGGACAATGGATTGTACACCTTTAAAGGCTTTTGGATCAATATATTTTTTAGTGATATCCCAGCGGAACTCTTCATGCGTGGCAGGTTCGTGCCGTGTGAGCAGTTTTAAACTGTGTCCCTGCTGACGTAATTGATGACATAAAGCCTTTCCGACGAGGCCGCTGCCACCGGTGATAAGTATGGTCATTTCCTTAATGATATTAAAGCATCATAACACCATCGATCTTTCCTACTTCTTTATAAATACGGATTACCTGGTCTGCATCCATCACAAAAGCGTTAATATTTAAGGAGGTGTATTTTCCGTTTTTGCTTTCGCGGCTGGACAGGGTGAACTTAATGCCATCGAAAACGCGGTAAATCTCAGTGTGTTTGGAAGGATCGTTATTGATGATGAATTTAAAAAGATAATCTTCGGGAAAATCATGGGTGGCTTCCAGTTTTTCTTTTAATGATTTATAAAATTCTTCGGGATTGGCGTTCTGGTCGTTTTCTATAATATTGAGCATAATAAATAATTCTTAAGTAGTTCCGCGGATAGCGAGAACAGGTGTTATATAATAGTTGATTAGGGGTTCTGCTGTAACGCATTTTGCAGCGTCACGGCATTTTGTTGTTCGTGCTGTTCGATAATATTAAACAGGCCATTCACCATCTGCTGTGCAGCCAACCTGCTGATGCCCGACGTAAGGCTGTTCGAAGCGTTCTGTTGCCCTCCGAAAATGCTACCGAACAAATTGTTACCGGCCATGGCTGAGTTTAAAGTCTGCACAATTCCGTACTCATTAAGTTTTGCATCTACTCTGGGTGCAATGGCGGCCATGAGTTGGGTTTCCGTTTTCTCGCGCAGTAATTTGGTAGCAGCGCCGCTTCCGCCCTGCACAATCCGCGTTACATCTTCTGCTGTTAGTGAATTTACCGCATTGACCAATACCGGCCGGGACACATCCACTGTAAAGGCAGCGGCCTGCGCAATATATTCGCGTTCTTTTTGCACCAGATTGCCAAGGCCGATCTTCTCCAGCGTATTATTAAGTTCGCGCAACTGCGACGGCATGGCCGCATCAATCAACCGGTTCGCCAAAAAGCTGTTCTTATCTGCAAAAATCCCCAACCCTTTGGTAATCCCGCCCAAAAGAACTTTTTTCAGTACGGCAATTCCCACGGCAGAGGTCGCCAGTGCCACACAACTTTGTGTGGTGGTCGCTGCCGCCACAACGGAGGCAGTTGCAACTATGATGGTTTTTGTTCTCATTAGATTTAAAATTAAAAAATATGGAGAAGTACTCAAATAATACGCCAAATCAAAATATTTTTCTTTTTATGACAACCCGGCGTAGCTGATACAGTATGGACAAATTAACAGATTGTACTATCGCTTTGCTGTGACAAAACATGTATTTACACAGGACAAAAATGAACGGTGGTTTGTTTATACCAGTAGGTAAGAGACTAGTGGTAGTTTAACGAACGCAAAGTATGCACTGTAACATTTATAAAAGTTCGCGGGGATACTGTCGCAGCAGCATTTATGAAAGCGCGTTTTTAAAATGACACATTATTGTAATTTTATAAAATAGAACTATCTTTGTCAATAAATAAAATAATAGAAAAATAAAAGACTTTTTGTTTTTGTTAGAAGATTGGGCTCATAATTGATATAGAGATACAAACGGTGAGGAATTCGCAATGTATTATGATCAGTTAATAATCCTGATAATTTACTGCATATTCTTTGTAAGATTCTGTTTTATAATAGCTTATGAAGTTTATAAAGATAATAGAACCCATCAGTTTTAGGCTTTATCAAAATAAATCAAAGAGGCTTTTTTTGTCGGTTTATTATTGTTATTTTTGAACACTGAAAATTATTAAAAGAAATGAGAGATCAATTCATCAAATGGGGAGCTGTAATCCTGGTGGTGACCTGGGGGTTGTCGCTTTGGCTGCAAGCGCACATGTGGATTCCTATTCTTCTGTCAGCCCTTTATTTACTGGGAATTTATAACAGTTTCCAGACGAAACATGCCATCCTCCGGAATTTCCCGGTACTTGGTTATTTCCGCTACTTTTTCGAGGGCATTTCCCCGGAAATGCAGCAGTACTTTATTGAACGCGAAACCGACGGGAAACCCTTCCCGCGTAATGAGCGTTCTGCCGCGTACAGACGCGCTAAAAACTTAACCGATACCGTTCCTTTCGGAACGCAGCTCGATATCAATACCCGACGCTACGAAGGGATTAAGCATTCTATTTATGCTAAATCACCGGTAGAGGAATTGCCGCGCGTGTGGGTAGGAGGTGACGATTGTACCCAGAAATACAATGCCTCTATGTTCAACATTTCTGCCATGAGTTTTGGTTCTTTGAGTGACCGTGCGGTCATCTCCTTAAACCGAGGTGCGAAGAAAGGGCAGTTTTACCATAATACAGGTGAAGGGGGAATCTCCCCTTACCACTTGCAAGGAGGTGATCTTTGCTGGCAGATTGGTACCGGATATTTCGGATGCCGTGATGAGGAGGGAAATTTCTCTCCGGAAATCTTTAAGAAAAATGTGTCACTGCCGACTGTGAAGATGATTGAAATCAAATTGTCTCAAGGTGCGAAACCGGGACACGGAGGTGTGTTGCCAGGTTCCAAGAATACACCTGAGATTGCGGCAATCCGTCACGTACAGCCGGGGATGACCATTGTGTCTCCGCCATCGCACTCTGCTTTTTCCAATGCTGCCGGCTTGTTGAACTTTGTGAAGCAACTTCGTGACCTGTCCGGTGGAAAACCGGTTGGTTTTAAACTTTGTATCGGTGATACCAGCGAATTTGAGGATATCTGTGAGCAGATGAACATCCTGAAAATTTATCCTGATTTTATTACCATTGATGGTGCCGAGGGTGGTACCGGTGCTGCACCACCAGAATTTTCGGATGGAGTAGGGATGCCTTTGGAGCCCGCTTTAATTTACGTAAACCGCACGCTAACCAATTACGGACTGCGTGACAAAATGAAACTGATTGCAAGTGGCAAAGTCCTGACTTCTTTGGATATTCTTCGTGCCATCGCGATGGGTGCTGATATGTGTAACAACGCGCGCGGATTTATGTTTGCACTGGGTTGTATTCAGGCGTTGCGTTGTAACACCAACACTTGTCCGACCGGCGTAGCTACGCAGGATAAAATGTTGATTAAAGGTCTGGATGTTACTGATAAAAGCGAACGTGTGTACCACTTCCACAAGAATACACTGCGTACCTGCAACGAACTGATGGCAGCAGCCGGCCGCACTTCCTACGATGATGTGGACGCCAGCATGTTCATGAGAGGAGATGAGTTTGAACATCTTGCAGATGGTTACTTCCCTGAAGTGTTTACCAATCTGAAGAAGTCTGAGCCAATGGCCAGCAAGTTTGAATAAGCAGTAAAATTAATAGTATCAAAGCTCCGTTTTACGGAGCTTTTTTTGTGCACCGAGGGATCATCGGACAGTATTTCTATTCAAAGGATGATTAAATGCTTTAAAACAATCATTTGTATAAGTTATAAAACCCGTCATCATGTGACCGCCCACGCTTTATAATTATGATGCTCTTCAGTCCAGTATTTCTAAGTTTTTATTACTAGCGGTTTTCTGTGGGTATATTGTGGCTTGTGAATTCAGCTTGTCATCTGTCTATTTTATGATGTCGTACGAACTTGAATTGCAATCCTAAATAAAAGTTTCCTGCTGAAGTTAATTCGTACAAAAACAGTCTCAATTGCATATCTCTAAACACAAAAAATCCGAACCTTTCGAGTTCGGATTTAATAATCAATATAAAAGCTGATTATGCTTCTGTATTTTCTTCTTCTGTGGTAGCTTTAGGCGCAGCTGGAGCAGCCTTTTGTACAGGCTCTGCAGGAGCGTCAGATACTACTTCAAAATCGAAGTTGTGCTCTACATTTCTGTGCAGGCGAATCAAAGCCGTAAATTTACCAGTTCTCTTGATGTTGTTCCCTGGAATTTTAATGTACTTCTTATCAACCTGAACACCTGATTTAGAAAGCTCTTCGGACAGGCTTGCATTGTTAATAGAGCCAAACAGCTTATCACCAGAACCTACTTTTGTAGCGATGGTAATATTGGTGTTTTTCAGTTGCTCAACCGTTGCATTCGCAGCAGAAACCAATTTTGCTTCTTCTTCTTTTCTTGACTCCAAAGTTTCAGCAAGTGCCGCTTTGTTTTTTGGTGTAGCCAGTACTGCCAGCCCTTGTGGCAATAGGAAGTTACGTGCATAACCTGGTTTAACACTTACGGTATCAAACTCCAATCCCAGGTTTTCTACGTCTTTTTTTAGGATAATGTCCATTGTTGTTGTCTTGTTTTTGTTTGGCAGAAGCAGATTTTTTAAGCTTCTTTAAAACAGTTAGAATATAAATTTAATTCAGCAACTTAAAAAAGAGGAAAACTGAACGCTTTCCTCTTCTCTTTGTTTCTTATTTTAAAAGGTCAGCAACGTAAGGCATCATAGCCAGGTGACGTGCTCTTTTGATCGCTGCAGAAACTTTACGCTGGTATTTCAGGGAAGTTCCGGTGTAGCGTCTTGGTAAAATTTTACCTTGCTCGTTTACAAACTGCAACAGGAAGTCAGCGTCTTTGTAATCAACGTGCTTAATTCCGTATTTTTTGAAACGGCAGTATTTTTTGTCGGATTTTGTATTAATATCTACAGGGGTCAGAAATCTTACTTCAGATTCACCACCTGCGGAGGCTTGTTTAGCCATATCATCGATTGCCATATCTGTATCTTTTTTTAAAATTATGCTTTAGCAGCTTTCAGTTTGTTTCTTCTGGTCACGGCATAGTCAATTGCATGCTTGTCCAGTTTTGTAGTCAGGTAACGGATCACACGTTCGTCACGTTTGAAGGCAAGCTCCAGATCAGCGACTACCGTTCCTTCTCCCTTAAATTCGATCAGGGTGTAGAAACCATTCTTTTTCAGCTGAATTGGGTAAGCTAATTTTTTCAGTCCCCATTTTTCTTTGGCGACAATTTCGCAATTGTTTGAAGTCAACAGGTCTTCAAACTTTTTCACTGCTTCCTCCACCTGTGCGTCAGATAGAACGGGAGTTAAAATGAAAACAGTTTCGTAGTTGTTCATGATGTTAAATAATTTGTTAAATATTACAAGCTGCAAAAGTAGAGTTTATTTCTGAGTCTCACAACAAAGAGTATCCTAATTTACTGTATATAAAGCAAATTGTTTTTAAAAACTGTAAACGAAAAAAGCCCGCTTTCGCAGGCCCTCAATAATTATAATAAATGAAAAGATTACTTTTTCAAAATCTTCACTGTTTTGCTACCAGCTTCGGTTTGAACAGTTACCACATAAACGCCTGGAGACAGTTTGCTCAGATTTATCTGATTTTTCTGTGCTGCCATTGTGTGATTCGATACAACTTTCCCGGTCAGATCATATACCGTTACGCCGGAAACTTTGCTGTCTGAATCGATATTCAGCACATCTACCACCGGATTCGGATATACATTCAAATTCTGGCGTTTTGCTTCGCTTGTGCCGAGTGTAGCTACATTCAATGTATAATCTTCTGCCTGACCGTAGCCTGCTCCGTTGCAAGGATTTAGCAGATTGGCAGTGCCAAATATTTTCTTAACGCGCATTCTGGTGTTTCCAGTGGCTGCATCAGCTGGAACCGCGATATCCATTGTCACTTCCTTGCCATCAGTACCGGTTGAGTTTTGCAAGGCGGTCGGTACCTGGTACACTTCTCCTGCATCATCCAGTATTCCATTTTGGTTCCAGTCGATGAATACCACGAAGTTATTTTTGAAATTTCCTGATGTATTCCCTTGCAATTTAATCGTATATGTGTTTCCGGCCGAAACATTTCCGGTAATATTAATAAAGTCCTGGTGTCCTTCTGTATTAGAGGTCGCCGCAGGGGTCACATTATTAATACCTGCAAAATTCACTAACGTAATAGGCTCTGTTTTGGAGGTGAATTTCAGCGGTCCGCAATACGGCGCAAATGGATTTGCCATCGTGGTAAAACTGAATACCGTACAGCCTGTTGCAGCACCAACACTGTTTTTAGGAACTACTTTCCAATAGTAGGTCTTATCAGCTTCCAGATTCAGTACGTTGTAGGACATTTCAGAAGTGGAGCCCACTAAAGTAGTTGGGTCCGGGTTCGTATCCAGGTAGACGTCGTAAGCTGATGCTTCGCCTCCAGTGGTTGCTGCGGTCCATTTCAATGATAAAGGGACGTTATAATCAACTCCGGTCGTGCTGTTTGCCGGCGAAGTGAGCGTAGGGCATCCGGGCGCTTCTGTCGGAATATCCTTTACCAGAATATTGTCCAGCAGCAACACGAATTTATCGGTAGAATTATTTACAAAGGCAATTCGTACGCTGGTGCCGGCATACTCCGCCAGCGATGCCGTTCTTTTGATCCAGGCACCATTTTCCGCCGCTGTGCTGTAGAGTGTCACTGTGAAATCAGCCACCGTATTGCCACCGTTTGGAGCCAGCATTACTTTATATCCGTCGCGGAAATCCGGATCCTGTGCTTTGGCTTCCCAAGATAAATCAGCTCCTCCGGCAGGGATCGCAATCGCCGGCGATATTAACCAGTCATTGGAAGTGCCGGCGGGATCATACCATGATGAACTGGCAGCTGCATAATTTCCATCGGGGCCACCATAATTGGGAGTCGGGCCGCCGCGGTCCACCCGAATCCAGGCACTCGCATCATACTGTGCCACTGCTTCAGCGTGTGGGAGGCCATCCACATCAATCTTTGTCCAGGCACCAATGCCCGGACCATTCCCATCAAAATCTTCCTGGAAGATTTGCGATGTTGCCAAAAATGGCATTGCCAGTAAAGAGGCAGTAAGTAAAGTTTTTTTCATAACATAAAATTTGGTTAGTTATCTGCCGAAGTTAGAAAAATATTTTTATATCAGCAAAACAAATCGCTTTTTATTATTAAATTATACTGACTAAATAGAAAAGCTTGAGCAGATGATAATAGTCGGTCGCTGCTTGGAACCATACTACGTTGCAAGAAAAAGCATAATTAGGGCATAAAAAAGCCCGCTTGCGCAGGCTCCTCTATATAATCTAAAATTCTTATTTCCCCAGTTTCACTTTCAGGTTTTTGAGCATATCATCCGTCATTACCGCAATATCGAAATCATAACTTAGATTCCAGTCTGCCTTCGCGCGGGAATCATCAATGGAGGCCGGCCAGGAATCGGCAATCTGCTGCCGGAAATCAGGCTCGTAAGAAATCTCAAATTCCGGAATGTGCTTTTTGATTTCGGCTGCCAGCTCTGCCGGTGTGAAGGAGAGCCCGCCTAAATTGTATGAAGTATGTACCGTCAGGTTTTCCTTCGGAGCGTCCATTAGCGCCAGCGTCGCGTTGATCGCATCGTCCATATACAGCATCGGCATCCCCGTGTTTTCAGAAATAAAACTCGTGTATTTTCCTTCATTAATCGCTTCATAAAATATTTCCACTGCATAATCCGTTGTGCCGCCGCCTGCCGGTGTTTTCCAGGAAATCAGGCCCGGATAGCGGATGCTTCGTACGTCCACACCGTATTTATCAAAATAATATTCACACCATTTCTCACCTGCCATTTTACTGATGCCGTACACCGTCGTCGGATTCAGTACTACATCCTGACCTACGTCATGCTTGGGCAATCCTTTGCCGAAAACCGCAATCGAACTCGGCCAGAAAATTTTCTTTATCAGCCCTTCCTTTGCCATTTCACAGAAATGCAACAGGGGCTCCAGATTGAGTTTCCAGGCGAACAACGGCTGTTTCTCGGAAGTTCCCGAGAGTAAGGAGGCCAGGTGATACACCGTTGTAATCTCATAATCCTGAATCACCTGCCGAACCAGCTGCGTATTGGTAACATCCATTCGTTCATAATGCCCCGCCGCGGTAATACCTTTCTGAAAACGGTCCAGGCCTGAAGCTACAACATTATCGGCACCGTGTATTTCAACCAACCGGTTCGTCAGTTCCGTGCCAATCTGGCCCAGCGCGCCGGTAATAAGAATCTTTTCTGATGTGGATCCCATAGTACTTTTTTATAATTTCCCACAAATTTACTCATTTGCATTGTGAATTTCAGCCGGCACCGTCAGAATATTTATTTGGGCAACTTAATCCGTCTTCCGCTCCCGCTTCCCGCGCCTTTGCAGGCGCGGGAGAGCTCCGCTCAAGCCGGGTTGCAGTTCGGTTTGGCTCCGGGCGTTTTGTGCATTTTTAAGTAAATTTGGTCAAATTTTGCAACCATGAAAAAATCAGTACTTCTCATATTGGCCGTTCCCGGCTTCCTGTTTGCGCAGTTCACCGATATCAAAATACAGAAACAGAACTCATCCGACACCGGCGGCATGGTGGTTTCCGCGCATCCGTTGGCAAGTGAAGCCGGCGCCGAAGTGCTGCGCAAAGGCGGCAATGCGTTTGATGCAGCAATTGCAGTTCAGTATGCGCTGACCGTGGTATATCCGCAGGCTGGCAACATCGGTGGCGGCGGATTTATGGTGGCAACAAGGGCAAATGGTGAGAAGCTCGCGCTCGATTTCCGTGAAACCGCACCTGCGGCGGCCCATCGCGATATGTACCTGGATGCTTCCGGTCATGCAAATACGGATCTTTCACAAAATGGGTCGCTGGCTGTGGGTATTCCGGGTACGGTCGCCGGACTTTTTGCGACCCACCGCTACGCAAATCTGCCGATGGCAGAACTGATCCAGCCGGCCATTGATCTCGCGGAAAAGGGCATTTCGCTCACAGTGCACGAAGCTGACCTGCTTAATGAACATGCCGCAGATTTCGCAAAGTTTAATATGCGTCAAACGGCCTTTCAGAAAAACCGCACCTGGTATCCGGGAGATATTCTGAAGCAACCGGAACTCGCGCAAACCCTGAGACGCATCCAGCAAGACGGTCCGGCAGGTTTCTACAGTGGCAAAACGGCTGATCTTATCGTGCAGGAGATGAAACGTTCCGGCGGCATTATCACCGCGGACGATTTAAAAAATTATAAAGTACGTGAACGCACGCCACTTGAAATACCGTACCGCGGATATAAAATCGTCACCATGCCGCTGCCGTCCAGTGGCGGGATCTTGCTGAGCCAGATGCTGCAAATGTCCGAGCTGGCAGGACTGCAGAACTACGCACAAAATTCCACAGAAGCCGTGCAGATTATGGTAGAAGCAGAACGCCGTGCCTTCGCGGACCGCGCAGCTTATATGGGTGACCCGGCCTTCATTACGGATGAAACAGAAAAACTCACCTCCCGGGAATATGTTCGCAACCGCTGGAGCAGTTTTAGTTTTAAAAAAGCAACTCCCAGCGCGGACGTGGGCGATATTATACAACCCGTTACGGAATCTACTGAAACTACGCACATTTCCATTACGGACCGGTTTGGCAATGCGGTGGCCGTTACAACTACTTTAAACGGCTTGTACGGAAGCGGAGTAGTGGTGCGCGGTGCTGGCTTCTTATTAAATAATGAAATGGATGATTTCTCCATCAAACCCGGGGTGCCGAATATGTTCGGCGCTGTGGGCGGCGAGGCCAATGCGATACAGCCCGGAAAAAGAATGCTGAGTTCCATGACACCCACGGTTGTTCTTAAAAATGAAAAACCTTTTATGGTGGTGGGAACACCCGGTGGCACGACTATTCCAACAAGCGTGTATCAAACGATTGTAAATGTCATTGACTTTAAGCTCTCACCGGCCGCGGCGGTGAATGCGCCAAAATTTCATCATCAGTGGCTGCCTGAAACAGTTTCGGTAGAGAAACGCTTTCCAAAGTCAGTCCGACAAAAACTTGAAGATAAAAATTACAGCGTCACCGAACGCCGAAATATCGGCCGTACGGAATTGATTTTGATGAAAGAAGATGGCGTCATTGGTATTGCGGATTGGCGGGGCGATGATTCGGCTGCAGCGGAATAAAACTTACTGACCGGCCAGTTTCTTCAACATTCCGTTGAATATTAAACCGTGAAAAGGTAATACAGAATACCAGTACAGCCTTCCGGAAATTCCCAGCGGCCGGAAGGTGGCTTCCTGGTGCAAAATGCCGTCTTTAATCCTGAACTCCAGCCAGGCTTCACCCGGAACTTTCATCTCGGCAAACAGCAGCAGGCGCTTCTCACTTTTGCTGGCATACAGCACACGCCAGAAATCCACCGAATCTCCTGCTTGGAGTGTATTCATATTACGGCGGCCGCGGCGCAATCCCACACCGCCAAACAGTTTATCCAGAAAACCCCGGATGCGCCACAGGAAGTCTGCATAGTACCAGCCGGTTTTACCGCCAATACTAAAGATTCTTTCCAAAGCTTTTTCCTCGTCATCAACTTTCATCTCGCGGATATCCTTATAACAACCTTCGTCCGGCACCTCCAGGTATTGCCACACTTTTCTTTTATGGAACTGGTTACTGAAAGAATCAAACCAGCTGGAGAGGACATCGTTTTGCTTAATTTTATCAAACGCCATGCGGATGGCTTCACAGTAAGAAAATACATGGATGTTGAGTCGCTCCGCCAAATTGTTCGGCTCAGCAACCACGTCCACTTTCATGCTGTCCACCAGATTCTTTGCTAACGGATAACTCGTAGAAGTCACAAAATACAGCCAGTACGAAGAAAATCGCGGAGACATCACGGGAATCGTGATAATCTTTCGCTTCAGGCCGCGAATTTTGGCATATTCCAGCAGCATCTGTTTATAGGTCAGTACATCGCTGCCCGCAATATCATAATGCTGGTTATAGGTGAATTCCTGCCCGAGGACACCGGTCAGGAACTGCATCACATTCCGGATAGCGATAGGCTGGCATTGGGTGTTCAGCCATTTGGGCGTAATCATAAACGGAAGTTTTTCCACCAGATCACGGATAATCTCGAACGAGGCGCTGCCGCTGCCCACGATGATGGCTGCCCGTAAACTCGTGAGCGCATAATGGCTGCTGTGCAGCGCTTCTTCCACATTTTTGCGGGACTGCAAATGCCGCGACAGCTTTTTCTCGTTGACGATTCCTGTCAGAAAGATAACCTGCTTAACGCTTGTCTTTTCCAGAGCGCTTCTGAAATTTAGCGCAGACTGTTTTTCTTTTTTTAAAAAATCACCTTTGCCGGAGGACATGGAGTGAACGAGATAATACGCGGCATCAATATCCTCCGGGATGTTCTGAAGGGTATCCTCGATTAAAAAATCGTTTTCAATCACCTCAATCTGACTTAGGTTATTTTTGAAAAGATCCGTACTGAACCGATGTTTATCCCGAACGGAACACACCACATGGTGCCCGTCTGCCAATAATTGAATCAGTAATCTTTTGCCGATGTAACCGGTAACGCCAGTGAGGAATATTTTCATGATGGAAAAAACTTTTGCAAAATTTCGTATCTGCTTTTGAAGATAAACTTCACCTTATTTGTTACGAAACTGCCTGCAAGAAGGTCGCCAATGACTCCGAACGGTAATTTAAAATTTACAATGTCAGTCATTTTCACCTGTCCGTCCGGCATTTCTTCGAAATGGTGTTCATGATGCCACATCGCATACGGGCCAAACCGCTGCTCGTCCACGAAAAACCTGCGGTCCTCCAAGTGCGTGATTTCGGTAATCCAGTTGGATTTAATGAGCGGGAAAATTCCGATTTTATAAGTGATAATCTGTCCGCGATACGTCGTGGGCGGTGGGTTATTGGTAATATAAAATTTCATTTCCGGCGGCGTAATCTTATCCAGGTTCATGGGTACCGTGAAGAATGCCCAGGCTTTTTCAAGACTGACCGGTAAAATCTGCTCCGAGGTCAACGTATAAATTCCGGATTGTCTCTTTAAAACGATGTTCATGGCTGCACAGGAAATTTAGTTTTTAAATATTCAAATAATAAGGTAATGCTGTACAAGAGCGCAAAGCAATAGAAGCTGTCCTCCACCGGAATGGTTCCCAACCGGATGCCCAGATTTTCACTATTGTCATAATATACCACCGGCTCTACGGAATAACTGCCGGTAAGCGCGCCGTTCACAAAATAAAAGGGAATGAAAATGATAATAAAACTCAGATAAAATCTCCGCGCCACTTCCCATTTGTAAATGAGCTGAAATAACAGCAGAATCGTAAAAAGGCTCAGGCAGACAAAAGTGTATAGCCTTTCATGATATAAAACAGTTAACGAAAGTCCGGTTAGAAATAAAATCCAGCTGATTACGCCGGTAGCTTTTTCGCTCAGCATTATTTTAGGGTAAAAATATTCCAGCGAGTAATGAATAAAAACACTGGCATACGGAATTAGCAAAAAGAAAAGATATTCCTCCAAAGGCATCCCGAGAATTCGGAGTCCAATCAGATATTCATCATTAAAACCCCAGACCTGCTGATACGTGAAAAAAACATCCCAGGCGATAAAGAAAAATCCGACAATAATAATCGCCAGAAAATAAGGTTTCCAGTAGCGGATGAAATGCATGCGTTTTCGCTCGAAGCTAAAGACAAAAGGAATTAAAAAGCTAAAAACGTCGAGAAGTAAATAGTAGAATGATTGCAAGATATATTATTTTTTGGTGGACAATCGTGCCTCTTTAAAGTACTTATAGGGAACATACAGCATTCCGAAGCATTCGCCATCGTGCTTGCCGAGATGCTTGTGGTGCATTTTGTGTGCTTTCCTTAAACCGCGGAAATACCAGTTATTGGTTTTATCAAACCATTTGAATCTGCGATGAATCAGAACATCATGAACCAGGAAATAACAAATTCCATAAAGCAGAATACCGAGGCCTACAAAAAACATCCAGTTCAGGCCGCCACGGCTGCCGAAATAAAACAGCAGAATGCTGGGAATCGCAAAGACTACAAAGAAAGCGTCGTTCTTTTCAAAAACGTGCGGATAGCCGGGTTGGTGATGATCTTCATGAAGGTACCAGCCGAAACCATGCATCACATACCGGTGCGTCAGCCAGGTAATTCCTTCCATAGCCAAAAATACAGCCAGTGTAATCAAGATAAAATATGCAGTTTGCATCTTACAGTTTTAATTTTTCTTTCATATATTTTTTAATTTCCGCGTCCTGTACGGTGGGGTAGGCTTTTTTCAGAAACTTTCTGTCTTCTTCAATATGCTGATGATAGCCGAGCAACCTCGGAATATTTTCCTGCGTCATGAGTCGCATCAGGCGGAGCTCCACATTGTCCGGCGCGGCTTTGATCGCCATTTCCATTAGGTGTTTTCCTTCTTTGAAGTAAGACATTTTTTTTAACGGATTAAAAACATGTTTCACCATTAGGAAATTTCCCACTGCATGAAAACCCTGGTATAAGGCATTTCCGCTTTTGCTGTAAGCGGCTTCCGCTTTATTAATAAATGTTTTGGTCTCACTCTCGGAATGCTGCGCTTTTTTAATCATTTCGCGAAACTGAACTGAGGACTGGGCATTACACATCTGACCACAAAATAAAACGAAAAATAAATACCTGAGCTTCATCTGACTATATTTTTAAGTTTTCATCAAAGTAAATTTAGGTTTTTATTTACAATCATTTCCCCGAAGAGATAGATCTTCCGTGCATTGGAAACCCGGATGCGCTTCTGCATCAGCTGTTCTGCTTTGGTACGGCGGATTTTTTTAAATAAATTAAAATAATATTTATACGCCATAAAAACAGCAATTTTACTTGAGATCGGCAGTTGCGTAATCCCTTTTTTCGCGTGTGCAAAATCGCGGGCAATATCCTGCTCAATTTCCGCTTTATCAGCCGCTGAAAAATTCTTAAAATCAATATTCGGAAAATAGGTGCGGTCCAGATCATTAAAGTCCGCACTGATATCCCGCAGAAAATTAATTTTCTGGAAGGCAGCACCGAGGCTTTGTGCATACGGTTTTAGTCGTTCGTACTCCGCATCATTGCCATCCACAAAAACTTTCAGGCACATAAGTCCTACTACTTCCGCAGAACCGTA
Organism: Kaistella sp.; assembly: GCA_032057205.1. Taxonomy (GTDB): domain Bacteria; phylum Bacteroidota; class Bacteroidia; order Flavobacteriales; family Weeksellaceae; genus Kaistella. The sequence continues at coordinate 186,380 of DAMCFT010000003.1, forward strand.
AATGTATTCGTTGTACCGCTCATCATTCAGGTTTTTAATCTGCCCTAAATCCATGCGCATGGAATGCAGAAAAGAATCAACCAAATGCTGCGGAATGTTTTTCTCGCGCTGTGTACGGCAAAAAGAATTTAAAATCGGATTCAGCGAAATGCCATTCTCTCTCGCGGTTTTATAACTGTCCTCGAACTCCTGCAGCAACCTGGATTTATCGTAATCGTGAAATGTATCTACAATTTCATCAGCCAGGCGCACGAAACCATAAATATTATAGATATGCTGGCGAATCTCAGCATGGAAAAGAGTAGAAGCACGGGAAAAAGAAGTGCTGTACCGTTCGGTTACCATCTGCGATGTACTGCTGCAGACATCCTGGTAAATAGCGAAATTGTTCATATGCTGAGAATTTTGTGTTTCTGTTTTTTGATGTATTCTGTCACCACCTTTCCGGAAATCAGTGCCGGCGGAACCCCTGGGCCCGGCACGGTGAGCTGTCCCGTGTAGAAAAGATTTTTAATTTTTTTGTTGGATATGCTTGGCCGCAGGACAGAGGTCTGAAGCAAAGTATTAGCCAAACCATACGCATTGCCGCGGCAGGAATGGTAGCGGTCTTTAAAGTCCTGAACGCCAAAACTTTTTTTGAATAGTACCGACGGTCTCAAATCTGTTCCTGTATTCTTTTCGATTCGGTCCATAATCACCTCGAAGTACTGCTCATGTACTTCAGGGCTGTCTTCCAAATCCACCGCTACCGGAATGAGAAAGAAGCCGGTTTCCTTGCCTGCCGGGCATAAGGAATCATCGGTTTTTGAAGAAAAATTGGCGTAAAATAAAGGTTGTGCGGGTAATTGCGGCGTATCGTAAATTTCCGCTGCATGATGTTCAAAATCCGTATCGAAAAATAAATTATGATGCAGCAGTTCCTGTACGGGCTTATCGAAGGCAACGTAATATAGAAAGGAGGAAGGCGCAAAGGTTTTCTTGTACCAATATTCTGTGGTATAGTTGCGCAGTTCCTTCGGCAACAGCTGTTCGGTGTGCGCATAATCAGCACCGGAAACAATAACATCTGCGGAAAAAACACCTTGTGCGCATTCGACACCGGTTGCGTAACCGCCTTCACACTTTATTTTCCGCACTTCCTGATTGCAGTGAAAGCGCACGCCGAGTTCTTCCGCCAGCCTCGCCATGCCCAGCGCCACAGCATTGAAACCACCTTTCGGATACCAGGTTCCGAGGCCGAAGTCTGCGTGGTTCATAAAGTTATAAAAAGCCGGCGTTTTGTCTGGCTTCGCACCAAGGAACAAAACGGGAAATTCCAGAATGCTGCGCAGCTTCGGATTTTTGATGTTGCGACGAACCGTTTGCGAAATGTTCTGCACAAATAACGGCAGGCGGGCAGCCGTTTGCGGGCTCACCAGTTCCAGCAATGATTTACCGGGATTATAAACCAGGTCTTGCATTGCTATTTCGTAATTTCGTCTGGCTTCATTCATAAACTTTCGAAGGTGCCTGCCGCTGCCCGGTTCGATCTTTTCAAAAGTTTTTATGATTTCTTCCGGCTCATCAGAGATATCAATGTAATCTCCTTTACCGAATACAACACGATAGCCCGGCGAAAGTTTTTTTAATTCATAATACTGCGAAACCTCTTTACCAAAGTCACCAAAGAATCGCTCGAAAATATCCGGCATCCAATACCAGCTGGGCCCCATATCAAAGCGGAAACCTTCCATTTCCAGCATAGAAGCGCGGCCACCGATTTGTTCATTCTTCTCCAGCACATCCACCGCATAACCATCTTTCGCGAGATAGCAGGCAGCGGCCAACGAAGAAAATCCGGATCCAATGACGACAGCATTTTTCATAATCTACATTTGTGATAGAACAAAACTATACTTTTATTTCCATATTAGAAAATATATTTACTAAATTTGTTTCATCAAAAACAAATTAATATGCATTCTTCTGAAATAAATCGTGAATTACTTATGGAGCTGTACGCTGATGAGGTGCTGAGAAATGGCACACCACCGGCCAGTATTTATCAGTTCTGCCAACAACTTCAAATAGCCGAGCCGGAGTTTTATGCTTGCTTTGGTTCTTTCCGAAACCTGGAACAAAGCTATTTTCCATTTTTTATGGAACGCACTCTTGAACTTATTTCCGACCATCAGTATTCAAATGATGATGCAAAAGAGCGGTTGCTGACCTTTTATTTTACATTTTTCGAGCAACTTGCAATTAACCGCAGCCTGGTTTTATATCTGCTGCAGGAAAAACCGAGCCGTTCAGACCGTTGGCGCAACGTGCAATCTGCTAAAAAACTATTTTCTGAGTATATCAAAAATCTTGCCCTTCCGCATTATATTAAAATGGAAGATGTACGGTCGCTCAGAAATTTTCGTAAAGTGCAGAGTCGCGCTACTGCCGATGTTTTCTGGGTACACCTGCTTTCTGTTTTAAAGTTCTGGCTGGAAGATGACAGCCCGCGCTTTGAGAAGACCGATGTTTATATCGAAAAATCTGTAGATACAGCCTTTTCCCTGCTCGATATCAGTCCCGCGCGCAAGCTTGCTGACCTTGGTAAATTTCTGTATCACGAGAAAATCCGTCCGTTTATATGAAGAGCTTAGACCGAATTCCTGTTTCTAAAATTGAGCGCGCTGCCAAGATTTTGCAGACGGGTGCCAAGGTGGGCGTGAACTACCTTAAATATTATGGCGACCAGGTAACCGGCAGCCGCGAGCAGGCGCGCGAGCAACTCGATCGCAATAACGCGTCGGATATTTATGACAGCCTGAAACAAATGAAGGGCAGCGCGTTGAAGGTAGCACAAATGCTCAGTATGGAAAAAAATATGCTGCCAACCGCGTATGTTGAAAAGTTTTCGCTGGCACAGTTTCAGGTCCCGCCTCTGTCCGCGCCACTAGTGGATAAAATGTTTTCTGCTCAGCTGGGGAAACGGCCGCAGGAATTTTTTGATACATTCAATCGCCAGAGTACGCATGCGGCCAGTATTGGCCAGGTGCACGAAGCCACTAAAAATGGGCGCAAACTTGCCGTTAAAATTCAGTATCCGGGCGTTGCCGAAAGTATTTCTTCGGATTTGGCGATGGTAAAACCGCTGGCATTAAAGTTATTCAATATAAAAGCTGAAAATTCAGACCGTTATTTCCGCGAAGTAGAAGGAAAACTGCTGGAGGAAACGGATTACAGGCGAGAAATTCACCAAAGTATGGAGATGGCCGCGCAGTGCGGACACCTGCCCAATCTTCGGCTGCCCCGGTATTACCCGGAATGGTCTTCTTCCAAAATCATAACGATGGATTGGATGGAGGGAATTCATCTGGCTGATTTCACGAAGCAGAATCGCAGCCCGAAAGCGCGCGCTCTGGTGTCGCAAACATTGTGGGATTTTTATATGTTCCAAATTCACGGCCTGCATCGCGTTCATGCGGATCCGCATCCGGGGAATTTTTTAGTAGACCGGAATGACGGTTTAATTGCACTTGATTTTGGCTGTATGAAGCACATTCCTGCGGAATTTTACAATCCCTACTTTGCCTTGTCGAAACCGGAAAATCTGAATAATCCAGCCAGGTTTCACGAATTGATGCATGAACTGGAACTGTTATCAGATGAAGACAGCCATGAAGACCGCGTGTTTTTCAGTGATTTATTCCATGAATTGTTTACGCTGTTTTTTACGCCTTTCCGCTATGATTACTTTGATTTCGGAGATGCGGAATTTCTCAATGCCTTATCTGACCTCGGCCAGAAATATGCAAAAAGCGCTGAACTGAGAAACCGGAGTGCAGACCGGGGTTCGCGGCATTTTATTTATTTGAACCGTACGTTCTTCGGGCTCTATAGTTTGATGAATGATCTGCGCGGCGGACCTGTTCGCGTGTATAACTACCAGCAATATCTTAACTAATCATCGGAAGTACCTTAAAATTTTTTGATATGAAAAATATTCTCATCATCGGGGCCGGCAAAGGAATCGGCCTGGCGTGCGCCGAGAAACTGCGGGATAACAACCTGATCACAGTTTCGCGACATGAAACACCTGAACTGGCAGCGCTGAACACAAAATTTATCCCGCTGGATGTGGTTAAAGATTCTCTTGAAACTCTTGAACTGCCCGAAGTATTGCATGGACTGATTTACTGCCCCGGGTCCATTGTGCTAAAACCTTTTCAGCGGTTAACAGAAGATGATTATCGTGCAGATTTTGAACAAAATTTTATTGGTGCAGTAAAGGTGATTCACAAATGCCTGTCCGCGCTGAAGAAAGCAGATGGCAGCAGTATTGTATTGTTTTCCACCGTAGCAGCAAAGTTGGGAATGCCTTTCCACACATCAATTTCTGCCAGTAAGAGCGCGATTGAAGGTTTGGCTAAAAGCCTGGCGGCAGAAGTTGCTTTGCAAAAAGTTCGCGTAAACGCCATTGCGCCGTCGCTAACGGATACCAGTTTATCTGCGGCTTTATTGTCCACTGAGCAAAAGCGCGAAGCTGCCGATAAGAGGCATCCGTTGCAGCGCGTGGGAACACCGCAGGATATTGCAGCACTGGCAGCATTTTTAATGTCCGATGAAAGTTCCTGGATGACCGGACAGGTAATTGGCATGGATGGTGGTATGGGCAGTATTAAAAGTTAGTAAATTTGTAATATGGAATTAGCCACAATTGTACAATTGCTCACCGAGCTTGAAAAGTGCCAGAGCACGCGTCCGTCCGGAACCATTACTTTGGAAGACTTCCGCCTTTTCCTGAACGAACAGGCTTACCAGCGCGAAAATCCGGAAAATCTGACGGAAAAATATGAACTGGATGTGAATGATTTGGAAAATCAGATTGCGAAACAGGTGATTATGCTGGGCCGCTACAGTAAGCATTTGATTAAAAAGTCTTTAGACAAACATCCGGAGTTGGTAAATGAAGATTTTACGTATCTCTACCGGATGATGGATTACGATTCATTAACAAAAATGCAGCTGATTGATAAAAATGCGCATGAGAAACAAACAGGAATTGAAATCATTAAAAGGCTCGTGAAACATGGCTTGTTGGCAGAAAAGCCGGACACCAAAGACAAGCGCAGCACGAGGATATCTGTTACCGCGAAAGGAAGGGAACTTTTTAACGCTTCCATGAAAGATATCACGACGGTTTCCAAAGTAATGTGCGGCCGGCTTTCCGAAAAGGAAAAGGAAGACCTGCTGAGAATGCTGAAAGAATTAAATACATTTCACCACACCATTTATACGACGCGACGCACGGAGGATCCGGCAGAATTTTTAAGCCTCCTTGGAAGTGAAAACTAAGCTTTCTGTTTACTGGATGCGCCGGGATTTGCGGCTGGACGATAATCATGCTTTGTACCGCGCTCTTTCTGAGAAGGAGCCGGTTCTTCCTGTTTTTATATTTGATACCACGATCTTGGATCAGCTGGAAAATAGGGAGGACCAACGCGTTGATTTCATCAGGCAGCATCTCGATGCGCTTCAGGATAAACTTGCCTTAAAAGGAAAAGCAATTGCGGAATATCATGGAAAACCGCTCGCTATTTTTAATAAGTTAGTGCAGGATTATGATGTTGCGGCGGTTTATACCAATGAAGATTATGAACCTGCGGCAATTAAACGGGATGCCGAAATCCGCGATTTTTTAGAGGGAAAAAACATTTCTTTTTATAGTTACAAAGACCAGGTGATCTTCGCGAAAGAGGACATTGTAAAAGCAGATGGAAACCCGTACAGCGTGTACACGCCTTATTCAAAAAAATGGCTGGAACAGTGGAAGGAAGATCCGCAGAAACCATATCCGAGCGAAAGACATTTGGACCAGCTGTTAGATACCAAATTTAAAAGGCTTAGTTTAAAGGATATTGGTTTTGAAAGTACGGGCGGTAGCTGGAAAGTTCCTCGACTAACAGATTCATTTCTGAAACGTTACGCCGAGATCAGAAATACGCCTTCCGAGCATACCAGCGAACTCAGCGTGCATCTGCGTTTTGGAACGATCGGCATCAGGAAGTTGGTGGAAAGAGTAAGAGATAAAAGTGAAGTTTTTCTGAAAGAACTGATCTGGCGAGAATTTTTTATGCAGATTTTATATCATTTTCCAAAGGTGGTTACCCATTCTTTTCGTGCGGGATACGACAGTATTCCGTGGGAGCATAATGCGGATCATTTGTCCAGCTGGCAGCAGGGCAAAACCGGTTATCCCTTAGTGGATGCAGGAATGCGGCAGCTCTATAAAACGGGATATATGCCGAACCGTGTCCGGATGGTCTGCGCCAGTTTTCTGACCAAACACCTGCTGATCGACTGGCGTATCGGTGAAGCCTATTTCGCAGTTCAATTGCTGGATTATGATTTGTCTGCCAACAACGGAAACTGGCAGTGGTGTGCCGGCAGCGGCGCCGATGCCTCACCGTATTTCAGGGTTTTTAATCCGGAAGAACAGCAAAAAAAATTCGACCCTGAATTTATATACATTAAAAAGTGGGTGCCGGAGTTCAACACGAAAGAATATCCCCAACCAATTGTGGAACACAAAGCTGCGCGGGTAAAAGCGTTAAATACCTACAAAAAGGCGTTACAAAAAAGCTGATTACTGCAAAACACAAAGGCTGGCCGGCTGTACCTGTATGTGAACCGGCGAATTAATTTCGGTATAATCGCCATCCAGATGCCAGTCCCGGCTGTTTACGGAAAAGCTAATATCTGCGGTTGAGATGTAGGATATATATTCATCCTCTTTCAAGGTTCCTGCAAATAATCTGGCAGCGAAAATGGCTCCGTACCAAAGCGGAAATTTCTTGACCAGCACAATTTCGGCAATGCCGTCCGTGGTGGTCGCGTGTGGGGCAATAAAGGCATTGTTTCCAAACTGACGCGTGTTGGCCACATTAATCATCAGATATTTACCATTTCGGCTTACGTGCTTTTCATCCTCAAATTTAATTTCGACAGGCTTATAGGAAAAAAAGGTTCGTAAAGAAACTTTAATATAATTCCAGAGTCCACGGTTGGTTTTTTCAAACAATTTTGTGACGACGCCATCAAAGCCAACGCCGGAAACATTGATGGATAAGTGTCCGTTCACGGTGAAGGTATCAATCCGGCGGAACTGTTTGTTCTTAATTTTGTTTAGAAGTCCGTCAATATCTTTATTAAACTGATGCTCGCGCGAAAAACCGTTGCCGGAACCGCCCGGCAAAATGGCTAAAATTTTATCGGAATGCACCAACTGGCGCGCCACTGAGGTGATGGTCCCGTCACCGCCTACAGCAATAAAAATATCCGTTTCGTTCCACTGTTTTTTGATAAAATCATGCGTGTCCTGCGGCGATCTGGAAAGCAGGATCCGGTCATCGTCCAGCACCTTCCGAAAAGCCTGTAAAGCAGTGTGATATTTACCGTTGGAGGAATTTGGATTGATGATGCAGGCAACGTTTTTCATGCTGCAAAAATAGCAATCCGTTGCTTACAAAGACAGTCTCTCACGGAAGGATTGCGTCAGCATCGGTTTAATGTCGGAAAAAGGCACTTTGATCAAAACCGGCCCGGCTGCATAGGCCGCAATTTCATATTGATTGTACAGGAAATACAGATTTTGGTTATCAAAGTAAAAATTGTTGTTCAGCGGAATCTCTTTCACCAGCAGCATTTCACTTTGTCCGGTGCCGAGATCATTTTTAAGAAAGTGATCCATCAAAATCCTCGACCATACCTGGGAATCCTGATTTTCGACCACATCATTCAGCTGTAGGGTTTTATTATTTTTTAAATCAAAAACTTTATAAATTTCGTTATAATAACCGTGGGCACCACCACTGTAGCCGTCGGATTTGTATTGCACAGTAAGAAAATCATGATCGCGTGAAAATGTTTTCATGTGGCTGCTCTGGTTCCACGTTTGGTGAAAAGTTGGTTTAAAGTCAGCTAATGTTTTCCTGATGTCATCATAATATTGCTGCGCAGAAGCCTTTAAGCCCGCTTCCAGTTCGCTGCGTGAATAGCCATTTAATTGCAGATTGGCAGGTTTGTAAAGGGAATCAAGAAGTGCCTTATCAGCCGTACCGTCAAAGGTGGGAACCGTGGACTCAAACAAAGCGGTGAGATTTTTATCCAGCTGAACAGAATCCTGGAATATAACCGAATCGCTTTCCTTAAATTCTGGTTTTTGCACGGCAACCGTATCTGTTCCGGTACCGGAATGCTGCACTTCAGTTGTTTTCTTACAGGCTGCGACTGAGAGCAGCAGGATGGGAAAAGCGTACCATATTTTTTTCATAATTTAAATAATATTTGTCGGCATGGATGCAAATATCAGGCAAAAAGATAAAAAAAACTGCCCGAATGGACAGTTTTTAAAATATAGTATTTGATGATGCAGCAATTAAACATCAATCTTGGCATAAATCGCATTCTTCTCGATAAAGTCACGGCGAGGCGGAACTTCATCACCCATAAGCATGGAGAATACATTATCAGCTTCTGCCAGGCTTTCAATCGTTACCTGTTTCAGAATACGGTGTTCCGGATTCAGGGTTGTATCCCACAGCTGCTCCGGATTCATTTCCCCGAGACCTTTGTAACGCTGCACTTCCACGCCTTTTCCGTCCGGAGCGAGTTCCAGCGTCAGCTCTTCTCTTTCCTTTTCGTTGTAAGCATAAATCTTCTTATTTCCCTTCTTCAAAAGATAGAGTGGCGGTTGGGCAATATACACGTAGCCATTCTCAATCAGCTCTTTCATATAGCGGAAGAAGAACGTCAGAATCAGCGTACTGATGTGTGCGCCGTCAATATCCGCATCGGTCATAATTACAATTTTATGATAACGCAGCTTGCTGATATTTAAGGCTTTGGAATCTTCTTCAGTTCCAACGGAAACGCCCAGTGCCGTATAGATATTTTTGATTTCATCATTATCATACACTTTGTGCAGCATGGATTTTTCCACGTTCAGAATTTTACCCCGCAGTGGAAGGATCGCCTGGAAATGACGGTCACGGCCTTGTTTCGCCGTTCCGCCCGCCGAGTCACCCTCTACCAGGAACAATTCCGAAATTGCCGGGTCTTTGGAAGAACAGTCTGAAAGCTTTCCGGGAAGACCGCTGCCGCCCATCGGTGACTTGCGCTGTACCATTTCGCGGGCCTTTTTTGCGGCCTGACGTGCTTTTGCAGCGAGAACTACTTTCTGAACGATTAGCTTCGCTTCATTCGGGTGCTCTTCCAGGAAGTTGGTCAGCATTTCGCCCACGATTTTATCCACGGCGCCGCTTACCTCGCTGTTTCCAAGCTTAGTTTTGGTCTGGCCCTCAAACTGAGGTTCCATCACTTTCACCGAAATAACAGCGGTCAACCCTTCGCGGAAGTCATCACCGGTTACTTCTACTTTTTCTTTAGCGGGCAACCCAAGTTCATCAGCAAATTTCTTGAGCGTACGTGTAAGCGCACGTCGGAAACCGGCTAAGTGCGTTCCTCCTTCGTGTGTATTAATATTATTTACATAAGAATGCAAATTCTCATTATATGAGGTATTATAACGCATCGCCACTTCCACCGGAATATTATCCTTGTCACCTTCCATAAAGATGACGTTGTTCATAATGCTCTCACGGTTGCCATCGATGTACTCTACAAATTCCTTCAGACCTCCTTCTGAATAAAAGACCTCATGTTTCACAACACCTTCTTCGTCCACCAATCGTTCATCGGTCAGCGTAATTCGGATGCCTTTGTTCAGGTAAGAAAGCTCGCGTAGTCTGCTGGCAAGTGTATCATAACTGTACACCAGTTCCTGGAAAATGGAATCATCCGGCTGGAAAAATACTTCAGTACCGCGTTCTTCGGTTACATCGATTTCGCGTACATCTTCCAGCGCATGGCCTTTGGAATAATTTTGCTGATAGACTTTACCACCGCGGAAAACCGTAGCCACCAATGAAGTGGAGAGCGCATTCACACAGGAAACTCCGACACCGTGCAAACCTCCGGAAACCTTGTAGGAATCCTTATCAAATTTACCACCGGCGCCAATTTTTGTCATAACAACTTCCAGCGCCGATTTTTGCTCTTTCTCGTGAAAATCCACCGGAATCCCACGACCGTTGTCGCGTACCGAAATTCCGTTACCTTCATGAATGGTCACCATGATCGAATCACAGTGTCCTGCCAATGCTTCATCAATGGAGTTATCCACTACTTCATACACCAAATGGTGCAAGCCACGTGTTCCCACATCACCGATGTACATGGACGGACGCAACCGCACGTGTTCAATTCCTTCCAGCGCCTGAATACTACTGGCCGTATATTCTTTTTGACTCATATTCTCTATTTATTTGAACGGCAGTTATCAGCTGCCGGCTGTCGTCTTTATATTAAAACCAAGCCTTGAAAATACCGCCGTTTCAGCGGTATAAAAAAGACTAACAAATATACGAAAAATACACGGAATACGAAAGGTTTTCAGGTGCTCAAATACAGCAATTAGCGGCATGAAAAATCCCCGCAGAGCAGGGATTTAAAAGTTAGTTGTGATGATGAATTTAAAGTGCCTGCATAAACAGTCCTTCCTCTGATTTCTCCACCTTAATCAGTTCCAGTTTGGTGAGCCCTTTGGTGGCTTTGTCCCACTTTTTTCCCGATAGTTGGCTGCGCTCTTTAACTTCATTTAAAAGCATCGGCGCTTCTTGCGAGGCCAGGATTTCAATGATTACTTTTTCATCTTCCCCAAGTTCAACCTGCGGTGTTGTTTTTTCGGGTTTCATCTGAGGGAAAAACAAAACTTCCTGAATGGATGGATTATTTGTCAGAAACATAACCAGGCGGTCCATGCCGATCCCCAGGCCGGAGGTCGGCGGCATGCCGTATTCCAGGGCGCGCAGAAAATCGTTATCGATAAACATGGCTTCATCGTCACCTCTTTCGGATAGGGCCAGCTGCGCTTCAAAACGTTCCCGCTGATCAATCGGGTCGTTTAGCTCCGAGTATGCATTGGCAATCTCCTTGCCGCATACCATCAGTTCAAAACGCTCCGTAAGGCCTTCCTGGCTTCGGTGCTTTTTGGTCAGTGGCGACATTTCCACCGGATAATCTGTAATAAAGGTGGGCTGAATGAAATTGCCTTCACACTTTTCACCAAAAATTTCGTCAATGAGTTTTCCTTTGCCCATGGTATCATCCACCTCAATACCGATAGACTGTGCAAAGTCAAATAATTCCTTTTCAGTTTTACCGGTAATGTCGAAGCCTGTAAATTTTTTGATGGCATCCGTCATGGACACACGTGGATAAGGCGCTTTCCAGCTGATTTTGTGTTCGCCAAACTCCGACTCCGGACTGCCGTTCACCTGTGTCGCACAAAACTCCAGCAATTGTTCGGTGAAGTCCATCATCCAGTTATAATCTTTGTAGGCCACGTAGATTTCCATCACCGTGAATTCCGGATTGTGGGTGCGGTCCATTCCTTCATTACGGAAGTTTTTCGCAAACTCATAGACACCGTCGAATCCGCCCACGATCAATCGTTTCAGATACAGTTCATTTGCAATACGGAGATACAAAGGAATATCCAGCGCGTTGTGATGCGTGATGAAAGGCCGCGCGGCTGCTCCGCCGGGGATTTGCTGCAACACCGGAGTTTCCACTTCGAAATAGCCGGCATCATTGAAAAAATTACGCATCGCCGTGAACAACTTGGTGCGCTTCATGAAAACTTCTTTCACCTGCGGATTCACCACCAGGTCCACATACCGCTGGCGGTATCTTAATTCGACGTCATTGAAGGCATCATAGGTATTGCCATCCGCATCTGTTTTGGGCAACGGCAAAGGACGCAATGCTTTTGCAAGAACCGTCAGGTTTTTTACCAGCACCGTTTTTTCGCCTACCTGGGTGGTGAAGAGTTCACCTTCGATTCCGATAATATCACCAATGTCCAGCAAGTGTTTATATACTTCATTGTATAGTGTCTTATCATCGCCAGTACAGATTTCATCGCGATTAAAATATACCTGAATACGGCCTTCGGAATCCTGCAATTCCGCAAAGCTGGCTTTCCCCTGAATACGTCGGCTCATCAGGCGGCCGGCGAGGCACACCTTTTTTCCTTCTTCATAATTTTCCTTCGCGGAAAGGGTAGTGTCGGTTACTTTATATTCGGCGGCCGGAAATGGTTCGATACCCAGATTTCTAAGGGCCTGTAACTTTTCGCGGCGTATGATTTCCTGTTCGGTTAACTGCATGTATAGTAAGTATATGTAAAAGAATGCAAATTTAATTAAAATTTCAGCAAAAGCCAGCTGCCGGGCGGGCATAAAAAAAGCAACCTTTAAAAGGCTGCTGTTTTCTTTCGTTGCAATTTGATTACTGTACTACTGCTGTAGAATCAGTTACCGTTGGAGCAACTACTGCGGCAGAGTCAGCAGGCATCATTGCAGTGCTATCCATCATTGGAGTAGTGATGCTGTCCGGTTCAGTCATCATTGAGTTTGTTTCGTCAACAGATTCTTTCTTTGCGCAGCTCGCCATGATCAGACCACCAACGAATGCAATTGCTAATAATTTTTTCATAGTAAAATTTTATTTGTGGCAAAACTAAACTAATTTGAGATACCAGCAAATAGAAATTTTAGATTTTGTAAATTTTATTTTTTAATTTTTTTTCATACTTGTTTGGATTATCTGAAAACATATCTATATTTGCTGTAATGAATCGAACAGTACAAAATACTTGGTGGTGGCTTTCAAACTCTCTTAGGGTCTGAGGCGAATCTTTGTATTTTGTTTATATAAGCATATAAAAGACTTTGGCGGGACCCGCTGAGGTCTTTTTTTTATTTCAAATTTAAAAATTAACATGAACTTTTCAGAATCTTTTCCCTTCAAAACGACTGTAAAAACAGTGATGAGCGATCTCTTCACGCCGGTCGGAATTTACCTGCGGCTGCGCGATCGCTTTCGTGATACTATTCTGTTGGAAAGCGCCGGGAATCAGAATACGGAGAATAACTTTTCTTTTATCGCGGTTAATGCCATCGCGGGAATTGAGATAGAAAACCGTCTTTCTGCGGAAGTGAAGTTTCCGGCAGGAGAGCCATTTAGCCTCAATCTCGAAAATCAGAAACTGACGGATGTTTTGCAGGAGTTCAGCGACTGTTTTCGATCGGAGCCGGCAAGTCATCCGATGGCAAAGTATGCGCAGGGATTGTACGGATACATTTCATATGATGCAGTTTCTTTCTTTGAAAAGATTGATATTCAGCAGGCAGAAAACCAGATTCCGCTGTTGCGCTACAGGCTGTATCAGGTCGTAATTGCAATTAATCATTACAATGATGAAATGTTCATCATCGAAAATAAATTCAGCGGCCTGCAATCGCCTGTCCTCGAAATTGAAAACCTGATCCAGCAGAAGAATGCACCGGTGTATCCGTTTAAGACCATCGGCGCAGAACAAAGCAATTCCAGTAGTGAAATTTTTCTGAAAATTACCGAAAAAGCAAAACAGCACTGTTTCCGCGGCGATGTTTTCCAGCTGGTTTTAAGCCGCCGTTTCCGCATTCCCTTCGCCGGTGATGAGTTTAATGTGTACCGCAGCCTGCGGACGATCAATCCGTCACCGTATCTCTTCTTTTTTGATTACGGAGATTATAAATTAATCGGTTCCAGCCCGGAGAGCCAGCTTATTATTAAAGATAACAAAGCCATTATTCATCCGATTGCAGGTACATTCCGCCGGACCGGAGATGTGGCGGCGGACCTGCAGGCCGCGGAAGAATTAAAAGCAGACGCAAAAGAGAACGCAGAGCACACCATGCTTGTGGACCTCGCACGTAACGATCTGAGTGTCTTCGGAAACGAAACGCATATCACTAAATTAAAAGAAGTGCAGTTTTTTTCACATGTGATTCATCTTGTCAGTGAAGTGTGCGCGACACTCCCTACAAATCAAAATCCCTTTGAGGTAATCGCGGCCACATTTCCGCAGGGAACACTGAGCGGTGCGCCGAAACACCGGGCGATGCAGCTGATTGACAAATATGAGCAGGTTTCCCGATCATTTTATGGCGGGGCCATCGGTTTCACCGGTTTCGACGGAAGCTGCAATATGGCGATCATGATCCGCACGATGCTCAGCAAAAATAATGAACTCATTTACCAGGCCGGCGCCGGGATCACGGCAAAGTCGGAGGCGAACAGTGAACTAGAAGAAGTAGATAACAAGCTGAACGCGCTGCGTGCGGCGATTGAACGCGCCGAAAATATATAATAAAACAAAGATGAAAACACTTGTACTTGATAACTACGACAGTTTTACCTATAACTTAGTGCAGATGATCGAGCAGGTCACCGGGGTGCGTCCTGACGTATACAGAAACGACGAAATAACGCTGGAAGAAGTTGCACTCTATGATAAAATTGTGCTCTCGCCCGGGCCAGGCATCCCCGCTGAGGCCGGAATTTTATGTGACCTCATCCGCGAGTATGCTCCCGCGAAGTCGATACTCGGCGTGTGCCTTGGGCAGCAGGCGATTGCAGAAGTATTCGGGGCAACGCTGGTGAACCTTAGCGAAATTTTCCACGGGGTGGCAACCGCTGCCACTTGCTGTGTTTCGGAAGCTCCACTTTTACGGTGCCTGCCGGCTGAAATGGAAGTAGGCCGCTACCACAGCTGGGCTGTCTCTGAGGTGGATTTTCCGGAAGAATTGCTGATTACAAGTCGTGATGCCAACGGTATTATTATGTCCCTGCAACACAGAACCTACGATGTACATGGTGTGCAATATCACCCCGAAAGCATCCTAACGCCCAACGGCAGAAAAATACTGGAAAACTTTTTCGGCGCGTCCATGCTGCAATAGGGATAGACGCGTAAATCCTGCGGCGACAAAGGAGCCGCAGATTGCAGCAGATAGCCCGGCCCCGGCGCGGCTGGCCAAGGACGGGCGAGGGGATTGCCCCAATAAAAATATTTAAACTATGAAAGAAATACTACAATATTTATTTGACCACCAAACGCTGAGTAAAGCGCAGGCGAAATCGGTACTGCTGGAGATAGCCAAAAATATCTTTAATGAAATTGAAGTAACGGCGTTTGTGTCGGTTTTTCTGATGCGCAGTATCACGATGGAGGAGCTGGAAGGATTCGTGGAAGCACTGCAACAATTGGCGCCAAGTCTAAACCTGGAAAATGATGGGTTGGTAGACATTGTGGGCACGGGCGGCGACGGAAAGGATACCTTCAATATTTCAACTCTGGCTGCACTGGTGGTTGCTGCGGCGGGACAGCCAGTCGCTAAGCATGGCAATTATGCTGCCTCTGCGGTGAGCGGTGCGTCGAACGTGCTGGAACTGTTGGGATACCGGTTTAAAAAAACAGCAGAAGAGTTAAAGGGCGACCTTGAAAAGAGCAACTTCTGTTATCTGCATGCGCCGCTGTTTCATACGTCATTAAAAAATATTGCACCGATGCGCAAAAATCTGGGACTGAAAACTTTTTTTAATCTGCTGGGGCCGCTCATTAACCCAGCGCGGCCGAGGTATTCGGTTATCGGTGTGGCCAATCTGGAAATTGCGAGGCTGTATCAATATTTGCTACAAAAGAAAAATCAGCATTTTCTGCTGGTGCATTCGCTGGATGGATATGATGAAGTAAGCCTCACCGGCGATACGAAACTGATCACCAGTCACGGCGAAAAAGTCTGTACGGCGCGCAGCCTGAATCCGCACCATGTACGAGCCGAAAATTTATACGGAGGTGCCACGCCGGAAAAGGCAGCGGAGATGTTTTATCAGATTTTAGCCGGAAAAGGAACCGAGGCGCAGAACGCTGTAGTGGCAACCAATGCTGCACTTGCGCTGGAAACCGCAGGACAGCACGGCGATTATGGGCAATGCCTGGAACTCGCTTACAAAACATTGTCCGACGGAATCGCCATGCAAAACTTTAAAAAACTGATACAATAAAATGGATATACTAAAGAAAATCATCGCGCACAAAAAACAGGAGGTAGAGGAGGCGAAGCGCACATTTGAGTACAGAAAATTTTTGGAAACATACGCAGCGCAACAAGACCCGCTTTCTTTCATGGATGCAGTACAAAATAGGCACGGCATTATCGCTGAGTTTAAAAGACAATCGCCCAGCAAAGGAATTATCAATGCCAAGGCGGCTGTCGCGGAAACTGTTCAAGGTTACGAGCGTGGCGGAGCCAGTGCAATTTCAGTGTTGACGGATACGGCGTTTTTCGGCGGGTCGGCCCATGATTTGGTGAAGGCCGTGCAAGCGGTCCGTATTCCTGTCTTGCGAAAAGATTTTATGGTGGATGAATACCAATTTTATGAAGCGCGAGGGCTGGGAGCTTCGGCGGTGCTGCTCATTGCGGCCTGCTTGTCTCCGGCACAGGTGCAGGAGTTCACGGACTTGGCGCACAGTCTGCAATTGCAGGTATTGCTGGAACTGCATTCGGCAGAGGAGTTAGGCCATCTGTGTAAAGAAATTGATATGGTGGGCGTGAATAACCGCAATCTTAAGAATTTTAAAGTGGATCTGCAGCATTCGGCGGATTTGGCGGCGGCACTTCCGGCGGACGTGATTAAAGTAGCTGAAAGCGGTATCCGATCGGCGGAAGATTACCATTATTTAAAAGAAAACGGATTTGATGGTTTTCTGATCGGTACCCGTTTTATGGAATCGGACGCGCCGGCAGAGGCATTTGCAAACTTTGTAAAAACACTATAATGAAAGTAAAAGTGTGCGGTATCACAAATTTAAAACAAGCGAAAGAATTGCAACAAGCGGGCGCTGATTATCTGGGTTTTATTTTCTATGCAAAATCTAAAAGATATGTGCTGACTCATCTTTCATTGCAAGAGATCTCACAAATTAAGCACAGTGGAAAAGTGGGTGTGTTTGTAAATGCAGATATACATGAAGTAGTGGAAATCGCTCAACACGCGGGGCTTCATTTTATACAGCTGCACGGCGACGAAGATTTAGATTATATTTTAAATGTAAAGCAAGCGCTTCCGGTCGGGATTAAAATAATTAAAGTAATCCGTGTCGGTTCAGATAAAGAATTAGTCTGCCAGCAAATTCAGCGGTACAGTCATGTGAAAGAAGTGGATATTCTTTTATTTGATACTGATGGCAGTTCTTACGGTGGTACCGGACAATCTTTTGACTGGAGTTTTCTTAATGACGTTACTTTTGAAAAACCCTATTGGCTAAGCGGCGGTATTGATGAATCTTTACTGCCAAAACTTAAAACGTTACAAACCCAACCTGAAACACTCGATATTAACTCACGTTTTGAAACAGCACCGGGCCTGAAAGATGTAAAAAAGGTGCGCAGTTTTCTTAATAAGGTTAAAGAAATTGAAAATCTGAATACGCTAACATTACAATAAACTAATGAAAAATAAAACCTTTAAAAATCCTGACATCGACGGATATTACGGCGAGTTCGGCGGCGCCTTTGTACCCGAAATGCTGTATCCGAATGTGGAAGAGCTGCGCTCGCTATATCTGGAGATTATGGATAGGCCGGCATTTAAAAAACAGTATTCGGCGCTGCTGAAAGACTATATCGGGCGTGCCACGCCATTATATTTTGCTGAGAATTTGAGCAACCAATATAACACCCAGATTTACCTGAAGCGTGAGGATTTAAACCACACCGGTGCGCATAAAATTAATAACGCGCTGGGCCAGGCACTTCTCGCGCAGCATTTAGGCAAAAAAAGAATTATTGCCGAAACGGGCGCGGGCCAGCACGGCGTTGCGACCGCGACGGCCTGCGCGCTGCTCGGTCTGGAATGCATTGTTTACATGGGCGAGGTTGACATCAAGCGACAGGCGCCCAACGTAGCGCGGATGAAAATGCTGGGTGCGACCGTGGTTCCTGCCACTTCGGGTTCCAAAACGCTGAAAGATGCCGTGAATGAAGCCCTGCGCGATTGGATTAATCATGCTGATTCTACGCATTACATTATCGGCAGCGTGGTGGGGCCTCATCCTTTCCCGGATTTGGTGGCACGTTTCCAAAGTATTATTTCCGAGGAGATACGATTTCAGCTGCGCGAACAAACCGGTTCTGAACTGCCTGACGCCATCATTGCCTGCGTGGGTGGTGGCAGTAATGCCGCCGGTGCTTTTTATCATTTCGCAGATGAACTGTCGGTGCGGCTCATCGCGGCAGAGGCCGGCGGTTTAGGTGTAGACTCAGCTAAATCGGCAGCGACCACCGCCTTGGGAACGACCGGCATTTTGCACGGCAGTAAAAGCCTGGTGATGCAGACTAGCGAAGGACAGGTGATTGAACCGCATTCCATTTCTGCCGGACTGGATTATCCGGGAATTGGTCCGATGCACGCCCATTTGTTCGCCTCGGGCAGAGCAGAATTCGTTAGTGTGACTGATCAGCAGGCGCTTGTTTCTGCAAAGAACCTGGCGCGGCGCGAGGGAATTATTCCGGCGCTGGAATCGGCGCACGCACTGGCAGTCCTGGACTTTATGAAGTTTAAAACGGAGGAAAAAGTGGTAATCTGCCTGAGCGGACGCGGTGATAAAGATATGAAAGCGTATATGACCAATTTGGAAAATGAAGGAAAACTGTAAAAAACACAGCAATGAATAAGAAAAAACTTAATATTTATTTTACCGCGGGAATCCCACAGTTGCACGATACCGGGCGCGTTTTGCAAATGATTCAGGAGTCGGGCGCAGATTATGTGGAGATAGGAATGCCGTACTCCGATCCGGTGGCGGATGGACCTGTTATTCAGCGTGCACATGAAAAAGCACTGGCCAATGGAATGACTATTTCCATTTTGTTTTCGCAGTTAAAAGAAATCCGCGATCGCATAACCATCCCGGTTATTTTGATGGGCTATCTTAATCCTGTCTTGCAGTACGGTTTCGAAAATTTTTGCCGCGAGGCACAGGAAGCGGGCGTCCAGGGTTTGATTATTCCCGATTTGCCACCGGCTGAATTCGAAAGAGCGTATAAAAAAGTTACAGAACAATATCAGCTGGATTTTATTTTCCTGATCACCCCGGAAACTTCTGCTGAAAGAATTCATTACCTGGATCATCTGGGCAGCGGCTTTCTGTATGCAGTGTCCACTTCGTCCACCACGGGTCAGCAGTCGACGCAGGTGTATAATGAAAACTACCTGAACCGATTACAGTCTCTGCCACTTAAAAATGAAATAATGGTCGGATTTGGGATTAGTAACCGTGAGGATTTTAAGCAGGTTTCAGCGAAAGCAGATGGCGCCATTATCGGTTCTGCCTTTGTGAAAATTCTGCTGGAGGAGCCGGATTGGCAAACATTGGGGGCGGCTTTTATTAAAAATATCCGCAATTAGTTTTAAATTTGTCAGGCGCCATCATTTCATTTTCAGGCTTCATAAACGAGTAAAAAGTATTGCGTAGCGCCTTAGAAAACAGATTTTATGACTAGTACCCAAAACCGTGTCCTGCAGTTTGAAGATTTAGGGTTGATGGAATATGAGCCCGCTTTTAACTACCAGCAGGAATTGATGGACTCCATTATTTCGCTCAAACTTCACAACCGCGATCATGAAGATGACAGAAAAGTAACGCCTAATTATTTTCTGTTTGTGGAACATCCCCATGTGTACACACTGGGCAAAAGCGGCTCGCAGGAGCATTTGCTGGCCGACCAGCTGAAGTTGCGCGACCTGGACGCGAAATTTGTACTGACAAACCGCGGCGGGGATATTACTTATCATGGCTTTGGGCAAATCGTGGCCTATCCCATTCTGGATTTGGATAATTTTAAGTCAGATATATTTCTGTATATGCGCAATCTGGAAGAAGTTATCATCCGTGTCATCGCAGAATATGGTTTGAAGGGAGAACGCAGCGAGGGCGAAACCGGTGTCTGGCTGGATATGGGAACACCGTATGCCCGAAAAATATGCGCAATGGGCGTGAAGACTTCCAAATGGGTAACCATGCACGGGCTTGCTCTGAATGTGAATACAGATTTAAAATATTTCGATTATATTATCCCGTGTGGAATCAGGGATAAGGCAGTAACATCATTAGAACGGGAACTGGAGCGAACTTTTTCAACGGAAGAAACAGCCGAGGTTAAGGAGAAAATTCTGCGTCATTTCAGCGCGGTTTTCGAAGCTACCTTTCAACAATAAATATAGAACAGGAAAAAACATTTTTAAAAATTTGACAAAAAATAAGGCTTAAAAATCACTTTTTGCTAAATGGTTAAAATTTTTATCTTTGTAAAAACCGAAAAACAATAATGGCAGAATATAAACTATTGCTTCCTTCGATGGGCGAAGGAGTCATGGAAGCCACCATCATCAGCTGGCTTGTAAACGAAGGAGATACCGTGCAGGAGGACGATTCTGTAGTGGAAATTGCAACAGATAAAGTGGATTCTGATGTACCGGTACCCGTTTCCGGCAAATTGGTCAAGATCCTGAAACAAAAAGACGAAGTTGCACAGGTTGGGGAAGTAATTGCCATTCTGGAGGTGGCTGGCGCCGGAGATGCAGTGGAAGAGCAGGCGCAGGAACCAAAATCCCATGCGGAGGTACAGACCCAGATTCCGGAGACTACACCAACGGATATTGCCGCACTGGAAGAACCGCTCCAGAAGTCTTCTGCAACTACCCAAATGAATATCGGTGATCTGTATTTATCACCACTGGTAAAGTCCATTGTCCAGGAAGAAAATATTTCCGAAGACGAACTTCGCTCTATTTCCGGAAGCGGAATGGAAGGCAGGATTACCAAAGAAGATATTTTATCCTTTGTTGCAGGTCGCAAAGAAGGCAAAA
Source organism: Kaistella sp. (assembly GCA_032057205.1). GTDB lineage: Bacteria > Bacteroidota > Bacteroidia > Flavobacteriales > Weeksellaceae > Kaistella. The sequence goes on from DAMCFT010000003.1 coordinate 207,233, forward strand.
TAGTTCAGCCACAAGCACAGCAAATTACGCCTTCGCAACCTGCCGCTACGACAACAGCAGCACCTGCAGTGCCAAAAGCAGTTCCGGTTCAGGTTGCTGCCGGCGATGAGATTATTCAGATGGACCGCGTGCGGAAAATCATTGCCGATGCGATGGTGAACTCCAAACGTATCTCGCCGCACGTTACCTCATTTATTGAATCCGACGTAACCAATGTCGTGAAATGGCGCGCCAAGCACAAAGCATTGTTTGAAAAGCGGGAAGGCGAGAAGCTTACTTTTATGCCGATTTTTGTGAAGGCTGTGGTGAAAGCCATTCAGGATTTCCCGATGATCAACGTTTCAGTGGATGGTGATAAAATCATCAAAAAGAAAAACATCAATATCGGAATGGCCACCGCACTTCCGGATGGTAACCTGATTGTACCGGTGATTAAAAATGCAGATCAGCTTTCCCTGTCGGGTCTGGCGAAAGCAATCAATGACCTGGCGCACCGTGCAAGAAATAAAAAACTAAAACCGGAAGATACCCAGGGCGCTACCTACACCATTTCAAATGTGGGCAGCTTTGGAAACCTGATGGGCACACCGATTATTCCGCAGCCACAGGTGGGAATTCTGGCAATTGGTGCGATTGTGAAAAAACCGGCTGTATTGGAAACCGCTGACGGCGATGTGATTGCCATCCGTCAGCTGATGTTTATGTCGCATTCCTACGACCACCGGGTGGTAGATGGTTCACTGGGCGGCATGTTCCTGAAACATGTTCATGATTATCTGGAAAACTGGGATCTGAACACTGAAATATAATATCTAAACCTCCGGACTTCGGAGGTTTTTAGTTTTAATTACGTTCTATTTACATTTAAAATCAAATTATTAATGTTTACCATCCGTCAGGCAAAAGAAGCCGATACTGAATTAATATTTTCACTAATCCGCAAACTGGCCGTTTACGAAAAAATGGAAGATGCGGTGATCACGTCGGCAGAAGAGCTCCGCGAACAGCTTTTTGTTAAAGAAAATGCGCATGTACTGATTGCAGATGAAGCCGGAACCGCAATTGGTTTTGCTTTGTATTTCTTCAATTTCTCCACCTTCGTTGGCCGCGCAGGGCTGTATCTCGAGGATTTGTATGTTGAGCCGGAATATCGCGGCAAAGGCTACGGCAAACAGCTCTTTGTTCAGCTGGCCACGCTGGCTAAAGAGAAAAACTGTGGCCGGATGGAATGGTCTGTGCTCAATTGGAACACGCCCGCCATTAACTTTTATACATCGCTCGGCGCTGTACCCATGGATGAATGGACAGTTTATCGACTGGACGAAAAGGCACTGCAGCAACTTGCGAAATAATTTTCGGAGTCTGATTAACAAAAACCGGCGCGGAACCTTTAGGTTCCGCGCCGGTTTTTCACTATTTTAAAACGCTAATTTACTACATAATATCAGCAATCTCTTCGCACAGCCATTCCAGCAATTCGCGGTCTTCCGCTGTAAAAGGATCTACCGTATGGGAATCAATGTCAATCTGACCGATGTTTTCGCCGTTTTTCATAATCGGAACCACGATCTCAGCTTTTGTATCAATTGAGCAGCTCAGGTAATTATCCTGTTCATGAACGTCCGGTACCACAAAGGTCTCATTGGAAACAGCTACCTGCCCACAGATTCCGCGACCGTAGGGGATAATGGTGTGATCCGTAGGTGCACCTACATAAGGTCCCAAAATAAGTTCCTGCTTATCGCCATTTTTGAAATAAAAACCGGTCCAGTTGAAATAAGAAATTTCTCTGTCCAGAATTTCACATACTTCCTGGAGTTTCGCATTGGTATCTTTTCCCTCGGCATCCAGCGCGGCGAGCAATTGTTTTTTTAGTTGTTCCATATATTATGAAAAGTGTTTTAAGTTCATTTCTTCCTGGTAGCCAAACATTCCGCGTGCTTTAATCATTTCTGCCACACCTTGCGGCACTTCTTTTTCCCAGCCCGGCGTGTGGTCTGCAATTTTTTGAAGAATGCTTCGTGAGTAAATTTCCAGGTGATTGGGATTATATTCTTCAATATCCACAATCCTTTCGTTTTGTTTAAAGTATTTATATAACTGTTTCAAACTGTCGCTCACTTTCAGGTTTTTGGAAGTCAGCAGCTCATGCGTTTCGGGATCTTTGTAAGGGTAGAGGTACACCCGCATATCCTGGCGGAAGAATTTCCCAAACGCTTCGAGGATCCCGCCGGACAGGTTTTTATAATATTCCTCATCGAAAACATCCAGCAGATTATTAACGCCCATCGCCACGCCAATTTTGCCATTGGTGTACGTTGTAAAATAATCGATCAACCTGTAATATTCCGAGAAGTTCGAAAGAATTACCGTGTAACCCAGCTTTCCTAAGATATCAACCCTGTGCAGGAAATCACGCTCATCAATATCGCCTGCTGCCCGCAGATTGGAAATGGTAATTTCAAAAAGGACCTCTGTTTCTTCAGGCGTTGATTCCCAATCGCGCTCAAACATTTCCAGGCCGCGCTTAAACATATCGATGTTCACGAGCGTTACCGGCCGGAAACTTCCGCGTACGGCAAAAATATTTTTCTTGTATAAGGTATCAGCCGGAAGCATATTACTGCCCTGCGCATTGAAGATCACGGCGTCGGTCATATTGTTTTTCACCAGCTGCAGACTCATCAGGCGATTGTCCACGTACTCAAAAGCCGGTCCGCGAAAATCGATCATATCAATCTCCAGGTTATCCGTCGGGATATGATCATATAATGAATTAATCATCTTGCGCGGGTTATCGCTGTAATTGAAAGCGCCATAAATTAAATTGACCCCCAGACCGCCTAAAGTTTCCTGCTGCAATGTTGCATCATTCTCCCGAAATTTGACGTGCAACACGATTTCGTTGTAATTCTCATGCTCGTCCAGTTGGAAACGAAGACCCACCCAGCCATGGCCTTTACTTGTTTTATCAAAGTTGATGGTGGTTACCGTGTTTGCATAAGAGAAGAACCTGCGGCCCGGATTGTTTTCGCGGGAGAGGCGCTCTTCGATCAGGGCGACTTCATACCGCAACATTTTGCGTAGACGGTTTTGCGTCACGTAGCGGTTGCCGGGCTCTTTTCCGTAGATCGCATCACTGAAATCTTTATCGTAAGCAGACATCGCTTTCGCAATGGTTTTGGAAGCTCCTCCGGCACGGAAAAAATGACGCACTGTTTCCTGACCCGCGCCAATTTCGGCGAAAGTACCATAAATACCGGCGTCTAAATTTATTTCTAATGCTTTCTGTTTCGGAGTTAATTTCTGCTCAATCACGGCCCATTTCAATTTGGCGCAAAAATACGAAATATTCAACAATCTGAGGCTATCAGCCGTTTCCGGGCGCGCTTATTGTTTCACATGGCTTTCCATTCTTCTTCTGCCTCTTTAAGTTTTTCGCAAATAATTGTAGATTTACAAAACATCCGTTTTTTATGATTTTAAACTTTCTTGGAACAGGAACTTCTCAGGGTGTTCCGGTAATCGGTTGCCACTGCCCGGTGTGCCGTTCTGATAACCCGCGGGATCATCGCTTGCGTTCCTCTGTATTGCTCACCACTGACGATCAAAAAAATCTGCTCATCGACTGTGGCCCCGATTTCCGGCAGCAAATGCTGCGCGCTGCGACAGATGATCTGGAAGCTGCCCTGATTACCCATGAACACAATGATCATATCATCGGGCTGGACGATATGCGGCCATTAATTTTCAGAAAAGGAAAAAATATTGATATTTACGCAAAACAGCGTGTTACAAACGAAATCAGAGAACGTTTTCCGTATGCATTCGCCACGGTGCGTTATCCGGGAGCGCCGTCTTTTGATCTTCACGATATTGATGGACCGCTCGAAATTGCGGGAGTAAAAATCCAGCCTTTGGAAATAATGCACGGAAGTCTGCCGATTCTCGGATTCAGAATGCGTAATTTAGCGTATGTCACCGATGCCAGTTATATCTCACCACAAGAAAAAGAAAAAATGCAGAATCTGGAATATCTGATCTTAAACTGCATACGAAAGGACGATCCGCATCCTTCGCATTATATTCTTCCTCAGGCGATTGAATTGTTTGAAGAACTGCGGCCCGGGAAAATGCTGCTTACGCATATCTCGCATCACATGGGGCTTTTCCAGGAAACATCAGCGGAACTGCCGGAGGGTATTGAGCTGGCGTACGACGGCCTGCAGCTTGATTTCTGAAATATTTTAAATTAAAAGTTTTTCCGGCGGAAAAATAATTTTATATTTGCACACCAATTAGAGGCCCAGTTGGCGGAATTGGTAGACGCGCTAGACTCAAACTCTAGTACCGAAAGGTGTGCCGGTTCGATTCCGGCACTGGGTACAAAACCTCTGCACCTCTTGCGGAGGTTTTTTTTATTATATAAAGTCTTATTTATAGTGCTGAAAAATTCCAAAGTCTGTCGCGGTCCAGAGCGCGGCCTTTTGTCCGGCGGCCTTTAAACCATTATTTGTCCAGGTGTTGCAGGTTTCCAGGAAATTATAACTTCCTTTTGCTTCGTAGAACGCATCATCCTCACCATAAACCGCATCCGTTGGGATCAGAATAAAATTTCCTTGTTGATCGCGGTCAAATTTATTCGTAATGAATTGTACCAGATCACGGTACTGCGTTTCCGTCAGCATCATCTTTTTGCATTGGTCATTTTCGCTCATCGTATCATAGAACGTGCAGTGCATGGCCGATTCTCCGAGCCAGAAAGCAGCTTTCACAGCCGTGCTGAATTTCAAATCAGACCATTCCGGCGTATCCAGATAAAAACCTTTGTCGCCCCAGCCAATGGAGAGATATTGAAAGTCAGTGCGCTGCGATTTGGTATTTTTAAACGGAACGGCAGTGCGCCAGTCCATTTCGGCCGAGACCATCGGAACGACAATATCGGTGTGAACACCGTTGGTCAGAATGTAAGTTTCAATGGTTTTGGGTTCACTTGTCGGTTTCGCAGGAACTTCCAGGAAAGGAAGTAATAAAGCTGCCAGCACGTACACCAACACGAGACTAAGAACGACGCCAACTGCTTTCGCAATCCCGAGGAATATTTTTTTCATTCTGTAAATATAAAATTAAATAGTTCCGTAAGACTTGTCGCATCAAAATGCGCTATAAATTGTCTTTTTTGTGCTTTTTAATGAACGCTATATTCCTTTGCAGCCCTGCAAACTTCGTCCGTTTAACCGGCGATTTTTTAAAGATCTCCGAAAAGATTTCCTGCGTTAATTCTGTCCAGGTTGCCTGATCCATTTGCTTCAGACCTTCCGCAGGAACAAACTTAGGCTGCTGATGTGGAGTTGCAAAGCGGTTCCAAGGGCAGACATCCTGGCAAATATCGCAGCCGAACATCCAGTCTTCCATCTTGCCGGCAAAACTGGCCGGGATTTCATTTTTAAGTTCAATGGTAGCATAGGAAATGCATTTGCTTCCATCAATGGTACGGTCATCAACAATCGCATCTGTGGGGCACGCTTCAATACAACGCCGGCAACTTCCACAGTGATCCGTGACCGGCCCATCTGCAATAAGTTCCAGATCGCAAATTATTTCTGCCAGAAAAAAGAAGGAGCCGGCGCCTTTTGAAATAAGGTTGGCATTTTTCCCGATCCAGCCCAGGCCTGATTTTCTTGCCCAGCTGCGTTCCAGTACAGGCGCTGAATCTGTGAAAACCCTGCATTCGAACGCACCGATTTCCTCCTGAAGTTCATTGACCAGTTCACGCAGTATTTCTTTAATGATTTCATGATAGTCCTGGCCGTACGCATACTTGGAAATCTTCAGGCCGCCAAAATCAGTAAATTTTTGCTGAGGATAATAATTATAGAGCAACGAAATAACGGATTTGCTGCCGGGCACCAGTATTGTGGGATCCAGCCTCTTATCAAAGTGATTTTCCATGTAAGACATTTCGCCGTGGTACTGATTCTTTAACCATCGCTCCAACGGCGCAGCATCTTCTTCCAGAAAGCCGGCCGCAGAAATTCCGCACGACTGAAAGCCGTGTGCTTTTGCTTTTTCTTTAATCAATCGGGTGTAGCGGCTGGCAGAAGAATCCATAAGAGTGATTGCAAAATTACTATTATTTTATAATTTTGTGTGAAGCATACTGCTGTACAATCAACTTTAAAAAACAAGAATCATGTCAATTGAAAACATTCTGCAGTCCGGAAATTACCATCTGATCGATGTTCGTGAACCGATGGAACTGGAAATGGACGGCGCCATCGACCAGGCAACCAATATTCCGCTGGGCGAAATAGAAGAGCATAAAGATGAAATCGCCAACATGAGCGGACCAAAAATTGTGTTCTGTCGAAGCGGAAATCGCAGCGGAAAAGCAATGGAATACTTAAAATCCCAGGGAATCGAAGACGTATACAATGGCGGCGGCTATCAGGACGTGGCAAGCCAGTTAGAGAAATAATTCGTCCTTATTTTAAATTAAAACAACCATTTACTGACATCTGCGACAGAAGAAAGTAAATGGTTGTTTAGTTTTGAGTCTGTGATTATATAATTGATAATCAATACTTTGGATTATATAATTTTTATTTTGAGGAGTTGCTCCGGTTTCTTTGGCATGATTTTGACAAGCCATAGAGCGTAAAACTTAAAAATTTAAAATTATGAAACTGATTAAAAATTCAATGCTTATAGCAGGATTGGTTACAGCAGGATTACTAAGTGCACAAAGTGCTGATATGCGAAATATGCTGAAAATCGGAGTAAACGGTGGAGTAGCGGTGCCGGCAGAAAATGCAGGCGGTACGATCGGTGTTGATCTGGCTTACCAGAATCTGACGACTCCAGGCTTTGGTCTGGGTATCGCAACCGGATATAACCACTTCTTTGGAAAGGATAACAACGGAAACAGCAATAACGACTTTGGTGTGGTGCCGGTTGCAGCCTTGCTGAGATATTATCCGCAGCAAACCGGTTTTTATCTGGGAACTGACCTTGGATATGGATTTATTGTAGGTGACGAAAAGGTAGCATCCAACAGTACCGTGGACAGACCAGATGGCGGCTTCTACATCAAACCAGAAATCGGATACCACAACCGCGACTGGAACGTAGCGCTGCAGTACCAGAAAACATTTACCGGCAGCAAGGGCGAAATCGGCAGCCAGAAATATAATGCCGGAGCCATTGGTGTTGGTTTAGGGTACAACATTCCGCTGGGCAAATAATAAACGGAACATTTTTGAACCTCCTCTGTAAGCAGGGGAGGTTTTTATTTTTAAGCCTTATTATTTTTAAAAACTATTATTATCTTTGGGAGATAACCGTACAAACATGGAAGCAAAAAATCAATTCAAACTATTTCTGCCTGGTTTAATGGCAGAGAAAAACAATGGAATCACCGTGCTTGCTGCTGATCTGAAAGAAGCTGAAACGGTTATTGCCTTATATAAAACCTCACATCAGAACCTGGAACTGTTAACAGAGGCTGTCTATCAAACCAAAAACTACAAATCATTTACGGAAATTGCACAGGAGTTTTTGCAGCAGCACCAGCCGGGGCAAATTGACCGTGTAAGCATTGCCGTGCCGGGCCCTGTTATTGCCGGCAAGAGTGAACCGCTGCGCCTGCAATGGCGGCTGGATGCCGCGGAGATCAGCCGTGTCACTGGCCTGGAAAATGTGTGCCTGATTAATGACCTGGAAGCTTCTGCTTACGGAATTAAACATGTAGAAGATCAGGATTTTGTTAAAATTCATGACGTTGTGAATTTTACTCAAGGCAATGCAGCCTTACTGGCACCGGGCGAAGGACTTGGTGAAGCTGCGCTGTTTTGGGACGGCCACTGCCTGCGGCCGTTTGCGACGGAAGGTGGGCACTGCGAATTTTCGCCGCGTACCAATCAGGAAGTTGAGTTCTATACTTATCTACAAAAAATTTACGGCATCGTTTCGTGGGAGTCAGTATTATCAGTGAGCGGACTGTTTAATATCTATCGTTTTCTGCGCGACGTAAAGCAGCACCAGCAGCCGCAATGGCTAAGTGCGGAGATCGAAAGCGGAAACTTCACCGACGCTGTTATCCGCGGGGCGCTTGAGTGCACAGACCGCATCTGCACGGCAACAGTGGAAACGTTTTTAACGTATATGGCACGGGAGGCAAACAGCCTTGTGCTGAAAATGAAGGCCACCGGTGGTTTATACTTGACCGGCAAACTGCCCATCATGCTGGAACAGTTCATTGACAAAGGCCAGTTTTACAAGAACTTTGTCATCAGCGATAAAATGGAAAATATTCTGGAAGACATTCCCATTTATCTGGTGCGCGATGAAAAAACCATCCTTAAAGGCGCAGCACTTTATGGTGCTTTTTCTCAGGAATAAATATTTACAAAGGGTTTTGCATTGCAAAGCTCTTTTTTATGTTCAGCTACCGGACGATCTTGACCTACATCAAGACGATCGGAACTTATTTAGGATACCTTTGCGCAGATGAATTCTAAAAGCATTTATAACGAGATGAAAAAATTATTATTCGCTGCAGTATTGGCAAGCGGTCTGGCGTTCGGACAAACCAAAAAAGTGACAGATTCCAACGTACAATGGTGGGGCTATAAACTGGCTAAAACAGAAACCTCTTCACACTTCGGTCTGCTGAATGTAAAGTCTGGTGATGTGATACTGAAAAATAATCAGGTCGCCGGCGGAACATTTGTGCTCGACATGAACAGCATCAACACGACTGACATTACGGGTGAGTACAAACAAAAACTCGACGATCACCTGAAAAACGGAGACTTCTTCGAGACAGATAAGTATCCTACTGCTGTGTACAAAATCACCAGTGTAAAGAAGAACAACAGCAAAGCTTTCCCGTACAAAGTGAACGGAAACCTGACTGTGAAAGGAAAGACGAATGCTGTTTCTTTCCCGGCGAAGATTGCCCTGAATAATGGAGTTTTCACCTTAACGTCTGATAAATTCAGTTTTGACCGTCAGAAATTTGGCGTCAATTATAAATCAAGTTTGAAGGATGCCGTCATCAAGGATGATATCGATATGATGATCAGCATCACTGCAAAGTAAAGGTTAGATTAATTTGAAGGTGGAAAAGAGCAGCATTATCTGCTCTTTTTTTTATTTTTATGAAATGAAATTATACGTAGTCAGCGGGCTGGGTGCCGATTTTAAGGTGCTCGAAAGATTGACATTTCCCGCTGATCTTGAAGTTTGTTTTCTCAACTGGCTGCAGCCGGAAAAAGGTGAACATTTTTCTCATTATATCCGTCGGATGGCAGACCGAATCGACGATGGTGAACCTTTCGCGTTACTGGGATATTCCTTTGGCGGTATCATTGTACAGGAAATTCATCGGCTGAAGCCTGCAGAAAAGGTAATCATTATGGGCAGCATTCGTTCGCACCGCGAAAAGTCGCGATTGCTGCGGTGGGGCGAACGCACGCGGCTGCCGGCCTATTTACCGTCGGGCTTTTACGGTGAACGGTCGGCCTTCCTTTACACCTTTGCCCGACGCTTTTTTGATCCGTCTAATCCCGCACTTCTTCAATATTTCAGGGTGCGTGATGCGTATTACCTCAAGTGGAGTATTGCAAAGATTTCTGCCTGGAAGTTTGAACCTGTTCCCGGCGTAGTGCAGATTATGGCAGACCGCGACCTCATTTTTCCCATCGCGAATTCAAAACCTGATTATATTATAAAAAATGCCAGCCATTTATTTCCTGCCACACGCGCAAAAGAAGTGTCCCGTATTCTGGACGAAATTTTCGGTAAAATAAAGCTAGAGAGATTATAACAGTAGTTGATACTACGGAACCTGCACACTGCATAGGAAATCATCGAAATAAAATTATCTTTGTAATACATTAAATTTTATTCTGCTCCGGCAGCTTGTACATGGAATCAATCAGCGTTTTCGAGATTATTAAAGTAGGAATCGGCCCCAGCAGTTCACACACCATGGGCCCCTGGAATGCAGCCGGCAGCTTTCTGCAATTATTGCGTGGCCTTCAGCCGTTGGAACAGGTGACGCACGTTTCGGTAGAATTTTTCGGGTCGCTGGCCAAAACCGGTATTGGTCACGGTACCGATATCGCCGGCATGCTGGGCTTGAGTGGCGAAAATTTCCGGGAAATTGACACCACGCAGATTGACGCGAAAGTAGAAGCCATTAAATCATCCGGAAAAATAATGCTCGGCGGCGAAAAAGAACTGCCCTTTATTTACGGAACCGATCTGATTCTTAATAAAAAGAAGTCACTGGATTTTCATCCAAACGGAATGATCTTCAAAGCAACTTTTGAAGACGGCACTACCGTAGAGCAGGATTATTACAGTGTGGGCGGTGGTTTCATTGCGACGCGCGAGGAAAACTCCTACGAAAATAATTGCGTGCGAACCTTATATCCCTGTCATTCCGGTGCGGATATCATGCGCAATATGACTAAACTGCAACTGCCTAAAATTTCTGATCTGGTGTTCCTGAATGAGGAATCCTGGCGCACGCGCGAGGAAACCAGAAGGGAAGCGCTGTACATCTGGGAGCAAATCTGCGAATGCATTTATAAAGGCATTAATAAAGAAGGGATTTTGCCCGGTGGCCTGCGTGTTACACGGCGGGCAGCCGGACTAAACCGGAAGCTGCTCGGTGAAAAGAAATACAATAATCTGCACGAATGGTATAATTTGCTGCTTGAAACCGATCCCGGTTTTATTAATATTAATAAATGGGTATCTTGTTTCGCACTGGCGGTTAATGAGGAAAACGCTTCCTTTGGCCGGATCATCACGGCACCGACCAACGGCGCCAGCGGTGTTATTCCGGCGGTTTTGCTGTATTCACAGGTATTTACGGAGTATGCCAGTGAAGACAATATCATCCGTTTTCTGCTCGTCGCCGGCGAGGTAGGAACTTTGTTTAAAAAGAACGCAACCATTTCCGCGGCCATGGGTGGCTGCCAGGCAGAAGTCGGTGTTTCGTCGGCAATGGCAGCGGCAGGACTCACAGAGATTATGGGCGGTACACCCGGGCAGGTGCTGATGGCGGCCGAAATTGCCATGGAGCATCACCTCGGCCTCACCTGCGACCCGATTGCCGGCTTGGTGCAGATTCCGTGTATCGAGCGCAATTCCATGGGTGCCATGAAAGCCATTACTGCCGCCAATATCGCGCTGGAATCCGATCCTGAAAAAGCACGTGTCACCCTGGATGAAGTCATCCAGTCCATGTGGGAAACTGCGCAGAGCATGAGCGAACGCTTTAAGGAAACTTCGGAAGGTGGTTTGGCAATTGCCGTGAATGTGGCGGAGTGCTAAAATTTTTAGGAGCAGGAAGTACCGTGCTCAGTGGGAATTTCGTCCGGCTGTCCGCTATATCTGCGCGGCGGCGGCAAAGCCGCCGCCGCGCAGGATGCCGCTTCCATCCGGGCTATGATGGACCTTCCGTTCTTTCTTTCCCGGACGGAGTACTCTTACTTTAAAATCGGACGAATCCTGTTGGCATTGCGGATCAGTTCTTCGAGCAGTTCGTAATTTTCTTTTTCCAGTGCCGATTTAAATTTCCTCAACTGCGAGATATGCTCATTCAGCACATCCAGAACATTTTCTTTGTTATGCTTAAAAATCGGGACCCACATTTCCGGGTGTGATTTTGCCAGACGAACCGTACTCGAAAAACCGGTGCTCGCCATCTGGAAAATAGTATCCTCTTCCCGTTCTTTCTCTAAAACCGTATTGGCAAGTGCATACGATGTGATATGCGAAATATGCGAGATGTAAGCCGTGTGAATATCGTGGTTCTCAGCTTCGAAGTACAGGACATTCATTTCCAGGCCTTCAATTACTTTCAGGGCAGTTTCAACTGCATCCGGCGCTGATTTTTCTGCGTCGCAGATAACGCCGGCTTTCTGACTGAAACTTTCAGCCTTGGCCGCCTCCGGTCCGGAGTTTTCAGTTCCCCACATTGGGTGAAAGGCGACAAATCGTTCGCGGTTCGGGTGCTGGTCTGCCGTACTGCAAATCTTTCCCTTTGTGGAACCGACATCCATCACAGTTTGCCCCGGCCCAACCAAATCAAGCACTTGCGGCAGCAGTGCTGCGGCGGCGTCTACGGGAATGGCAAGAATCACCACATCCGATTTTCGCACCGCTTCAGCCAGTGGAAGTGCCTCATCAATAATTCCGCGCTCCAGCGCTTTTTGTACATGTTCCGGCGACACATCAACACCAATCACATGGTTACAGACGCCTTTAAGTTTTAATTTTAAAGCAATGGACCCGCCAATAAGGCCGGTCCCGATAATAGTAAGCTGCATTTTGCTTGTATTTTATATTGGAGTATCAGGGTAGTTTTTTCAGGGATTTAAAAAGCGTTTGCTCTTTGCACTTTTCAAAATACACTTCATAACGCGGATTCTTTTTGGGATAGACCAGGGTATATGCCGGACACGGCTGTTGCTGCGCCTGGCTGCGGGCGAAATCCACATACCCATTGGTCAGGATGCTGTCGCGCAGGTATTTCTCATCGATGTTTTGCTGTGCCATTGTTTCCTTCACTTCCTCAGAAAAAGCAAAATCTTTGGACAAGGTTTCCGCAATCACGCGGGAGTTCGGCAAATAGCCACTGCAGCTCGCACCTTTTTTATTAAGGATAAACATCACCAGCAAAAGACCTGGTATAAGGCCAATCAGAAAAAATTTAATTTTTCGCATTTAGAATATTAAAAGATTGATATCGTGGTACGTCAGGTTAAAACGGTCGCACAGAATTTTTTTGGTATGACGGCCTTTGTACATATAAAGCGATTGCTTCATTTCATTATTGCGTACCAGCATATTCTCAAAACCTCCCTCCTCATCATAATTTAAAAGATAGGATAAGAAGAAATTCGAGATCGCTTTCGTTGTGGTTCTTGGCATTTTAGACGTCAGGTTCGGCAATCCGCAGTGAATCACGCCGTGCTTGATAACGTATGGATTTTCCATGTCGGTCAGCTCCGACGTTTCAATCATCTTGCTGTTATCGATGGTTACATCAATAATAACACTGCCTTTTTTCATCGACGCAACCATTTCATCGGTAACGACGGGCACATGTGTCAGTTTCGACAGTGCACCGATCACAACATCAGCACGTTTCAGGCTTTTGGCTAATTCCTTCGGATCAATAATAGAAGTCGGTACGCGGCCATCCACCATCATGTGCAGCCTGCGCAGTTTAGAAAGTGAATTGTCAAACACACGTACGCTTGCGCCAAGTCCCAGTGCGGCTTTGGTAGCAAATTCACCGACAATGCCGGCACCTAAAACAACCACCTCCGCCGGACGCACGCCGGTAATTCCGCCGAGCATCATCCCATTGGATAGTGCCAATAATTCCGCGGCATATAGTACCGAAATATGCCCGGCAATTTCACCGATCAGGCGTACCAGCGCAAGTTGCTTATAATCATCTGCAATAAACTCAAATGCGATTGCATTTACTTTTCGCTCGGCAAGTTGTTTGAAATAGTCGGCGTCACGCAAACTGATCTGCAGCGCCGAGACCAGGTAGGTGTTTGGCTTTAAAAGCTGTATTTCTTCCTCTGTGGGAGGGTTGATTTTAAGAACAAGATCCTGTCCGAAGGCTTCTGCAGGATCATCGGTCATCTGTGCACCGGACTCGGCGTATTGCAAATCACTGTAAAAAGAGCCTTCGCCGGCTCCTTTTTCGATGATGATTTTATGACCATGGGCTGTGAGCACCTGCACCGCATCGGGTGTAATGCAGGTACGCCTTTCATTCAGACAGGTTTCCTTGGGAATACCGATGCTGAACTGTTTTCCTTTTTTTACGATCTCCAGTTTTTCTTCCTGCGGAACAAGATCCTGCTCGGTAAAGGGAGTGAAGACATGGGTGTGGCTCATGACAAATCAGTTTATAAATACAGTGCCTTACAGGCGGCAAAGATACGACGATTTAATTTTTTCAGCTGTGTTCCGTGAGAAAGATGTGGCGCATGCCGTCGCGGGTTTCGATCTGCATCGTATGATGCGGATAATCGGCAAGTTGCTCTTCATACACCTCAGGCCATTCAATTATGCTGAAAAAAGCGGTATCCAGATACTCTTCGATACCGATATCGTAAGCTTCAGCAGCGTTTTTTAATCTGTATAAATCAAAGTGAAATATGGTGCCTTCGGGCGCGCTATATTCATTCACCAGTGCATAGGTAGGGGAGGAAACCTGATCGGCACTGCCCAGTTCTCTCACTAAATGCTGCGTGAAGGTGGTCTTGCCGGCGCCGAGATTTCCTTTTAGAAGGAGAAGCGAATGTTTTCGCTGTGAGAGGAAAGACCGGGTAAAATCCTGCCAGTCTTCCATGCCCTGAACAATGAACTCCATTTATTTATAAATTTCAATTAGAATTTCCCCGTCCTCGTTGATGGCTCCGCGGTACATACCGGCGGTATTAAAGGGCATGGCGATATTGCCGGCACGGTCCAGCGCGATCATTCCGCCATCGCCACCCATTTTGCCAATCTCATCAATTACTTCCTGCGTAGCCGTTGCTACGTCTTTTTGCTGGTATTCTATCTTGGCAGCAACGGTTCGTGCGGCGGTTGCGCGGATGAAATATTCTCCCCAGCCGGTAGCGGAAATCCCGACGTTATTGTCAGCATAGGTGCCGGCACCAATAATCGGTGCATCGCCGATGCGTCCGTATTTTTTGTTAGTCATTCCGCCGGTAGAGGTGCCCGCTGCGAGATGGCCGTTTTTATCCAAAGCCACAGCGCCTACCGTTCCGAACTTCTGATCCACTTCATACGCTTGCGGATAGGATTTGCCTGCCGGGATGGCTGTTGTTTTTTTATTTTCTTTATTTTTAATTTTTTGCAGACTGTTCCATCGATCCTGTGTCCAAAAATATTTGGGATCTACTATTTCCAGTTTTTGCGCTGCTGCAAACGCTTCGGCACCGGCGCCCGAGAGCATGACATGTTCACTTTTTTCCATTACAGCTACCGCAGCCGTGATCGGGTTTTTAATAGTATGTACACCGGCGATCGCGCCGGCCGCTTTGTCCTGTCCACGCATGATGGAGGCATCCAGTTCATTTATTCCATCCGCCGTAAAAACAGCGCCGCGGCCGGCGTTGAACAGGGGACTATCTTCCAGCACCATGATGGCGGAAGTCACCGTTTGAACCGCCGGTTTGCCTGCTTTCCACTGGGTGTAGCCGGCCAGCAATGCTTCTTTTAACTTCGCCTGATACTCGGCTTCTTTCGCCGGCGACATCTGGCTTTTCAGAATAGTGCCGGCACCACCGTGGATAACGAGTATATGCTTCTTTTGTGCAGTCAGCAGTGCTGCGGCCGAAAGACTCAGCGTAAACAGTAATTTTTTCATGATGAAGGGATAAAAATAGCTGTTCAAATGTAGAGAAAATTTCGGAGGCGCGAGCGAAGCGAGCGCCGAAACGTCTGCTTGTTTTGCGCTTAGTTATATGCTGTTCGTATTGTAAATGATGCTGTTCGAAATTTTTCCGTTTGCACGGTTCTTACAGCAGCAGCGTTCCCCGCGTTAGGGATTGCAATGGAAAGCCCGCAGCCGACGCAGGAGGCGAGGACTTGCAATGAAAAGCCCGGCCCGCCGGCTGATTACTTCCTTTCTCTTTTCAGTTATTCCTCCGGCGGGAAACGCCCAAAATTTTAAAAGACTTGGCAATAATCAGTACATTTACGGCATGATTTCAAAAGAAACCATTGACAAGATTTTTTCGGCCATTCGGGTCGAAGAAATCATCGGCGAATACGTGCAACTAAAACGTGCCGGCAGTAATTACAAGGGCCTGAGTCCTTTCCATGATGAGAAGACCCCGAGTTTCGTAGTCTCGCCCAGCAAGCAAATCTGGAAGGATTTTTCTTCCGGCAAAGGAGGTACGGCCATTTCTTTCTTAATGGAAATCGAGAATTTTACCTATCCGGAAGCGCTGCGCCACGCTGCAAAAAAGTATGGAATTGAAATCGACGAAATCAAACGCGACCTCACGGATGATGAAAAGCAGGCACAAACCGACCGCGATCTGCTGTACAAAACTCATGAAGTTGCCAACGATTTTTTTCAGCAGCAGCTTTTTGAAACAGAAGAAGGGCAGACGATTGGCTATGCTTATTTTCGGGAGCGCGAACTGCGGGATGATATTATAAAGAAATTTCAGCTGGGATATTCGCCCGAGCAGCGCAATGCCTTTACAGCCTACGCGCTGGAGAAAGGCTACAGCAAAGAAATCCTGGAAAAATCCGGACTCAGCATATTCACAGAATACAGTCCCGAGGGGGTGGACCGTTTTCGGGAGCGTGTTATTTTTCCGATCCTGAGTTTTTCCGGCAGGGTGCTCGGTTTTGGAGCCAGAATATTGAAGAGCAACGTAAAGGCCGCGAAATATCTGAACTCGCCCGAAACGGAAATTTATCATAAATCCAATGTTTTATATGGTTTAAATCAGAGCAAGCAGGCGATCAGCAAGCAAAATGTCTGTTTGCTCGTCGAAGGCTATATGGATGTCGTGGCGCTGCACCAGAACGGTATTGAAAATGTGGTGGCCAGCTCAGGGACAGCGCTGACCCAGGAACAGATTAAACTTATCAAACGGCTCACGGAGAATGTAACCATTCTTTTTGACGGCGACCCCGCCGGTATTAAAGCCAGTTTCCGGAGTATCGATATGCTGCTGGCTTCCGAAATGAACATCCGCATCCTGCTCTTTCCGGAAGGCCATGATCCTGATTCTTTTGTACGCGCACATCCACAGGAATATGTGGAAAAATTTATCGCCGAGCAGGCGCAGGATTTTATTGATTTTAAAGCAGCTATTCTGCTCAAAGATGCCGGTGCCGATCCGATAAAGAAAGCGGAGGCGATCCGGGATATTGTTAAATCCGTCGCGGCCGTTGCCAATGTCCTGAAACAGGAAGTGTACCTGAAAGAAGTGGCTGCCAAGTTTGATCTTTCGGAACAAACGCTGTTTAATGAACTGAATGTGCAGAAGCAGATTCATCAGCAACAGCCCGGCCCGTCTGCCCAGCCTGCCGCGCCGAAACCTAAAATGGAAGTGGTGGCACCGGAAGGGATACAAACCCTCAATCCTTTACTGGAACTGGAGGAGAAACTGGTGAAGCATATGCTCAACTACGGTGACCGTGTGCTCAACCGAAAAGATGCGGAAGATCAGCCGTACCAAACGACCGTAATCGAAGAAATTGTGCGGCATCTGGAAGAAGATGATTATCCGGTGCAGTCGCCGGTCAACCAGGTCATCATCGATGAGCTTAAAAAAGGATTACAGGAAAACACCATTATCGGCAGTAATTTCTTTCTGACCCTGATGGATGAGCAGGTGGTGTCCAAAGTCTCGAGTGCAATCATGGAAGATAATCCGCTGGGTGACTGGGCACGCAATAATATCTTCCCGCCCAGCCCCGGCGATAAACTGGAAGCCGAGATCGAAGATGATATGCTAATCCATAAAAGTCATTATATCGAAAAACTTATTTATGAAAAAGTGCAGCAGTTACAGGAATGCCAGGATCAGGAAGAGCAATACAACGAGACACTCAAAATGATCATGGTGCTGAAGACTTTGCTGAACGAAATCAACCGCAAACTCAGCCGCCAACTGACAAAAGGGCATAGTTTTTTTAAGGAACAGAAATTGTAAAAAGAATTGCAGAAAAAAATTCAAGATGGATATAAAAAAAGAATTCAGAGATTTCTCTGTAAAACACATGGGTAACAGTGGCCTGGCGACAGATCAGTATATGGGAATGCTTGGGCCGACCAACCTGACGCCCTATATCATGGAGGAACGCCGCATGAACGTTGCGCAAATGGACGTTTTCTCGCGACTGATGATGGACCGCATTATTTTTTTGGGTACCGGAATTGATGATCAGGTAGCCAACATCGTCACCGCGCAATTGCTGTTCCTGGAAAGTTCTGATGCGTCCAAGGATATTCAGATTTATATTAATTCACCCGGCGGCTCTGTGTACGCTGGTCTGGGTATTTATGATACGATGCAAATCATTAAACCAGATGTAGCGACAATCTGTACCGGCATGGCCGCTTCCATGGGCGCAGTGCTACTGGTAGCAGGAGAGAAGGGGAAACGTTCAGCGCTGAAACATTCGCGCGTGATGATTCACCAGCCAAGCGGTGGTGCCCAGGGTGTCGCGTCCGATATGGAAATTAACCTGCGTGAAATGCTGAAACTGAAAAAGGAATTGTACGATATTATTGCACATCATTCCGGCCAGACTTATGATTGGGTAGAAAAATCTTCGGACCGTGACTACTGGATGACCTCCGGTGAAGCAAAGGAATACGGTATGGTGGATGAAGTTCTGGAAAGAAAAACAGAGAAATAATAAACTATTATTTTAGATAAAAAAAGCCGGCGCAAACTATTTTGCGCCGGCTTTTACATGTATAAGGTTAAAATTTTATCCTTCGATTCCTTCAATAATTTTTGAGAAATCCGAAATATTAAGGGCGGCGCCACCGATGAGTCCGCCATCAATATCAGGTTGGGAGAAAATTTCCTTTGCGTTGCCCGGTTTCACCGAACCACCATAGAGGATGGAGATTTCTTCTGAAACGTCTTTTCCGTATTTATCGGCAATCAGATCGCGGATGGCCTTATGAATTTCCTGTGCCTGTTCCGGCGTTGCCGTTTCCCCGGTTCCAATCGCCCAAACAGGTTCATACGCGATAACGACATTTTTAATTTCTTCGGCCGTTAAACCAAAAAGAGCCGTTTCTGTCTGCTGCTTTACCACTTCCAGATGATTTCCGGCGCGTCGTTGTTCGAGTGTTTCACCGTTGCAGTAAATCGGCGTAAGGCCTTTTCTTAAGCAAATCTTGACTTTCAGTGCACACTTTTCATCAGTTTCGCCGTGGTAGAGGCGTCTTTCTGAATGGCCGACCAAAGCACCATTGGCACCGATCGATTCCACCATGCCGGCAGAAATCTCACCGGTATAAGCGCCTTCTTCATACGCGCTGACTTCCTGTGCGAAAATTCCCACTTCGCGCAGCGAGAACACGTCCTTCGCCATTAAAAGATATAATGCCGGCGGCGCAATCCAGATTTCGCAATGTCCCGGATTTTCCTTGCGGTAATGCAGTAACTGAAGCATCAACTGCTGCGCTTCAATTACATCTTTATTCATTTTCCAGTTACCGGCAACGATTTTTCTTCTCATGTTGATTAATTTATTATTTCAGGTTCCAGATTTTTTTCAGAGTGGTGTAATAAGAATGTTCATCATCAGATACTGTCTCATCTGCTTTGATCAGGGACTTGGCAAACTGCTGGAAAGACAGCCGTTCTTCTTCAGTAGAATCGTCCAGGAAACACTTGGCGTGAAACTCGAAATGCGGCGCCCATTCTTCAGGTTGTAGAGAAGCGATGACATCCAGTTCATCATCCAGGTCCATTTTAAACGGAAATTCTTCCGCCAGATATTCGCGGATCATCAATCCTTCTTCAGGCGCCACCTCGCCATCCACGGCAGAAAGTAACATCAGTAAATGGTATCCGGCAATTGATTTATTCGATTTTTTCTGTT
The DNA here is from genome assembly GCA_032057205.1 of Kaistella sp. Taxonomy (GTDB): domain Bacteria; phylum Bacteroidota; class Bacteroidia; order Flavobacteriales; family Weeksellaceae; genus Kaistella. The sequence continues at coordinate 226,877 of DAMCFT010000003.1, forward strand.
CAGTATTCATGTTTATTTTTTTTTAAAGGTTAATATAATCCAGCGCCGGCAGCTTAGCCACTATCGTGCCGTTTTCCAGAATGAGCACCGCCGGATTGCTCCGGGCAATGGTTTTCAGCGCCGTGCCATCCATTACGGTATTGGGGATTTTTGTGAAAAGATTAGTTCTGGTCGAGATTCCGTAAGCGGCAATGCCTGTTTCTGAGGCAGCTTTTGCTTCTGCAGCGCGAAGAACTTCTATGTTGGCCTCTTTTGGGTTATAAGACAAAATTAAAACTGCTCTCGGTGCATTCAGAATTTTTGAAGTCATGTTCTGGCCATTTGTATCTTCCGGTGCAAACTTGGCAATCTCGGACTGATAGCCTTTCTTGACAACCTTAGTACTCGTTTCACTTTCCTGAATTTCCCAGGACGAACCTTCCTGCCAGTAGCTTTTATCGTTAATATACTCATCCTGGCCGATGTTTCGTGTTTCGCCAGACTGTTTATTTTTGACAGCGTAAAACGTTTTATACTCTGCCGGATCTGCCGCAATTTTCTGCTGTTCTTTGAGCAGATTAGTGCCTACTTTATAATCTCGAAAGTCAATAAGCGGTTCTTTTTTAATTCCCCAAACCATAATACCGCTGAAGATAAGCATCAAAGCAAGTACTGCCATAACCGCCGGCGTTTTGTGGCGCGGCAGCGTTTCAGATTTTCGTCTATATAAAAATGATAAAAAAAGCAGGGCAGCGAGCAAGATCATGTCTTTGAAAAAACTCTGCCAGGGCGTGAAAGATACAGCATCCCCAAAACAACCGCAATCTGTGACTACATTATAGTATGCCGAATAAAAAGTCAGAAAGCCAAAAAAGATACACAGTGCGATTAATAAAGCCAAAGTCGTTTTCAGCTGTAATTTAAAAATCAGCAGTAATCCCAGGAGCAGCTCTGCAAAAACGACTGCCACCGCGAAGAATAAAACATACGGCTCCAGGAAGGGCACATTGAACACTGCCGGCAAAAAGTATTCTTCCAGTTTAAAACCAAAACCTTTCAGATCCACTGCTTTCACAAAGCCGGAAACGACGAAGATGATTCCAACAATGATCCGGAGAACTGCGCGTATCATGGCGTTTGATTTTTAAAGTTTGCGGAATCTTCGTTCATCTTAATAAGACAAAACAAGGCATAGTTCAGCATATCGAGGTAATTGGCATCAATCCCTTCGGACACCAGTGTGGCACCGGCATTATCCTCAATCTGTTTGGTTCGCAGAATTTTCTGATAAATTAAATCGGTGATGGAGGAGATGCGCATTTCACGCCAGGCTTCGCCATAATCATGGTTTTTCCGAATCATCAGATTTCTGGCTTCTGCGGCAAGCTGATCATATAAGCCGATTACTTCCTCTGCATTTTCATGAACTTCGTCTGCCGCACCTTTCTCTAACTGAATAAGACCAATAACCGCATAATTAACGATCGCTATAAAATTTTCCTGCTCGCTTTCACCAACTTTGGAAACGCCGGTGGTTTGGAAGGTTCGCAGGCTTTTTACTTTAATATAAAGCTGGTCGGTGAGTGACGGGGCGCGCAAGACACGAAAGGAAGCGCCGTAATCCTGCAGTTTTTTTACAAAAAGAGAACGGCACATTTCCAGTGCCTCGTCATATTGCTGTAAAGTTTTGTCCATAGGTCAGTAAATCGTTTCAAAGATAACAATTTTGACTTGCCTTTCCGAGCGGTACCGCACCGAAATGCTTTTTGCAGCGCAGCGATTTATATTATTTATATTTTTGTGAAATGGAAAATGTAACGTCGGCTCCCAACTTTTTAATTAATTGCCGCGGTAAACTTTTGGATTTAAAAGAACCGAAAATTATGGGCATTCTGAATGTCACACCCGATTCGTTTTCAGACGGCGGACAATTTAATTCAGAAAAAGAGGCCTTACGGCAGGCAGAAATGATGCTAAAGGAAGGTGCTGACATCCTGGACATCGGTGCACAGTCCACCCGGCCGGGTGCGGAGAAACTCACAGCCTCAGATGAAATCGCAAGACTCGGCAACCTGATCAGTTTAATTAAAAAACAATTTCCGGAAACACTGATTTCGCTCGATACCTTTTATTCGGACACGGTTCTATTCGGGTTTGACCAGGGAATTGATATCATTAATGATATTTCAGGTGGCTTTTACGATAAGGAGATGATCGCCGCAGCAGCACGCACCGGATTGCCGTATATCCTGATGCACAACAACGCGAATTATGCAAAAATGCATGAGGTCAAAACCTTCGGCGATCTATTGCTGGACCTTAATTTTTATTTCTCGGAGCGTATACAAAAATTGCAGAACGACGGTGTGAAAGATATTATACTGGATCCCGGATTTGGATTCGGCAAAATGGTGGAGCAGCAGCAACAGCTGATTAATGAGTTGAATTATCTGAGTTTTGGAAGATATCCTGTGCTTGCCGGTATTTCCAGGAAATCTTTTATTTATAAACCATTAGGGAAGAAGCCTACCGAAATTAATACCGAAACACAAAAGCTGCACCGCACATTGCTGAAAAATGGTGCAAAAATTCTGCGCGTACACGACGTAGCGCAGGCGCGGACCACTATTCAGGATTTCCTAGTTCAAAGCAGATAATTTCTCGGCATATTCTTTCGCGAAAACTTCGCGGTCGCGGTTAAGTTGTTCCAGCGTTTCCGGCAGTTCGTAAGCAAAGAGTATTTTGTTTTCATCGTCTAGGAATAGAAGTTCTCGCGGCTGTCCGTCAATCAGTTGCGCAAAAATTTCCCACATGGAAGTATCTCTCTCTTTAAGCATTTCAAAAAACAAACGTGCCTGAATCTGAATTGGTTTCATTTAAAATCCTAAAATATTAAGCTTGAGCTGGACCGCAAAATTTGAACTGAAATTAGCTGTGGCGTAAGGTCCCACACGGTAGAAAAAGCCCAGATTAAACGGTGTTCCAAAAATACTGTTAACTTCCAGACCCGCTTCCTGATATAATTTATTCAGTTTTTCAAAATTGAGATCATGGTATTCCGGATGCGACATGTCGCCGATGATTCCTTTATACACCAGATCAAAGCTGGAAGTCTTGCGGCCAAAGGTACGGAAATATACAGGCAGACGGTGCGTCAGGTAATAGCCGGCAAACCGGTCATTAAAGTATTTCCCGCCTTCCATGGTTGCGAAACCCAGGAACGAGGTCAGGTTGAAACTGATATTTCCTTTGCCGTTACTCAGGCCGTTCATCGCGAACTGATGCCAGATCGGTGCCTCACCCGACACAATGCCAGCGTACAGCCTTGCGCCCGTTTGCCCGGCTTTTGTTTTAAACTGATGCTGCGCCAGTATATCAAATTTGCTGTAGGAAAAATCTCCCTTTAAAGCAGAAAAAGCCTGTTCGTAATTAAAATAAAACTCCGGATAATTCTGTTCATAGGTAAGCTTGCCCGCCGGCGTCATCATGCTTTTGGAAAACGGCGCGTACTTTAAAGTCAGCTGCAAAGCAGTGTTGTGAAAATCATTACCGCGCTCCCGGAAGCTGTAGGGAAATTCAGCGTACTCCTTATTAGCCGAGAGTGCTGCTTTGGCCGTGAAGGTACTCATCAGGTCATCTTCGTACGAAAATTTAAATCCGGAAAAGCGGTAAAACATCCTGTTATTCAAATCAACCCCTGAGTTCATAATGCGCATTTTCACGTTCCACAGATCTTCATTGAAGCGGCCGGCCGCATCCACATCATTGTAATATTCTGCGCGGAAAAAAGCGTTTCTCCGGAGCGTGGTACGAACATCTATACCCGCACCGCCTTTCCAGCGATGGTCATGAAAACCATAGCCTACATAGGCATCCGGCGAAATATATCTGCTGAACTTTTCATTGGTTTTAATGCCGGCGCCGAGGCGAAGCCCTTCATATTTATTATATTTCACTAACTGCAGCAAATCAAAATCAACTTTGCCGAAACGCACTTTTCCTTTCAGCAGTTTAGAGATGATTCCGGCTTTCTGATCGAGTTTGTATTTCTGGCCGACACTGTCAATCTGCACATAGGTGTTTTGTTCGCGAGCGGAAAGAGTGTCCGTCCGGTATTGATTCAGCAGTGTCCCGTCAGCATTTTCTACGGACATGGTATAACCGGAGAAATCTTTTTTGCTTTGGGGTATGTTTGTTTTAAAATCAAAATAATCAGCCTGCAGGGTTACATACATGCCGAAGCGGTCTTTTTTTACTTTGGCAGAATCAGCGCCGGGTTTAGGAAAGGAAGTGGAACCCATTTTAACTTTGAAATTTTCTTTATGCAAGAACCACTTGCCGTCAATGGGTGTCCAGATGCTCGTGAGCGAGCCTTCACTCTTCACTTTGCTGTGATGTTCGATTTTCTTTACCGCGTAGGTTTTGGTATCTATATAAAGGTAGCCGGTAAATTTCCGGCGCTTGGGTGCAGATTTTTTATCAACCGGCCGGAAACGGATAACAAAATTACTGCGTCCCTCGATCTGCAAGGTATCGGTTACGAAGTATCGGTACAACGCGCGGTTCTCCGGCAGGATTTCGCGCGGGATTTTATTGCGGTTGGATCGCAGCGCCAGCATTTCATAAATGGGCTCTTGCAGGCCGCTGATCCGGTTGTCGAGCACATTGATTTTCTCGCCGTATTTTTGAGAATACAGATATTCCGTCGCGCGTTCCCAGAGGAACAGTTTGCTTTGGCCTATCAGTTTCATAACCCGCACGCTTTCAAGCGAATCTTTTTTCTTTTTATCGGTCAGATCCGCTGCGGGTGGCAACAGCTTTAGCGAATCCAGGCGTCGGCTGATGTATTGATTGTATGCTTTAATGCTGTCCTCATCCAAATCGAAATCGATCTTTTCGTAGGATTTAAATTCGTAAGACTGCAAACTCTTAGGTGAATTGTCTTGAAAGTTTTCATTTACTTTCTTCAAAATTTCCAGCGCCAGCGGATCACTTACATCAGCAATTACGATCCCTTCAATGGATTGTAATTTGGAATCCTTTGGAACCATACGCACTTCCATCACTTTATCAACCAGGCTTTTGTCATCATAAAAACCTTTTTTAATGATTTCAACTTCGCGGCACTTTGTTCGCAAATTGGCCTCACCAGTCGCACTGGTGACAGACAGTAGTTTTTTACCACATAAAATCTGAGCGCCGGCCAGCGGTTTATTGTCAGGCTCTGACGTAACAATTATTTTATACTGGGCCGTCAGGGCATTTACTGTAAAAAATAAAATAAAGAAAGAAATGTGTTTCATATAGGGAGGAGGCGTGACTTAAATTTAAAGATAGTGTTTCGCACAGGATATGCACCCGTTTTTAAATATATTTTTTTAAAATGGTGCACATTAAAATATCACGCCAGAATGAAGCTTTTAGGAGATGCGGCTCCATTTATTTTTACCGCGGTATTGGCTCACGTAGTAAGCACGCAAATTCTGGTTCTCAGGTTTTTGCAGATGAGGGTCGTCCTGAACCAAATCCTCGGCGATCTTTTTTGCCGCTTTAATTATTTTTCCGTCAGCCACTAGATCCAGTTTTTTAAAATCGATAATGCCGCTTTGCTGCGTGCCGAGGATATCACCGGGACCGCGAAGTTTCATATCCACCTCGGAAATGACAAAGCCGTCCTGCGTTTGCACCATTGTTTTCATGCGGGTGCGGCTTTCCTTGCTCATTTTATCCGCAGTAACCAGGATACAGTAGCTTTGTTCGGCACCGCGTCCCACGCGTCCGCGCAGCTGATGCAGTTGTGAAAGTCCGAAACGCTCGGCGCTTTCGATCACCATTACCGAGGCATTGGGAACATTCACACCCACTTCAATCACCGTGGTAGCCACCATAATCTGTGCTTTGCCGGAGGCAAAATAATTCATAGCGGCTTCCTTTTCGGCGGGTTTCATCTGGCCGTGAACCATCGCCACGTTGCAGTTGGAAAAAAACTCGCAGATATGAACATAATTCTCCTGTAAATTTTTGTAATCAAGCGTTTCCGATTCTTCGATGAGCGGATATACAAAATAAGCCTGGCGACCTTTCGCAATTTCGTCCTGTACGAAACGGAAAATGGTCAGCCGGTCGCGCTCCTTGCGGTGCGCAGTAATAATGGATTTTCGGCCGACGGGCAGTTCATCAATCACCGAAACGTCCAGGTCGCTGTAAAAACTCATGGCCAGCGTCCGCGGAATGGGAGTCGCCGTCATTACCAGAATGTGGGGCGGAATCTTATTTTTTGCCCAAAGCCGGGCTCGCTGCGCCACCCCGAAGCGATGCTGCTCATCGATAATGGCCAGCCCTAAGTTTTTAAATTTCACCCGGTCTTCCAGCACGGCATGCGTTCCTACTAAGATTGACAGTTCACCGCTTTGGAGCTCGTCATCGATAATGCGGCGATCTGCCGTTTTGGTACTGCCGGTCAGCAGCCTAATGGTTACACCAGTGCCTGCCAGCAATTCCTGCAGCGACTGGAAATGCTGCTGCGCCAGAATCTCCGTTGGCGCCATCAGACAACTTTGGAAACCGTTGCCCAGCGCAATAAGCATGCTCAGCAGCGCGACCATTGTTTTGCCGGAACCCACATCACCCTGAAGCAAACGGTTCATCTGCACCGGCTTTTTCATATCGGCGCGAATTTCCCGCAGCACTCGTTTCTGTGCGCCCGTCAATTCGAACGGAAGCCTGTGCTGATAGAAATCTTCAAAGGGTTTACCGACTTTTGGAAAGGGATTGCCGATGATGGTTGTTTTATGGTGCTGTTTTTTAAGCACATATCCCAGCTGAAAGAAAAAAGCTTCCTCGAACCGCAGCCTTTTTTCGGCGTGTTCCAGGTGCTGCATATCATTCGGAAAGTGAATATGGAACATCGCCGGAAGACGTCCGATGATTCCCAGTTTCTTCATGAGTTCTGCCGGCAGGTTTTCGGAAATCATCTGTGGTAATTGCTGCAGAATATCGCGTATGATATTCTGGAAAAACTTATTATTTAAGCCACGTTTTGCCAGCTTTTCACTGCCCGGGTAAATGGGCAGGAGGCTATTACTTACGGCCTTTTTCTCGTCCTTTTCGATTTCCGGATGTGGCAGGGAAAAATTACCGTTAAATTCATTGACTTTTCCAAAAACAAAAATCTCCTGATTGAGCGGTAGCTGTTCCTGAAGCCATTTAGAATAACGAAACCAAACCAATTCAATGGTGCCGGTGTCATCCCGAAATTTGGCGGTCAGTCTTTTCTGTCCTTTGCCGTAGGCAATTTCCTGCACGTCCGTGATTTTTCCTTTGAGCTGAATTTCATTGTCGGAACTGCTTTGCAAGGCGCCAATTTTATGAACCGTGCTGCGGTCCGCGTACCGAAGCGGATAGAAGGTAAGAAAATCCTCAACGGTCTGAAACCCCAAAACACTGCGGATAAACTTAGCGCGTTCGGTTCCGATGCCTTTCAGAAATTCTATTGGAGTGTCGAGTGTCAATACAATGGGTTATAAAACTGATATCAGCAAATTTCGTTAAAATTAAAAAGACTTCCAATCTCTGAAAGTCTTAAAATATGAGTTAATCGCGCAGTTTTGTTTTAAACTTTTTGCGGTAGGTTTCCCACTGTTCGCGCGAGGTTACTTTTTTGTATTCATTGGTACCGATAAATTGCAGGTACGGCTCAATCTCTCCGGCGGTAAATTCGCCCTGAAGATTGGTAACAGGTTCCATTTTATCATCGATACAAACCAAAGCAGGCGTGGCTGATATGTTCATGTATTTCGTGAAATCATGCAGGGCTTGCCGCTGCCCGTTTTGAAGGCCGGTATTAATAAATGTTCGGCCGAAAGCAGTGATGGGCTGTTTTTGCTCCGCATCTACCTTCACGGCATAATATTTTTTATTAATTAAAGAAGAAATGACCGGATGGTTCAGCGCTTCCCGTTCCATAACCGTACAGGATTTGCAACCCTGAGTGTAGAAAAAAACCAAAATCTTTTTAGGCTGTTCCTTTTGCAGGGCCGCTGCTTCGTCCCAAGTCTGCCAGTTCACCTGCGCATAGGACAAAAGCCCGGAAAGGATGCCAAATAAAATAATCAGTTTTTTCATGTTTATATCAGATACCTGAACTATACAAGGGTTAAATCATTAGCGGACGTCCTGCATCAGCTTCTTCACAAAAGGAGAGATGATTATTAATATCACCCCTGCGATCACTGCATAAATAGCGAGTTGCTTATAACTTTCAGCATACGTAATCAGGGCTTCCAGGTTGCTCGTACCGTGTTTGGCTGTGGCCATACTGGCACCGATGAGTCCTGCCACGTACTGCCCGTACGCGGATGCAAGAAACCATAAACCCATCATCATTCCCTGCAGGTTTTGAGTGGAAAGCTTCGTCATAATCGATAAACCAATAGGAGAGAGGCAGAGCTCACCGAACGTTATAATTAACAATGCGATAGTGAAAAACCGCAGCGAAGTTACGCCCTCAGCATTGGCAAAAAATTTCGTTGCAAATAAGGTATAATACCCCAGGCCAAGAAAGATAAAACCAAGCCCAAATTTAATGACTGTATTGGGTTCCAGTTTTCTTTTGCTCAGCCAGATCCATAAAAGGCCAGCGAGTGGCGCCAGGAAAATAATAAAGAACGCACCGCCGGAATTGTTCACACCGTTGGCATCGAGGCCCAGCAAATCGTTGTTAAGATTTTTCGCGGCGAAGATACTCAGCGAGCCGCCGCTCTGTTCATAAATTCCCCAGAAAAGAATAGAAAATAAAATGAAAACCAGTGCGGCCCACAGCTTTTTCCGCTCGGACGGCGTTACTTTGCTCATTTCATAAAACAGGTAAATCAACGTAAGTGGCCCGATGGTGTACATGAAAATATCAGTGTATTCCGTTTGCGCTACCATGATCATGATAATTGGCACAAAAATTAAGGACAGAATGTACACACCGAACTCTTTCCATTTGGCAATGGGTGCATGTGCAATAAGCGATTCCGGATGGCCGGGCTGTAAACCGATAGGCCCTAAGCTTCTCTGGGTAAAGGCAAAATTAATTAAGCTGATAATCATCACAATGGCTGCGCAGCCGAACGCCACGTTCCAGTGCAATCCTTCGGGAATTAAATGCCCCATCAGTTCGCCTTTTCCGATGGCGATACACAAATACCCTCCGAGCAAAGCGCCCAGGTTGATCCCGGCGTAAAAAAGCGAGAAACCGGCATCCGCCCGCGAGTCATTGGGTTTATATAATTGCCCTACCATCGAGGAAATGTTGGGCTTGAAAAATCCGGTTCCCACCACCGTAAAGGCAATTCCCAAAAAGAAAAACTTATGTGGATCGGTGGCCAGAATCATACTGCCGACAATCATCAGCGAGCCTCCCCAAAACAGAGATTTCCGGAACCCCAGGATTTTATCGGCAAATAAACCACCGATAAAGGTGAACGCATACACGAATGCCTGGGTGGCGCCATATTGCAGGTTGGCTTCTTCCTCATGAAGATCCAGCTGGGAAATCATAAAGAAAACCAGCATCCCGCGCATTCCGTAGAAACAAAATCTTTCCCACATTTCGGAAAAGAAAAGAGACCAGATTTGCTTCGGATATTTGCCTTTAAAATTTTGTATCTGTTCGATGGATAGACTCATAAGGTATCATTTTAAACGTCTGTACATCGCTTTTGACGAAAACAGACCTACGAAAATAGAAAAAACCACCGAGTTATCGGTGGTTTATGATCATTAATTGAAAACAGTTTAGTTAATTCCGTGCATTTTTTTGGATAACCAGCGGCTCATGCCAAACAGAATCACGGCAGCAGCACCACACATGACGATGAATACCATAAAGAAATCGAACAGGTCTGTGATTTCAAATCCTAAGAATGAAGTGGTTTTAGCAACTCCTTCCTCGGCCGATCCCGGAATCAATGCGGAAAGTGTTCCCGCAAATTTGTTCGCCGCGGCGTTGGCCAGGAACCAGGTTCCCATTAACAAAGACGAAAAACGCAGTGGTGATAATTTGGAAACCATGGAAAGTCCGATAGGCGACAGGCAAAGTTCCCCCATGGTGTGGATTACATATAAACCAATCAGCCAGAACATAGATACTTTATCCATAGCGCCAATTCCGTATACTGCAAAAGCGATTACAACATATCCTAAGGATACCAGCGCCAAACCAATCGCCATTTTTCTTGGTGAAGACGGTTCTTTTCCGCGGTTACCCAATCTCAGCCACAGTGAACTGAATAAAGGAGCTAAAAGAATTATCGCCAACGGATTCACCGACTGGAAGTAACTGGCGGGCATTTCCCACCCGAAAATATGACGGTCCGTTTGTCTGTCCGCAAAGATAGTTAAGGAAGCTCCGGCCTGCTCAAATGCGCCCCAGAAGAAGATTACGAAGAACGCCAGGATGAAGATTACCATAATACGGTCGCGCTCTTCTTTTGTCAGCGCTTTATCTGTAAGCACAATAAGCGGCATTACTACCATCGCACCATAAATCAGATAACCGATAATATCCCAGTCCATGTTGAACATGGTTTTGAAGTTCATTAAAAAGAAAATCAGGGCGATTGAACCGGCGATTAAGCCAAACTGCGCTATTCCGAACTTGGCGGTAGGCATTCCGATTGGTTGGTGGTTATCATCTACCAATACTTTATTTTTCTGGATAATAAAAGTGATCAGCCCAACTACCATCCCGATACCGGCTGCCAGGAACCCCCACTTGAAATCTACTTTCTCGGCAAGTGTTCCGCAGATAAGCGGTGAAAAGAAGGCGCCGAGGTTAATCCCCATGTAGAAGATCGTAAAAGCAGAGTCAACACGGCGGTCACCTTTCGGATACAGCTGGCCCACCATCGTAGAAATGTTCGGTTTAAAGAAACCATTCCCGATAATAAGCATCGTCAGACCCACCCACATGAGCGTGATCGCACTTGCGCCCGTGGTGGAGGCCGAGAAAAACAAAATAAACTGGCCCACAGCCATCAGCAAACCACCGATTTCAATACTGCGCCTGTTTCCGAGGAATCGGTCTGAAAGGTATCCGCCCAAAAGGGGAGTCAGGTATACCAATCCGGTATAGCTACCGTAAATTTCAGAGGCTTCGGCATCGCCCATAAGCAGCATCTTCGTCATATACAATACAAAGATGGCCCGCATTCCGTAGTAGGAGAATCGTTCCCACATCTCGGTCATAAACAGGAGGTAGAGCCCTTTCGGGTGTCCCTTCTGCACATTTTCCACAGCTGTGTCCATAAATTTTGTTAATTATTTGTTAAGCGTAGCAAATATAGTTTTTTTTCTAAAGCAGCAAAGCGAAAGAGTTTCAATTAAAAAAATAAAACGCAACCGAAAGCTGCGTTTTATTTGTATTAATAGCAAGGAAACCTAGCGGATTCCTCTTTCTTTCATAATCCGGTTCAGCCTTTTCAGGATTGCCAGACCGAGTAAAGTGGCGATCATCAGAAGGCCAAAGTTCACGATGAAGAAATTCGCCTTATTGTCATACTCATACCAGAAACTGGCCAGTACGCCCGAAAGTTTGTTCCCGATCGAGGTTGAGAGGAAGAATCCACCCATCATCAGCGCGGTAATCCGTGGCGGCGAAAGTTTAGACACAAGCGAAAGACCCATCGGTGAGAGGCAGAGTTCGCCAAGTGTAATAACGCCGTAAGAAGCAATCAGCCAGATCGCGGAAACTTTAATCAAGCCGTTGTCCCCGGCATAAACGGCCCCGACCATCACCAGACAGGATAAAGCGGAGATGAAAAGACCAAGTACAATCTTGGAAGGCGTGGTGGGTTCTTTGCCGCGCCGTCGCAGGAACATAAAGACGCTCACCACAATTGGCGTTAAGATAATTACCCAGGCAGGGTTAATCGACTGGAAAAGTTCCGTATTGTAGAGCGCTACTTCGTGGGAAGGTTCTGCTTCCAGCTTGCTTCGCTCAGCATCAGAAATGTTGCGGAAATAAATATCAGGCGCCATTTCTTTTTTAGGTTCACCATTTTCATCTTTCACCGTTCGGTACTGGTCATCATATACCGATACCTCTTTAGGTTCGTATGTTTTGCCTTGCACGCCGTCTTTACCATCAATTAAATTAATGCTGCGCAGCGGTTCCACCAGCGGCGCAGGAATACTTCTGTCCGTGTAGTTATTTGCCCAGCGCGTAAGTGCCGTTCCGTTCTGTTTAAAGACGGCCCAGAACATCAAACTCACCGCAAAGATGGCGAGCAATGCACCGATCGGCTTTTTGTCTTCTGCATTGGCTTTTACATAAAGCATTATATAGAAATAAACCACCGGCAGACACGCAAAAATAAAGGCATCTGTGGAATCACTTCCGAAAATATTGCCCGGAATCATCCAACCGATAACACCTGCTACGATCGCCGGCAGGAAGACTTTCAGCAAAACATCAGAAATTTTGGTATCTCCTTCCTGAGATTCCTTAAGGATATTGGCCTGAAGAATATGGCGTCGACCGATCGTGAAGACAATCAGTCCCACAAACATCCCGGCGCCGGCAGTCATAAACGCCGGTCCCCAGCCATATTTGTTACGCATGAAAGCGGCGATAATATTACAGATGAAAGCACCGATATTAATTCCCATATAGAAAATATTATAACCGGCATCTTTGTTTGCGGTGTAGGGTTCTTCATTATAAAGATTCCCAAGCAGGGTAGAAATACTTGGTTTAAAGAAGCCGTTTCCTAAAATCACAAGCCCCAGTGAAGCATAAAACAAAGGAAGTTCTTTAAAAAGTCCGATTCCGAAATAGCCCAGACCCATCAGCGCACCGCCAATATAAATAGCTTTAATGTATCCCAGCACTTTATCAGCCAGGAAACCGCCGAGAAACGGGGTCAGATAAGTAAGTGCGATAAAGGTACCGAAGATATCATCAGCTGTTTTGTCGTTGAAGGCAAGTCCGCCCTTTTCACTGTCGATCATGTACAGGACAAAGATCCCCAGAATCAGATAATACCCGAACCGTTCCCACATCTCTGTAAAGAACAGATAGGGCAATCCCTTCGGATGCTTACTGGAAGTTTTTTTCATGATTTTTTAAATTTCTCAAAAATAGAATATTTAATCGAATTGAAAAATCTAATTTAAACTTCAATAAATGGACGACGGATGGAGTTTTATTCGCAAATAGGTAATGATGCTGAAAATGTAAAAAGTGGAGCGGACTAATTTTGTCGGCTTTTTTTAACTGAAAGTTTTGCGAAGCCACTTCAAATAAAAACTGCTTCATTTCTGAAGCAGTTCATCTTTAAATAGTTACAATTTTTCAAGCAGATAATCCGTCATTTTGCGGTATAACTGCGGACGGGTGTTTCCGCCGTAGATTCCGTGGTCCTTATCAGGATACGCCATGAAATCGAACTGTTTTTTATTCTGAATTAGCGCTTCGGCAAATTCAACTGCGTTCTGGAAGTGTACGTTGTCATCGGCAGTACCGTGAATCAGCAACAGATTTCCTTTCAGCAGGTTGGCATATGTGGTCGGCGAATTGTCATCGTAGCCGGAAGGATTTTCCTGTGGTGTACGCATGAATCGTTCGGTATAAACTGAGTCATAATATCTCCAGTTGGTGACCGGTGCCACCGCGATTCCGGTTTTAAAAACATCTGCACCTTTTGTTAAAGCAAGGCTCGCCATGTAGCCGCCGAAACTCCAGCCGAAAATGCCGATGCGGCTCTTATCGATATAGCTTTGATTACCGAACCATTTGGCAGCGGCAATCTGATCTTCGATTTCGTATTTACCAAGGTTCATGTAAGTCACTTTTTTGTAATCAGTTCCTTTGTAACCGGTTCCACGCCCGTCAACACACGCCACGATGTAGCCTTGCTGCACCAAATGGTTAAACCACAGGCCATTTCCCTGATCCCAGGAGTTGCTCACCTGCTGTGAACCCGGCCCGGAGTACTGGAACATAAATAAAGGGTACTTTTTATTCGGATCAAAGTTTTTCGGTTTCATGATCCAGGCATTCATCTGGTCACCGGCTTCGTTCGGAACGGTGAAATATTCTTTCGGTACCCAGTTATCTGCCTGCAATTTCTGCAACTGCTCGGTATTGTTCTGCAGTTCTTTAATAGCCTGGCCGTTTCCATTTTTTAATACATAAGTGTACGGTTGGGTTGCTGAGGAAGAGGTCTCAATAAAATACTGATAGTTCTTGCTGAAATTCGCGCTGTTGGTCCCTGTTTTATTACTGATAATGGTTGCGCGGCCGTTGTTGATATTAACTTTGGAAATCACTTTGTTGATGGAGCCTGCCTGTGTGGTCTGTACCAGTACCTCTTTTGATTTGGGATTGTAACCGTAATATTTGGTTACCTCCCAGTCGCCTTTGGTGATTTGTTTTTTAAGTTTTCCGGAAGGGTCGTACCAGTACAAGTGACGATGCCCATCGCGCTCAGAAGCCCAAATGAAAGAATTATCCGGCAGGAACTCCAGGGTGACATTATCGGTATCTACCCATTTCGGATCTGTCTCGGTAAACAGTTTTGTAAGCTGGCCGGTTTTTGTATTTAATTTTAAAACATCGGAGGCATTCTGAACTCGTTCGGAAGTAATAAGCACCATTTCGTCGTTCTTCGCGGTGCGGTACACATCCGGGATATAGTAATTTTTAAAGCCGCTCAGATTGACAGGCATCAGTTGTGCGGTGTCTAACCTATAAATATGTGCCGACACTTCGGAGTTTTTTTCGCCGGCTTTCGGATACTTGAAACGCATTTCGGAAGGGTAGAGCTGTTTACCATAGATAGGAATCAGCATTTCCGGAACTTGTATTTCATTGGAGCGAACGAAAACGATCGCATCGGAATTTTTGTTCCATTCGTACAGGCGTGCGTGTCCAAATTCTTCTTCATACACCCAGTCTGCCAGACCATTCAAGATTTTATTCTTTTCACCATCGGTGGTGATCTGAACAATTTTCCCCGACCCAAGATCCTGATAAAAAAGATTATTATCTGCCACAAAAGCTACTTTGGAACCATCAGGCGAAAAAGTGGGCTCCTGCACAAAATTACCATTATTAAGTTCAAGGGTTTTTCCTATTTTCAGATCACGCACCTCAAATTTACCCAAGAAAGAATGGCGGTACACCCCTTGGCTTTGCTTGAGTAATAAAATTTTGGATTCGTCTTCGTTAAAGATATATGACTGAAAATTTCCCTGCACGATATCCCCTTCTTTTCGGGAGGTTTTGTAAGAATATTTGGAAATACCACCCGGCTCGATAACGACATAGTGTTCACCGTTATTTAAGGAAGAAATACCGGAAATGCCTTTACTCCGATAGTAGCCGGAATATATTTTATCCAGCGTAATTTCCTGCGCAAACAAAGCAGCTGCGGCAAAAAAGGAAATGGAAAACAGAATTTTTTTCATAGAAATATAAGATAAGATTCCAAAGATAATAAAATTCAATCCACGCGAACACTGTCTTGATGCGTTATGTTGGCAGCAAGTTTGATGTATTTAGTGCAAATAATAAACAAAACAGGTATGGAAACTTTTAATGAAGATAAACTGGTGAGTTACGAACTGGATCACGAAATTATTAAAACCGGCTTTGACAATTATGGGGAGGCTTCACAATATGCTGCCAATAAATCGGGCACTTTGGTTGAGGTAGCTTTTACTGATGGAAATGATAATCCCCGAATTACAAATGAAGCAGGCTTAATCGCGCAGCGAAAAAGCTTATTTATTGATGCCGGACCGGACTATCAGTTTATCCATTCAAACGATCCGCGCTTTGTTGAGTTTTCGGACCAGCTGCAGGAAATGGAATCTGATATTAAAGAAGAAAGTCCTGAAGAAAAATACATTACGGATCAGCGTATTGAAAATACAGAGGATCCGATCATTATTCTTAAAAATGGCCAGTTTGATTCAGTACAGTCCGTAGAAAGAATTAAGTACCGTATGCACGCTAAAGTGTATAAAATCGGAGTAGCACTGGATAAATAATTGCACACTACAACCACAAAATATAAAGTTATGTCAGACAGAAAGTATTCGAAAAAAGCACAGGATAAAATCCATGAAACCATGGAAGAGTATAAAGAAGGAAAACTGAAATCCGGCAGCGGTGATAAAGTTACCAACCGTAAACAGGCCGTAGCCATCGGAATTTCAGAGGCCAAAAAAGAAGGATTAAAAGTTCCAAAGCAGAGCAAGAAATAATTAAAAATAAGAGAGCCGTTTCACTTTTCCGAAACGGCTTTTTTGCACGGCTTATTCGGGAGAATCGCTGCTGTGATTGTGCGTGAAACCAATCGCCTTCTTCGGTTCTTCCACAATGCGATAGGTTTGTAATTCGTCGGTTAACTGATCTATTCTGGCGGAAAAGCGCTTGTACTGATGATAAGTGGCCTCCTTTAGAAAATTCTCCACCTGATTGAGGTATTTCGGCGTAAGTTTGGTGGCTGCATCCCTGAGCGAAGCAGAGAGCATCTCTTTACTGATGGTAATCTCCGTACTGTTATCTTTCATGTACTGCTTCCGGATCCGCTTTTTCAGGCTTTGTGTAAAATCAACCACCATGGTATTGGAATACACTCTCATTTCTGCCGCAGTTTCCTTCCAAAAGGGCACCAAATGCGCTTTGTTATGTCTCAGTATTTTAAGAAGTAAAGAGTCTTCGCTCAATTCTTCTGTCATATTATAAAGAATCATTTCGGCGCGCTCTTTTTTATTCGGCGGGAAAATAGGGATCTGCACATCAAACCTGCCGGGGGCCAGCAATTCGTCATCAATCCGGCGCAGTGAATTGGCAGCACCCACCATCAGTACATTTTCTTCTTCGAAATGGCTGATGTAATGCAGCACAATATCTTTGGTTTCCTGATCGCAGTTTTCGCCCGTTTCCTCATCACTTCGGTCAGCCATAGCCACATCGAAATTTTCGAAGAACAGCAAGACCTTTTCCTGCTCCATCATTTTAACCAGAAAATTATTAAAGTCAGGTTTGTTTTCTTCGGCGAGTGAAGTCCCCAGATAATGTTTCCGGATTTCCTTAAAATCAAAGCCCACAATTTCAGCAATCTTGCCGGCCCAGAATATTTTACCACTGCCCGGCGGACCATATAGTATAATGCCTGAGGGACGGTGGATTCCCCAGTTCTCAACAGAAACATCATTCAGAAAAGGCTCAAGCGCCTCGGAAATAAAAAAGAATAAATCCCGATAACCGATAAATTCTCGTTTATCCAGACGCGTGGTGTCGCCAAAGTATTTATAAACAAACTGATAATTGCCGCCGAGTTTATTATCAATCCCAAAACTAGAAACCGAAGATTGGTAACGTCCGTTATTGAAAATCTGCGGTTTTTGTTTACGAATGGCTTCGGCAACTTCGGCGGCCGGCTGATGGATTGTCTCCGCGATGTCTTCCACAGATTTTTTCTTATCCAGATCTGCCGCATATTTTTGCAGGAAAGAAATGTTTTCGCGTGCAAACTTCTCAAAGTCCTTTTTCACCTCGAAACCGGTGGTAATACAGTCAGAAAGTTCGAGGTCAAAGTCCTGAATAAAACGGATAAAACTATCGGTTGGAATTTTCAACTCTCTGGCCAATTCAGCAAGCTTCATAAATCTTCATTTAAAAATTCAAGGAAGAAGACAGGAAAAATTGTGCCCTTTACGGTTCGTAGCTTTCAAAACGGCCATTATCATAAAATATAACGATGCGCCGGATCCCGGGCGTACCTGCTTTTTCACGGATTTCGTCCTTTGTCGCTGATGCCTGAGAATCGTCCAGAACGGGGGAAGGTGCAGTCGGCTGCGAAATAATCGATTCTCGCGGCACTTCCTGAACCGGTTTTTCAGCTGGACTTTCGCTTCCAAAGGATTCATCATTAATCATTGAAAAGAGATCGGGTAGTGGGGGGCGTTCCACCTTCTCTTTGGCAGGTTGTTCAATTTGCGGTTCGGCAGAGGCCGTCATGTCGCCCTTACCCTCAATTAACCAGGGCCATTGCAGTTCCGGAAAACGACTTTTTAATTTAATTAAAAAATCCAGCGAGGGTTTATTTCGTCCGGATGTAATGTGGGAAATACTCGAACGGGGAACATCCACTTCATCTGCAAATTCGGAAGCGGAGTAGTTTGTCCACGAAATAACTTCAGCAATTCGGTCCTTTAAATCCATTTAACAAATGTAAATAATAATTTCGAGATGTGAATTACATTTGTTAATTACAAAGGTGAAAGAAAAATTACAAATGTAAATATTGGTAATGTGTTGTTTATTAATACTTTAAAAAGTAATTGTGGATAACCGGGGTTATTAGTTAATTCAAGTGTAAAGTTTTCCACATTCGTAATCATGGTAATTATGCTTTAATGTTGTACTTTCTTTGTCACAAATTTAATTATGATATCTGAGCTTCTACGTTATTTGTTGCGTGTAAACTTTTATCCACTTACACTCTATAATGCACAAAAAAACACGGTAAGTGACCGTGTTTGTATTGTTTAAACTTCTTTTTTTAGGTCTGTTCATGATAGGTCTCCAGGTTCCTTTTCAGGTATTAAAAGCGAAAGCAGAATACTGCCGCCCAGTATCGAGATAATGATAATTAAGGAGTCTGTGGTGGAAAACCCCCAGCGGTCCAGATATTCATGCAGCAGCATTTTGAGTCCGATAAAAGTCAGTAATATCGCCAGGCCTACTTTCAGGAAACGGAACTTATCAATGATGCCGGAAAGCAGGAAGAACATGGAGCGTAAGCCGATAATGGCGAAAATGTTTGAAAAGAAAACTACATACGGGTCTTTGGTGACCGAAAAAATAGCCGGGATACTGTCCACCGCAAAAATCAGATCCGTAAATTCAATGATAACCAAGACAAGGAATAGAGGCGTCATCTTCTTTATGCCGTCAACGGTTACAAAGAATTTGCTTCCTGAAAAACTGTGGTGCACCTTAAAATGCTTGTTGGCAAACTTAACAACCGGGTGGTTTTGGGTATCAATCGCTTCGTCCTGATCTTTATCATAGAACATTTTGATTCCGGTAAAGACCAGAAAAGCGCCGAAGAGATACATAATCCAGTCAAATTCCTGGATAAGTGCTGCACCGACGAAGATGAATATAAAGCGCATTATGATAGCGCCCAAAATTCCCCAGAAAAGCACGCGGTGATAATTCTGCGGTGCCACCCCAAAGGCTCCAAATATAAGAACCATTACAAAAATGTTATCCACCGAAAGCGCGTATTCTACTACATAGCCTGTAAGGTATTCTAAACCCAGATTCTCGTTGTATAAAGCGATGCTCCCCGGAAGGTCGCCGGGAATAATCCGGACAGGGTGGTGGTGTTTGGTGATCACCTTTTGCAGTTCAGCTATACTTTCGATGCCGTGGAGTAGGTGACCGTAGTTTCTCAAAACGAAGTAAAAACCTATCGAAAGCAGGATAACAAAAAAGCTCATCAGCCCTGCGTGTCGCAGTGAAACAGCTTCGGACTTTTTATTAAGCAACCCAAGATCTAAAGCAAGGATAATCAATATAAATATCAGAAAACTCCCGAGAAATAAAACTTCATTCGTCATATATAGTGGTAAAAAACAAAGATAACAATATCCACAAATTACGCGCATAACATTTGTAAACAGAGCGCATAAAGGAGCCTGAACCAAAGGAAATACTGTTTGCACTAATTACTCCTAAATGACTGAAATACAATAATAAAAGACTTAAAGCCAATCTTAATGTTTAATTTAGTTGACTGATATAATCTACTGTTTTACAGTTGATTGTATTTTTAATATATTATAAATGTATTCCACAATTTTACTAACTGACAAACTGGCAAGCGACCATGTTTTAATAATATACAAATGTAAATAGATATGTATCCTTTTTAAATTGTTTATTTTTGCTTAATAACAACATTTTATGCAGCAGTTTACATATCTGAAATCGAAAATTGGGGCGCGCAGATTTTTAAATCCGGAAATTTTCCATTCATATTTGCGGCAAGAATTTCCAGATGTAAAGGTGTACGGTTATTCCACCGCAGGGAAACCAATTTTTTCTTTGGTGTGGGGAAACGGAGATATGAAGGTAGCTGCCTGGACGCAGATGCATGGAAATGAAAGCACAGGCACGCTGGCGATGGTTGATTTACTAAGCAGCCTGACGCAACAGCCAAAACTGGAAGAGGCTCTCAAGGAAAAAATTGAATTGCATATTTTATTTATGCTTAATCCGGATGGTTCGGAGATCTGGACACGCGCGAACGGTGATGGTGTTGATATCAATCGCGATTTTTTGTCCTCCTCCACTGCCGAGATGAAACTGCTGCGCAAATTTTTATCGGAGACCGACTTTGATTATGGTTTAAATTTACATGACCAGCGCACGATTTTTACCACAGACGGAATTCATCCGGCGACCTTATCCTTCCTGTCGCCGTCCGCGGATATGGAACGCAGTCTGACCAGAGAAAGAAAAATGTCCATGGCTGTGATCGCGAAAATGTATCATGCATTGAGAGAGAACTTACCGAACGGAATCGGCAGATATACGGATGAATTTTATCCGGGTGCTACAGGCGACAACCTGATGCTGCAACGCCTGCCAAACATTTTATTTGAGGGCGGCCATTTTCCGGATGATTATTACCGCACGCAAACGCGGAAATACTACACACTCGCTTTGTATGAAGCCTTAGTCGCCATAGCTGAATTAAAAGGTTCGGCAGAGGGGTGGGAATTATATCAGGATATTCCTTTAAATAAGGAAACGCATTATGATATTATTTATCGGAACGTCAGGTTAGCCACGGAGCATGAATGCACGGTTGACATTGCTGTGCAGTTTCGGGAAGAGGTGAATCAGGAAAAGACTGGTCTGAACTTTGTGCCGGTGGTTCGCGAAGTCGGGACACTGAACAAAAAAAAGGGCTGGCAGGAAATCGACTGCTCCGGGAAGCAGTATATTTCAGCAAGTACATATCCAAAAGTGGATGAGCCTGTAAATTTCGAACTGGTTTAAAACAAAACTGCCTATCAATTGAAAGGCAGTTCTTTTATTAGTTTCCTATCAGCTTAAGGAATTACCCGAATGCCTGACGCCATAAATCTTATTTCTTTGTTCGGTTCGGTGATGGCTGCAATTTCTGCTTCTGATTTTTTGGCATCTTCTGCATAATGTTGCAATTCTTCAACCGATGTTACCTTCACGGCCGCGTCGCCTTCCAGTACAACTGTTTTTCCGACCAAAGCGGTGGGAACAAAGAAGGCATAATCTTTCATTTTGACGAAAAATCTTTCATCATTATCGGTGGCGACCGTCATCCAGCAACCTTTTTTATCACAAACTTCTGTAACTTTTCCTGTAACTGCCACGTTTGCGATTTTGTCTTCTTTCTTTAATTTCTTGGTTAACTGCGCAGCCGTCATTGCTTTTTTCTCGGCTCCCGCTTTCACGGTTTGGCCGTAGGTGTCACCAACATTCGCCTTGCCGGCAGGAGGACCCACTTTTTTTGTCTGTGACTGTTGTGCGGAAATTGTGCAGGTAATTACCCTTGCGCACAGTAAAATTATTTTTTTCATTATCAATATTTTGGCAAATGTAAATATTTTAAATGAAATCCAATCAAAATGTTGCGCATCGCTGCATTTTCTATAAATCCGGCAGTAAAAATAATTTTTATTCTACCTTTATTTTGAAATGTTGAAGCAGTGCCACACTTTGTTGTTGTTGGATTTTTAAGCCTTGAACTTTGTTTTCTTTTATATTAATATCAAAATTTTCTGCCGTGCGCACATCGGCGTGCTCCAGATTTGTTTGCTGAAATAGGGCACCCGCGAGGTTGCATTTTATAAATATGGCTTGAGTCAGATTCGTATCAGTGAAATCTGTTTCCTGTAATTCACAACTTTCGAACCTTTGTTTTTTAAGTGAAAGGCCGTGGAATGAACTGTGATTTAAATTGCATCTGACAAAGAAAAAGGAAAGGCCGAACGAACTGCAGTTGTCAAAGGAAATTCCGAGCATTTTGCAATCAGTAAAACTTGCGTGGCGAAATAAAGTATTGTTACAGGTTACTAAGCTCAGGTCACATTCTATAAATTCACAATCGATAAATTTTATATCTGATAACAGTAATCCTGTAAATACGCAGTTTTTAAAGGTGCAGTTTTCATATTCAGTGAATTCCGGCTTGTGTTGAGTAAAATTAATTCCGGTAAAAGTTTGGTCTTCGCACATGAATGCAAAAGTACGGCATTCTGTTTTGTAGACCTTAACTCCATTATTTTCATAAAGTTGCACGTCTTTTGCTGAAAACAAGTATTCATGAACTCTAAAAAAAATCCTATGAAAAAGTTATTACTAAGCGCCGCCGTTTTTTCTCTGTTTATGGTGGCGTGTTCCAAAAACAGCACCGAAGAAAGTACTCAACATGATTATGGCCCGGAAACGAGCCAGGGGCAGACGCAAAATTCTGAAATGAATTCTGCCTACAGCGACAGCACTGCCTCAGCGAGCGACCAGCCTGCAACGGTTGATTCTGCGGGCACGGAAGCCAATCAGCAGTAAATCGCTTTTGCGCTGTACATAGTCCACCGATTTGACATCTGCCGCTGTTATTCAGCGGTTTTTCTGTTTAATGCAGTAACATTATATTTGTGCTTCCGTTGGTTGCCGAAGCACATTGCCGAGGCATGAAAAGGGAACCGGGTTTAAGTCCCGGGCTGTTCCCGCAACTGTAAGCTACTATACTGCTGGCCCCGTGCCACTGCCCCCGGGCGGGAAGGCGGCCAGAACAGATGCAAGCCAGGAGACCTGCCACCGGAAGAAACCAGATAATCCTCGGGTAAAGGAAAAGGTGAGCCGACAGCTTTCAACGTGTGCCGCAGCTTTTCCCTACCCATAAAACAAATAATTATGACTAGAGAAGAGCGAATTTTAAAGGCTGAAACACGAATTTTTAAAGCCGTATTCCCCAACACAACCAATCATTATGACACACTGTTCGGCGGCACGGCCATGCAACTGATGGACGAGGTGGCTTTTATCACCGCGACCCGCTACAGCCGTCAGCGAATGGTAACCGTTTCCAGTGACCGGATTGATTTTACCAAACCTATTGCCGCAGGAACCATTATCGAGTTGGTTGGCCGCGTGACCTATCTGGGGCGTACCAGCCTGAAGGTGCGTGTTGATATTTTCATGGAACAAATGTACAGCGACGAGCGCGAAAAAGCCGTAAGCGGCGAATTCACTTTTGTCGCGATTGACAGCGAGAAGCGTCCGGTCGCAATTTTTTCTTAAATCTCCTGAAATACTTATTAATATATTTTTACAAAGTTTCACAAACCTATGTATTAAAGCTATAAAAATTTCGAAAAAAAAGCCGTTCTCAGCTTACTGTGAACGGCTTTCTCATTAATATTATATATGTTAAGGGTGCATCGCGCGGACTTCATTGAGGAAATCTACGATATCCTGTCCGGAGTAATCCGCCATCCCTTCTGTGATATGGGCAATGTTTCCTTGTTTATCCAAAATCACGGTTGTCGGCAACCGTCCGCGGAAAAATTCCTGCGGAATAGTGCCGGCCGGATAATATACGGGAAGCGTGAGTTTTTTTCGTTCCATGAATTTCTCTGCTTTGTCCTTGCTTCCTTCGGCTTCCAGAATGACAAAGGCGACGTCGTCGTTCTCTTTAAATTTATCATATAAATTCTGGATAGACGGCATTTCGGCAATACACGGAGCACACCAGGTTGCCCAGAAATTTATAAAGACTACTTTGCCTTTCAGGTCGTCCAGTGTCACGGTTTGACCGCTCTGGTCTTTGAGGTTCATCGTGAAGTTTCCTGCCGTGGAAACGGTGTCTTTTTCAGATTTAATTTCAGTAGTTGGCAACTGCGGCTGGAAAAGGCCGGTTTTCATTAATGTTTGCTGTACACCGGCTTTCAGTTCGGGCACAAAGGCTACACCTAATAACAGGGAAAACATCGAAACGTTTCCTATTTTTTTTATAAGTTGAATATTCATCTTTTCTAAGATTAAAATTAAAGGATAGAGTTAAAAGTAACGGGATGCTGTGAGCATCAATATCTTAGAAAAGCAATGCACGCAACTGCTGATAGAGTATATACAGAGGTACTGACCGTGTTACACCATTGTAGCCCGACACATCATTAAGGAATTCACCTGAATATTTCTCTGTACTAAAAAAGAAATGGTGAGAAGTATTTTGAAGTTTTTGTGAAACTTCATCAGCGGCATTTGTTTGTTCTGTAGCTCGAACAAACTGGCAGCTGTTAATTGATGACCCCGGTTTTGCACACAAGTTCTCTGCCTGAAAAACGGTTTTCAAAGACTGCTTTAAGCCGCAGGGCGAAAAGGCGAGTATGATTAAAAAGAACGCAATAATTGCGCGCTGCATGGGTGAAGAATATGTTGTGGGGAACTTCATCTTGCACAAAATTACGATGATAATCTGAGCTAAACGAATTTTTAACAAACCTTAAGTATCGCACTAAAAAAACGTCCCGAATGACTCAGGACGTTTAGAAGATAATTTGCTAACGTTTTAGAATGAACCTTTATCAATATAATGGGCAGCAATTTTTTCCGTGAGTGCAACCACGTTCGGCATTTTGGTGTATTTCGTAAATCTGCGTAGGCCGGACAGCATCATTCGCTGTTCATCACCCTCTGCAAAAGAAACGATTCCTTCTTTGGCTGCCTGTGTAATGGCTTCCACAGCTTTATACAAATTGAGCTGTGCCATCATAGCTTGCGGTGAATCCTGCTGGAAGTGCTTCTCGGCGCGCAGAATTGCTGATTCCGCCATATAAATTTGGTTCAGAATTTCCGACGCGTTCAGCAAGAGGTGCTGTTGTTTTTCGATCTCGGTCATGTATTTCTGGAGAGCCGCCCCGGAAACCATCAAAAATACTTTTTTCAGGTTATGGATAATCGCTTTTTCTTCAGACATATATTCCGAGTAATCGGGAACGTCAAAGGAAGGAATGCCCATCAGTTCTTTGCTGATGCCCATCGCCGGTGTGAGTAAATCCAGTTCACCTTTCATGGCTTTTTTAATCAGCATTCCCACGGAAAGTAAACGGTTGATTTCGTTGGTTCCTTCATAGATACGGCCGATACGGGCGTCCCGCCAGGCGGCTTCCATTGGAGCATCTTCCGAAAAGCCCATTCCGCCATAAATCTGAAGTCCTTCGTCCGCAATATGTTGCGTTAAATCCGAAACATATACCTTTAAGATAGAACATTCCACGGCGAAGTTTTCCAGTGCTTTCATTTCGGCTTTTTCGTGCTCCATTCCGTCGGCAACTAGTTTTTCCACCTTGTCCTCCACGTTTTTCGCGGCACGGTAAGCACCCGATTCAGATACAAAAATACCTGTGCACATTTCCGCTATTTTCTTTCTGATGGCACCGAAAGTTGAAATTGCAACTCCGAATTGTTTTCGCTCATTGGCGTACGTAATCGCCAGGTCAGTGATGCGTCTTTGTCCGTCCAGGTTGGCTGCAGCGAGTTTGATTCGTCCTGCATTAAGAGCGTTCAGCGCAATTTTAAAACCGTTGTTTCTTTCGCCTAACAGGTTTTCTGCGGGGATCTTCATCTCATTAAAAAACACCTGGCGGGTGGAGGAGGAGCGGATGCCGAGCTTATGTTCCTCAGCGCCCAAAGTCATACTCTCCGGATTTTCCAGTTCAGACCGGTTGATTACAAATCCGGTAATGTTCTTATCATCGCCAATCCGGGCAAATAAGGTAAAGGTATCTGCAAAACCGGCATTGGAAATCCACATTTTCTGACCGTTGATGATGTAGTGTTTTCCATCTTCGGTCAAAGTTGCTTTCGTTTTTCCGGAGTTCGCATCAGAGCCGGCATCTGGCTCGGTCAGACAGTAGGCGCCAAACTTTTCGCCCGCTGCTAAAGCCGGCAGATATTTTTGTTTTTGTTTCTCATTTCCGTACAGCAGGATAGGAAGCGTCCCGATTCCGGTGTGTGCGCCGTAGGCCGTTGCCAGGGAACCATTCGCGCCGGAAACTACATCGCACGCCAGCATGGTAGTGACGAAACCCATCCCCAGACCGCCATATGCTTCCGGCACAGCAATCCCGAGAATTCCCATTTCCCCAAGCTTGCGCATCAGTTCTTCTGTGAGTGCATAATCTTTTTGTTCAAAACGTTCGCGATTCGGAATCACTTCGCGCGCCATAAAATCACGCAGCGAATCGCGCAGCATTTTTTGTTCTTCATTCAGTTCTTCCAAACTGAAAATTTCCTGTGCAGGAATATCTTTAATGATAAATTCACCGCCTTGTATTGTGTTGGACATATTTTTTATTTTGTTTCTAGGTTTTTATATGAGACTTAAAGATGATAGATTTTAAGATTATAGACCTTTAATAAGGTATCATGTTATGAAAAGGTTCAACCGTGCAATTACGCTTTCAAAGTATTTTGAAAAACCATCGTAGCTCTTTGGAAATTTTCAATTTTTTCTTCAAGTTCACTAGCTTTTTCATCTTCAATATATGCTCTGCTTTTAGCCAGAATTAGCTGTGTTTGTAATTCATATGATGAACCAAGAGATATATCCAAAAAATGAATAAATGACTTGTCTGACCTACTGGAACCTTCTGCAATGTTAGAAGGAATTGAAATTGAAGACCTGTTCATTTGACTCTTTAAGCCATACATTTCGAACTGAGGAAATTCTGCAGAAATGGTGTAAACGTCATTTGCAATATCTACACCCATCAACCAGATTTTCAGCTTTTTAAAATTATGTCTCTTTGGTAAATCCATAATCTAAATTTTTATAGCTGCCGAAGTCTATTATCTTTTTTTCTATTATCTTACAGTCTATTTTCTTTCCTCTTTCTTCTTTTCTCAGAAATCAAAGTAATTCAAATATACTCGCTGCTCCTTGGCCTGTTCCCACACACATGGTGACCATGCCGTATTTGTTGCCGCGCTTGCGCATTTCGTCCAGGAGTTGCACGGTTAGTTTGGTTCCGCTGCAGCCAAGTGGATGGCCGAGTGCGATGGCACCGCCGTTGACATTGAGAATATCCGGATTCAGACCGAGTTCTTTCTTCAGCGCAACCGATTGGCTGGCAAATGCCTCGTTCAGTTCGATCAGTTCGATATCCTGCAATTGCATGCCGGCTTGTTTTAAAACTTTTGGAACCGCGTACAGTGGGCCCATCCCCATGATGCGCGGTTCCAGACCTGCGGCAGCATACGCCACCAATCGTGCTTCGGGCTCCAGATTGAGTTCTTTTACCATCTCCTCAGACATGACAATCACGAAGGCGGCACCGTCGCTCATTTGCGATGAGTTGCCGGCAGTTACCGTTCCGCCATTTGAAAAAACCGGACGCAGTTTCGCTAAACCTTCCAAGGAAGTGTCTGCGCGTGGACCTTCGTCGACAGCGAAATCGAATTTTTTGGTCTGCATTTTCTGGTCTTCATCCAGATAATTAAATTCAACGGGCACTGGCACAATTTGATCTTTAAACCGGCCTTCGGCATTGGCGCGCAAAGCTTTTTGATGCGATTCAAAAGCAAAGGCGTCCTGCTCCTCACGTGAAATATTAAACTCTTTGGCAACAGCTTCTGCGGTATAGCCCATGCCCCAGTAATAATCCGGATTGGATTTGGCGACATCGGTTTCAGGAACAGGTTTGTAACCGCCCATCGGAATGTAAGACATCGATTCGGTGCCGCCGGCAATAATGCAATCCGCCATGCCGGCCTGAATTTTGGCAGAAGCAATAGCGATGGCTTCACTTCCCGACGCACAGTAGCGGTTAACGGTAACGCCCGGAACCTGATCAGTTTTCAGGCCCATCAGCGAGATCAGACGAGCCACGTTTAACCCCTGTTCAGCTTCGGGCATGGCGTTCCCGACGATGAGGTCATCAATTCTGTTTTTATCAAGTTGTGGCACATCGGCCATTAATTTTTCAATAACGGTGGCGGCCATTACATCGGGCCGTGTAAATCGCAGGCTTCCCTTCGGGGCTTTCCCGACGGCCGTTCTGTAGCCTTTGATGATGTATGCTTGTTTCATTACTATTAAATGTGTTATGATTTTGTATAAAGTACAATGTATAAAGTACAATGTATAAAGTACAATGTACAAAGTATAATGTACAAAGTATCTAGTACTATGTAGCGGATTCTTTTAAGCGTGCAATGAGCCTGATCAGCATATTCTGAACATGTGTTATTTCCTCTTTAAGAGTATTAAACTCATGATCGCTCAAATAGTCCAGTCTGTCCGCAATTATAATTTGCGTTTCAAACTCAAATGCAGATCCCAGCGCAATTCCCAGGAATTGTACAAACTGTTTGCTAGAATCCCGGCCTGCGCCTTCAGCAATATTAGAGGCAATCGAAACTACGCATCTGCGTGACTGCGATGTTAATCCAAAAATCTCCTCGCGCGGAAATGTTTTGGAACACTCATAATAAGTGGTTGCCAGCATAACGGCTTTTTTCCACACTTCCAATTCCCGAAAATTATGCATAAATCAAAAATTTAAACTGTCGACTGTGTATTGCCTATCATTATACTTTTTACATTGTACAAAGTACTGTATGCACTGTACAAAAATTAATTCCTCAACGGTTTCCCCTTCTGCAGCATATGCTGAATTCTCTCCAGAGTTTTGCGTTCGCCGCAGAGTTGGAGGAAGGTTTCGCGTTCGAGGTTGAGTAGATATTGTTCGCTCACAACGGTGGCTTCGGACAAGTTTCCACCTACCATGACATTCGCGAGTTTGTCGGCGATGAGCTTGTCGTGTTCCGAGATGTAGTTCCCGGCCAGCATCTGATCGGTACCTACATAGAACATTCCTAATGCGTCGCGGCCCAGGACCTTAACTTTCTGCTCAATCGGCTGGGTATATCCGTGCTCGGCCAGACTTAAAGCCAGCATTTTCGCGGTTTTAATCTGGTAGTTTTTGTTAACGCTGACAATATCTTTGTGTTCCTGGAGGATTCCCATATCGTAAGCTTCATAAGCGGAAGTCGCGACTTTGCCCATGGCAATATTCATGAAGGCATCGCGCAGGCGGTTGGTTTTTACATCATCCTTCTGGAAATCCTGCGAAGTGCGCAGGGTGAGTTCTTTCGTGCCCCCACCGCCGGGAATTACGCCGACGCCGGTTTCCACCAGGCCGATATACGTTTCCGCAGCAGCTACCACGCGGTCAGCATGCATGGTCATTTCGCAGCCACCACCGAGCGTCATTCCGTGCGGAGCAACCACCACCGGAATTGAAGAGTAGCGCACGCGCATCATCGATTTCTGGAAGTACGCGATGGCCATATTTAAATCGTCCCAGTCCTGCTCAATGGCCATCATCAGAATCATGGCTAAGTTAGCACCTACCGAGAAGTTGGCTCCCAGATTAGCGATCACGAGACCGTCGTATTCTTTTTCGGCCAGATCTATGGCTCGGTTGAGTCCGTCCAGTACCTCGCCGCCCAGAGAATTCATCTTGGAGCGTATTTCGAAATTTATGATACCGTCACCCAGATCCTGAATGGCTGCGCCCGAATTGCTCCAGAGTGTTCTGTTTTTGCGGATATTATCGAGATTAATTACAGATTCCTGTCCCGGAATGGAGTGATAATTTCGATCCTCTTTACCGTAGTATGTGGATTGCCCTTCATCATTCACTTTATAGAAAGAAGGCACTTCTTTCACCCAGTCCGCCACCTGATAACCGGCTTCCTGTGCCAGTTCGATACCTTTTTGTATTCCGACTGCATCCCAGATTTCAAAAGGACCGTTTTCCCAACCAAATCCGGCGCGCATGGCGTCATCTATTTTGTAAATATCATCAGAGATTTCCGGTACTTTGTGCGAAACATACGCAAATAAAGCACCCAGAGATTTGCGGTACAGTTCACCTGCTTTATCTTTTCCGGTGATCAGCACTTTAAACCGGTCAATCGGCCGATCAATGTTCTTGGTAAGTTCTAGCGTTGGGAAATTTCCTTTAGGCTGCAACTCATATTCCATCGTATCCAGGTTCAATCCGTGGATTTCTGACTTACCTTCGGCGTTTTTAATTTTTTTATAAAATCCCTGTTGCGTTTTCGAACCCAGCCAGTTGTTGCTGACCATGGTTTCGATATAGTCAGGGAGTTTAAAAACATCATTAAAATCATTTGCTTCCGCCTTACTGCCGCGCACGCCCTGGGCGACCATCACCAGTGTATCGAGTCCGACTACATCGGCCGTTCGGAAAGTAGCGGATTTCGGGCGACCGATTATCGGGCCGGTGAGCTTATCGATATCAGAAACATTCAGTCCCAAATTTTTTACCTCATGCAGCAGATTCATCATGGAGAAAACCCCGATGCGGTTCGCGATAAAAGCCGGTGTATCTTTAGCTTCTACTGTAGTTTTTCCCAGGAATTTTGCACCGTATTCCATATAGAATCTGGTCACTTCCGGGTCAGTGTCCGGCGTCGGAATCACTTCCAGCAACGGCAGGTAGCGAACCGGATTAAAGAAGTGTGTTCCCGCGAAATACTTTTTAAAATCGTCGCTGCGGCCTTCGGTCAGCAGGTGAATCGGAATCCCCGAGGTGTTGGAAGAAATCAGGGTGCCGGGCTTGCGGAATTGTTCCACCTTCTCGTATACCGATTTTTTAATTTCAATCTTTTCCACCACCACTTCAATGATCCAATCGGTGTTCTTAATTTTAGGCAGATCATCATCGAAGTTGCCGGTCTGTATTCTGTCTGCAAATTCCGGAGAATAGAGCAGGGCAGGACTGGCCTTTTTCAGCTTAGCCAGATTTTCGTCAGCGATGCGGTTTCGCACAGCTTTGTGTTCTCTGGTGAGCCCTTTTTTCTGCTCAGCTTCAGAAAGTTCAAACGGCACGATGTCCAGCAGCAGCACCTGTACGCCAATGTTGGCAAAGTGCGCCGCGATTCCGGAACCCATTATCCCGGAACCCAGCACCGTGACATGCTTGATTCGTCGTTTCATATTGGTTTTTATTTTAATGGTTTGGTGGCAGCAGGATGCCGCCCGATTATTTTTTGTTATTCAGTTCCTGCGCAATTTTCAGGATGTCGCTCATCACTTCCTTAAAGGTTTCCAGCTTTGCGGGTGGCACACGCTCGGCGACGGTCCGGTTGAAGTTCACCACCGCCTCTTTGCTGATGTTTCGCGAATTCAGTCCTTTCTCGGTCAGCTTAATAATTACTTCACGTTTATCTGTAGACGTTTTCTCCTTATATATATAACCGTTGTCTTCCAGCAGTTTAATAATTCGCGTCAGCGAAGTGGGTTCAATTGCCATCTTCGGGCCAAGATTGGTGCTGCGCGTTCCTTCCTTTGGATCAATTTTCAACAGGGTTAGCGCCTGGACGGCAGTCGCATCATAATCCTGTGCCAGCTCCGAATACATCTTCGACACGGCCAGCCAGGTAGACTTCAAAATCAGGTCTACATTTTCAACTTTTTCAGGCAAAGCTTTTTCCATAACAATTCATTAACTGATGAATTCAAATATAGAAAATATTATGCATGCATAGTATATTTTAAATGTTAATATTTTGTTAATTGTAAAAGGAATGTGTTTTCTTTATATTTTAAGTAAAGAAAATAATGCATTGCAGAGGATAATACAGACTTATTTTATTTTATAAAAATATTCTGTTATTGCCTGAAAATTTTTAAACTGCTGAACGTATTTATGGTTCGTCACAATCCATTGATCATCTTCGAACGTCACATTAAAAGAGGAAAGGTCAGTATTGCAGTTTTTTTGCAGGAAAGAGTAGAGAAGCTGCGCCTCCAGTTGTGGCGCGTGAATGGTGGGCGCCCTGAAGAAAGGATTCAGATTGAAAACGGTGGCATTCAGCATTTCCTTATGTTCATACAAAATATGCTCAGTATTGCCGGCGCTGAAGCTGCCGTCCTGCAGTAACCAGACTTCATCCGAAAACTCACGCGCGAGTCGCCAGTCGTGCGATGAAAATAAGATACATTTGTTTTGCTCTTTCGAAAGTTGCCGTAGCAGCTGCAGAAGCATAATTTTATTATGCTCATCGAGATGCGTGGTGGGTTCATCCAGAATAATGAAAGGTGCATTCTGGGCAAGTGCACGGCCAATGTATGCTTTTTGCAAATTACCGTCAGACAGCTGCTGCAATGGTTTATCGGCGAGAACTGTTAAACCCAGCCAGTCGATGATATCGTTAACTTCCTGCTTGTCCTGAGTGCTGAGCTGAAAGTAAAAAGGATAGTGAATAAATTTTCCCAGCGAAACCAGGTCCCGAACTGTCATGTTTGCCGGTAGCGGTGCTTTAGAAAAAACAACGGCTGTTGTGCGGGCAATTTCTGTTGTAGATAAAGAAGAGAGTGGGCGGCCAGCTAGTTTTATTTCTCCTTTCAGAACTGTTAACTGCTTAAGCAGTGTCCGGATCAAGGTAGTTTTTCCCACGCCATTATTACCGATCATCAGGCAGATATCTCCTGGGCTCAGTTGGGCCGTAATTCCGGTGATGAGCGGTTGCTTATAGCCGACAGAAACATTTTCCAGTTGTAACAATGCATGCTCCATACACTAATATTTTCTGCTTTTAAGCATCATCGCAAGGATGACCGGAATTCCGAATAAAGAAGTTATGACATTCAGCGGAAACTGAGTCCATTCCGAAACACAGGAAAACAACAGCATAATGCACGCGCCCAGCAACATATTCAGAATCCACTGCTGCCATAAGTGGGAGGGATTATAAATCATTCTGGCGAAGTGCGGCACAACAATTCCGATAAAAAGCACCGGGCCTAAGAAAGCAGTAACAGAAGCTGATAAAATGGAAGAAGCGCAGATCACCGATATCTTCAGCGACGATAAATTGACGCCAATGGTTTGCGCATACGCTTCTCCCAAAGCATTTCCAATCAAGGGCCGAATGGAACGAAAAGCGACCATCAGGCCAATGCAGACCAAAGCAGCCAGTACCCAGAGTTGTTGCGCAGACAGCTGGTTATTAGCACCGAAACTCCATAAAACATAATTTTTTAAACTTTGATTTTCGGCATACAGCTGCATAACCGAAACCACTGCACCGGCCAAAGCAGAAACCAGAAATCCAAATATAATCAGGAAAGCGCCATCCTGAAATCTTTTGCTGAGCAATATTAAAACCAGCATCAGCAGTAAGCTGCCGGCAATGGCCGATATACTTAATAAACTGTTTTGCAGGAAAGACGGCAGACTAAAATCCTGTGAGAGGAAAATATAAAAAGCTACGCTTAAACTCGCCACCGACGTAATACCCAGCACTGACGGCCCTGCCAGCGGATTGCGAAAATATTCCTGCAGTAAAAACCCGCTGCTCGGGATGGAAACGCCGGCCAGCAGCATGGCCGCTACACGGTTCATTCGCATGGCGGCCAAAGAAGACTGTTCCGTTTCTGAAAAAAAATCTTTAAAACTTAAAGATAAAAATCCTGTATTAAGGTTGATCAACGCTATGCCTGCGATGGCAATCACCAGAATCAGTAAAAGAAAACGGAAACTTTTTTCCATAAAAAACGAGCAATTACAACGCAGGCCCCTGCATACTGCTGATTTTGTCGCTCAGCATTTCTTTACTCATCATCCCGACGGTTTCATCCGTACGGTCGCCCTTGCGAATAAAAGTAAAGGGAATTGAATTTCCGTCCCACTTTTTAAAATTAGCCGGGAAAAACTGTGGAGTCAGCGCAGCGCCATCAAGCAATACGGTATTGGCGCCAATGCCGTGTTGCTCTGTGAAATTTTTCACCGTTTCGTCCCATTCCTTTTTATCGTCCAGGCTCACGAACGTAAATTTCACCGGCTGGCCTTCCAGTTCCTGCATTTTTTCGCGGAAGTGCGGAAGTTCCTTAACACATGGTCCGCACCAAGTTGCAAAGAAATTGGTAACGTACAGTGTATCATTATTTTTGTTTGCAAGCATTTCAGCCGCCTGCTCCGGGGTTACCTCCACCTTGCGGAAAGGGCTCGTTGTTTCTTCAGCAATCACATGGTCTTCCTGAGCTTCAGAGGTCGCTGATTCATCCATAATTGTCGTATCTTCTTTTTTGTTGCACGCGGCCAGTACCAACAGTACCGCAGCGCTTGCGAAAAACTTTTTCATTTAATTTTATTAATTTTGAAACGTATGGAAAACGCTTTACCCAAGACCAGGCAGCACACGTTTTATCGGCTAAAATTAACGAAAAAGGTACAGGTAACCAAAAACACCTTTGCGGTGGAACTGGAAATTCCTCAGGAACTGAAATCTGTTTTTGCTTTTCAGGCGGGACAATATGTGACCCTGAAGTTTCTCTGGAATGATATCGAGGTTGAAAAAGATTTTTCCATGACCTCTGCTCCGTACGAAAATAAAATTGCACTTGGCATAAAAACGTATGAGAGCGGC
Organism: Kaistella sp.; assembly: GCA_032057205.1. Classification (GTDB taxonomy): domain Bacteria; phylum Bacteroidota; class Bacteroidia; order Flavobacteriales; family Weeksellaceae; genus Kaistella. Next base: position 261,384 of record DAMCFT010000003.1, read on the forward strand.
AGCCCGGCGTCAGTTTTAATTAAGAACATTGAGATTGACGACTTTATTGAAGTTTCAGCACCGCGTGGCCGGTTCACCATTGTGCAGAAGCCGCATGAGTTTCGCACCATCATTGCCTTTGCCGGCGGTATTGGAATTACACCCATCTTAAGTCATGTTAAAGACATCCTGCATCGCGAAAGCCGTACCCGGTTTTTCCTGTTTTATGGCAGCCGGAATAAATATGAAATTGCCTTCCGTGAAGAATTAGAAGCGCTGCAGCAACAATATGGTGAGCGGTTGGAAGTATATTATTTTCTGTCCCAAGAGCGGGCCGGTAATCCGCTGTTTGAAGGACGTCTGGACCGGCATAAAGTCAACCTGATTATTAATCAGATCTTACAACTGGATGATACGGATGAAGAAAGTACGATCTGGGATGCAGTGGATGAAGTCCTGATTTGTGGAAAAGGTGAAATGATTCGCGAACTGGCCAATGCCTGTTACCATCATGGTATTCCAAAGCGAAACATTCATTTTGAATTGTTTGAGGAATTTAACGAAGATATTTATCCGGTAGAAAAAGAATTTCCCGTCATCGAAAATATTGATGTAAAGTTCCGGCTGTTCAATCAGGATTACGAAACTACTTTGAAGGACAACAAAATGCGTTTGCTTCAGCAGTTGCTGATTCAGGGTTATCCTGTGCCGTACTCCTGCAAATCCGGCATCTGCGGCAGTTGTATCTGCACTTTATATGAAGGGGAAGTAGAGGTTCTCGAAAATGAATACTTAACTGAAAAAGAAGCCGCCGACGGGAAAATTCTTGCCTGTATGTCGGTGATGATGAGCAAGGATATTTCTGTGAATTTTGACTTACTGCCTGATCTTTGAGAAAGATTCTCGACATATTAAAAATTTTCTTTAACCTGACAGAGCTCACGCTGTTGCTCATGATTCTGGCCAACATCTGGGTATTTGCTTTGACCAACGGCCGTACCTACACCCGTATTTCCAAAATTCCACCTCGCGAAACTGCCTTGGTGCTGGGAACTTCGCCCAAAATGAGGTCCGGTATCTCCAATCCCTATTTCACAGCCCGAATGGATGCGGCTGCCTTGTTGTACCATCACGGCAAAATCCGGAAAATCATTGTAAGCGGTGAGAAAAGCCAGGGATATGATGAACCTGCCGCGATGAAGAATTATCTCATTTATCAGGAAGGCGTTCCCGAGCAAATTATTACCGAAGATCCTCACGGATTTAAAACCCAATCCAGCATCCGAAATTGTCTGGTGAAATATAACCAGAAGGATGTAATTATCGTTTCGCAGGGTTTCCACAACTTGCGCGCGTTGTTTTATGCTCAGAACAGCGGGATGAATGCACTGGGTTTTGATGCGCAGGATGTACTGGCCAATCAGAGTTTTTACCGCAACCAGTCGCGTGAGTTTCTGGCAAGAGTGCAGGCGGTTGTTTTCTATTTATTTAATATAGAAAACCGCGTCTGACTCCTTAAAACTGTCACGCTGCAGAGAGTCGGTTTGCCTTAAAATTATATCTTTGCAAAAACGAAATTTATGCTTGTTATTGGAATTGCCGGCGGTACCGGCTCCGGCAAAACCACGGTGGTGAACAAAATCCTGCAGCAACTCAACACGGAGGGAGTGAATGTGCTGTCGCAGGATAATTATTACCATGATAACCAGCATCTGACCTTGTCTGAGCGTGAAATGCTGAATTATGATCACCCGAAATCCATTGATTTTGAATTGCTTTTGAGCCATGTTAAGGCTTTGAAGGAAGGGCAGGTCATCGAGCAGCCTCTGTACTCATTTGTGACACACTCCAGAACCGGTGATCACGTGTTGGTGGAGCCGCGCCGCGTCTTAATAGTGGAGGGAATCTTAGTGCTTTCCAATGCGGAGTTATTAAAGGAATATGATTTAAAGGTTTTTGTACACGCCGATTCCGATGAAAGACTGATCCGCCGGATCCGCCGGGACACGCAGGAGCGCGGCCGGGATCTGCAGGAAGTGCTGCACCGCTATCAAACTACTTTAAAACCGATGCACCACGAGTTCATCGAGCCTTCAAAGAATAACGCCGACCTGATTGTTCCTAATATGAAACACAATACGGTGGCCATTGATTTTCTTTCCACTGTAATTAATAATTCCCTGAAAAAAAATGGCTGATCAGGAAGAGCTTATCAAGGATATCCAACCACGCACGCAGGCAACCCGTTTTGTCCGGAAATATTTTGTGAACAAGTACTTCATAACGGTTTTCGTGTTCCTCATCTGGATGGTTTTTTTCGACAGTACTTCTTTTCTGGTTATTAATGAATTGAACAGTGAAGTGAAAAAATATGAGCAGCAGCTGGCATACTATAAAAACGAATATGAAAAAAATGATCAGTTCTATAAAAAACTGATGAACAATAAAGACGAAAAGGAAAAGTATGCACGCGAAAATTACTTTATGAAAAAACCGAACGAAGAAATTTTCATCCTTGTCGTAGATAGTGCTGCTTCCGCCAAGAAATAGCGGCATTAAATATTAAATTTGATCGCATGTCATTTACACCGAAAAACTTGCAGGACTGGGAAACGCAGGTACAGAAGCAACTGAAGACCGATGATATTTACAGCCAACTTTCCAAGCCCAATCTGGAAGGGGTGAAGGTGCGCCCGTTTTACACGGATGATACAGACCGCTTGCCGGCTTTGCCGCGGATTGAAGAATCTACCCAACTTGTTTGCCGCTACTATGAAGAAGCAGATGAGCAGACCTTCGCTTTTTTGCTGAAAAATAATGTGGAAGGCCTGGAAGAAAAAAGCTTATTTATTGAAAATAAAGAACTTGCAGAACATATATCAGTTTCGAACGGCAATATGTGTTTTTCACTGATAGATGTTTTTTCGGAAGATTCCACCGGGGAAATAGACGAGCAACTGATCCGTGAACTTCAGGCAAAACAATTTGAGCGCGCGATTTGTGTTGATATCGCGTTACATCAGAATGCTGGCGCATCCATTATCCAGCAACTGGCGATTGCCCTGGCAAAAGTGAAAGACCTGGCCGAAGTGGCCGGTCCGGAAATTTTAAAAGATCTCATATTCAGAGTCGCGGTCGGAAGCAATTACTTTTTTGAGATTGCCAAAATCCGTGCACTGAAATTGCTGTTCAACCAGCTAAGCCGTGAGTTTGGGTTCGACTTATTCCCGTATATTTTTACCGAAGATTCCCTTCGCAACAAATCTAAATTTGATCCGGAAAATAACCTGATCCGCTCTACGCTCGAGGTGGCTGGTGCTATGATTGCCGGTGCCGATGCTGTATATTGCAACGATTATCTTCTGGAGAACCGCACTTCGCTGTCGCAGGAAATTTCCTTTAAGCAGCAGATTGTGTTAGCCTATGAGAGCATCATCAATGTCTTCGAAGATGCAGCCGGCGGTAGCTATCTGGTGGACGATCTCACGCGTCAGTTTGCCGACCAGGCGTGGCAGCTTTTTGCACACTGGGAAGAAAAAGGTGGTTATAGTGTTTTGTTAAAAGAAGGTAGTATCCAGAAAGAAATTTTTAATCAGGCAGTTGCAGAACAGCAATGGGTTGCAGACGGAAAAATAAAACTGATAGGCGTTAATATGTACCCGCAACGTGAGGCAACGCAAAATGTTTCAGAAATGTACGCTGAAGATGAAATCCGTCCTGTGCGTCTGTCCGAAATGTTTGAATAAAACATGTTCCTTTGAATCGATTTATTCTTGGAGCTGAAGTTCAACAATTCATCGCAGATCATGAACACGATGAGATAACTGCTGTATTACTGAAGGGTTCTCCTTTTCCCCAAATTACCGTGCAGGAACTGGCGCAGCAGATTCAGGGCAGAAAAATCGCGCGGCGCAAATTTCCCTTCCTGCTGAAGGAGCATATTCTGTTTCCTCCACATCTCAACCTTGAGCAATCTTCCTCTCAGGTAACTGCGGAATATAAAGCTGGTCTGATTTCGGGCAAACGCTTTCTGGATCTGACGGCCGGTTTCGGAATCGATGCTTTTTTTATGTCACAGTCTTTCGCAGATGTCACATTGGTCGAACAGAATACGGGATTACTTGATGTTGTTCAGCATAACTGGCAATCGCTCGGCAGAGAAGCAACCTTTATTAATAGTCCGCTGCAGGATTTCATTGGTGCTAACACAGACTCTTTCGATGTGGTTTTTCTGGACCCCGCGCGCCGTGATGATGCGCATCGCAAGAAGTTTTTCCTTAGCGACCTTTCACCCGATATTCTATCGCTCAGAGAAGAACTGCTGAAGCTGGCGCCGACGGTTGTTATTAAACTTTCACCTTTAATTGATATTTCTTTTCTGCTTTCTGTTTTGGATTATGTTTCGGATATTCACCTGATCGCCGTGAAAAATGAAATGAAGGAAGTTGTGGTAGTCATTAAAAAGGATTGGAAGGCGGAACCGGTCATCACCTGCGTAAATCTGGAAAGTCAGCAGCCGTCTTTTAATTTTTATTTACAGGAAGAAATAAGTGCACAGCCTGAATTTTCGGAACCTTTAAACTATCTCTATCTGCCGAATGCAGCAGTGCTGAAAGCGGGCGCTTTTAACTTGATAACGGAAAGACTTAATTTAAAAAAACTGCATCCAAACAGTCATTTATACACCTCTGAAAAACATATTCCAGATTTCCCCGGACGATCCTGGTCTGCCGAATTGATTAAAGCCGGTGAATTAAAGAAGGGTACGCAGTATAATGTTATTTCACGGAACCATCCGCTCACACCCGAACAGATCAAGAAAAAGTACGGTTTGCGCGATGGCGGTGACCTGTATCTCATCTTTACGCAATCGGTCGGCGGCAAACAAATTTTGCGTTGTACACCTGTTTGAAGAAATAAGATTGTGAAACAGCGTTATATTTCTTATTTTTGGACCTTTAATATTGATAATTAATCCCGATAACGATATGAAAAAAATTATTCTGGGCGTGGCAGTAGCCGGATTAGCGATGAGTTGCCAAAAGATTCAGGCCGGCGGAAACCAGGGGGTACTGCGCATGGAAGAGGGTGCAGAACACTGGAGTGATGTTGCAAGAAAAGATGCAACGCCCACTGAAACTAAAAAAGTAGAAGAACAGGCTGTTGGCGGAATGATGACGGAAGGCAGTGACAACGAGGGAACGCAGCCAGTGCAAAGTGATGTGCTCGATAGCGCAACGCAGGCGAAGCAGCAACCCGCAGCAACAGAGCCCGCGAAATAATCACTTTTCTAAGCGTTAACAAAGTTTAAATGTCTTGCTTCGGCGGGACATTTTTTTTATTTTTACGAGATTACATTAAAAAAAGAAACAATGCAAGAAACCTTAGCGTATATCCAGGAGAACAAACAGCGGTATGTGGATGAGCTTTTCGAACTGTTGCGCATCGCGTCCATCAGTGCAGATCCGGCTTATAAAGATGAAGTTTTAAAGTGCGCTGACAGTGTCGCCGACTTTTTGAAAAAAGCGGGTGCCGATGCAGTGGAAGTTTGCCCTACCGAAGGATATCCTGTTGTGTACGGTGAAAAAATGATCGATCCCAAACTGCCGACCGTACTCGTATATGGCCATTATGATGTGCAGCCACCAGATCCGCTTGATCTGTGGAAAAAACCGCCGTTTGAGCCTTACATCGAAAAAATCGAACTTCACCCGGAAGGTGCTATTTTCGCGCGTGGTTCGGCAGATGACAAGGGACAGTTCTTTATGCATATTAAAGCGTTTGAAGCGATGATGCAGACGAATACACTGCCTTGCAACGTGAAATTTATCTTTGAAGGGGAAGAGGAAGTGGGCTCCAAAAGTCTGGAAGGTTTTGTGAAATCCAACCGCGAAAAACTTTCCTGTGATGTGATTCTGATTTCAGATACGCATATTTATTCCAATGAGCAGCCAACGGTTACTACCGGCCTGCGCGGTTTAAGTTATGTGGAAGTAGAAGTGGAAGGGCCGAACCGCGATTTGCATTCCGGGTTATATGGTGGCGCCGTACCGAATCCGATTCACGTGCTGTCGCGCATGATTGCGAACCTTATTGATGAAGACGGTCATATTACCATTGATGGTTTTTATGATAATGTGGAAGTCGTTTCTGATGAAGAGCGTGCCGAGATGAATAAACTCAAAGATGATCCGGAGCAATTCAAGAAATCCATCGGTTTGAAAGGAGTGGAAGGAGAGAAAGGATATACTACGCTGGAAAGAACTTCAATCCGTCCGACGCTGGACTGCAACGGAATCTGGGGAGGATACACTGGCGAAGGAGCAAAAACCGTAATTCCTTCAAAGGCGTATGCTAAAATTTCGATGCGTCTGGTCCCGTATCAGACACCTGAGGAAATTACCGAGAAGTTCACTCAATATTTTGAAAAAATAGCACCGGATAACGTAAAAGTAAAAGTATCTCCGCATCACGGAGGAATGCCCTACGTATTACCGAGCGACACCAAAGAATTCCAGGCCGCAAAGAAGGCGATGGAACAGGCGTTTGGAAAAGAAGTGCTGCCGTACCGCAGCGGCGGAAGTATTCCAATTACCGCCATGTTCGAGGAAGTACTGGAAGCAAAATCTGTACTGATGGGCTTTGGACTGGATTCAGATGCCATTCATTCACCCAATGAGCATTACGGGCTTTACAATTTCTACAAAGGAATCGAAAGTATTCCGCTCTTCTTCGAAAACTACGCAAAATAATAACGTAACCTGATACACGTCCGGACTTTCATTTCCGGGCGTGTTTTTCTTTTAATTAAATCATATGAAAAATAAAGTAGCTTATATTACAGGCGGTACCAAAGGTATTGGTTTAGGAATCGCAAAAGCGCTGCATGAGCAGGGTGTTAAAGTAGCCATTTCCGGGCGAAACCATGAAGAAGCCGTTGCTGCGGCCAGACAAATTTCTGAAGATTCTTCTATGGTGATGGGCCTCGCCTCCGATGTCCGAAATCCTGATGATGAACAAAAGGCAGTACAGGAAATAACAAATCACTTAGGACAAATTGATTTCGTGATTGCCAACGCCGGCGTGGGTATTTTTAAGCCTGTGGATCAACTCTCCGAGGAAGATTGGCAGGCCATGATTGATACCAATCTCACCGGTATTTTCCGCACCTTGAAAGCCACAGTGGAGGACCTTAAAAAAACACAGGGATATTTCATTACCATTTCCAGTTTGGCGGGCACCAACTTTTTCGAAAACGGTACCGGTTATAATGCCTCAAAATTCGGCGCGGTCGGCTTTACCCAGGCGGCCATGCTCGACCTGAGAAAATATAACATTAAAGTGTCCACCATTATGCCGGGCTCCGTTGCTACTCATTTTAACGGGAATACACCATCTGAAAAAGACGATTGGAAAATTCAGCCGGAAGACATTGGCCAGCTGGTCGTGGATCTGCTGGAAATGAATCCGCGTGCACTGCCGAGCAAGGTGGAAATCCGCCCGGCACAAACCGGAAAATAACTTTTGCAGGCATAGTAATTCCTAAAAATATTATGCATGCATACTATCTTTTTTACTTATCTTAGCACGTGCTAAACAAATAAATCACAGCAAATGAAAATATTAGTTTGTATCAGTAGTGTTCCCGATACTACGTCTAAAATTAATTTTACGGCAGATAAAACAGCCTTTGATAAAAACGGAATTCAGTGGGTAATTAATCCGCTGGATGAATTTGCACTGACCAAAGCAGTGAAGCTGCAGGCGCAGGGTGCCACCGTTACCGTGGTGAATGTAGGTGAAGCTACGACTGAACCCGTTATCCGGAAAGCGCTGGCCGTAGGAGCAAATGACGCCATCCGTATTAATACCGATCCGAAAGACAGTTTTTCTGTGGCGCAGGAAATTGCAGCCGTAGCGAAAGAAGGAAACTATGATATGATTCTTTGCGGCAAGGAATCCATTGATTATAATGGCGGTGCAGTTCCCGGAATGGTAGCGCAATTGCTGGATCAGCCGTTCGTGAATGCGTGCGTTGGTCTGGAAGTAGAAGGTTCCGAAGCGAAAGCGGTTCGTGAAATTGAAGGAGGAAAAGAAACCATCTCCGTTAAACTTCCGGCGGTGATCGCAGGACAAAAGGGAATGGTTGATGAGAAGGATCTGATCATCCCGAACATGCGCGGAATTATGTCAGCCCGTACCAAGCCTTTAACAGTGAAAGAACCCGCGGCGGTTGACGTGAAAGTGGAAGCAGTTTCCTATGATTCAGTACCGGCACGCGCGGCGGTAAAAATGATTCCTGCTAACAATTTGGACGAACTGGTGAGACTGTTGCACGAAGAGGCAAAAGTAATTTAATTCGTCTGTAATCTTAAAACTTAAAATATTATGGCAATATTCGTATATGCAGAAAATATAAACGGGACGTATAAGAAAGCTGCCTTTGAGGCAGTATCGTATGCGAAAGCAATTGCAGGTCAGAAAGGTGATACGGTAACTGCTGTTTCCGTGAACCCTACTGATTCTTCTGAACTGCTTTATAAATATGGTGCAGATAAAGTGATCTGCATCGAAGATGAAGGACTTAAAAATTTCAGTGCTAAAGCGTATGCTCAGGCATTGAATGAGGTGATCGACGGAAACATCATCGTGTTCCCGCATACCACCGATGCGTCCTCCGTAGCACCGATGCTGTCCGTGATGAAGCAGTTTGCACTGATCACCAACGCACTCGAGGCACCGGAAAGTCTGGAGCCTTTCCAGGTGAAAAGACGTGCTTTCTCTGGTAAGGGAGTGATGCACGCTAAATCGGATGCGTCCGGTGTTATCGTAACGGTCTCCCAAAACGCTTTTGGTGTGAAAGAAAATCCGGCCAGTGGTACAGAGGAGAAAAAGAATTTAACCATCGCAAATGAGGATACCAAAGTAATCTCTCATGAGCAGAGTTCCGGTAAGCTGGACCTGAAAGAAGCTGAAGTTGTGGTGTCTGCCGGACGTGGGATGAAAGATCCGTCCAAATGGGGAATGATCGAAGATCTGGCGGAAACATTAGGCGCAGCCACTGCCTGCTCCAAACCGGTTTCTGATATTGGCTGGAGACCGCACTCTGAACACGTAGGGCAGACCGGTAAAGCAATTGCACCTAACTTATATGTGGCCGTTGGAATCTCTGGTGCAATTCAGCACTTGGCGGGTGTTAACTCTTCCAAAACCATCGTAGTAATCAACAGCGATCCGGAAGCTCCGTTCTTCAAGTCGGCAGATTATGGTGTAGTAGGCGATGCTTTTGAAATCGTTCCGGAATTGACAGAGAAAATTAAAGCATTTAAAAATTCTTAATTGCTGATTTTAATACCAAACCCGAAGCATGCTTCGGGTTTTTTTATGATTTTTTACCAAAATAATCAGGTGCAAATATGTGGTCTGAAAAATTGAATTATATTTGTACTTATGGATTATAAAAGACTGACCATTCGCGGCATTTCGTACAGCCAGACCCAGTCCGGCGCTTATGCATTGCTGATGGAACATGAAGAAACGAATATTAAGCTCCCGGTAGTTATTGGCAATTTTGAAGCGCAGGCGATTTCGCTCGGCCTTGAAAAAGATATCCATCCGCCGCGACCGCTGACCCATGATTTATTTTCCAAATTCGTAATATCTGCTAACTACGAACTGAGTTCGGTGATCATCTATCAGATCATCGATGGCGTTTTCTTTTCCAATCTTAACTTTAAACATTCCGAAACAGGCGAGGAATTGATTCTCGATGCCCGTACTTCCGATGCGGTGGCAATGGCAGTTCGTTTCGAAGCACCGATTTACACAACCGAACAAGTGTTAAGTGAAGCCGGGATTTTGCTGGAACTGGAAGAAGTGAATCCTCAGCCAGAAACGTACGAAGAAGTGGCTGCAGAAGGAAATCTCTCCTCACTCGCCATGGTGGACCTGCAGAAAATGCTGGACGAAGCGGTGAAAGAAGAGGATTTTGATGCTGCACTGGCAATCCAGGAAGAGATCAAGCGCCGCAAGAAAAAAATCGACTAATTTTTTCAACATCCGATAATGAATCTAAAATTAAGACTGACGCTGCTGTCCTTCCTGCAATTTTTTGTGTGGGGTGCGTGGCTCACAACCCTGGGAACGTACGGGTTTGCCTATAAGCAGTGGAGCGGCGCGGAATTCGGCGCTGTATTTTCTACGCTGGGCATCGCCTCCATTTTTATGCCTGCCCTCATGGGAATTGTCGCAGACAAATGGATCAATGCTGAAAAGCTCTACGGCATGCTTCACATTTTGTATGGTGTGACCTTATTTCTGCTCGCAAAAACCGATGACCCAACGCATTTCTTTTGGATTCTCCTCGCCGGAATGTGTTTTTATATGCCAACGTTGTCTTTGTCTAATTCTATTTCCTATAAATTATTAAAAGACCAGAATTATGATGTGGTGAAAGTGTTTCCGCCGATCCGCGTTTGGGGAACTGTTGGTTTTATCGCGGCGATGTGGATTACAAATATTTTCAGTGATCAGCAGTCATTTTCAGAAGTCGGGAAAAGCATCGGAACACAGATCGCTACTTTTTTCAATAATTCACTGAATGCCAATCAGTTTTATTTTGCCGGCATTGTAGCAGCCTGCCTTGGGATTTTTGCCTTCTTTTTGCCCGCTTGCCCGCCGCCGAGGCTGATTCGCAAAGAAGCGACCTGGACAGAGAAACTGGGACTTGATGCCTTTAAGCTTTTTACATCGAGAAAAATGGCACTGTTCTTTTTCTTCTCGATGTTTTTGGGCGCCGCACTGCAGTTAACGAATATGTACGGTGACACCTTCCTGAAAGATTTTGGTCATGTGGCAGCGTACAAAGACAGCGCGGTGGTGCACTATTCCACCATGATTATTTCGATTTCCCAGATTTCAGAAACCCTCTTTATTCTGGCAATTCCTTTCTTCCTGCACCGTTTTGGTATTAAGAAGGTCATGCTGATTTCAATGGCTGCCTGGGTGCTTCGATTTGGCTTTTTCTCCTACGGCGCGCCGGAAGGTTTTGGTTTGTTCCTGATTATTATGTCCAATATTATTTACGGAATGGCCTTTGACTTTTTCAATATTTCGGGCTCTTTATTTGTGGAAAGTACAACCGACAGTAAAATCAGGTCTTCCGCGCAGGGTGTCTTCATGATGATGACCAACGGCTTTGGTGCCATTCTCGGAAGTTCCGTTAGTGGTACTCTAATTTCAGGATATTTCACCAATGCCGACGGAACAAAAATGTGGCATGAGATCTGGCTGTATTTTGCTTTATATGCTTTGGTAATCGCCATTTTATTTGCTATTCTATTTAAGCATAAACACGATCCGAAAGCCGTCGCAGACTTTCAACATTAAAAGCTAATCAACACAGCACACTTCTTCGGGAGTGTGTTTTTTTTTGTAATTTGGCATATTCTTAAAAAATCAATCTGAATATAATGAAAGAAGTATTTATCGTATCTGCTGCACGCACACCGATGGGCAGTTTTCTAGGCAGCCTTGCTTCCGTGCCCGCTACCAAGCTTGGTTCTGTGGCCATTAAAGGTGCTCTGGATAAAATCAATCTGGATCCGGCGCAGGTACAGGAAGTGTATATGGGAAATGTACTGCAGGCCGGTGAGGGACAGGCTCCCGCACGGCAGGCAGCCATGGGTGCAGGTTTAAGCAAAGAAACCCCCGCCACTACTATTAATAAAGTTTGTGCCTCTGGGATGAAGGCCGTAATGATGGCTGCGCAATCCATCAAAGCAGGTGATCAGGAGGTAATTGTAGCCGGAGGTATGGAAAACATGTCTTCTGTTCCTCATTATTATAATGCCAGAAAAGCCGTAAAGCTTGGCGATGTCAAGATGCAGGACGGAATGGTGCTCGATGGCCTGACAGATGTGTACGGAAAAGTTCACATGGGGGTCTGCGCTGAAAAGTGCGCTGCTGAAAACGGATACTCCCGCGAAGAGCAGGATGATTTCGCAATCGAATCCTACAAGCGGTCCGCGAAAGCTTGGGAAGAGGGCAAATTTAATGAGGAAGTAGTTCCGGTAGAAATTCCGCAGCGTAAGGGGGAGCCAATAGTTTTTAAAGAAGATGAAGAATACAAATCCGTAAACTTTGATCGTATTGGATCTTTGCCAACCGTCTTTCAAAAAGAAAACGGAACAGTTACGGCAGCCAACGCTTCTACTTTGAATGACGGTGCCTCCGCCCTGGTACTGATGTCTGGTGAGAAAGTAAAAGAATTAGGCCTGACACCTCTGGCTAAAATTATTTCCTATGCCGATGCCGCGCAGGATCCGGAATGGTTCACGACGGCACCGGCCAAAGCACTGCCGATTGCACTGAAAAAAGCCAATATGGAATTGTCAGAAATCGATTATTTCGAGTTCAATGAAGCCTTCTCCGTTGTAGGGCTGGCTAATAACAAAATTCTCGGCCTTGATGCTGCCAAAGTAAACGTAAACGGTGGCGCAGTTTCGCTGGGTCATCCGCTGGGCAGTTCAGGCTCCCGCATTATTGTAACGCTTATTAATGTTCTGAAACAAAACGGCGGAAAATTCGGCGCGGCAGCGATCTGCAACGGCGGTGGCGGCGCCTCCGCGATTGTGATTGAAAATATGTAATTTTTCAGTATAATTTAAATTTAAACCATTGGGAATGTCCGCATCATGCGCGGCATCTCAATGGTTTTCTTATTTTTGTTTTCTTAATAAACTATACTATGGCGGAAACCGATGTTACAACCCGGCAGAATATTAAAAACAATCCCAAAATAATGAAAGCCTGGGCATTGTATGACTGGGCAAATTCTGTGTATTCGCTGGTGATTACGTCCACCATTTTTCCTATTTATTATTCCATTCTCACCACGATTGAGGAGAAAAAGGAATATGTGCAGGAAACCGGCCAGTGGATTGATGTGCCGGTGCGCCATATGATCCGCGTTTTCGGAAAAGAATATCAGCCGGATGCCATTTATGGTTATTCGCTGACGCTTTCCTTTTTTATAGTGGTGTTGCTTTCGCCGTTTCTGTCATCGCTGGCGGATACCATCGGGAATAAGAAGTCTTTCCTGCAGTTTTTCTGTTATCTGGGCGCCACGTCCTGTATGGGTTTGGCCATGTTCACGGGAATGGACACCGTTTTCCTCGGATTGTTATTTAGTATTACGGCGAGTGTCGGCTTTTGGGGCAGTTTGGTTTTTTACAACAGTTTTCTGCCGGATATCGCTACACCGGATAAGCAGGATGCACTTTCTGCCAGAGGATATGTGTACGGCTATTTAGGTTCTGTTTTGCTGGTGATTATTTGCCTCGTTCTGATTCAGGTGTTGGCCAAAGATGCGGAACAGGCGAAAATGTATACCCGTATTTCTTTCCTGCTGACTGGAGCATGGTGGTTTGGTTTTTCGCAATATACTTTTAAGCATTTACCCCAATTTGGATCAGTGAAAGAACAACTGCCAAAAGATCTGGTGCTGCTTAACTATAAAAATATTTTCAAGAAACATCAGGAGCAGGGTGGTGTGTGGGTCGTGCTGAAGGATAATATTAAATTCTATCTGGATGTCGCAAAACAAAGTTTCCGCGAATTGTTTAAAGTCGGCAATACTTTATTCCGCGATCGCAATCTGAAGTTTTTTCTGTCCAGTTTCTTTTTCTACAGCGTCGGGATGCAGACCATTTTTCTGATGGCAACCCTTTTCGGCAAAAGTGAAATTAACCTCGAGCAGGACAAACTGATTATGACTTTGCTGGTTATTCAGATTGAAGCCATTATTGGCGCGGTTGTATTTTCGAGACTGTCACGCCGGATTGGAAACAAGAATGTGATTTCCATTGCCATCGTGCTGTGGATTGTAGCCTGCCTTTCTGCGTATTACTTAAACAAAGAAAATCCGAATGTGGAGTATCAGTTTTATGGTATTGCAGCGATTATCGGACTTGTAATGGGCGGCCTGCAGGCGATGTCCCGCTCCACATACAGTAAATTACTGCCGGGGAACGGAATGGATAACACCACCTTCTTCAGTTTTTATGACGTGCTGGAAAAGATCGCAATCATCATCGGAACTTTCATTTTTGCGACCATGATTGAGAAGTACCACAACATGCGCTTCTCCGCTTTATCCATGTCAATATTTTTCGCGGTTGGATTAATATTGATTCGCTTCCTGAAAACCAAAATCAATTCCGATAAAGATATTTTGTAATATAAACCTTCATACGGTGCAATAATTGCTTTAATTATAATATCTACAGGAAATTCCGTAAATTTGCACCGGAAAACTTATCACAAAACACAGATGGCCAATCCTTTATTTTACGCTAAAATTCTGCTTTTCGGTGAATACGGAATCATCGAGGATTCGCAGGGGCTTACTTTGCCGTACAGTTTTTATAAAGGAACTCTAAAGTTTTCCTCACTCGAAAATGAGTTTGAAAAAAAATCAAATGAGTCTTTGCGCAAGTACGCTGACTTTTTGCAGACGCTTTCTTTACCGGAGATTTACCAACTGAACCTGTCGCAGTTGCGAACGGATCTGGACAATGGTTTATTCTTCGATTCTAATATTCCGCAGGGATACGGTGTCGGGAGTTCCGGTGCTCTGGTAGCCGCGATTTTCGAAAAATATTCGGTGCAGGAAAGAACACCGGAATCAATTTCCAAGGACGAACTGAAAGAACTAAAAGTAGTTTTCGGGCAGATGGAAAGTTATTTCCACGGCAAGAGTTCCGGCATTGATCCGCTCATCTGCTACATGAACCTGCCGATTCTGATCGAAAATAAAAACAGCGTTGATAAAGTAAATGTGCCCGCAAGCCAGGAAGGAAAAGGAGCGATTTTCCTGATCGACTCCGGTGTTACGGGCGAAACGGGACCGATGGTGCAAATTTTCTTCGAGAAAATGAAGACTGAAGGTTTCCGCAAAACACTGCAGGAAGAGTTTATCCGCTATAACAATGCCTGTATCGACGCTTTCCTCAAAAAGGAGATGACACCCTTGTTCCGGAATCTCAAGAAACTTTCTGTGTGGGCATACGAACATTTCAAACCGATGATTCCTGAAGGATTGTACAACGCCTGGAAAAAAGGACTGGATACCAATGCGTACTACCTGAAACTCTGCGGCAGCGGTGGTGGCGGTTATATTTTGGGCTTTACCAAAGATTACGAGAAGGCGGAACAAATGCTGCCCGGCTTTCACAAAGAAGTTATTTACAGGTTTTAAACACAATTTTCAGGCAAGGCTTTTGCAACCGTAGAGATTTCTGTTCTTTATGAAAAAAACATTTTCTTATCGGTTATCGCAGTTGCTGGGTTTTTTGCTAGGCGCGCGCGTACCGGTAACAGCGCTGCTGGCTTTTGCACTGTATGTTTCCACATTTTTCCTTTTTAATCAGGAAGAAAGTTTGCGCGCTTTCGTTTTTGATCTTCGCGTGCACGGTATTATTTTCTGTGCAATCCTGAGCATTTTAGCCGGCGGTATTATCAATCAGTTTTATGACCGCGAAAAGGATCAGATCGTGAAACCCTTCCGGAGCCGGATTCAAAACTTCTTTGAACAGAAGTATTTTCTCTATGCTTATATTATTTTGAATGCGGTTTCGCTGTCCGTGGCAGCTGCCATTTCAATTCAGGTCTTTTTCTTTTTTCTGATTTATCAGTTTTTGATGTGGTTGTACAGCCATAAACTGAGCCGGCTGGTCATTATTAATAATGTCACTTTCGTGCTTCTGTCCCTGTATCCGTTTTTTGGAATGCTGGTGTATTACCGGACTTTTTCGGTAACCATCTTTTTGATGTCGCTGTTTCTCTTCTTTCTTCTGCTGGTTATAGATGTGATAAAAGATATGATTACGCGCAATGCAGACCGCATTTTTGGTTATAATACAATTCCCAATACCTTCTCACCAGTAGCCACACGGTTGGTCGTGCTGTCTTTGCTGGTAGTGAACACCTTTGTAGCTGCGCTTTTATTTTTGATTTTAAAGGCTGCCGTGATGCAGTTATATTTTCTGCTGAGTGTTTTTGTCTTTGCGTTTGGGGTAGTATTATTATATCGCAAACGGGCAAACAGCCGGTTCCTGTTGTTAAATCTGTTCAGGCTTTGGATCTTTGCCGGCGTTTTGGCGATGCTTTTAAATGGGATTCGGCAGTATTTGGACTAAAATTCAGCACTTCAGCCAAACCCTTCCTTATTTTCTGTGCTTAAAAATACTGTATCTTTGCATAAATTATAATTATAAATGAGCAGAGACAAATCATCCCGTCCGGGTAATAACCGTTTTTCACCAAAAGGAAAACCAACTTCGCCACGTGGCAGCAGCCGTCGGGAAGAGGCTGACAATTCCGGCGAAACACGCAAACCAAGAGAGCCGCGGCTGATGTCTGAGTCAGAAGCCCGTTCATTTGACCGTTCGCAAGCTTCAGGACGAAATAAAAGCCGGGGCGGCAAAAACTTTGATGTTCGCACCAAATATGAAAAAGGAGAACGCACCGGCGGACCAAGAAAACCTGGAAAATTTGGCCGGGAAGCAGATGCTGATCGTACACGTTCTTATGTACAGAAACGCCGCCTGGAAAAAATTTCTAAAGAAACACCGAAAGAATCCATTCGGCTTAATAAATATATTGCCAATTCCGGAATATGCTCCCGCCGCGAAGCTGACGAACTGATCACGCAAGGCCTGGTGGAGGTTAACGGTAAAGTGGTTACTGAAATGGGATATCAGGTACAGAAAACTGATAAAGTTATTTTCGACGGGCAGGGGATCACGCCTGAAAAACCGGTATATGTTTTATTAAATAAACCAAAAGGCTACATTTCTACCACCAAAGATGAAAAAGCACGTAAAACGGTTCTGGATCTGGTAGCCAATGCATCACCGTACCGTTTGTTTCCGGTTGGTCGGCTGGATCGTTCCACAACAGGTGTAATCCTTTTGACCAATGATGGACATCTCACCAAAAAACTGACGCACCCTTCTTTTAATATGAAGAAGATTTATCATGTAACACTGGACAGAAAGCTGGACCGCGCAGATCTGAATGCGATTGCGGAAGGAATTCGTCTGGAAGAAGGTGTGGCCGGTGTCGACAGTATTTCATACATCGAAGGAAAACCTAAAAATGAAATCGGCATCGAGATCCATATTGGCTGGAACCGTGTGATTCGCCGGATTTTCCAGAAGCTCGGATATGAAGTGGAAGCGCTGGATCGCGTGATGTTCGCCGGTTTAACAAAGAAAAATATAAAAAGAGGGCACTGGCGTATTCTCACGGAATTGGAAGTGAACAATCTGAAGATGCTTTAGCATTACTTTAATATCAAAACTAAAAAAGGTTTCCACAGCTGCGGAAACCTTTTTTTATAATGAAAGTCAATTATAAAATCGAATCGATAATCTGATTTAAAGTTTGAGAAGGACGCATCGCTGCATATGTCATTTCGTGACTTGGCTGGTAATAACCGCCAATATCCTGCGGCTGACCTTGCGCACCGATGAGCTCTTCATTGATTTTATTTTCCTGCTGATGCATTTGTTCCGCAATCTGCCCGAACTGTTTCGCCAGTTCAGCATCTTTGGTTTGTGCGGCCAGTGCTTCTGCCCAGTACATCGCAAGATAGAAATGCGAACCGCGGTTATCGATAGAACCTACTTTACGGGCAGGAGATTTATCGTTAGCCAAGAATTTCTCATTTGCCAGGTCAAGTGCATCTGCCAGGATTTGGGCTTTCGCATTTTCCTGTGTTTGAGCCAAATGTTCCAGACTCGCCTGCAAGGCCATAAATTCTCCCAGAGAATCCCAGCGCAGATATCCTTCTTTCAGGAATTGTTCCACGTGCTTCGGTGCAGAACCGCCCGCACCGGTTTCAAACAAACCACCACCGTTCATCAGTGGAACGATGGACAGCATCTTCGCAGAAGTTCCCAGTTCCAGAATAGGGAAGAGGTCCGTCAGGTAATCACGCAGAACGTTACCGGACACAGAAATGGTATCCAGCCCTTCGCGAATGCGCTGCAGAGTATAGGTCATCGCATCTTCAATATTCATAATACGGATGTCCAGCCCTTCGGTATCATAGTCTTTCAGGTATTCCTGAACTTTTTTAATCATCTCGCGGTCGTGTGCACGCTTTTCATCCAGCCAGAATACAGCAGGTGTTTCAGATAATCTTGCACGGTTCACGGCCAGTTTCACCCAGTCGCGGATTGCGGCATCCTTCACCTGACTCATACGGAAAATGTCGCCGGCTTCCACGGGCTGTTCCATCAGTACATTTCCGTTTTCATCTACCACCTGAACTTTACCCTCGGACTGCAGCTGAAATGTTTTATCATGCGAACCGTATTCTTCAGCCTTCTGGGCCATCAGGCCTACGTTCGGCACGGAGCCCATCGTTTTAGGATCCAGCGCGCCATTCTTTTTCATGTCATCAATGGCTGCCTGATAAAATCCTGCATAATTTCGGTCCGGGATCATTGCAATGGTATCTTCTTCCTTGCCTTCCTTGTTCCACATTTTTCCACCGCCACGGATCAGGGCGGCCATAGAAGCATCTACAATCACATCAGAGGAAACGTGGAAATTGGTAATTCCGTTATCAGAATTTACCATTGCCACGGCAGGGCCGTTTTCCATCGCTTTTGCGATATCGGCTTTGATTTCTGCCTCCAGTGGCAAACCTTTAATCTTCTCAAACAAAGTTGCTAAACCGAAGTTTGGATTAATGTCTTGTTCTTTGAATACATCTGCATATTTTTCAAATACCTCCTTAAAATAAGTCTGTACGATAGCGCCGAAGATAATAGGATCAGAAATCTTCATCATCGTTGCCTTCAGGTGTGCTGAGAGCAGAACGCCGGCTGCTTTTGCTTCGGCAATCGCATCTGCCACAAACCCTTTCAGTGCATTTAAGTTCATCACAGAACTGTCGATAATTTCTCCTTCCTTTAAAGGCGCGAGGCTTTTCAGCGTTTTCTCCGATCCATCATTTCCTTTAAAGATAATCTGATATTGTCCGTCTTTAGAAACAGTTATAGATTTCTCCGTTCCGTAAAAGTCACCTTTGCTCATATGCGCGACTTTCGTTTTCGAGTCGGAAGACCATTCGCCCATACGGTGCGGATTGGCCTTTGCATAATTTTTAACGGCTCTCGGTGCACGGCGGTCCGAGTTTCCTTCGCGCAGGACAGGGTTCACAGCGCTTCCCAACACTTTAGCGTAAGCGCTTCGGACTTCTTCTTCTTTTTCATCCTTGGGCTCAGCCGGATAATTGGGAACAGCATATCCGTGTTTCTGTAATTCTGCAATGGCAGCCGTAAGTTGCGGAACAGAGGCAGATATATTCGGGAGTTTAATAATGTTGGCTTCCGGCTGCGTGGCGAGCTGGCCTAATTCGGCCAATGCATCTTCCACCTTTTGGTCTTCTTTTAGATACTGCGGAAAGTTCGCCAGGATTCGCCCGGACAGGGATATATCTTTAGGAACAATTTCTACATCTGCAGTTTTCGCGAAGGCCTGCACAATCGGTAAAAAGGAATGTGTCGCCAGCATCGGAGCCTCATCGGTCCAGGTATAAACAATCTTTGATTTTTCTGCCATTACAGGAAGTTTTTTTAGGATTAAGTATTACAAAAATAAGGAAAATTTCAGCCAAACGAAACTGCAATCTGCGGTTCGGTCAGCTTCTGCAAAAAAAACAAAGGCTCCCGAAAGAAGCCTTTGCCGATATTAATTAAAAAGGTCGCGGACCTTGTCGAAAAAAGTTTTTTCATGGCCGGATGGTTCTGCAACCATCTCACCATTCGTTAGTTGTTTTTCAAAGAATTCCCGCTGTTCTTTAGAAAGGGTTTGCGGAGTCCAAACATTGATATGAACGAACATGTCGCCTTTGCCGTAACTGTCGATGCTTGGTAAACCTTTACCGGAAAGTCGCAGAATTTTACCGCTCTGTGTGCCGGCTTCTACCTTGATTTTAACTTTGCCGCCTACGGTCGGGATTTCTTTATGTGTACCAAGCGCCGCTTCAGCAAAAGAAATATAGAGCTCCTGATGCAGGTTATCGCCTTCGCGCTTGATATGAGCATCCACTTCTTCTTCCACTACAACGAGCAGGTCACCGGCGGTGCCACCGAAAGGCGCATCATTTCCTTTGCCGCGCACGTTCAGCTGAATTCCTTCGCGTGCTCCGGCCGGAATATTAATCACCACTTCCTCGTCTTCTTTAATGAGACCCTGAGCGTTGGCTCCCGCAGGAATTTTGTCGGCCACTTTACCGATTCCCTGGCAGGTTCCGCAGTGTGCCTGGGTCTGCATCTGGCCGAACATAGTGTTCATTACTTTGATCTGCACACCGGATCCATTACACGTCGGGCAGGTTTTGGAAGTAGTTCCGGGTGCTACTTTCATCTTTTTCACTTTGATGGTTTTCTGCGTGCCGTTCAGCATTTCTTCCAGGCTAAGCTTTATGCGTACCCGCAGATTACTGCCGCGCGACTGCTGCCGCTGCTGTCCACCACCGCCAAATCCGCCGAAGTGCCCGCCGAAAATATCGCCAAACTGGGAGAAAATATCCTCCATGTTCATGCCGCCACCAAAACCGCCGCCGCCGTATCCGCCACCGCCCATACCGGCGTGGCCAAACTGATCATAGCGTGCTTTTTTCTGGCTGTCGCTCAGGACTTCGTAAGCTTCCGCCGCTTCCTTAAATTTTTCTTCGGCTTCCTTATCACCGGGGTTTTTATCGGGGTGATATTTAATAGCCATCTTTCGGTAGGCTTTCTTAATCTCCTCGCCGGAAGCACTTTTGGAAACTTCGAGTACTTCGTAATAATCTCTTTTTGTCATAAGTTTATTGCTGACCTTACAGCTAACACGGTTTTATATATTCTTCTGAATTAGTTTCCTGTTACCACTTTAGCAAAACGGATGACTCGGTCATGCAGTTGATAACCGGTTTCAATCACATCCACAATCTTTCCTTTAAGCTCAGGAGAAGGTGCCGGAATCTGCGTGACAGCCTCATGAAAATCCACATCAAAAGAATCTCCCGCATTCACCTCAATTGGTTTCAGGCCTTTGTCTGCCAATTTGTTTTTTAACTTTTGATAAATCAGTTCCACGCCTTTTAAGTCTGCTTCATTTCCATTTTTAGAAATTTCTTTCAGCGCACGCTCAAAATCGTCCAGCACATCCAGCATGGAAATCATCAGGTCCTGATTGGCATACTGGAAGAACTCCATTTTTTCTTTAGTGGTTCTTTTCTTGTAATTCTCGAACTCTGCAAAAAGACGGATATAGCGGTCTTTCTCCTCTGCCAAAAGGTCCTTTTCAGACGGCTGCTCTGTCACATTCTCCGTATTCTCAGGCTGCTCCGGCTGCAGGTTTTCTTCCTGCTTATCAAAATTTCCCTCGTGATTATGGTTGTTTTCAGACATAATTTATATTTTAATATCCACTGATTCACAAACAATTTGCCAACTGGCAGGAGTGGACAATTAGGCAGTGGCATCCTATAAAAAGAAAACCCGGCAATGGCCGGGCTTATTCATTATATTCAAAATAATTATTTGGTAAAACGAATTGCCATATCGCGGTCTGTTGCGCGTTCCGCATCTGAAGCCGAAGCTGGCTCTTTTGCAAATTCATTGCTGTATCCTTCAGTTCCTGTTACCTGATTTCCGACACCAAGCTTTTCCAGTTCAGCTTTAATAAAGTTCGCTCGCTTATCTGAAAGCTCCTGATTCACAGCGTCACCGCCTGTGTTATCGGCATAGCCGCCGATCTTAATTTTCGCATCGGGATAGGCTTTTAGGATTTGCGCCAGGTTTTCAATCTGCGCCATAGAACCGGATTCCAGTTCTGTAGCCTCATTCATTTTGAAATTCACATTATCGAATTCAAACCACTTGTTTTTCAGTTCATCATCAGAAGCTGCGTTTTGGTATGCACCGGACTTCAGGTATTCAACAACTCGGGATTCCATTCCGCCTTCGTACCCTCTGAGCATTGTGCCGTTAAGGTCAATGTCGGACATCGCGCGTTCCTTTCCGGTCGCCATCGTATCGGCATAAATGTTATCAGTAGTAGCGGTACTGTCAACCAGTTCACTAGTTACTGTTGTAGTGGTTCCGTCATTGCATTGCTTCCATAAAAAGTAACCTGCCAGCAGCACCAAGATTAAAGGTAACAACCATTTCCAGATCGAGCCACCATCATTTGCAGCGGGAGGGGTACTGGTCACGTGTGTTTGACCCGCGCGCGTTACCTCCGGTTCAGGTTCCGCAACGGGTGAACTCACACGCTCGGCTGCAGGCGGAACATTTGTATTGGTCGTCGTATAAGACGGAGTTTCTATTATGTTACCTGTTCCGGTGGACAACACATCGTCCGTATTTGTATTTCCGGCCATACCAAGTGAAACCAGCGACATTCCTGCCGGAAGAAGTGAGGTCACCATTCCTTTCTGTTCTTTCAGTATTTCCGAAACCTGCGTTTTATCCAGATTATTATCTGAGGCATGTCTGGAAACAGAGCCCATGGCGGCGGCAGTTACCATCGCCAGCAGCGATTGTGCAGAACTTTCTTTAATTCCTGAATAGGAAGCGGTTGTATCCACCACGGTATTCATATTATTGCCAAAAATAGCAGCCAAAACTGCTGAAATATTTTCGTTGCTGGACATCAGCGACTGCAGGTTGCCCAACATGTTAACTGAGGCAGGTTCCGTTACGCTGTCCATGACCACGGGCTGATCAGCATGGTCTGCCATTCCTCCCAATACAGCAGGAAGCAGAACACTAATTGCTTTGGAAACCGATGATTCGCTTTCTCCCAATTGCGTCGCCGTCTGGGAAACGAGCGCCGGCCCAAGTTGCCCCTTAATAAGTTCAATGATGTTTAAAGCCATAATTTTATTATTTTAATGTTATTTTTCGCAGTAGATGCAAAATTTAATCCAAGTACAAAAAAAGCCCACAAAATTGCGGACTTCTTTTTTGAATTATTAAAATTTTTAATAGGCCTTAGCAAAAATAACGCGCTGCGCTGAAGGCTTCCCGGTAATCATGGAGACTCCTTCTTCCAGTTCATTATCTAAAGGAATGCAACGAATCGTAGCTTTGGTTTCATTTTTAATCTGTTCTTCTTCTTCGGCCGTACCATCCCAGTGTGCAGCAATAAACCCGCCTTTGGTTTCAAGGATTTCCTTGAATTCAGCGTAACTGTCTGCCTTTGTAATGTGCGTGTCGCGATACTCGCGCGCACGGTTGTAAATATCTTTCTGTATCGTTTCCAGCAAATCGGAAATGTATTGATCCAGATTTTCCAGCGGCATGGTTTCTTTAGTCAGCGTATCGCGGCGCGCAATTTCCGCCGTTCCGTTTTCCAGATCTCGGGCACCTAATGCAACGCGAACCGGTACCCCTTTCAATTCGTATTCTGCAAATTTCCAACCTGGTTTATATTCAGTTCTGTCATCATATTTCACAGAGATTCCTTTTGCACGCAGCGCTTTTTGCAAGGCTTCGGCTTTTTCAGAGATCATCGCTAGCTGTTCTTCTCCTTTAAAAATAGGTACAATGACCACTTGAATTGGTGCCAGGGTCGGAGGCAAAACCAATCCCTGATCGTCAGAATGCGTCATAATCAGAGCGCCCATCAATCGGGTAGAGGTGCCCCAGGACGTTGCCCAGGCATATTCCAGCGTCCCTTCCTTAGTCGCGAATTTTACATCAAATGCTTTAGAGAAGTTTTGTCCCAGGAAATGGGAGGTTCCTGCCTGCAAGGCTTTTCCGTCCTGCATCAAAGCTTCAATACAATAAGTTTCATCCGCACCGGCAAAACGCTCAGATGGTGTTTTGATTCCTTTAATGACCGGGATTGCCATAAAGTTTTCTGCAAAGTCGGCGTAAATATCGAGCATTTGTTCAGTTTCCTCGATCGCTTCCTGTTTGGTGGCGTGTGCTGTGTGACCTTCCTGCCAAAGGAATTCAGCAGTACGCAGGAAGAGGCGGGTGCGCATTTCCCAACGGACTACATTTGCCCATTGGTTGATCAGTACAGGAAGATCACGATAAGACTGAATCCAGTTTTTGTACGTACTCCAGATAATTGCTTCTGACGTAGGACGCACAATAAGTTCTTCTTCCAGTTTTGCTTCCGGATCCACGATCAGTTTTTTCGGATTATCCGGGTCTGTTTTCAGACGGTAATGGGTTACCACAGCACATTCTTTTGCAAAACCTTCGGCGTTTTGTTCTTCAGCTTCAAAATAGCTTTTCGGGATAAAAATGGGGAAGTACGCGTTCTGGTGTCCGGTTTCCTTAAATTTTTTATCCATCTCATCGCGCATTTTTTCCCAGATTGCGTATCCGTAGGGCTTAATCACCATACATCCGCGCACACCGGAATTTTCAGCCAGATCGGCTTTCACAACGAGTTCATTGTACCATTTGCTGTAGTCCTCTTTCCGAGAGGTAAGTTTTGCCATTATATAGTGCCTTTTGATTTAACTTTTTGCCGCTTTTCCTATCCAAAGTAAAAAGTGTATTTTTACTCGAAATTATGCCCGTTGAATGGTATAATTTTGGTGCGGGATGCAAAGATAAATTAATTATAACTTTTTCGCTATATCATGAAAAATATAAACTTTAAAAATTTCCGTGAATTGTTCAGAGCCGGTTCGGTTCTGGCGGTTGCGGCAGCCATGTTGGTTTCCTGCGGTGCTGTAGGAGGTTATACCGAAACAGACGGCGTGTATTATGATCCAAACCGCGATACCCTGCCAACAGGAATTATGGCACATGAGGGGAACGAGGTAGGGTCTTACTATGATTACCAAAACCATGATGGACAGAATAAATACCTTAATTCTGAAAACCGCGGTTCAAGCTGGCAGGACTCGGGCTCTGACTGGGGAACCTACACAGGAACAGAAACCTATTATAATGACAACTGGGGTTCGCCGTTTGGTTTTTACCCGGGTTTCAGTATGAGTTTCGGCTGGGGACTTGGCGGATACTACAGTCCGTGGGGCTTTGGATATAGTCCGTTTTACAGTTATTACAGCCCGTACTACGGCTACTATAATCCTTACTTTGGCTATAATCCATATTATTCACCTTATTATGGATACGGCGGATATTACGGTGGCGGTTATTATTATCCGGTAGGACCGGGTTACAATTCGTACAACGCTCCTTCCTTCAAAAGAAGCGGCGCTACGGGTGGTTTCCGCAATACCAATACGGTTCAGCAAGGTAACAGATATCAGAATAATGGTTTCAGAAATGAAAACAGCAACCGAAATTATTCTGCACCGAACAGAAATGACACCCGTTACTATCCGCGAAATGAAACGCCGCGCTACCGCAGTGTGCCACAGAATAACACACCAAGACAAAACGTGCCACAGCGCCAATATACGCCGGATTACAACAATCAGCCAAGATACAGAAGCAATGACAGTGGTTTCCGTTCGGGCAGCAGTGGCGGGTTCAACAGCGGGTCATCAAGCTCAGGTTCTACCCGTTCGTCTGGTGGTTTCAGAAGATAAATTACAGCTAATAACGTAACAGAATATGTTTAAAAAGTCTTTAATAGTACTCAGCATCGGTGCAGCCTACCTTTTGCAGGCGCAGGATGTGTCCACTTTAAAAAATACAGCAGATATTTACGCCGGAAGTTCACTTCCGGGTTCTGCTAAATATAATGCCATGGCCGGATCCATGGGCGCACTGGGCGGCGAGGCTTCTGTGCTAAACAGTAACCCTGCCGGAATCGGTGTTGCCATTGCAAGTGATCTTTCTGCAACATTAAATATCGATAAGGTTCGCAATACCAGCACGCTTGCGGGACAACAATTGGATTATACCCTTAAAAATACCGATCTCGGAAATGTTGGTGGAATTGCTTCGTTTCAGGTCAGCGGGAATTCGCCGTGGAGATTTGTAAACGTGGGTGTGAACTACAGTAACATAAGCACCGAAGATTATGTGGAAACTCCCGGTAACGCGGCGATAAATTTTGATATCTCTGATGGCACCGGTGTTATCGATAACCTGACTTTTGCAGGACATGCTTATAACCGTTACGGAAATATGTCCAAAATGAGTTTGGGCGTTGGTGGTAATTATGATAACCGTCTATATGTCGGGGCAGGGCTGAATTTTCATTCATCAGCGTTGGATCAGTATGATTCTGCTGCGTTTACTTCAGCAGCCGACGGAACTACGGATGTGTATAATAAGCAATACACTCCCTATTCCGAATCTTCAGACGGATTTTCCGCTTCGGTGGGTGTGATTGCGAAAGTTAATCCACAGTTCCGGGTGGGTGCTGCCATAGAAACACCAACGTGGTGGACCATCAACAGGGTTTATCGCGAATACGAAAACCCTACGGACGGTACCTATGCAGAGGATAGAAAATTAAGCACTCCACTGAAAGCAACTTTAAGTGCGGCATTTGTTCCTAATAAAAATTTCGCGCTGAACGTTGATTATGTTTTAGGACTTTCTAAAACTAAGTTTAAGGAATATGGCACAGCCGAGCAGGAACTGAATAACTTCTATAGTGACTATGGCCGCAATGTTTCAGAAATTAAAGCCGGTGCGGAATATCGCTATCAAGGATTCCGTTTGCGTGGTGGTTATGGACATGCCACCGGTGCCTTTAAAGATGTGAGCCTCCTATCGTTCGGCGATCAGGGAGCAGCACAATCAACGTCTGCCGGTTCACTTTTGGCCGGAAATCGTTCTACGATCGGAGCGGGTATTGGATACGATTTTAAATCCTTCTATATCGATGCCGCTTACCAGAATGTGAAAGCTAATTACAGCAGTCCTTTCCTCGCAGGTTCAGAAAACCTGAATACCGGATATTTCTCTGACCGGTATATTGTGAACTCAGATGCATCAGCCGTGTCGGATGTTGATATGAAACGTGACCAGTTTTTTATTACACTGGGCTGGAAATTTTAAGACCAATTATAATAAAAATGAAATCCGTTTTAGAAATAAAGCGGATTTTTTTAATGCGTATGAAACAGGTGACTACCCAAAGCGAGCAACACACCTAAGAGGACAAGACCAATTTTAGTCCAGTCGGTATTATGGTTTTTGCTGCTTTCGAAGATAATCACCGAAGAAATGTGCAGGAAGATTCCGCCGACGATGGCCAGAAAATACGGCTCCAGTGCCGGATTAAAATATTTTCCGAGTACGACTCCCAGTGGAGAAGCAAGCGCAAAAAAGGCAATGATTAAATAAGCCGATGTAGAAAACTTTTTATTTTTAACTAAAAAAGAACCCAGAATAAAAGAAATGGGAATATTGTGAACCACAATACCAAGGAGAAAGGGATTATGAATATCCGAATCATTTGCCAAAGGTATTCCCTCCAGAAAAGCATGCACAAAAAGACCAAACATTAATGCGAGCGGAAGAATGTTCTTCTTATCGCTTTTGTGATGAAAATGTCCGTGTTCAAAACCTTTCGTTAAGTTTTCGAGCAAAATCTGCAGCAGTACACCGCCGATGACCCACAAACCAATATTCGAATCTCCGGCGTGATACACTTCCGGAAATACCTCATTAATACAAATGGTGATGAGAAATCCCGCACTCAGGATCAGCATATATTTGGCGAGGGCCTGCCGTTCGCCAAAAATTTTTCCCAGCAAAGCTCCCGTGAGGACACTCAGAATCAATAGTATAATTACCATACGCAGTTAGTTTTTGCGGAATACCATAATGCAACGCGGTGAACTGCTACTGAAATCACTGAGCTCGTAATCACCGTATGCTTTTTCGAAGCTGAATCCTGCATCTTCTGCGTACCGCTGAATGGTTTCAGGCGCATGCAGTTTCACTTTTTCATAAAAATGATAAGGTTTTCCTTCATCTTCAAAGCGTATATCTTTGATAACAAAGTTGTCTTCAATCTTTTTATGAAGCGAAAAATTAATATGTTCTTTCTGCACTTTTTCTATGGGAACAAGCGTGTTTCGCACCCATTCCGCATTCAGATAATCTAGAACAAAATATCCGCCGCTTTTTAAAACTTCCGAAATGCTGCTGAACACGGCGCGGTCATCCGCCGGATCTTCAAAATAACCGAAACTGGTAAACAAGTTAAAAACCGCATCCTGCTTTTCGCTTGTTACATCAGGATAAATGGGCTTTCGCATATCGTGTACCGCAAAATG
This sequence comes from Kaistella sp., assembly GCA_032057205.1. Taxonomy (GTDB): domain Bacteria; phylum Bacteroidota; class Bacteroidia; order Flavobacteriales; family Weeksellaceae; genus Kaistella. The sequence continues at coordinate 289,606 of DAMCFT010000003.1, forward strand.
AAGATGGTCATTTTCAAATTGCTGATTATGCCTAATGCTCTGTGGCGAAAGGTCCAGTCCTAAAACTTCATACCCCAGCTTATTCAAAAAAACAGAATGCCGGCCTTTTCCACAGGCGAGATCGATAATTTTGCTTTCCTGCGGCAACGCCAGATCAGCTACGAGCAAACGGATGAATTTTTCCGCTTCAGCGAAATCTCTGTCTTTATATAAAATGTGATAATAAGGAGTATCAAACCATGTTTCAAACCATGCCATTGTGCAAAAATAACTAAATTTGCGCAACCTCCGCGCTGTAATCCTTTTATTAATACGGGCGGGCGTAAAATTTAATACCTTATGAACCCAGATAATTTCGCAATACAGATTAAAACATTTTTCGGCTTGGAAGAAGTGCTCGCCAATGAACTGAGAGCCCTCGGCGGAAAAGATGTAACCGTCAAAAACAGAGCGGTTAACTGCGAAGGAGATCTGGGCTTTCTGTATAAAGCGACGTATTCTTTGCGAACAGCTTTAAAAATTCTGGTGCCGGTTCATACTTTTAAAGCCTGGGATGAAAATCGTTTTTATGATAAATTATTTGCTTTTGCCTGGGATCAGTATCTAAAGCCGGAGCAAACTTTTGCTATTGATACGACGATTTATTCAGAACGTTTTCCGCATTCGCGCTTTATGGCTTTAAAAATGAAAGACGCCATTGTGGATTTCTTTAAAATGAATTACCGCCAAAGACCCAATGTTGATACCGAAAATCCCGATATTAAATTTCATCTGCACATTGATCGTGAATTGGTGACTATCTCTTTAGACGCCTCCGGTGATCCGCTTTTTAAAAGAGGATACCGACGAGAGCAGGGGAAAGCACCGCTGAATGAGGTACTGGCCTCAGGTATGCTGCAGCTGGCCGGTTGGGATGGAAAAGGGAATTTTCTGGATCCGATGTGCGGCTCCGGGACCTTGCTGATCGAGGCTGCAATGATTGCAATGAATCTTCCGGCACAAATTTTTCGCAAAGATTTCGGTTTTCAGAACTGGAAGAATTATGATGCGCAGTTGTTTCAAAAAATAAAAGAAGTACGCCTGAACCGGATTAAAGAATTTGACGGTAAAATTGTAGGATATGATATCGATGAGCAAATGCTGAGTGCGGCCCGCCGCAATATTGAGTCAGCAGAACTGGAGGATGTTATCGAATTGAAACGCCAGAACTTCTTTGATTCGCAAAAGGAATTGTTCCCGCTTACGATGGTATTTAACCCGCCTTATGACGAACGTCTTACCATTTCAGATGACGCGTTTTATACTAAGATCGGTGATACTTTTAAGAAAGGATATCCGAACACACTGGCGTGGTTGATCTCCGCCGATCTGGAAGCTGCCAAGAAGATCGGATTGCGCCCTTCCCGCCGTATTAAACTATTTAATGGTAAACTGGAATGCAGATTTATGCAATACGAAATGTACGAGGGCACGAAGAAAGTACACAAGTTAAACCCGGGAGCTTAATTGAACACAAAAACTGCAGGTTTGACGTCGATTTCGATAATCATCGCTATTTTCAACCGGAAGGATGAACTATTTGAATTGCTGAGTTCGCTTTCGCGACAGGAAGATGCTGATTTTGAAGTAATTATTGTGGACGATGGCTCTCCGGTAGACTTGCTTCCCACGATTGCCATTTTCGAAGAAATGCTACAGATCAAATATTTGCGGAAGTCGAACTCCGGTCCCGGTTTATCACGAAATTACGGTGCCGCCAGGTCAGAAAGTGAGTGGGTTATTTTTCTGGACTCAGATGTTATTGTGCCGGAAACCTATATCGCGAATGTGAAAAAGAACATTCAGGAAATGCCCTGCGATGCTTTCGGCGGCGCTGATATGGCACATCGCGGTTTTAATCTGGTGCAGAAAGCAATTTCGTATGCAATGACGTCCGTTTTCACAACAGGCGGTATTCGCGGCAGTAAAAAAGCGGTGACCCGGTTTCAGCCACGCAGTTTTAATATGGGTGTGCGGAAAGCAGCCTTTGACGCCGTCGGAGGTTTTTCCGAAATGAGGGTAGGGGAAGATCCTGATCTTTCCATGACACTCTGGGAAAAAGGTTTTTCCACGGCCTATTTCGACGATATTGCCGTGTATCATAAAAGAAGAGTCGATTTTGGTAAATTTTCCAAGCAGGTGTATCAATTTGGGTGTGCGCGGCCTATTCTTAATCAGCGGCATCCCAGGTATGTGAAACTTTCTTTTGCGTTTCCGTCTTTGTTTCTGCTGGGATATTTCGTCGGTGTGCTTCAATATTATTTGTATGGTAACGGTTTAGTGCTGGCGTTGTACGGCTTCTACACCTTCATCATCTTTTTTCATGCTTTGTTTAAAACTAAAAATATCAGCATCGCTGCTTTTGCCATTGTCGCAGCCTACGTACAGCTGTTTTCATACGGTTATGGTTTTTTAAAATCCTGGATTTTGCTTAATATATTCCGGCGTAAACCGCAGGATGCATTTCCCCATCATTTCCACCAAAATTAAATCTCGGTCCACTAATCTTTTTGAGCCTTAAAGCAGATCGGCGGTAAAACTGTACTTTTGCAAAAATCATTTTTATGCAGAACTACCTGGAATTTACCTTTAAAATACAACCTCCTGCGCCCTGGAGTGAAATCCTGATGGCCCAACTCATCGAGGCCGGCTTTGACAGCTTTACCGAAGAGCACGACGGTATCCTGGCCTATATTCAGAAAGATATTTTTAATGAAGAATTGCTGCAGTCAGTAGCGCTGCTGCAAAATGAGGAAGTGAAAATTTCCTACGCTTATACCGAAATGCCAAACATAAACTGGAACGAGGAATGGGAGAAGAACTTCACGCCGATTAATATTGAAGATCAGGTCGCCATCCGTGCGGAATTTCACGAGAGCCTGGGCTTGCCGCATGAGATTATTATTCAGCCTAAAATGTCTTTCGGTACCGGCCATCACGCCACCACTTATCTGATGATTCAGCAAATGCTCGACATGGATTTCACCAGTAAAAAAGTATTGGATATGGGCTGTGGTACATCTGTCCTGGCGATTTATGCAAAACAGCGCGGTGCCGCAGAAGTAACCGCTATCGATATCGATGAGTGGTCTGTAGAAAATTCGATTGAGAATGCTGAAAGAAACAATGTGCAGTTGAAGATCAGTCAGGGAACCGCAGACAATCTCGGGACTGAACAGTTTGATATTATTCTGGCTAATATCAACCGCAATATTTTGCTGTCCGACATTCCGGTGTATAACAGTGTATTAAAAGAAGGCGGCGAATTATTGCTTTCCGGACTTTGCTTTTTTGATGTAGCTGATATTATGGAAGTGTGCCAGGAGCAAAACCTACAGCTGGAGCGCAGCCTGCAGCGTGAAGAATGGATGTCGCTGCGGTTACAGAAATAAAAAAACCCTGCAAAAGCAGGGTTTTCAGTGACCTCGACAGGATTCAAACCTGTAACCTTCTGAGCCGTAATCAGATGCGCTATTCAGTTGCGCCACGAGGCCTTCGTTTATTGAGCTGCAAATATATAACTTTTTTATAATGTTCCAAACATGAAACGTACTTTTTTTGCTTTTTTCTGCCTTTTATTTTTTCTCGCCTGCGAAAAGAAATCGCCTGCCACAGCGGGTCAGCGCACGGTAGTGAGTCCGACTCTTTCCTATACTGCTGATAATCAAATGCTCCATTTGCAGAGCGGCAAATTTGCCTATGAAATCCCGCGCGAAAAGCTGCCGTTGAAAAAAGTGGTCCTGCTGAATGCAAGTCTGGTCGGCTATTTCACCGAACTGGGTCTCGAGGACAGAATCGTGGGAATTTCCAGTCCGGGTTTTGTGTATTCACCGAAAATTCAGCAAAAAGTTTCATCCGGAGCAATTGCGGACGTCGGGAATGATCAAAAGTATAATGTAGAAAAAATTGTCGCGCTGAAACCAGATGCTATTTTTACAAATTATATTTCCACTTTTGAGAATACGTATGAATTAATTCGCCAGCAGGGCATTGAAATTATTTTCCTGGATGAGTATCTGGAACATCAGGCGCTTGATAAGACCCGTTATCTGTTGCTTTTTGGTGAACTCTTTAATCAGCAGGAAAAAGCCGCAGCCAGATATGAGCAGATTGCGTCCAACTATCAAGATTTAAAGAAAACAGCCGCGACAGCAAAAACGCAGCCTGTCGTACTCGCCAATGAAATGTACGGAAACCAGTGGTACCTGCCGGGCGGAAAATCCTTGCTTGCCAATATGCTGAAAGATGCAAACGCTGACTATATTAATGCAAACAGTCCCGAAACCGGTGCTACACCGATGAGTTTTGAAGAGGTCGCCGCAAAATCGAAACATGCAAAATTCTGGGTAAATGTTGGCAATCAGTCCTCACGAAAGAATATGCTGCAGATTAATCCCAATTATCAGCAGCTACCGGTTTTTCGGGAGGGGAAGTTGTATTCGGTCAGCGGACGGGAAAAAGGGCGCAGCAATGATTATTTTGAAAGTGGTGTGGTGCGCGCCGATGTTCTCTTGCGTGACTACGTACTTATCTTCCATCCGGAATTACTGCCGGGTACAGAATTAACATATCTGAAGGAGATTCCGTAAATAAAAATTCTATTTTTGCAGCTTTAATAACCGGCTCATGTGGAAACTGATTAAACGCCTGATTCTTTATATTTTTCTTTTTAATGTGGCTTACATTATCTGGGGGAAATTCTTTAATCCGCCGGTGACCCTCACGCAGATCGGCAGTTTTATCGAATACAAAAAACTGAAAAGAAGCTATGTTTCCTATGAAGAAATGGGAGCGCCAATCAAAAAGGCAATATTAGCATCGGAGGACCAGACATTTTTCGGGCACAACGGTTTTGACTTTAAATCGATTGAAAAGGCCTATAAACATAACAAAAAAGGAAAGACAGTTCGTGGCGGCAGTACCATTTCCCAGCAAACCGCTAAGAATGTTTTTCTGTGGCAGGGCAGAAGCTGGGTTCGCAAAGGACTGGAGGCGATTTATACCTTTATCATTGAAAAATTCTGGGGAAAGGAAGTTATTCTGGAGCGTTATTTAAATTCGGTTGAAATGGGGCAGGGTGTTTTCGGCGTCCAGGCTGCTGCTCAGTATTATTTTAAAAAGGATGTTTCGCAGCTCAGTAATAGTGAAGCAGCATGGATTGCCGCCGTGCTGCCCAATCCCAAGAAATATGATCCACATCATCCGAGTGCGTATCTGACCCGCAAGCACAGCTGGATCCTGCGCCAAATGCGGAATATTCGTTTGAATTAGCCTATATTTACCGCAATTATGGCATTTGGATTTCGAACCCGGGAGTCGTTTGAGACTTTACTGACGAAGTATTTCAGTTTCAGGAATGAAACAAAAGCGCTGGAACCACTTATTCAGCTGATGCGCAGTCTGCGTGCGGAGCGCTTCGATCATATTCTGACTTTTCTAAAAGAAAATCCTGAGATCACGGATCACTTTTCCTATTATCTTCATCAGGTTTTTGCCGGAAAGCCTTTCAATTTATCGCTCACGGAAGCCAACATCCTTTCGGAAAATGCCTTTTATCCGGAACTGAAAAAGCGCCTGCTGGATAAAGTGTTGCCCAGCGTGGAAAATGAAGAAACCGTTTGGTATATGGTAGATACCATTTCCGTGCGGCCGAAGAGCGACCTTGCCTATTTCCGGCAATTGGAACCGCAGCAGTTGGATGAAGCTTTCCGATTACTTAAAATCGATCAGCTTATTACCCAGCCCGGGGTGAAACGCGAATTGTTATTCTCACTGAACATCCTGGCTTGGCGCATTATCGGTACCGCATTGGATGTGCAGGTGGTTAATATGGCACCGGAATACCGAAATTTTGACAATCCTTTTCTGGCGCTGCAGAACGAAATTGATCTTCTCAACCAGAGTTATAAAGATCCGGATTTCCACCTGACTTCGAAGGACACTGTTTATAAACAGATTAAAATATACCTGAAACAATGCCGTGATTTTGTTGCGCTGGCGTTTAAGAATTCCAGTAAATATGGCATCTCCGGAAAAATTAATCAGGCGCTGCTGAAAGTTCGTCAGCAGCTGGAGCGAATGCAGGATATTTTATCGGTGATGGTCTACGATCAACCCGAAGAGGTTCTGCAAAAATCAAAAAAGCTGGTTCTCAATATTCTGGAATATAAATCGCACAAAAATAACCTGCGGGAATTACTGTACGACAGCACGACGCTGAAGTCGCATCTTATTACAAACCATACGGCAGAAACCGGCACGCATTATATTACAAGCAACCGCAAGGACTATTTGCAGATGTTTCTGCGCGCAAGCGGCGGTGGTGTCATTGTTGGCGCATTGTGTGTCTTAAAACTGCTGTACGGCTACATTCCGGGAAGTGGTTTTCTGCATGCGTTCCTGTATTCCTTCAATTATGCCATGGGTTTCATTATGATTTATCTGATGAATTATACCCTGGCGACCAAGCAGCCGGCGATGACGGCCGCGACGATGGCGAAAGTATTGTCGGATGGACAGAACACGAAGAAAAACTATGTGGACTTTGCACACTTGGTTTCCCGGTTATTCAGAACGCAGTTCATTGCTTTCATGGGAAATGTGTTGCTGGCGTTCCCGATTGCACTGGCGATCATTTACGGAATGGATGTTTTTTTTCAGCAGAACTTTGCCACCGAAAAATCGGAAACATTGCTGCGTGATCTGGATCCGGTTCGGTCAAAAGCGATTTTCCATGCTTGTATTGCAGGTTTCTTCCTTTTTATTTCGGGAATTATCTCGGGGAACATTGGGAACAGCAGTGTATTTTACCGCATACCGCGGCGAATTGAAAAAAATCCTTTTTTAAATTATTTCTTCGGTAAAAATGTTGCGAAAGGATTGTCAGGTTATTACGCGCGAAACTGGGCGGGCATCGTATCAAACTTCTGGTTTGGGATATTTCTGGGTGCCACGGGACCAGTTGGCCTGTTCCTGGGTTTAGACCTGGATATTCGTCACATTACCTTTGCGTCCGGGAACTTTGCATTGGGCTTGTATGGCGCTGACTTTTCAGTTGCATTTTCCACTTTCTGGATCGCTTTTATTACCGTTTTCCTGATCGGGTTCTTCAACTTCGCTGTAAGTTTCGGCTTGTCGATGATGTTGGCTTTTCGCTCCAGAAAAGTAAATGCAATGGAACTGCGCGAAATCTACCACGAAATCTGGCGCTATTTTCTGCAAAATCCATTGCGCTTTTTCCTGCCGTTGCGATCCCGATTGGATCAGCGTGCAACCGAAATGGTGGACAATACGGTGGTTACAAAACCAGAAGATCAGTAAAAAGATCTTCACCGAACTCTTCCCGGAAACGAGTGAGGTACACGGATTTACGCATCTGAAAATCATGTCGGAGCAAAGGAGATTTCACACGAATCTCTATGATCTTATTACGAAGATTTACCGACTCAATATCATTAAAAAGATTTTCGTTTAAATATTCGCGCAAGTAATCCTTCACTTCGAAGGCGAGCAGTTTTTCTTCAAAACCATGAATTTTCGCGAATGCCCGCACCAGTTCCGAGGATTGAAATTCTCTTTTCTTGCGCCTCATGATAAATGGAAAATTTTAGATTCTTCGCTGATGCGTTTTACAATGCTTTCGGTGCGCTGCGGATCTGTGTCCGTGATGAACATCTGGCCAAACTCTTCTTTATTCACCAGCTCAATTAAATGTGAAACGCGGCGGTCATCAAGCTTATCGAAAATATCATCCAGCAGCAGAATGGGTGTTTTGCCGGTAAGCTCGCGGATACGGCTCATTTGTGCCAGCTTCAGTGCAATCAGAAAGGACTTCTGCTGTCCCTGACTGGAAGTTTTTTTCATCAAACTGTCATTCATCAGGAATAATAAATCATCCTTGTGCACGCCTTTGCTGGTGTAGGTTACCGCGCGGTCTTTTTCCTGATTTTGCAGTAATAAATCTGCCATGCTGGTGGTGCTCAGGTCCGACGCATAATCTACAGAAACCATTTCGCGTCCGCCGGAAATGAGTTCATAATAATGCTGCACCAGCGGTAAAAGATCACGGGTAAAGGCTTTTCTTTTTTCAAAAATTTCTGTGGCAAACCTGATCAGGGGCGCATCATAAATTTCTAAGCTTTCTGCATCGAAGTAGCGGTTGCGCGCAAAGTTTTTGAGCAGCGCATTTCTTTGTTGCAGTGTTTTCTGGTACTGAATTAAAGAATGAAGATAGTCGTGATCCGTTTGTGAAATCATGGAATCCAAAAACTTGCGGCGACTTTCCCCTGAATCCGAAATTAAATTAGAATCATACGGCGAAATAATGACGCTTGGCAAAAATCCCACATGATCGGAAATGCGGTCATAGGTTTTATCATTTTTCTTAATGATTTTCTTTGCGTCGCGCGGCTGCTGAACTTTGATCACCGTTTCTTTTTCCTCATCGGCGATGGTGCCCTGAATCGCAAAAAAATCCGCTTCCGACTGAATATTGAGCAGGTCCGTATTGGGCAAGAAGCTTTTGGCCACGGAGAGATAATAGAGTGCGTCCAGAACATTGGTTTTGCCAACACCGTTATTGCCCACAAAACAATTTATCTGCGCCGAGAATTCGAATTGACGGCTCGTGTGATTTTTAAAATTAGTCAGCGTAAGGTCGCGTATTATCATGTTTCAAAAATACTTTATTAAAACGATAACTAAAAACGGGACGATGGAGCAGGCTTCCAGCCAGAAATTAAAATAAGAAAGCGTACTGTGCGGAAAAGCAAATAGGGTGAGTATGCTTCCATACAGGCAAGCTGCTGTTAGTGCAAGCGCAATATTTTGGTCAAAATAAGAGAACGACAGGGCTGCCGTAATCCCAAACAGCAGAACAGCAAAAACTTTGGTAGCACGGATGCCAATCAGCCGGGGAAAAGTAACGATATCATCTGTTTCCATATCGCGGATATCAAACGGTAAAATGAGCGCGGCTACAAAGAGCACGGTGACTATAAAAATATCTAAACGAAAATGTTCTGTAATCAGCCAGGAATTCATTAATCCCCACACAATTCCTACATAAAATATTTTAAATAAAGGAATCCTGCGCACGGCGCCACTGAGAAAAAAACTATTGTACAATAACCCAAGCACGACAATCACCAGCCACCGGAAAAGCCTTTGTTCATTATGGTTATGCATGATGAGCACAGCGCAGAAAACGGCAGAAACGGCATTGAAAAAGATGACTTTTCGCAGCATAGCTTGCTGACCCTGGTATTTTGTATATAGATAACCGCAGATGTACGTTGTAAATATCAGCAGGATGGTCGGAATTTTGATAATATTGCTCTCTATCATGAAAAAGACCGCCAATGAAGTTCCGGCAAGGGAAACAAAGATCTGATTCTCTATGATATTTTTTTGAAAGACAGTTGAATAACCCATGTATATAATTAGTGGCAGGGCACATTCCGGCCTTTATAAAATTTCCTGAAAAGTATGAAAAAAACAGTTTTATTTCTTTTGTTGCTCATCACAATTTCAGTCTGTGGCCAGCAAAAATATGACCAACTCTGGACAAAAATTAAAAGCGAGCAAAAGGCCGGGAAATTAAAATCCACGCTTCCGGCCGTTTTACAAATTCAGGATATGGCAAAAAAAGACCAAAATGCGAAAGAGCTGATTAAGGCGCTTCAGTACGAATTCAGCATTATCAATCGCACGCAGGATGATGAACAAAATGATGTCTCGAACCAGTTTTTCCGGAAGCTTGAAACTACCACTGAATCTTTAGAAGGTGAGCGTAAATTACTGCTTGAAGCGTTAACACCCGTATTTGTGCAGGATTACTTCGCTATGCATCAATGGAAAATCAGGCAGCAAACCAATGTGAACCAACCTGAAACAGCGGCTATTGAGACCTGGAGCACACAGGATTTTAAAAAATATCTGCTTCAGCAATATTCGCTGGCAGATACTAAAAAGCAGCAATATCAAAATATAAAAATCAGCGATGTTATCGACGTTTTCGAAAAAGGGGACGGCATTAATTATATCAACTCCTTAGATGAATGGTTAGCAGTAAGACATATTCAATTCCTTAAAAATCAACAGTTCTTTACGCCGGCGGAACGCAGAGTTAATCAGGAAATAATTACTGAAACATACGATGAACTCATAACAGCGGCTACCGGCAGTGCGCGTCTGTATTTCAAGCATGAAAAACTGAACGATCAGTGTAGCTTCACCAACTGCAAAGACAAACTTCAGCAACTTCGGCAGTTATTAGCAACGGCAAATCCCGCTGACGATTATCAGCTGATAATCCGCAAGAATATCGTACAGCAGCTTATCGGGAAAGAAGAATTTGTACAGGCGCTGGAGGAAATTTCGCTTGCAAAGAAAATGTTTCCGAAATCTACCTTGCTTAATGGACTGTTGAACAGAGAAAAAGAAATTAAAAATCCGCTGGTTACGGTTCATTTTGAAAATTACATACAGGCGGGCAAACCGGCACATTTGGTAGCCGAATCCAAAAATGCCGGCGGTTTTACGCTGCAATTGTATCAGATTACCGATGATGTGGCCAACTTTTTAAAATATCAGGCCAACTCGTATGATGAAAAACTTTTCCGCTCACTGAAGAAGAAGCATATCCGCAAAGCAAATTTTGAAACACCTATCATTCCTGATTATAAACTTCACAGGACTTCTTTAAAATTAGAAGCGCTGCCCGCCGGACTGTATGCCGGTGAATATCAGGTCGGAGCTGAAAAACCAAAGTTTTTCACTTTCATCGTTGCAGAGTCAGTTGCCCTACCATATAAAACCGAAAACAACCGTGAAAGCCAATATCAACTTGTGCTGCGTGAAAACGGACTGCTACTGCCAAATCGGGCGCTTTCTTTTTACGAATTCAATGGAAAAACAACGTCTGTAAGCAGCGGCCGCACTGACAATTCCGGAATCTTCAGTTTGCCTGAATCGAAAAATAAAGATGATTACCGGCATTTGCTAATACAGGATGTAGCCGGCAACAGTTTTCAGTATCTGGAACTGTACGGCGATCACGGAGGCGAACCAGTGTTCCTTACTTATGATGATAGTAAACTAACAAAAACACAATCTCAGATCTTCATCGATCGCCAGATTTTCCGCCCGGGTCAACGAGTGTATTTTAAAGTAATTAATACAAAACTGCGAGATAACAAAGAAACAGTAGTTGCTAATGTTAGTCAAAAGATATTTCTGTATGATGCCAACGGTGATGAAATTTCTTCTCAGGAATTTGTAACCAATGAATTTGGTTCTTATCATGGCAGCTTCACTTTGCCTGTGGGCAAACTTACCGGCCAGTTTTCGTTGCGAACGGATAACAGGAACTCCAGCAGAAAATATTTCAGAGTGGAAGAATACAAACGACCCAATTTCGAAATATCTTTTTCTCCTTTAACCGGTGAATATGCATACGGACAAAAAATAGAACTGCAGGGAAAAGCGACTACCTATTCCGGCGTGCCCTTAATCAACAGCCGCGTGCAGTATGAAATTAAGAAACGAAATATCCGCTGGCGTTATTTCTGGTGGTATCCGCCGGTTAGTGAAAACGAAAACTCTATCCTCGGGGAAACCATAACCGATGCGAGCGGTAATTTTACCATCCCGGTCCTGCTTGAGAAAGACGAAACGCTGGAGGGAATCCAAATTGACAATTATGAGTTCACAGCCTCAGTGACAGATATCAGCGGTGAAACACAAACGGCAATGGAATCGATCACGGTCTCTTCCGTCTCGCATTATTTAACAGCCGAACTTCCTGAAAACAACTTTAGCGACGAGAAAATCGAGTTGAAGGCAGAAGCTTTTAATTATAATAATCAGAAACTGGACAAATCTTACCATGTTAATCTGGTAAAACTTGCTCCGCCTTCTCGTGTTTTCCGCTCTACTTTTGAAGATTATATTCAGGATGTCCCGGTTATGACAAAGGAAGAGTTTGTGCGAAACTTCCCATATGATTATTATAACAAACAGGAAAAAGTACGCCCCGCCGAAAAAGTGCTGATGCAGTCAGTTCGTAAAACCGGCAATACCTTTTCGCTGGGGATGCTGGAACCAGGCAACTACCGCCTGGAAATATTTAATATCGAAGGAAAAGACACCATCCGAACAGTGAAAGATTTTGATGTGTACAGCAAACGTTTTCTGCAGGATGCCCAAAAACCTTTTCTGAAAGTAATTCCAGGCAAGAAAAACTGGAAACGGAATGAAAAAGCGCAGCTGTATATTTATTCTGCCGTGCCCAATGCAGTTGTTACCATTTTCACACAAAACGGCACCGGGGAGGTTAAAGTGCAAGAAAAAAAACTGAACAACGGTATTTTGATTCATGAGGTGGCGCTTCCGAAAAATGAAAGCATACATCAGATTGATGTGCAGGTGCGACTGACGGCTTTTAATGAAACCCAGATACAGGAAGTGACCTTACCTATTGAACCGGACCAACTTCCACTGAAAATAGAAACGGTCAGTTTCCGGGACAAAATGGAGCCAGGCCAGACAGAGAAATGGACTTTGAAAATAACCGGTGCCGGCGGCGAAAAAGTAAATGCAGAACTGCTGGCTGCGATGTATGACCAGTCGCTGGATCAGTTTCAGCCAAACTATTTTAGCTGGGAAACGCTGAAGCGGAATTTTTATAATATTGTGTCGTTCCGTTATGATGAAGACCTGCAGTCACTGCATTATGCGAAAAGAATAGAAAGGCTCCCTCAAGCGTATTTCACGATCCCGACATTTTCCTGGTACGGCAATCGCCAGTTTTACAGTGGAAATATTGTGCTCCGCGGTGCCGCCCGCGGAGAGATGGTAATGGCAGAAGCTGCCATATCGCCCCTGGTGGAAACGCCAATGGCTGACAGTGCTGCAAAAAAAGATGCCGCGAATGCAGTCGCTGATGCTACTCTTGATAAAGTTCCCGTCCGGAAAAACCTGAATGAAACTGCTTTCTTCTACCCGCAACTGAAAACCAATGACCGCGGTGAGGTCATGTTTGAATTCACCGCACCGGAAGCCCTTACACGCTGGAAAGCCATGTTCTTGGCACACACCAAAGATGCGCGCGCTGCTACGCTGGAACAATCCCTTGTTACGCAAAAGGAACTGTCGGTTACGCCGAACTATCCTCGCTTTTTGCGGGAAGGCGATCAGCTTGTTTTTAAAACGCGAATTTCCAGTTTAGTAGATCAAACGTTAAAAGGTCAGGCTGTGGTGAGCATTGTAGATGCCGTAACTGAAGTAGATGTTACCGCCTTATTTATAAAAGAAAATTCGCTACAAAAAGATTTTACGCTGGATGCTAAAGGTGCTCAGGTTATTACCTGGACGCTGCAGGTGCCGGAAAACCAAAGTGCCGTTATTTTTAAAGTGGTGGCCAAGGCCGGAAACTTCAGCGATGGTGAACAGAAAGCGATCGCTATTTTACCAAACCGAATGCTGGTCACGGAGGCCATCCCGGTTTTTGTGAAAGAAGGCGAAACCAAAACCTTTACCTTCGATAAACTATTGAACCAGAAATCGGGCTCAGCAGTAACTAAAAATCTTACCCTGGAACTTTCCACCAATCCGATTTGGGAGATTTTATTTGCTTTGCCCTCAATAAAATATGACAGCAATCAGTCCGCGGATGTTATTTTTGACAAGTGGTTCGCTGATGTACTGGCTGCGGAAATCTTCAAAGCCAATCCAAAACTCCGGGCGGTATTTGATGAATATCAGAAAAAAGAATTGCTTGCCTCACCACTGGAAAAAAATCAGGAGCTGAAGCAATTACTCTTGCAGGAAACGCCCTGGCTGATGGAAAGCAGAAATGAAGCTGAACAGATGCAGCAAATTGCCCGCCTGTTCGACGCCAATACCATGCGCAATTCCTTGCAGAGCGACTGGCAACAGTTGCAGCAGCTGCAAAATCCGGATGGTGGTTTTTCCTGGTATACCGGCAGTCCGAGTTCGTATCCGACTTCGCTTTATATTCTGAAAAATTTAGGAAAAATAAAAGAGTGGCTGGGGGAAGATGCTAATTTGTATGTTGGTTCCGACGCCGAACAGCTGACGAAAGCTTTAATTCAGTACGTCGATAAAGAGTTCAACCGTCTCATGACCACGGAAACTTTTAGACCTAACAACTTCTGGAGTAATATGGTGTTGAATTACCTCGACGCCCGCCGCTATTTTGAACAACAGTATCCACTCGCTCAAAAAGGAAAAGAAGCGAAAGCTAAAGTTACAGAATACGCACCGAAAGCTAAACTGCAGGATTTCACTTTCTATGGCTTGCATCGCTCTGCTTTATTGCTCAATGCGTATGGTGAGAAACAGCTGGCAAAAAAGTTCATGACCTACCTTAAAGAAACTTCGGTAGAATCTAAATTACAGGGCGCCTACTGGAAGCAGAATGCGAACGGCTGGGGTTGGTATCAGTCCGAAGTAATCAATCAGGCGGGCGCTTTGGAAGCGTTTGAAAAAATAACACCGGAAGATCATAAGTTTATTGAGGAGCTGAAAATCTGGCTGGCAACTCAGAAGGAAACCGGTTCCTGGGGTTCGTCCCGTGCAACGGCAGAAGTAATTTACACCATGCTGAACAGCGGTACCTCCTGGACCACCAGCGCAAGCGATCGCGCTGCCATTACCTGGGGCGGCAAAGCGATTGCTCCCGACACGGAAGCGACCGGCTTTATTAAAAAGACTATAACCGGTGCAGATGTTAAGCCTTCTTTCGGTACGCTTACGGTTTCCAAACCGGGACCCGGGCTGGTACAGGGCGGCTTATACTGGCAGTATTTTGAAGACTATAATAAGGTAACCGCCGCTGCGAACTACGTATCGGTGCAGCGTGAACTATACCGCAAAGTAAAAACCGAAAACGGTGAAGAACTTCGGTTGTTGCAGCCGGGCGAAAGCTTCAAAATAGGGGACAGGGTCACCGTGCGCCTCATCCTGAACACCGACCGGAATATGGAATACATTCATTTGAAAGACCTGCGGCCGGCTGGTCTGGAACCGCTGAATGTCCTTTCGGCTTATCACTGGAAAAACGGTTTGGGATATTACCAGGCAACCAAAGACGCCTCAGAAAACTTTTACATCGAACAGATGCCGAAAGGGAAGTATGTCTTCGAATCGGATTATATCGCGAATGCTGCCGGAACTTTCAGCGGCGCCATCACGACCTTGCAGAATTACTACGCACCGCAGATGAGTGCACATACAAAAGGGGAGATCATTGTAATTACTGAGTAAGCACTTGAATAGTGTGGGAAGCGCTGCGTTCAGCGTACTGTAATGCTTGGTTTATGGAAATCCGCGTCAGAAATTGAAGCGGATTTCCTTCGTCCTCGCAGTTTTTGATAAATGTCAAAGGAATCGCACGCTGATATGCGGAACTTTGCACCTGGTAACAGACAAACACCGATATGAAAACATTGATAAAACTTTTCGGACCATTCCTGCTCCTGTGTCCAACGGTATTCTTCGCGCAGGAAGCGCCGGACCTGCAGGAACTTATTAATGCCGCGCTGGCGAATGATGGCACCCTGGCCCAGCAAGTGCTGGAGAACAAATACACGAAATTAGACGACCAAAAGCTGAAAGATATTTTTCTGCCCAGAGTCGAAATTTCGGGAAAGACCGGATATCTGTATGCGAACGCCCGCTTGAAATCGCCTCAAATCGCCATTCCGGCAATTCCGGGGTATTTTCCCGGCGCGATGGTTCCCGAGGGCCAATTAACTACGGATTTAGGTGTTTCAGGTATTTCAGCTTTGGCAAAAACAGAAGCAAGCATGCTGCTGTATTCTGGCGGAAAAGTCAAATACCTGAAAGAAGCCAATCGCGAAAAAAATATTTCCGAAAATCTGCTCATGGAGAAAAGTCGCGATGAAATCATTACCGAAGTCTCAAAAGCGTACGATCAAATGGCGCTCATTCATGAATCCGGAAAAGTGCTGGATGAAGCGAAAAAACGGTTGGACATTAACAGAAAGACAGCCAACAAAGCGCTGGGGTACGGGCTCATTACACCTTATGACCATAAAAAAATTGAACTGGCACAGGCGACTTTAGACTCAAAACTCGTGGAATATGACGGAAAAAAAGAACTGCTCATCACGCAGCTTCATTTACTGACCGGGATCGACCGGGATCGACTTGCGGCGATCCAGCCACAACTCGAGCGAATTACTTACGAAATAATTGACGAAAATATCGAGAATAGGGTAGAGATCAAAGCACTGGATCACGGCATCACCGCCACCGAGTATAAAATTAAAGCAGAAGAAAGATGGTGGGTTCCGAAAGTGCAGGCGCAAACGTCATTGAGCTATTTCGGTTTATATAACAATGCGATTGATGCTTCCCAGACATTAGTGCCGAGCTTAACAGGAAAACTGAATGCAGAGTTGCCGAGCAGTCGGATCTTCCCACTGTTCCAGGCAGGGATTGGTATTAAATGGGACGTATTCGACGGAAACGAAGGCAAACACCTGACCGAGAAAGCCAAGATTGAAAAAGAAGTGTTAGAAAATAAAAAACGGGACGCGCTGAAAAAGTTACAGCTGAATCTGGCAAACAATAAAACCAACTACAATATTGCGGAAGCACAAATAAAACTAAAACAAAAGTCCCGCGACATTGCAAAACAAGGCCTCGAGCAGGTGGAAAAAGAATTCCGGTATGGAACGAAAACTTCCGCTGCACTGATTGATGCGGAGAACGACTTAGAAAATGCAGAACTGGAATTGAAAACCGCGGTCTATAATCAACGACGAAGTGCTATTGAGCTCATGAAATCCACCCAGAATTTACAGATCGATAAACTATAAAGCGTAGATAAAAGAAATGTTAGTGCTAATCTCTCGGAACCTTGAAATTACACTTGACCATTAAGAAAAAATAAAATACAAACATGAAAAATACAGTATTTACTTCCCTTCTTTTAATCGCAGTGCTTGGCCTGACGGGCTGTAAGGAATCCAAACCTGAAAGAGATATCGTTGGCAAAACGAAAAAAGAAGTAGTTTCCTTTGCGCCAAAACTCACCGGAAGAATATTAGCGATTAAGGTAGAAGAAGGCCAGGCTGTGAAAGTCGGTGACACACTGGCCATCCTCGATGTGCCTGAAGTTTCTGCAAAAATTGCACAGGCGCAAGGTGCAACATCTGCCGCGCGGGCACAGGTGCAAATGGCGCAAAACGGCGCCACAGCAGATCAACTGCGCCAGCTGAAAGCAAAGCAAAGCGGGCTGCAACAGCAGTTTCAGTTTGCACAAAAATCGTTTAACCGCGCAAAGAACATGTACCGGGACAGTCTGCTTTCTCCACAAGCGTATGACGAATATTTTGCAAAGTACCAAGGCGCCAAAGCCCAGCTTGATGCAGTGAACGCTGAGTTGCATGATGTGCAACAGGGCACACGTTTAGAAAAAATCGAAATGGCACAAGGCCAAGAAAGCCAGGCCCGCGGCGCACTGCAGGAAGCGACGATCGCCAACGCTGAAAAATATATTATTGCGACCAATGACATGGAGGTCGAAACCATTGCGCTAAACAAGGGCGAGCTGGCAACAGCTGGATATCCCTTATTCACGGGTTATATTCCTGCATCAGCATACTTCCGGTTTACAATCCCCGAGTCGAAAATCGGGAAGTACCAAAAAGGACAATCAGTGAAGATGATCGTAAATTATAATAAAAAAGAATTATCCGGTAAAATAATTTCCATCAAGCAACTGGCGAAATATGCGGATATCACCACAGCGTTTCCGGACTACGAACCGGAAGAGGCGGTCTATGAAATTAAAGTGGTGCCGCAAAATAAAGAAGCAGCGAAGGATATTCTCGTTAATTCCAATGTGACTTTAAAGTAGCAAAAACGCAGAAAAAAGTACCTCATGAAGCAGATCAGATATTTACTGAAAAGAGAGTTCACATTATTTTTAACAAACAGGACATTGCTGTCCGTTTTCTTTTTGGCGCCGGTTTTTTATGCTTTGTTGATCGGCTTTACCTACAAATCGGGAAAGGTGGAGAACATACCGGTAATCGTGGTGAACCATGATCGCACGCCACTCTCCGACCAGGTAGTGGAAATGCTGCAGGACAATAAAACGCTGCACATCCTGAATTATGTGGAGGAACCTGCCAGCCTGAAGGACGAAACCATCAGAACGGAAGCGGCGGCTGTCATCATCATTCCCGAGCGTTTCGAAGCGATGATGCTGCAGAAGAAATACCCTGAGCTAAACGTATATGTAAACACTTCCAATGTGCTGACCGCAAATTTCGCCACCAAGGCAATTCAGGTAACACTGGAAACTTTTTCTGCGGGAGCCGAAATGAAAGCTTTGCAGAAACAGGGCATGAATGCGGAGCTCGCCAAAACGCGGTACGAGCCTTTCAAGGCAAATTACATCACGCTGTTCAACGCAACGAGCAATTATCTCATTTTTATGTGGCCCGCGATGATGGCTGTTGTATTACAGCAGGTCATATTGCTGGCAATGGCAGTTTCTTTTTCAGAGGAATTTAAAAGAGCGTCTTTTGTACGCGCTTTTGCCGGTAAGGAGAAATATGCCGTGTTTGTCATGACAATCAAATGCCTGCCGATTTGGGTGTTCGCGAATTTTAATATTCTTTTCTTTTACTTGTGCAGCTTATACTTTAAAATTCCAGTACCGGATAATGCGTGGAATTTCTTCTTAATTACAGCCGTTTTCGTGGTCGCCGCAACCAATCTAGGGGTGCTGGTGAGCATGTTAGTCCCCGATGCGCTGAAAGCCACGCAAGTATTGATGGTGATTGCGTCTCCGGCATTTATTATCAGCGGGTTCACGTGGCCTACTTTTGCCATGCCGGAATTTATAAAAAAATTCACTGCTATAATCCCGCTCACGCCGTATCTGGAGGCGCTGAAGATTATGGTAGTTCAAAATGGCTCTGCAGTTCTGACTAAGAAATATTTGCTGCATCTCTTCATTTTGGGTTGGGTTTATTTTCTGGCAGCCTGGATTGCGCTCAAAATCAAAATTCACTTTTTATTTAAAAAATATAAAATTACTACAAGCGAGATAGCCATAGAAGATATTCCCGAATCTGAGTAATCTCCGCATTACATCCATAGCGTTTAAACTGTCATTTTAGTTATGACGGCCGCTTTTCTTTAATTTATAAAAATTATCACTTAAGATACTGTTTGAGCTAGCCAACTGCACGAAGGTTACTTTTTTCCGACCAAATGAGAATGTTTGTGCTCCATACTTTTTCATTAAATTCGCGAAAAACCTTTTAATGGAATTGATCGAGGTGCTGCCTGCGACTTTAAGGACCAAACCTGAAATTCAGAAATTTCTTGCCGAAGATTTTAACACAGTGGATTATAAAAAAGGGGAACTGATCAGCAAGACGGATCAGTACAACAGGAACGTTTATTTCGTAAAGAAAGGACTCGTGCGCGCTTTCTATTATGAAAACGGGAAGGAGGTAACTACCAGATTTTACACCGAAGGGAGTTTAATGGCCAATACGGACACCCTGTTTCGGGACAGCCCCACGAGGTATAATTTCGAAGCGATCGAGGACAGCACTGTGCAGTCCTGTAATTACGCCCGGCTTGAAGCGCTGTGTGCTGTATCCCTGGAAAGTGCCAATTTTAGCCGGTTTGTGTTGGGAAGTATTTTAACGCAAATGACCGAACGTGTAGAATCGCTCCAATTTCTGACGGCGCGGGAAAAATACTTAAGACTGATGCAACAAAATCCTGATATCATCCTGCGTGCACCTTTGGGGATGATTGCCTCTTACCTGGGAATATCGCAAGAAACCCTGAGCAGAATCCGCAGCGAAATATAAATCACAAACCATTCTCGAAAAACTTAAAAGCTACAAAATGCAGGACATCTTTAATAAAAGTGTAGCGCAAAGCTATATTGACCGCATCAATCGACTACGATCTTATTCTCCAGCCCAATGGGGCACGATGAACGCCTCACAAATGCTGGCGCACTGTTGCGTAACCTATGAAATGGTGTACGAGCCCCAATTGCACCGGCCTGTGGGCGGACTGGCCAAGTGGATTCTTAAAAACTTCGTGAAGAAAAAAGTAGTCGGTGAAAAGCCATACCCGCATAGTACACCCACGGCGCCGCAGTTTCGCATTACGGGTACGCCCGATTTTGACGAGCAGCGAAAACGGCTCGTGGGTTATATTCAGAAAACTCAGCAACTGGGCCGCAGCGCCTTCGATGGAAAAGAGTCGTTCTCCTTTGGTAAACTGACCGGGCAGGAGTGGAACAATATGTTTGCAAAACACCTCGACCACCATCTGCGGCAGTTTGGGGTATAAAAAAGAAGGAAGCCGTCTCAATACTGAGGCGGTTTTTTTTTGCTTTATTGGGAGCTTTTTTTT